>NZ_AP024585.1:0-1200000 GCF_018323885.1 Citrobacter amalonaticus | reverse complement strand
GAAATGGGCCGCTTCGCGATACAAAATATCCCGCTGTTGCAGCACCTCCTGCACCTCTTCGCTCAGGGGTTTACCGGTCAGCGTGGGGCGCAACTCCTCTTCAGGCGAGGCCTCAAGACGATGAACCAACGTGGAAACCGGCGCGCTTAAATAAATGACGATGCCGTTATCACGCATAAAGTGGCGGTTATAATCAGTGAGAATGATTCCCCCGCCGGTCGCGATGACCGTTGACGGTGCAGTCACCGCCGCCAGTGCAGCCGTTTCTCTGGCGCGAAAACCCGGCCAGCCTTCACGCTCGACGATTTCCGCGACGGTCATTTGTACCTGCGACTGCAGCCATTGATCGGTATCGACAAACCGACAACCAATTGCCGTAGCCAGCGCCATGCCAACCGTTGTCTTTCCACAGCCGCGTGGGCCAACAAGATAAAGCGGTTGCGTCATAGTGGGCGTTCCCCAGAAGGCCGCAAAGCGGCAGGATCAGATGTCATTAAAGGAATAATCATACCATCAAACTAGTACAGCGTTAAGTGTAAAGTATTTATTCCACTAAAAGTGAAAATATCAATGTACGCCCTACTATATCAAGAAATAGCGCCGAGGAAAGTGTAAAAAATAAATTACATTCACGCGTTTCTGCGCTGAACTTCCAGCCACCACTTTTCCAGTTCCGCCGCAAAATGCTGACGATCGCGGGCAGAGAGGCTATCCGGACCGCCCGTCTGGATCCCGCTGGCGCGCAATGTATCCATAAAATCGCGCATTGTCAGACGTTCGCGAATGGTCGATTCGGTATAACGCTCACCGCGCGGATTAAGCGCCGACGCGCCTTTCGCCAGCACCTCGGCGGCCAACGGGATATCGGCCGTGATGACCAGATCGCCCGCCGCACACTGGCGCACAATCTCGTTATCCGCCACGTCAAAACCCGCAGGTACACGCAGCGTACGGATATACGGCGACGGCGGCACGCGCAGGCTCTGGTTCGCTACCAGAATCAGCGACATTTGCATGCGCCCGGCGGCACGATAGAGGATCTCTTTAATTACGTTCGGACACGCATCCGCATCCACCCATATGGTCATACTGGCTCCCGTCTCTTGTGCAATCGGCTATTGTCTCGTGCTTTTGCGCTGCGGCAAAGTGCTGTTTACCCTTCATGCGTCTTTCAATCCGCGCTAAGCTAGGCTTTATCAAACAAAACAACAACTATCACCCATAGGGAGTGACGAGATGGAGAAGAAAATCGGTTTTATCGGCTGCGGTAATATGGGGAAAGCAATCCTCGGCGGCCTGATTGCCAGCGGTCAGGTGCTTCCAGGCCAGATCTGGGTCTACACCCCTTCCCCCGATAAAGTTGCCGCGTTGCACGATCAGTATGGGATCAACGTCGCGCAGTCCGCCCAGGAAGTCGCCCAGGTGGCGGATATTGTTTTCGGCGCCGTGAAGCCGGGCATTATGATCAAAGTGCTCAGCGAGATAACCTCCAGCCTTAACAAAGAGTCGCTGGTGGTCTCTATTGCAGCAGGCGTGACCCTCGATCAACTCGCCCGCGCGCTGGGACACGACCGGAAAATCGTACGCGCAATGCCGAACACGCCGTCGCTGGTTAATGCCGGGATGACCTCAGTGACGCCAAACGCGCTGGTTACCCCGGAAGACACCGCGGATGTGCTGAATATTTTCCGCTGCTTTGGCGAAGCCGAAGTGATTGCCGAGTCGATGATTCATCCTGTGGTTGGCGTCAGCGGCTCCGCCCCGGCGTATGTCTTCATGTTTATCGAAGCGATGGCTGATGCCGCAGTACTGGGCGGTATGCCGCGCGCACAGGCTTACAAATTTGCCGCTCAGGCGGTCATGGGTTCCGCGAAGATGGTACTGGAAACGGGCGAGCATCCTGGCGTACTGAAAGATATGGTTTGTTCGCCTGGCGGCACGACAATTGAAGCGGTCCGCGTACTGGAAGAGCGAGGATTTCGTGCAGCGGTGATTGAAGCGATGGCGAAGTGTATGGAGAAGTCAGACAAACTCAGTAAATCCTGAGTGAACAACCGGACGTCAGGCCGCCACTTCGGTGCGGTTACGTCCGGCATTCTTTGCTTTGTAGAGCGCCAGATCGGCCGATTTCAACCATTCCCGATAGTGACTGAACTGCGGCGTTAACGGCGCAACGCCCACGCTGATATGTAAAATGACCTGCGGCGCGCAGGCCAGACGTAACCCGCGTAGCCCCTCATGAATCCGTGACATCGCCGCGATGGCGCTCTCGGCTGGCGTACCGCACATAATCACCGCAAATTCATCACCGCCAAAACGCCCGATCACATCGCTCCCGCGCAAGGTGATTCTCAGCTGTTGGGTTAGCGCCAGAATAGCTTCATCGCCAACATCATGACCCCAGGTGTCATTAATACTTTTGAAATGGTCGATATCAATGATCAGCAGCGTGGCCTCCCGATGCTGGCGACGGCAGTGCTCAAATTCGTTGCGCAGTAATATTTCCCAGTGTCGCCGGTTGTAAACGCCTGTCATGCCATCACAGGTACTCATCACCTGTAACCGACGCTTATGTTGCGCCAGCCTGGTCGCGGCCTGATAGCTAATCCAGGAGAATAACAGCGGGTAAATCACGATGACCGGCAGCGTCAACACCCCTTCCAGCGGCGCGCTTCTTAAAGCCAGAGAGGTTCCCGTTAACTGCAATGTGACCAGACAGGCAACCACCATCAGGGCCAGTCCGGTAACAAACAGTCGCACACCGCCTGCGCCCATCAGATTCATACAGATGATCATCAACAACGCGGCGGAAGGCAGCGCATTGACGCCCATCAGTCCCATCCACATTCCGGCGAGTACCGCATCCGTTTTTAAATTGGCAAATTCCCGACTCATCGGGTCGACGGCTCTGCTGGCGATTTGCCAGGCCAGATGAGGCCAGACGAACGCCCATCCCACCAGCAACAACCACCAGACGCCGGGGACAGGGTTCGCGACCAGCGCGGCGGCGACAGGGAAAAACATCCCTCCCAGCGCCACTGCGCGCGGCACTCTTACTCGCCGGGCGAATCGCAGTCCAGAGCGTTGATGGTCGTTTTGCTGCGATGAAAGAGCGGTTTCATCGAGATCGACCGGTTGTTTGTAAAAGTTTTCGTCGTTCATTATTTTTTGGGAACATTCTGAAACAATTTTCCCAAATTATAGAGACGGGTCAGGCGGGGAAAGTATGATATTTCGGGTGAGCGTTTTTCTTTGCTCACCCGTAAGCACTAGGTCGGCTAGGCTGCTTTCTTCAGGCAGGCACTCATAAACTTACTGCGGTCGTCACCTTTTAGCGATTGTTCCGTCGCCTGGACGTTGCACTCGCGCATTTTTTGCTGTTGCGGCGTCAGGCTTTTTTCACCAGGAGCTGACTTGCTGTTTTTAAGGCAATCGCTCATGTACGTCTTACGGGCATCTCCTTTCAACGCTTTCGCCGTCGCCTGTTGATTGCAGGTGGTCATGCGCTGCTGCTGCGGGGTTAACGTTTTCTCAGCCGCACCAACGGTCGTTAAAAAGATCAAACCAAACAATAGGGTAACCAGTAATGTTATTTTCATAGCACCATCCTTTTTTGAGTATTCACTCGACTATCTCCCGCGAATAAACGCCGGGAGATTCAGATAAGTCTGGCTGCTAACGATAAAAAAACCACCCGACAGCAAAAGTTATCCTGTCGGGGGTGGATTATTTCAGGCCGAGTGCCGCTTTCATGGTATAGAACAGGTCGGTTTGATCGGTCAGCCCCACCACGTTGGCCGCATGAGGGCCGTAGGCCGCAATACGCAACTGGCTGCCGGTATGCTCCTGCGATTCCTCTTCGGAGTTGCCATAGCTGATCACCATCACGGCGCCATCTTTGGTGTTTAATGCCTGGGTCAAGCCCGGCGCTTTTGTCTCTGGTGCGACGATCTGGCTGGCGTGAGCGTGATCGGCAGTGA
Organism: Citrobacter amalonaticus; assembly: GCF_018323885.1. Classification (NCBI taxonomy): domain Bacteria; kingdom Pseudomonadati; phylum Pseudomonadota; class Gammaproteobacteria; order Enterobacterales; family Enterobacteriaceae; genus Citrobacter; species Citrobacter amalonaticus. The sequence goes on along the minus strand of NZ_AP024585.1, from coordinate 1,196,020 downwards.
CGATCACCAGCGTGTTACCTTCTTTTTTCGCAAAGGCCAGCGCGCGCTGCACCGCTTCGTCCAGATCCACCGTCTCGCCGATCTGTCCGCAAGGATTGGCGGCGTGATCCTGTTTATCGATGGAGGCCCCTTCCACCTGCAGGAAGAATCCCTTCTCATTTTTGCTGAGCAACTCAATGGCTTTGTCGGTCATTTGCGCCAGCGTGGGTACGGTCTCATCGCGTTTTGGATTCGGCGTACAGGTTACTGCAGGCTTATCAATATTGCCGTGATAAGACGCTTTTGGGCCTTCCCAGCGCACAGGCATGTTGCCGTCAGAGAACAGTCCCAGCACCGGTTTGTCCTGACTGGCTTCGCCGATCGCCGCCAGCGAAGCCGCATCGCCGACCAACTGGTAACCCCGGGCCTCGGCCTGTTCACGCAGCGTTTTGCCCTGCCACTCGCCGGCGGTTGCGGTTTCGGCGAACGTTTTCGCACCACCGCCCAGCGTGACATCCGCGCGGGCATTCAGCAGTTGTTCGGTGATCGAGCCTTTACCGCCATTTTCCAGCGCATTCGTCGGGCATTTCTCGCTCGTTACGCTCGGGCCATAGCATTTACGAGACGTCACGTGCGCTAACAGCGCGGCTGGAGTGGCATCCTGCAGCTCGGCGGTTGAGACGTTACCCGTCGCCAACCCCGCCGCTTTCGCCATTTCCAGCAGCGTCGTATGATCTTTTTCGTGAATATCGACGCCCAGCGCGCCATTGTAGGTTTTCACGCCGGTTGTCCATGCGGTTGCTGATGCCGCAGAATCCGTCACGTAATCCGGTTTACCGGTTTTTTTATTCAGCGCATAGTGGGTGTATTGGCCAGTCAGCGGTAAGGCATCAATCCCTTTAAAATAGCCACCCGCGCCTTCAGCATAATTTCGCGCGGCCGTAATTTCCGAATCACCCATACCATCGCCAATCAATAAAATAATATTTTTAGCCGGTTTATCATTCAGTGATTCGCGCAATGCTTGTGTTTGATCGGCCGATAATCGGCGTGCTCCGCCTGGCGTTGTAATATCACCCTGTGCGGCACGATTGTCCAGCACCGCCATTGACGACGTTTCAGAATGACTCACAGGCATATACAACAGTGGTAACAATGCAAGAGCAATAGCGCTTTGTTTCACTTTATTTTCTCCATGTACTTAATACACTTAAAATAAAAAACAAAGCGACTATAGGTCTCTGATATGACAGGTTTATGACAGCATAGAAACGAAATAAACTAGTAACGAGGATGCCTCAACAGCTTTTGTACGTACTGGCGCAGCAACTCCGTATCGTTATCCGGAACGCTGGCATCGGGCTTTACGTCATCAAGTGCGCCCTCTACCTGATGAATCAGCATTTGCTGCTCGTTCTGAGCCATATTGCGCAGCATCGCTGTAACGATAATCTCTAATGCTTCTACCTGAGCAACCAGTTCTTTCGACTCTTCCTCTTTCTGGGCAAGCTTAAGCAACAACTCAGCTATTAGATTTTTCATGACCGCATTTCCTTATCCAAAGAAGGCTGACGGTATCACTATGAATCCATGCTGCCTAGAGTCTGAAAGTAGTATTTTTATAAAAAAGGAAAGACTTTGCGTAAATAATCACAGAATACGGTGAGCGAAACGTTTCTCGCGCGAAAACCGAACGCTAAATTAAAAGCCAGGAATAAAATAGTCACCCCTGGCCATAATCAAAAGTTATGCTAAAAAATGACTAATTTCACTTAAGTCATTTCTTTTTAATCGCTTCACACCCGCTTGCGGATATTTCGCCGCTGACGCAGAACCAGGGCTAACTGACAAATGTTAATCATCACGATAATGGCAGTGGCAATAAATACCCAACGAAATCCTGCCATGGCTGAAACCGTTGCGCCCATCAGCGGGCCAGCGACATTGCCAAGATACATAAACGATTGGTTATAACCAAATATACGCCCGGTTATTTGGTCACTGGAATATTTGACCAGCAGCGTCTGAACCGCGGGTAGCATGGCGCCATCGGCAAAACCGAGCAGAAAACGTAATACCCCGAGCTGGAAAGGCGTCGTCACCCACGACATGGCAAAAACAACACGACCGCACAAATCAGCGTTGCCATCAGGATCCTTTCGGTGCCGATGCGATCCCCAAGTTTACCCAGCCGGGGCGCGGAGATAAGCGCGGAGACCCCAGGCACCGAGGCAATTAATCCACTCAGAAAAGCAATATTATTACTGTCAGGGGCCATCGACTTAATAAATAGCGCCAGGATCGGGCTGATTGAGCCATTACATAACTGAATCACCAGCGTGGTGAAAAACAGGCTGATCACCAGCGCCGGATAAGGTAGCGACGCAAATACGGCTTTTCCGCTCAATCGTTCGCTCTTTTTCAGCGTCGGGCGCACGCCTTCTTTAATCAAAAAGAGCGTGACCATAAAGCTGACGATCAGCAGCATTGCAGTGATAAAAAAGACCGGGCGTAAGCCCACGTGATCGGCAATAAAACCGCCCATCAGCGGGCCACCAATCACACCGCTGATTTGCGCGGTCGCCAGCGTACTGAGCGCCCAGCCACTTCGTTCACGGGGCACCTGAGACGCCACCAGCGCCATCGCATTAGGAATATAGCCGGACGTTAACCCCATGATGCCGCGCAGCAGGAAAAGCTGCCAGACGTTGGTAGCAAAAGCCTGCAGCAGTATCGCAATCGCCATGCCGAGCGAGGCGCGTAGCAACATCAGCTTGCGACCTTTACGGTCTGCCAGGCTACCCCAGAGCGGAGAAACAATCGCGGAAATTAAGAATGTGACGCTGAATGTCAGACCGGACCACATTGAGAGCGCTTCGTGGGAGTTCACCCCAAGCTGCGAAATATAGAGTGGCAAAAACGGCAGGATTTGACTGATTGCCAGACCGGTAAAAAAGCAGCCGAACCAGACGGAAATGAGATTAACTTTCCAGGATTCCATAAACGCTCATCGTGATAAATAGCAGAAAACGCCGGCTAGTTTAGCAATCTCCACGTCTGTCAGGGGATCCGCAGGTGCGGTGGCACGTAATTTGCTATTTTATCTTCCCGTTCACCACATTTGTGATACACATCACATTAAAACCCAACAAGCCACAGGGCTTTATGCTTAGCGACAAAGGCCAATTCCCCGTATTCCCAGGTGAAAATGGTTGGCGTGAGCGGCGTTGTAGTCCGGCCCCAGGCCGTTGCCATAATATTGACAGCTCGCACTGAGCAACGCCCGCAGCCACGTTGCGCTTTCTTCCTGCTTCCAGCCGCGCAGAACGGTAACGTGTCGCCCGTCAGCAAGAATAAAGCCGCTGATGTCCAGGGCCTCTGCGCTCGCGTGTTCGCTACGGCGTGCATCAGGGCGATGGTAAATGTTGCGGCAGGCATAGCTGCCGAGATGCTCGATCCGGGTCAGCTGGCTTTCCATCATACGTTCCGTTAAGGGTGCAGCCTGCTGAGCGACATACAGCGCGGAACGCAGCGCCAACGGACAGGAGGCAAGGAAGCTGCTGCTCAGTTTGACTGCACCAAAATCCCGCACCCGTACTACGTCTGTTAAGGGACATTCGCCAGCGCTGTCGGCTACGGACTGCGACGTGATCAGCTTCTGCTCGTTTGCCTGTTGCAACAGCGTCTGACAGCGCGCTGGCGTCAGACGTTTAAGCTTAAATTGGGTAAGCCAGTTGGGCGGATCGGATACCTCAAGCGGGGCGAGCGGGTCATAATAAGACGGCAGATAGCGATATCCCACGCCACACGCCACGCTCAGAATGATCATCGTCAGCCAGACTTTTCCTCTCACGCATCCTCCCGTGTAATTCTCCCTAACATTATGGCAGAAGCCCGCGAATCCCTCGTTTTGTCGTGGTAATGTATACGCTTTGCGTTCGAAGGAATGGGTTTAAGATGGCAAAGTTGCGGGTAGGAATCGTATTTGGTGGTAAATCAGCGGAACATGAAGTGTCATTGCAATCGGCAAAAAATATTGTCGATGCCATCGACAAGACCCGCTTTGAAGTCGTGCTGTTAGGCATTGATAAGCAAGGACAATGGCACGTCAGCGATGCCAGCAATTATCTGCTCAATGCCAACGATCCTGCGCATATTGCGCTGCGTCCTTCTGCGACCAGCCTTGCGCAGGTTCCGGGCAGACACGAGCAACAGTTGATTGATGCGCAGAATGGTCAGCCGCTACCGACCGTAGACGTGATTTTCCCGATTGTTCACGGCACGCTGGGTGAAGATGGTTCGCTGCAGGGAATGCTGCGCGTGGCGAATCTGCCCTTCGTGGGTTCCGACGTGTTGGGTTCAGCCGCGTGTATGGATAAAGACGTCACCAAACGCTTGTTGCGTGATGCCGGACTGACTATCGCGCCGTTTATTACGCTGACGCGAGCCAACCGCAACACGATAAGCTTTGCCGAGGTAGAAGCCCGTCTTGGCCTGCCGCTGTTCGTTAAGCCCGCCAATCAGGGATCGTCTGTCGGCGTTAGCAAAGTCACCAGCGAAGCGCAGTACGCGCAGGCGGTCGCCCTCGCCTTCGAATTCGATCACAAAGTGGTGGTGGAGCAAGGGATCAAGGGGCGCGAGATCGAGTGCGCAGTGCTGGGCAACGATCATCCGCAGGCCAGCACCTGTGGCGAGATCGTGCTCAACAGTGATTTCTATGCCTACGACACCAAATACATTGACGATAACGGCGCGAAAGTGGTGGTTCCTGCGGCGATTGATCCGCACATCAACGACAAAATCCGCGAGATCGCCATTCAGGCGTATCAGGCACTGGGCTGCGCTGGCATGGCACGCGTCGATGTCTTTTTAACCGCCGACAATGAGGTGGTGATCAATGAGATCAACACCCTGCCAGGCTTTACCAACATCAGCATGTATCCGAAACTCTGGCAGGCCAGTGGATTAGGTTACACCGACTTGATCACCCGTTTGATCGAACTGGCGCTGGAGCGCCATGCTGCAGATAACGCGCTGAAAACGACGATGTAATCTGCACTCCCCGATAAGCCTGACAGCGGTTTGTTGTCAGGCTTACGCCGCGTCATCCTCCACGCGACGACGAATAATCAATCCTGCCAGCCAGAAACTGACGATCCAGGTCACCAGCCCCACGGCATAGGTTTGCCAGCCCCTGGCTTCAAACCCCAATAGCCCGACAACGCCGTTCAGAATGAAAATCAGGCCGATAGCAAAGGCGTAGTAGTGCCAGTCACGGCGAATTTTTAAAGGCAGGTTCATGGAAACTCCGCAGCGAAAAAAACGTATCGTCGCATATTACGGGAAACCGGTCTGTGTCGTGTGCGGAATTTCTTAAATGTTGCCAAATTTAATTTAAGGTAACAAATTTGTGACAACTGACAAAAATCTGCAATCCAGGATTCATCCCAGACTGAAATTACCATCATTCTGATATTGACAAACGCGATGACCTGTCACACTCACGGTAAGTTACTGGCATGGTGTCAGAGATGCAGAATTACTCGCGGAGGTCATTTATGGCTGATTTCACTCTCTCAAAATCCTTGTTTAACGGGAAACATCGAGAAACCGCCTCTACGCCAGGCAATATCGCTTATGCCGTGTTTGTTCTGTTCTGTTTTTGGGCCGGGGCGCAGATCCTGAACCTGCTGGTTCACGCGCCTGGCGTATATGAACATCTGATGCAAGTGCAAGAGACAGGACGCCCGCGCGTAGAGATTGGGCTGGGCGTCGGCACCATCTTTGGTCTGGTGCCGTTTCTGGTCGGCAGTCTGATTTTCGGCGTCATCGCCGCCATTCTGCGCTGGCGCTACCGCCGCCAGTAATGGCCAGGCGGTTATTGCCCCATGCACTTCGCCCGACGATCGTCGACCCGTTTTGCAAACCATGCCGTGGTGAGATTACGGGTGATTTTCGGGCTTTCCAGTTGAATACCGGGCAGCATTTCACGCGGTAATCTCTTCCCTGTCTTTGCTTCAGCAAGCGTAAACACCTTTTTGTAAAGCGCCGTTTCTTCAAACGCCAGACTGTCGCCTTTCTCCAGTTGGCGACGGATCGCGCTTTCGCTGAGATCCAGTTTTCCCGCCAGTTTACGCACCGCCAGCTCCGTTTTACCGGCGTCTTTACTGCCGTAGGCGATCAGGTCGCCATCCAGCGCCAGTTTGACGCCGCTGGCTTTACTGACTGCGTTCTGAAACGCGGCGTTTCGACTGGCATACCATCCGGCGTTGAAGTCGGCAAAGCGGAAAATCGGCGCGCTGTAGTTGGCCGGGTAATTGAGCAAATGGTAGGTTCCGAACCAGAGTCCACCGCGACGGCTGAACACTTCCTGGCGCACCGTTCCCTCCATCTTCCACGGATATCCTTTGCTGTGCTGCTCGGCAAACGCAATGCTGACCTGCATCGGACCACCGGTATGGACCGGATTCAGCGAACCGAACAGCGTCTGCCCCATCGGCACCATATTAATAAAGTCATCGAAAATGGCGCTGAGCTGTTTTTCCGTTTTTACTGTGTCCAGACGCTCGCTATAGCTTTTCCCGTTCGGGGAGGTGATTTTCAGCGCGGTATGCACCAGGAAAACCGGAATATGCATCCGTTCGGCGCGCCGGTCTATCTCCTTCCAGGCAATGTTGTTCAATCCCGGAACGGCGGGATCGGCCTGATAGTTGGACTCCTGCTGCGCGACCGCCAGCACCGAACAGATATTTTCCACCGTCGGTGCCAGCTTCTGGCTTTCAAAGGTTTTGGCGATATCCTGCGCCCAGGCGTCCCGATCCTTCACGCTGGCCGGCATTTTCTGGCGCACCACGCTCGCGACATCGACCGGTTTCTCGCCTTTTTTGAGCGGTTGCGAAGGCTGACTGCTACATCCCGCCAGCACCAGTCCGGCCAGCAATGACAAAGGGTAAAGACGAGACACTGCCGACATAACGTTTCCTTTTGTTAACCAAGTGTGTGGGTGACAGCCTGAATATCCCGCTCGTCCAGTTCACGCTCAAAACTGCGCAGACGTTTATAGATAGACATCAGTTCAACCAGCGTTGTCCAAGAGTTGATCAGGTACTGGAACGCGCCCCGCACCTGGCTAAAGACGTTGGTAATTTGCGTCATCAGACCCAGGGTAATCGTACCGGCAACAATCGACGGAAACAGCAGGAACAACCCGAAAACGTTGTCCACCTGCAGGTAGAGAATGCGCGCGATATTAAAATACATGTAGTGGAAATAGAGACGGAAATAGTTCTGGCGAACCGCACTGAACAGCTCACGAACCGTCGGCGGCGTGGCGCGGTTGGCATCATCTTCCCCGTATACCAGCTCTTTACGATAAGCCGCTTCCACCCGCTGATTTTTAAATTCCAGTCCCGGGAGCTTGATCCCGACTACCGCCAGCATACCGGTGCCCATCAGTGACCAGACGATCGCCGCAATCACCAGGCCATAAGGCACATGGCCGACTATCGGCAGTTCGGGCACGTGCGGAGAAAGCGCAACCAGCACCGGCAGGAAGGCGATTAGCGTCATGATAGCGTTAATAAAGCTCACGCCCATGCTTTCCAGCGTTGAGGCAAAACGCATGGTGTCTTCCTGCACACGCTGCGCGGCCCCCTCGATATGGCGCAAATGCTGCCACTGCGCCATGTAATATTCGTTCATCGCCGTACGCCAGCGGAACACATAGTGGCTGACAAAAAAGTTGTTCAGCACGCTAATCACCACGGCAATCAGCGCGATACCAAGAAAGATCCCCAGTTCGTTATAGAACTGGCTCATGGTGACCTTATGTGGTGCGCTGAGGGCGGTCTGGATCAGATCGTAAAATGGCGCATACCAGGCGTTGACGGCCACCCCGACTTCAACGAGAAACCAGGTGACGAAGATAATCAGCGAGGTGCCAAGAATTGACCAGTACTGCCAGCGATGCGGACTGTAGAGAAACCAGAACAGCGCAAACAGCCCGACGCAGAGCACGTAGTAGGCATAAAAAATCAGGTAGCTCGACGACCAGAAACGGGCGGCGCTGATAGGCACGGCGCCCGTTGCACCAGTCATCCGCGCAACCCAGTCCCCACCACCGGCTTGCCAGAAAATAACCGCGACTATTGCCCAAATAAAAGCCGAAAGGAAAAAAGGACCCGGCTTGGGGAAAAAAGACTTAAACATGATGCTCTCCTGCTCACTTCTTATCGTTATGACAACTGCTGTGCTTCTGCCGCTGTGCGGACTAAAAATAAACGATCACAACAGGCGAAACCGCCCATTGTGACCAACATGGCGACGCTTAGTTCGTTTTCCAGTCCTGAAGAATTGTTTCGACGGGTTTCACACGTACCGGATTGCCCGGCACGATCAGATTGCGCCAGACATCATTATGGTGCGCAATCAGCGTCTGGGCAGGTGCAGCCGCGCGATGTGCGGTGGTGTGGGCATCTTCCGCAACCGTAATGCGATAACTCCGGCTGGCACCGTTTCTGATGGTGGTATCGACACAATAGTCCGTCGCACAGCCGCAGATGACAAAGTGTGAAATCGCCTGCTCGCGGAGCAACTGTTCGAGCGCCGTTTTGTAAAAAGCATCACAGGCGGTTTTCGTGACATATTTGGCGTTCACGGGTGTCTCCAGTTCAGGCAGCAGCGCAAACCCCGCGCTCCCCTCCTCCAGGCCACCCGCCTCGGTGTGTTGAATAAAAATCGTGAGATCGGCTGCCCGCGTCAATTGATTGATACGTTCCACACACGCATCCCGATTAATACGCGGCGTGGCAAACACGCCGATTTGCATATCAACAACCATCACAACCCGTTTTTCAGACATCGTCAGCCCCATCCAAGAGTGGTAATGAAAGATTATTGCACGCCGCGGATCACAAAAGCGGACTTTCTTTCGCGGCAAAAACGCTACGTTTACGCGTCGTTACGTTTTTCTCACTATCCTTGCTCTAATTAGCGCTTTGCAACAGGCGGTACAGTAGTATAAATACGCTTAGTTTTTTACTCTCATTCATGGACACCACCGTTGAAACGTAGTCTGCTTTTTTCTGCCGCGCTGTGTGCGGCGTCATTGACCTCAGTCCAGGCGGCTCAGCCTGTTGCCGAACCGGTTTTTGCGTCTGATATTGTCGAACGTTACGCCGAACATATTTTTTATGGCAGCGGCGCGACGGGGATGGCACTCGTCGTGATCGACGGAAACCAGCGTGTTTTTCGCAGCTTCGGTGAAACCCGTCCGGGCAATAACGTTCGTCCGCAGCTGGATTCGGTGATTCGCATTGCATCACTCACCAAACTGATGACCAGTGAAATGTTGGTCAAACTGCTCGATCAGGGCACCGTAAAACTGAACGATCCGCTGAGCAAATATGCCCCCGTCGGCGCGCGCGTACCGTCGTATGAGGGAAAACCGATCACGCTGGTCAACCTGGCGACGCACACCAGCGCACTGCCCCGTGAACAACCCGGCGGCGCGGCAAAGCGCCCGGTATTTGTCTGGCCGACGCGTGAACAGCGCTGGAGCTATCTCTCCACGGCGACGTTAAAAGCCGCTCCGGGTTCACAGGCGGCCTATTCCAATCTGGCGTTCGACCTGCTGGCGGATGCGCTGGCAAACGCCTCCGGCAAACCCTATGCCCAGCTTTTTGAAGAGAAAATCACCCGCCCGCTGGGCATGAAAGACACGACCTATACTCCCTCTCCCGATCAGTGCAAACGTCTGATGGTCGCGGAGAAAGGGGCCAGTCCGTGTAATAACACGCTGGCAGCCATCGGCAGCGGCGGGGTTTATTCAACGCCGGGGGATATGATGCGCTGGATGCAGCAGTATCTTTCCTCTGATTTTTACCAGCGCAGTAATCAGGCCGACAGAATGCAAACGTTGATTTATCAGCGCGCGCAGTTAACGCGGGTAACCGGTATGGATGTCCCCGGCAAGGCCGATGCGTTGGGCTTAGGATGGGTCTATATGGCGCCGAAGAATGGACGCCCGGGCATTATTCAAAAGACCGGCGGTGGCGGAGGGTTCATTACCTATATGGCAATGATTCCGCAAAAAAATGTGGGTGCGTTTGTCGTTGTCACTCGCTCTCCGCTCACCCGCTTCACAAGCATGAGCGACGGTATTAACGAACTGGTGGTTGAACTGAGCGAAAATACACCGCGCGAGGTTCCTGCGTCTTAATTAATAATCAGAAGGCAAACGGTTTATTCCCACCAGTTTGCCTTTATTCATTTCGATGTAGCCGCCTTTTCGTAACGCCGCAAGGACCTCTGCTACCACGGAACGCGAAATTTGCGTGCGCTGATGAATATAACTCATCACCCCAATTTTTGAGCGTAAACCTTCATCCCACTCAATCATCGAGAAAAGGGTGGTTCGGATCTGTTCGTAGGAATTATTACCAATTAACTGGCGATCGCGCTGCTGCAGGATACGGTTCTGCCAGGTCAGCCAGTAAAACGCCTCACGCCATAGCTGATATTCTTCAATAATCTCAACAGCTTGTAACGACGGCAGGTGATAACCTGAACATACTCCCTCGCTGATGAGATCATAATGAGCATCATTTTTCATCACCCCATTGCTCAATCCCATAATGAAAGGGGCCTGGGCGATACCCACAAGAATATGTTCATTACGTCTTAATGAGATGATCCCTTCCAGAATCACTACCGTCGTGTCGGGATTCTTTTCAGTGGAATAAAGAAGATGTTTTGCATGGACATATTCAAAACGTGTCCCAAATTTTGACAACGACTTATCAAGCTGAGCAAATTCTTTTAACGGTTTATTCAGAGATAACATCTGCGCGTTCCTTGCAGTAATGCCCGCCAAATTCTTGACGGGCATTTTTTAGATTAACGACGCGATATCCATTTCCGTAAGGGAATGATTACCAGGTATATTTAACGCCTGCGTTAGCCGACCAGTCCTGATCAACATCGCCGCCGCCAAGGTAGTTCGCATCGGTATACGCGCTGAAGTTCTTGGTAAAGCTGAACTGCGTACCCAGCCCAACGCGAACCGCTGAACCTTTGGTGCCATTGTCGATTGAATCGCCGTTGACATCCGCATGGTTGCCCTGATCGTCATACACGTACGCCAGTTTGAAGTAAGGCGTCAGAGCCTGATCCTGGCTATAGGTGAAGGTATAGCCCGTATCCACACCCAGTTCATAGCGCATGCTGTCGTAAGACTGACCGTCAAGATGCATGTCGTTGCTCAAACGATAGTCGTCACCAGACTGGAACAGACCTGACACGCTGCCATACGGCGTAACATAACCCGCGTCACCCACTTTCCAGTCGTAGCCCACTTTCAAACCGAAGCCCCAGGCATCTGTTGACGTGTTGCCATCGACATACTGACCGTCACTCATATTGGCAGACAGATCGTTGTTGAAGTGAGAGTAGCTCAGGTTGCCATCCACAAAGACGTCATTGGCAAATCGGGCAGAGGAGTACAGGTAAGCAGACTGACTATCCTGATCTACCTGGCCGGTATGGTCGCTCATGTCGCCTTTAGCGAAACCGGCTGCCGCACCAACAATCCATTTAGCGTTGTTACCATCAACTTTGGTATCCACACCCACCATGATGCCGTTGACATCCTGGTCGTAATTGATGGTGCCATTGTCGCCGCTGAAACCGCCGCCGAAGTAGCTTACCCATGCGCCGCCGTTATCCGCCAGACCGTGGCGAGAGTTGGTCAGACGTGTTCCAACGGTATCCTGCTCCAGGTTCCAGGTATTGGTGTTCGCAGACGGGATGCTCAGCGCCATATTGGCATAGTCAGTCAGCTCCATCTGTTGCATAACAACTGTATTACCCTGCTGCTGAGCCTGGTACGTGTACGCCCCCAGGTCTGCTTTATTGGCCGCAGAGAAAGTCGCGGTGCTGTTCTTATCGTTAACGTAGATCAGCTCTTTGCCTTTGTAATCGGCAATGGAGCCTGCACCCGTGGCGTTATCGATACGCACTTTGTAGTTACCGGTTGCCGCCGCAATGCCGTCGCCCGCGTTATCCACTTCAGACAGATCAGCGGTGTAAGCATCGCCGTTACCATTAATCGTCAGGTGACCATCGGAATTCATGCCGATAACACCGTAACCATAGTTAGACTTGCTGGTGTCTGCAGTGCGATCGTTGACCAGATCAGCGTTCAGAACGTAGTTGTTGCTGTGAATGTCAAATACACCGGCATGCACATTGCCACCCGCATCGGTGGTGCTGGTCAGATTCAGGGTATCCGTCTGCAGCGCATAGTCCGCGCTGTTACCGACATCCAGAACACCGTCGTTTGTGACCTTAATGGTGTTGGCATACAGCGCAGCATCACCCACGCTCCAGCCTGAAGCCACATCATCAGCAATAGTCACGGTACTGTTGTCAACCGTCAGGGTATCTGTCGCGACATGACCATCTTCGTTAATGTTCAGCGCTGCGCCACCGGTCAGGCCAATGGTGTCAGAAACCAGCGATGAATCGCCGACGTTCACCACAGAACCGCTGTTGATGCTCAGCGTATCAATCAGAGAGGTTTTGGTGGTATCCCACTGTGAACCATTCTTCAGCGTGACGTTGAACAGACCGCTTTGATAAACCTCTTTACCCACAACATGACCATTTTCGTCATAGGCGGTGTCGCCGTTATCAATGCCATACGTTGAGGTCGGCCACAGGCTGTTAGACGCGATATCAATCAGCGTAGCAGTCGCGTCAGTACCCGCAGCAACGCTGTCATACACACCGTCGCCATCGGTATCGACCTGGTGGACGGACATCGCCGCACCCACCCATTTACTACCGTTATCTAATGTCAGATCCAGACGATCGGTGCCATCCCAGCCGTTGGTATCCACATTTGCATCGGTATCACGATAGCTATCAGCGCCGTTCGGGAAGAAGTTTTCGTCAAAGTTGCTGGAGAAAACCACATCGCCCATCAGCGTAGAATTACTGAAAGTTGCGGTGGTCTGCATCGCATTGTCTGCCGCCGGATTTGCAATCACAGCTAATGCAATATCATCTGCGGTGTTTGTACCGCTGTAATCGCTGGCGTTACCGTTATTGCCGAACCAACCCGTGGTGCCTTCGTCAGACAATGAGCCTGAGGTCACGGTAGAGTCCTTCACCGTAATGGTGTTATTGAACACTTCATTGCTGTTTACGCCAGTGCTGACGGTATTATCGTCAACATCCTGCCATTCATAACCCTGAGTCAGGGTAATACCGGCAACATGGGAGTTGTTGCTGATAGCCAGGTCAACTTCCTGATCTAGAGTGATCGCGGTGCCCAGGTTGTAGACATCAACCACATGCGTATCTGCAGTGCCGTCGGTATGGGTGCCGTTGTAAGTATAATGTTCGTAGTTGTCGTCGATAGTTGAGTTATCAACGGTCAGCGCCAGACGATCATAAACATAGCCGGTCGCATCACGTCCGGCACAATCCTCCGTCATGCACTGTGAGGTAATCATTCCGTGAACAGTACTGTTTTTAATCGTCAGGCTGTTACTGTTGGTGTTGGTCGTCAGACCATCATCCAGATAGTACGTTGAAATCACACCGTTAACGGTCGCGTTATTGATGACCGGATAGATGTCTCCGTTATACACGCTATCGGTGCCGTAGTTATTCCAGCCGACATAGCCATCGTAGTACACACCATCCGCATAAGTCGCGTCGTTAAGGTGTTCAAAGGTGGTGTACGTCTTGCCAGAAATATCAGTTGAAGCATTCGCCTGAGAAGTGATTGCCAAAGTGCAGGCTAATGCTAATTGTGAGACTACAAGTTTCTTTTTCCAGGAGTGCATTTGTCATCCCTCCTCAGGGACGTAATAGTGTTGATCCATCAATATCAATGCATAGAAAACATTATGTTTCGCGAAGAGGATTATGCGGTGTCCACAATGAAAGGTTCAATTATTCTTTATCCGTAGTCCGAAAACGGACAATAATAAAAACCAGGGAAACACTCAGTTGAAAAATAAAAAATAACTTATAAATCAATACAATAAAAAGGAAAAAGACAAGGATACATATAATAAATCAATACTTAATACAGCGAGTATTGATAATAACGAAAAAAAATAAAAAACCAGCCAACCTAAATACATAAAAACTCAAATAAATAGATATTCAAAATAACCAAACGAATAACAATCACACTTTCAAATATGAATTTTTAGCTATTCATATTAAAAAATTGCCATGCAATTTCTTTTATTTATTAATAAAACAAAACCATAAGGCCCATTTTCGTAAAACACTCGCCCGCGGCTTCAGGTATACTATGGCCTTCACTTTCACAAGCATCAGGCATCCCATGACAGACTTAATCCATCGCCCTCGCCGTCTGCGCAAATCTGCAGCGCTACGTGCCATGTTTGAAGAGACAACACTCAGCTTGAACGATCTGGTGTTGCCGATCTTTGTTGAAGAAGAACTCGACGACTACAAAGCGATTGAGGCCATGCCCGGCGTCATGCGCATCCCGGAAAAACACCTGGCGCGCGAGATTGAGCGTATTGCCAACGCCGGTATTCGTTCCGTCATGACCTTTGGCATCTCACACCATACCGATGACACCGGTAGCGATGCCTGGAAGGAAGACGGTCTGGTGGCGCGGATGTCGCGTATCTGCAAGCAGACCGTACCAGAAATGATCGTGATGTCAGACACCTGCTTCTGCGAATATACCTCCCACGGCCACTGCGGCGTGCTGTGTGAACACGGCGTCGATAACGATGCCACGCTGGCAAACCTGGGTAAACAGGCGGTTGTCGCGGCCGCCGCAGGCGCAGATTTCATCGCCCCTTCCGCGGCGATGGATGGTCAGGTGCAGGCGATTCGCCAGGCGCTGGATGCCGCAGGCTTTACCGACACCGCCATCATGTCCTACTCCACCAAATTTGCCTCGTCGTTCTATGGTCCGTTCCGCGAAGCGGCGGGCACGGCGTTGAAAGGCGATCGCAAAACTTACCAGATGAACCCGATGAACCGCCGTGAAGCGATTCGCGAATCGTTGCTTGATGAAGCACAGGGCGCGGACTGCCTGATGGTGAAACCGGCGGGGGCCTATCTTGACGTACTGCGTGACATTCGTGAGCGCACAGAGCTGCCGCTCGGCGCGTATCAGGTCAGCGGCGAATACGCGATGATCAAATTTGCCGCTATGGCAGGCGCCATTGATGAAGAAAAAGTGGTACTGGAAAGCTTAGGCGCTATCAAACGCGCAGGCGCGGATCTGATCTTCAGCTACTTCGCACTGGATCTGGCAGAGAAAAAAATCCTGCGTTAAGTTTTCCCTGAACATGCCGGGTGGCCTCGCCATCCGGCCTTTCCCCAAAACGTCACCCAAACGTCATACCAGCGACACTTACCGCTTCTACTGTCAGCACAGGAAGAAGGAGGTGTTGTGATGTTCAGTCTCGATAACGTACTCAGCGACCTTTGGCCCGAGGCGAGAACCACGCCCTGGCAGAAAAAGGTGTTACAACGCGTATTGTATGAAAAAGAGTTCCAGCTGTTTGCCGCCCGCCATTGCCATCTGAAAGGCGTGGATATGGTGGAACAAGTCCTGGAACATCTCCAAATACGTTGTGAAATCCCCGAGCACCACATTGAAAACATCCCCGAAAATGGCCCTCTGATCATTATTGCCAACCACCCTACCGGGGCGCTGGATGGACTGGCGCTCATCTATGCCCTCTCCCGCGTACGGCGCGACATCAAAGTGGTGACTAACCGGCTGCTCTCCCATCTGGAACCTCTGAGTTCGTTGTTTATCCCGGTCGATAATATTCAGGGACGCACGCCAAAATCGTCGTTACAGCAAATGGATAGCCATCTGCAGACCGGCGGCGCGCTGGTTTTCTTCCCGGCAGGGGAAGTTTCGCGTCTGACGCTAAAGGGAATCGCTGAACGCCGCTGGCACTCCGGGTTTATCCGCATGGCAGAAAAGTACCGGACGCCGCTGCTACCGGTACATATTCAGGCCTATAACAGTCCGCTGTTCTATGCCAGCGGACTGGTTTCTTCCCGCGCCACGCTGCTGCTGTTAATGCAGCAAATGTTTCGCCGCCGTGGCAGCACGCTACCCGTACGTATAGGCCAACAAATTGCCTGGACGCAATGGTCTACCAGCAAAAGCAGCGTGCGCGAGCAGGCGGAAAAGTGCCGGGAGCACGTGATTGCGTTGGGCAAAGGCCGACCAGGTCTCTTTCGTACCGAATCGACAATCGCCCCGCCGGAAAACAGAGCGCGACTGAAACGCGAGCTGGCACAGGCGGAATGTCTGGGAATAACCGCCGACGGTAAGCACATTTATCTCTGGCAGCGCAACGGGCAAGAGGAAGCGACGGTCCTGCGCGAGCTGGGACGACTGCGTGAAATCGCCTTTCGCGCCGTGGGTGAAGGGAGCGGCAAGCGCAGAGATATCGATCGCTACGATGATGACTATCTGCATTTGATCTTATGGGACGAGGAGGATCTTGAGATCGTCGGCGCTTACCGGTTTATCCCCTGCGCACAACAACTGGAAAAGCAGGGGCTGGATGGACTCTACAGTCACAGTCTGTTTGATTACGATGAGCAGATGGCGGACATCATGAAACACGGTATTGAACTGGGACGTAGCTTTATTCAGCCGCGCTACTGGGGACGTCGCGGGCTGGATTATCTCTGGTCAGGAATCGGCGCATACCTGGCGCGTTACCCGCAGTATCGTTACCTGTTCGGACCCGTGTCTATCTCCGGAGGATTACCGCCGGATGCGCGCGATCTGCTGGTTGCCTTCTATCGTCTGTGGTTCCCGCCCACGCATCCGCTGGCCGTCTCACGCCAGCCGTATCCCGCTTCGCTACCGGATGTGCTGGCGCAGTTTACCGGTAGCGACTACGCCGACGATCTGACGCGGCTGAAGTCGCTGCTGGGAAATCTGGGCTGCGGTATTCCCCCACTCTATAAGCAATACTCAGAGCTCTGCGAACCCGGCGGCGTACAGTTCATCGATTTCGGCAGCGATCCGGATTTTAACCACTGCGTAGATGGCTTGGTATTGGTGGATTTGACCCGTCTGAAGGCCAACCGTTATCAGCGCTATATTGAGGCACATTTATCACGCCATTGCCCGGTGACGTGACGCGTACCGGGCCGACAATGACATACCGGCCCGAGGCGGAAATTACGGCGCTCGATAAAACGGTTTATCCCCTAAAATCGTGGCACGGTGCATAATACGCCGCTGCGGCAGGTAATCGGCGTTCGCATAATGCTGCGTCACACGATTATCCCAAATCGCCACATCATTCGGCTGCCAGCGCCAGCGCACCTGGAATTCCGGTTTCGTAATATGCGCAAACAGAAAGCCAAGCAGCGCCTCACTCTCTTTCTCCGTGACGTCAACAATGCGCGTAGTGAAGCCTTCATTCACAAACAGCGCCTGTTTACCACTGATCGGATGGGTTCTTACCACCGGGTGCACCAGCGGCGGATGCTTTGCCACCGCTTCACGCCAGCGCTGATGCTCTTCCTCTGTTTTGCGGTATTTGTATTCCTGGAAGGACTTGCGGAAGTCATGCTCCGCCCGCAAACCGCTCAGCAACTGACGAAACGGCTCCGACAACGCCTCATACGCCGCAATGCCGCTGGTCCACAGCGTGTCGCCCCCGGTTGACGGCAACGCTTTTGCCGCCAGAATCGCCCCGGCAGGCGGTGTCTCAATAAACGTCACGTCGGTGTGCCAGTTGTCATTATCCGGCGGATTATCATTGTGGGTATCCAGCACGATAATCTCCTCGACGCCCTCCGCATGCGGATAGACCGGATGGATATGCAGATCGCCAAAGCGCTGGGCCAACGCCCGTTGCTGTTGTGGCGTAATGGCCTGTTCGCGCAGGAACACCACCTGATGGCGCAGTACCGCGTGATAAAGCTGCTCAAACTGATTGTCGCTCAGCGGACGGGTCAAATCCGCCCCGGCGATCTGTGCGCCGATGTACGGCCCCAGCGGGGTAATGCTCAGACGTTCACTCATTGGACTTCTCCATGCCAGGGCGTCAGACGGCGCTGAAGCGCACGCAGACCCAGTTCTAAAATAAAGGCGATAATCGCAATCACCGCGATCCCCGCCAGCACCACGTCGGTCGCCAGAAACTCACCGGCCGACTGCACCATAAACCCTAACCCCCGCGTTGCCGCAATCAGCTCCGCCGCCACCAGCGTCGACCAGCCCACGCCAAGTCCGATGCGTAATCCGGTGAGGATCTCCGGCAGCGCGCCTGGCAGGATCACCAGCCACAGTACCTGCGCCCGGCTCGCGCCCAGCGATCGGGCGGCGCGGATCCGTACCTGCTGCGCGCTCTTCACGCCCGCCAGCGCCGACATGGCGACCGGGGCAAAAATTGCCAGGTAGATCAACAGGATCTTGGACGTTTCGCCAATCCCGAACCAGATAACCATTAATGGCAGATAAGCCAGCGGCGGCACCGGACGATAAAGCTCGATGATCGGATCGAGAATGCCGCGTAGCGTCGGACTGAGCCCCATCGCAATCCCGATCGGAATACCGAACGCCACCGCAGCCAGCAGCGCCAGCACGATGCGGGTCAGACTCGCGGCCAGATGCTGCCACAGCGTGGCATCCATAAATCCTTGCGGACCAGCGATGGTGATAAGCTTTTGCATCACCTGGTCCGGCGGCGGCAAAAACAACGGGCTTATCAGCTGCAGCGCGGCAACCGTCCACCACACCGCCAGAATCACCGTTAGCGTCGCCAGGCTCAGCGTAATCTGGCGCGAGAACGGCCAGCGCCATCTCAGTGGCCGTTGGCGCGGTTTGTCGTTGATCACCACACTCATGAGAAGGCCTCCCGTTGTTCAAAGACGCGGCTTAAGACATATTCGCGGGTCGCGATAAACTGCGGATCGGACTTAATGCTGCGGCTCGCTTCGCCTGCCACAAAGCGCCGGGCAAAGGTCAACGGCAGACGCTCCAGCACCCGGCCAGGTCCTGGTGACAACAGCACCAGTTCGGTCGCCATAAACACTGCTTCTTCAATATCATGTGTTATCAGCAGCACCTGCTTGCCGGTCTCATGCCAGAGTTTCAGCAGCAGGGTTTGCATCTGTTCACGGGTAAAGGCGTCCAGCGCGCCAAAGGGTTCATCCAGCAGCAACAGCTGTGGGTTCGCCGCCAGCGCGCGGGCAATGCCAACGCGCTGGCGCTGACCGCCGGAAAGCTGCCAGATGAAGCGTTTTCCCGCGCCTTCCAGCCCCACTTTTTTCAACATATCCTGAGCGATGCTGACACGCTGCGCTTTCCCGATGCCCGCCAGTTGCAGACCCAACGCGACGTTATCCTGCACGTTGCGCCACGGCAGCAGCCCTTCGTGCTGAAACACCACGCCGCGCTCTGCCCCCGGCCCGTCAACGCGTTTTCCCGCCAGCTGAATGCTACCGTGTTGATACGGTACAAATCCGGCAATCAGGTTCAGCAGCGTCGTTTTGCCACATCCCGAAGGCCCCAGCACCACCAGCAGCTCACCACTGTCGAGCGTCAGATTGATATCTTCCAGCGCCGGTTTACCACCGTAATCGGCGTACAGATGAGAAAGTTGCAGCATCAGCGCCTCCTTTATTGCACGAAGCGGTCGGTGACGTACTGGCTGTAATCGCTTGCCACCGCAGGCACCTTGCCCTGCTCTTTCAGAAACTGCGCGGTGTCGATAATCGCTTTGTTTACCGGTCCGGTTAGCTCAGCCGTCTGCTGCTGGGGAGTGAGATAGGTATTGCCTTTTACCAGTCCCGGCACATCGGCTTCCGGAACGCCGCTCAGACGCGACAGCTTGCTGATGTTCTCCGGTTGCTTCAGCCATTCGTCGGGATTGGCGATATAGGACTGCTGCGCGTCGATGGCGCTTTTCGCGAAGGCTTTCACTACCTCCGGATGCTTCTCGGCAAAGTCTTTGCGCACGACCCACACATCCAGCGTCGGTGCGCCCCACTCACCGACTTTTTCCGAGTCGGTCAGCACCTTGCCGTCTTTTTCCAGCGCGTTAACGGCAGGTGCCCAGACGTAGGCACCATCAATATCTCCGCGCTGCCAGGCGGCGATAATCGCTGGCGGCTGCAGGTTCACAATCTCCACCTGACCGGGTTTAATCCCCCAGTGTTTTAACGCGGCCAACAGGCTGTAGTGGGTGGTGGAGATAAACGGCACCGCGATGCGTTTGCCGATCAGATCCTCGGGTTTACCAATCGTTTTTTTCACCACCAGAGCTTCGGAGTTACCGAGTTTTGACGCCAGCAGGAAAACCTCGATCGGCACCTGTTGACTGGCGGCGACCGCCAGCGGACTGGAGCCGAGATTGCCGATCTGTACGTCGCCGGAGGCCAGGGCGCGCACAATACTCGCGCCGCTGTCGAATTTACGCCAGTCGACGGTGGCCCCACTCTCTTTGGCGAAGGTGTTATCCGCCTGGGCCACTTTTGCCGGTTCAGCGGAGGTTTGATACGCGACGGTGACGTTCACCGCCTGCGCCTGAAAGGTGATGAATGCCAGTGCGGCAAGAAGTGTATTACGCGATGAAACGGCCATAGTGTCTGCTCCCCTGTCTTGTTATGGAGGCAGTATTTCGTTATGGCCGGATTTGATAAAGGAATTAAAAATTCTTGCTAAGAACAAAGCGTTTTTAGAAAAAAAGTGGGAATGGTTAGTTGGGATATGACTTTCATGTCACCGTATCAAACGGTTCCGTTCGCCTTGTATTTCTAACCGTGGAACAGACGTTTTCATGTCACTTCATCAAAGGGTTCCGTTCGCCCTACGAACCGTGATTCTCTGGACGTAAATTTTCCGCGAACGTGTTAAGGAGGCTCGTCGCCGCCTCCTTAACAATCCTGCCTCCCGGCAGGAAAATTGTCGGCAATTTTCAGCCGGACCCATCCACACCTGACCATCTCTGCGGTTTGCTTTTTTTACAGCGAAATGAATTTACCTGAAGAGCAGAGAATCGAAGCGGTGCCATTGGTCCGGCGTGAAAATCGATGAACCGTTGACGGCTGCCCGGGTCCGCCCGCAGGGAAGCGGGCGGAGGGGTCGGCCTGCAGGGATGCAGGCTCGACCCCGACCCGAAAGGCAGACGACATAAGGCGAATGGACCACGAAGTGGCGATTTTCCTTGCCGGGAGCCGGGATTGTTAAGGGCGTGGCGGAGAACGCCCTTAACACGTTCGCGGGTGAGTAAGTTCCAAAGAAGCAATAGTCATAAAGCGAACGGAACCCTTTGATGAAGTGACATGGAAATGCCTGAAATCTTTCCCGGGCCCCTTTAATGAAATGACATGAAAACACATACCACCAGCGCCCCCAAATATTGCCATTTTGTTACATTCATTCCATAACTGTACCTGATTGATTGCCAGCCCAGCGGCGCCAGGCATCATAGGATCATTATCCGGCAAGAGAGCAAAATCATGATACGTGTGGTGCTGGTGGACGACCATGTGGTGGTGCGTTCCGGCTTTGCGCAGTTACTCAGTCTCGAAGAAGACCTCGACGTCGCAGGCCAGTATAGCAGCGCGGCGGAAGCCTGGCCTGCGTTGTTGCAGGACGACGTTAACGTTGCGGTGATGGACATCGCCATGCCGGACGAAAACGGTCTGAGCCTGCTGAAACGCCTGCGGGCACAGAGGCCGCAATTTCGCGCCATTATTCTTAGCATCTATGACACACCAGCCTTCGTGCAGAGCGCGCTGGATGCGGGAGCCAGCGGTTATCTGACCAAACGCTGCGGGCCGGAAGAGTTAGTGCAGGCCGTCCGTTCCGTTGGGCTGGGGGGACATTACCTCTGCGCGGATGCGCTGCGGGCGTTGCGTGGTGGAGAACCGTCATCACCGGTACTGGAAGTTCTGACACCACGCGAACGGGAAGTGTTTGATTTACTGGTCAAAGGCGACAGCGTTAAGGAG
This sequence comes from Citrobacter amalonaticus, assembly GCF_018323885.1. Taxonomy (NCBI): domain Bacteria; kingdom Pseudomonadati; phylum Pseudomonadota; class Gammaproteobacteria; order Enterobacterales; family Enterobacteriaceae; genus Citrobacter; species Citrobacter amalonaticus. The sequence goes on along the minus strand of NZ_AP024585.1, from coordinate 1,174,030 downwards.
ATTGCCTTCAAACTCGATCTCAGCCATAAAACGGTCCATGTCCATCGCGCCAACGTGCTGGGCAAGCTGAACTGTCACAGCACCATCGATCTGGTTCATTTCGCTCTCGACCATCAGTTACTGGCGGGGCATTGATGTCGCACAACCTCCGCCACGTCGTCATCTCACTGTTTATTGTGCTGGCCTGGGGCACCGGCTGGCTGATGCTGTGGACGCTCGGTTTTTATCTGACCCACAACGGCCAGCAGGCGGCCCTGTTCCTGCCGCACGGCGTCTACCTGGCGCTGCTGATCCTGCTTTCACGCCGCTACTGGCTCGCGCTGGTGCTGCCACCGATGATGATGATGTTCTGGCTGCACAGCGAGCAACTGCTCAATGGTTATATTCTGCTGACCACACCGCTTATCAGCATGATTCCCGCCAGCCTCGCACAGGCTTTCTGGTACCGTTTCCCTCTTTACTGGCAGCGGCTGACGCTGTTGCTGGCCACGGTAACAGCCGCCTCATTGCTCAACGCCGCTCTGCTGTCGCCGTTTGTCAAAAGTCCGGCGATGCTGCTCGGGCTGGCATCGTTTACCGGTGGCGTGCTACTGACGCCGTTCGTTTATCTGATCTTCGAGTTTCTGCGCCAGCAGCATCGCTACCACCTGCTGGGTCTGGACACCAATAACCCGCCGCTGCGTACCTCGCTCATCATCTGGTGCAGCCTGTTTTTTATCATTGGCATTGGCACCCAGATGGTGCTGTCGCCAGAGATTGAACGCCTGCTGTTGATTGTGGTGTTTCTGCCCAACGTGGTGATGGCGTGGAAATTCGGCTGGCAGGGTGGCGTGCTCTCGGGGCTACTCGGCAGCATGATGATCACCATCGCCCGCCAGATTGGCGTGGGCTTCAGCAATCTGATTGAACTGGAGATTTTTCTCGCGACACAGTCACTGCTCGGTATTGGTCTGGGGATCGCCATCAGTCGTCAGCAGCATCTGGCGCAAAACCTGCACCATTATCGCCGGCGTCTGGAAGCGGAACTGGCGGCGCGGCGCGCGCTGGCCGAGAAACTGGTGCATACCGAAGAGGATACGCGCAAGAGCCTGGCGCGCGAACTGCATGACGAGATTGGGCAGAACATCACCGCCATTCAGATCCAGTCGCAACTGGTAAAACGGGCGCACGATCCGGCGCAAGCCCAGGCCGCCGCCAGCCAGATCAACGATCTCGCCCGGCGAATCCATCACTCCACCCGCCAGTTGTTGCGCCAGCTTCGCCCACCCGCGCTGGACGAACTGTCGTTCAAAGAGGCGCTGCTCCACCTGCTCAACGAGTTTGCCTTTACGGAACGCGGCATTCACTGCCAGTTTGACTATCAGCTTACCGCCACGCCCGAGAATGAAACGGTGCGCTTCACTCTCTATCGACTGTTACAGGAGTTGCTCAACAACATCTGTAAACACGCCGGGGCCAGCGAAGTACGAATTGTTCTGCGTCAGCAGGGAGATATGCTGCATCTGGACGTGTCCGACAACGGCGTGGGGATCAGTGCAGACAAGATAGCCGGTTTTGGCATTCAGGGAATGCGCGAGCGGGTCAGCGCCCTCGGGGGTGAACTGGCGCTGGAATCGCGGCACGGTACGCGGGTAAGTGTTAACTTGCCCACAAATTTGCAACAAATCGCCTTCTGACCAGGAAAAAGTCTTAGTCACTCCGGACTTTCTCTCATCCCCTTTCGGTTTCTCTTTCTTATAGTCAACAAAACGGAGACGGCTATGCACGCAGGCGCAGCAACTGACATCACACAACGTTACCGGACGCTGCGTCCCCGGCTGCTGATGTACATGGTCATCGGTTACGCCGCGTTTTACCTGACGCGTAAAAGCGTTAACTACGTGCTGCCAGCGCTGCAAACCGATCTCGGGCTGGATAAAAGTGACATCGGTCTGCTGGGTTCCTTGTTTTATCTGACCTACGGCCTGTCGAAATTTACCGCCGGGTTGTGGCATGACAGCCACGGACAGCGTTGGTTTATGGGCGCGGGACTGTTCGCTACTGGCCTGTTGAACGTGGTGTTTGCTTTTGGCGAGTCGCTGACGCTGCTGCTGGCAGTCTGGACGCTGAACGGTTTTTTTCAGGGCTGGGGATGGCCGCCCTGTGCTCGCCTGCTGACCCACTGGTATTCGCGTAACGAACGCGGCTTCTGGTGGGGCTGCTGGAATATGTCGATCAACATTGGCGGGGCGATTATCCCGCTGATTAGCGCCTTCGCCGCCCACTGGTGGGGCTGGCAGGCCGCAATGCTGATGCCAGGGATAATTAGCATGGCGCTGGGAATGGGGTTAGCGCTGCAACTGAAAGGCACGCCCCAGGAAGAGGGGTTACCGTCCGTCGGCAACTGGCGCAACGATCCGCTGGAGCTGCGCCAGGAGCAGCAGAGTCCACCGATGGGACTGTGGCAAATGCTGCGTACCACGATGCTGAAAAACCCGATGATCTGGCTGCTGGGCGTTTCGTATGTACTGGTCTATCTGATCCGCATTGCGCTTAACGACTGGGGCAACATCTGGCTGACGGAAAGCCACGGCGTCAACCTGCTCAGCGCCAACGCCACGGTGATGCTGTTTGAAGTCGGCGGACTCCTCGGCGCGCTGTTTGCCGGCTGGGGGTCGGACCTGCTGTTTAGCGGTCAGCGGGCGCCGATGATTTTGCTGTTTACGCTGGGCCTGATGGTCTCTGTCGCCGCGCTATGGCTGGCACCCGTTCATCATTACGCCCTGCTTGCTGTCTGTTTCTTTACGGTGGGCTTTTTTGTCTTTGGTCCACAAATGTTGATTGGTCTGGCGGCGGTGGAATGCGGACACAAAGCGGCTGCAGGCTCAATCACTGGTTTTCTCGGCCTGTTCGCCTATCTGGGGGCAGCGCTGGCGGGCTGGCCTCTGTCGCTGGTCATTGAACGCTACGGCTGGTCGGGGATGTTCAGTTTGCTCTCGGTCGCCGCCGTACTTATGGGTTTACTGCTGATGCCGCTGCTGATGGCGGGCATCACCACCACTCTCAGTCAAAGGATAAAACAATGAAAATGACCCTTACCTCTACTCTGATTGCCTCCGCCGTTGCGCTGGCGACCTTATCGGGCGCCGCACACGCGAAAGGGCGTCTGGTGGTGTATTGCAGCGCCACCAACGAGATGTGCGAAGCGGAAACCAAAGCCTTTGGGGAAAAATATGACGTGAAAACGTCGTTTATTCGCAACGGCTCCGGCAGCACGCTGGCGAAGGTTGATGCCGAGAAGAAAAACCCGCAGGCTGACGTCTGGTACGGCGGCACGTTGGATCCACAATCTCAGGCCGGTGAAATGGGTCTGCTGCAGCCGTACAAATCCCCTAACCTGGAACAGGTCATGGAGAAATTCCGCGATCCGGCGAAAGTGAAAGGCAACCTCTCGTCAGCGGTCTACGTGGGGATCCTCGGTTTTGGCGTAAACACTCAACGCCTGAAAGAGAAAAACCTGCCGGTGCCGAAATGCTGGAAAGACCTGACCAAACCGGAATACAAAGGTGAAATTCAGATTGCCGATCCGCAAAGCTCCGGTACGGCCTACACCGCACTGGCCACTTTCGCCCAACTCTGGGGTGACGATCAGGCCTTTGATTACCTGAAACAACTGAACGCCAACGTCTCGCAGTACACCAAATCCGGTATTGCCCCGGCGCGTAACGCGGCTCGTGGCGAAACCGCCATCGGCATTGGCTTCCTGCATGACTACTCGCTGGAAAAAGAACAGGGCGCACCGCTGGAGCTGATCTCTCCGTGTGAAGGTACCGGTTATGAAATCGGCGGCGTCAGCATCCTGAAAGGGGCACGTAACCTCGACAACGCCAAACTGTTTGTCGATTGGGTACTGTCAAAAGACGCCCAGGAACTGGCGTGGAAGAAAGGCAAGTCCTATCAGATCCTGACCAATACCACCGCCGAAACCTCGCCGAACTCGCTGAAGCTCGACGACCTGAAGCTTATCAACTATGACATGGATAAATACGGTTCAACGGATGTCCGTAAAGCGTTGATCAATAAATGGGTCAGCGAAGTGAAGATGGGTAAATAAGCCCACACGATGACTTCCTGACGTTAAGGTTACGTAGGCCGGGTAAGGCAACGCCGCCCCCCGGCAATCATCGTCACCCTGAATGCCGGATGGCGCTCACGCGTATCCGGCCTACTCGGGATTGAACACCGGAAAACGTATGTCACACACACTTGCACTCCATCCTGTGAAAAAGCGGGATGCGATATTCCTTTGGGTTTTACTCGGCTGGCTGGCATTCGTTCTGCTGCCGAGCTGGAGCCTGGATTACGGTCTGCTGGAGTCCACGAGCGATGAAATCCTCGAGGCCTACGGCTGGTCACGGTTCAATATCAGTTGGCTCTGGTATCTGCTGCCGAGCCTGCTGCTGGTACGCCCGTTCCACGAAGCCAGACGCGAACAGCGCAACCGCCACACCCTCGATGCGGGCTGGGCGCTGTTGTGTATGGCGTTTATCGTCATCAGCGCCACCGTTGAAGGGCGCGGTTTAGGCTACGCCACTATCGTGCTGTTTGTCGCGCTGGGGGCGATCATGACGCTGGCGCTGACCCGCCTCGAATGGCTGGGCGGCGACCGGTTTGTGATCGGTTCGCTGGTCACTATCGTGGCGCTCATCGGCATCTTTATCGTCTGGCCGAGCATCGCCATTTTCATCCCAATGTTCACCAACGACGCCGGGGAGTTCGCGCCGCTGGCGTTTATGAATGTGCTGTCGCAGGCGCATATCATTCAGGTGATCCTCAACTCTATCGCCCTGTCGATTGCGGTAGGTATCGGTTGTACTTTCTTCGGTCTGGTACTGGCGATTTATACTACCCGCATCGCTCAGCGAAGCGCCATTATTGGGCGTATCTTTTCGATTCTGCCGATCGTCACACCGCCGTTTGTGGTGGGGCTTGGCGTCACGCTGATGATGGGCCGTTCCGGCTATGTGACCGAATTAATGGTCGACTGGTTCGGGTTGACGAACACCAACTGGCTGTACGGATTTACCGGCATCTGGCTGGCACAGGTGCTGGCGTTTACCCCAATGGCGTTTATGATCCTCGACGGCGCGATCAAAACCATTCACCCGTCGCTGGAAGAAGCGTCATATACCCTGCGCGCCAGCCGCTGGCAGACGTTTAACGGCGTGTTTGTCCCACTGCTGAAACCGGCGCTGGCGAACGCCTTCCTGATTGTCATCGTGCAGTCGCTGGCCGACTTCAGTAACCCGTTGGTGCTCGGCGGGAACTTCGACGTGCTGGCAACGCAAATTTACTTCTACATCACCGGCTCACAGCTTGATTACCAGGCCGCCAGTACGCTGGGTGCGTTCCTGCTGCTGTTCTCGCTGCTGGTGTTCTGTGTACAGTACATGTGGATTGGCAAGCGCTCTTACGTCACCGTTTCCGGGAAATCGTACCGTGGCGACGTCCAGCCGCTGCCGGTGACGCTGGTCTGGAGCGTGGTGGCTATTCTGGCGATATGGATTGCCTTTAACGCCCTGCTCTATGGCAGCATTTTCTACGGCAGCTTCACCGTGAACTGGGGCGTGGACTACACCCTGACGCTGGATAACTTCATCAAACTGTTTGGTCAGGGGATGAGTGACGGCGCATGGCCTTCGCTGCTCGATACCCTGTTGTATGCCGGGATTGCCGCGCCGATCACCGCCGCCTTCGGTCTGCTGATCGCCTGGATTGTGGTGCGCCAGCAGTTCAAAGGCAAAAAGACCATCGAGTTCACCACCATGTTGTGCTTTGCCGTACCGGGCACCGTGGCGGGCGTTTCGTACATCCTTGCCTTTAACAGCGCTCCGGTATACCTCACCGGCACGGCGGCGATTGTCATTATCTCGATGGTGATGCGTAACGTCCCGGTCGGTATTCGCGCCGGGATCGCCGGACTCGGCCAGATCGATAAATCACTGGACGAAGCCTCGCTCAGTCTGCGTGCCGGGAGCTTACGCACCATCACGCACATTCTGTTGCCGCTGCTGCGCCCGGCCATTCTCTCGGCGCTGATCTACAGCTTCGTGCGCGCCATCACCACCGTCAGCGCGATTGTCTTCCTCGTTACACCGGACACCCGCGTAGCAACGGCCTACATTCTGAACCGCGTGGAAGACGGCGAGTACGGCGTGGCGATTGCCTATGGGTCGATTCTGATCGTGGTCATGTTGGCGATTATTTTCATCTTTGACTGGCTGATTGGGGAAGCGCGTATTTCCCGGTCTAAAGCCAAAAACCAGGCGTAATGGAGCGCACTATGAGTCAGAAAAATTTCGTTGAACTGCGCAACGTCACTAAACGATTCGGCAGCAACACGGTCATCGACAATATCAATCTCACCATCCCGCAAGGGCAGATGGTGACGCTGCTTGGCCCGTCCGGCTGCGGGAAGACCACCATTCTGCGCCTGGTCGCCGGTCTGGAAAAACCGAGCGAAGGTCAAATTTTTATTGATGGCGAAGACGTCACTCATCGTTCTATTCAGCAGCGCGATATTTGTATGGTGTTCCAGTCGTATGCTTTGTTCCCGCATATGTCGCTGGGGGAAAACGTCGGCTACGGTCTGAAGATGCTGGGCGTGTCGCGCGCCGATGTGAAGACGCGGGTGAAAGAGGCGCTGGCAATGGTCGATCTGGAAGGATTCGAGGACCGCTATGTTGATCAGATCTCCGGCGGTCAGCAGCAGCGCGTGGCGCTGGCGCGCGCGCTGATCCTCAAACCGAAGGTGCTGTTATTTGACGAACCATTGAGTAACCTCGACGCCAACCTGCGCCGCAGCATGCGCGATAAGATCCGCGAGCTGCAAAAGCAGTTTGATATCACCTCGCTGTACGTTACCCACGATCAGAGCGAAGCCTTTGCGGTTTCCGACACCGTGCTGGTGATGAACAAGGGGCATATCATGCAGATAGGCTCGCCGCAGGATCTCTATCGCCAACCCGCCTCCCGTTTTATGGCGAGCTTTATGGGTGACGCCAACCTGTTCCCGGCGACCTTCAGCGAAGCCTCTGTTGATATCTTTGGTTATCGCCTGCCTCGCCCGGCGCACTTTGTGGCTCAGGGCACCGGCACCGTTGGCGTCAGGCCGGAAGCGATCACCTTAAGCGATCGCGGAGAGGAGAGTCAGCGCTGTGTGATTCGTCATGTCGCCTATATGGGACCGCAGTATGAAGTCACGGTGGAGTGGCACGGACAGGAGATCCTGTTACAGGTCAACGCTACACGCCTGCAGCCGGATGTCGGTGAGACGTACTATCTGGAAATCCACCCGTACGGCATGTTTGTGTTAGCGGATGCGGCATGATGCAATGCCGGGTAAGACATCAGCCACACCCGGCACAAACTCAACGTTGCGCGTTCAGCGCGGCAATATCCTCTGGCGTGGTGCGACAGCACCCGCCAATCAACTTCGCCCCGGCCGCCTGCCACTGCGGCAGGTAATCCGCCAGGCGCGCACACGATTCATCATGATGATGCCAGCTTTTGCTGCTCGCATCGTAATGCTCTCCGCTGTTCGGATAGACCACCAGCGGCAGCGCCGTTATCCCGTGCAGATGCTGCAAAGCGGCGGTGGCCTGTTGCAGGGCAATACAGTTGATCCCCACCGCCACCGTCTGCGGATAGTGTTCGAGAAACGTCACAACCTCGCGTAGCGGCGTGCCGTCGCTCAGATGCTCGCTGTCGCGCAGGGTAAAAGAGTACCACGCTCGCGCACGCGGATATGCGGTTAACAACGCCGCCAGTGCCTGAATCTCGGCAAAATTTGGTAGCGTTTCGCAGGCCAGCAGATCGACTCCGGCATCCAGCAACGCCTCCACGCGCGGACGGTGAAACGCCTGAAAATCTTCGCCGCTCAGCGTGTAATCTCCGCGATACTCCGAACCATCAGCCAGAAATGCGCCGTAAGGCCCAACCGAACCGGCGACCAGCAGCGTGCCCGCCTGCGGATTTTCTGCCAGATACGCCTCACGCGCTTTACGCGCCAGCTCGACACTTTTCCCAATCAGCGCTTTCGCCTGCGCCTCATCAAGGCCGCAGGCGGCAAATCCCGCTGGCGTCGCCTGATAGCTGGCGGTGATGGCGCACTGCGCCCCCGCCCGAAAATAGTCAAGGTGCACTTCGCGGATAAGCTCCGGGTTTTCCAGCAGAATTTTCGCTGACCATAGGCTGTCGGCTAAATGGCACCCACGCGCTTCCAGCTCCGTCGCCAGTGCGCCATCCAGCAACAGGAAATCCTGCTTATCCAGGAGGGCACTTAACGGATTATATTGCGACATGATAAGGCTCCTGTTTTGCGAACGAGAACAGTCACCATAACACAGCGTCAGCGACGGGGATCCGCGCTCACACGCAATTCCAGACATACCGTCAGCGTTGCACCAGTCGTAAAAACCCGCGCCGGGCGCTTAATGCAGGATCAGGAGTCACAATCAGATACAGAATGGGTCGCCAGCTCATAACGCCTCCACTTCATGGGGGTTATCTACACTCTGGCAGGGGCAAAGCAGCCTGACACTAAGACAAAAGTAGGAATGCTGCGCTATTGCTCATACCACAACGTGCGGGGCAAGTAAGAGAGAAACAGCCCTCCCGGCAAAAAAGCCGGGAGGGCTGGAGGCACATCATAAGGCTAGAACTGGTATTTGATTCCCAGCACGCCGCTCGTATCGCGAAAACCGTTATGACCCATTTGTTGCGCAACGTTGCCCCAGACGCTCAGGTCCCGGGTCAACCGCCCCTCGACGCCCACCTTCACTTCACCGACGTTTCGACTTCCCTGCAGGGAGGTGCTCGTGTCATTCATCCTGACACCGTACTGCTTCGAGTTGTGTATCCAGTTCGCCTCGATAAAGGGTTCAAACTCGCGTACGGTTCCTTTTTCCGCAGCGCTTTTACCATTGACGTAAAGACGCATGCCCAGACGGGTCTGAATATTGTTGTCGCCCTGCCCCTGAACCCGCGTGCCGTTTTTCTCTGTATGGTCGTTAGCTTTCACCCCCATCCAGGTGACCTGTGCCTGTGGGCGAAGATACACGTTGCTTTCTATGTCGTCTGCTGCCATGAATGACCCCAGATGGAAGGCGTAACCCGATTCCAGCGACGCCGTCAGCCCCTTGCTTTTATAGCTTTCCTGAGCAATCTCATCACCTTTAACCGTATTGTCAAACCAGTTATAGAGTACCCATGAATCGACATACAGGCCGGTTTTATCCACGGCGTTCTGATACCAGGTTCCGTACAGACCCGCGCTGTAGCCGCTCACCTCACCACGAGAATCGTAGCCTGACAGGCTGTTATGGATGTCGTTATCCTGCTTACCATAGCCTGCCATTACGCCCAACTGATAGCCATCCGTGCCGTTCACACTCCCCTGCAACAACGCGCCGCCGATCTGCACAACAACGCGGTTAGAAGACGATGTGTTCTGATCGTCCGACATCCGCCCCTTGCTGTGCCCGCCTGACGTACGCAGCCACAGACTGGTCATATGCCGTTCCCCGGTAGCAGGGTCGGTATACCAGGAACCTCCCTGACGGTCCTGCAGTCGGGTGTTAAACAGCGTATTCGCTGCCGCCAGGTTGCTGGCATAGCTTCCCCCCTCAGGGCGATAGAGGTTGACCGCATCCGAGGGGTCGCCCGGCGCAGGCCGATCGTTATCAATGACATCAGGGGAATCATCAGGAACAGGCGTATCCGCCAAATGGGTTAAATACCAGTTATTCCTGTCACTGCCGGCAGCCGTTCCCTGCTTCACGTGATATTCATAGCTTCCCGCCACGATACGACCTCGTTGCACAAAGGCCTCTGGCGTTGAACTGCCGGTCTCAATAATTTTAATCCCTTCATGCAGCAAGGCTCCTGAGCCATTCTCATTGTTAACATGCACATAGGTCGTGCCGGTCGCGTTGCCGGTAATCACCAGCTTATCCGTCAGGCTGTTGTCGCCGCCGAGAACGGTGCCCAGCGAAAGCGTACCGCCATTACCCGCATAGTCCCCATTGATGGTCAATATATTCCCGGCGCTGGTCACGCTGTTGTTAAGAATGATATTGCCGCTATTCGTCACATCGCCCGTCAGCATGACGTTGAGAGGTGAGGAAGGCGGAACACCATCATCATCAATCAGCAAGGTGCCACGGTTATCCAACGCGTTGACGGTCTGGCTGTTGCCGTTAAGGTTAAGCGTCCCTTCCTCGCCGACGATGACGCCGGAGGTACTGGCAAATGCATTCGACGTGGTCGTCTTCAGCATGCCTTCACTGACAAAAGTCGACCCCGTATAGGTATTTTCCGCTGACAGTATCAGCGTGCCTTCTCCCGCTTTGGTCAGGCTTTTACCGTCCCAGGCCGGATTGACCTGCACCGTATTGTCCGCCAGCGCGACGCCGAGATCGAAGGTTCTGCCCTCATCAAGCGTGAACGTTCCGTGCGCATCCGAATCCAGCCCGTTCCAGTACAGAGAGTACTTAATGACTCGAGAACCTGCGTTGATATAAGCAAAGTCCGGCTGGTTCATGCCTGCCACGAGGGCATTACTGTAAGAAAAAGCGCCCGTAATCCCGTTTGTGGTTTCAACCAGAAGAATGTCCTGCATATCCCAGTGGGTAATGTTGGCGTTAAGCGAGGCGTTGTCGCCAACAGTAAGCGATGCCGCCTTGAGGCTGACGTCACTGCCAAGGGTGAGCGCTGCCCCATCGGCAAACGAAGCATTACCGGAAAATTCAATCGGCTGTTCAGCCAGCGTCACGCTGGCCGACTGACCCACCGTCAGATTACCGTTGATGGCTCTGTTTGCTTCATCATTACTGACGATCTGCAACGTTGTCGCGCCATCGGCCAGCCTGATATCGCCGGTGATAGTCGAGTCGGTATTCAGTGTCAGCATGTTGTTGCCGCCGCTAAGACTGATAGCCGCGCCAGCTTCGCCACCGCTCGAGTACGGAGCGCCGCCGGTAATCACGCGGTTATTGATTATCGTCAGGTTACTGCCGGATATCGCTGCGCCACCTGCACCGTTAGTGCCACCGTTTCTGCCATTGCTGGCTCGCCCTCCTACAATAGAGCCGTTATTCATAATCGTCAGACTGTCGCCGACGATTCCGGTACCACCGTTACCACCGTTGTTGCTATCACTGCCAGCGCCACCGTAGGATCCCTCGCCACCGACGATCGAACCGCTGGCCATATTGGTTATGGTCAGATGATTACCATATATGCCTGCACCACCGTCTGCGCCGTCGGGGCCTGTTGTCTGACCGCCAGAAAAACCCCCATCACCACCGGTAACCGATCCCGCATTGGTGATTGTCATATTATTACCCAGTATTCCCGCGCCCCCTGCGCTGGGCATCCCGGCACCGCCGGCATCGTCCAGACCGCCATAGCCGCCTTCACCGCCGGTCACGGAACCACCGGCTAAATTGTTAATGGTCATATTGCTGCCGGATATTCCCGCGCCAGCATTGCCGGCATTCTCTCCGTAGCCAAACCCTCCTTCGCCCCCGACAATGGATCCGCCGTTGGTGATTCTCAGGTCGGTACCCGATATCGCATCGCCACCTGCGCTGCCGGATTCGCCTCGACCACCCGTAATTGACCCACGGGCAATATTATCAATCACCATATTACTGCCGGATATTCCGGCGCCGGCATTGCCACCTTCAGCCCCATCATAGCCATAGCCCCCTTCGCCACCAAGAATAGCGCCGCTGTTGGTTATGGTCATCGCAGAACCCGAAATGGCATCGCCTCCCACGCCACTGGAATCGCCTTCACCACCGGTAATACGATAAGTATTGATAATCGTCAGGTCAGTGCCGGATATTCCAGCACCGCCAATACCGCTCCTACCGCTGTAGTCATCATAACCGTAACTGCCATCGCCTCCGGTGATAGCACCATCGTTGGTGATCATGAGGCTGTTACCTGAGATACCCGCACCGCTAGCGGAATATCTGTCCCCTTCGCCACCGGTGATAGAGCCAGTACGAGAATTGGTTATCGACAGGTCAGAACCCGAGATTCCCACCCCCCCTGTGCCACTGCCGCTAACGCTATAGCTCCCATCACCGCCCGTAATTGCTCCGCCGTTAGTGATGGTTACATTATTACCGGTCATTCCGTCAGCACCGTCGCCGCCAGCGTAGCCATTACCGCCTTTAATCGTGGTGCCGCTGCCAACGCTTACGCTGTTATCCGCCGCGGTCGTTTCCGGGTTCGGCGATAAGACATACCCGGCTCCGGCGCCTTCACTGCCGCCGCTAATCCCGTGAGTCCCTGTGTTGGATTGCGCCGTATAAGGAAATGAGCCATCAACATGAATCGTGGCACCGATTACCAGTCCAGGGGAAATAAAGAGTGAAGCAAGCAATAACGCTATTTTATTTTTATTAAAATGTTGCATAAATAAATCCTTTGTTAGTTTCTACAACATTTAATTCATTTCAATGCATTATTTAGACAATAAATAAGCCTGAAAAAACTAACGAGTAAGAAAAACAGTGAATATTTAAATTATGGAATTTTGCTTAACACTGAATGGGTAGCAAGCATAGTATTTGAAAACTACCGAACTCCCGTTATAGAGTAAATAGCAAAAGAAAAGTAACGAATAATTCTTAAATAACTTTATACTTTAATAAATAAGAACATTAACAGCACAAAATCAAAAAGTTAGATAAGGCTCAAATCACCATAGCATTAATATAGAGAAAATCACTTAAGCAACAGCATTAATTTAATTCTTGATAAAAACAGGCTGTTACCTCTCGTACTCGACAATATAAAGTGGTACGTTTATAAATCCTTAAATTTCTTTATTTCATCTGCAACCAACAAATAAACTGGGAAATGTAGAGACGGTATTCGGATTTGGCACAAATTCCCTCTGTTGGCCCAATCCCATCGGTATTCGCCCATTTGCCCACATTCAGCTTCTGGTCAACACTCTACGATGACACCACTAGCCCCCTCACGTGGAGTATCACCATGAACATTACCCATATTCGCAACGCCACCCAGTTGATTACCTTTGGCGGCAAAACCTTTCTGGTCGATCCGATGCTCGCCCCGCAGGGCGCGTATCCCGGTTTTCCCGGCACGGCGCGGGCCGAAATCCGCAATCCTGGCGTAGAACTTCCGTGCGACATCAACACCCTGTTGCAGGCGGACGTCCTGATCGTCACCCATCTTCATGCGGACCACTGGGACGAGGTCGCCGCAAAGGTCGTGCCGAAAGAGAAGCCGATATATGTGCAAAACGACCAGGATGCGCAAATCCTGCGGGAACAGGGTTTCAGCCAACTCACCGTACTGACGGACGAGACCCGATTAGGTGAGGTAACCCTGCGCAAAACGGGCGGTCAGCACGGTTCCGACCGGCTGTACGCCATTCCCGCCATGGCCGAGCGGATGGGCGATGCCTGCGGGGTAATCTTCCAGCATCCGCAAGAAAAAACGCTGTATCTGGTTGGCGATACGATCTGGCGCGATGAGGTTGAAAGCAACTTCATCACCTTCCAGCCGGATGTGGTGGTCCTGAACGCCGGGTTTGCCCACGTGATCGGTTTTGGCGCGATTATCATGGGCGCAGAAGATGTGCTGAAAACCCACTTCGTTCTGCCCGACGCGCAGATTGTGGCTGTTCACATGGAGGCGATAAACCACTGCCTGCTAACACGCGCGGCGCTCAGGGAATACGCGCGCGATAACCAGATTGCAGAATGTGTCCGGGTGCCGGAAGATGGAGAAACCCTGACGTTTTAATCCCCAGTCGAGGAGTGGTATGCGCCCTGTTACCGTCGCGATCGTCGCCGTTGAAGATTTTAGTCCGTTTCACTTCTCAGTGCCGTGCATCATGTTCAGTGAAAAAGCGGCAACGAAGAAACGCTTTGAGGTGCAGATTTGCGCAGAAGTCCCCGGCGTGGTCACCTCTGTTGAAGGCTTTTCCGTTACTGCCCGCCAGGGATTTGCAGCGCTGACGGGGGCTGATATCGTGATTGTTCCCTGGTGGGGGACGACCGCGATTCGCCCACCGCAGTCGCTACTCGATGCGCTGGTTCAGGCCCGGCAAAACGGCGCCCAGGTGGTCGGGTTATGCCTTGGCGCATTTGTTCTCGGTTACGCAGGACTGCTCGACGGCAGACGCGCCGCTACCCACTGGGAGTTTGAAGCCGATTTTCAGACGCGTTTTCCCGCCGCGCGCCTGGATATCAACGCCCTGTACGTCGACGATGATGGCATCATCACCTCGGCCGGTACCGCCGCTGCGCTAGACTGTTGTCTGTATCTCATTCGCCAACGGTTTGGCACTTCGGTGGCGAATCAGATTGCGCGCCGGATGATTGTGCCACCGCATCGCGAGGGGGGGCAGGCGCAGTTTATTGCCCAACCGGTGGCGAAAAACACCCAGGATCAACGGATTAACGGCCTGCTGGAGTACCTTCGCCAGCATAGCCACGAACAGCACGATCTGGACTCGCTGGCGCAAAAGGTGATGATGAGTCGCCGCACTCTGACCCGTCATTTTATGAAAGCCACTGGCTCAAGCGTTGCTGAATGGCTGATTGCTGAACGTCTACGCCGCAGCCAGGAACTGCTGGAATCCTCCCGGCTGCCCGTCGAGCGTATCGCCACAGAGGTCGGTTTTCTGTCTCCGGTGACCTGGCGACAGCATTTTAAGTCCCGCTTCGGCGTCAGCCCGGCAGAATGGCGAAAAACCTTTCAGGGTGTAACGCAAGCAGATTCTGAGTGAGAGACCTCACTCATTCCTCTTTCTCACCTTTACAGGCTTTCACCGCACACCGTATCTTCAGCAACCTGTGAACGAAAAAACTGCGCAACAGGATGCCTCCATGACCTTCAGCACGAATTCACTCGCCGCCGTACTGGCCCGACGCGACTGGGAAAATCCCGGCGTCACGCAGCTAAACCGTCTGGAGGCGCATCCTCCTTTTGCCAGTTGGCGCAACGCGACTGATGCGCGTCACAATACCGCCTCATCTTCCGTTCGCAGTCTGAACGGCGCGTGGAAATTTATCTGGTTCGCCTCGCCGGAAGCGGTGCCGGAACGTTGGCGTCTGGGCGATCTGGACGATGCCGATACGATCGCGGTGCCATCAAACTGGCAGTTGCTCGGCTATGACGCCCCCATTTATACCAACGTGACCTATCCGATCCCGGTAAATCCGCCGTATGTGCCGCATGAAAATGCGACAGGATGTTATTCGCTAACATTCGCAATCAGCGAAGCTGAACTGCGTGATGGACAGACGCGAATTATCTTTGATGGCGTAAATTCCGCTTTTCATCTCTGGTGCAACGGGCTTTGGGTGGGCTACGGTCAGGATAGTCGCCTGCCGTCGGAATTTGATCTCAGTGAGTTTCTGGTCAGCGGTGAGAACCGTCTGGCGGTGATGGTGCTACGCTGGAGCGACGGCAGCTATCTGGAAGACCAGGATATGTGGCGAATGAGCGGCATTTTCCGCGATGTCTCCCTGTTAAACAAACCCGCCACGCAAATCAGCGACTTACGCATCACCACCCACCTCAACGAGGATTTCAGCCGGGCAATCTTTGCCGCCGAGGTCAGAATGCGTGGAGAATGCCGTGACACTCTGCGCGTGACCGTTCAACTGTGGGATGGCGACGAGCTGACGGGCGAAATCACCGCGCCTTTTGGCAGCGAGATCGTTGATGAGCGCGGAGCCTATGGCAATCGCACGACGCTGCGTCTGCATGTCGATCAGCCTTCACTGTGGAGCGCCGAAACACCGCATCTTTATCGCGCAGTTGTGCTGCTCCATACGGCGGATGGCACACTGCTTGAAGCCGAGGCCTGCGATGTCGGCTTCCGGAAGGTGTGCATTGAAAATGGCCTGCTGTTGTTGAACGGTAAGCCACTGCTGATTCGCGGCACCAACCGTCATGAACATCATCCTGAAAACGGTCAGGTGATGGACGAAGAAACAATGGTGCAGGACATCATTCTGATGAAGCAGAACAACTTTAACGCCGTGCGCTGCTCCCACTATCCGAATCATCCGCGATGGTACACGCTCTGCGATCGCTATGGTCTGTATGTGGTGGATGAGGCCAACATCGAAACCCACGGCATGGTGCCGATGAATCGCCTGAGCGACGACCCGACCTGGCTGCCCGCCATGAGCCAGCGCGTGACGCGCATGGTGCAACGCGATCGCAACCATCCGAGCATTATTATCTGGTCGCTGGGGAATGAATCGGGTCACGGCGTCAACCATGACGCGCTGTATCGCTGGCTGAAATCAGACGATCCGTCACGCCCGGTGCAGTATGAAGGTGGCGGCGCGGACACGGCGGCAACGGATATAATTTGCCCGATGTATGCGCGCGTCGATCAGGATCAGCCGTTCCCGGCAGTGCCGAAGTGGTCAATCAAAAAATGGCTGTCGCTGCCCGGCGAACAGCGCCCGCTGATCCTCTGCGAATATGCCCACGCGATGGGTAACAGCCTCGGCGGATTCGCCAAATACTGGCAGGCGTTCCGCCAGTACCCGCGCCTGCAGGGCGGCTTCGTCTGGGACTGGGTCGATCAGTCGCTGATTAAATACGATGACGAAGGCAACCCCTGGTCCGCGTACGGCGGCGACTTTGGCGACACGCCTAACGATCGCCAGTTCTGTATGGACGGGCTGGTGTTTGCCGACCGCACGCCGCATCCGTCGTTGTTTGAGGCGAAGCACGCGCAACAGTTTTTCCAGTTCACGTGGCTGCCTGGCGCGCAACGTCAGATTGAGGTCACCAGCGAATATCTGTTCCGCCATAGCGACAACGAGATCCTGCACTGGACCCTCGCTCTGGATGGCAACCCAGTTGCCACCGGGGAGGTCACGCTGGATATCGCGCCGCAGGGTCGTCAGCGCATCACCCTGCCGGACATCACACAGCCTGACGCGGCAGGTCAGCTCTGGTTGACGGTGCGTGTGGAACAACCGCAGGCAACCGCCTGGTCGCCTGCCGGACACATCAGCGCCTGGCAGCAGTGGCCGCTGGAGGAAAAACTGAGCGTCGTATGCTCACCGCGCGCCAGTACTGCGCCACAGCTCAGCGTCAGCGACGCCGCATTTACCGTCACGCTCGGCCATAAGCGCTGGGAATTCTGCCGCCAGCAGGGCACGTTAACGCAATACTGGATTGGCGATGAAGCCCAGTTACTGACGCCACTGCGCGATCAATTTACCCGCGCGCCGCTGGATAACGATATTGGTATCAGTGAGGTGACACGGATCGATCCTAATGCCTGGGTTGAGCGCTGGAAAGCCGCCGGGCATTACCAGGCGCAGGCGGTGTTGCTGCAATGCGAAGCCGATACCCTTGCAGACGCGATTCAGGTAGCCACCGTTCACGCCTGGCAGTATCAGGGTGAAACCTTGTTTATCAGCCGTAAAGCCTGGCGCATCGACGGCCACGGCGAAATGCAGATCGCCGTTGATGTCGATGTTGCCAGCGGCACGCCGCATCCGGCACGTATCGGTCTGACCTGCCAACTGGCGCAGGAAGCAGAACGGGTGAACTGGCTGGGGCTTGGTCCGCATGAAAACTACCCGGATCGCCTGTCTTCGGCCTGTTTTGACCGCTGGGATTTATCACTGGATGAGATGTATACCCCTTACGTTTTCCCCAGTGAGAACGGCCTGCGTTGCGGTACGCGTGAACTGAAGTACGGTGCGCACGTCTGGCGCGGTGATTTTCTTTTCAACATCAGCCGATTCAGCCAGAAACAACTGATGGAGACCAGCCATCGGCATCTGCTACAACCGGAGGCCGGGGCCTGGCTGAATATTGATGGTTTCCATATGGGCGTCGGCGGCGACGACTCCTGGAGTCCTTCGGTGTCGCCGGAATATCAGCTGAGCGCCGGGCGCTATCACTATCGTGTAAGCTGGAGCTAAGTGCCTGATGGCTAGACGCTTATCTGGCCTACATGTTGAGTCATTGTAGGCCAGATAAGGCGTTTACGCCGCCCCACCGGGCCATCAGATTACTCCTCCATTGCCTGGCGGATTTGCTGCAGCGCCGCCGGATCGTCAAGCGTGGTGAGATCGCCCGGATCGCGGCCTTCGCAAATGGCCTGGATCGTGCGGCGGAGCATTTTGCCGGATCGCGTTTTCGGCAGTTGCGAAACAAACCAGACGTGGGCAGGACGACCAAAGTTGCCAATCTGGCTGTCCACCAACGCCATGATCGCTTTCTCTTCCGAATGCGCCACATCGCGGTCTTCCAGACTGTCGCTCTGTTTGGGAATAACAAACGCTACCGCCACCTGCCCTTTCAGCGCATCTTTCACCCCGACCACCGCCACTTCCGCCACGTTCGGATAGCTGGAGATACTCTCCTCGATTTCCCGTGTGCCCAGGCGATGCCCGGCGACGTTAATCACATCATCCGTGCGCCCCAGAATGAAGTAGTAACCGTCGGCGTCACGAATACCCCAGTCAAACGTGGCGTATACCTGACGATTGAACAGCGACCAGTAGGTATTCACAAACCGTGCATCGTCGCCCCAAATGGTCTGAATACAGCCGGGTGGCAGCGGCCCTTCGATCACCACCATCCCCTTCTCGTTGGCGCCGCAGGGTTCGCCGGTCATCTCATTGAGCAACTGGACGTTATAGCCATACATGGGCACGCCGGGGCTGCCGAGGCGCGACGGTCGGTCATCCAGTGCCCGGGCCAGCGCCATAATCGGCCAGCCGGATTCGGTCTGCCAGTAATTATCAACAACCGGCACGCCCAGTGTTTCCGTTACCCAGCTTGCGGTCGGTTCGTCCAGCGGCTCGCCTGCCAGATAGAGCACCTCCAGCGAGGAGAGATCGTGATTGCTGATCTGCGCGGTCGGGAATTTTTTCAGCACGCGAATGGCGGTCGGTGCCGAGAACATCCGGTTGACCTGATATTTCTCGACGATCTTCCACCACACGCCGCAGTCCGGATACGTCGGCAGTCCTTCATACACAATGGTTGCCATCCCTGCCAGGAGCGGTGCGTAGACAATGTAGGAATGCCCGACAACCCAACCGATATCCGACGCGCAGAAGAACACGCCCCCCGCTTTGCCGCCAAAAATGGTCGCCATTGAGGTCGCCAGCGCCACGGCATAGCCGCCGACATCGCGCTGCACGCCTTTGGGTTTTCCGGTGGTGCCGGAGGTATAAAGAATGCAGGACGTTTCATTGGATTCCAGCCACGTCACCGGCACCGTGGCGCCGAGATGCTGCTGGCGCAACGTCGCAAAGTCGAGATCGCGACCGGCCACACGCGCCATTTTCGCCAGCCCGCGATCCACCAATAACACCTGTTTCGGCTGATGTTGCGCCTGCTCGATCGCATCATCGAGCAGCTTTTTATAGGGCAACACTTTACCGCCGCGCGCCCCCGCATCGGCGGAGACAATCAGCACCGGCTTCGCGTCATCGATGCGCGCCGCCACGCTGTGCGAAGCAAAACCGCCGAACACTACCGAGTGGATCGCGCCAATCCGCGCGCAGGCCAGCAGCGTGATATGCGCCTCAGCGATCATCGGCATATATACCAGAACCCGATCGCCGCGCTGCACGCCGAGCGATTGCAGCATTGACGCCACCACGTTCACTTCGTCATAGAGCTGACGGAAGGTAAAGGTGCGCTCCTCTTCGGTCTCGGATGAGACAGCGATCAGCGCCAGCGCATCCGGTTGTTTCTCCAGCCAGCGGTCAATGGCGTTATGACACAGATTGGTGGTACCGCCGCAAAACCAACGGGCAAACGGCGGATGGCTGTGATCCAGCGTGCGGATAAACGGCTGCTGCCAGTCAATCCGCCGGGCCTGCTCGGCCCAGAATGATTCCGGTTGCGTAACAGAACGCTGATAAAATTCGCTAAAAGACATAACGCTCTCCTGTTGAACTTACGCCTGATGAAGCGGGTTCTAGATGACATAAAGGTCCATGTACTCATTGACCGGCATCTGCTCCAGGCGAGTTCTGTCCAGGGAGACCTCCAGGATGCGCTGCTGTTGGCGAGTCGGGAACTGGCGCGCCAAGTTAATTTTGAATTTTTCGATCAGTTTCGGGATCCCGTCGGTACGGCGACGTGCATGGCCAATCGGGAACTCCACGACCACCTCGTCAAACTGTGAACCGTCAGTGAATTCCAGGGTGATCGCATTGGCGATGGCGCGTTTTTCCGGATCGTGATAGTCCGCGGTAAACGCCGGATCTTCAACACAACGGATCTTCTCGCGCAGGGAATCGATTCGCTTGTCCTGTGCCACGCCGTCCTCATAATCCGCCGCCGTTAAGCGTCCGAACAGCAGCGGGATCGCCACCATATACTGAATACAGTGATCGCGATCGGCCGGGTTATTCAGCGGCCCCTGCTTATCAATGATGCGAATGCAGGCTTCGTGGGTGCGAATGGTCACTTTTTCGATATCTGCAGCGCTTTTACCTGCTGCCTGCATTTGCGCATACAGCGTCATTGCCGCTTCAACCGCCGTCTGAGAGTGGAACTCCGCCGGGAACGAAATTTTGAACAGCACGTTTTCCATTACGTAGGAGCCGTATGGACGCTGGAAGCGGAACGACTCGCCTTTGAATGAGACGTCATAAAACCCCCAGGTTTTCGCCGTCAGCGCTGACGGATAACCCATCTCACCGGTTTTCGCCATCAGCGCCAGACGCACCGCGCGCGAGGTTGCATCGCCCGCCGCCCAGGATTTACGCGTGCCGGTATTCGGCGCATGGCGATAGGTGCGCAGCGACTGTCCGTCGACCCACGCCAGCGACACCGCGTTGAGGATCTCATCACGCGTTAGCCCCAGCATTTCAGCCACCACGGCGGTGGAGGCCACTTTGACCAGCAGAACGTGGTCAAGCCCCACGCGGTTAAAGGCGTTTTCCAGCGCGATACAGCCCTGAATTTCGTGGGCCTTAATCATTCCGGTCAGCACGTGTTTCATGGTCAACGGCGCTTTACCCGCCGCGACCGCGTTGCGTGAGAGCCAGTCCGCTGTCGCCAGGATCCCGCCGAGGTTATCGGAAGGGTGGCCCCACTCCGCCGCCAGCCAGGTGTCATTGAAGTCGAGCCAGCGGATCATCGCGCCAATGTTAAACGCGGCCTGTACCGGGTCGAGCTGAAACTGGGTACCCGGCACGCGCACGCCGTTGGGCACCACGGTCCCCGGAACAATCGGCCCCATCAGTTTTTTACAGGCCGGATATTCCAGCGCTTCCAGACCACAGCCCAACGTATCAAGCAGGCAGTAGTGGGCGGTGTCATACGCCACCGTTGACGCTATCTCGTAGTTGACGACGTAATCCACGATATCAACGATTTCACGATCGAATTCCGGGCGAACATTTAAAATTTGAGCGGACATAAGGTACGTTTCCTGTTTTTTTATCTTTAGAGGTAATGAATTACTGACGCTGATCGATCGGCACAAACTCACGATCGTCCGGGCCGGTATAGTTGGCGGAAGGACGAATGATTTTGTTGTCCTGGCGCTGTTCAATAATGTGTGCCGCCCAGCCGGTGACGCGGGCGATGACAAACAGCGGGGTAAACATTTCGGTGGGAACGCCCATCATGTTGTAGGAGACCGCCGAGAACCAGTCGAGGTTAGGGAACATCTTCTTCGTCTCCCACATCACCTCTTCCAGACGATCGGCAATGTTGTACATCTTCAGCGAGCCCCCCTCTTCGGAAAGCTGCTTCGCCACACGTTTGATGACCTGATGACGCGGATCGGCAATGGTATAAACCGGATGACCAAAACCAATCACCACTTCTTTGTTTTCCACGCGCTTACGGATATCGGCTTCGGCTTCGTCCGGCGTTTCGTAGCGCTGCTGAATCTCCAGCGAGACCTCATTCGCCCCGCCGTGTTTCGGACCGCGCAGTGCGCCAATCGCGCCGATAATG
Source organism: Citrobacter amalonaticus (assembly GCF_018323885.1). NCBI lineage: Bacteria > Pseudomonadati > Pseudomonadota > Gammaproteobacteria > Enterobacterales > Enterobacteriaceae > Citrobacter > Citrobacter amalonaticus. The sequence continues at coordinate 1,152,022 of NZ_AP024585.1, read as the reverse complement.
GCCGAGTAAACATCCGATCCGGTGCCGGCAATCACGCGGCTGGTAAAGGTGGAGGCGTTGAACTCATGCTCGGCGTACAACACCAACGAAATGTGCATTGCTTTTTCCCAGCTCTGCGTCGGTTTTTCGCCGTGCAACAGGTGCAGAAAATGGCCGCCGATAGAGTCGTCATCGGTTTCTGGCTGAATACGCTCGCCGTTGTGACTGTAGTGATACCAGTAGAGCAGGATGGAACTGAGCGAGGCCAGCAGCTTATCGGCAATATCACGCGCGCCGGAAACGGTGTGCCCCTCTTTTTCCGGCAGCGTACAGCCCAGCGCCGATACGCCGGTGCGCATCACGTCCATCGGATGCGATGCCGCTGGCAGCGCTTCCAGTACGGTACGGACGTTAGCCGGTAACCCGCGCAGCGCTTTGAGTTTACTTTTGTATGCCTGAAGTTCGTCACGGGTCGGGAGTTTGCCGTGAATCAGCAGATGCGCGACTTCTTCAAATTCGCACTGCCGGGCGAGATCGAGAATATCGTAGCCGCGATAGTGCAGATCGTTGCCGCTTTTGCCGACGGTGCACAGCGCGGTATTGCCCGCCGGTACGCCGGACAGCGCGACGGATTTTTTAGGCTTAATAACATGGGTATTATTTTGCAGGATCGTTGTGTCGCTCATGTTGTCCTCATCATTATTGTCATATGTAGGGTACTGAGGGTTTTCGTCCAGGCCTGATAAGGCGTAGCCGCCATCCGGCCTACTTGATATACAACGCGTCGAGCTTCTCTTCGTACTGGTAGTAATTGATGCTTTCATACAGTTCGTTGCGGGTCTGCATGATGTCGATAACGCTCTTTTGCGTCCCTTCCTGGCGCAGCACGTTGTAGACCTTTTCAGCAGCCCGGTTCATGGCGCGGAATGCCGAGAGCGGATAGAGCGCCATCGCCACGTTCGCACTGCGCAGTTCGTCGGTCGTGAACAACGGCGTAGCGCCAAATTCGGTGATATTGGCAAGAATCGGCACCTGGACTGCATCGGCAAACTGGCGGTACATCGAAAGCGCCGTGATCGCCTCCGGGAACAGCATGTCGGCGCCCGCTTCGACATAGGCCCGGGCGCGATCGATCGCTGCGTCTAACCCTTCCACCGCCAGGGCATCGGTACGCGCCATGATCACAAAGTGGGGATCGGTACGGGCATCCACTGCCGCACGAATGCGATCGACCATCTCCTCTTTCGAAACAATCGCTTTATTCGGACGATGGCCGCAGCGCTTGGCGCCAATCTGATCTTCGATGTGTAGCGCCGCCGCCCCGGCTTTGATCATCGACTTGACGGTGCGCGCAACGTTAAACGCCGACGAACCAAAGCCGATATCAGCGTCCACCAGCAGCGGGAGCGGGCAGACGTCGGTGATGCGGCGAATGTCGGTCAAGACGTCGTCCAGGGTGGAGATGCCCAGATCCGGCAGTCCCAGCGAACCAGCCGCGACGCCGCCGCCCGAAAGATAAATCGCCTGATACCCGGCGCGCTGGGCCAACAGCGCATGGTTGGCGTTGATGGTGCCGACGATTTGTAAGGGGTTTTCTTTGGTGAGTGCAGCGCGAAATGCCTGACCCGGAGAATCCAGAGACATAGTCCATCCTCGTGTTATCAACTTGTAACTAACCGTTGATTCACATAAAGCAAGGGCTATGCCAAAGGCGCTTTGAAAGAGAGTGTTTTAAATAACCATCGATATAACAATAAGATAAAACACAGCATACCGCGATAAGCGAAAAAAAGCGTGTCAGCTAACGTTTCATGAAACGTCCCGATCGGTTTCATTGCAACAATTATGAAACAAGACTACACCCATTACTCTGTCCTTTTATTTTGGGTTGGCTATGGCGACGACAACGCTTCCCCCGCGGGTGAATGATGACAAACCGGTTATCTGGACGGTCTCAGTAACGCGACTGTTCGATCTGTTTCGCGACATCAGCCTGGAGTTTGATCATCTGGCGACCATCACCCCCATCCAGCTCGGTTTTGAAAAAGCGGTCACCTATATCCGTAAGAAGCTGACCACCGAACGCTGTGATGCGATCATCGCCGCCGGATCGAACGGCGCGTATCTGAAAAGTCGCCTGTCGATACCAGTTATCCTGATCAAACCCAGCGGGTTTGACGTTCTGCAGGCGCTGGCAAAGGCCGGAAAACTGACCGCCTCCATTGGCGTGGTGATCTACCAGGAGACACTCCCCGCGCTGATGGCTTTTCAAAAAACCTTCAACCTGCAACTGGAACAACGCAGCTATATCACCGAAGAAGACGCGCGCGGGCAGATTAACGAGTTGAAAGCAAACGGCATTGACGCGGTGGTTGGCGCGGGACTGATCACCGATCTGGCGGAAGAGGCAGGCATGACCGGTATCTTTATCTATTCCGCCGCCACGGTGCGTCAGGCCTTTAGCGATGCGCTGGACATGACCCGCCTGACCCAACGTCGCCACGGTCATTATGCCTCCGATCAGGCGCTGCGCACCCGCTATGGGCTGGGGGATATTCGTGGCGAGTCCGCACAGATGGAACAGGTGCGCCATACCATTATGCTGTATGCCCGTTCACCCGCCTCTGTCCTGATTCAGGGGGAAACCGGCACCGGGAAAGAACTGGCAGCCCAGGCCATTCACCGCGAGTTTTGTACGCGTCCTGGCACGCGCGGCGACAAAACGGCGCATCCGTTCGTCGCGGTGAATTGCGGGGCGATCGCCGAATCGTTGCTGGAAGCGGAGCTGTTTGGCTACGAGGAAGGCGCCTTCACCGGATCGCGACGCGGTGGTCGTGCCGGGCTGTTTGAAATCGCCCACGGCGGAACGCTGTTTCTCGATGAAATCGGCGAAATGCCGCTGCCGCTGCAAACCCGACTGCTGCGCGTGCTGGAAGAAAAAGAGGTCACCCGGGTGGGTGGACATCACCCCATTCCGGTGACAGTGCGGGTGATTAGCGCCACCCACTGCAATCTGGAAGACGAGATGAAACGCGGGCAGTTTCGTCGCGATCTGTTTTATCGCCTGAGTATTTTACGTCTGTCGTTACCGGCTCTACGGGAGCGCCCCGCCGATATCCTGCCGCTGGCGGAAGGTTTTTTAAAACAATCGCTGGCCGCGCTCTCCGTACCATTTACCGAGTCGGTGCGCGCCGGACTGGCGCAGAGTGCCGGTGCGCTGTTGCACTATCAGTGGCCGGGAAATATTCGCGAATTGCGCAATATGATGGAACGGCTGGCACTGTTTTTAAGCGTTGAACCGATGCCACAACTGAATGAACATTTATTACAGCAGATACTGCCGGAACTGGCGGAGAACGAATCGCCGTCATCCCCTTCGCCTTCCGCTACGCCACAGCAGGTGCTGGCGCAGTTTAACGGCGATAAGCGCGCCGCCGCGCGTTATCTGGGGATCAGCAGAACCACATTCTGGCGACGGCTGAAGGAATGAACGGCCGGATGGCGACACACAGCGTCTTACCCGGCCTACACATTTCACCAGGCCAGCGCCATCCGGCACGCTTACGAATTACTTTTTCTTGTAGATATTGGCAGTGCCATGAATTTTGTTGTCGGTTTGACCGGAAGTCAGCACGACCACATCAGCCCCTTTCTCATCCGCTTTTTTGAGCAGATCTTCTTTCGCATCCTGAGTGGACGTTTCATTGCTGGTATTGATGTTGCCAATCAGGGTGTACTGCGACTCCACCTTCTCAAACTCAGCTTTTGTTAACAGCTCCGCTGCAAACGCATTTGTCGCCACAAAAGCCAACGCACCAATCAAGAGTTTATATCCAGTTTTCATAGAGAAGCTCCAGGTTATGTTATGACGCTATCATCACCGCTGAATCCATGCCGCTGTTCAGGGATGATTAATAACTAGTTCAGCTTCCAGAAAAAATCCAGAGACCTTTCAGTGATAGGTTGCTTTTGTGGTTTCGGCCTGCTCAGTACTTTTTTGCATACTACGGTAAAGTTAAGTCACTTTCTGCATATAAATAAAATAATGACCGATACCCCCGTCTTTTAATAAATCTCTCATTATTGCGTAAATATGCATAACCCTGTTCAGAACAACTCCACTTAAGATTATTATCAAAACCCTTTCCAACTTATTGGCAATAATCTTAACATCGACAAAAAACATTCAGATTAATACCAATGTAAAAATTGACGTTCATCAAAACAATGATAATTAGCCAGCCTAAAATTCTTAAAAAACATTATTCCCGTCCGCAATTAAACATATTAAAGCGACACTCACACTAATGTTAATCCTTCGCATCTATTCAGTCTATCTTATCAAAATCCTCGCCTATCCTGTTGTTTTCCGCCTTATATTTGCATTATTCCTGGAGGGATAGCCAAAAACAATAAACATTTGTAATCAAATAATTAGCCATCACTTAAATATTTTCACTCTGTTAACGACGGTTAATAGACTCAGCCTATCAATATCGAATGCAAGCCTGCGGCAAAACGATTACGCTATATCGCCAACGGCAAATAATATTAAAAATCATCAGAATTTTATTTGCATGAGCAACCCGACAAATAGCCGTGTATTCAGCACTGGCTTTTCTGGCTTATGCCTGGCCTGGATGTAATATTTAAATCTTAAGGAAGAGTCAATATATGAAAATAAATGCACAGTGTTTCCCTGAAACTCTATTAGCCATTGCAATTTCCATGGCTTTAACGTCCACTGCGGTAGCCAATAATAATATTTCCCCACCAACAGGTGTGGGGGATACTGTCATTATTAATAATGGACAAAATATTACGCTTTCCGCCACGGAAAATACCGACCCCGCATGGAATAACTTCCGCAGTCTTTGGGTGGGTGATAACTCCGACGGCTCACTGCTGATCGATGGTCGGGCTATCACCACCGCCGCCGGTATGATCGGTAATGGCGCAAACGGCAGCGTGACGCTGACGAATGGTGCGACCTGGACACTGGGCAATTTGAATCTGGTACTCGGGACCCATGATGGTTCAGGTACGCTGCTGGTGAATAACGGTAGTAAAATCAGCGGCATTGATGAATTACGTATTGGAGAATATGCTGCAAACGCGCAGGGAACGGTTACCATCGATGGCGCAAATTCGTCCGTCTCTTCCGTCTGGAGCGTGGTCGGCGATCAGGGGCGCGGTAACCTGGTGATTACCCGCGGCGGAACCCTCTCCTTAAGCGAACACATGAACATTGGCTACGTCGGCAATACGAATAACACCAGTCGTAATGGCTACGGTGTCGCCCTCGTGGACGGTGAAAACTCGCTGCTGGATGTGACGGAAGGTATTTACCTCGGGGGGTTCGCAACAACACCCAATGACGCCACCGGGATCCTCACCGTCAGCAACGGCGCAACGGTCCGCTCGGGTAACTTAATCTGGCTGGCAGTGGGAGAAGGCAGTACCGGCATCCTGAATATTGGCGGCGCAAAGGGCGAAGCACAACAGGCTGCGGGAACACTGGACCTGCCGTGGATCTACCTTGGCAACACCAGCGGTATGAGCACGGCAGAGCTCAACTTTAATCACAACAGCGACGACTTCGTACTCTCGGCCAAAATCACAGGTATTGGCGAAGTCAACCATTTCGGCTCTGGGACGACCACGCTGACAGGCGCTAACACCTATCAGGGCCCTACCCACGTCGCAAATGGTACATTGCGCGCCGGGGCAGAAAATACCCTGAGTGCAAGATCCGGTTACCGCGTGGACAGCGGTGCGCAGCTGGATCTTAACGGCTATTCACAGACGCTGAATTCGCTGGAGCTGGCAGGCACAGCGATACTCTCTTCCCCGTCGCAAGTGCAAGCAGCCTTTAGCCCAACCCTGTTGACAATTAACGGTGATTACACCGGAAACAACGGCTTGCTGGCCTTGCGCACTGTGCTGGGTGATGACCTGTCGCCAACGGATAAGCTGATTGTGAAAGGTGATACCCACGGCATCACGCGCGTCAGCGTCAGTAACGCGGGCGGTAACGGAGCCGCGACGATTGAAGGTATCCGTATTATCGACGTTGAAGGGACTTCAAACGGTACCTTTGTGAAAGAAGGCCGTATTGTCGCAGGCGCATATGACTACGACCTTGTGAAACGAGATAACCAGAACTGGTCGTTGACCAGCCTGGCCTTGCCAGAACCGGTTCCACCAACTGAGCCGAAAGAACCCGTAATTCCAGAGTCTCCGACACCGGAAGGTCCGCATCAGTATCGCCCGGAAACCGGCAGCTATCTGGCGAACACCCTTGCCGCCAACACGCTGTTCACCACCCGGCTTCACGATCGTCTGGGTGAAACCCAGTCCACCGACGTGTTATCCGGCGAGCAGAAGGTTACCAGCCTGTGGATGCGTCATGTCGGTGGGCATAACCGCTTCAAAGACAGTTCCGGGCAGATCAGCACCCAGAGCAACCGCTACGTGATGCAACTGGGCGGCGATATCGCGCAATGGAGCACCGACGGTCTCGATCGCTGGCATCTGGGTCTGATGGCCGGTTACGCCAACAGCAAGAGCCGCAGCCACTCCAGCCTGACCGGATACACCTCTCGCGGGGAAATCAGCGGCTACAGCGCCGGTCTGTACGGCACCTGGTATGCCAACGACGCCGATAAAACCGGTGCGTATGTCGATGGCTGGATGCTCTACAACTGGTTTGACAACACCGTGTCCGGACAGGGCCTGGCGTCTGAAAAGTATGATTCAGACGGCATCACCGCCTCTGTCGAAACAGGCTACACCTGGAAACTGGCCGAATTCAGCGAGCGTAAGGCGCTGTACATCCAGCCTAAAGCGCAAATCACCTGGATGGACGTGCAGGCCGATACGCACGTTGAGAAAAACGGCACCCGGGTGGTGGATAAAACCGACGGCAACCTGCAAACGCGTCTTGGCGTCAAAGCCTATCTGCAAGGCCATAACGCCATGGATGACGGCAAAGACCGCACCTTCCAGCCGTTTGTCGAAGCCAACTGGCTTCACAACACCCGTAGCTACAGCGTGAAGATGGATGACATCAGCAACGACGTGAAAGGCAACCGCAATATTGGCGAACTGAAAGTGGGCGTTGAAGGCCAGCTTAGCCAGCGTCTGCAACTGTGGGGCAACGTCGCCCAGCAAATTGGCGACAACGGCTACAGCGATACGCAGGGAATGTTAGGACTGAAATACAGCTTCTGACTTTCTACCACCCGTGGTAACACGGGTGGTTTTTTTCACTCGCCTCCCTTTGTGATCCCATTCGCATCCCTCAGATTTTGTTGTAAATAAGATGGAGTGACGTTATCCAGCTCAGGGAAATGTGGTTTATGGAACCTCTACATGCGGTTTTCCTCACCGTCAGCCTGTTCGTGTTAACCTTCTTCAACCCCGGCGCCAATCTGTTTGTGGTCGTGCAAACCAGTCTGGCCTCCGGACGGCGCGCAGGAGTATTAACCGGTCTGGGCGTTGCGTCAGGTGACGCTATCTATTCCGGGCTGGGGCTGTTTGGCATGGCGACACTGATCACCCAGTGCGAGGCGGTATTTTCGGTGATCAAAATTGGCGGCGGCGCGTATCTGCTGTGGTTTGCCTGGAACAGTATGCGTCACCAGGCCACACCGCAGATGCCAACGCTGCAGCAACCCGTTAGCGCGCCATGGACCGTGTTCTTTCGTCGTGGCTTACTGACCGATCTGTCAAATCCGCAAACCGTCCTGTTTTTTATCAGTATCTTCTCCGTTACGCTGAGTGCCGACACGCCCATGTGGGCAAGGATGATGGCCTGGGCCGGGATTGTGCTCTCTTCGGTTATCTGGCGCGTCTTTCTGAGCCAGGCCTTTTCGTTGCCTGCCGTGCGTCGGGCATACGGCAGAATACAGCGCGTCGCCAGTCGCATCATCGGCGCGATAATTGGCCTGCTGGCGTTACGTTTAATTTATGAAGGGATTACGCATCGGTAACATACTGTTTAGATAGAGGATTTCATGCCCATACTGCCGGATGGCGACGCGTTGCGCCTTATCCGGCCTACAGGTTTTTTGCCTGGCCGGGTAAAGCGAAACCGCCTCCCGGCACTTGGCATCAGAACGACGCTTTAATACCGATCATCGCTGAAGTGTCGCTGTAGCCGTTGTTACCAACCTGCTGAGCGACGTTGCCCCACAGGGCGACGTTCTTCGTCAACTGGCCTTCAACACCGGCTTTCAGTTCGCCGATATTGCGGGCGCCTTTCAGATTCACATTTTCACCGTTCATTGAGACGCCAAAGTCTTTGCTGTTGTGGATCCAGTTGGCTTCGACAAACGGCTGGAAGGTGTGGTCTTTGCCGTCGTCCAGTGTGTTGTGGCCCTTGCCGAACAGACGGACGCCGACGCGGGTCTGGATGTTGCCATCGCCGTTACCTTCAACGCGGGTACCGTTAACTTCTTTGTGCTCATCTGCCTTCACGCCCATCCAGGTGATCTGGGCTTTTGGCTGAATATACAGCGCGTTACGCTCGCTGAGTTCGGCCAGTTTCCAGGTGTAGCCGGATTCAACAGAGGCGGTGAAGCCCTTAGAATCATACTCTTCAGATTCGACATCACGACCAGAAACGGTGTTATCAAACCAGCTGTACTGCGCCCAGCTATCGACATACGCGCCTTCATGCGTCGCGTTGTCCTGCAGCCAGGTGCCGTACAAACCAACGCTGTAACCACTGATGCGGCTGTCGGCCCGGTTACCGTTACGCTGGTTTTCGGCGCGCGCTTTCTGGTTGGCATAACCGGCCATCAGGCCCAGATGGTAGCGGTCAGTGTTGTCCGAAGACCACTGCGCAATGTCGCCGCCCAGTTGCATGACATAACGGTTGGCCTGCATATCCAGTTGACCACTGCTGTCTTTCTGACGGGTATGACCGCCCACGTTACGCAGCCACATACTGGTGACGGCTTCTTTGCCGGTCAGCGCGTCCACGTAATGCGTTTCGCCCAGACGATCCTGCAAACGGGTATTGAACAGCGTGTTTGCCGCCTGCAGGTTCATGCCGTACAGACCGGCTTCCGGACGCACCGCGTGTTCGCGCGGCGTCGGAGTTGGCGGCTGCGGATCGGTAGGATTCAGAGGATCCAGCGGAGTAACCGGAGACAGGGCGCTGCTCAGATACCAGTTTTTATTATTCTCGCCTTCACCGCGATGCAGGGTGTAGTCATACGCACCGGCCACGATACGGCCATTTTGTTTAAACACACCGTCAGAATTGCCGCCAACGCTAATCAGTTCGATGCCCGACGTCGTCAGACCGCCCGCGCCCCCGGCGTTCAGTACTTTAACGTTCGTGGTGCCGGAGGTGTTGCCCGCAACGATCATCCGGTCAGTCGGTGAGCTGTCATCGCCCAGTTGGGTGTTCATCACGAGATTACCGTTAGTGCCTGTGTAATCACCGTCCACTGTCAGGGTTTTGAAGCTCGCGGTATCACGCGTCAGCATACGACGGTTTGTGGCGGCTGGCATAAAGGTCAGCGTGGAGTCATTCAGCGTCAGGTTGGTGAGCTGAGAACTTTTGGTCATGTTCCAGGCCGAGCCGTCGGCCAGCGACAGGTTATTCACTGCATTGCCGCTGGTGACCATCCCGCCGACGAAACGCGACTGGTTAATCGCATTCACATCAACCACGGCGGAATCCAGGGCTTCAATCGTCCCGACAACGTCGATTTTCTGCGGGTTAATCGTCACACGGGAGTCGGCATTTTCCGCCAGAATGGCAGTGGCATCCGGGTCGTTGTAGCTAACCCCCATCTGTACCCCACCGTTCAGCGTGATTTCGCCGCCCTTGTCCGCACGGACGTAGTTCCAGCTCCCGCTGCGGGTAGTATCGACAACATCAATGTTCAGACGACCATTAATGTCGATTTTACCCGCCGTGAGCGCATCTTCTTTACTGGCCCGAATGCCGGTACCGGTTGTTTGCTGATGCCCCTGAGTATCCAGCGTGATATTCAGGTCGTTACTGGTAAACTGCGAAGCGCCCACGGACTCGACACCACTGAGAACCGTACTCTCCGCGCCTGACTTCAGCAGCAGGCTCGTCTTTCCTGCCATGGTCACATGTGCATCCAGATCAACGCCGGTGAGACCATCTGAAACCCAGATCCCGGAAATCACGCCATTCGCATCGTTCACGGTGACATCAATAGCGGTGTCGCCCAACGCTTCAACGTCAGCCCCGTTAGAACTGATACCGTCCGCATACTGATCGGCGACGGATGTAATCGTGGCATTTTTATAACGAATCAGTGAACGGTCGGCATCCACACTGGATTCCGAATCGAGGCCGACGGCGTAGAATGTCCCCTTACTATTGACGATCAAATTTTCAGCGTTGATTTTCGATCCCGACTTTGCATAGATCGCGAAATTCTTCCCATTCGCCCCGGTCACCGCAGAATTAACCGTGGTGGTGCCGGTTAAGGTAAAGACGCCATTGTGTTTATTGCCCAGAATGCCCGCAATATCTTTGCCATCACGCTTTTGACTCATATTTATCGTCAAATTATCGGCAACGATCGAGCCTTTTTGCGCGAGATAGGCTGCACTGTTACCACCCACCTGAACGATACCCACCGCATACATGAACTGATAATCATTATCCAGCGGAATGTCTGGTCGCCCCTCGACGGTGCCTGGAATGACATCGCCGATGATATGATTCACGGTAGTCCCTGAACCTAAATTAATGGTTCCGCTGTTGGCAACAATCACTGTCCCGTTGGAAATTAAAAAGTCACCGTTTTCAAATTCGCCCCCACCCGAGACCGTGGGCGTTCCGCCTGGGTTGGTAATGGTTACACCACCATTATTCGCCACGGAGATCGTATTGTTTTCCCCTGCGGTGCTAATGATTTTATATTCCTGATCTTTAGCGATGATCCCGCTTCCGCTAATAATACCATCTACATCATGAATGGCAGCACAGACATTATTTGCCATTAACAGACTACTGATTAACAACGCCATGGTTGTTAATTTAAATTCTTTTCTCTTCATATCAATTCCACTGTATCGAAATAACAGCACGCTATACATCGCATGATTAAATGCAGTGTATTTGTGAATGCGTTAAGTAAAAGTCACGGCAATGTAACGTATGTCCTTCCGACCCAAACGCCCTGAGTCTCATTGCGGTATTTAGGCAATATTTTCCAGATATCAGGCGTGAGAACAAATGAAATGATCTTAGCCATGATGACAATTCAATCATCTTAAAAACAAAACAATAAAAGAATATAATTCCTTAAATAGAATTATATACAGCATATTATTTCTTTAAATGCAGTTCAGAAATGAGGTGTTTAAGAATAATTAATCTCCACTTAAGATCTTTCCTCATTAATCAGACATAAAGGATCATGTGAAACCTCATTTTGTGAGGAAGAGTGACGGTATTTCGCCGATCATCTCCGGCAACATAGCGACAACAGGCCGACGTTTTTTCAGCCTGAAGCATGTTCTGGTGGGAATAGCATTAACGATTATGAGACGGGCGTTTGTTCGTCAGAATAAAGATTATACCTGGCAAGAAAAAATAAAACCGGCGCATCAGGCACCGGTTTTATCTGCGAGTGTTAATTATCGGTCAGGCATTTTACGCCGGTTTTTGCTCCGTTTTCGTTTGCGCGTTTTCCAGCATCCGACGCACCGGAACAATCAGCACAATCAGTACTGCTGCACAAATCAGCAATGCAATGGAGCAGCGGGCGAAGAGATCAGGCAGCATGTCCAGTTGGTCAGCCTTAACGTGCCCACCAATCAGACCCGCCGCCAGGTTACCTAAAGCGCTGGCGCAGAACCACAGGCCCATCATCTGACCCCGCATTCTTTCGGGCGCTAACAGCGTCATGGTCGCCAGACCAATCGGGCTCAGACACAGCTCACCCAGCGTCAGCATCAGGATGCTGCCCACCAGCCAGAACGGCGATACGCCTGCTCCACCGTTGCTCAGGACATTCTGCGCCGCCATCATCATCAGGCCAAAGCCCGCTGCCGCGCACAGAATACCGATAACAAACTTGGTGATACTGCTCGGGCGCACATTTCGGCGCGCCAGTGCCGGCCAGGCCCAGCTAAAGACCGGAGCCAGCAGGATGATAAACAGGGCGTTGATCGACTGGAACCAGACGGCTGGAATTTCGAAATCACCGATCATGCGGTTGGTGTAGTCGTTCGCGAACAGGTTGAACGAGGTTGGTTTCTGCTCAAACGCCGACCAGAAAAAGGCCGCAGAAACCAGTAAAATAAAGCAGACCAACAGTCTGGCGCGCTCTTTGCGGGTCAACCCGGCAAACACGAACAGATAGATAAAGTAGAGCGCCACAGACGCGGCAATAACGTAGACCAGCATGCTGGCAACGGCGACCGGATTAATGACAATCACGCCCTGGGCAATCAGCGTCACAATGATGGCAACACCAACGGCCAGCGCCAGCAACCAGCGTCCCACGCCGTTTCTCTTCACCACCGGGCTGTTCCAGGTCGAATCAAGCCCCACTTCGCGGTCATAGCGTTTCATGGAAGGAACGGCAAACACGCGGAAGATAATCAGCGCGACCAGCATCCCGATCCCACCGATACCAAAGCCCCAGTGCCAGCCGTGAGATTTGATTAACCAGCCAGAGATCAACGGGGCAATGAATGACCCCATGTTAATCCCCATGTAGAACAACGAAAAACCGCCATCGCGGCGGGCATCGCCTTTCTTATAGAGGGTTCCCACCATGACCGAGATACAGGTTTTGAACAGACCCGACCCCAGCACGATAAACATCAAACCGATGAAAAACAGGTTGTCGCCCATCCAGGCCGACAGGGCAATCGACAGATGGCCGAGCGCGATCAGGATCGAGCCGTACCACACCGCGCGTTGCTGCCCGAGCCAGTTATCCGCGAGCCAGCCGCCCGGCAGCGCTGCCAGGTACATACTGCCGGCAAAAATACCGACGATAGCAGACGCATTTTCCCGCGCCAGTCCCATGCCACCGTCGTAGACGGTCGCGGCCATGAACAGAATCAGTAACGGACGAATGCCATAAAACGAAAACCGTTCCCACATCTCCGTGAAGAACAGTGACCCCAGCGGATAGGGATGGCCGAAGAACGTTCGGCTTTCGTTTTTATTAACAGAGGAATGCATAATTTCTCCCGAAATGGTGTGTTGTCTTGCTTGTAGCCGCTGAATTACCCGCCGACCATTCATCTATCTGGTCGATCATTCACATCCAGCGAAATATTATTTAACCATTTGATAACCATAAGACAGTTTTGTCTAGTGCCAACATCGGGACTTTAAGATGAAAACTCGATAGATGTCTAGTTTTGTAGATTTTATGTTTGATAAACAAGGATAATGATTGACTTTAAAGGCTTGCAAATAATTGCCTATCAATTTTTTAGTAAACAAGGTGTTATCTACAAGCATTGTCCCGGGAAGCGCGAAGGATCGAGCTGTATCTTCCAGGGCATTTTTTTACTGAGATACTTGCACGGGAGGTTGAATCGCTTCGCCGTCGCCCGAATGACATGGCTGAATCCTGAGGATGAATCATGCCCTTGCCAGGTAAGGTTCTCCGTTATAGCGAAAAAGCCCGACAGCGTAAGCCATCGGGCATCGGTTTTCTCTGGTTGCAGCACAGAGCAATTGTCGTTTATACCGTCTCTCGACGTCCCATCAGGGCGTAGAGCTTGCCGGCAAAGGTTTCACTGACCGGCCACTCTTCAGCGGCAATACGCGTCGTCGTGTGAAAACCGCACTGCGCCAGCAACTGCAAATACTCGTCATCCCGCCAGGCCCGCGTCTGGCTGCTAAAATGCACAACGCTGGCGTCGGCCTTGAGCGCCCAGAACGTCGTGGTGCTGGTTTGCGTTTCTTCATTCCAGCGATTTTCGCTTAATAAAAGATGCGGTTCGGCGAGAAAAAGCCCCTCTGGACACCGCTGCCAGGACGCGGGAGCCATCCCCTGTCTTTTGACCTCGTCAAACGTATGCACTTCAATCAGCAACTTGCCCCCCGGCTTCAGCCAGGCTGCACTACGCGCCACCAGCCGTTGCGCATCCTCAAAACTGAAGACATTGATTTCACCGAAGGTCATCATAACGAAATCAAACGTGCCATCAGGCTGGTAGTCGCGGACGTCCTGTTCCTGATAATCAATATCCAGCGCTGCGCTCTGCGCCTGTTCTCGCGCCCACTGCACAGAGGCCGGAGAAAAATCGACGCCAGTGCAATCAAATCCGCGCTGCGCGAGACGTTGAGTGTAAAATCCGGGGCCGCATCCCAAATCAAGTATTGTTGCGCCCGCGGGAAGCTGGCGGGCGATCCAGTCAACCTGTTGTTCAATGACCGAGAGTTTACGACTGGCCCAGTCGTGTTCCTGCGACAAATGGTTTTCCAGCATCCTGCGGCTGAAATCCGGATCATTCCACGGGATCTTTCCGCCCGTTTCACGATCGTTGTATTGTCCACTCAGAAGTGTCAGTTCAAGAAGATTCATCCGTTGATCTCATCGTAATGTACCTGGTGGCTGAAATATCGCTCCAGCCTGCCTTCACAACGGGCGCATTATCTCATGCTTCCGGGATTATTTACCCCACTCCAACTCACACCAATTCAGATTTGTCAGCAGGAAAATCTGATAAGCGAACAGGATTAATCACCTTCAGGGTTTTATTTTTGTGTTGAATAATCCCTTGCTGCGCAAGTTTTATCAGCGCCCGATTGAGTTGCCTGACAGAAACACCCAACATGGCCGCGAGTGACTCTCTTTTCTCCAGTTGAATTGTGGCGCCTTCGTTTTGCGTTTTAATAAGTAAGAATTTACGCAATTTAGATTCCACCGAAATCGCGCCACTGGAATGGATCAGTGAATTATGCAGTAGTTTATGACTTAAATTCTGGCACATAAAAAGAAGAAAGGCGGGATCGTTCATCGCGTGTTCTTTTACGGCCTCGACCGGTAGGGTCAGTAACCATGAGTCCGTTAATGCCTGAACGGAACCGACAGCCTTACTTTTCTTAATGGAGAAAAGTTCCATTTCGCCAACCACCGAAAAAGGCGTTTCAAAAGAATAAACCGCGTGCGTCCCGTTTGGATTATGGCGCTCGACCTGCAGTTTACCGTCAACCAGGAAATAGAGATGCGTCAAATAGGTGTTTTGCGTCATCAGATACTCACCGGCATCAATTTTGACCAGACGCAGTGTCGCTAACAGGGAGGGGTTAATTATCGCCGATAACCTGTTCGTTAAAATAAACCGCTCTTTTAAGGCACTGTCATTGATATTTTTCATCTTCCCCTCGACGCAATCCCATTTTCCCTTTATGGGATAGCACAATAAAGTGAGCGCGGCGATAACAAAAAGGACATCTGTCCCTTTTACTATCGCCAACTCCCTGTGTTGTCACATTGATGCGAATTGACTGCTGTGCGTACCACACCTTTTCATGACGTGTTCAGGAACTCAGTTCCACTTAAGTGTCATCAACCTGTCTTCACGGCAGGAGGCACCAGAGGTCTGCGCTACCGACGCTGGAATATATTTGTTATGCAAATAAGATGTGGCGCTCATTTTTTGAACACAGCCAGCCCTATTCTGTGAACCGTTTTCAGGAGGTCAAAAACATGAAAAAGCTTCTGATAGGTTGTTTGTTCGGGAATACGGCAAATTCTCTTGCCAAAAAGATGCAGGTACTGGCTGAAAGCCGCGGCTATCCTCTCATGATAAGCGCGGTGGGGCTGGATAATTTCGAAAGCGTGGCGCCCGCTTTCGACGGTTTTCTCATAGCGCCGCATATTCAGTACAAGCTCAATGAAATTTATGACATTGTCGGAAATGCACGCCCTGTCGCCATTATTGAAAGCCTGCCCTACGCGTCGCTGGATGCGGAGAAAGTGTTAAACTTTGTGAAGGAGAAAATGCCTGAGCTGGCAGCCTGACGCCGCAACGTATTTGCCGCTTCCGCTCATGAATAAGAATAACAGGGGCAATCTCAAAAAATTAAACCCGGTGCGTTACGCCGGGTTTGTCTATGTTAATAAAGCGTCACCCTTTCAAGAATTTCCAGCGTCTTCGGCAGTGCGGCCGCCCAGGGCTGGCTGCTGCCCATCTTGATGTTGGGCTTGTTTTTACCGTGGAAATCGCTGCCGCTGGTCGCCAACAACGCTTTATCCAGCGTGAACTGATAAAGTTCGCGACGAAGTGCTTCATCATGATAGCTGGAAAAAACCTCCACGCCCTGTACGCCGAGCGGCAACATTTGCTCAATCACCGACAACGGCTTTTCCTTTACGTTGGCACCGATATGCGCAATCACCGGAATACCGCCGTTATCAATAATCATCGACGCCATCTCTGCCATGGGCGGCAGTTCAACCTTCACATGACAGGGTTTGTCGCGGCCAAAAAAATCCCAGAAGAAGTTAATCAACGGCATGTCGCTGCGAGAGTTCCCTGCCCGGTACGGCAGCAACAGTTCATGATTCGCATTGCGCGCATCCTCTAAAATTAACTCCGCCATCTGCTCTTCCTGCGGAACGCGATCGCCCGCCAGGGCATACAGGCGATCGACGTCAAGCTGGAACCCGAGCGCCCGAAGTTTCGCCAGTTTCAGCGGGGTCGCGACGCTTTCCAGATGGTGGAAATTCTGCTCGACGACGTCAAAATCCCGACAATCACGACGAAAACCGTAGCCCAGCAGATGATAGTTATTACCCGCAAACGAGCAGTCAATTTCAATGCCCGTCATCACTCTCACAGCGTTTTCATTGCCATAGTGAATAGCTTCCTCAACGGACCGCGCCGAGTTGTGATCGGTTATCGCCAGCACCGCCAGGTTCGCCGCTTTCGCCATTGTCAACAGATCGCTGACAGGGAAATCCGCATCGTCGCTGTATACCGAATGCATGTGCAAATCGATACGCTTCATCATCTTCTCCTTAAGCTGATATTCAGGTACTGCAGGCACTATATGACCAGGCAGGGGATTAATACAGCGCCGCGCGCGCGAAAATTCTGAGTTTGAAAATCAGTAGAAATATCGGTGCGGGTTAATCCGTTTCTCATAAGGAGAACCCGAGGGGAGCATTACGTTTGTCCCCTCATTGTGAAAACGATTAATTTTCCGAATAAAGGAAATAATCAAAATCGGCATAAATGCGCTCGCCGGTGAAATCCAGGCAACAAAAAATGAAAAATCAACAAAGGGATATCTCTATGATCGATAATCTGGAGACCTCATCGAAGACTTCCGACTTTAGTGGAGAGTGTCTCATGACACTCTCCACTAATATCTGTCAGAACATATAACGGAAATTCGCGTTTATTGCGTTGTCCACGTTGTATTTACCAAAGGCGGATTTCTCAAACTCCAGCCCGAAGCGCATGTTGTCCTTTATCTGCGCATTCATGCCGACATTGAACAACATCCGGCTGTCCTTCTCCCCTTTAATCCGTTTCTCTCCGGACGCATCACGAAGTACGGTCTCGCCGTTATTCAGCAGGTCGAACTGCCAGCTGGTGCCGGCCCGGGCCGTCACGCTCCAGTCCTTACTGCTGAAGGTTTTGCCCAGCTCCACACCTGTCCGGCCGACCAGTGGACTGAAGTCCTTGTTCTTCATGCTCAGGTCCATATTTCCCTCTTTCCAGCGGAACGTTTTGCCGGACACCGCGCCATAAACCAGTTCGGCCTGCGGCTCAATAAAGGTGTCCTCCGTCAGGTGATAACGGTAACCTGTTTCGGCACCGGCATACCAGGAGTGCGTACCGTAATGCTTCGTCCCCAGACCGGCAAAGTTGCCCGTGTAATCATTGTCATGGTGAATATATTTACCAATCAAATCGATATAGGCACCGGAATTAAACAGCGCTGAAGCATACAGACCGCCGCCCACGGATTTTGTCTTCCCGCTGAACGCATCACTGTCTGCGCTGCTGTCGGTATAGGTCATCGTGACACCAGTGAACAGGTCCACACCGTCCAGCGTATGTTTTTTGTCAAAACCGACCTGAACGTGGGTGTAGTTATCACTGTACCCGCCGTCTGCTGAACCAGCGCCGTTCATGATACGGGCCCAGGCTCCGGCGTCGCCTTTCGTGTCACGCAGTTCACCCATACGTTTGTTCAGGTTGTTCACTTCCGTCATGAAGTTTTTGTAGCCGGCATTCATGAAACTGTCCGCCTTCGCCGCAGCGGCTTTATCAGCCTCTGCTCTGAAACCATCCAGAATCCACTTCGTACTGCCGCCGGTGGTGTCGACATGCAGCGTCGGTGTCACCCGGCTGAACCCCGTGACCCGGGTACCGGCCTTAAAGACATCCCCTGCCGTGCCGGCCGGCGCACTGACCAGCGGGATGTTCAGGGACTGCCCCGGAGTCGGGTTCTTCATAAAGCTGACGTTGAGGGTGTTGTCTGAACCGCCGGCTTTCCCCGTCACGCTGATTTTATCGGCGTTTTTCAGGTCAGTACGCAGGACAAAGTCACTGCCCGTGGCATCAAGCGTGTTTACCGTCAGGGTGCGGAAGGCGCCCTTTTCTTCAGACTGTACCCGGCTGTTACGGGCCGTCAGGTTGTTGACGGTGGAATCTCCGGTCAGCTGCCAGAGCCCATTGTTCATGCTGACGTTTCCCTTACCGCCGGTGATGGCACCGTAGTATGCCGCGTTATATCCACCAAACATTCCTTCAGCCAGTGCGGACGAAACGGAGGAAGACAGCGTCCCGGGCGCATCCGTTCCAATACGGACAGCGGACGGGCTGGTTGCATGAATGTCCCCGGAAACATGTGCCCAGTTGCGGATGTCCAGAGTGGCATTGTTGCCGGTCAAATCGTATCCTTCTGTCATAGACAACATCGGCGTGAACTGACCGTCTGAGCCGGTAACCGGCGTTCCGCTCAGGGAAAGTGTACCGTTCTTCCCAATCTGAACCCGGCCGTCACTGTAGAGCCCTTTCTGTGCTTTCAGATGACCGCCGTCACGAACGGAGAGAGCAGAGTTCACGAAGACACCGCTGTTCTGCAGCACGGCCTCAGATGAGGTGACGTTTACCTGACTGTCATGAGCCTCAATCCCGCCGGTGAAGCGGTTGTTAATGTCCAGCGTGGAGCCTTTCTGCAGCGTGATATTGCCCTGATACTGGCTCCTGTCATTCACGGTATCCGGGGTGGAAACGCCTTCAACCGCGCTGACATAATTTCCCGTCCCGTCATTTTTATCTACAAAAACCTTGTCACTTCCCAGTGCTATATGGCTGTTGTCCGACTGAATGTCACCGTTCAGGACAGCATTACGTGAAAGATGGAAGTCAGCATTCTTCAGTGACAGCGTTTTCAGTGTGAACTGACGGTTCTCCCAGTCTTTCTGGGTCAGGGAGACAGGGGCACTGCCGTTGACTGAAGCATGGATAACCGGATGCCCCTGGAATACCAGGGTGCCACCGTCCTGGCTCAGGCTACCTTCCGGCAGGTTTACACTGCCATCAAATATAGCTGTTCTTCCTCCCGGTAACGGAGGGATAGTGACATCCATATTCCCGGTCAACTGGCCATGATAGATAACAGGCTGTTTTGCACGTTCGGCCAGGACCTGGTCTTTTATAGTCTGAATGGCTTTGTTTTTATCAGTACCGACAAATTCCCATTGTTTCGGGTCATTCAGGCTGTTCCCCCACAGGGTATTACCATAGGTGGCGGATTTAAGAATATAGTAGGATGTCTGTCCATTCAGATTACGGCTGTATAAGCTTCCGGGTGTACCTTTTCCGCCAAACGGATTAACAGTACCAATCGGGACGCTGACTTCTTCATTATTTGCTGTAGACAAATTCAGTGACAGGTGGGATTTATTCGCGGCCTTGTTTGCAATGACCGCACCATAATCAGACACCCGCAGACGAGTGAAAGTGATATCGTTACCGTTCAGGTCAAGCACCCCTCCCCGATAACCCCAGGAGATATTATCCGGGTTAACCTGTCGTGAATCCGCAAGCACAACGGTCGGACGTCCACTGGCAAGATTGACTGAGCTGAAAGCCTGGACATTTCCTGCGGCATCAGGCTTTTGAGCCAGAATGACAGTCCCGTCCCCGGTTTTAAGCCCGCCGGGATTAACCCCGATACCGCTTACGGTCAGCGTCCCTTCACCAAGTTTATGCAGGTTGTCACCGGCAACGCCGTTGACCTTCCAGGTCACATTGGTCCCCTTGTCTGTAATAATACCTGCACCTGTCCATGTTTTTCCGGCGTCAGCGGACACTGTGTAACTGTCTTTAAATTCCAGATAGCCGGCCCCCTGCGTTACGCTGTCTTTCAGGAGAATTGTGCCGTTCTGTCCACTGAACACCAGATTTTTGCCCGAATTGAGGTCTTTTCCTTTCTGACCGTGCATATCCCAGGTTGTTGTCCCCTGAGACAATGTGCCAGTACCGGTATTCTGGTCAAAATGCCAGGCAAGAGGTTCTTTACCAGAGACAGCAGCGACAGGGGTATCGAAATCCTCTTCCATAACCTTATTCAGATAATCGGTCGGAATAACGTTCCACCAACTTGTTGCTCCAGTAAGGCCAGCATAGGATCTTAAAACACCAACCATGACCCATTTTTTTTGCAATGAGTCGTAAGCAAAAAGCGGTGAACCACTGTCTCCGGGAACGCCATAACTTGGTATGATCCCATTAACCGGATTGAAAGTCTGGCCGGGGTTGGTAACAATGGTTCCGTTTGAAATGAGGGGAGTACCAATTGTTCCCCCTGTTTTAAAAGCATATCCGCCTGCAATCCTGGTTAATTTTCCATCCCTGTCTTTTGTATATTGCGCTCCACTCCCCACACGATAAAACTCCGTATAACGTTCAGTATTTTTATAGGCATTAACTTTGGTACCTTCAGCTGTAACGCTGACAGGGGCAACTTCAGTGACCAGTTTATTCAGGCGTGGTGCATGGAAATCAGTAGAGGGGTGATCATTACGATCGACTATCGTATAAGTATTTTTCCCATCACCGAAACTGACACTTTGATAACCACTGTTATGTTTCACACTGGCCAGATACTGCGGCGAAATCAGTGTGGCCACCCCACTGGTACTTACGCTACTGAAATCCGCCATTGGTGCTTTATCCAGACGACCTACAAGCTGACCATTTTTATCATAGACGGGGATATCAGTAGCACCGGGAACAAAGAGTCCTTTATTCTCTGCAAAGTCGCGAAATAACTGATAAGAAATATCGTCTCGAACAATACCAGCCTGTGACATCATCGGAAAAGATAAACAAGTCACAGAGACGCTAATAAGTGATATTTGCTTTAATTTCCGGCTTGTTCGTTTAACCACCCGGCTGGCCAGCTCAGATACAGCAATGAGCCCTTGCGTAACAGGGCAATATTTAAGTGAATATATTTTGTTCACAGCAAACTCTCCACGACCCTCATAGATAACATCAACAATTAAACTAATTTATATTCAGCTAATAAAAAAGGATATGTTAAACATGACAAAAGAAAATAAAGTGTAATTATTTTAAATTAACACCTTCGCCAATCAATAAAGTCCCGACACTTCACTTTTTGAAAACATCATTTTCCTGATCTGGTGTTAACTTTTATATCATAAAATTATGCATATTCATGTCGATTTATCAAAAAATTCATTTAATTATCATTTTGTGATATTTTACTGCCACCCCAAAAAATCATAAACATCAAATATTAGCATCAATAGAATTACACCAATCAACAAATCAGTTTTTCCTTATTGACCTTGCGGAAGAGGCTGCTTATATCGAAATTATTTTGATGCGTGAATCGCCACGGATAATCCAGACACTTCAGAGCCGTTGATAATATTGATTTTCACTTTCTGCCGGTGGCATCCGATCGCCAGAACCATATCGACGTTTATTGTTATAAATATTTCGATGTAATCAAAAATATCACTGCGGCTTCTTCACGCGTTCCGTAGAACTATTTCTTTATCCGTTCACGCTTCAATAGCGGGAAAAACTTTCTGCAACGGCGTTGTCGTGGCATTTACCACGACGACTCATACTACAACCCTTTAGTCCGTGTGATTTCGGAAACGACTGTCACTCATAGCTTGTGTATGACGACCTTGATCAGAATGAACCAGCACCTGTTTTGAGGATTACGTCGCCAGACGGCCATCAGAGGCGTATTTATCTCTGGATATAGCAACCCTGTCGCGTATGAAGCTTGATCGGGGGCATCCTCCTGGACCGAACACAGAATGCCCCCACTGATGCCCCCGGCTGTGACTAGATTCCGGTTGAGTCCCGTTGATAACAAGAGATAAGATCGGGCTATAAACCGCAGTAGATGGGCTTTAATTGATTTCTGTCGGCCTGGAAAGCGTTTGAAATGGTGCCGATAATAGGAGTCGAACCTACGACCTTCGCATTACGAATGCGCTGCTCTACCAACTGAGCTATATCGGCCCTGAAGAGGACGTGACCACGAGTGTGAACACGGGGTAGAAGGTTAAAACTAACCGGGCGATGCGTCAATAGCCTTGCGAATCAAGTGGCTGATTTTGCATCACCCGGCGTTATTTAGGCACGAATCGTATCGTCACCAAAGCCGATCCACTTATAGGTAGTCAGCGCTTCCAGCCCCATAGGACCACGGGCATGTAATTTTTGCGTACTGACGGCAACTTCCGCACCGAGACCAAACTGTCCGCCATCGGTAAAACGGGTCGAAGCGTTGACGTATACCGCGGACGAATCCACTTCGTTCACAAAACGGTTCGCGTTGTGCATGGTGCGCGTCAGGATGGCGTCGGAATGCTGAGTGCCGTGCTCGCGAATATGCGCGATGGCGTCATCCAGGTCCGCGACGATTTTGACGTTCAAATCCAGCGACAGGAACTCGTCGTCAAATTCTTCCGCTTTGACTGCCACCACGTTTGCCGGGCCTGATCTCAACAGGGCAAGCGACCGTTCATCCGCATGCAGCGTTACACCGTTCTCCGCCATCTGCTGACTCAGCGCAGGCAGAAAACGCGCCGCGATGTCCTGGTGCACTAACAGCGTCTCTACTGTGTTACAAGTACTCGGACGTTGCGTTTTCGCATTGACGATAATCTTCAGCGCCGGGGCAATCTCTGCGCTGTCGTCGACAACGATATGACACACCCCAATCCCACCGGTGATCACCGGAATGGTCGACTGCTCGCGGCACAGCTTA
Source organism: Citrobacter amalonaticus (assembly GCF_018323885.1). Lineage (NCBI taxonomy): Bacteria > Pseudomonadati > Pseudomonadota > Gammaproteobacteria > Enterobacterales > Enterobacteriaceae > Citrobacter > Citrobacter amalonaticus. The sequence goes on along the minus strand of NZ_AP024585.1, from coordinate 1,128,777 downwards.
TGCAGACCCGCGCCGCCACGCGGAATCAGCATGTCGATATATTTGTCCATGCGCAGCATCTCATTCACCAGCGCACGGTCGGGGCTTTCAATGGCCTGTACCGCCGCTTCCGGTAGCCCGCAGGAGATTAACGCCTGCTGGATCACCCGCACGGTGGCGGCATTGGTGCGATATGTCTCTTTACCGCCGCGCAGAATCGCCGCATTGCCCGTTTTCAGGCACAGGGAGGCGACATCGACGGTGACGTTCGGGCGGGCTTCATAAATCACGCCAATCACGCCCAGCGGCACACGGCGACGCTCCAGACGCAGCCCGCTGTCCAATAGCCCTCCGTCAATCACCTGCCCAACCGGATCCGCCAGATTGCAGACCTGACGGACGTCATCAGCAATCGCTTTCAGGCGCGCCGGCGTCAGCGCCAGGCGATCAAGCATCGCCTCGCTCAGACCGTTCGTACGCGCTTCGGCCACGTCCTGCGCGTTGGCGTTCAGGATAGTTTCCGTTTGCGCTTCAAGCGCATCAGCTATTTGTTCCAGCACGCGATTTTTTTCGCGGCTGGAGAGTTGCGCCAGTTTGTACGACGCGGCTTTGGCAGCAATGCCCATTTGTTCCAGCATTTATCTGCTCCTTAACGGGTAATCATATCATCGCGATGAACGGCGACCGGGCCATATTCGTAACCCAGAATCGCGTCAATCTGCTGAGAGTGGTGTCCGGCAATGCGGCGCAGCGCGTCGCTGTTGTAGCGGCTCACGCCGTGGGCAATATCACGCCCCTCCAGATTACAGATGCGGATCACTTCACCACGTGAGAAGTTGCCTGTCACGCTTTTAATGCCTTTCGGTAGCAATGAACTGCCGCGTTCCAGAATCGCCGCCGTCGCGCCTTCATCTACGGTGATTTCACCAGCAGGCGGCGCGCCAAAGATCCAGCGCTTGCGGTTCTCCAGCGGAGAGGCCTGTGCATGGAAGCGGGTACCGACAGAGATGCCTTCCATCACATCACCAATCACGCCCGGCTTGCTGCCAGCGGCGATAATCGTGTCAATCCCGGCGCGGCAGGCGACGTCAGCGGCCTGCAACTTAGTGCCCATGCCGCCCGTTCCCAGCCCCGATACGCTGTCGCCGGCGATTGCGCGCAACGCGTCATCAATCCCGTAGACATCTTTAATCAGTTCGGCCTGCGGGTCGGTACGTGGATCGGCGGTGAACAACCCCTGTTGATCGGTCAGCAGCAGCAGTTTGTCTGCCCCGGCGAGGATCGCCGCCAGCGCGGAGAGATTGTCATTGTCGCCCACTTTAATTTCCGCTGTGGCAACTGCATCGTTCTCATTGATCACCGGAACGATATTGTTATCCAGCAGGGCACGCAGAGTGTCGCGCGCATTCAAAAAGCGTTCCCGGTCTTCCATGTCCGCCCGCGTCAGCAGCATCTGCCCGACGTGAATGCCGTAAATCGAAAACAGCTGTTCCCACAGTTGGATCAGTCGGCTCTGCCCGACCGCCGCCAGCAGTTGCTTGGTGGCAATGGTCGCCGGCAGTTCCGGATATCCGAGATGTTCACGCCCGGCGGCGATAGCGCCCGACGTGACGATAACAATACGGTGTCCTGCGGCATGCAACTGCGCGCACTGACGAACAAGTTCTACGATGTGGGCACGGTTCAGGCGGCGCGATCCGCCCGTTAGCACACTGGTGCCGAGTTTTACCACCAGCGTCTGGCTGTCACTCATGATTCTCTGCCGTTCAAAATAGGGAAAATGATAGTAAACGAACGTTTTAGCAGGACTGGCCCCGGTTGCCAACAAGCAGCGCACAAAGCATGTAATTTTGTTGTGCTGGATCAGCAAGCGTAGCGGCAATTTTTGACGTTTTTATTACTGAAACAGAAAAACATCCTTTTTTAAAATTATTCTTACGTTGTCATAAAACCTTCACTCCAGAACGTTAAAACCCTCCTGTCTTTCAACGGGGATCACACCCAGTAAATAATAGCGCGTACGTTAAATCAGGACTGAAAATGAAAAAGAGCACTCTGGCATTAGTGGTGATGGGTATTGTGGCATCGGCATCCGTGCAGGCAGCGGAAGTGTTTAATAAAGACGGTAATAAACTGGATGTGTATGGCAAAGTCAAAGCGATGCACTATTTCAGCGACAATGACAGCAAAGACGGCGACCAGACCTATGTTCGCTTTGGTTTTAAAGGCGAAACGCAAATTAACGATCAACTGACCGGTTACGGCCGTTGGGAAGCGGAATTTGCGGGCAACAAAACCGAAAGCGAATCTGGTCAGAAAACGCGTCTGGCGTTTGCCGGGGTCAAGCTAAAAGATATCGGCTCTTTCGATTATGGTCGTAACCTGGGCGCACTGTATGACGTTGCCGCCTGGACCGATATGTTCCCGGAATTTGGTGGTGACGGCCTGGCGCAGACCGATAACTTTATGACCAAACGCGCCAGCGGTCTGGCGACATACCGGAACACCGACTTCTTCGGCGTGATCGACGGTCTGAACATGACCCTGCAATATCAGGGCAAAAACGAAGACCGTGACGTGAAGAAACAAAACGGTGACGGGTTCGGGACATCATTGAGCTACGACTTCGGCGGCAGCGATTTCGCGATCATTGGCGCCTATGCCAACTCTGACCGTACCAATGAGCAAAACCAGCAGGCGCGCGGTCATGGCCAGAATGCTGAAGGCTGGGCGACCGGTCTGAAATACGATGGCAACGACATCTATCTGGCGACCATCTATTCTGAAACCCGCAACATGGCGCCGATCTCCGGTGGTTTTGCCAACAAAGCGCAAAACTTCGAAGCCGTCGCACAATATCAGTTTGATTTCGGCCTGCGTCCGTCCATCGGTTACGTTCAGTCGAAAGGCAAAGATATTGAAGGTATTGGTGATGAAGATATCGTGAAATATATCGACGTCGGCGCGACCTATTATTTCAACAAGAATATGTCGGCGTTTGTTGATTATAAAATCAACCAGATTGATGACAACAACAAACTGGGCGTCAACAGCGATGACATCGTGGCGCTGGGTATGACCTATCAGTTCTGATGCCAGAATGGTCCGGATGAGTTGACTTATCCGGCTAAAAACAGAGAGGCCGGATGATTCATCCGGCCTCTTTTTTGGATTACGCCGTTAGCTTCACCGGCTCATCACGGAAATCGTCTGCAGGCTCCAGTGACAAATGCAGCGTGTTTAACAGCTCACGCAACTTCTCGTGAAACTCGCGCAGGGTATATTCCAGTCGCTCAACGACTTCTTTATCTTTGATCGCCACAGTCTTCCAGTCGCCCGCTTTGTCGAACAGACCAAATTTGTAGCTGTAGGTAAAACGCTTTTCGTGCGCTTCCAGTTCCATCCACCAGCCCCAGAATTCGCGCAGTTCAGGCGCGGGCTTCACGTTGACGCAAACAGCCAGACAATCGAAAAAGAATCGATTATCTTCGCACTTTCCTTCGCGGATATAAGGGCCAAGCGCGGTGAATTTCTTGATCAATCTGCTCTTCGGGTGTCCACTCGGTAACGTCATTGCGATCTCCTGTTGTGAAGCAACTGTTTTACCAAAACAGTAGAATTTAGCAAATTATTAACACAATCTCTTTTCAATCCAGCGGGTGATTTCCTGTAACGCGTTGTCAAAATTGCGATACACCGGATTGAAGGGAATCTCCAGCAGCTTACCGTCAGAAGATGAAGACGTGATTAAACGCGACTCCTCTTCCGGACTGAACGGATCGTTCTTCCAGAAGCCCGACAGCATTGGCGTCGGGCAGCGTCTGCCAAGCAGTCCCTGCACCTTCAGCGAATAGCGATTAAGCTCCACGCGCAACGCTTCATCGGACGCATCGTGCATCCCCAGTCGACTTGCCAGAACGTCAAGATACATTTCCGGTACCGCTCCCTGACGTAACGGATCGCTCAGCAACGCATGGACAACCGGACCGAGGCAGGCCACCGCTTTCAGACGCGGTGATTCAAGATAGGCCAGACGCACCGCCACGTTGGCACCAAAACGGAATCCGAACGCCGCCACCCGGGTATGATCCACCCACGGCACATTCGGCAGCGCTTTCAGCACATGCTGGTGCAACAGACTGGAGTCCTGAGAGAGCTTCCATTTTGACGAGAAACCGACGGAAGGCATGTCCAGCGTCAGCATGGCGATGCCGCGCGGCGCAAAATAACGCTCATACAGGGTGTAGTAATCGGTTTGCATTGAATCCAGACCGCCGCACATCAGCACCGTCGGAAACGGGCCGTCGCCTTTCGGCATATGCAAGAACCCGGTGACGGGCGAGCCGCCAGGCACGCTAAATTCCATCTCACGCAGCGTACCGGGCAGTCGCTGCGCGGCTTCTTCATAGGCACGGTTAGATAAGGCCTGCGCCTGTTCCGCCAGATCGTCCCCTTTCAGGTGCGGATAGGCAGCGATGTTGTACAGCGTCGAAGCGTGTAGCCAGTAGCGACCACTGCGCTCAGGGTCCGTTTCCTGGCAGGCTTTCTGCTGCCAGTCCATCGCCTGTTTTGCCCATTCATAAATCCAGTTGCCGCCACGGTAACCGATCACCGTATCGTAAAGATCGGCATCGGTGCGCTCGGCGTCACTCATCACGATGCGCGCCTGAACATCCAGAATTTCTCGCGGATCCACCCCGCGCCAGATCCACATCAGGCGGTTAATCATGCGATACCAGTGGGGAATATTCTTGCCATCCAGCGCCGATTGCACAGGCGGCTGCATCCCGGCATTAAAACGGCGGACCAGGGTCGACGTTTCGGGGTGTTTGAAACGGGGTTTGAACAGGATTTCGCTTAGATTAGCCTGTGACATGCGTACAGCCTCCTGAAGTACTCACTGAGGCTTATTGTAACCCGACACCGGCTAAATAGAACAACGCCCGGCTGTGCCAGGCGTTGAAAAAGTCAGAGATTAGCGGCCAGAAATCGGCGGAACGAAGGTCACGCCCATGTCCCACGGCTGCTCAATCCAGGTATCCTGCGGGATATCAATCACGTAATCATCGACTAACGGACGACCCGCCGGTTTCGCGAAGATAGTGACAAAGTGCGCTTTTGGGTACATTTCACGGATAGCCACGGCGGTACCACCGGTATCCACCAGATCGTCGATGACGATAAAGCCTTCACCATCGCCTTCAGCGCGTTTCAGAACTTTCAGTTCACGCTGGTTGTCGTGATCGTAGCTGGAAATGCATACGGTATCGACATGACGAATGCCCAGTTCACGTGCCAGCAATGCGCCCGGCACCAGACCACCACGACTAACGGCAATGATGCCTTTCCACTGTTCTGAAGGCATCAGGCGGTTTGCCAGTTTGCGTGCATGGATCTGCAGCATGTCCCAGGTGACGACGTATTTTTCGCTCATGTGAAGTGTCCCAGCCTGTTTATCTACGGCTTAAAAAGTGTTCGAGGGGGAAATAGGTTGCGCGAGATTATAGAGATCTGAGCCACCAAAAACCAGTGTTTCGCGGAATCGGGCCCTCTTTTTACGTGCTTTATACTCGCAGCGGGCGCAGAAAGTGGTATTCTCAAGCGCATCTCGCAAGCCAGACTTGTGGTAATAATTAACCTGCTAACCCTGTGACCTGCAAGCCTGTTTGCAGCGCATCTATAGCCTGAATACCACCTAAAGTATGACGGGTATACAAGGAGAATTATCGTGTCTGAACTATCTCAACTCTCCCCGCAACCGCTGTGGGATATTTTTGCAAAAATCTGTTCAATTCCTCACCCGTCCTATCATGAAGAGCAGCTCGCTGAGCACATCATCGGCTGGGCAAACGAGAAAGGTTTCCACGTCGAGCGCGACCAGGTAGGGAATATCCTGATTCGCAAACCGGCCAGTGCGGGAATGGAAAACCGTAAACCGGTGGTTCTGCAGGCGCACCTGGACATGGTGCCGCAGAAAAACAACGACACTGTGCACGATTTCACCAAAGATCCGATCCAGCCTTATATTGATGGCGAATGGGTGAAAGCGCGTGGTACCACACTGGGCGCCGATAACGGCATCGGGATGGCTTCCGCATTAGCGGTTCTGGCTGACGACAGCGTCGTTCACGGACCGCTGGAAGTGCTGCTGACCATGACCGAAGAAGCGGGGATGGACGGTGCATTTGGTCTGCAGGCCAACTGGCTGCAGGCGGATATTCTGATCAACACCGACTCGGAAGAAGAAGGTGAGATCTACATGGGTTGCGCAGGAGGGATCGACTTCACCTCTAACCTGCCGCTGACCCGCGAAGCCGTTCCGGCAGGTTTCCAGACCTTTAAGCTGACGCTGAAAGGGCTGAAAGGCGGTCACTCCGGTGGCGAAATCCACGTTGGTCTTGGCAACGCGAACAAACTGCTGGTTCGTTTCCTGGCCGGTCATGCTGAAGAGTTGGATCTGCGTCTGGTCGATTTCAACGGCGGTACGCTGCGTAACGCAATTCCACGTGAAGCCTTTGCGACCGTTGCCGTTGCGGCAGACAACGTAGAGGCTCTGAAAGCGCGGGTTAACGCTTATCAGGACATTCTGAAAAACGAACTGGCTGAAAAAGAGAAAAACCTGGTGGTTCTGCTGGAGAGCGCCGCGAGCGATAAAGCCGCACTGACCGCACAATCTCGCGATGGCTTTATCCGTCTGCTGAACGCCACGCCGAACGGTGTGATCCGCAATTCCGACGTCGCAAAAGGCGTGGTTGAAACCTCACTGAACGTGGGCGTCGTCACCATGACCGACGACAACGTCGAAATCCATTGCCTGATCCGTTCGCTGATCGACACCGGTAAAGACTATGTCGTTAGCATGCTGGATTCGCTGGGGAAACTGGCAGGCGCGAAAACCGAAGCGAAAGGGAGCTACCCTGGCTGGCAGCCGGATGCGAACTCACCGGTGATGCATCTGGTGCGCGAAACCTATCAGCGTCTGTTCAACAAGACGCCGAACATCCAGATTATCCACGCGGGTCTGGAGTGCGGTCTGTTTAAGAAACCGTACCCGGATATGGATATGGTCTCTATCGGGCCAACCATTACCGGTCCACACTCACCGGATGAGCAGGTGCATATCGAAAGCGTCAGTCATTACTGGACGCTTCTGACCGAACTGCTGAAAGCGATTCCGACGAAGTAAGTTACGGCTGTCGTGCTATAAAAATGCCGGATGGCGGCGCGTTGCGCCTTATCCGGCATTTTGCTCTTTATAACCCCAGCAATAACTGCCGTTCCAGTTGCGGATCGAGTAGCGTTACGTGCAGCCCCACCAGCCTTACCCCCCGCCCTGCCCGCCGCTCATCCCAGGTTTTATGCGCAGTAGAAATCAGGTCTTCTTTATTCAGCTTCGGCCAGACGTGTTCCTGGGTGGTTTGCTGAAAGTCATTGAACTTGAGCTTTACCCCCTGGCGAGCAATGCATAAATCGGGTTTGACTTTCGCCAGTCGCCGTTCGAGTTCCGGATATAACTGCTCAATGATCGCCTCACAGTCAGACCACTGATGAATATCTTCCGCCATGGTGCGTTCCACGCCGACCGATTTGCGTAAGCGTTCATTATTGACATCCCGTTCGTCGATTCCCTGGCTACGCTCCCACAATACCCGCCCAAACTTACCGAAGCGCTTAAGTAATGTCGCCAAATCGCACTGCTGGACATCACCGCAGGTGCGTAGCCCCATGCTTTCCAGTTTTGCCGCAGACACTTTACCGACGCCGGGAATTTTCCCCAGCGGCAACGTACTGAGGAACGCCGGCACATCATCCGGCGTAATGACATACTGTCCGTTGGGTTTATTCAGATCGGAGGCAATTTTGGCCAGAAACTTCACCGGCGCCACGCCCGCCGAGGCGGTAAGTTGCAGCTCGTTGAAAATCGTCTGGCGTATTTCCTGAGCGATAAGCGTGGCTGACCCATGACAGTGTGTACTGTCCGTGACGTCCAGATACGCCTCGTCCAGTGACAGCGGCTCAATTAATGAGGTATAGCGGGCGAAAATGGACTGGATTTGGCGGGAGGCTTCTTTGTAGGCCTCATAACGGCCCGGTAATAACGTGAGGTGCGGACACAGTTTCAGCGCCATACCGGTCGGCATCGCGCTGCGCACGCCAAATTTACGGGCGGGATAGTTGGCGGTGCTGATAACGCCTCTGCGCTCACGGCTGCCGCCAATGGCAATAGGGATGTCGCGCAACGCCGGGTTGTCCCGCATCTCAACCGCGGCGAAAAAACAGTCCATATCAACATGTATGATTTTACGCATCACCCACCTCCCGAAACACTGTTTAAGTATACAGTGAAATCAATAAATGGGAAGCGATCGCTCACCCGAACAACGCGACGAATTCCAGCGTCGTGACTACTGTGGTATCGGGTTGCGATGTAATGCAGCGAGGTGCTGTTTTTTATCCAGTTTCTCCACCAACGGTTGAACCACTTTTTCACCATGCTGACCAAAATATTGATACAAAGTATCGGCTGCGCTCTGGGTCAGAATCATTATTTCGATGCGTCGGTTTCCTGCGCTTTCCGGATTATTGGTATCCAGCAGCATCTGGTCAGCCATCGCACTAACCTGCATCACTTTATCCTCCGGCATCCCCGCTTCTTCCAGTACGCGACGTGCGGATAACGCTCTGTCCCCTGACAGGTTCCAGTTGTTATAAATATTATTTTTATAACCCATGGCATCCGTATGCCCGGTAATAATGATCTTATTGTCCAGCGAGTCAAAAACCGGCGCCAGCTCAACCAGAAGCGATTTAAAGAACGGCATGATCCGTGCACTGCCACGCTCAAACATACTGCGGTTTTGGTCGTCTTTAATCAGCACACGTAACCCCTGGGGCACTATCTCCATTTCCAGGTTAGTTTCCATGTGCGCATTTCGCGCAACAGTATTAATACTGGTGGCCAATTCACCTAATTCTGAGGCGGATTTTCTTTTCAGCAGCGCCGTTTTCTCATTCACATCACGCGCTTTTCTTTCGGTTGCCTCACTCACTTTTATCCGTTCTTTTGCTGAGTTCGTTTCCTCGGTGGTGGACTTATTACGCGGGGTGCTACTCCTGCTTGCCATCGCGGTAATCGGCTTTTGACCAATTTTATTCAGCGCCGTTAAGCCCCCGCCATTAAAGATCGACTGGCCATGCAACGCCGCCACAATGTTTTCTCGATCGGATTTACTGACGCTGTTCACAATCAACTTCATCGTCGTCACCAAAGGCGCTGAACGTATCTCCGAAGTGTCCGCCCGCTTTACCCTTGATGCGATGCCAGGCAAACAGATGGCGATCGACGCCGACCTGAATGCCGGGCTTATCAACCAGCAGCAGGCGCAGACGCGACGTAAGGACGTCGCCGGCGAAGCCGATTTCTATGGCGCGATGGACGGGGCCTCGAAGTTCGTGCGCGGCGACGCCATCGCCGGGATGATGATTCTGGCGATCAACCTGATCGGCGGCGTGTGCATCGGGATTTTTAAATACAATCTCAGTGCCGAAGCGGCATTCCAGCAGTACGTGCTGATGACCATCGGTGACGGTCTGGTGGCGCAGATCCCTTCTCTTCTGCTCTCTACCGCCGCCGCGATCATCGTGACCCGCGTCAGTGACAATGGCGATATCGCCACCGATGTTCGCGCACAGTTACTGGCCAACCCGTCGGTGCTGTATACCGCCACCAGCATTATGTTTGTACTGGCAGTGGTGCCGGGAATGCCACATTTCCCGTTCCTCGCGTTCAGCGGTCTGCTGGGCTTTACCGCCTGGCGGATGAGTAAACGCCCGAAAGCCGCTGAGGCTGAAGAGAAAAACCTCGAAACGCTGACGAAAACAATCGTCGAAACGACCGAGCAGCAGATTACCTGGGAAACCATCCCGCTGATTGAGCCAATCAGCCTGAGCCTGGGGTATAAGCTGGTCTCACTGGTGGATAAATCAAAAGGCAATCCGCTGACCCAGCGTATCCGTGGCGTGCGCCAGGTGATCTCCGATACCAACGGCGTGCTGCTGCCGGAAATTCGCATTCGTGAAAATTTCAGGTTAAAGCCCAGCCAGTACGCGATCTATATCAACGGGATTAAGGCCGATGAAGCCGATATTCCCTCTGACCGCCTGATGGCGCTGCCTTCCAGCGAAACTTACGGCGAGATAGATGGCATTCTGGGTAATGACCCGGCGTACGGGATGCCGGTGACCTGGATCCAGGCAGCGCAGAAGGCGAAAGCGTTGAATATGGGGTATCAGGTGATCGACAGCGCCAGCGTGATTGCCACGCACGTGAATAAGGTGGTGCGCAACTATATTCCCGATCTGTTTAATTATGATGACATTACGCAGCTGCATAACCGTCTCTCGTCAATGGCACCGCGCCTGGCGGAAGATCTCAGCGCCGCGCTCAACTACAGCCAGTTGCTGAAAGTGTATCGGGCGCTGCTGACTGAAGGCGTATCACTGCGCGACATTGTGACTATCGCCACCGTGCTGGTTGCCAGCAGTAGCGTAACGAAAGATCCCATTCTGCTGGTCGCTGATATCCGCCTTGCGCTGCGTCGCAGCATTACGCACCCGTTTGTCCGCAAGCAGGAACTGGCGGTCTATACGCTGAATAACGAACTGGAAAACCTGCTTTCTAACGTGGTGAATCAGGCGCAGCAGAGCGGTAAGGTGATGCTCGATAGCGTGCCGGTGGATCCGAACATGCTCAATCAGTTCCAGAGCAATATGCCGCAAATTAAGGAGCAGATGAAAGCCGCAGGCAAAGAGCCGGTGCTGCTGGTCGCGCCGTCGCTACGTCCGCTGCTGGCGCGCTATGCCCGACTCTTCGCGCCGGGTCTGAACGTTCTGTCTTATAACGAAGTGGCAGATGAACTGGAGCTGAAAATTATGGGGGCACTGAGTTAAATAATTACCCGGCTGTTTAAGTCGGCGTTTTTTCTGCCGCTTTATAAAGATGACGCGACAAGGAGGTTGCATTTCAAATGCCTGCTCAAGTTAAAGGATTGATGAGTGACCATTCAACAGAATATCCCATCCCCTTCAGAAAACGACGCTCAGCATGATGACGCCAGATTGTACTGGCGCACATACCGGGAGTTTGTGCGCCAGCAAGAGTTGCAACAACATAATGAAACGCAATCAACAGATGACGCGATGCCCGCGCACGTCGCGCTCATCGAACCCGTCGATCTGTTGCTGGCAGGCACGATGATGCTTGTCTTCATCATCCTGTTGCTGCTTGCCTGTTAGATGATGGTATTTTCCTTGAGGATCCGGCGTGCGCCGAGGAAGTGATCCTGCCAGAACGGATCGGTCAATTGGCTCACCCGGATGGTTTCGCCCGTACGCGGGGACTGGATAAACTGTCCATCCCCCAGATAAACACCCATATGGTCGGCGATATCCTGACTGTGTATATGGAAGAACAGCAGATCGCCACGGCGCAGGTCACGGTTAGCGACAATGGTTGCCCGACGGTAATGATACATTTCATTTGCCGTGCGCGGTAATTTGGCCGCCAGGATTTTATTGTAGGCGTAGAAAACCAGCCCACTACAGTCGAATCCGCGATCCGGATTGACGCCTCCCCATACGTACGGTTTCCCCAGTTGCGCCTCAAGGCGATGAATCGCCACTTCCGTGATGTTCTGCAAATGGTCGCTAGTGAGGAACGCCTTATTTTCTGCCAGTTCCTGCCAGCGATGGTTGTCCGCGCGCAGCGGCCCCGGGAACCATTCTGGATGCTGTTCAAGCAACTCACGGTTGTGCTGGCGCAACGCTCTCTTGCTCTGCGGGGTTCCGGAAACAATGTAATGCGCCTGCCTTCTGCGCTTCGCCTGATATTTACTGAGCAGACGTTCACGGTTATGCATCCGCAACGTCGCGGCATAGCTAAACGTCTGATGTGAAGAGACGGCTGCAGATAACGGTGAATAAAGGAGACATAACGAGAGTAGCCCCGGCAGAATGGCGCGCGGAGCACCGGATAAAAACATAAAAAAACATAACCTAAATAAACAGTGAGGCGACAGTTTAACCAGGCGAGGAACTGACCAGGCTTAATAATCAATAATTAAAAAATTAATGGTTTATTATCAGTGAATTGTATCCGCCATGCCCCTGGCAACGAGCCTGACATCCGTTCTGCGGAAATGGACAAAATCGGGCCGGTTCTGACAGCCAGTGTCGCTAACGTTCTGTATAAATTGTAAACGCACCACGAGGGGCTTGCGAAAAACTGTCGTGGTGTTAATGTGAGCGTTCCAAATCCAGATTAGTCCGATTTGGGGATCTTATTTTTGCCGTTCTGGCGTGTGCAATCGTTTTATCAAGGAACAAGCAGTATGCGTAAAATCGCATTATTTATTGCGATGCTTTTGATCCCGTGCGTGTCATTCGCCGGCTTGCTGAGTAGCAATAGCTCCACAACCCCCATCAGCAAAGAGTATAAGCAGCAATTGATGGGATCGCCGGTCTATATTCAGATCTTCAAGGAAGAGCGCACGCTCGATCTCTACGTCAAGATGGGCGAACAGTATCAACTTCTCGACAGCTACAAAATTTGTAATTACTCCGGCGGATTAGGTCCAAAACAACGCCAGGGCGATTTTAAAAGTCCTGAAGGTTTTTATAACGTCCAGCGTAGCCAGCTCAAACCTGACAGCCGCTTTTATAAAGCCATTAATATAGGCTTCCCCAATGCCTATGACCGTGCTCATGGTTATGAAGGCAAATATCTGATGATTCACGGTGCCTGCGTCTCGGTTGGCTGTTACGCCATGACCGACAGCGGCATTGATGAGATTTTCCAGTTTGTCACCGGTGCGTTGGTCTTTGGTCAGTCGAGTGTGCAGGTCAGTATTTATCCCTTCCGCATGACCGATGCCAATATGCAGCGTCACAAGTATTCGTATTACAAAGAGTTCTGGTCGCAGTTAAAACCGGGATACGATTATTTCGAGCAGACCCGCAAGCCACCGACCGTGTCGGTTGTCGATGGCCGCTATGTCGTCAGCAAACCGTTGAGTCATGAAGTGGTTCAGCCGCAGCTGGCGTCAAACTACACGCTCCCCGAGACAAAATAACGCCCACTCGCCTGGCATAATCTTTTGCCAGGTTTCGTTGCCTGTCAGTGGTTGCGTGGCAATGACGGTGACCACATCGTTCGGTGTGGTCTCTTTCTGAAAATCTATCTCCACATCCTGATCGAGCAACGTGGCGACGCCAAACGGTGCACGGCGCGTGATCCAGAACAGATTCGTCGAGCAGAATGCCATCACATAGCGCCCGTCAGACAACAGCATGTTAAAGACCCCTTTCTCACGCAGTACGCCCGCCAGCGTTGCGATATACCTGAACACTGCCGTCATGTTGCCAGGCGTGCGCGGATAGCGCTGAGTGAGTTTGTGCAGCAACCAGCAGAATGCCTTTTCGCTGTCGGTTTCACCCACCGGGCGAAAATTGCCGGTTTCCAGCGTTTTATAGCCCGAAAGCTGACCATTGTGCGCGTAGGTCCAGTGGCGGCCCCACAGTTCACGCGTGAAGGGATGGGTATTCTCCAGCGCCACTTCGCCCCGATTCGCCTGGCGAATATGGGCAATCACGGAACAGGATTTGATCGGGTAGTCCTGTACCAGTCTGGCGATGGGGGAGTTAAAGCTGGGTTGCGGATCTTTGAACGTCCGGCAGCCTTTGCCTTCATAGAAGGTGATGCCCCAGCCGTCTTTGTGCGGTCCGGTTCCCCCTCCACGCTGAACCAGCCCGGTAAAACTAAAGCAGATATCGGTAGGCACATTGGCGCTCATCCCGAGCAGTTCGCACATACATCACCTCCACAACTGCGGGGGCGCAAAACCCCCGGCGAAGACTTACTTAACCATCTCTTTTTCGATCAACTGAATCAGGATATGAATCACTTTAATATGAATTTCCTGAATACGGTCAGCATAGCCGAAATGCGGAACGCGGATTTCGATATCGGCAGTACCGGCCATTTTGCCGCCGTCTTTACCGGTCAGGGTGATGACCTTCATTCCCTTCTCGCGTGCCGCGGCGATGGCTTTGATCACGTTACCCGAATTGCCGGAGGTTGAGATGCCTAACAGCACATCGCCTTCGCGCCCTACCGCTTCCACATAACGGGAAAAGACGTAGTCGTAACCGAAATCATTGCTGACGCAGGAGATGTGGCTAACGTCGGAAATCGCAATGGCCGGATAGCCCGGACGGTTTTCGCGATAACGCCCGGTCAGTTCTTCGGCAAAGTGCATGGCGTCACAATGAGAGCCGCCGTTACCGCAGGACAGTACCTTACCTCCTGCTTTAAAACTGTCTGCCAGCAGGACCGCCGCGCGCTGAATGGCGTGAATATTGGCATCATCTTTTAAAAAATTCGCCAGCGTTTCCGCCGCTTCGTTCAGTTCGTTACGAATAAGATCCTGGTACATGAGGATATCCTTCAGCATGAATGTAAATGACAGGATGCAGTGTACCGGATAGCACTGGCAGCGAGAAGCATAAGCCACATCAATGGCGACGGCTTTTGATTTTTCGTGCCGCAGAAATCGGCAACAATGTGAGCTTTGTTGTAATTATTTTGTAAACACATTGCTAAAAGAATTCACATCCACTACAACCATATCATCACAAGTGGTCAGACCTCCTACAAGCAAGGGAGCTTTTCGTTATGATGATTTTGAGTATTCTCGCTACGATTGTTCTGCTCGGCGCGCTGTTTTATCACCGCGTGAGCCTGTTCCTCAGCAGCCTGATTCTGCTCGCATGGACGGCCGCGCTTGGCGTGGCCGGACTGTGGAATATCTGGCTGCTGGTTCCGCTGGCCATTCTCCTCGTCCCGTTCAATGTGACGCCGATGCGTAAATCGATGATCTCCGCGCCGGTGTTCCGTGGCTTCCGTAAGGTGATGCCGCCGATGTCACGTACGGAGAAAGAAGCGATTGATGCCGGTACCACCTGGTGGGAAGGCGATCTGTTTCAGGGCAATCCGGACTGGAAAAAACTGCACAACTATCCGCAGCCGCGTCTGACCGCCGAAGAGCAGGCGTTCATCGACGGCCCGGTGGAAGAAGCGTGCCGCATGGCGAACGACTTCCAGATCACCCACGAGCTGGCCGATCTCCCGCCGGAACTGTGGGCGTTTTTGAAAGAACATCGCTTCTTCGCGATGATCATTAAGAAAGAGTACGGCGGGCTGGAATTCTCCGCTTACGCCCAGTCTCGCGTGCTGCAAAAACTTTCTGGCGTCTCCGGGATCCTGGCGATTACCGTGGGCGTGCCGAACTCCTTAGGCCCAGGCGAGCTGCTGCAACATTACGGTACACAAGAGCAGAAAGACCATTACCTGCCTCGTCTGGCGCGTGGTCAGGAGATCCCTTGCTTTGCGCTGACCAGCCCGGAAGCGGGTTCTGATGCGGGCGCCATTCCGGATACCGGTATTGTTTGTATGGGCGAATGGCAAGGCCAGCAGGTGCTGGGGATGCGTTTGACCTGGAACAAGCGTTATATCACCCTCGCGCCTATCGCCACCGTCCTGGGACTGGCATTTAAACTTTCTGACCCGGATAAGCTGCTGGGCGGCGAAGAAGAACTGGGGATCACCTGCGCGTTAATCCCAACCTCGACGCCGGGCGTGGAAATTGGTCGTCGTCACTTCCCGCTGAACGTCCCGTTCCAGAACGGTCCGACTCGCGGTAACGATGTATTTGTTCCGATCGATTACATCATCGGCGGCCCGAAAATGGCCGGTCAGGGCTGGCGTATGCTGGTGGAATGTCTGTCGGTGGGCCGCGGGATTACCCTGCCGTCTAACTCGACCGGCGGCGTAAAATCCGTTGCGATGGCTACCGGTGCTTATGCCCACATTCGTCGTCAGTTCAAAATCTCTATCGGTAAAATGGAAGGGATTGAAGAACCGCTGGCACGCATTGCCGGTAACGCCTACGTAATGGATGCCGCTGCGTCCCTCATCACCTACGGCATTATGCTCGGTGAGAAACCGGCAGTGCTGTCGGCAATCGTCAAGTATCACTGTACTCATCGTGGTCAGCAGTCAATTATTGACGCGATGGATATCACCGGTGGCAAGGGCATTATGCTGGGCGAAGGTAATTTCCTGGCGCGGGCCTATCAGGGCGCGCCGATCGCCATCACCGTGGAAGGCGCGAACATTCTGACCCGTAGCATGATGATCTTCGGTCAGGGGGCAATTCGCTGCCATCCGTATGTCCTCGAAGAGATGGCGGCCGCACAGAATAACGATGTGAATGCGTTCGACAAACTCCTGTTTAAACATATCGGCCACGTCGGCAGCAACAAAGTGCGCAGCTTCTGGTTGGGTCTGACGCGTGGTTTAACCAGCCAAACGCCCACCCGCGATGCGACGAAGCGTTATTATCAGCATCTTAACCGCCTGAGCGCGAACCTGGCGCTACTCTCTGACGTGTCGATGGCTGTGCTGGGCGGAAGTCTCAAACGCCGCGAGCGCATATCTGCTCGTCTGGGTGATGTGTTGAGCCAGCTGTATCTGGCCTCTGCGGTTCTGAAACGTTACGACGACGAAGGCCGTCATGAAGCGGACCTGCCGCTGGTTCACTGGGGTGTGCAGGATGCACTGTATAAAGCGGAACAGGCAATCGACGATCTGCTGCAGAACTTCCCGAACCGCCTGGTGGCTGGCCTGCTGAACGTGGTGATCTTCCCGACCGGTCGTCACTACCTGGCCCCTTCCGATAAGCTGGATCATAAAGTCGCGAAGATATTGCAGGTACCGAGCGCCACCCGTGACCGTATCGGCCGTGGACAGTATCTGACGCCGAGCGAGCATAACCCGGTGGGATTACTGGAAGAAGCGCTGCTGGATGTGATGGCCGCCGACCCTATTCATCAGCGTATTTGCAAAGAGATTGGCAAAAACCTGCCGTTCACCCGTCTGGATGAACTGGCGCAAAATGCGCTGGCCAAAGGGCTCATTGATAAAGACGAAGCGGCGATTCTGGTCAAAGCGGAAGAAAGCCGACTGCGCAGCATCAATGTGGACGATTTTGAACCCGAGGAGCTGGCGACAAAGCCGGTAAAGCTGCCAGAGAAAGTGCGTAAAGTCGAAGCCGCGTAACGCTTACGCATGACCTTTTAGCCTCGCTTCGGCGGGGCTTTTTATCATCCGCGTTTCCTGAAATCACGTGCTACAGTGTCAGAATGCTGTTCAACAAGGAGACCCTACCGTGCCTGGTTTGAAAATTACGCTGCTGCAACAACCGCTGGTCTGGATGGATGGACCCGCCAATTTGCGTCACTTTGACCTTTTACTGGAACCGGTAATGGGGCGCGATCTCATCGTCTTACCCGAAATGTTCACCACGGGGTTTGCGATGGAGGCTGCCAGAGAAGCGCCCACTCAGGAGGAGGTGATTTCATGGATGCAAAAACAGGCGCAGCGAACAAACGCTCTGATTGCCGGTAGCGCCGCGCTTCAGACAGAACGTGGCGCGGTGAACCGTTTTTTACTGGTCGAGCCAGAAGGTAACGTGCACTTTTATGATAAACGCCACCTGTTTCGAATGGCTGACGAACATCATCATTACCAGCCAGGCAACCGCCGCGTGATCGTGGAATGGCGCGGGTGGCGCATTCTCCCGCAGGTCTGTTATGACCTGCGGTTTCCGGTATGGTCACGCAATTTGAATGATTATGATCTGGCGCTGTATGTCGCCAACTGGCCGGCGCCTCGTTCTCAGCACTGGCAGACGTTGCTGGCGGCTCGCGCGATTGAAAATCAGGTCTGGGTGGCTGGATGTAACCGCGTCGGCACCGACGGCAACGGGCATCACTATCGTGGCGACAGTCGGGTTATCAGTCCACAGGGCGAAATCATTGCGACAGCGGAAGCCCATCAGGCTACTCGCATTGACGCGGAACTTTCTTTGAGTGCGCTGAAAGCGTATCGGGAGACGTTTCCGGCCTGGCAGGATGCCGACCCGTTTATTCTGCGCTGATTTTTTGACGAGATAAAAACGACGAAAGCCTGAATCATTACTGACTCAGGCTTCCTGAATAGTGGCGGAACGGACGGGACTCGAACCCGCGACCCCCTGCGTGACAGGCAGGTATTCTAACCAACTGAACTACCGCTCCGCGATGTGTTCCACTTGGGAACGAAGCGCATATTACGGATTGCCAGACACCTCGTCAACGCTTTTTCTCACGTTTTTAATCGTTTGCTCTAAAAATCACCCGAGCGGCGGTTTTTACCCCATTTGCCGACTTTCTACGCCCGCCAGAGGCAACTTCCCCCTTTCTTTTCCACCAGGTCGAGGCGCGATTCATGGGCCGCCACTTCCTCATCGGTGGCGAAAACGACGCGTAGCCTGCTGGCCTGACGTACAAGCCGCTGGATCCCCGTATTGCCCTGCTGCTGGGTTTCCCCTTCCATCGAAAACGCCATCGTCGTCTGACCGCCGGTCATCATCAGATAAACATCAGCCAGAATCTGGGCATCGAGCAATGCGCCGTGCAGCGTACGCTTGCTGTTGTCTATCTCATAACGCGAGCACAATGCATCCAGGCTATTACGCTTGCCAGGGAACATCTTCCTCGCCAGCGCCAGACTATCGGTAACTTTACAGAAGGTATTGGTTTTCGGGATATCGCGGTTGAGCTTGCTGAACTCGTAGTCCATAAAGCCGATATCAAACGACGCGTTATGAATGACCAGTTCCGCCCCGCGGATATAATCGAGAAATTCATCCGCCACCTCGGCAAATGTCGGCTTGTCCAGCAGGAACTCATCCGCAATTCCGTGGACGCCGAACGCTTCCGGATCCACCAGCCTATCAGGCTTCAGATAGACATGGAAGTTATTCCCCGTCAGACGGCGGTTCACCACCTCTACAGCACCGATCTCAATGATCTTGTGCCCTTCGTAGTGCGCGCCGATCTGGTTCATACCGGTGGTTTCGGTATCGAGGACGATCTGTCGTGTAATTGCAGTGCTCATAGCGGTCATTTATGTCAGACTTGTCGTTTTACGGTTCGATTCAATTACAGGAAGTCTACCAGAGATGCTTAAACAGGTAGAAATTTTCACCGACGGTTCGTGCCTGGGCAATCCAGGTCCGGGCGGTTACGGGGCAATTTTACGCTATCGCGGGCGCGAAAAAACCTTTAATGAGGGCTATATCCTCACGACCAATAATCGCATGGAGCTGATGGCGGCGATCGTCGCCCTGGAAGCCCTGAAAGAACATTGTGAAGTCATTTTGAGCACTGACAGTCAGTATGTGCGCCAGGGGATCACCCAATGGATTCATAACTGGAAAAAACGCGGCTGGAAAACTGCCGACAAAAAACCGGTAAAAAATGTCGATCTCTGGAAGCGTCTTGATGCCGCTCTCGGGCAGCATCAGATCAAATGGGAGTGGGTAAAAGGCCATGCCGGCCATCCAGAAAACGAGCGTTGCGATGAGCTTGCCCGTGCCGCCGCCATGAATCCTACTCAGGAAGACGTTGGTTATCAGCCCGAAGCTTAAACGTCCGGCTTGCGATATTGCCGGGTCGCGCCAACGGCCTGCGGTATGCGCGCTTTCGCCTTGTTCTGTTTCATCGGATTGAGCGTAAGCGGAATCGTTCGCTTACGCGCCACAATCATCTGCATACAGCCCAGCGCAGGAAGGTGTGCACTCAACATCTTTCCTCCTTGCTTTTTCCACGGCAGGACGTGAAAACGGCTATAGTGCAGCACTTCAAAATTCAGCAGCGACAGCCAGTCCAGTTGGCGCATCAGCGTAAACATACGACTATTATAAGGCGACGATTTACGCAGTACCGGCACCAGCTTGCGCAGCCCCATCAGGCTCACCGGGTTGAATCCGCTCAGTACCAGCCAGCCATCATCAATGAGTACCCGATCGGCTTCACGTAACAAGCGGTGGGGATCGGCGCACCAGGGTAGCGTGTGCGCCAGTAGACAGACGTCGACCGATTTATCGGCAAAAGGGAGATGAAGCGGATCGGCCTGAACCTGAACCGGCGAGCCTTTGGCAGAAACGTTAACCTGATGCGAAACCGCACAGGCTTCCGAGTTGATTTCTGCACTTAAATTGCCCACCTTAAGCAGGTGAAAACCATACATTTTTGCAAACCACGGGTTAAGCTGTTTTTCCAGCGCCTCACGATAGTACTCTCCCCAGGGCAAATCGCTCCAGCGATCGGGTGCTACGACTGTTTGAGGGTTCCTTGCCGGTTTCATCACAACCATCCGTTATGCATAGACAGAGAGGTAATTTATGAATCTTAACAGTATTCCGGCGTTTCAGGACAATTACATCTGGGTTCTGAGTAATGATGAAGGACGTTGTCTGATCGTGGACCCGGGCGACGCCGCGCCGGTGTTAAAAGCGATTGCCGAAAACCAGTGGCAACCAGAGGCTATTCTACTCACTCATCATCATCAGGACCATGTGGGTGGCGTGAAAGAACTGGTACAGAACTTTCCTAAACTAGTGGTTTACGGACCAGCAGAGACACAAGATAAGGGGGTCACTCATATAGTCGAAGATGGCGATTCCGCCCTCATTTTGGGGCATGAATTTAGTATATTTGCTACACCCGGTCACACTTTAGGACATATCTGTTACTTTAGCCATCCTTATCTTTTCTGCGGAGATACGCTGTTTTCGGGTGGTTGTGGACGCCTGTTCGAAGGCACAGCGAGTCAGATGTATCAATCAGTTAAAAAAATATCCGCACTTCCAGACGATACACTCATTTGTTGCGCCCATGAGTATACTTTAGCAAATATGAAGTTTGCTCTGAGCATCCTGCCGCACGATTCGTTCATAAATGATTATTATCGTAAAGTTAATGAGTTACGGGTAAAAAAACAAATGACACTCCCCGTTATTCTGAAAAATGAGCGGCAAAATAATATTTTTTTGAGAACAGAAGATATTGATTTAATTAATGAAATTAACAAAGAAACAATATTGCAACACCCTGAAGAGCGATTTGCCTGGTTAAGGTCAAAGAAAGACAGCTTCTGATAATTGCAGGTTGCCTTTTCAAAACTTCGCCGTTATGATCGGTCGTCTTTTAAGCAACTATTGACACACACATGAAGGCAAAAGCGATCTTACTCGCCTCTGTCCTGCTCGTGGGTTGCCAGTCGTCTCAAAACGCCGGTAATGTCCAACAGCACGCACAGAGCCTTTCTGCAGCTGGTCAAGGGGAAGCAGGAAAGTTTACGAGTCAGGCTCGATGGATGGACGATGGGACGTCCCTCGCGCCGGATCAAGACTTGTGGGCTTTCATTGGCGACGAGCTAAAGATGGGAATTCCGGAAAACGACCGGATTCGCGAACAAAAACAGAAATATTTACGCAATAAGAGCTATCTCCACGATGTAACTTTACGGGCAGAGCCGTATATGTACTGGATAGCCGGGCAAGTTAAGAAACGTAACATGCCAATGGAACTGGTACTACTACCCATAGTGGAGAGCGCTTTTGATCCTCATGCGACGTCTGGCGCCAATGCCGCAGGCATCTGGCAGATCATTCCGAGCACGGGGCGCAATTATGGTTTAAAACAGACCCGCAGTTATGACGCGCGTCGCGATGTGGTGGCTTCCACAACCGCAGCGCTCGACATGATGCAACGTCTGAACAAAATGTTTGACGGCGACTGGCTGCTGACCGTTGCGGCTTATAATAGCGGTGAAGGTCGGGTCATGAAGGCGATTAAAACGAACAAAGCGCGTGGGAAATCCACCGACTTCTGGTCGTTGCCGTTGCCTCAGGAAACGAAGCTGTACGTGCCAAAAATGCTGGCCCTGAGTGATATTCTCAAGAACAGCAAACGTTATGGCGTACGTCTGCCAACCACAGACGAAAGTCGTGCACTGGCGCGTGTTCGTTTAAGCAGTCCGGTTGAAATGGCGCAGGTTGCCGATATGGCGGGGATTCCCGTCAGCAAGCTGAAGACCTTTAATGCTGGTGTGAAAGGCTCCACGCTGGGCGCAAGCGGTCCGCAATACGTAATGGTACCAAAGAAGCATGCAGAGAAACTGCGTGAATCTCTGGCCTCTGGCGAAATTGCTGCCGTACAGTCCACTCTGGTGGCTGATAACACCCCGCTGAACAGTCGTAGTTACACCGTTCGCTCTGGCGATACGCTTTCAGGCATTGCTTCACGTCTCGGCGTGAGCACGAAGGATCTGCAGCAGTGGAATAAGCTGCGTGGTTCAACGCTGAAAGTGGGCCAAAGTCTGACGGTGGGTGCCGGTAACAGTGCACAGCAACTGGCTAAAAACAGCGACAGCATTACCTATCGTGTACGTAAGGGCGATTCGCTTTCGAGCATTGCTAAACGTCACGGCGTTAACATCAAAGATGTCATGCGCTGGAACAACGATACGGACAATCTGAAGCCCGGCGATCAACTGACGTTGTTTGTGAAAAACAACAACACGCCAGACTCCTGATAGCTCACAATATTAAAAGGCACCGATTTCCCCCGGTGCCTTTTTTCTTTATGCCGCTTTGTGCGCTTCGGCCATGATGGTATCGCTGGTAAACGATCCCTCGTCCTGTAAAGCGAAGTAAGCTTTCACCTCCGCAGAGGCGCTTACCTGATACAGACGAATCGCATCTACCAGTTCAGCGGGCGTGCGCATTCTCGTCACCCATGAACTAAACTCCAGCGGCAAACGGTCGGTTATCAACGAATCAACAATCAGGTTTGCATCATTCATCAGCGCCAGCCATTCGCCGCTGGAATAGTTGCGAACGTGCGAGGTGTCGCGCAATGCCTCCACCGTCTGTAACCAGATATCGCGGACCGGATGCCCTGGGGACATGACATCCATAATAATCAGGACACCGCCCGGTTTTAATACCCGATTAACTTCGCGCAGCGCTCTGCCCACATCATGCCAGTGATGCGCGGAATAACGACTGATAACAACGTCAAAGACAGCATCCTCAAACGGCAGGCTTTCGGCATAGCCCTGCCTGGTGGTGATGTTGGCTAATCCCTTCTCTTTTGCCGCCTGCGCCACAACGTCAAGCATCTGCGAAGATAAATCGTAAGCCACCACTTGTTTCACATTCTGCGCGGCGATAAAGCTTGCATGCCCGGCGCCACAGCCCATATCCAGTACGCTGGCATGAGGGAACGCAGACAGACGCTCAGCCAGACGCTGCAAGTCGCGACCGGTTGCATGCACGGCACTGGTTAAATAGGCATTCGCCTGGGAGCCAAACTGCTTTTCGACGTTATCGTGGTGGGAGTGTGTTGTCATTATGCTGTCCTTTGGTTGTTTGCAAGATAAAGGGCAGCACCACTACAGGTCTGCCCCAACGGCAGACCTGACACACCTTACTGCACAGGTTTGCCGGGACTGAATTCAACGAGTAGCGGATTGTGATCGGATGCGCGTGTGACCAGTACTGAAGCCTCACTGACGTTCAGACCACGATAAAAGACAAAATCCAGGGGGCGACCAAACGCGCGACGGCGCTGATCGTCAGTAAAACGAACCTGGCGCAACGACATTTCGCGCGCGAAGCGATACAGCGCATTCATGCGGCGTCGGCTCCAGGCATTAAAATCTCCGGCCATAATCACCGGGCCACTGTGATGCGCAATCTGGTCACCGATTGGAAGTAACTGCTTACTATACACATCGACCCCCAGACTAAAGTTAACCGCATGGATATTAACGACCATCAACAGTCGCGTATCGGGCAACGGATAGACGGTAACCAGCGCCGATTTTGCCAGGCGCAGGATAGGCTCTCGCTCACGAAGTGGGCAACAGTATACGGGATGCGCGGATGAGAGCGTCATCACCCCTGACGGATGCTGTGGCAGAACAAATGCCGGCACCTGATCGGCCGCCAGGTAATTCGCCGTCGCAAACTTCACCAGCTCCGGCGTCGTTTGCGCTTCCTGTAACAACACCAGGTGCGCATCTTTGCCAAAATTCTTCAGCACCGAAAGCCATTCCGCTCGCTGCTGCTTAAAGATATTCCACACCAGGATACGGATCCGATCTTCACTGCTTAACGGCGCCCCGGCGGGTAATGCCTGGCCGATGCTCGAAAATGACCCGGGCGGCAAAATCCGCTCAGCGGGTTGTCCGGCAACATAGCGCATGGCATAGGTGTTTTTTCGCACTTTTGACTTTCAAACCTCTGTAACGTCAACCAGCCCGGTGCCGGACTGGTTCTTCTGTTATAGGGATTTTAGCTCACACTTTCAACGACCAATTGCAGATTGTTTTGTAAGCACACACTTACATCAAGTACTTAACCCAGCACGGCTACGCGTGCGGGTTTATCCAGTCGACCACTAATCCCCATCAACAGGAAGGCTCCCAACACAATCAATGCCCCAATCCACGGTGTTTGCGTCAGGCCGAAGTGCTCCACCGTCTGTCCGCCGACAACAGAACCGATCGCAATCCCGATGTTAAAAGCCGCGATGTTGAGGCCGGATGCCACATCTACCGCATTCGGCGTAAATTGTTCGGCTTTTTGCACCACATAGACCTGCAAACCCGGTACATTGCCGAAAGCAAAGATCCCCATCACCAGTACCGTTGCCAGCGCGGCGTAATGCATAGTGGCGGTAAACTGAAAGACGAGCAATAGTACAAACAGTGCGGCGAAAATAAACTTCAGCGCAGGCACCGCCCCATGTTTATCCGCCAGTTTTCCGCCCCAGATGTTACCTACCGCGACGGATACGCCATAGCCTAATAAGATCCAACTCACTGCGGCAGGCGAGAAACCCGCCAGATCCTGCATCATCGGCGCCAGAAAGGTAAATGCGGTAAAGACGCCGCCGTAGCCCAATGCCGTGATCGCATAGATGATCAACAAGCGTGGATGCGTTAAGACACTCAACTGGTCACGCAGCGTCGCCGCGGCGCGTCCCGGAATGTTCGCCGGAATGAGCCACTGACTGCTGATCAGCGCAATCACGCCCAACACAGAAACGGCCAGAAAGGTTTCGCGCCAGCCAAAATACTGACCGATGAACGTCCCCAGAGGAACCCCGGTCATCAGAGCAACCGTCAGACCACCAAACATGATGGCAATGGCAGAAGCCGCTTTTTCTTTTGCTACCAGACTGGTGGCAATGGTGGAGCCAATCGAGAAGAACACGCCATGAGCCAGACCGGTCAGTAAACGGGCCGCAATCAGCGTCATATAGCCAGGAGCCTGCCATGCCAGCAGGTTGCCCGCCGTGAACAGGACCATCAGCGCAACCAACAACGGCTTACGCGGCAGACGTCCAGTCAATGCCGTCAGTACTGGCGCGCCAATCGCCACGCCGAGAGCATAGATGGAAACCAACATCCCCGCAGAAGGCAGAGAAATGGCCAGTTGTTCGGCAATTGTCGGCACCAGGCCTACAATCACAAATTCGGTTGTGCCAATAGCAAAAGCACTTATTGTCAGCGCAAATAACGCGAGAGGCATAAATCGCTCCATATCATCAGTATTCGGATGACACGCAGTATGCCGGAATGGTTTAATAACAAAAATATCCAAAATCTCAATACAATTTTGCTTCGGGTGCAAAAATGAAAGCAACTTCAGAAGAACTCGCCATTTTTGTTTCAGTGGTAGAAAGCGGAAGTTTCAGCCGGGCGGCAGAACAGTTAGGTCAGGCAAACTCAGCGGTAAGCCGGGCAGTAAAAAAGCTGGAAATGAAGCTTGGCGTGAGTTTACTCAACCGCACAACCCGGCAGCTCAGCCTGACAGAAGAAGGTGAACGCTATTTTCGCCGCGTCCAGTCTTTGTTGCAGGAGATGGCGGCGGCAGAAACGGAAATCATGGAGACACGCAGCACTCCACGCGGGGTGCTCCGTATCGATGCCGCCACGCCGGTGATGCTGCATTTTCTGATGCCGTTGATAAAGCCTTTCCGCGAACGTTACCCGGAAATTACGCTTTCTCTTGTTTCCTCTGAAACCTTTATCAATTTGATCGAGAGAAAAGTGGATATTGCAATCCGTGCAGGCACATTGACGGATTCCAGTCTCCGCGCCCGACCGCTCTTTAACAGCTATCGGAAGATTATTGCCTCGCCGGACTATCTTGAACGATACGGGAAGCCGGAAACAGTGGAAGAGCTAAAAGCACACCTGTGCCTGGGTTTCACCGAACCCGTATCCCTCAACACCTGGCCTATCGCTTGTAGCGATGGGCAACTTCACGAGATTGTCTGTGGAATTTCGTCAAACAGCGGCGAAACGCTTAAACAGCTCTGCCTCAGCGGAAACGGCATTGCCTGCCTGTCGGACTACATGATTGATCGGGAAATTGCGCGAGGTGAACTGGTGGAGCTGATGGCCGATAAACGCCTGCCGGTAGAGATGCCGTTCAGCGCCGTCTATTACAGCGATCGTGCCGTGAGTACGCGTATTCGGGCATTTATCGATTTTCTGAGTGAATATATAAGAACAGCTCCCGGAGGAGCTGTTAAAGAGGGTTAAAGGCATTCAGGGGTTAACGCATTAATCCCACTGCGGAGCCAGTCCTTCCGGGCTTACCAGGCGATTGTTGCAATCCAGAGCAGCGATCGCTTTTTTATCTTCGGCATCTAACGTTAGATCCAGCGCCAACAGGTTGCTTGCCAGGTTTTCTCGCTTAGTGGAAGAAGGAATGACCGAGTAACCTTCATCCATCGCCCATGCCAGGATCACCTGAGCTGCGGTGGCATTGTGTTTCGCCGCGATGCGGGTAATCACTTCATCTTTCAGAGCCTTACCATATGCAAGCGTCATGTAAGACGTGATGTGAATACCGTGTGCTTTCGCCCAGTCAACCACTTTGCCGTTTTGCAGGTAAGGAGACAGTTCAATCTGGTTAGTCGCGATATTTTCAGCACCGACCGCTGCAATGGCTTTTTCCATCAGCGGGATAGTGAAGTTAGAGATACCGATTTCACGCGTCAGTCCCTGCTTTTTCGCTTCCAGCAGCGCCTGCATGAATTCCTCAACCGATACAGCATCATTTGGTGATGGCCAATGGATCAGCGTCAGATCAACATAATCAGTACGCAGTTTTTTCAGGCTCTCTTTCAGGCTAGGGATCAGCTTGTCTTTGCTCAGATTCTCAATCCAGATCTTGGTCGTAATGTACAACTCATTGCGCGGAACGCCGCTCTCTGCAATTGCCTGGCCAACTGCGGCTTCATTATCATAGATTTGTGCAGTATCGACAGCACGGTAACCGAGCGCCAGAGCCGATTTTACGGATGCAATAACAACATCGTCCTTAAGACGGAAGGTACCTAAACCGAATGCTGGGATAGTCATAATAATTCCTCTTTGATTCATCATGTTCGTTAACTGAGAGGATTATGACGTTTTGCGTTTTGTTGAAAAAGAGCGAAAAATGCAGAGGATTTTTGCGTTTTTAGCAACAATTAGATTTAAGGCAAAGAAAAAGCCCTGAGTGTTAACTCAGGGCTCTTAATAAGTGGCGGAACGGACGGGACTCGAACCCGCGACCCCCTGCGTGACAGGCAGGTATTCTAACCAACTGAACTACCGCTCCACCGAATTTTTCTACAACCACTGATTTTTACATCAGTTTACTGCTTAATTTGATGCCTGGCAGTTCCCTACTCTCGCATGGGGAGACCCCACACTACCATCGGCGCTACGGCGTTTCACTTCTGAGTTCGGCATGGGGTCAGGTGGGACCACCGCGCTACAGCCGCCAGGCAAATTCTGTTTATTAACCCGCCTTTCGCCGGTTAATCTAATCTGTAATCACGCTGAAAATTTTCTCTCAATCCGCCAAAACAGCTTCGGCGTTGTAAGGTTAAGCCTCACGGTTCATTAGTACCGGTTAGCTCAACGCATCGCTGCGCTTACACACCCGGCCTATCAACGTCGTCGTCTTCAACGTTCCTTCAGGACCCTTAAAGGGTCAGGGAGAACTCATCTCGGGGCAAGTTTCGTGCTTAGATGCTTTCAGCACTTATCTCTTCCGCATTTAGCTACCGGGCAGTGCCATTGGCATGACAACCCGAACACCAGTGATGCGTCCACTCCGGTCCTCTCGTACTAGGAGCAGCCCCCCTCAATTCTCCAGCGCCCACGGCAGATAGGGACCGAACTGTCTCACGACGTTCTAAACCCAGCTCGCGTACCACTTTAAATGGCGAACAGCCATACCCTTGGGACCTACTTCAGCCCCAGGATGTGATGAGCCGACATCGAGGTGCCAAACACCGCCGTCGATATGAACTCTTGGGCGGTATCAGCCTGTTATCCCCGGAGTACCTTTTATCCGTTGAGCGATGGCCCTTCCATTCAGAACCACCGGATCACTAAGACCTGCTTTCGCACCTGCTCGCGCCGTCACGCTCGCAGTCAAGCTAGCTTATGCCTTTGCACTAACCTCCTGATGTCCGACCAGGATTAGCTAACCTTCGTGCTCCTCCGTTACTCTTTAGGAGGAGACCGCCCCAGTCAAACTACCCACCAGACACTGTCCGCAACCCGGATTACGGGCCCACGTTAGAACACCAGCCATTAAAGGGTGGTATTTCAAGGACGGCTCCACACGAACTGGCGTCCGCGCTTCAAAGCCTCCCACCTATCCTACACATCAAGGACCAGTGTTCAGTGTCAAGCTATAGTAAAGGTTCACGGGGTCTTTCCGTCTTGCCGCGGGTACACTGCATCTTCACAGCGAGTTCAATTTCACTGAGTCTCGGGTGGAGACAGCCTGGCCATCATTACGCCATTCGTGCAGGTCGGAACTTACCCGACAAGGAATTTCGCTACCTTAGGACCGTTATAGTTACGGCCGCCGTTTACCGGGGCTTCGATCAAGAGCTTCTCCTTACGGATAACCCCATCAATTAACCTTCCGGCACCGGGCAGGCGTCACACCGTATACGTCCACTTTCGTGTTTGCACAGTGCTGTGTTTTTAATAAACAGTTGCAGCCAGCTGGTATCTTCGACTGATTTCAGCTCCACGAGTAAATCGCTTCACCTACATATCAGCGTGCCTTCTCCCGAAGTTACGGCACCATTTTGCCTAGTTCCTTCACCCGAGTTCTCTCAAGCGCCTTGGTATTCTCTACCTGACCACCTGTGTCGGTTTGGGGTACGATCTGATGTTACCTGATGCTTAGAGGCTTTTCCTGGAAGCAGGGCATTTGTCACTTCAGCACCGTAGTGCCTCGTCATCACGCCTCAGTGTTAAAGTGAACCGGATTTACCTGGAACACACACCTACACGCTTAAACCGGGACAACCGTCGCCCGGCCAACATAGCCTTCTCCGTCCCCCCTTCGCAGTAACACCTGGTACAGGAATATTAACCTGTTTCCCATCGACTACGCCTTTCGGCCTCGCCTTAGGGGTCGACTCACCCTGCCCCGATTAACGTTGGACAGGAACCCTTGGTCTTCCGGCGAGCGGGCTTTTCACCCGCTTTATCGTTACTTATGTCAGCATTCGCACTTCTGATACCTCCAGCATGCCTCACAGCACACCTTCACAGGCTTACAGAACGCTCCCCTACCCAACAACACTTAGTGTCGCTGCCGCAGCTTCGGTGCATGGTTTAGCCCCGTTACATCTTCCGCGCAGGCCGACTCGACCAGTGAGCTATTACGCTTTCTTTAAATGATGGCTGCTTCTAAGCCAACATCCTGGCTGTCTGAGCCTTCCCACATCGTTTCCCACTTAACCATGACTTTGGGACCTTAGCTGGCGGTCTGGGTTGTTTCCCTCTTCACGACGGACGTTAGCACCCGCCGTGTGTCTCCCGTGATAACATTCTCCGGTATTCGCAGTTTGCATCGGGTTGGTAAGCCGGGATGGCCCCCTAGCCGAAACAGTGCTCTACCCCCGGAGATGAATTCACGAGGCGCTACCTAAATAGCTTTCGGGGAGAACCAGCTATCTCCCGGTTTGATTGGCCTTTCACCCCCAGCCACAAGTCATCCGCTAATTTTTCAACATTAGTCGGTTCGGTCCTCCAGTTAGTGTTACCCAACCTTCAACCTGCCCATGGCTAGATCACCGGGTTTCGGGTCTATACCCTGCAACTTAACGCCCAGTTAAGACTCGGTTTCCCTTCGGCTCCCCTATTCGGTTAACCTTGCTACAGAATATAAGTCGCTGACCCATTATACAAAAGGTACGCAGTCACCCCATTAAAGAGGCTCCCACTGCTTGTACGTACACGGTTTCAGGTTCTTTTTCACTCCCCTCGCCGGGGTTCTTTTCGCCTTTCCCTCACGGTACTGGTTCACTATCGGTCAGTCAGGAGTATTTAGCCTTGGAGGATGGTCCCCCCATATTCAGACAGGATACCACGTGTCCCGCCCTACTCATCGAGCTCACAACACATGCAATTTTGTGTACGGGGCTGTCACCCTGTATCGCCGGCCTTTCCAGACCGTTCCACTACCACACATGCTGATTCAGGCTCTGGGCTGCTCCCCGTTCGCTCGCCGCTACTGGGGGAATCTCGGTTGATTTCTTTTCCTCGGGGTACTTAGATGTTTCAGTTCCCCCGGTTCGCCTCGTTAACCTATGGATTCAGTTAACGATAGTGCAACGAATTGCACTGGGTTTCCCCATTCGGACATCGCCGGTTATAACGGTTCATATCACCTTACCGACGCTTTTCGCAGATTAGCACGTCCTTCATCGCCTCTGACTGCCAGGGCATCCACCGTGTACGCTTAGTCGCTTAACCTCACAACCCGAAGATGTTTCACCTCTGATTGCGAAAATTTGAGAGACTCGAACACACCATTAACAGTGTGTCGTTTCAATTTTCAGCTTGATCCAGATTTTTAAAGAGCAAATATCTCAAACATGACTCGCTGAGTCAGTTTTGAGATACAAAGGCCGGCGACTTTCACTCACACAAACCAGCAAGTGGCGTCCCCTAGGGGATTCGAACCCCTGTTACCGCCGTGAAAGGGCGGTGTCCTGGGCCTCTAGACGAAGGGGACACGAAAATTGCTTATCACGCGCTGCGTGATATTTTCGTATAGGGTGAGCTTTCATCAATAGAAAGCGAGCGGCCTTATTCTGTTCAGCCTCACTCCCAACGCGTAAACGCCTTGCTTTTTACTTTTCATCAGACAATCTGTGTGGGCACTACAAAGGCAGGTTCTTTAAGGTAAGGAGGTGATCCAACCGCAGGTTCCCCTACGGTTACCTTGTTACGACTTCACCCCAGTCATGAATCACAAAGTGGTAAGCGCCCTCCCGAAGGTTAAGCTACCTACTTCTTTTGCAACCCACTCCCATGGTGTGACGGGCGGTGTGTACAAGGCCCGGGAACGTATTCACCGTGGCATTCTGATCCACGATTACTAGCGATTCCGACTTCATGGAGTCGAGTTGCAGACTCCAATCCGGACTACGACATACTTTATGAGGTCCGCTTGCTCTCGCGAGGTCGCTTCTCTTTGTATATGCCATTGTAGCACGTGTGTAGCCCTGGTCGTAAGGGCCATGATGACTTGACGTCATCCCCACCTTCCTCCAGTTTATCACTGGCAGTCTCCTTTGAGTTCCCGGCCGGACCGCTGGCAACAAAGGATAAGGGTTGCGCTCGTTGCGGGACTTAACCCAACATTTCACAACACGAGCTGACGACAGCCATGCAGCACCTGTCTCACAGTTCCCGAAGGCACCAAGGCATCTCTGCCAAGTTCTGTGGATGTCAAGACCAGGTAAGGTTCTTCGCGTTGCATCGAATTAAACCACATGCTCCACCGCTTGTGCGGGCCCCCGTCAATTCATTTGAGTTTTAACCTTGCGGCCGTACTCCCCAGGCGGTCTATTTAACGCGTTAGCTCCGGAAGCCACGCCTCAAGGGCACAACCTCCAAATAGACATCGTTTACGGCGTGGACTACCAGGGTATCTAATCCTGTTTGCTCCCCACGCTTTCGCACCTGAGCGTCAGTCTTCGTCCAGGGGGCCGCCTTCGCCACCGGTATTCCTCCAGATCTCTACGCATTTCACCGCTACACCTGGAATTCTACCCCCCTCTACGAGACTCAAGCCTGCCAGTTTCGAATGCAGTTCCCAGGTTGAGCCCGGGGATTTCACATCCGACTTGACAGACCGCCTGCGTGCGCTTTACGCCCAGTAATTCCGATTAACGCTTGCACCCTCCGTATTACCGCGGCTGCTGGCACGGAGTTAGCCGGTGCTTCTTCTGCGGGTAACGTCAATGGCTAAGGTTATTAACCTTAACCCCTTCCTCCCCGCTGAAAGTACTTTACAACCCGAAGGCCTTCTTCATACACGCGGCATGGCTGCATCAGGCTTGCGCCCATTGTGCAATATTCCCCACTGCTGCCTCCCGTAGGAGTCTGGACCGTGTCTCAGTTCCAGTGTGGCTGGTCATCCTCTCAGACCAGCTAGGGATCGTCGCCTTGGTGAGCCGTTACCTCACCAACTAGCTAATCCCATCTGGGCACATCCGATGGCAAGAGGCCCGAAGGTCCCCCTCTTTGGTCTTGCGACATTATGCGGTATTAGCTACCGTTTCCAGTAGTTATCCCCCTCCATCGGGCAGTTTCCCAGACATTACTCACCCGTCCGCCACTCGTCAGCAAAGCAGCAAGCTGCTTCCTGTTACCGTTCGACTTGCATGTGTTAGGCCTGCCGCCAGCGTTCAATCTGAGCCATGATCAAACTCTTCAATTTAAGTTTGATGCTCTTAGAATTAAACGTCGTAATGAATTACGTGTTCACTCTTTGAGACTTGGTATTCATTTTTCGTCTTGCGACGTTAAGAATCCATGTCACTCTGAGTGCCCACACAGATTGTCTGATAAATTGTTAAAGAGCAGTTGCGACGCGCTTTAGCGCTCTGTCGCGAGGTGGCGTATATTACGCTTTCCTCTTTCAGAGTCAACCCTGATTTTCAGGATTTTTCTCTTCAACCGAACCGGCTGTTTGTGTGAAGTGATTCACATCCGCCGTGTCGATGGAGGCGCATTATAGGGAGTCGACTCAGGAAGACAAGCGGAAAAATGCAGTTTTATTTCAACCGCTCACCTTTTAACCACAATGCTTATTTTTGCTGCTTTTTTATCGCCGATGGCAGATCAGCAAGACTATTTAATAACCAATCTGCCGCATTTTCTGCTTCCGCAGTAATGGGCTTGCCGGTTCGCACTAACACTTTTGTCCCGACTCCTGCCGCAACCGCAGCCTGCATATCTTCTAATTTGTCGCCCACCATATAAGACGCGGCCATATCAATGTGCAGGAAATCGCGGGCCGAGATCAGCATACCGGGATGCGGCTTACGACAATCACAAACCTGGCGATACTCTTCCACACTGCCTTGCGGGTGGTGTGGACAATAATAGATACCGTCGAGGTCGACATCGCGATCGGCCAGTGACCAGTCCATCCACTCTGTTAATGTTTCAAACTGCGCTTCGGTAAATTTGCCGCGCGCAATCCCTGACTGGTTGGTGACAACTACCAGCGCATAGCCCAGTGTTTTAAGCTCGCGCATTGCATCAATAACACCGTCGATAAATTCGAACTCGTCGATTTCGTGTACGTAGCCGTGATCAACATTAATTGTGCCGTCACGGTCGAGAAAAATAGCGGGTACGGACTTTGCCACCTTTTATAGCTCCTGAATAAGGCATGTGGCGCTAGTATCGCATGTTTCGGCAGGCAAGAAAGTGCTCATCGTAGAAACCCTGATTGATTTAGACGTCTGGATGCCTTAACATCCATTTTGTTGACGGCTTTTGACCGCATCAGACAGACGAAAATGCCACGGTAACTTCATTACGATAATAAATAATCAATGATTAAACTTTCGAATATCACCAAAGTGTTCCATCAGGGGACCCGCACCATTCAGGCGTTGAATAACGTTAGCCTGCATGTTCCTGCCGGACAAATTTATGGCGTTATCGGTGCCTCAGGCGCAGGTAAAAGTACGCTGATCCGCTGTGTAAACCTGCTGGAGCGCCCGACAGAAGGAAGCGTTCAGGTTGGCGGACAGGAACTGACGACGCTATCAGAATCTGAACTGACTAAGGCGCGTCGTCAGATTGGCATGATTTTCCAGCACTTCAACCTGCTGGCCTCCCGAACCGTTTTTGGTAACGTCGCGCTGCCGCTGGAACTCGATAACACCCCAAAAGAAGAAATTAAGCGCCGCGTGACGGAACTGCTCGATCTCGTTGGCCTGGGTGATAAGCACGACAGCTACCCTGCGAATCTGTCTGGTGGTCAGAAACAGCGTGTCGCTATCGCCCGTGCACTGGCAAGTCAGCCAAAAGTGTTGCTGTGTGATGAAGCGACCAGTGCGCTGGACCCAGCCACTACTCGCTCCATTCTTGAACTACTGAAAGACATTAACCGTCGCCTTGGCCTGACCATTCTACTGATCACGCACGAAATGGACGTGGTGAAACGCATCTGCGACTGCGTAGCCGTCATCAGCAACGGTGAGCTGATTGAGCAAGATACCGTCAGCGAAGTGTTTTCCCACCCGAAAACGCCCCTGGCGCAGAAATTTATTCAGTCCACACTGCATCTGGATATTCCGGAAGATTATCTGGCACGCCTCAAAGCGGAATCGACGACCGACAGCGTCCCGATGTTGCGCATGGAATTCACCGGTCAGTCGGTGGATGCGCCGCTGCTTTCCGAAACAGCGCGCCGCTTTAACGTGAATAACAACATTATTAGCGCGCAGATGGATTACGCCGGCGGCGTGAAGTTCGGCATCATGCTGACTGAAATGCACGGCACACAAGAAGAAACGCAAGCCGCGATCGCCTGGCTGCAGGAACACCATGTAAAAGTAGAGGTACTGGGTTATGTCTGAGCCGATGATGTGGCTGCTGGTTCGTGGCGTCTGGGAAACGCTGGCGATGACCTTCGTATCCGGGTTCTTTGGTTTTGTGATTGGTCTTCCCGTTGGCGTGCTGCTGTACGTCACGCGTCCCGGGCAAATCATTGAGAACGCGAAGCTCTACCGCACACTGTCTGCGGTTGTGAACATCTTCCGTTCGATTCCGTTCATTATTCTGCTGGTATGGATGATTCCGTTCACTCGTGTGATTGTCGGGACATCAATCGGTTTGCAGGCTGCCATTGTCCCGCTCACCGTCGGCGCGGCACCGTTTATCGCCCGTATGGTGGAAAACGCCCTGCTGGAAATCCCGACCGGCCTGATTGAAGCATCCCGCGCAATGGGCGCAACACCGCTGCAAATTGTACGTAAGGTGCTGCTGCCAGAAGCCCTGCCAGGGCTGGTAAACGCTGCGACAATTACGCTGATTACCCTGGTTGGTTATTCCGCCATGGGCGGTGCCGTGGGTGCCGGCGGTCTTGGACAGATCGGCTATCAGTACGGCTATATTGGATACAATGCTACTGTTATGAATACGGTACTGGTATTACTCGTTGTTCTGGTTTATTTAATTCAGTTCGCGGGCGATCGCATCGTCCGGACTGTGACGCACAAGTAACGTTCTACAAAACACAATTATCACATTAAGGAAATAAGCATGGCGTTCAAATTCAAAACCATTGCGGCAGTCGGCGCCCTGATTGGTTCTCTGGCACTCGTGGGTTGCGGTCAGGATGAAAAAGATCCAAACCACATCAAAGTCGGCGTGATTGTCGGTGCGGAACAGCAGGTAGCTGAAGTCGCACAAAAAGTTGCGAAAGAAAAATACGGTCTGGACGTCGAACTGGTGACCTTCAATGACTACGTTCTGCCGAACGAAGCGCTGAGCAAAGGCGATATCGATGCCAACGCCTTCCAGCACAAACCGTATCTGGATCAGCAGATCAAAGATCGCGGATACAAGCTGGTTGCCGCAGGCAATACCTTCGTTTATCCGATTGCGGGCTACTCTAAAAAAATCAAATCTCTGGATGAGCTTCAGGATGGCGCGCAGGTAGCGGTTCCGAACGATCCAACCAACCTGGGCCGTTCTCTGCTGCTGCTGCAAAAAGTCGGTCTGATCAAACTGAAAGATGGCGTGGGTCTGCTGCCGACCTCACTGGATATCGTCGGGAACCCGAAAAATCTGAAAATTGTTGAACTGGAAGCCCCTCAGTTGCCGCGTTCTCTTGACGATGCGCAAATTGCTCTGGCGGTAATCAACACCACTTATGCCAGCCAGATCAACCTGACGCCGGCGAAAGACGGTATCTTCGTTGAAGATAAAGATTCCCCGTACGTCAACCTGATCGTGACCCGTGAAGATAACAAAGACGCGGAGAACGTGAAGAAATTCGTTCAGGCCTATCAGTCTGACGAAGTTTACGAAGCCGCCAATAAAGTCTTCAACGGTGGTGCTGTTAAGGGCTGGTAATTTTTAGGCGCTTTTCACAATCTGTAATATCATTCAGGACGGGCGTTTGCCCGTCTTGTCATTTATGCAAGCTCCTGATTCAATATGTGACAGTTAGATCATTCATTGAGGAAATATTATGCGTGCTTTACCGATCTGTTTATTGGCACTCATGCTGAGCGGCTGTTCCATGCTAAGCAGATCCCCTGTTGAACCCGTTCAAAGCACCGCAACCCCGCCAAAAGCGGAGCCGGAAAAACCGAAAGCGCCGCGCGCTGTTCCCGTCAGAATTTACACCAATGCTGAAGATCTGGTCGGCAAGCCGTTCCGCGATCTCGGTGAAGTGACCGGTGAATCCTGTCAGGCCTCTAACCAGGACTCTCCGCCGAACATCCCGACAGCACGTAAACGCATGCAGATTAATGCGTCAAAAATGAAAGCCAATGCCGTGTTACTGCATAGCTGTGAAGTCACCAGCGGGACGCCGGGTTGTTATCGTCAGGCTGTCTGCATTGGTTCTGCGCTCAACATCTCGGCTAAATGAGTCATTTTCAGTTTGAGCAAATCGGTGTCATTCGCTCGCCTTACAAAGAGAAGTTCGCCGTTCCCCGCCAGCCAGGGCTGGTAAAAAGCGTCAACGGCGAACTGCACCTGCTGTCTCCTTACAATCAGGCCGATGCGGTACGCGGTCTTGAAGCATTCAGCCACTTATGGGTGATCTTTGTTTTCCATCAGACGATGGAAGGGGGATGGCGCCCCACCGTGCGCCCGCCTCGTCTTGGCGGCAATGCGCGGATGGGCGTATTTGCTACGCGCTCAACATTTCGCCCCAATCCCGTCGGCATGTCGCTGGTTGAACTGAAAGGCGTTGTCTGTCAGAAAGATCAGGTCATTCTGCAACTGGGCAGTCTGGATCTGGTTGACGGTACGCCGGTCATCGATATCAAGCCTTACCTGCCGTTCGCGGAATCGCTACCGAATGCGACCGCCAGCTACGCGCAACAGGCACCGCAAGCCGAAATGTCGGTGAGTTTTACCGACGAGATTGAGCAACAGTTTCCCGCGCTGGAAAAACGTTATCCCCTGCTGAAGACGTTTATTCGTGATGTGCTGGCGCAGGATCCGCGTCCTGCCTATCGAAAAGGGGAAGAGACCGGTAAAAATTATGCTGTCTGGCTGCATGATTTCAACGTGCGCTGGCGCGTAACCGAGACGGGTTTTGAAGTCTTTGCGCTTGAACCCCGCTAATTTCACGCCCTTCTCTTTTGACATCCCTTTCTCGCTGGTAAACTGAGTTACTTTTTTTTTGTGTCAGGCTCACATTGAGCCTGTTCGATCGTTCAACTGGAACCGTAACAACATGCGTACTAGCCAATATCTGCTCTCCACTCTGAAGGAGACACCTGCCGACGCCGAGGTGATCAGCCACCAGCTGATGCTACGCGCCGGGATGATCCGCAAGCTGGCCTCCGGGTTATACACCTGGCTGCCGACCGGCGTGCGCGTCCTGAAAAAAGTTGAGAACATCGTGCGTGAAGAGATGAACAACGCCGGTGCGATCGAGGTGTTAATGCCGGTGGTTCAGCCTTCTGAACTGTGGCAAGAGAGTGGTCGTTGGGAACAGTACGGTCCGGAACTGCTGCGTATTGCTGACCGTGGCGATCGTCCGTTCGTACTTGGCCCAACGCATGAAGAAGTGATCACCGATCTGATTCGTAACGAGCTCAGCTCTTACAAACAGCTGCCGCTGAACTTCTACCAGATTCAGACTAAATTCCGTGACGAAGTGCGTCCGCGTTTCGGCGTGATGCGCTCCCGTGAATTCCTGATGAAAGATGCGTACTCTTTCCATACTTCTCAGGAATCTCTGCAGGAAACTTACGACGCGATGTACGCGGCTTATAGCAAGATCTTCAGCCGCATGGGGCTGGATTTCCGCGCGGTACAGGCTGACACCGGTTCTATCGGCGGTAGCGCCTCGCACGAATTCCAGGTACTGGCACAGAGCGGCGAAGACGATGTGATCTTCTCTGATTCCTCTGACTACGCGGCCAACATTGAATTTGCGGAAGCCGTTGCGCCAAAAGCGCCGCGCGCCGCTGCAACGCAAGAAATGACGCTGGTTGATACGCCGAACGCAAAAACCATCGCCGAGCTGGTTGAGCAGTTTAGTCTGCCAATCGAGAAAACCGTGAAAACCCTGCTGGTGAAAGCCGTGGAAGACAGCAAGTCTCCGCTGGTCGCACTGCTGGTTCGCGGCGATCACGAATTGAACGAAGTCAAAGCGGAAAAACTGCCGCAGGTTGCCAGCCCGCTGACGTTTGCAACCGAAGAAGAGATCCGCGCGCTGGTGAATGCCGGTCCGGGTTCTTTGGGCCCGGTAAACATGCCAGTGCCGGTGATTATTGACCGTACCGTTGCCGCAATGAGTGATTTCGCGGCAGGCGCTAACGTGGATGGTAAGCATTACTTCGGCATTAACTGGGATCGCGATGTCGCAACCCCGGAAGTCGCTGATATCCGTAACGTCGTCGCCGGCGATCCAAGCCCGGATGGAAAAGGCACGTTGCTGATCAAACGCGGTATCGAAGTCGGTCATATCTTCCAGTTGGGCACCAAGTACTCGGAAGCAATGAAAGCCGCCGTCCAGGGTGAAGATGGCCGCAACCAGATTCTGACTATGGGTTGTTACGGTATCGGGGTCACACGCGTGGTAGCAGCGGCTATTGAGCAGAACTACGACGAGCGCGGGATCGTATGGCCTGACGCTATCGCGCCGTTCCAAGTGGCGATTTTGCCGATGAACATGCACAAGTCCTATCGTGTGCAGGAACTGGCGGAAAAACTGTATGCCGAACTGCGTGCGCAGGGCATCGAAGTGCTGATGGACGACCGTAAAGAGCGCCCAGGCGTGATGTTCGCCGATATGGAACTGATCGGTATTCCGCACACTATCGTGCTGGGCGACCGTAACCTCGACAACGACGATATTGAATACAAATACCGTCGCAATGGCGAGAAACAGTTGATAAAAACCGGCGACATCGTCAACTATCTGGTTAAACAGATTAAAGGCTGATGTCATAAGAGGCTCTGATTTTCAGGGCCTCTTTTTTACATGGATTGTATAAAATGGCTAAACTCACGGCGTATTACCGCCTGTTCCTCCCTTGCCTTCTTTTGCTTTCGGCCTGCACCGTTGACGTCAGCCCACCGAATAAATCCGCCGCCGCCATTGATGCACAATCCAAAAAATGGGCGGTTACATTCCAGCGCCAGAGCTCATTTACGAATAAAGCACTCGTCGAAATTACCGATACCGACCTTAAGCCAGGCGATCTGTTGTTCTCCTCCAGCCTCGGGGTGACCTCATTAGGCATCCGCGCGTTCAGCAATGCTTCCGTAAGCCACGTTGCCGTCTATCTGGGCGATAATGAAGTCGCAGAAGCCACCGGTGCTGGCGTACAAATCGTGTCACTCAAACAGGCGATGAAACACAGTGATAAACTTTTTGCCCTGAGAGTCCCGGAGCTGACTCCGCAACAGGCCGCTGAGATCAAAACCTTCGCCTATAAAATCAAAGACAGCGGCTATAACTATCGCGGTATCATGGAATTCATTCCGTTTATGGTGACTCGCCAGATGTGTTCGCTAAACCCCTTCTCTGCGGATTTCCGGCAACAGTGCGTCAGCGGGCTGGCGAAAGCGCAGTTGAGCGATGCCCGCGAGGGAGAAAAAACGGCGTGGTTTTGCTCCGAATTCGTCACTGATGCGTTTACCAAAGCGGGACATCCGCTAACCCTGGCGCAATCGGGCTGGATCAGCCCTGCTGACCTGATGCACATGCGGGAAGGCGACGTTGCCGCATTTAAGCCAGAAACGCAGCTACGCTATGTCGGTCATTTGAAGTTAGGGATTTATATCAAGACGGGACGTTTTGTAGGACTGACGCGTTAAGCGCGATACACAATAGCAAAACTGCGGGTAAGACGATAACTGTCCAGTCACCCGGACAGCTATCATTGAGTCCATCACTCAGTCGGTGCAGCTCTTACCCGGAATAAATTTAATCTCTTTATCGGCCATCAGCGTTTTCACCGGCTCATGGGTATCCGGATTCGCCTCCAGCGTGAAGTGCCCTTCGACGGACAACAGCACCGGTTTCTCACTGGTGCCACGCGCCGCAAGATAACCGCGTTCCAGTTCTGCGTTACTGGCAACAGAAACCTGCTTTCCGGTTGCGCAGTCGGTAAAGGTCGCAGCATCCGCCATATAGAAATACATACCACGCATCGCCATTGGCGTTACCGGCAAACTGGATTTCACCGGTTCAAGCGTATAGTTAAACTGTGATTCAACCGGATTGCCTTCCCGATCCAGCATCTCCAGCGCTTCGCCTTTCGCGCGATAATAAGACTTCTCACCCTGACTGTCGGTCAGCACCAGTTTATCGGCCGTGCGCGCCCAGGTGCCGTAGGAAGCAAAAGAAGACGGCTCTTCACGCACGCCCTGATAGCGTTCGTTCATTACCCATGTGCCATCTTTCTCCAGAAACAGTGAGGTCTCAATACCCTCGCAGTCGGCACAAGGCAGAATGCCCCGCCAGCTTTGCTGCATCGGTTTTAATTCTGCAACCTGAGTCGGCTGGATAACATCAACCTCTGAACGGTTGTTACAGCCAATCAATGCGAAGAGCGTAAATGCCGCCATCGCTGAAAGTAGTGTTTTTTTCACCCTGACTCCCTATCACATTTTATTCCTGCCCGTCAGTCATCACGACGGACTTTACCGCGAAGGGCTTTTACTGAGGATTTCTGCGCCTTCGAGTTTAATCTTCGCTCTTTCGATGCCCGCGTCGGTCGGGTTGCGCGTCGGCTTTTTTGTACTGCGGTGAGCTCTTTTATAACCGCTACCAGTCTGGCAAGCGCCGCTTCCCGGTTGAGTTCCTGGTTGCGGTACTCCTGCGCCTTAATAATCATCACGCCATCAGCGGTAATCAGATGATGGCTGGCAGCCAGCAGACGTTCCTTATAATACTCTGGCAGGCTGGAGGCCCGAATGTCAAAACGCAAATGTATCGCCGTTGAGGTCTTATTGACGTGCTGTCCTCCTGCGCCCTGGGCGCGAATGGCGGTGATCTCCAGCTCATCGTCGGGGATCGAGACAGTCCGCGAAATGACGATCATACCGGTTGTTGCCAAGGCGTCAGATGAATTTCCAGATTATTCTGAGAATCAGACAGCCAGATCGCCCCGTCCTGAATTGTCGCCTGTAGCGTCATGGTACGGCTCGCAAAGGCGCTAAGCTGGGCCAGTTGTTCATCATCCAGATACCAGACAGTGAGATTCGAAAACTGCGCGCATTTGCTTTGATTCTGCTGCCACCAGATCTGCGCCGCCCGGCTATTGTAGGCAAACAGCGCCACATCAGCAGCCTGCGAACACGCTTTCTTAATACGGCGCTCATCCGGTAGCCCCAGTTCAACCCACAAGTCGATACCCAGATGATCGTTACGCAACCACGCTTCCGGTTCATCCTCTGCGCTTAAGCCACGCGTAAACTGGAGACGCTCATCCGCATACTTAATCCACGCCAGCAGACGCAACATCATTCGTTCCTGGGTTTCAGAGGGGTGACGCGCCAGCGTCAACGCCGCATCAAGAAACTGGTTGCGGTCAAGGTCAGCCACGTTGACGACGGCTTTATAAATTGTCGCTTTAAGCGCCATGGAAAAACTCCTTTCGAATCAGGCAGCCATTGTAGCGAAAAAGGAGCCAAAAGGCTGTCCGGGGATCATCAATCAGGCGCTGATATTGCGTGAATGGCTGTGGTATAGTCACCTTGCTAAACAGAGTTTATCTTCGTAGGCTTAGACTTGCATCCACGGTTAAGTCAGAATGCTGACAGGAGGGCATGTGGAAAAATATTGTGAGTTAATACGCAAGCGGTATGCGGAAATCGCCAGCGGAGACTTAGGGTATATCCCGGATGCGCTGGGTTGCGTATTGAAGGTGCTTAATGAAATAGCGGCAGACAGTGCCCTTTCAGAGTCGGTCAGGGAAAAGGCGGCGTATGCTGCGGCGAACTTACTGGTGAGCGATTATGTCAATGAATGATACATACCAACCCATCAACTGTGATGACTACGACAACCTTGAGCTCGCCTGCCAGCATCATTTATTACTGACGCTGGAACTGAAAGATGGTGAAGTTTTGCAAGCGAAAGCCAACGATTTGGTTTCACGGAAAAACGTGGAATACCTAATCACCGAGGTTGCGGGTGAAACGCGCGAGCTTCGTCTCGATAAAATTGTCAGCTTCAGCCATCCGGAAATCGGTACCGTGGTGGTTAGCGAATCCTGAACCCATATTGCCTGGTGGCGCTGCGCCATCAGGCATTTCCACCGATTTGATCCCACACCAGTCTCACCCCCGACTCCTCACCCGCCGCGCCGTCACGCGTGACAAATACGCCTGCAGCCGCAATCAGCGTTTCGCCGTAAAACAGCAATGGCGTGGTATCTCGTCGCCAGGAAGGTACATTCAACTCCTGCCAGATTTTCTTGAGCTTGCGGCCACCGCTACGGCCAACGATATGCAGCATTCCCGGCGCTTTAAAACGGATACTGACACGCTCATCCTCATGAGGCGCGCGTAATTCGTCCCCCACCAGTAACCGCAGATGGCCCAGCCCGGCAGGCAACGTGAGCGGTAACTGCCAGCGAGGCCAGGGCAGTATTGTCTCACTTTGTCCGACAACAGATTTAATCCACCACAGCTGTCCCTGAAAGCGCCGCACCTCGTACTCGCCGAAACGCAGGCACGGTGACGCATCTTCACGCGCCAGCGCCACCTCCTGCCAGAGACGTTCCAGTCCATCGCGTGAAGGCATCGGCGCATTTTTCGCCGCCAGCCAGCGGCGAAGTAGCGCAGCGCGCCGGACACGGCTCATCGCCATGAGCGGCGTTAACTCCAGCGTGCCGTTATCTGTGGTGCAAGAAGACAGTTCATCGGCAAGCAGTTCATCCAGCAGACTCTCTTGTTCAGCACACAGCGCTGCGCTGCGTGCCGTGGCGTCAGCGAAATGCGGCCAGCGCTGTTGCAGAAGCGGCAGAACCTGCAAACGCAGGAAGTTGCGATCGTAGGCGTCATCCTGATTGCTTTCATCTTCAATCCAGCGAAGCTGATGTTGCCTTGCCCATTGCTCCAGTGCCGCACGGGGTTGCGTCAATAACGGACGAATGAGTAACGTGCCCGCAAACTCAGCACTCTCCGCCATTGCAGACAGCCCAGCCGGTCCGCTGCCGCGTTTGAGCGCCAGCAAAAAGGTTTCACACTGATCGTCAAGATGCTGGGCAGTCACCAACACCTCACCGGGCAATAGCGCATCGGCAAATGCCTGATACCGCGCCTGCCGGGCCTGCGCTTCGATTCCCAGCCCGGCGTCCACCAGCGTGACCCGCTCCACCACCAGCGGAACCTGCCATTGCGCGCAGACGGCTTCACAGTGTGCCACCCACTCATCGGCGTGAGCGCTAAGTCCATGATGGATGTGCATGGCGCGAAGCGAGAGGGTCGGTTGTTGCATCCGCCATTGCACCAGTTGGTGTAAAAGCACGGTAGAGTCCAGACCGCCGCTAAAGGCGACCAGTATCTGTCGGGAAGTGATAAGCGAGGTGTTCAGCGTGAGTGTTGTCATAGCGGTTATTTACAGTGACGTTGCCCGGCACGTTACCGGGCAATCGTCACAATAACAAGCCTTACTGCTCATACAATTCGAGCGGCAGGCCATCCGGGTCTTTAAAAAAGGTGAAGCGCTTGTTGGTGAAGGGATCAATGCGGATGGCTTCACAATTTACGTGATTCGCTTCCAGATGCGCTACCGCATTATCCAGGTTATCCACGCTGAACGCCAGATGGCGCAAGCCACAGGCTTCCGGATGCCCTGGACGCGCCGGCGGGAAAGGAAATGAAAAAAGCTCAATCACATATTGTCCATTCAGCGCCAGATCGCCCTTCCACGAGTCTCGTTCTGCGCGATAGGCTTCGCTCAGCAGCGTAAACCCCAAAATATCGCAATAGAAGGACTTACTCGCGGCATAGTCTGTCGCAATAATCGCAATATGGTGAACCTGTTTTAATCCCAGCATAGTGTCTTCATCTCCGTTATTTATCATCAGCACGTTACCCGCCCGGGAGCGCTGAAGGCAAGTCGTCATGCCGTTTTTAAGACTCGTACGAGGTATACGCCGTCGTCATCCTGTTTCGCCCCGTGAATATCCGTTTCAAAGCCCGGATAACGCTGACCAACAGAACAGAGCATCAGCAGAAAATCGAGTACGGCGCGACTCTGCTCGGTGAGCATTTCTCCCGGCATCAGCAGCGGCACGCCGGGAGGGTATGGCAGGATCATATTCGCCGACACACGTCCCACCAGTTGATCGAGGGGGACCGTTTCGACTTCGCCTTTGATCTGTCGCTGCCAGGCCTGATGCGGCGTCATGATCATTTCCGGCAATGTATCAAACGCACGCAGCATCAGACCGGAAAGATCGTGTTGGCGGA
The DNA here is from genome assembly GCF_018323885.1 of Citrobacter amalonaticus. Lineage (NCBI taxonomy): Bacteria > Pseudomonadati > Pseudomonadota > Gammaproteobacteria > Enterobacterales > Enterobacteriaceae > Citrobacter > Citrobacter amalonaticus. Next base: position 1,083,815 of record NZ_AP024585.1, on the reverse strand, counting down.
TGAGCTGGTGGATCCCTTGCGCCAGATCCTGAATACGCATGTTGCGATAAAAATCAGGATCTTCTGCATACAGATCCGGCAGCATATTCTTCACGCGCAAATTGAGATCGTAAGAGCGTTTAAATTCGGTCAGTCCACGCAACAGCCCCATTGCCCGGGTTTTATCGATACCAATACTGAAGAGAAACAGCAGATTGTACGGCCCGGTTTTCTCCACCACCACGCCGCGCTCATCAAGGAATTTCGCCACCAGCGCGGCGGGGATCCCCTCGTTACTCATCTCCCCTTGCTCGTTCATACCGGGCGTCAGGATCGTGACTTTTACCGGATCGAGGAACATATGGTCATCGTCGGCATCGGTAAATCCGTGCCAGTCTTCACCGGGTGCCACCGGCCAGCACGCGGCTTCATCAACCTCTTCCGGCTGCCAGATATCAAAGAACCAACCGTCAGACTCTTCACGTAGCCGCTGCACTTCTTTGCGAAAATGTAACGCGCGCTCCACAGAGCGATTGATTAATCGCTTACCGGAATTTCCCCGCAGCATCGCTGCCGCCGTCTCGATGGAGGCGACAATCGGATAACTCGGCGAGGTCGAGGTGTGCATCATAAACGCTTCGTTGAAGGTCTCTTCGTCATAATCCCCTTTAATATGAATCAGCGACGCCTGCGATAGCGCCGCCAACATTTTGTGGGTGGATTGCGTTTCGAAAATCACCTTGCCAGGCACCCGTTCACCGCTCATCCCGCTTTTCCCCTGATAAATGGGATGAAAGTGGGTATAGGGCACCCAGGCAGAATCGAAGTGGATAGAGGGGACATCCAGCGTCTGTTTGATCCAGTTAGTGTTATACAGCAGGCCGTCATAGGTTGAGTTAGTGATCACGGCATGAACTGGCCACTGCGCCTGCGCCGTGGTGGCAACTTTGTTCGCAATACTCTCGCGCGTGAACTCACGCTTCGGAATGCCGCCCAGAATACCGAGCGCATTACGCGTTGGTTTCAGCCAGATCGGCACGACGTCGCTCATCATCAACAAATGCGCGAGCGACTTATGGCAGTTACGGTCAATCAACAGCGTACTGCCGGTTGGCGCGGCATACATCCCCACAATTTTGTTTGAGGTGGAGGTGCCGTTAGTCACCATATAACTCTGCTCTGCGCCGAACGTTCGGGCGATATACTCTTCAGCCTCCAGATGTGGCCCGGTGTGATCGAGTAACGAACCCAGTTCAGTGACTGATATCGACACATCCGCTTTCAGGGTATTGCCACCGAAAAAGTCATAGAACAGGCAGCCAACCGGACTTTTTTGATAGGCCGTTCCGGCCATGTGACCCGGCGTGCAGAAGGTGTATTTCCCCTCTTTCACATAGGTGAACAGCGCTCTGGTAAAAGGCGGCGTGATATTGTCAAGGTACTCGTTGGTGTACTGGCGAATGCGCGTCGCGATATCTTCCGCCTGCCCGAGCGCATACTCGAAAAACCATAGCGCCATGCGCATGTCGTGAACGCTGACATCCATCGTCGAATGCGTGTTGATAAACGCATACAGCGGTAAATACTCATTGAGCTGGTTAATCTCACTGCACAAATCGAGACTGTACTCATCCCAGTCAAAAATCACCCCACAAATGCGCGGGTTGTGTTCGATAAATTTCAGCAGGTCGACGCTGTTTTGCGGCCAGATAATCTGAAATCCCTGTGATTGCAGCGCACGCTCAAGCTCGTTAATGGGCTCGTCTTTATAAAAAACCCCGTGCGGCCCCATAATGGCGATGATATTCATGCGTTCCTCCTGGAAAAACCTTAGCTAATCATAGCCTGTTCAAACCGCAGGTAAAAAAAAGGGCCACAAATTGTGGCCCTTTTCGGAATGGTCAACGCTTACGCGTAGCCGTAGCTCATCAGACGCTGATAGCGACGGTTTTTCAAATCTTCTGTGCTCAATACATCGAGATCCGCGAGGTCCGCCAGCAGCTGCGCTTTCAGCGAAGCCGCCATCGCTTCCGGATTACGATGCGCGCCGCCCAGCGGTTCCGGGATGATGGAATCAATCAGCTTCAGCTCTTTCTGACGTGCCGCAATGATCCCCATCGCTTCTGCGGCCAGCGGCGCTTTGTCCGCACTTTTCCACAGAATGGAAGCACAGCCTTCCGGAGAGATAACGGAATAGGTGCTGTATTGCAGCATATTCACTTTATCGCCCACGCCGATCGCCAGCGCGCCACCGGAACCGCCCTCGCCGATCACGGTGCAGATAACCGGCACGCTCAGACGTGACATTTCACGCAGGTTACGGGCGATAGCTTCGGACTGACCGCGCTCTTCGGCACCCACGCCTGGGTAAGCCCCCGGAGTGTCGATAAAGGTAATGATCGGCATGTTGAAACGCTCGGCCATTTCCATCAGACGCAGCGCTTTACGATAGCCTTCCGGCGCCGGCATCCCGAAGTTACGACGGATTTTCTCTTTGGTCTCGCGGCCTTTCTGATGACCAATGATCATCACCGGACGACCGTCCAGACGCGCAATGCCGCCGACGATAGCTTTATCGTCCGCATAAGCGCGATCGCCCGCCAGTTCGTCAAATTCATCAAACGCCAGGCGAACATAATCCAGGGTGTAAGGACGCTGCGGATGGCGTGCCAGTTGGGCAACCTGCCATGCGCCAAGATCGGCGAAGATTTTACGCGTCAGTTCTACGCTTTTTTCACGCAGACGATGCACTTCTTCATCGATGTTAATATCCAGTTTCTCGTCCTGACGGCTCACCGCAGTCAGAGAATCGATTTTTGCTTCCAGCTCTGCAATCGGCTGTTCAAAATCAAGGAAATTCAGACTCATAGTATTCCTGTATTAGTCAAACTCCAGTTCCACCTGCTCCGAACCAATGAGGCCACGGAGATCGTTAAGCAAACGATCGCTCGGAGAGACACGCCACGTCGCGCCAAAACGCAACCGCGCGCGTGCATCCGCCCTCTGATAGTAGAGATGTACTGGAATTGTCCCCGAGCGGTGGGGTTCCAGAGACTGACGGAGTCGGTTTAAAAGCTGGTCATCAATTTGCCTGTCCGTCAGCGAGATAGCAAGCCCGCGAGCATATTTTTCCCGGGCTTCGTCAATATCCATGACTTCGCGGGCGGTCATTTTAAGCCCCCCGCTGAAGTCATCAAAGCTGACCTGTCCGCTGACGATAAGTATGCGGTCTTTTTCCAGCAATTGCTGGTATTTATCCAGGGCGTCGGTAAATAACATCACCTCCAGACGTCCGGAACGGTCATCCAGCGTACAGATGCCGATACGATTGCCGCGCTTGGTGACCATAACCCTTGCGGCAATGACGAGCCCCGCAGCCGTGGTCACTTTACCACGTTCTGTCGGATGCATGTCTTTCAGCCGGTAGCCTCCGACATAGCGCTCAATTTCTTTCAAATACTGGTTGATCGGGTGACCCGTCAGGTACAACCCCAACGTTTCGCGTTCCCCATCTAACACCACCTGCTCTGGCCACGGCTGGCAGCTGGCGTAGGATTGTTCAATTTGCTCCGGCTCTTCCGCCAGCACGCCGAACATATCTGCCTGACCAATCGCTTCTGCTTTCGCGTGCTGATCGGCGGCTTTCAGCGCATCGCCCAGCGAATTCATCAGCGCAGCACGATGCGGCCCCAGCCTGTCAAAGGCCCCGGACATGATCAATTTTTCCAGCACCCGCCGGTTGAGCTTTTTGGTATCGGTGCGCGCGCAAAGATCAAACAGCTCACGGAAATAGCCGCCGTTGTTACGCGCCTCAATGATCGCCTCGATCGGGCCTTCACCCACGCCTTTGATCGCGCCGATACCGTAGACAATCTCGCCATCGTCGTTGACGTGGAAGTGGTACAGCCCGGAGTTGATATCCGGCGGCAGGATTTTCAGCCCCATACGCCAGCATTCATCCACCAGCCCTACCACCTTCTCGGTGTTATCCATATCGGCAGTCATTACCGCCGCCATAAACTCAGCAGGATAGTGCGCTTTCAGCCACAGCGTCTGGTAAGAGACCAGCGCGTATGCAGCAGAGTGCGATTTGTTAAACCCGTACCCGGCGAATTTCTCCACCAGGTCGAAGATTTTCATCGCCAGTTCGCCGTCAATACCGTTTTTCTTCGCGCCGTCTTCAAAGATGGAGCGCTGTTTGGCCATCTCTTCCGGCTTTTTCTTACCCATCGCACGACGCAGCATATCCGCACCGCCAAGAGTATAGCCAGAAAGCACCTGGGCAATCTGCATGACCTGTTCCTGATACAGGATGATGCCGTAGGTTGGCTCCAGTACTGGTTTCAGGCTTTCGTGTTGCCACTGCACATCCGGATAGGAGATCTCTTCGCGCCCGTGCTTACGATCGATGAAGTTATCTACCATCCCGGACTGCAACGGCCCCGGACGGAACAGGGCCACCAGGGCTATCATATCTTCGAAGCAGTCAGGCTGTAGACGCTTAATCAGGTCTTTCATGCCGCGGGATTCAAGCTGGAAGACCGCCGTGGTTTCCGAGCGTTGCAGCATATCGAAGCTTTTCTTATCGTCCAGCGGGATAGCGGCAATATCCAGCGGCGGCTCACCGTTCTTTTCACGGCGGGCGTTAATCATCTCCAGCGCCCAGTTAATGATAGTGAGGGTACGCAAGCCAAGGAAGTCGAACTTCACGAGGCCGGCATATTCCACGTCGTTTTTATCAAACTGGGTAACCGGATGCAGCCCCTGTTCATCACAGTACAGCGGCGCAAAATCGGTGATTTTCGTCGGGGCGATAACCACACCACCAGCGTGTTTACCGGCGTTTCGGGTCACGCCTTCCAGCTTACGCGCCATGTCGATCAGCGCTTTAACCTCTTCATCTGCCTCGTAGATTTCTGGCAGTTGCGGTTCAGCCTCGAAGGCTTTCGCCAGCGTCATCCCCGGATCGGGGGGCACCAGTTTTGAAATACGATCGACAAAGCCGTACGGGTGGCCCAGAACGCGACCCACGTCGCGGATCACCGCTTTCGCCGCCATCGTACCGAAGGTAATAATCTGCGATACCGCATCACGGCCGTACATGTCGGCCACGTGTTCAATCACCTGGTCGCGTTTCTCCATACAGAAGTCAACGTCGAAGTCAGGCATCGAGACACGTTCCGGGTTAAGGAAACGTTCGAACAGCAGGTCAAATTCCAGCGGGTCGAGGTCGGTAATTTTCAGCGCGTAAGCCACCAGCGAGCCCGCACCGGAACCACGGCCTGGCCCTACCGGCACGCCGTTATCTTTCGACCACTGGATAAATTCCATCACGATGAGGAAGTAACCCGGGAACCCCATCTGGTTGATCACCTGCAGTTCAATATCCAGACGTTCATCGTAAGGCGGCCGCTTTTCTTTTCGCACGGCTTCATCCGGGAATAAGAAGGCCAGACGCTCTTCCAGCCCTTCTTTCGATTTCTGGACCAGGAAATCTTCCGTGGTCATATCGCCGGTCGGGAACTGCGGCAGGAAATACTCGCCCAGACGTACCGTTACGTTACAGCGTTTGGCAATTTCAACGGTGTTTTCCAACGCTTCCGGAATATCAGAGAAGAGTTCGCACATCTCCTCTTCCGAGCGCATATATTGCTGCGGCGAGTAATTACGCGGACGTTTGGGATCGTCGAGGGTGAAACCATCGTGAATAGCAACGCGAATTTCATGCGCGTCAAAGTCATCACTGTTGATAAAGCGCACGTCGTTGGTGGCGACCACCGGCAAACCGCGCGCTTCCGCCAGCGCAACGGCAGCATGAAGATAGTTCTCTTCATCGGGACGACCAGTGCGGATAAGCTCAAGGAAGTAACGATCCGGGAAGTGTTCTTCATAGAACGCGACACACTCATCAACCAGCGCGCCGTTGCCGCGCAGCAGACTGCGCCCGACGTCACCCATGCGCCCGCCGGAAAGCAGGATCAACCCTTCTTTCAGTTCGATCAGCCAGTCACGGTCGATGATCGGTCCCGCCGCGCCATAGCCGCGCTGATAAGCTTTGGATATCAGCAGGGTAAGATTTTGGTACCCGGTGTTATTGGCGGCAAGCACTGTCAGATGCGTCAGTTCATCCCCCATCAGCTCGCTCTGAACATGGAAATCAGCGCCAACAATGGGTTTAATCCCTGCGCCATGACCCGCTCCGTAGAACTTCACCAGACCACAGAGGTTAGTAAAATCGGTGATCGCCAGCGCAGGCATGCCCAACGCGGCCGCCTTTTTCACCAGCGGCCCGGTTTTTGCCAGCCCATCGATCATGGAGTAGTCGCTGTGCACCCGCAGGTGGACGAAACGAGGTTCAGACATCTTCAGATTCCTTCGACACAAGAATCAGGACGCGAGTCCCAGTGCGCGTTTAACGGGAGCAAAACTACGTCGGTGATGCTCCGTTGCACCATGTTCAGCCAGTTTTTCCAGATGGAAAGCGGTTGGATACCCTTTGTGCTGGGCAAAACCATATTGCGGGAAAACGCTATCCAACGCGGCCATTTCGGCGTCACGCGTGACTTTTGCAAGAATAGACGCGGCGCTGATCTCCGCCACCCGACTGTCGCCCTTCACTACCGCCAGAGACGGCACAGGTAATGCCGGACAGCGATTACCATCGATCAGCACATATTCCGGCGCAATATGTAACCCCGCCACCGCTCGCTGCATGGCCAACATCGTGGCGTGGAGTATATTCAGCTCATCGATCTCGTGCGGTTCCGCACGACCGAGGCTCCAGCTCAACGCTTTTTCTTTGATTTCGTCATACAGCGCCAGACGGCGCTTTTCAGATAATTTTTTGGAATCGTTAAGACCCACAATCGGGCGAGCCGGGTCGAGGATCACGGCTGCGGTAACGACCGCGCCAACCAACGGACCACGTCCGACTTCATCCACACCCGCCACTAAGTGCGTGTGTGGATAAACAAATTCGATCATCGTGCTAACTCCAGGACCGCATCCGCCGCCTGCTCATCAGCATTACAGCGGATCTGCTGATGCAGTTCGCGGAAAGTATCGTGCATCGCATGACTGGTTTTACCGTTCGCCAGTAAGGGAAGAAGCGCCTCAGCCAGCTTTTGCGGCTCGCACTCTTCCTGCAACAGCTCTTTCACCAGTTCCCTTCCCGCCAGCAGGTTTGGCAGCGAGACATAATCTGTCTTCACCAGTCGCTTCGCCAGCCAGAACGTAAAGGGCTTCATGCGATATCCCACCACCATCGGGCATTTGGCCAGCATGCACTCGAGCGCAGCGGTACCGGATGCCAGCAACGCGGCATCGCTGGCAATCATCGCTTCTCGCGCCATCCCATCCAACATATGGACGGAAAGCGTCGGGGCGACTTCTGCTTTGATCTGCTCAAACTGCTCGCGCCGTTTGGCGTTCACCAATGGCACCACCACCTCAAGATCAGGATAGGTCTGGCGCAACAATTGGGCCGTTTTCAGGAAGTCGGCACTGAGCATTTCGACTTCCGCACCGCGACTGCCGGGTAATAACGCCAGACAGTGCGCGTCACGGGGGATCCCCAGCACATCTCGCGCCGCGTTTTTATCCGGGTCCAGAGGCATCGCGTCCGCCATGGTGTGACCGATAAAACGGCACGGCACGTTGTACTTGTCGTAAAACGCTTTTTCGAAAGGCAGAAAAGCCAGAACCATATTGGTGGATCTGCCTATTTTGAAAACGCGTTTCTGTCGCCACGCCCAGACGGACGGACTGACGTAATGAATCGTTTTGATACCCTGTTTTTTCAGATTCCCTTCGAGGGTGATATTGAAATCGGGTGCATCTATACCAACGAAAACATCGGGCTGCAGCTCAGTGAATCGACGAGTCAGATCGGCGCGGATATGCAGCAGACGACGCAGGCGTCCAAGCACTTCCACAATGCCCATCACCGCCAGTTCTTCCATTTCATACCAGGCTTCACAGCCTTCGGCCTGCATACGTGGGCCTGCGACGCCGACAAAACGCGCGTCGGGAACACGCGCCTTCAGCGCCCGGATTAAGCCAGCACCAAGAATATCGCCGGAGGTTTCTCCGGCGACCAGGGCAATCGTTAAGGGGCGCTGCTCAGCCATTAACGAATCAGACCGCGCGTTGAGCGGGCAAAGAAATCGCTGAACGCCTGTACTTCCGGATACTGCTTCGCCAGTTCGGCGATTTCCGGTTTTACATCTTCCAGCGTTTTGCCACTACGGTACAACGCTTTGTAAGCATTGCGGATGGCGGTGATCGCTTCGCGAGTAAATCCGCGACGCTTCAGCCCTTCGATGTTGACGCCAAACGGCGTCGCGTGGTTGCCCTGCGCAATAACGTACGGCGGAACGTCCTGAGCAACGCCAGAACAGCCGCCAACCATCACGTGTGCACCAATAATGCAGAACTGGTGCACAGCGGTCATGCCACCGATGATGACATAATCATCCAGCGAGACGTGACCCGCTAGCGTAGCGTTATTCGCCAGAATACAGCGATCTCCTATTGTGCAATCGTGTGCCACATGGGCATTGATCATCAGTAAGTTATCGCTGCCCACCTTCGTCAATCCACCGCCCTGCACTGTGCCACGATGAATGGTAACGCTTTCGCGAATGCGGTTACGATCGCCAATTTCCACACGGGTCGGTTCACCAGCATATTTCAGATCCTGGTTCACTTCGCCAATGGAGGCGAACTGATATATCTCGTTATCGCGGCCAATTTTGGTATGACCATTCACGACAACGTGAGACTTCAGTACGGTACCCTCACCAATTTCAACATGGGGTCCAACAAGGCAAAAAGGACCAATGTGAACGTTAGCGCCAAGTGAAGCGCCCTCTTCCACAATGGCGGTCGGATGAACAAAGGCGGAATTATCAATCACGTATCAGGCCTCCCGGCTACGAGCGCACATCATCGTTGCTTCGCAAACTACTTTACCGTCGACCAGAGCAACCCCTTTGAAGCGGGTCAGGCCACGGCGCGTTTTCTCGAAAGTGACTTCCATGATCATCTGATCGCCTGGCACGACAGGACGCTTAAAGCGCGCTTCATCGATACCGGCGAAATAATAGAGTTCTCCCGGCTCCAGTTTACCAACGCTTTTAAACGCCAGAATACCGGTAGCCTGTGCCATGGCTTCCAGAATCAGCACGCCAGGGAAAATCGGTTTACCCGGGAAATGCCCCTGGAAAAACGGCTCGTTAACGGAGACATTTTTCACTGCGCGCAGAAAACGACCTTCTTCAAAGTCCAGCACGCGATCAACCAGTAAAAACGGAAAACGGTGCGGCAGAAGTTCTAAAATCTCTTCAATATGCAGAGTATGAGTGTTAGTAGTCAAAATACTCTTCCTGTCCAAATATGCTAAAAGCCAATAATAACACGGCCTGCCGCAATCGTATGAATGCCGACAGGCCGTAAAGTATGTGTGACCGGGTGAGAGTTTAGTCTTGTTGATTAACCTTGCGCTCAATGGCTTTGAGGCGCTTGCTCATATCATCAATGTTCATCACCAGTGCGGCTGTCTTACGCCATACTTTATTAGGTTGCAGCGGAATGCCTGAGGAATAGACGCCAGGTTCAGTGATGGGACGCATCACCATTCCCATGCCCGTCACGGTAACCTTGTCGCATATTTCCATATGCCCGTTGATTACGCTGGCACCGCCGATCATGCAATAACGGCCAATCTTCAGGCTACCCGCCATGATGACGCCACCGGCAACTGCCGTATTGTCGCCAATCACAACGTTATGTGCAATCTGACACTGGTTATCAATGATAACCCCATTGCCGATCACAGTATCATCCAGCGCGCCACGGTCGATGGTGGTACAGGCGCCGATCTCCACACGATCGCCAATAATAACGCGACCTAACTGCGGGATCTTCACCCAGTTGCCGCGATCGTTGGCATAGCCAAAACCGTCAGCACCGATGACCGTACTGGACTGGATCAGGCAATTCTCACCGATCTGAATGTCGTGGTAAACCGATACATTCGCCCACAGACGCGAACCGGCCCCAATTTTCGTATTTTTCCCGACGAAGCAGCCCGGGCCGATAACCACGTTATCGCCAAGCTCCACGCCAGACTCAATCACCGCATTTGCGCCAATTGAAACATTGCTACCCAGCGTTGCCGTCGCATCAACCACTGCACTCGGTGCAATGTTCTGTGCCGGCTGCGGCGTGGTATCTAAAATTTGCGCCATTCGCGCATACGTCAGGTAAGGATTTTTCACTACCAGCGCAGCACTCTTAGCAAAAGGAAGATCGTCCTGCGTCATGACAACGGCAGACGCCTGGCATAAGGCCAGGTGCTCACGGTATTTTGGATTCACCATGAAGGTGATGTGACCCGTTTGCGCAGATTGCATGGACGCAACGCCGGTGATGACGATATCGCCATCACCGTGTAATTCTGCATCCAACTGTTCTGCTAAATCAGCCAGTCGAATTGAAGGCATTACTTATTTAACCTGTTTCAGTACGTCAGCGGTGATGTCTTTTACATCGCTGCTGTTATAAGCAACGGTGTTTGCGTCAACGACCAGATCGATGCTCTGGCTGCTCGCAACAGATTTCACTGCAGTCTGGATACGGGTAACCAGTTTGCCACGTTCTTCGTTGGAACGACGTGCACGATCCTGCTCAAAAGCCTGCGCTTTCTGAGAGAAGGTCTGGCGCTGAGCCATCACGTCTTTTTCCAGCTTAGTACGATCGCTGCCCGCTTTCATGGACTGCAGACGCTGCATTTTAGATTGCAGATCGGATTCCATACGCTGCAGTTCGCTCGCGCGGCCTTTAAACTCATTTTCCAACGTGTTGGAAACACCGGTCTTCTGTGCAACCTGCTGGAACAGGCTACCCATGTTGACGATAGCAATTTTGTCAGCAGCCTGTGCAGACGTAACCATTGCTAAACCGAGACCTGCCGCTAATAACCACTTTTTCACAATAAACTCCTTACCATCCCATTTGCACCCGAAGGTGCAGTTCTTTGCGTGGCCAGGCGATCCCATGCAAGATGATCGCCTTAAGTCATCGCTACACTACCATTACATTCCTTTGCGAAGAACAATTACCAGGTTTTACCAATGTTAAACTGGAACTGCTCTTTTTTGTCTCCATCGTAATCCTTAAACGGCTGGGCGTAGGAGAAGACCAACGGCCCCAATGGGGACATCCATTGTAATGCGATACCAGCAGACATACGGATATTGCTTGGATCACTGTAGTCTGGATAACCGGAATATGCACTTGAATCCCAGTTAGTATCCCAGACGGTACCCATATCCCAGAAGAACGAAGTACGTACCGAGTTGGCGTATTTATCACTGATGAACGGCGTTGGGGTAATGAACTCCAAGCTGGCGACAGCCATGGCGTTACCGCCCACTGCATCATCCGATTTACACGGCGCCGATTGCGTGCTTTCACATTCGTTATCGTAGTCGCTATCGCCATCATGACGACTGCTGGATGGATAATAAACGGCTTTCGGACCAATGGTATTGGACTGGAAGCCACGCACGGTGCTGGAGCCACCGGCATAGAAGTTCTCATAGAACGGCATCTCTTTACCGCCGATTCCATCCCCATAACCCCAACGGGTACGACCGAGGACCACCCACTTATGATCGTCGTCGATCGGTACGTAGGTTGCGGTATCCAGTGTCGCTTTGTAGAACTCGTTATCAGAGCCAGGGATCGTCACCTTACCGTTCAGGTTGATACGCGTCCCTTCCGTCGGGAAGAAGCCACGGTCAAGCTTGTTATAAGTCCAGCCATAGTTGAAGGTGAAGTCGTTGGCGCTAAAGGAGTTGCGGTCATTCGATTCACTCGGGTATTCACCCACGGAGTTCAAATAACGCCACATCGCGACCTGCGGCTGCATATTAGACAGGGAGTTATGCACATACCCTAAACCCGCACGCAGGGTGTTGTATTCGTTGACCGGGAAGCCCAGCGTGACGTCTGTACCATAACTTTTGTTGGTATAGTCAGACAGATCCGCATCGTTCGCATCAAAGTCGTTATAGAAGATGCGCCCACCCAGACTCACGCCATCAACAGTGAAGTACGGGTTGGTGACGGACAGTTCGCTGTAGGTCTGGTAATCGTTCTTGGTACCGTTAATCCCTACCGCGTAACCCGTGCCCAGCCAGTTATCCTGCTGAACACCGGCCTGGAAGCTTACCCCGCTTTCCGTACCGTAACCGACACCAAAGTTAAAGCTACCGGTGTTACGCTCTTTCACCTTATAGACCACGTCAACCTGGTCCGGGCTGCCCGGAACACGCTGCGTGTCGGTGTCGACCGTTTCAAAGTAACCCAGACGGTTCAGACGCTCTTTACCCTGATCAACCATATCACTGCCCAGCCATGCCCCTTCCATCTGGCGCATTTCGCGACGCAGGACGGCATCTTTGGACGTGTCGTTACCTTCAAAACGGATCTTACGCACGTAGAAACGGTTACCCGCATCAACGTTTACGCGCAGCATAACGGTTTTGTCAGTATCGTTGATTTCCGGCTGTGACTGAACACGCGGATAGGCGTAACCATAGCGACCCAGAAGCTTCTTAATATCATCTTCCATTTTGGTCACTTTGGTGCCGTTATAGAGTTCACCCGGCTCAATTTTGGTCAGGCTTTCGATCTCCGCAGAGTGCCCCGCCAGGTTCCCCGTTACCTGAACGCCAGAAAGCTTATACTGCTCGCCTTCCGTGATGTTCACGGTAATGTAGATCCCTTTCTTATCCGGGGTCAGGCTGACCTGCGTTGAGTCGATGTTGAAACGCGCGTAACCGCGATCCAGGTAGTAACTGCGCAGGGTTTCAAGGTCACCCGCCAGTTTCTGCTTCTGGTATTTGCGATCGCCAACAACGTTCCACCACGGAACTTCATCACGCAACTGGAAGTGAGAGATCAGTTCATCCGTGCTGAAGGCATGATTACCGACGATATTGATCTGCTGGATCTTCGCCGATACCCCTTCCTGGAACACCAGTTTAAGGTCAACACGGTTACGCGGCAGTGGCGTGACAACGGCTTTCACGCTGGCACTGTATTTACCGACGCTGTAGTAGAAGTCTTCCAGACCTTTCTCGATATCGGCAATGGTGGTGCGATCCAAAGATTCGCCAACACGCACGCCAGAAGCCTCGAGGTTTTGCTTCAGCATGTCATCTTTCACCGATTTGTTACCGGAGAAGGTGATGCTGGCAATAGTCGGACGTTCTTTTACCTGAACCAGAAGCGTATCGCCATCGCGAAGGACACGAACATCCTCAAAGTTGCCAGTGGCAAACAGTGCGCGAATGGTATTACTGATATCTTCATCATTAACCGTGTCGCCTGTGCGCACCGGCATACTGAGGAGGGCCGCACCAACGGCGACACGCTGCAGGCCTTCGAAATGAATGTCCTTCACTACGAACCCTTCAGCACCGTATACGGTCGCGCTGCTAAACAGCAGCGACGCTATGAGCAACTTTTTCATCGCCATCGTTATTATGCGTTCTTCCTAACTAACTCTCTTACAACCGAGAGAAATCATTGAAAAGTGCAAGCCCCATTAACAGCACCAGCAATATCGAGCCAATGCGATAACTAAAGTCTTGAACCCGCTCGGATACCGGTCCGCCCTTAAGCTTTTCAATCGCCAGGAACAGCAGATGCCCCCCGTCAAGAACGGGCAACGGAAACAGGTTGATTATCCCTAAGTTCACGCTAATCAGCGCAAGGAACATCAGATAATAAATCACCCCGAACTCCGCTGACATCCCAGCCCCCTGAGCGATAGAAATCGGCCCACTGAGGTTGTTCAGTTTCACATCACCGGTTATCAATTTTCCCAGCATACTGACCGTCAGCTTCATCAACTGCCACGTTTTATCCGTGGCCTGTGCAATGGCGCTGAATGGTCCATACTGGCGTACTGTCTTGTACTCATCCGGCAGAGGAATGATTTTCGGCACAACACCGGCAAACCCTTCTGCCTTCCCATTACCCGGTTTCGAATCCGGAATTAATGTTAAAGACAAGGCACTGCCCTGCCTTTCAATTTCCAGCGCTAATGGCTGACCCGGATTATCGCGCACCAGGTTCACGAACGTCATCCACTGCGTTAGCGGTTGACCATCGACTTTAACGATCCTGTCGCCAGCTTGCAAACCCGCCTTACTTGCGGCGGACTGAGCCTGGACTTCTGACAGCACCGGTTCAATCTGTGGTCCGCGCGGTCGAATCCCTAAAGAAGATACAGGATCTTCCTTATCAGGCTCAAATGCCCACTGCCGCAAATCCAGCGTTTTTTCCTGTCGCTGGTTGCTGCCGAAAGGCGCCACGCTGATTGTCGTCTGTTCGTCGCCAATTTTTGCGACCAACTGTAAACGCACTGCGTCCCAATCAGGGGTTTCGATACCATCAACGGCTTTAAGTTCCGTGCCAGGAATAATTTGCGCCTGAGCGGCAATCGAGTTGGGCGTAATTTCACCAACAACCGGACGAACACCGGGGACGCCGATGATAAACACCAGCCAGTAAGCGAAGATGGCAAAGAGGAAATTGGCAACCGGACCGGCGGCAATGATCGCGGCGCGCTGGCCGACGGTTTTATTGTTGAAAGCGTGGTGGCGCAGCTCCGGGATCACCGGTTCCGCGCGCTCATCCAGCATTTTGACATAGCCGCCCAGCGGGATCAGGGCGATGACATATTCGGTCCCAGACCGATCGGTACGGCGCCAGAGCGCTTTACCAAATCCAATGGAAAAGCGCTCGACACGGACACCGCAGCGCCGGGCAACCCAGAAATGACCAAATTCATGCACGGTGATCAGCACACCCAGTGCGACAATGAATGCAGCCAGATTCCAGAGAATACTCAGCATAAAACCTTCCGTTAAAGCGTCTTGAATACCAGTAACAACAGGCAAGCAAAGACCGGTACTGCCGCCGTCAGGCTGTCAATACGGTCCAGAATACCACCGTGTCCTGGAATCAAATGACCGCTGTCTTTAATTCCTGCTTCACGCTTAAACATGCTCTCAGTCAGATCGCCCAGCACGGAGGCCAGCGCAGCGACAATAGAACAGATTAATAAGGTGACAGGCGCAACATCCAGATTCGCCCACATGCCGTAACCCCAGGAGATCACAGCCGCTGTGGCAAGGCCACCAAAAAAGCCCTGCCAGGTTTTCCCCGGCGACACTTTCGGCGCCAGTTTATGTTTGCCAAACAGTTTGCCAAACATATACGCCCCGGAGTCCGCCCCCCAGACCAGGATCATGACATAGAGCAGCCATATTGCGCCACTGTAATGATTCTCGTCATAGTGCCATGCACGCAGCGCCAGCATTCCCCAGAAGAAGGGAACGATCGTGAGCACGCCAAAAATTATGCGTAATGTCTTCGAATTACGCCAGATCGTCGCCGAGTCGGGGTAAAAAAACACCAGCACTAACGCAACAACCCACCAGCCCAGCGATGCCCACAACGAGGCTTCGACCATCGGCTGATGAATATTATGATGATATTCCGGCAACAGAAACAGCATCAGTGCGAGCAATAGCCCACACAGCACCGCCAGCCAGACGCGTTGCGTGCGCGTGGCAAAACCGCTTAACTGTCCCCATTCCCACGCGGCCAGCATACAAACAACCAACGTCACAATGGCGAACCCCACCGGCGGCAGCAGAAACAGCGCCGCGATGACCACGGGTATTAAAACGAAAGCAGAAATTAGGCGATACTTCAGCAAAAGCGACCCCCATCAGGCTTTGTCATCACCGGGCTCGGTGCCGCCGAAACGACGCTCTCGATTAGCAAAGGCATGCAGTGCACCTTCAAAGTCTTGTTCATCGAAATCGGGCCAAAGAACATCTGTAAAGTAAAGTTCGGCATAGGCAATTTGCCAAAGCAAAAAGTTACTTATTCGATGCTCTCCCCCAGTCCTAATTACTAAATCCACCGGAGCCAGTTCATGCATACAGATTTGTTGGTTGAGCATGTCTTCATCAATCTGATCAGGACGCAGTAAACCTTCCTGCACCTGTTCTGCCAGTTGTCTGACTCCCTGGACAATGTCCCAACGTCCGCCGTAATTCGCCGCAATATTCAGCGTCAGCCCGGTATTCTGGGCGGTAAGCGCTTCGGACTTACGAATACGTTCTTGCAAACGCGAGTTAAATCGACTGGTGTCGCCAATAATGCGCAGGCGGACGTTATGGCGATGCAGGCTTTTCACTTCACTATCAAGCGCCCACACAAATAGCTCCATTAACGCACTCACTTCCTGCGCCGGTCGGTTCCAGTTTTCACTACTAAAGGCATACAGCGTTAACGCATCAATACCATTGTTGGCAGCAAAAGAGACGGCACGGCGGACGGATTTCGCTCCGGCCTTATGCCCAAATGCGCGAATCTTCCCTTGCTTTTTCGCCCAGCGACCATTGCCATCCATAATGATCGCGACATGGCGACAGCCATGTGCAGGCAAATTTTCGCTTACTGGTTGAGTTGCAGACAACATAACGCGTTTATAGTCCCTGAAAGGATTTAGCGGTACTCAGGAATACTGAAGCCTTTTGCTCTTCATCCTTCAGGCTGCCTCTTCGTTGGCTGTGATCATTCGCCTCAGTCACATACTCTTTGTATGCGCCTGGAAACTCATTCACTTGCCACCTTGATGCAACCTGAATGATTTTGTGCATCCACAAAAAAGCCGTGTCAAACCACGGCTTACCTGACCGAAAAAAGCCAAATACCTGCGATCAGGTGGCGCAGACTATATCACTGAAGCACAACGCTAACAAATAGCACGATCTCCTCCGGGAGGATAATCCTCAGCTTGCGAGTCGCATCACTTGTTTTCTGGCGACTTCTCGCGCAATCGCATCGACCTTAAGTACGTCATCGACGCTCTGCGGTTCTTGTAGATCCATCTGCTCCAGCACGGCTAAATTGAGATCGGCGATATCGGTAAAGCGTATTTCTTCAGCAAGAAATGCAGCAACGACAATTTCATTGGCTGCATTCAGCGCGGTTGTAGCGGCCTGCCCCTGCTCAAACGCCTCCATCGCCAGTTTCAGGCACGGGTAACGTTGGTAATCCGGCGCGCTAAACGTCAACGCACTGAGTTTGCAGAAATCGAGCGGTGCAACACCAGAGGTTACGCGATTCGGCCAGGCCATCGTATGTGCGATAGGCGTGCGCATGTCTGGCTCACCCAGTTGCGCCAGAACGCTGCCGTCCTGATAACGCACCATCGAGTGAATCACCGACTGCGGGTGAATCAGCACTTCCATCTGACGGGCACTGGTGTTAAACAACCAACGCGCTTCAATGTATTCCAGACCTTTATTCATCATAGTGGCTGAGTCGACGGAGATCTTACGTCCCATCGACCAGTTCGGATGACGGCATGCCTGATCGGGCGTCATCGACACCAGTTCATGCAGCGGCGTTTCCCGGAACGGGCCACCAGACCCGGTAAGCAAAACGGACATCACGCCATTCTGCTCCAGGTCAGCGTATCCCAGATTGTGTTGAATGGGTTGGGGCATACTCTGAAAAATAGCGTTATGTTCGCTGTCTACCGGTAAAAGTCGGGCTTTACTGTGCTTCACGGCGTCCATGAACAGGCGTCCACAGGTCACCAAAGATTCTTTGTTTGCCAGCAGAATGGTTTTCCCCGCGCGAATGGCGGCAAGCGTTGGCAGCAGGCCCGCCGCGCCAACGATGGCCGCCATGACCTGATCGACCTCATCAAGCGCCGCCATATCACAAGCCGCCTGTTGCCCGCTGAGAACGTCCGTATGGCTACCATGCTGCTTTAGCGCGTCATTGAGAAGGCGCGCGCTGGCGTCATCGTCCATCACGGCATAACGCGGGGAGAATTCCAGGCACTGCTCCACCATACGGCTGACATTTTTACCTGCCACCAGCGCGATAACGCGGAAGTGCTCAGGGTTTTGACGCACCACGTCCAGCGTGCTGCAACCGATAGAGCCGGTCGAACCCAGAATGGTTAATTGCTTCATCAAACATCCGAAAAAAGAGACAGGATAAAAAGCAAAACGCCGCCAGCCGATCGTATGATCTTCTGAGCGGCGTTTTGAGCGTACAGTGGAATCAGAACTGCATCAGTTCTGCTTCTTTATCTGCCAGCGCCGCATCCACTTTCTTGATGGCGGCATCCGTCATTTTCTGTACGTCGTCCTGAGAACGGCGATCGTCATCTTCGCTGATCTCTTTGTCTTTCAGCAGTGCTTTCACTTTGTCGTTCGCGTCACGGCGGACGTTACGTACGGCAACACGCGCCTGTTCAGCTTCACCACGAACGATTTTCGTCAGATCTTTACGACGCTCTTCCGTCAGCGGAGGCAGCGGAACGCGAATATCGCTGCCTGCGGAGCTCGGGTTCAGACCGAGGTCAGAAGCCATAATCGCTTTCTCAACGGCTGGGCTCATGGAGCGATCAAACACGTTGATTTTCAGGGTACGGGAATCTTCTACCGTTACGCTTGCCAGCTGACGCAGCGGCGTTGGCGTGCCGTAATATTCCACGACAATGCCATCCAGCAGGCTGGGAGAAGCACGACCCGTGCGTATTTTGCTGATTTGGTTTTTGAACGCTTCTACGCATTTTTCCATGCGTACTTCAGCATCTTTTCTGATATCGCTAATCACGTTACGAATCCTTGGATACTAGTCTCAGTCAGACCAGACAGCACACAATACACTTCATCCTTCAAGCTGCCTCTGCGTTGACTGCAAGCGTTCACTCCAGTCACGTACTCAGGTACGCTCCTGGAGATTCACGCTCTTGTCGCCTTGACGCAGCATGAATGACTTTGTGTATTCAGAATGTGCTCAGTATAGTCTCGTTTAATTTATGACACAGGATATAAAAGTCCCGCCGGGTAAAGGCAAATCTTACCCGTAATTGGCCAATACGGGAATTATTCCGTAATTAATGTGCCTTCTTTTTCACCCATGACGACACGACGCAGTGCGCCAGGTTTGTTCATGTTAAAGACACGAATCGGCAATTTGTGGTCACGCGCCAGCGTAAACGCCGCCAGATCCATCACTTTCAGTTCTTTATCCAGAACTTCATTGTAGGTCAACTGCTCGTACATCGTAGCAGCAGGATCTTTCGCCGGATCGGCAGTAAAGACGCCATCGACTTTCGTCGCTTTCAGCACCACGTCGGCTTCGATTTCAATGCCACGCAGGCACGCCGCAGAGTCAGTGGTGAAGAAAGGATTACCGGTACCCGCAGAGAGGATAACCACGCGGTTATTACGCAGCAGGCTGATAGCCTCTGCCCAGCTGTAGTTGTCGCATACGCCATTCAGTGGGATAGCGGACATCAGGCGGGCGTTCACATAGGCGCGGTGAAGCGCATCGCGCATTGCCAGGCCGTTCATCACGGTGGCCAGCATGCCCATGTGGTCGCCCACAACGCGGTTCATACCCGCTTTCGCCAGACCAGCACCACGGAACAAGTTACCGCCACCAATCACCACACCAACCTGAATCCCCAGTTCAACCAGTTCTTTGATTTCCTGAGCCATACGATCCAGTATGCTTGCGTCAATACCGAAGCCTTCCGAACCCTGCAGAGCTTCGCCACTTAACTTAAGCAGAATGCGTTTATAGACGGGTTTTGCATTGGTAGCCATGTTTCTTTCCTGAGACTGTCAACGATTAAAAATGGGGGTAAATTCTGGCGACAATGATATGTCGCTACTCAGTACAACGAAATAAGAGCCATACTGATTTTGCGAGACGGGTGACAAAAAGAAGCCGCCCTCAGGCGGCTCCTTTTCGACAATTAAGACTGCTTGGACATCGCAGCAACTTCTGCTGCAAAGTCAGTCTCAACTTTCTCGATGCCTTCGCCCACTTCGAAGCGGATGAAGCCAGTAACGTCAGCGTTGTGCTCTTTCAGCAGCTGACCAACAGACTTGCTTGGCTCCATAACGAAAGGCTGACCCGTCAGAGAAACTTCGCCGGTGAATTTCTTCATGCGGCCTTCAACCATTTTCTCTGCGATTTCTTTCGGCTTACCAGACTGCATCGCGATGTCCAGCTGAACCTGGTATTCTTTTTCTACCACTTCAGCAGACACGTCTTCCGGCTTAACAAATTCAGGCTTGCTTGCAGCAACGTGCATTGCCAGCTGCTTAACCAGTTCTTCGTCTGCGCCTTTAGCGGCAACCAGAACACCGATGCGCGCACCGTGCTGGTAGCTACCCAGAACGTCACCTTCCAGGGAAGCGATACGGCGGATGTTGATGTTCTCACCGATTTTCGCTACCAGGGCAACGCGCTCTTCTTCGAACTGCGCTTTCAGCACTTCAACGTCAGTGATTTTGCCAGCAACAGCGGCATCCAGCACTTTGTCAGCAAATGCCTGGAAACCACCATCTTTAGCAACGAAGTCAGTCTGGCAGTTAACTTCCAGAATGAAAGCGATGTTGCCGTCGATTTTGGTTTTGATCACGCCGTCAGCAGCAACGTTGCCTGCTTTTTTCGCCGCTTTGATAGCGCCGGACTTACGCATGTTTTCGATTGCCAGCTCGATGTCGCCATTAGCTTCAGTCAGTGCTTTTTTGCAATCCATCATGCCTGCGCCAGTACGCTCACGCAGCTCTTTTACCAGGGATGCGGTAATTTCAGCCATTCTAAAATCCTCGGAAGATTTGATCTGCCCGGCGTCAAACCGCACAGATTTAAAAGTGAAAAAGGGGGCCATATACAGGCCCCCTAACCAAACATGATACTACCTGGTTTATAAGGGCTCTTCCCCTTCATATTCCGAACCGCAGGAGCGTTTTCTTCGCTCGCTCATCCCAGTCACTTACTGATGTAAGCTCCCGGGAATTCTCGAGCTTGCCGCCTTCCTGCAACTCGCACTATTTCAGGGAAGTTATCAAGCCTTATTATTCAGCTTCTACGAAGCTTTCTTCCGCCTGGGAAGCCAGATCCTGAGAACGGCCTTCACGAACGGTTGCAGCAACAGCGCCCAGGTACAGGCTAACAGCACGGATTGCGTCGTCGTTACCCGGGATAACGAAGTCAACACCATCCGGATCAGAGTTGGTATCAACGATAGCAAATACCGGAATACCCAGGTTGTTTGCTTCTTTGATAGCAATGTGCTCGTGGTCAGCATCGATGACGAACAGAGCGTCCGGCAGACCGCCCATGTCTTTGATACCGCCCAGGCTGTTTTCCAGTTTCTCAAGCTCACGAGTACGCATCAGCGCTTCTTTCTTGGTCAGCTTTTCGAAAGTACCGTCCTGAGACTGAGTTTCCAGGTCTTTCAGACGTTTGATGGACTGACGAACGGTTTTCCAGTTAGTCAGCATACCGCCCAGCCAGCGATGGTTCACGAAGAACTGGTCGCAGCTGTTAGCAGCGTCTTTCACCGCTTCGCTTGCAGCGCGTTTAGTACCAACGAAAAGGATTTTACCTTTACGAGAAGCAATCTTGTTCAGTTCAGCCAGCGCTTCGTTGAACATCGGTACAGTTTTCTCAAGGTTGATGATGTGAACTTTGTTACGCGCACCGAAGATGAACGGCTTCATTTTCGGGTTCCAGTAACGGGTCTGGTGACCGAAGTGAACACCAGCCTTGAGCATGTCGCGCATGGAAACAGTTGCCATGATTAAAACCTCTATAGATAAAGTTGGGGTTATGCCTCCACGTATCCCATATTACCGACCCCAAAGGGCACCCCGGAATATGTGCCGATACGTGTGTGTTGTTACACAAAGTGAGATTTGTCGCTTCCGTCCATTCTGTGTATACGAAATGAGATCGGAAGTCCGGCGCGCTTTATACCACAAATACGCCGTGGACACCAATAATTGTTGGCTTGCTGTGCTGTTAATGATTCTCAATTTGGCAGCATGTATGCTGGACTGATACCATTGACAGCACTTACACAATTATTGTCGAAATAATCGACACTGATGGACAGAATTCATGGCTATCTCAATCAAGACCCCTGAAGAAATCGAAAAAATGCGCGTCGCGGGCCGTCTGGCCGCGGAAGTGCTGGAGATGATCGAACCGTATATCAAACCGGGCGTTAGCACGGGTGAACTGGATCGTATCTGTAACGACTACATCGTTAACGAGCAACATGCGATCTCGGCCTGTCTCGGCTATCACGGTTATCCGAAATCCGTCTGCATCTCTATTAATGAAGTGGTATGTCACGGGATTCCGGATGATGCCAAACATCTGAAAGATGGCGATATCGTCAACATCGACGTGACCGTCATTAAAGACGAGTACCACGGCGATACCTCCAAAATGTTTATCGTTGGCAAACCGACCATACTGGGCGAGCGTCTGTGCCGCGTCACCCAGGAAAGCCTGTATCTGGCGTTGCGAATGGTGAAACCAGGTATCCGTCTGCGTACGCTCGGTGCGGCGATCCAGAAATATGCGGAAGGAGAAGGTTTCTCCGTGGTGCGTGAATACTGCGGACACGGCATTGGTCGTGGCTTCCACGAAGAGCCGCAGGTGCTGCACTATGATGCGGATGACGGCGGCGTGGTGCTGAAACCGGGCATGACCTTTACCATCGAACCGATGCTCAACGCCGGTGATTACCGTATCCGCACAATGAAAGACGGCTGGACGGTCAAAACCAAAGACCGGAGCTTGTCTGCACAATACGAGCATACTATTGTGGTGACCGATAACGGCTGTGAAATTCTGACGTTACGTAAGGATGACACCATCCCGGCGGTCATTACGCACGACGCATAACTTTTTTGCCTGATGGCGCTCTCGCTTATCAGGCCTACAAATGGCACTATTCCGTAGGCCGGATAAGGCACTTTCGCCATATCCGGCTTTTTTAATGGGTGGCGCATAATGAATACACTTCCTGAACAACACGCGAATACCGCACTCCCCACCCTCCCCGGTCAGCCGCAGAACCCGGGGACCTGGTCTCGCGACGAACTCACCGTCGCCGGAATCAAAACGCATATCGACGCGTTCCAGCAATGGCTGGGCGATGCCTTCGACAGCGGGATTTCCGCCGAACAGCTGATTGAAGCCCGGACCGAGTTTATCGACCAGTTGCTGCAACGTCTGTGGATCGACGCCGGTTTTGGACAGATTGCCGATCTGGCGCTGGTCGCCGTCGGTGGCTACGGACGCGGTGAGCTTCACCCGCTTTCCGATATCGACCTGCTCATCCTGAGTCGTAAAAAATTACCGGACGATCAGGCGCAAAAGGTCGGCGAGCTGCTGACATTGCTGTGGGACGTCAAACTGGAGGTCGGGCACAGCGTACGTACGCTGGAAGAATGCCTGCTGGAAGGCTTGTCGGACCTGACCGTCGCCACCAACCTGATTGAAACCCGTCTGTTGATTGGCGACGTGGCCCTTTTTCTGGCGCTGCAAAAACATATCTTCAGCGAAGGTTTCTGGCCCTCCGACAAGTTCTACGCCGCCAAAGTGGAAGAGCAGCATCAGCGCCACCAGCGCTATCACGGCACCAGCTATAACCTCGAGCCGGATATCAAAAGTAGCCCCGGCGGTCTGCGCGATATCCACACGCTGCAGTGGGTCGCCCGTCGCCATTTCGGCGCTACCTCGCTCGACGAAATGGTCGGCTTCGGCTTTTTGACTCAGGCAGAGCGCGCTGAGCTCAACGAGTGCCTGCACATTCTGTGGCGCATTCGTTTTGCCCTGCATTTAGTGGTCAGTCGTTACGATAACCGCCTGCTGTTCGATCGCCAGTTGAGCGTCGCTCAGCGCCTGAACTACAGTGGCGAAGGCAACGAGCCGGTTGAGCAGATGATGAAGGATTACTTCCGCGTCACCCGCCGCGTCACGGAACTCAACCAGATGCTGCTGCAGCTGTTTGACGAAGCGATCCTCGCGCTGTCCGCCGACGAAAAGCCGCGTCCTATTGATGACGATTTTCAACTGCGCGGCACGCTGATCGATCTGCGTCAGGACGATCTGTTCATCCGCGAACCGGAAGCGATCCTGCGGATGTTCTACACCATGGTACGCAACAGTGCGATCACCGGGATCTACTCCACCACCCTGCGCCATCTGCGCCATGCGCGCCGCCATCTGAATCAGCCGCTGTGTTATATCCCGGAGGCGCGATCGCTGTTTCTCAGTATGCTGCGCCATCCTGGCGCAGTCAGCCGTGGCCTGCTGCCGATGCACCGCCATAGCGTGCTGTGGGCCTACATGCCGCAGTGGTCACGGATTGTCGGGCAGATGCAATTTGACTTGTTCCATGCTTACACGGTGGACGAACACACGATTCGCGTGATGCTGAAGCTGGAAAGTTTTGCCAAAGAAGAGACCCGTCAACGCCACCCATTGTGCGTGGATCTCTGGCCGCGTCTGCGCCAGCCTGAGCTCATTTTTATCGCCGCGCTGTTCCATGATATTGCCAAAGGACGCGGAGGCGACCACTCGGTGCTGGGCGCACAGGACGTGCTCAAGTTTGCGGAACTGCACGGCCTGAACTCGCGCGAAACGCAGCTGATTGCCTGGCTGGTTCGCCAGCACCTGCTGATGTCGGTGACCGCTCAGCGCCGGGATATTCAGGATCCCGAAGTGATTAAGCAGTTCGCCGAAGAAGTACAGACGGAACATCGCCTGCGCTTCCTGGTTTGCCTGACGGTGGCGGATATATGCGCCACTAACGAAACGCTATGGAACAGCTGGAAGCAAAGTTTGCTGCGCGAGCTGTACTTCGCCACGGAAAAACAGCTGCGTCGGGGAATGCAAAACACGCCGGATATGCGTGAACGCGTGCGCCATCACCAGTTGCAGGCGCTGGCGCTGCTGCGGATGGATAACATTGATGAAGAAGCATTGCACCATATCTGGTCGCGCTGTCGCGCCAACTACTTCGTGCGCCACAGCCCGAACCAGCTGGCCTGGCATGCGCGTCATCTGTTGCAGCACGATCTCAGCGAGCCGCTAATTCTGCTCAGCCCGCAGGCAACACGCGGCGGGACGGAAATCTTCATCTGGAGTCCGGATCGCCCGTATCTGTTTGCCGCCGTTTGCGCCGAGCTGGACCGACGTAACCTCAGCGTCCACGATGCGCAGATTTTCACCACCCGCGATGGCATGGCGATGGATACCTTTATTGTACTGGAACCGGACGGCAGCCCGCTGTCGTCAGACAGGCATGAAGCCATCCGCTTTGGGCTGGAACAGGCAATCACCCAGCGCAGCTGGCAGCCGCCGCAGCCGCGCCGACAGCCGGCAAAATTACGCCACTTTACCGTCGATACCGAGGTCACATTCCTGCCCACGCACACCGACCGCAAATCGTTCCTCGAGCTTATCGCGCTCGATCAGCCAGGTCTGCTGGCGCGGGTCGGGCAAATTTTTGCCGATCTGGGAATTTCGCTTCATGGCGCCCGAATTACAACCATTGGTGAGCGAGTAGAAGATTTATTCATAATCGCTACAGCAGACCGGCGTGCACTTAATAATGCGCTGCAGCAGGAAGTGCATCAACGGTTGACAGAGGCCCTCAATCCAAACGATAAAGGGTAGTGTGTTTATTTATAGGGAAAGAGTTTAACAATGCAGCAGTTACAGAACGTTATTGAGACCGCTTTTGAGCGCCGTGCCGACATTACTCCGGCCAATGTGGATACCGTGACCCGTGAAGCGGTGAATCAGGTGATTTCCCTGCTGGACTCCGGCGCGCTGCGCGTGGCAGAAAAGGTAGACGGTCAGTGGGTGACTCACCAGTGGTTGAAGAAAGCGGTGCTGCTCTCTTTCCGTATCAATGATAACCAGGTGATCGATGGCGCGGAAAGCCGCTACTTCGATAAAGTGCCGATGAAATTCGCCGACTACGACGAAGCACGCTTCCAGAAAGAAGGCTTCCGTGTGGTTCCGCCTGCGGCAGTTCGTCAGGGTGCGTTTATCGCCCGTAACACCGTGCTGATGCCGTCCTATGTCAACATCGGCGCTTACGTTGATGAAGGCACGATGGTCGATACCTGGGCAACCGTCGGTTCCTGCGCGCAGATCGGTAAGAACGTTCACCTGTCCGGCGGTGTCGGCATCGGTGGCGTACTGGAGCCGCTGCAGGCGAACCCGACCATCATCGAAGATAACTGCTTTATCGGCGCGCGTTCTGAAGTCGTAGAAGGCGTGATTGTCGAAGAAGGCTCGGTGATTTCGATGGGCGTTTATATTGGTCAGAGCACCCGCATTTACGACCGTGAAACCGGTGAAGTCCATTATGGTCGCGTTCCGGCAGGCTCCGTTGTCGTTTCCGGCAACCTGCCGTCGAAAGATGGCAAGTACAGCTTGTACTGTGCGGTAATTGTGAAAAAAGTCGACGCCAAAACCCGTGGCAAGGTCGGCATCAACGAGTTATTGCGTACCATCGACTAACGGCGATTTGAAAAAGCGGGCTTAGCCCGCTTTTTTTACATCTGCGAGTGGCAGAAACAGGGCTTTTCGTTAATTATTCAATAGTTATAGTGAGCTTAAGGGTACCGCTATGTATGACAATCTGAAAAGTCTGGGCATTACTAATCCTGAAGAAATCGATCGTTACAGCCTGCGGCAAGAAGCCAATAACGATATCCTGAAAATCTATTTCCAGAAGGATAAAGGTGAGTTCTTTGCCAAAAGCGTGAAGTTTAAATACCCCCGCCAGCGCAAAACCGTGGTTGCCGATGGAGTGGGTCAGGGATACAAAGAGGTACAGGAGATCAGTCCCAACCTGCGCTATGTGATCGACGAACTCGATCAGATCTGCCAGCGCGATCGCACGGAAGTGGATCTGAAACGTAAGATCCTTGATGATTTACGCCATCTGGAAAGCGTGGTGGCGAATAAGATCACCGAAATCGAAGCCGATCTGGAAAAACTGACGCGAAAATAAGCAGTTTGTTGCCGGATGGCGGCGTCATACGCCTTATCAGGCCTACAGGCACATCCGGGTAGGCCTGATAAGCGTAGCCCCATCAGGCAATGAATCAATGCTGCTCATCCAGCTGTAACGCCACATACAGCAGCAGCCGATCGTCGAAATTCCCCAAATCCAGCCCGGTTAATTCCGAGATGCGATTCAGTCGATACTCCAGCGTATTCCGGTGAATAAACAGCGCCTTAGAGGTTGCCAGTGGCTGCACGTTGTGGCGAAACCACGCCGCCAGAGTGCGGCGCAACAGGCCGTTATTGTCCATCGCCTTCAGCCGCACCAACGGACGCGCCAGCTCATTGGCCTGCCAGCCGCCGCGCAGACTGTCGAGCAGTACCGGCAGCATTAAGTCCTGATAAAAGTAGCTGCGGCTTTCCGGCATTCGTTGTTTGCCGACCATCATCGTCGTGCGCGCAGTACGGTACGAACGCGCGATACTGCCAGGCCCGGTAAAATAGTTGCCCAGCGAAACGCGAAAGCGCAACTGTCCGTTCTCTTTCATGCGCGCAATCAGCTGCTCAACGCGCTTGCGGTGATCTTCGGCATCCCAACGGCCAAACGAATTCAACGCCGGTTTTAACACCACCATCTCGGTCAGCGAAACGATCGCAATCAGGTTATTACGCTCCGGGGTGGTCAGTGCGTTCTGTAACTGCTGCAACTCCGCCATAGCGCTGTCCACGCCGAGTTGTCCGCTGTCCACTTCCACCACCGCCACCACGCGCGGCTGGTTGAGGTCGATCCCTAAACGTTGCGCCCACTCGGTCAACGCTGGCGTGTTCTCTTCCGCCTGAATCAGGTTCATCACCAACTCTTCACGCAGGCGACTGTCCTGGGCCAGCAGATGCATCAGGCGCGACTGCTCCAGCATCATCTCCGCCGTCATGCACACCAGTTCGCCATATTTGCGCAGATGTTCCGGTTCGCCGGTCAGGCCGATCACGCCCACAATTTCGCCTTCCAGGCGCAGCGGCAGGTTGATCCCCTGACGAACGCCATGCAGATGACGCGCAACGGCATCATCGATGTCCACCACGCGGCCCTGAGAGAGGACTAACAGCGCGCCTTCGTGCAATTCCCCAATTCGCTCGCGATCGCCGCTGCCGATGATCCGTCCACGGGCATCCATCACGTTGATATTGGTATCAATAATGCGCATCGTGCGTGCCACGATATCCTGCGCCATTTTGGTATCAAGATGCCAGCCAGCCATAAAGCCCTCCTGTGAGCAGAGCTCCAGCATAAAGAAGATAACAAACGCTGACATTGTGCAGATGCACAAAGCAAAGGGAAGAAGTATGGAGTTGTGGGAAATATCACAAAAAGAAACCCCTTCCTGTGGCAGGAAGGGGTTTTGGGGAGATTACTGCATCAACAGGTAGATATTGCTGTCGCCACGCTGAATGTTCAACGCCAGGACAGACGGTTTGCTGTCGAGGATTTTACGCAGTTCGGCGATGTTTTTCACCGGCTGCTGGTTAGCGCCGACAATCACATCCCCTTTCTTGAGGCCAATCTGCGCCGCCGGGGTGTTCGCTTTCACGTTGTTCACCACGACGCCTTTATCCTGACCTTTATTACTCATTTCAGCCCCTTCAATACCGCTGAAGATGGAGCTGGAATCAACCTGAGTCTGGCTGCTCTGCTGCAGTTCCAGATTCACGGTAACCGGCTTACCGTCGCGCAGCAGGCCGAGGGTAATTTTGCTGCCCACCGGCATGGTGCCAACCTGCGCACGCAGTGCGGCAAAGCTGCTGATCGGCTTACCGTTCAGGGAGGTGATCACATCACCGGCTTTAATACCGGCCTTCGAAGCGGACGAGTTCGGCATGACCTGGCTGACAAAGGCACCGCGCTGTGCATCGACTTTCATCGCTTTCGCCAGTTCGGAGCTCAGTTCGGTACCCATGATACCCAGTTCGCCGCGTTTCACCTGGCCGAATTCCACCATCTGAGAGGTCAGGTTTTTCACCATATTGCTCGGGATCGCAAATCCGATACCGATGTTGCCGCCGTCCGGCGCGAGGATCGCCGTGTTAATACCGATCAACTCGCCGTTCAGGTTAACCAACGCGCCGCCGGAGTTACCGCGGTTGATCGCCGCATCGGTCTGAATGAAGTTTTCATAGTTCTGCGCATTCAGGCCGCTACGGCCCAGCGCAGAGACGATACCGGAAGTGACCGTCTCGCCGAGACCAAACGGGTTACCGATGGCGACAGTGTAATCCCCCACTCGCAGGGTGTCGGAGTCAGCCAGCTTAATCGCCGTCAGGTTTTTCGGATCCTGAATCTGGATCAGCGCAATATCAGAGCGCGGGTCTTTGCCGACGATCTTAGCGTCGAATTTACGGCCATCGCTCAGTTGAACCTTAATCACCGTGGCGTTATCCACCACGTGGTTGTTGGTGACGACATAGCCTTTCGCGGCATCAATGATGACACCGGAACCCAGTGCCATAAACTTCTGCTGCTGGCCGCCGCCATTACCGCCCTGCGGGCCGCCCTGGCAGAAAGGCGAACTCTGGAACGGGGAACCGTCCTGGCAGAACGGGGAATCATCACCAAAGAACTGCTGGAAATTACGCGGCATCCGCGGCGTATTGACGGTTGTGCTACCTTCCACGTTAATGCTGACCACCGATGGCATCACTTTTTCGAGCATCGGTGCCAGACTTGGCATCTGCTGTGCGGTCGTCGCTGATGCAGTTTCAGCCGCCGTTGCAGAAAGCGGGGATAACGCCAAACCTAAACTCAGAGCCAGTGCACTCATTGCTAATGTGGTTTTTTTCATGTGTCTCAATCTCAATTAACAGATAACGCAAAATTGCTGTGTACGTCAGATTCATTTTATAGCGCTAAGTTCCGGACAGAAGTTTATGGAAAAGGTAAAAATTTATTGTCCGTCTTTACAAAACTTAGTCTATTGTTCGACCGCCATCAGGCGGCGGTATTCATCCCATGCATAGAGGTCTGTCATGCCGCTGATATAATCCTGGATCAGCCGGCAACGATAATAATATTCCAGCACGGGATACTCAGGCGAATCTGGTGTTAATTTACCCACGGCCTCCACATAGGCCAGTCGGTGACGCGTTGACAATTTCTGAAATAAGCGGGATTCGATAGGAAAGCGCTGCAGGCGTTCTTTTTCCACCAGCTCACTGAAATCCGCAAGCGGCAGGCTTAATAAAGGACGGTAGATATCGAGTAAGCCACTGATCACCCGATAGCCCTGTAATTCGAGTTGCTCCACATCAGGATGGCTAAACACATGTTTCATCGCAACATTTTTATAGATTTTCAGCAGGCGACTAAAGCTGCTGCCGTCTTCCAGCAATGCCTGATTAAACCTTCCGTCAAAGATTTGTTCCAGGTTATCAATAAAACGCTGCGCGGCGTAGGGCACCAGTTTATTAAGTGTATTCACCCGCAAATACATGAAAAATTGATCTTCAGTACTGCGGCTCAGATAATTCGCCCGTGATTTGTCCCAGGCATTTTCGACAACCTGCGCAAAGAGCGAACCTTTCTCATGCTCCCCCCAGGCCTCATATAAATGATGATAGAGTTGCTCAACGCTGAAGATTCTTTTCTCTACCGCATCTTCCAGATCGGCGACGCAATAAGAGATATCGTCGGCGGCTTCCATTATCCACGTTAACGGAAAGCGACTGTAAACCGCGAGATCGAGTTCTTTACGTAACCTCGCAATATACGGTTCTTCAGAAAGGTAATAGCCGGGTTTTTTCATTAAATAGTTGTGCGTCGCGGGCGTTTCTCCCCGCCACCATGCCGGACGGGTATATTTTAAGATCCCGCCGACCTGGGCCCATGTCAGGTTCATTCGCATCAAGGTATGTACCAGCCGAATCCCCTGAGCATTCCCTTCGAAATGACACAGGTCCTGGCGTACTTTACGGCGGATATCGTTCAACGACTCCTCGCCTTCGCGCAGACGCAACGTCGCCACAATGCAACGATCTTCGGTTAAGGGTTGGCTTTCCGCATCCGCCGGATGTAAGCGCTGGCGAAACCAGTCGTTGATCGCCGCCTCGCCAAAATGCCCAAACGGCGGGTTGCCAATGTCATGCATCAGGCAGGACATTTCGACGATGCTCTCAAACGGTCCCGTTAACTCATCCAGGCCGTATGGTTCCAGCAGTTTTTGTTCTTTGAGGCGGCTTAAAATCTCTTTGGCGATATAACGCCCCACCTGCTGAACTTCCATCGAATGGGTAAGGCGCGTACGCACGGCGGCATTACGCTCAAGGGGAAACACCTGGGTTTTCTGCTGCAGGCGACGGATCGCCGGAGAGTTAATAATGCGTCCACGGTCGCTTTCAAAAATGCGCAGGATCTCATGCTCGGTTTTGACCCCTTGCGGTGAACGAAAACGACGGTGCCAGTTTATTTTTTTCCGGAAATCAATCTGTGACATGTCCTCTCCCGCGTGAGAATGCACTTCGCCTTAAGCGCATGATAGACTATGCCTTTAAATCTCACCTGGCGCGAGTAAATCTATGAAAATCGGCATCATTGGTGCAATGGAAGAAGAGGTTACGCTGCTGCGTGACAAAATCGAAAACCGTCAAACTCTCACCCTGGGCGGTTGTGAAATTTACACCGGTCAGCTTAACGGAATCGACGTTGCGCTGCTGAAATCCGGTATTGGTAAAGTGGCGGCGGCGCTGGGCGCTACGCTGCTGCTTGAACGCTGCAAGCCGGACGTCATTATTAACACCGGTTCCGCAGGCGGCCTCGCTCCAACCCTGAAAGTGGGCGACATTGTGGTCTCTGATGAAGCGCGCTATCACGACGCTGACGTCACCGCATTTGGTTATGAGTTCGGCCAACTTCCGGGCTGCCCGGCCGGTTTTAAAGCCGATGAAAAACTGATTGCCGCAGCGGAATCCTGCATCGCTGAGCTGAACCTGAACGCGGTACGCGGCTTGATTGTCAGCGGCGATGCCTTCATTAACGGCTCCGTGGGGCTGGCGAAAATCCGTCACAACTTCCCGCTGGCCATTGCCGTTGAGATGGAAGCCACCGCGATTGCGCACGTTTGCCATAACTTCAAGGTACCGTTTGTGGTGGTCCGCGCGATCTCGGACGTTGCCGATCAGCAGTCCCATCTCAGCTTTGATGAGTTCCTGGCCGTTGCCGCGAAGCAATCCACGCTGATGGTTGAATCGCTGGTACAGAAACTGGCGCATGGCTAAATCCTTCTCCAGGGCGCTTGTCGCCCTGCTGTTAGCCCTCCCGGTGTGGCTGCATGCCGCACCGCGCGTGATTTCACTCTCTCCCGCCAACACGGAACTCGCCTTTGCCGCCGGGATCCCCCCCGTTGGCGTCAGCAGCTATTCAGACTATCCGCCACAGGCGCAACGTATCGAGCAGATCTCGACCTGGCAAGGCATGAATCTGGAAAGGATTGTGGCGCTGAAGCCGGATCTGGTCCTCGCCTGGCGCGGCGGTAATGCCGAACGGCAGGTGAATCAACTCTCCTCGCTAGGCATCAAGGTCATGTGGATCGATGCCGTCACCATCGAACAGATTGCCGACACGTTGCAGACGCTGGCCGACTTTAGCCCGCATCCCGAAATGGCAAAGCACGCCGCGCAAACCTTGCTGGACGACTATTCGCAGCTAAAATCTCAATATGCAGGCAAAACGAAAAAACGCGTGTTTTTGCAGTTTGGTATCAATCCGCCCTTTACCAGCGGAAAAGGATCGATTCAAAACGAGGTTATTGAGCTCTGCGGGGGAGAAAACATCTTTGCCGGCAGTCGGGTTCCCTGGCCGCAGGTCAGTCGTGAACAGGTGCTGGCGCGCGCGCCGCAAGCGATCGTTGTCGCCGGCGATGCAGGTGAAATTCTCAAAATTAAGCAATACTGGGGTGATCAACTACAAATTCCGGTAATTCCTCTCAACAGTGACTGGTTTGAACGCGCAAGCCCGCGTATTATCCTCGCCGCAAAACAACTCTGTAATGCGCTTTCCCTGGTGAATTAGCGCCTGCCCCAACAGGTGTGTTGTGAGGATTTAATCATGCTCGTCTATTGGCTGGATATTGTAGGCACAGCAGTATTTGCTATCTCTGGCGTGTTACTGGCCGGGAAACTGCGTATGGACCCGTTTGGCGTGCTGGTATTGGGCGTCGTTACCGCCGTGGGCGGCGGGACGATCCGTGATATGGCATTAGATAACGGTCCCGTTTTCTGGGTTAAAGACCCAACCGATCTGGTGGTGGCGATGGTCACCAGCATGTTGACGATCCTGCTGGTGCGTCAGCCCAGACGCTTGCCTAAATGGATGCTGCCGGTGCTGGACGCCGTCGGCCTGGCGGTGTTTGTCGGGATCGGCGTCAACAAAGCATTTATAGCAGGGACGGGGCCGCTGGTGGCTATCTGTATGGGTGTCATCACCGGCGTGGGCGGCGGTATTATTCGCGATGTGCTGGCACGAGAAATCCCGATGATCCTGCGTACGGAAATCTACGCAACGGCCTGTATTATCGGCGGGATTGTCCACGCAACCGCGTATTACACCTTCGCGATGCCGCTGGAAGCCGCCAGTATGATGGGGATGGTTGTGACGCTGGTCATTCGCCTCGCGGCGATCCGCTGGCATCTGAAGCTGCCAACATTTGCGTTAGATGAGAATAGCCGTTAAATTCAGGCCGGATTATACGCTTTGCCCGGTAGCGCCTGCGCTTACCGGGCGCATTACAGACAGCACTCAGATGCTGAAGGAAGAGCCACACCCGCAGGTGCTTTTCGCATTCGGGTTGGTAACTACAAAACGAGAACCTTCCAGACCTTCGGTGTAGTCAACGGAACCGCCGACCAGATACTGCAGGCTCATAGGGTCAACCACCAGGCCAACGCCCTGTTTCTCGATGGTCATATCGCCTTCGTTGACCTGGTCATCAAAGGTAAAACCATACTGGAAACCGCTGCAACCGCCACCGGTGATATAGACACGCAGTTTCAGGTTTGGGTTTTCTTCGTCCGCGATCAGGCTTTTTACTTTATTGGCTGCTGCTTCAGTAAATTGCAGTGGCAGCGCTACGTCATCACTCATATTTTGCTCCAAACGACATCGGCAATTGGGCAAATTCTGACCCAATATTAACGCCATTATCTAATACCCTGGTATTTCATTCAAGTATTCTCGCCAGCGGTGGTCGTCTGACTTTTTGCCGCCTGCTCCGCTTCCTGCTTCGCCAGCGTGCGGGCAAGGATAGTGGAGTATAGCGGTTTTCCGCCCAGGAATTGTGCTAATAGTGTTGCGCCAAGACAGGTAATAATCATTGGCAAAATGAGCTGATAGTTATCGGTCATCTCCAACACCAGCACAATCCCGGTCAACGGCGCGCGCACCGATGCCGCCAGCAACGCGCCCATTCCGGCAATGGCGAACGTTCCGGCCTCAAGCTGATAATGCGGAAAGCCTGCCGCTGCTGCCATACCAAATGCGGTGCCCAACAACGTACCCAGCGCCAGCATCGGCGCAAAGATCCCGCCGGGCGCACCGGAAGAAAAACAGAGCAACGTGGTGATCACTCGCGCGATAAAGATAAACAGCAACAGTCCGACGCTAAAATTGCCCGCCGCCGCAATAGGGATAAGGTTAAAACCGCCGCCAGCCGCCGCTGGTTCAATCAACCCCAAAATGCCACACAGACCGCCAATCGCCCCGCCCATCAGCACCCATTTAGTGGTGTTTCCATGGTGAAAGCGCTGGAACATATCCTGAGTACGCAGCACCAGCTTATTGAAAACCGGTCCTACACAGCCAAAAATCATCCCGAGGATCAGATACAGCCACAGCGTATTGACCGGTGCGTTGGACAGTTTCCCCACTTCGATAATCGGCGATTCACCGTTGAAAATGCGGAAAACAATGCTCGACATGATCACGCCGGTAAAGACGGCTTTGATCGAGATAAGGTTATAGCGAAACTGCGGGCGCATCTCCTCGATGATAAACAGAATACCCGCCAGCGGTGCGTTGAAGGCGGCAGAAAGCCCTGCCGCTGCCCCGGTTGCCAACAGCGTATGGCGCGCTTCGGCGCTACGCATGCGGAAGATATCCAGCACCATGCGGCCAATATTTCCGCCGATTTGTACCGTCGGCCCTTCGCGTCCCAGCACCATCCCTGCACCCAGCGTGCCCATCCCACCGATAAACTTCACCGGCAGCACACGCCACCAGCGGACGGGGCGAAGCTCTTCCAGCGCCCCTTCGATCTCCGGGATCCCTGACCCGCCAGCTTCCGGCGCAAATTTACGCACCAGAAAATAGCCGACCATCGCCAGTAATGCAGAGAGAATAAACGCCAGCGGCCAGAGCAGCATCGGATGGTCAGCCACATTCACTAGCGCACCGATACGCAGGTTTTGCACCCAGCTCACCGCTTTTTCGAACGCCACGCCTGCCAGACCGGTAAGCGTCCCCACCACTGCCGCCATCATTAAGATCGCCAGCGGCGTTTTATCTCGTTCCAGCAGTCGACGGATTTGGTCCCTGCGCCGTAAGCGCACAATTTGCTGTGCTTCAAAAGAGGGAGTTTCTGTCTTCATCAGATGATCATTAATTGGTAATACAAATGCAGAGGCGGCATTGTACTCGCCTCTTACCCGAAAATCCCCTGCAAATCGTAATGTTTCAAATGCGCAAAACTTTCATAACCTTCTCTGAATAACTAGAATAGCGGGCATTCACTTTTTCTACGAACCAGGAACCCATCCATGAGTAAGTCTGAAAACCTCTACAGCGCAGCACGCGAGCTAATCCCCGGCGGCGTTAACTCCCCTGTTCGCGCCTTTACTGGCGTGGGTGGTACTCCGCTGTTTATCGAAAAAGCGGACGGCGCATATCTGTACGATGTCGATGGCAAAGCCTATATCGATTACGTCGGCTCCTGGGGACCGATGGTGCTGGGACACAACCATCCGGCGATCCGCAACGCGGTGATCGAAGCGGCTGAGCGCGGCCTGAGCTTTGGCGCGCCGACCGAGATGGAAGTCAAAATGGCGGAGCTTGTGACCGAACTGGTACCGACGATGGACATGGTACGAATGGTCAACTCCGGTACCGAAGCGACCATGAGCGCCATTCGTCTGGCGCGTGGTTTCACTGGCCGCGATAAGATCATCAAATTTGAAGGCTGCTACCACGGCCACGCGGACTGTCTGCTGGTAAAAGCCGGCTCCGGCGCACTGACGCTGGGCCAGCCGAACTCTCCCGGCGTGCCGGCAGATTTTGCAAAGCATACCCTGACCTGTACTTATAACGATCTCAATTCCGTGCGTGCCGCGTTCGAGCAGTTCCCGCAGGAGATCGCCTGTATCATCGTTGAGCCAGTGGCAGGCAATATGAACTGCATCCCGCCGCTGCCGGAATTCCTGCCGGGTCTGCGCGCACTGTGCGATGAGTTCGGCGCGCTGCTGATTATCGACGAAGTGATGACCGGCTTCCGCGTGGCGCTGGCTGGCGCACAGGATTACTACAGCGTGGTGCCGGATCTGACCTGTCTGGGCAAAATCATTGGCGGCGGTATGCCTGTAGGAGCGTTCGGCGGTCGTCGCGACGTGATGGACGCGCTGGCCCCGACCGGCCCGGTTTATCAGGCTGGCACCCTCTCCGGCAATCCCATTGCCATGGCGGCCGGTTTTGCCTGTCTGACCGAAGTGGCGCAGCCGGGCATTCACGAAACGCTGGATGAACTCACAACGCGCCTGGCGGAAGGTCTGCTGGAAGCGGCAGAGGAAACCGCGATCCCGCTGGTCGTTAACCACGTTGGCGGCATGTTCGGGATTTTCTTCACCGACGCGGAAACTGTCACCTGCTATCAGGACGTGATGGCCTGTGATGTGGAACGCTTCAAGCGCTTCTTCCACATGATGCTGGACGAGGGGATTTACCTTGCGCCATCCGCATTTGAAGCGGGCTTTATGTCCGTGGCGCACAGCATGGAAGACATCAACAACACTATCGACGCCGCGCGTCGGGTGTTTGCAAAGCTGTAGCAGAGTACGTTTTAAACCGTAGGCCGGGTAAGGCGAAGCCGCCACCCGGCTTTTTTATTGCCGGATGGCGACGCGAAGCGTCTTATCTGGCCTACACGAAAAACATCCGAATCAACGACTCTGCTTACGTAACAGATAAATAAAGTACGGCGCACCGATAAACGTCGAGAGTATCCCCGCCGGGATCTGATACGGAAACAGCACCATCCGCCCGCACCAGTCGGCAAAGATGAGCAATAATCCTCCCGCCAGCGCCGACATCACAATATGCGGCATCGTTCGACGAAAACCTAACATCCGCGCGATATGCGGCGCCATCAGCCCGACAAAACTCAGTGGGCCGATTGTCATTGTGGCGGCAGCCGTCAGACTGGCTGCCAGCAGCAGCAGGCCAACCCGCGACGGTGTCAGCGCGATACCGACTGCACGGGCGGTATCACCGCCCAGCGGCAAAATCGTCAACCAGCGACGGCACAGTGGCGTGATCGCCAGCAGGATCGCCATCACCACCCCGGTATGCAGCACCTGCTGACCCGTCGCATTATAGGTCGAACCGGAGATCCAGGTCAGTACCCCGGCCATGCGCGGATCGCCGCTTGCCTGTAGCATCATCAGCAGCATGGTGAAGGCCGTGCTGAGCGCCATCCCGGCCAGCAGCATACGGTGGGGGGAGAACCCTCCCCGTCCGGCGGCAATCATAATGATCAACAGCGTGGCGGCAGCACCGAGACTCCCGGCGGGCAACAGCCAGCCAAACGCATCGCCCGGCACCAGAAACAGCATCAGCACAACGCCGAACGCCGCGCCGGAGCTGATCCCCAGCACCTCAGGACTCGCCATCGGGTTCCCGGTCAGCCGCTGGATGATACACCCCGCCACTGCCAGCATCACCCCGGCGATCATCGCCGCCAGAATGCGCGGCCAGCGCCAGGGCATCAGTTCTTCCAGTTGCACGCCGCTGGCCCAGCTCCAGCTCTGCGCGTCACGCCCCAGCGACAGCGCGACATATGCCCCGATCAACAGCAGCACGCCGCCGATCAGCGCATAACCCAGCACATGCTGACGTTCCGTCGTCACCCGGTCGCTGACGTTCATGTCCGGCGCGCTCATACTACGCAGGCGCGGTAGCAGCCACAGCAGCAGCGGTGCGCCGATCAGTGCCGTCACAGAACCGGTGGACACTTCCATCCATACGCGGGTCAGCCAGAGAATAACCTGATCGGACAGCCACAGAATCAGCGCCCCAATCAGCGGAGCCAGCATCAGGCGCGCCAGCAGACGACGCGCGCCCAGCATTTTCGCCAGCAGCGGCGCAAACAGACCGATAAAACCGATAATCCCTACCGCATTGACCAGCAGCGCGCTAAGTACAATCGCCAGCGTCAGCGCCGCCAGACGCGCCAGCGACAGCGCCAGCCCTAAGTTGCGCGCAACGCCATCATCCAGCCCCATCAGGGTTAGCGGGCGCAACAACAACAGAGTGAGCATGACGCCGCCCAGCAGTTGCGGCCACAGACGCTGCACACCGCCCCAGTCAGTTTGCGTCAACGTTCCGGTACTCCACAGGAACATGCTCTGCAACTGATCGTGGTGAAAGATGACTAACAGTTGGTTGATGGCCCCGCAGTACAGACTGACCACCAGACCGGCGAGGATCAGCGTGACGGGAGAAAGTCGTTTTCCCCAGGCGACGCCAAACACCAGCGCCCCGACAATACAGGCGCCCGCCAGAGCGGCAAACTGCCCGGCCATCACGCCCGGTATCGCCCACAATGTCGTGACCGTCATCCCTAACTGTGCGCCGGTCGCCACGCCCAGCGTGGTCGGTTCGGCCAGCGGGTTACGCAGCACCTGTTGAAAGAGCACGCCAACCAGACCCAGCCCGGCCCCAACCAGCAGGGAGATCACCAGACGAGGGAGAAGGCTGTAATGGAAAATCATCTGCTCGATGACGTCGATATCCGGTGACCACAGCGCCTGCTGCCACTGGGTACGCGGCAGCGCAACGGTGAAATTCGTCCAGGTTAACCCTACGGCGACGATAAACAACAGCGCCAGCAATAACGCCGGGAAACGTGCAATACGTTGACTCACGCCTTGCCCCCCAGCGCATTATCCAGAATACGGACAAAATTCATGGTCGACAGTGTGGCGCCATAAAACCACACGGGCGGTACGCGCTGGAAACGCCCTTCACGCACGAACGGCATCGCCTGCCAGAGCGGCGTTGCCATCAGCGTGGCCATCTCTTTGTTATTCCCATGATCAAAGCAAAGCACATCGGCATCTTTGTAGGCTGCAAGGCGATCGATTCCGACCACCGTACTGCCCCAGAAATTGGTTTCTCCCTGCCAGGCGTTGCGAATCCCGTATTCATCCAGCACGTCCTGGAACAGGCAGTTCGGGCCGAAAACCAGCATATGGCGAGGATCGAGGAGAGTGATCAACAGCAGCGGGCGCTCTCCGCGCTGCACAAAGCGCGATTTCCGGCTGGCAATAAACTGGTCGTATTCCGCCAGATGTCGCTCAGCCGCAGATTCCAGATTCAGCATCTGCGCCATGTCGATCAGAGATCGACGCGCCACGGCTAAGGGCTGTTTGCCATCGCTGAAGTTGAAGCCACGTCCGGGCGCAATTCGCGCCAGCGTTTCGGGAGAAGGGCCGTACCCTGTCGACCAGAACATATAGGAGGGTTTCATTTCGGTCAGCAGCTCAAGGTTCGGCTCGGTGCGTAATCCGACATCAATCACCGATGCTGGCAGCGGCGGTTCATTCACCCACAGGCGGTAGTTAGGAATGTCTGCCACGCCATAGGGCGTCACGCCAAGCGCCAGCAACAGCTCGACCGGCAGCCACTCCAGCGCCACGATACGATGTGGATCGACAGCGGCTGCGCGCGCCGGTTTCATCTGCCAGAGCAGCGGGGAAAGTGCCATCGCCGTTAATAAACGACGACGTGTTATGTGGTGTAAGCCGCTCATCAATACACAAAACTCACAGGTGCAGCGCCTGCCGGATGCGGCAGGATCCCCATCGGGATGCCATAAATACGTTCCAGGGTTTCGCTACGCATCAGGTCGGCTGGCGTTCCCTGGGCAATCATTTCGCCCCCACGCAAGGCAACTAAGTAGTCACAGTAGCGGGCAGCCATGTTGATATCATGCAGCACAGCGATCACCGTCAGGCCACGCTCCTGGCTGAGTCGATGAACCAGCGCCAGCACATCCACCTGGTGGGCAATATCCAGCGCCGAGGTGGGTTCATCGAGCAGCAGACAGCGACTGTCCTGCGCCACCAGCATCGCAATCCACGCGCGCTGACGTTCACCGCCGGAAAGACTGTCGACCAGACGATGCGCCAGGGGTTTTAACCCTACCAGCGCGATCGCCTCTTCCACTTTTTCTCTGTCCGCGACGCCAAAACGGCCCAGCGCCCCGTGCCACGGATAGCGACCAATCGCCACCAGTTCACGTACGGTCATCCCTTCCGCCTGCGGCAACTGCTGCGGTAAATACGCCACCTTACGGGCAAACGCTTTGCTGTTCCAACTGTTCAGCGGTTGCGCATCGAGCAGGATATCCCCTTCTGACGGCGGCTGATGGCGACCCAACATTTTTAACAACGTGGATTTACCTGAACCATTGTGACCAATCAGGCCAGTCACTTTACCGACGGGAAAAGTTAACGACAGAGGGTGCAGAAGCGTGCGACCTGGCACGCGAAAGGAGACATCACGCAGTGCAAACGTGGTATCGGGATGATGAGTCTGTTCCTGCATAGCGGCCAACTTGTAAAGCGGGCACGCAATGCGTGCCCAAAGAAAAATTAGAAACGGAATGTTGCGGTAGCAACGACCTGACGTTCCGCGCCCCAGAAGCAGCCATAGGTGTTAAAGCAGCTGGCGACGTATTCGCGGTCAAACAGGTTGTTGACATGCAGCGCGACGTTGGAACCTGCCATGCCAAGGCGTGCCAGATCGTACCGAACCAGCGCATCCACCAGGGTGTAGCTGCCGACTTTAAAGGAGTTAGCCGGATCGCCATAGCTGGAGCTGGTATAGCGAACGCCGGTGCCCAGAGTCAGACCGGAAAGCGGGCCGTCAAACATCGTGTAATCGCCCCATAGCGACGCCATATGTTTTGGCACCTGCGCCGGGGTGTTGCCTTTGTAGTTGGTGTCGGTAGTGTATTCCGCATCCGTATAAGTGTAGGAACCGACCACGTTAACGCTGGCAGACAGCGCCGCTTTTGCTTCCACTTCAACGCCGCGTGAACGAATCTCACCGCCTTCAACCGAGAAGAACGAACCGTTAGGATCGGCCATCAGGTTGTTGGTTTTGGTCAACTGATAGACCGCACCGGTGATCACGATCGGACGATCGTTCGGGACATATTTCACGCCCGCTTCGTACTGCTTGCCTTTAGACGGCGCAAAGATGCTGCCGTTCGCGCCCACGGTAGAAGCCGGTTCGAACGACTCGCTGTAGCTGAAGTACGGAGTCACGCCGTTGTCGAACAGGTAGTTTACGCCGCCGCGCCAGGTAAACTCGTTATCATTACGCGAGTGCTGAGTATTCGCTTCACGATCCAGAGTATCCTGCTGCGCCCAGTCATAACGTCCGCCCAACGTCACCAGCACTTTATCCCACTGCATCTGATCCTGGGCGTACACGCCGGTCTGCTTCTGCTTGTTCAGCACGCGATAGGCGGCGCCAGGCCCTGGATGGGATCCGAAGTCGAAATCGCTGCGATCAAGGTTGTAGATGTCAGATGGCGCAACTGAACCAGCCCAGCCAAACCAGGAGTCGATGTCGTTACGCATACGCATAAAATCAACGCCGGTCAGCAGGGTATGATCCAGAGAACCGGTCGCAAACTTGCTCTGCAGTTGGGTATCCACAGAGAAGTTCTGCAGTTTTTCGTTATCATCCACATACTGACGGGTCAGCGTATGCCCCCACTGTGACTGCGGTACGCTGGCGCAAGGGCTGGTTCTCGGGTTGCTCGAATAGAGCGGATCGGAACACATGCCGTAACCATATACACTGTTCTGCGACACTTTGTTTTCCGCGTAACGCAAGTTCTGACGCACGGTAAACGTATCGTTGAATTCATGGTCGAAGCTATAACCGACCATCTTCTCATTACGAGAGTAGGTATTGTTTTTCGCGCCTTCGTTGAAG
Organism: Citrobacter amalonaticus; assembly: GCF_018323885.1. Lineage (NCBI taxonomy): Bacteria > Pseudomonadati > Pseudomonadota > Gammaproteobacteria > Enterobacterales > Enterobacteriaceae > Citrobacter > Citrobacter amalonaticus. Next base: position 1,041,613 of record NZ_AP024585.1, on the reverse strand, counting down.
TCTGTCGACAGACGCTTACCGTTCGGCAGCGTGCTGACAGTCCCCTCTTTCGGCAGCCAACCGTAGTAACCGGTCTCAGGTTCGTTCTGGAAGTAGGACAGGAACGTAAAGTTGGTTTTGTCATCCGGACGCCAGCTAAAGGACGGCGCAATAGCATAACGCTGTTCTTCCGCCCCCTGCTGCTGCGCATTCGCCGAGCGAGCCAGACCTGTTAAGCGATAAGAGTAAACGCCGTCGTCATCCAGCGCATCGCTGAAGTCAAAACCGGTCTGGAACAGGCTGTTAGTGCCCATTTTAAACTGAACTTCTTTCAGCGGCTCGGTGGTTGGACGCTTGCTGACCATGTTCAACAAACCGCCTGGGTTGCTCTTACCGTACAGAACAGAAACCGGCCCACGCATCACTTCCGCGCGTTCCAGCATATAAGGATCAATCACCGCATCGTTGTAAAAGTTCCCCTGCATCTTCAGGCCATTCAGATAGTTATTCTGACTTTGGCCGTCGGCAGCGAAACCGCGAATGATCAGGTAGTCATAGGTGTTAGATGCGCCACGCGTGCCCACGGCAACGCCTGGGGTATAGCTGAGCGCCTCTTTCACGGACTTCGGCTGGTGTAGCGCCATCTCTTCGGCAGTCACCACAGAAATAGACTGGGGAACTTTCTGAATCGGGGTATCCGTTTTGGTCGCGGTGGCTGACTGGCGTGCCGCGATGGTTGCCGCCGGTCCCCATGCACTTTCCTGCGGAGCAGGAGCCGCGGTGACGGTGATAGTGTCTTCTTTTTTCGGTTCAACCGCCGCCTGTGCATAGACAGACATGCCGCTAACCGCTGTGGCTACTACGACTGCAATTTTACGCAGCGAGTGTTTTGGCTGAGCAGTTTTTTGACGCGCCATTGGTATATCTCTGATGGAAAGTGAATGATAACGTAAACGAGAATTATTATTATGACGGCAGAATAATATTCGAAACGCGGCCGCGATAGCAAGCGATACGCGTCCCTACCAAAACTGAGGGGTTAAGAAATATCCAGATGAAAAGAAAGGGTTAAAAAGAAGCCGGAAATGTTTCTGTGAAGGCATTGCCGGATGGCGGCGAAAACGCCTTATCCGGCCTACCAACCCAAAACCTGCATGAGCCGGTAGGCCGGATAAGCGAAGTGCCATCCGGCACGGCGGTTAGTTACCGCCAAACATATCCTTTATCCATCCCGCCACGCCATCGCTGTCTTTCTTCTCTTCCTTCGGCGGCTGTTGCTGCGGTTGCTGTGGCTGAGAAGATTGATCGAACGGGTTCCCGGTCGGCTGCTGCATCATTTCGCCCTGCTGGCAGAGCGAGTCGGGATCGGAGGTCCAGACTGGCAACGTGCGCATACCGCCACTGCAGACAAAGTTGCCGTCATAGTCGACGCCCATCTCCGCAATATCTTCCGGTGGCGTCAGCGTGAGCGGCGTTGGCGTCTGGTTAGCCAGATAGCGCTGATAAATCGACATCGCCCCGCTCGCCCCGTACAGCTTCGTCGGCTGGTTGTTATCGCGACCCACCCAGGTGATGGTCACCTGACTGCCGTCAATACCGGCAAACCAGGTGTCGACGTTGTTGTTGGTGGTCCCGGTTTTACCCGCCAGATGCAGATTCGGGTACTTCGCGCCCAGCTGACGACCAGTACCACGCTGCACCACCTGCTGCATCGTCCACAGCGTCATATAGGCGGCCTGCGCCGGAACGGCACGCTCCGCCTGCGGGAAGCTCTGATACAGCACAGTGCCGTCTTCAGCGATGACCGAACGCAGCGCGGAAAGCGGCGCACGATTACCGCCGCTGGCAATCGTCTGGAACGCCTGTGCCACTTCGATCGGCGTCAGGTTCAGTGCCCCCAGCAGCATAGCCGGAACCGGATGCAACTGCTCTTTCGGCACGCCCAGCTTCAGCCAGGTGTCGGTGACAGCCGGCAAGCCAAGCGCCATCCCCAGATTGACCGTCGGCACGTTCATAGAACGCGTCAACGCATCCACCAGCATCACTTTTCCGCTTTCGCTGTAGCGACGGTCATCGTTCTGCGGCGACCACACCTGGCCGTTTGGTTGACGCAGCGCAATCGGCGCATCGGCAATCCAGGTGTTCAGGCGATAGATTTTCGGCTGGCTCAGCGCGGTCAGATAGGTTGCCGGTTTGGCCAGTGAACCAATCGAGCGACGTGCCTGCATCGCGCGGTTATAGCCTGCAAACTGCGGCTCAGCGCCGCCGACCATAGCGCGGACTTCGCCACTGAAGCGGTCTACCACTACAATCGCCGTTTCCAGATCGCTCAGTTTGCGCTGTTTCTTCAGTTCCGGAATGCCATCAACGGCGGCTTTCTCAGCGGCATCCTGGGCGACAGAGTCAAAGGTGGTGAAGATCTTCACGCCGGAGAGATCTTTTACTTTATCACCCAGCTTCGCCTGCAACTCCTGACGCACCATCTGCATAAACGCGGGCTGTGGTGAGATCACCCCACCGCGCGGCTGCACGCCTAACGGACGCGCGCTCAGCATGTCGTAGAGTTCCTGATCGATCACCTGTTGTTGTTGCAGCAGGCGCAGCACCAGGTTACGACGTTCAAGCGCCAGTTTCGGGTTGCGCCAGGGGTTGTAGATTGAGGCCCCTTTCACCATCCCTACCAGCAGCGCCTGCTGATCAAGGCTCAGTTCCTCTACCGGACGGCCAAAGTAGTACAAGCTCGCCAGCGGGAATCCACGGATCTCATTATCACCGCTCTGACCGAGATACACCTCGTTCATATACAGCTCAAGAATACGATCTTTGCTGTAGCGCGCATCCATCAGCAGCGCCATATAGGCTTCGTTAGCCTTACGCCAGTACGAACGTTCGCTGGAGAGGAACAGGTTTTTCACCAGCTGTTGGGTCAGGGTACTTGCCCCCTGTACCGTGCGTCCGGCGGTCAGGTTCGCCAGCACCGCGCGACCGATGGAGTACAGACTCACCCCGTCATGTTCATAGAAATGACGGTCTTCCGTCGCCAGCAGCGTATCCACCAGCAGATCCGGGAAGCCACTACGCGGGACAAACAGACGCTGTTCACCGTTTGGCGACGACAGCATGGTAATCAAACGCGGATCGAGACGGAAGAAACCGAACTGGCGGTTGTTGTCCATGTTGACAATGGTATCCAGGCGGCCACCATCGAACGTCAGACGCGCGCGCACCTGACCCTCCTTGCTGTCCGGGAAATCAAACGGACGGCGGATCATCTCAATACTGTTCGCCTGCACGGTAAACTCGCCAGGACGCGTCATTTTGCTGACCTGACGGTACTGGGTGGCTTCCAGCAGCTTAACCATTTCGTTTTTGCTGACCGACATCTCCGGCTCAAGGTTGACCATCCGGCCATATACCGCCGCCGGCAACTGCCAGACTTTGCCATCGATACGGCTACGGATTTTTTGATCCAGATAGACGCCGTAAATGGCAAGCAGTACCGCAAAAACAATCGCAATTTTCAGCAGCAGCCACAACCAGCCGCGCTTACCACGAGGCTTACGCCCTTTGCCTTTACCTTTACGCGGCATCGGTTCTTCATCCTCATAGTCATCATCATATTCGTCGTCGTACTCATCATCTCTGAGTTGGCGACGGCTCACCTTTTGTTTCACCGGACGCGTGGGTTTCCCTTTGCGTCCAATTGGCTCGCGGTCATTCCCGGCCATGCTTTTTCTCCGCAACATTCAGGCGCAAAGGCCTGATTCTCTGTTCTTCCGTCAGAAGACAGAAGAAGAAATCTCTCAATTTTACTGCTCTTTTGCCGGATGCGGCATAAACGCCTTATCCGGCCTACGAATACTATTTGGTTCGCCGCGTCGGCGCCGTGTTCGCCGGATCGTCCGGCCAGACATGTTTGGGGTAGCGCCCTTTCATCTCTTTTTGCACGTCGCGATACGACCCTTGCCAGAACGCGGCCAAATCCTGAGTAATCTGCAACGGTCGCTGCGCGGGGGATAAGAGCTCCAGCACCAGTGGCACGCGGCCCTCCGCAATAGTCGGCGTTTTGGCCTCGCCAAACATCTCCTGCATTCTGACCGCCAGCGCCGGCGGGTTATCTTCGTGATAACGAATGGCTATCCGACTTCCCGTCGGCACAGTGTAATGTGTGGGTAACGAACTCACCAGACGTTGCTGCAGGGAATAATCCAGTAATCCGCTCAATGCCTGGTGAACATCCAACGATTTCAGGCCGCGCAGCGAATGCACGCCGCTCATATGCGGCAGCAGCCAGTTCTCCAGCGTGGCCAGCAATGTCCTGTCGTCCACCGCAGGCCAGTCATACTCCGGCAGCCATTTCGCCGCACAATGCAAACGTAACCGCAGTTGTTCTGCCGCAGGCGTCCAGTTGAGCACGCTCAGGCCTTTATCGCGGATACCGTTAAGCATCGCCAGATGCAACTCGTCTTCAGACAGTTTTGCCAGCGGCTGGACTTTAACCGTCAGTTCGCCTATCCGCATTCTACGCCAGGCTTTCAGCGTCCCCTGCGCCTCATCCCACTCAATGGTATCAGACTGCTGTAGCAGTTCAGGACAACGCGAGATAAGCGCGTCGATATCGAGCGGCAGCGCCAGCAGGATCCGCGCATCCGGCGACGCGCTCCCCTGCAGCAACAGAGGCGCAATCAACCATTCGTGCCGCCCCAGCGCATCATCGACATCCAGCGCCGCGCCCATACCGTTCGCCAGTTGATAACGCCCGTCCTGGCTGCGTCGACGCGCGATGCGATCGGCAAAGGCCTGGGCCAGCAGTGGGGCGATGCGCGACGCATCCGCTTCGCCGTTACGAACATTCAGACGTTTGAGAAGTTGCTGACTGCGCTGCTGCCAGGCAGGCTGATGGCGGGAAAACGCCACGCCCAGATCGGTATTGCCCATCCGCGGCGGCTCCTCAAGAATGGCTGCCAGCTTTGCTGCCGTAGCTGCATCGTCGGGCGTGGCAGCACTGACTAGCATCGCGGCCAGGCGCGGATCGTTACCCAACGCCGCCATTTTTTGCCCTATCGCACTGAGCTGCTCGCCATCCAGCGCGCCCAGCATGTGCAGTAATCGTTTCGCCGCCTGTACGTTGACGGCGGGTGGCAAATCCAGCCAGGTGAGTTGCGCGGGATCGCGACATCCCCACTGCAACAACTCCATCAGCAAACCGGAGAGATCGCTGTGCAACATCTCAGGATCCCCCTGTGCTGCCGCGCGTTCCGCCTGCTCTTTCGCCAGCAGATGCAGACAAATCCCCGGCGCCAGACGCCCGGCACGCCCGGCGCGCTGGGTCATTGAGGCCTGGCTAATGCGCTGAGTGATAAGCCGGGTCAACCCGGTTCGCGCATCAAACCGCGCCACCCGCTCCTGCGCGCAATCCACCACCAGTCGAATCCCCTCAATGGTCAGACTGGTTTCCGCAATATTGGTTGCCAACACAACTTTGCGCATCCCGTCCGGGGCCGGCAAAATCGCTTTGCGCTGATCGTTGAGCGACAGCGCGCCATACAGCGGACACAGCAGCACATCGCTGCCGACTCGCGTACTTAATTGCTCCTGTACGCGCAGGATCTCCCCGACACCGGGTAGAAACAGCAGCAGCGAGCCTGGCTCTCTGCGCAGCAGCTCGGCGCAGGCGACCGCCACGGCTTCGTCGAAACGCAATTGCGACGCCAGCGGTTGATAACGCCGCTCAACGGGAAAGGCGCGCCCTTCGGAAACGATCACCGGCGCATCCGGCAGGCACTGTTGCAGGCGATCGTTATCCAGCGTGGCGGACATAATCAACAGTTTGAGATCGTCGCGCAGCCCTTGCTGCACATCCAGCAGCAGCGCCAGTGCGAGATCCGCCTGCAAACTGCGTTCGTGAAATTCATCGAGGATCACCAGCCCAACGCCACTGAGTTCCGGGTCACGCTGGATCATACGCGTCAGAACCCCTTCGGTAACCACCTCAAGCCGTGTTGCTGGCCCGACGCAGGATTGCGATCGCATCCGGTAACCGACCGTCTCACCGGGCTTTTCATTGAGCAGTTCCGCAAGCCTTTGCGCCACGTTTCGTGCCGCCAGACGACGCGGTTCCAGCAGGATAATCCGCCCTTCGAACCCTTTATGTGCCAGAAACTGTAGCGGCAACCAGGTTGACTTACCGGCACCCGTCGGCGCGCTCAGCAGAACCTGCGGCGCAGAATCCAGGGCGGTAAGCAATTCAGGCAGTACAGCAGCAACAGGTAACGACGTCACAAATGGCTCCAGAGGGTTAACATTCTTCGCGCCGCATTGTAGCATCGCGTTAATTCATAACCGAGTACCTAAGATGTCTGAGCCGAAACGGCTGTTTTTTGCCCTCGAACTCCCCACCACCGTGCGCGAAGAGATAATACAGTGGCGAGCGGCGCATTTCCCCCCTGAAGCGGGGCGACCGGTCGCGGCCGAAAATCTGCATTTAACGCTGGCGTTTTTAGGCGATGTGAGCGCAGACAAACAACAGGCGCTGATCGCCCTTGCCGGGCGCATTCGCCAGCCCGGTTTTACGCTCAATCTCGATGATGCCGGGCAGTGGTTACGCTCTCGTGTGGTCTGGCTGGGGACGCGTCAGTCCCCACGTGGGCTGCTGCAACTGGCCAATATGCTGCGAGCCCAGGCGGCGCGCAGCGGTTGTTATCAGAGTCCGCAGCCGTTTCACCCTCACGTCACGCTGCTGCGCGATGCAAGCCATGCGGTGGCGATTCCGCCGCCGGGCTTTTGCTGGTCCTTTCCGGTCACGGAATTTGCCCTCTATGCCTCGACCTTTGCACGCGGTCGCACGCGTTATACGGAACTTCAGCGCTGGACGCTCAGCGACTAATTAAGGAAATGCGCGATGCAATTTACTCCTTCTCTCCAGCGCGCGACGCTGGTTCAGCGGTATAAACGCTTTTTAGCCGATGTGATCACACCTGACGGGACTGAACTCACGCTACACTGCCCTAACACCGGGGCGATGACCGGGTGTGCAACGCCCGGTGATACGGTCTGGTATTCAACGTCGGAGAATAGTAAACGCAAATATCCGCACACCTGGGAATTAACGCAAACCCAGACGGGCGCGTTAATTTGTGTGAATACGTTATGGGCTAACAGGCTGACGAAAGAGGCCATTGAACAGGGGCGAGTTTCAGAACTTTCAGGTTATTCCACGCTGAGAAGCGAAGTAAAATACGGCGCCGAACGGAGCCGCATTGATTTTATGTTACAGGCAGATTCGCGGCCTGACTGCTATATTGAAGTGAAATCGGTAACGTTAGCGGAAAAGGATTTTGGTTATTTTCCCGATGCCATCACTGAACGAGGTCAGAAACATCTTCGGGAACTGATGAGCGTAGCGGCTGAGGGCAAACGCGCAGTGATTTTCTTTGCCGTCCTGCACTCCGCCATTACACGGTTTTCACCCGCGCGCCATATTGACGCGAAATATGCGCAACTATTGTTCGAAGCACAGCGTAAGGGGGTAGAAATTCTGGTTTATAAAGCGGAACTTTCTGCCGATAGTATGACTCTGATAGAGCCATTAACTGTCACTTTATAGTGTTGTAAACAATTGGTTATTTAGTATTCTGGTCGCGTGCGCAAATACGCTTTTCCTCACAGGGTTGTCAAGTGTTACGTTTAGTTAATTGCTATCCGGAAAAGCATCTGCTATTTATAGCGACCTGATTTTTCCCCCGAACATGGGGATCGATAGTGCGTGTTAAGGAGAAGCAACATGCAAGAAGGGCAAAACCGTAAAACATCGTCCCTGAGTATTCTCGCCATCGCTGGGGTGGAGCCGTACCAGGAGAAACCGGGCGAAGAGTATATGAACGAAGCCCAGCTGTCGCACTTCAGGCGTATTCTTGAAGCATGGCGTAATCAACTTAGGGATGAAGTCGATCGCACCGTTACTCATATGCAGGATGAAGCTGCCAACTTCCCGGACCCGGTAGACCGTGCCGCACAGGAAGAAGAGTTCAGCCTCGAACTGCGTAACCGTGACCGTGAGCGCAAACTGATCAAAAAGATCGAGAAAACGCTGAAAAAGGTTGAAGACGAAGATTTCGGCTACTGCGAATCCTGCGGTGTGGAAATTGGTATTCGTCGCCTGGAAGCGCGTCCAACAGCCGATCTGTGCATCGACTGCAAAACGCTGGCTGAAATTCGCGAAAAACAAATGGCGGGCTAAGGCCTGGCGTTTGAAACGTTTACAACAGGCGGGGCTTTCCCCGCCTGTTCATTTTTACATAAAGATGACTGACTCACACTACATTGGCCGATTCGCTCCTTCGCCTTCCGGTGAACTGCATTTTGGCTCCCTCATTGCTGCGCTGGGCAGCTACTTACAGGCTCGCGCCCGTCAGGGAGTATGGCGAGTACGTATAGAAGATATTGATCCCCCTCGTGAAGTTCCCGGTGCCGCTGACACTATTCTGCGTCAACTGGAACATTACGGCCTGCACTGGGATGGCGACATTTTATGGCAGTCACAACGCCATGACGCCTACCGCGAAGCGCTCGCCTGGTTATACGACCGGGGGCTGAGCTACTACTGCACCTGTACCCGTGCGCGGATCCAGAGCATTGGCGGAATATATGATGGTCATTGCCGTGAGTTACACCACGGGCCGGAACAGGCGGCGGTGCGGATTAAACAGCGGCATCCTGTCACCCGTTTTCACGATCGGCTGCGCGGAGACATTCAGGCTGACGAACGACTGGCGAGAGAGGATTTTATTATCCATCGCCGTGATGGACTGTTCGCCTATAACCTGGCGGTGGTGGTGGATGACCATTTTCAGGGGGTCAGCGAAATCGTGCGCGGCGCCGATTTGATCGAACCGACGGTGCGACAAATTTCACTGTACCAGCAATTCAGCTGGACGCCTCCCGACTATATTCATCTACCGCTGGCGCTCAATGAACAAGGCGCTAAACTTTCCAAACAGAATCATGCCCCTGCCTTGCCGCACGGCGATCCACGCCCTGTTCTTATCGACGCGCTACACTTTCTCGGGCAACAGAGCGATTTGCCGTGGCAGGAGATGCGCGTCGATGAGATCCTGGCATCCGCCGTGGCAAACTGGACGCTTTCGACGATACCTGAATCGGCGATTGTAAATCCGGCATTCTCAAATACGTCGTGCTGAGCTATGATTAGCCGCTATTTTTACACAGCCAACGATTTGAACTGAATTCTGAATATTGTTTGACACTACCGAGGTGCACTATTTTTACCCGAGTCGCTAATTTTTGCCGCAAGGTGCTAAGCCGCGAGGAGAGCGAGGCCGAAATTGCCGTCGCCCGTCCGCGTATGACGGTCATCCCGCGCGAGCAGCACGCTATTTCACGCAAAGATATCAGTGAAAATGCCCTGAAGGTAATGTACAGGCTGAATAAAGCGGGATATGAAGCCTGGCTGGTTGGCGGTGGCGTCCGCGACCTTCTGCTCGGCAAAAAACCGAAAGATTTTGACGTCACAACCAATGCGACGCCGGACCAGGTGCGCAAGCTGTTCCGCAATTGCCGTCTTGTTGGCCGCCGTTTCCGTCTGGCGCACGTCATGTTTGGCCCTGAAATTATTGAAGTCGCCACCTTTCGAGGTCACCACGAAGGCAGCGAAAGCGACCGCACCACGTCCCAGCGCGGACAAAACGGCATGCTGCTGCGCGACAACATTTTCGGTTCCATCGAAGAAGACGCCCAGCGCCGTGACTTCACCATTAACAGCCTTTATTACAGCGTCGCCGATTTCACCGTTCGCGACTATGTCGGCGGCATGCAGGATCTGGAAGATGGCGTGATTCGCCTGATCGGCAATCCGGAAACCCGCTATCGCGAAGATCCGGTGCGGATGCTGCGCGCCGTGCGTTTCGCAGCCAAGCTCGATATGAAGATCAGCCCGGAAACGGCAGAGCCGATCCCGCGCCTGGCCACGCTGCTCAACGATATCCCGCCTGCGCGTCTGTTTGAAGAGGCGCTGAAGCTGCTACAGGCGGGCTACGGCTATGAAACTTATAAAAAGCTGCGCGAATACAGCCTGTTCCAACCATTGTTCCCGACCATTACGCGCTATTTCACCGAGAATGGCGACAGCGCAATGGAACGTATCATCGCGCAGGTACTGAAAAATACCGATAACCGCATTCATAACGATATGCGCGTTAACCCGGCCTTCCTGTTTGCCGCGATGTTCTGGTATCCGCTGCTGGAAATGGCGCAGAAAATCGCCCAGGAAAGCGGTCTGGCCTACTATGACGCGTTTGCGCTGGCAATGAATGAAGTGCTCGATGAAGCCTGCCGTTCGCTGGCAATCCCGAAACGCCTCACGTCGCTGACTCGCGATATCTGGCAGCTACAGCTGCGCATGTCCCGTCGTCAGGGTAAACGCGCGTGGAAGCTGATGGAGCATCCGAAATTCCGCGCCGCATATGATTTACTCGCTCTGCGTGCTGAAGTGGAAAACAATGCCGAACTGCAGCGTCTGGCGCAGTGGTGGGGAGAATTCCAGGTTTCTGCGCCACCCGAGCAGAAAGGCATGCTGAACGAGCTGGATGAAGATCCATCGCCGCGCCGTCGTCACCGTCGTCCGCGCAAGCGTGCGCCGCGTCGTGAAGGAACGGCATGACCCTCGTTTATATCGCACTGGGCAGTAATCTGGCCTCTCCTCTGGAGCAGGTCAATGCTGCCGTCAACGCGATAGGCGAGATCCCCGAAAGCCAGATTGTCGCCATCTCTTCTTTTTATCGAACCCCGCCGCTGGGCCCGCAGGATCAGCCCGATTACCTGAACGCCGCCGTGGCGCTGGAAACAACGCTCGAACCAGAAGCCCTGCTCGACCACACCCAGCGCATCGAACTCCAGCAGGGCCGGGTACGCAAGGCCGAACGCTGGGGACCGCGCACGTTAGACCTGGATATCATGCTGTTTGGCGATCGCGTCATCAACAGCGAACGCCTGACCGTGCCGCATTACGATATGAAAAATCGCGGTTTTATGCTCTGGCCGCTGTTCGAAATCGCCCCTGACCTGCACTTCCCTGACGGTACCTCACTGCAACAGAGACTCACTCATCTTGGTGCAGAAAAACCCGCACACTGGTAATGGCCCTCACCTCATTTCCTGTTTATTGCTTTCGCGCAAACAGTTGCTTAAAACAATTGCCCCCCTGAATGTGACTGTTAGAATGCCGGTAAATATGACGTTCACCATCAGGAAATGTTATGAAACCGACCACCCTCTCGCTGTTGCAGAAGTGCAAACAAGAGAAAAAACGCTTCGCCACCATTACTGCTTATGACTACAGTTTCGCCAGACTGTTTGCCGACGAAGGGATCAATGTGATGCTGGTCGGGGATTCCCTGGGGATGACAGTACAGGGGCATGACTCCACCCTGCCGGTGACGGTTGAGGATATCGCTTACCACACGCAGGCGGTGCGTCGCGGCGCGCCGAATTGCCTGCTGCTCGCCGATCTGCCGTTTATGGCTTACGCGACGCCGGAACAGGCCTTTGAAAATTCGGCCACCGTCATGCGCGCGGGCGCGAACATGGTCAAGATTGAAGGTGGTGCATGGCTGGTGGAGACCGTGAAAATGCTCACCGAGCGCGCGGTCCCCGTCTGCGGACACCTGGGCCTGACGCCACAGTCGGTCAATATTTTCGGCGGCTATAAAATTCAGGGCCGTGGCGATGCCGGACAGGTTTTGCTGGACGATGCCCTGGCGCTGGAAGCCGCAGGCGCGCAGCTCATCGTGCTGGAATGCGTCCCGGTTGAACTGGCCAAACGCGTGACGGAGGCGCTCTCCATTCCGGTTATCGGTATCGGTGCCGGCAACGTGACCGACGGACAAATTTTAGTCATGCACGACGCCTTTGGCATCACCGGCGGCCATATTCCGAAATTTGCCAAAAATTTCCTTACGCAAGCAGGCGACATGCGCGCCGCGGTACGGCAGTATATTGCCGAGGTTGAGTCCGGCGTCTATCCGGGCGAAGAACACAGTTTCCATTAAGGAGTCTTGTTGTGCTGATTATTGAAACCCTGCCGCTGCTGCGCCAGCATATCCGCAGAGCCCGTCAGGAAGGGAAGCGCATTGCGCTGGTGCCGACGATGGGCAACCTGCATGATGGTCACATGAAGCTGGTGGATGAAGCCAAAGCCCGTGCGGACATCGTGGTGGTGAGTATTTTCGTCAACCCAATGCAGTTTGACCGTCCGGACGATCTGGTGCGCTACCCCCGCACGCTGCAGGAAGACTGCGAAAAACTGAACAAGCGTAAGGTGGATTTCGTCTTTGCTCCCGCACCGGACCAAATCTATCCTCAGGGCACCGACGGGCAGACCTACGTGGATGTCCCCGGCCTTTCGACGATGCTGGAAGGCGCCAGCCGCCCGGGCCATTTCCGTGGGGTTTCAACCATCGTCAGCAAGTTGTTCAATCTGGTACAACCGGACGTCGCCTGCTTTGGCGAGAAAGACTTCCAGCAACTGGCGCTGATCCGCAAAATGGTTGCCGACATGGGCTACGACATCGAGATCGTCGGCGTGCCGATTATTCGCGCCAAAGACGGTTTAGCCCTGAGTTCGCGTAACGGTTATCTGATGGCCGAACAACGCAAAATCGCCCCAGGTTTGTACAAAGTGATGGGCCGCATCGCGGAGAAACTGCAGGCCGGCGAGCGTGAACTGGAAGAGATTATTGCCATCGCTGAACAGGAGCTGACGGAAAAAGGCTTCCGCCCCGATGACATTCAGATCCGCGATGCTGACACGCTGCTTGAGCTAACCGAAAGCAGCCAGCGTGCGGTGATTCTGGTTGCCGCATGGCTTGGCCAGGCACGGTTAATTGACAATCAGACGGTTGCATTAACCCAGTAGACAGGGGTTAAAAATCGGGCAATACTGCCTGAGAAATTTCTCAAAGCAGGTTTCGACCTGCTTCGTTATCGATACGAGTTTAAGGTAGACGTTATGATTCGCACTATGCTGCAGGGCAAACTCCACCGCGTGAAAGTAACTCAGGCGGACCTGCACTATGAAGGTTCCTGCGCCATCGATCAGGATTTTCTGGATGCCGCCGGGATCCTTGAAAATGAAGCCATCGATATCTGGAACGTGAGCAACGGTAAACGCTTTTCCACCTATGCGATTGCCGCCGAGCGCGGTTCCAGAATCATCTCCGTCAACGGCGCAGCGGCACACTGTGCCAGCGTGGGCGACATTGTGATCATCGCCAGCTTCGTGACCATGTCTGACGAAGAAGCGCGCCGCTGGCAGCCAAAGGTCGCTTACTTCGAAGGCGACAATGAAATGAAACGCACCGCGAAAGCCATTCCGGTTCAGGTTGCGTAAGCGAACTACCCCTGCGGCTGATTGCTGATCAGCCGCGACATCGTCTCCAGCGAATCCGTTCTTAAGATATACAGGCGTTTCAGTAAAAACGGATTATCCCCCGGCTTCACCTTCCCTTTCATCGTAGTCACCGCCAGGTGAAATCCAGCCTCTTCCGCGGCTTTTACGGCCGTCGCGTTATAACCGCCAAACGGATACGAAAGATAAAGGACATGGGGATTAAACGGAGCCAGCGCACGCCGGGAGCGTGCAAAATCAAACAGAATATTGTGATGGCTGCGGCTGAGCAGGATTGGCCGGTGATAGCCGTCGACCCGATGTAAAAAGTGCGTATGGGACTGAAAGTCAAACACGTCGCGGATACCATTAAGCTCTGAAATGCTCATGAACTGCAGCGATTTGGGGTCCCATTTTTGTGGGCGAACTTTAATTCGCGACGAGATAATAAACGCCGTGGCCTTCATCCCATACTGCTTCAGCACCGGATAAGCATAACGACTCACTGACTTCAGGCCGTCATCAAAGGTAATCACCACCGCTCGCGCGGGCAGATTCATATTGTTACGCACATAGCCTTCCAGTTGCGTCATCGTCAGCGTACGGTATCCGCGATCGCGCAGCCAGGTCATCTGGTTGCTGAAGGCGCGAACTGACGTGGTGGTAGAGGTATGACGAAAACGGGTGTTCTCTTCATCGCGCAGAATATGGTGATAGGTCAGCACCGGCAATCCACGGTCTTCCTGGGCATCGAGGGCACTTATCCAGGCCAGCCGATCGCCAATGCGAATCTGATACCAGGTTTGATTCAGCCGGTCTTTCAGTTTACTGATGATGGGATAACGCAGGTTATCCGCCAGTACGCCAAACGGCGCACTACCAATATTCGGTGCGTTATAAACGGGAGTGGCTTGCCAGGTGATCAGATTCTGATTGCTGAGCGGTTTATTAAGATCGCCGAGGCTGTCCTCAACGCGTTGTTTACCCTGCACCGGTTCCAGATGGCCTTTGTCAATAAACCCGGTACCGAAGCCGAATTTGAATTCGTAATAATCCGCCGCGACCGGAATGACAGAAATAATCTGTCCGGCGCGAATATTTCCCACGGTCACCATGTCATCGCCTATTTGCGCCCAAATAGCCGCATCTTCAGTGGTTTGCATATAGCGAGCAGGCAACGCCGCACTGACGACTGTAGAGAGGGACAGCAGCAGCAGAAACAGATATTTCATCATTAACCATAACCGGGGCAAGAAACAACGCAGCGATTGTATCAATTCACCTCATTAATAAGAATGATCAATACTCATACAAATCGTGCAGTAGAACAAAGGGAGGATTTTTCTGTTGCTGATGCCAAAGACTGGTCACCTCTGGCCCACCAAGAGCAACTATCTGGTCGCGAAACGCCTGACTACTCATGGATTCTCGTGTTGGGAGCATTTGCTCCAGCAACGTTACAGAAATGCCGGAAATGACTTCACACTGCGGATGTTTATGGCTCAGCAGTGAAGCCACGCGATACGGCGCCGCACCGGGCTGGTCGGTCAGAAAGATGACGCCATCACCGGAATCCGTAGCATGCAATGCGTCGCACATCATCCGACTCAGCATGTTCGCGCTCAATCCACGCCAAAAATTCACCGCCCGGCATTGCGCCAGTGGGCCGTGTTTTTTTTCCAGAAGGCTCAGCAGTTCCTCAGCCTTATCGTCATGACAGGTTATGACCCAGCCTAGCATTTCTCACCTCATTAGCAGGCAAGTAGTTTATCAGAGTGACAAATGGAGAATGATGACAATGGTCAACAATCATCCTCTCCTCACCGGGAGGAGAGGATGAAAACGGTCAGCTACGCAACCCGCGACCGCGCTGGATTAAAGACCAGCACAGCAGATAAAACACCACAATAAAGACCACCAGCACGCCAAACGTAGTCACTAACGGCACATCGTGAATGCCGAGGAAGCCGTAGCGGAAGCCGCTAATCATATAGACGATCGGGTTCAGTTGCGATAACCCCTGCCAGAACGGCGGCAGCAGCGTCAGGGAGTAAAACACCCCACCGAGATAGGTCAGCGGCGTCAGGACAAACGTCGGGATCAGGCTGATGTCATCAAAGGTTTTCGCAAATACGGCGTTCAACAGCCCCGCCAGCGAAAACAGAATCGCCGTCAGAACCAGCGTCAGCGCCACAAACAGCCACGAATGCACCTGGAACGGAACAAAGAACAGGGAAATCGCCGTCACCAGCACCCCAACGCACAGTCCGCGCGCCACTCCGCCGCCGACAAAACCGGCGATAATCACGTGTGTCGGTACCGGGGCAACCAGCAGCTCTTCAATGTTGCGCTGGAATTTGGCGCTAAAGAATGACGACGCCACGTTCGCATACGCGTTGGTGATGACCGCCATCATGATTAGACCCGGCACGATAAACTGCATATAGCTGAAACCGTGCATCTCGCCAATGCGGGAACCAATCAGGTTACCGAAGATAATAAAATAGAGCGTCATGGTGATGACGGGCGGCACGAGCGTCTGGATCCAGATCCGCATAAAGCGGTTAATTTCTTTCGCCCAGATGCTTTTCAGCGCGACCCAGTAAAGCTGCATCATGCGCGATCTCCTTGTTTTTCATGAACCAGTGACACAAACAGCTCTTCAAGGCGGTTCGCTTTGTTACGCATACTCAATACCTGAATGCCCTGCGCGCTGAGCTGGCTGAACACGCTGTTAATTCCCTGCTCACGCAACACTTCCACTTCCAGCGTTGAGGTATCCACCAGCCGATAGTGATAGCCCTCCAGCTGCGGCAACGGACTTTTCGCTGCCAGATCGAGAATGAAGGTTTCGGACTTGAGCTTAGAGAGCAGGTTCTTCATCGAGGTGTTTTCGACCAGCTCGCCGTGCTGAATAATTCCGATGTTGCGGCAGAGCATTTCTGCCTCTTCCAGATAGTGAGTGGTCAGAATGATAGTGGTGCCTTTGTCGTTTAAATCCTTCAAAAACCCCCACATTGAGCGGCGAAGTTCAATATCGACACCCGCTGTCGGTTCATCGAGAATCAGTAGCTTCGGCTCGTGCATCAGCGCGCGGGCGATCATCAGACGGCGCTTCATCCCGCCGGATAACATCCGCGCACGTTCGTTGCGTTTTTCCCACAGATCGAGCTGTTTTAAATACTTTTCGCTGCGCTCAACCGCCTCTTTTCGCTCCACGCCGTAGTAGCCCGCCTGATTGACCACAATCTGCTGTACGGTCTCAAACGGGTTGAAGTTAAATTCCTGTGGCACCAGCCCGAGTTGACGTTTGGCGTTGACGACATCTTTTTCGAGATCGTAACCAAAGACGCTGACGCGCCCGGACGATTTATTCACCAGCGAGCTGATGATACCGATAGTGGTCGACTTGCCTGCCCCGTTCGGCCCCAGAAGCGCGTAAAAATCCCCCGCTTCGACCTGTAAATCTATCCCGCGCAATGCCTGAACACCGCCAGGATAGGTTTTTTTAAGTTGTTGAAGTTCCAGTGCAATGGTCATAAATTTTTACTTACCTTACGTACTTACACTTTATATGTGGTTTAAATAATCCCGGAGTTGCCCTATATTAGCCCAACGCACTTATTTGGTTACAGGTCGTTAACCTCCATGAAAGACATAGATACACTCATCAGCAACAATGCACTATGGTCAAAAATGCTGGTGGAAGAGGATTCCGGATTTTTTGAGAAACTGGCGCAAGCGCAAAAACCGCGCTTTCTATGGATTGGATGTTCCGACAGTCGCGTTCCCGCAGAACGTTTAACCGGTCTTGAACCGGGCGAATTATTTGTCCACCGTAATGTGGCCAACCTGGTCATCCACACCGACCTCAACTGCCTCTCTGTTGTTCAGTATGCCGTTGATGTCCTCGAAGTTGAACACATTATTATCTGTGGTCACTACGGGTGTGGCGGCGTACAGGCTGCGGTCGATAACCCGGAACTGGGCCTCATCGACAACTGGCTGCTGCATATCCGTGATATCTGGTTCAAACATAGCTCATTGCTGGGTGAAATGCCGCAAGAGCGCCGTATGGACACGCTGTGCGAGCTGAACGTGATGGAACAGGTGTATAACCTGGGCCACTCCACCATCATGCAGTCAGCCTGGAAACGGGGTCAGAAAGTGACCATCCACGGCTGGGCATACGGTATTCACGACGGCCTGCTGCGCGATCTGGAAGTGACCGCGACCAGTCGCGCCACCCTGGAGCAGCGTTATCGTCAGGGCGTGTCTAACCTCAGCCAGAAGCACGTCAATCACAAATAAAAATCCCCGGTCATACACCAGGGATGTATCCAGTCAAAGCCGGGATTTTCCCGGCTTTTTTACGCTTATTCGTCCAGCAACACCACTTTGCCGACATACGGCAGATGACGATAGCGCTGCGCATAATCAATACCGTAGCCCACCACGAACTCATCCGGAATGGAGAACCCGATGAACTCGACCGGAACGTTCACTTCACGGCGGGAGGGTTTATCCAGCAGGGTGCAAATCGCCAGAGATTTCGGTTCACGCAGGCTCAGGATTTCACGCACTTTCGACAGCGTGTTACCGGAGTCGATAATGTCTTCCACAATCAGCACGTCCTTGCCGCGAATGTCTTCATCGAGATCTTTGAGGATCTTGACGTCACGGGTGGTGGACATGCCGCTACCGTAGCTGGAGGCGGTCATAAAATCGACTTCATGAGATACCTGCACTTCACGGCACAGGTCCGCCATAAACATGAATGAGCCACGTAGCAGACCCACCAGCACCATATCACTGCCGCTGTCTTTATAACGCTCAGTAATCTGACGGCCCAGTTCAGCGATACGCGCTTTGATCTCCGCTTCGGGGATCATGACTTCTACAGTATGTTTCATATCTCTAACCATATGATTTAAAAACAAATCACTTAATGCCTGCTCTTGATAAGTCAGCATCTAAGCGCAAGGCACGCAGTATATCAGTAAAAGTATTTATTCGCGGCATCTCTTAATAAAGCTCATTTTGTGATGACGATCACACATGTTAAATCCTATAATTAATTGCTACTAAAAAATTAACAAATTGAGATGGTGTATTTTTATGGCAGATAACAACGCACGTTCGCCACGGTTACTCGTGACGCTAACGGCCCTCTTTGCAGCGCTATGCGGGCTTTATCTTTTGATCGGCGGAGGCTGGCTGGTCGCCATTGGCGGCTCCTGGTACTACCCGATTGCGGGACTGGTGATGCTGGGCGTTGCCGTATTGCTCTGGCGCAGCAAACGTTCCGCACTCTGGCTGTACGCCGCCCTGCTCCTCGCCACCCTGATTTGGGGCGTGTGGGAGGTCGGGTTCGACTTTTGGGCGCTGACGCCGCGCAGCGATATTCTGGTCTTCTTCGGCATCTGGCTGATTTTACCGTTCGTCTGGCATCGCCTGATCGTCCCTTCCCGCGGTGCCGTAGCCGCTCTGGTGGTGGCCCTGCTGATCAGCGGCGGGCTCCTCACCTGGGCGGGCTTTCATGATCCGCAGGAGATCAACGGCACGCTGAGCGCCGACGCCACACCAGCCGAACCTATCTCCGCCATTTCGGACAACGACTGGCCCGCGTATGGTCGTAATCAGGAAGGCCAGCGTTTCTCGCCGCTCAAACAGATCAACGCCGATAACGTCCACAACCTGAAAGAAGCGTGGGTGTTTCGCACCGGTGACCTGAAGCAGCCGAACGATCCGGGTGAAATCACCAATGAAGTGACGCCGATTAAGGTTGGCGATACGCTGTATCTTTGTACCGCCCATCAGCGTCTGTTCGCGCTGGATGCCGCTACCGGTAAAGAGAAGTGGCATTTCGATCCGCAACTCAATACCAACACCAGCTTCCAGCACGTGACCTGCCGTGGCGTGTCGTACCATGAAGCGAAAGCCGATAACGCTTCCCCGGAAGTGGTTGCCGACTGTCCGCGCCGTATCATCCTGCCCGTCAACGACGGTCGTCTGTTTGCGGTGAACGCCGAAACCGGCAAGCTGTGCGAAACCTTTGCCAACAAAGGCATTCTGAATCTGCAGACCAACATGCCGGACACCACGCCGGGTCTGTATGAGCCAACATCGCCGCCAATCATCACCGATAAAACGATTGTGATTGCTGGTTCAGTAACGGATAACTTCTCCACGCGCGAAACCTCGGGCGTGATCCGTGGTTTTGACGTCAATAACGGTAAACTGCTGTGGGCGTTCGATCCGGGTGCGAAAGACCCGAATGCAATCCCTTCCGATGAGCACTCTTTTACCTTTAACTCGCCGAACTCCTGGGCTCCGGCGGCCTACGACGCGAAACTGGATCTGGTCTATCTGCCGATGGGGGTGACTACGCCGGATATCTGGGGGGGTAACCGTACGCCAGAGCAGGAACGCTACGCCAGCTCGATTGTGGCGCTGAACGCGACCACCGGTAAACTTGCCTGGAGCTATCAGACCGTTCACCACGATCTGTGGGATATGGACATGCCGTCCCAGCCGACGCTGGCGGATATCACCGTCAACGGTGAGAAAGTCCCTGTTATCTACGCGCCAGCGAAAACCGGTAACATCTTTGTCCTCGACCGCCGTAACGGTGAACTGGTCGTTCCGGCACCGGAAAAACCGGTTCCGCAGGGTGCCGCGAAAGGCGATTACGTCAGCAAAACGCAGCCGTTCTCTGAACTGAGTTTCCGCCCGAAAAAAGATCTGACCGGAGCGGATATGTGGGGCGCCACCATGTTCGATCAACTGGTGTGCCGCGTGATGTTCCACCAGATGCGCTATGAGGGCATCTTTACTCCGCCGTCTGAGCAGGGCACGCTGGTGTTCCCGGGTAACCTCGGGATGTTCGAATGGGGTGGTATCTCGGTCGATCCGAACCGTCAGGTGGCGATTGCCAACCCGATGGCGCTGCCGTTCGTCTCGAAGCTGATCCCACGCGGTCCGGGTAATCCGATGGAACAGCCGAAAGATGCAAAAGGCACAGGCACCGAATCCGGTATCCAGCCGCAATATGGCGTGCCGTTTGGCGTCACGCTGAACCCATTCCTGTCGCCGTTTGGTCTGCCATGTAAGCAACCGGCCTGGGGTTATATCTCCGCGCTGGATCTGAAGACCAATGAGGTAGTCTGGAAAAAACGCATTGGCACGCCGCAGGACAGCATGCCGTTCCCGATGCCGGTTCCAGTACCGTTCAATATGGGGATGCCAATGCTGGGCGGTCCTATCTCAACGGCGGGCAACGTGTTGTTTATTGCCGCCACGGCGGATAACTACCTGCGCGCCTATAACATGAGCAACGGTGAGAAACTGTGGCAGGGGCGTCTGCCAGCCGGTGGACAAGCCACACCGATGACCTATGAGGTGAACGGTAAACAGTATGTCGTGATTTCAGCCGGAGGCCACGGCTCGTTTGGTACGAAGATGGGCGATTATATTGTCGCTTACGCCTTGCCTGACGACGCGAAATAAAACCATTTTGTTCTGAGCAGAAACAGCGTGGAAATCCCACGCTGTCTTTTTTTAACGCAAAATGCCCGCAATACTTGCGGGCGCTTATCGATATTTAGCGATAATAATTAGTCAAACTTAAGCGACATTAATGACGCTTTTGCGACATCCTGATACTGGTCAACTAAATCCTTCGTCATATTAAAGGCAACCTGCACAGCTTTATTATCCAGACTGGTAATCAGCATCAGATTCAGAATTTCGCTATCCGCAGCCTGAGAGCGGAAAGTCACTAGCCATGCCTTATGCCCATCAACCGTAACGGCTTCTGCCTCTGGTTTGTAGTTAGCTAACATTTTCAACATCGCATCTTTCATCATATCCAGCTGCGCCGCAGGCAGTGCGTTGCGACCCGCCGTCACGCCCAGTGAGGCTTTACCTCTCTCGTCGCCATAAATGATCTGTGGACGATTCTCAGACGGGTATTTAATTTTCGCCATTTCCGCCGACATAGGCGTCAGCGTTTGCGGAATTTCGATGCTTAACTTCAGTTCAGGAAAGTGTTTACGCTCCATGTCCATTTCGGCATGAGCAGAAATCGCCACTAACATAGCAAAAGAAGCCGCCACAATTTTACGGAAAATATCCATTTTTCACCTCAGGTTTGATGGTCAGATTCCGCGAGTATATCCCGAAAGAGGAATAAAAATACGGCCTTAATCTATTTTCAGAAATTAAGGATGAGAGTGGTATTATTCTTATTACTGATGGATGGCGATTCCGGGAAAACCGACATCGCTATCCGTCGCTTATACCGTAAAGCCTAACATCATGCCGGTATCTTCATGTTCCAGCAGATGACAGTGCGCCATATAGGCATGCTCTTTGGGCGCGATGTGATCAAATTTCACTAACACCTCGCTGACGCTGCCTTCCACCCGAACGGTATCTTTCCAGCCCGCACGATGGGCCGCAGGCGTCTGGCCGTTCTCCGACAGGATGCGGAACTGCGTACCGTGGATATGGAACGGATGCAGCATCATATCGCCCACCCCGGAGATGACCCAGCGTTCATATTGACCTTTGCTGGCGGCGAACATCGGCTTGTTCATATCGAACGCCACGCCGTTTATCTTATTCGCGTTATGGAAATCAAACTGACCGCCGTGGTTCATATGGCCCATGTCGCCATGCTGCATGTTGCCCATATGCCCCTGCATCTGCCCGTGATGCATGCCCGCCATCGCCTGATCGCCATACTTTTTCATCAGCATCTGCATTCCCATCATGTCGAGCATCGGATCCATCGACAGTTGCAGATTACGCACCGTCAGACCGTCAACCGCAGGTAGCGCAGGCATGGTACTTAGGGTGTCCGGCAGCGTACCGGAGGCATTCACGGCAACCGGCTGAATACGCATGACCGGATGCGGCTTATCAAACGGCGCAATCGCCATCCCCATCTGGCTGACTGGCAGGGTAACCAAATCAAACGGTTTACCGTCACTGATGTCCACCAGTACTTCAAAACGCTCGCCCATCAGCATGGGCAGTTCGTTTACTTTTACCGGTTCCGCCAGCAGCCCGCCGTCGCTGGCAATGACGTACAGTGGACGCTTATCGCTGGCGGCAAAATTGAGTGAACGGGCGTTACAACCGTTAAGCAACCGCAGACGTAACCAGCCGCGCGGCGCAGCATGTTGAGGATAAATGGCGCCATTGGTCAGTAGCGTATCGCCAAACCAGCCTACAGCAGCCGTCATCACATCAAGCTGATAATCAATCTGCCCGGCCGCGTTAAACCGTTTGTCCTGCACGATGACCGGGATATCGTCGATTCCCCACTGCTTCGGGAGCAGCAGCTTATGAATTTCTTCATCCTCAATCAGAACCAGCCCCGCTAAGCCCATCGCCACCTGATGCCCGGTTTTCCCATGCTGATGGGGATGAAACCAGCAGGTCGCCGCTCGCTGATCCGGCGTAAACGTAACGGTACGTTTTCCGCCCGCCGGGATAATCCCCTGCGGCCCGCCATCCACCTCGCCCGGCACCTCCAGCCCATGCCAGTGCAGTGTGGTCTCTTCCTGAAGCTGGTTGCGGATATCCACCGTCACCGCTTTGCCTTTTTGCAACTTCAGCGCAGGCCCGAGCAGATTGCCGTTATAGCCCCAGGTGGTTGCCGTTTTTCCGGCAAAGGTCGACTGACCCGCTTTCACCATCAGCGAGATCTGGTTACGTGCGTCGGCGGTGAGAAGCTCGGGAATGGGCAACGTGGGACGTTGGGCGGCAAAAACGGTGCGGCTCCAGAGCGGTAAGGCTGACGACAGCCCCAGAGCCACAGAATATTTTAAGAAATCACGACGTTGCATAATTATTTCCTTATTTTGCTGCAGGCGAAATAACGCTAATCTCTGAGCATAGACCCTCCCCTTACGGCAAGGTCAAGCCAGGGATATCACTTAATAGATAATAAAAGTCGTCGCTTCGCCTCCAGTATGCTAACGTTGACTTTCCGTAATGCAGTGGTAGAAGCAATGAAGACGTTTTTCAGAACCGTGTTGTTCGGCAGCCTGATGGCCGTATGCGCAAACAGCTATGCGCTCAGTGAATCTGAAGCCGAAGATATGGCCGATTTGACGGCCGTTTTTGTCTTTCTGAAAAATGACTGCGGCTACCAGAATTTACCCAACGGGCAGATTCGTCGCGCACTGGTCTTCTTTGCTCAGCAAAACCAGTGGGACCTAAGCAATTACGACACCTTCGATATGAAATCCCTCGGCGAAGACAGCTATCGCGATCTCAGCGGTATCGGTATCCCTGTCGCCAAAAAATGCAAAGCGCTGGCGCGCGACTCCCTGAGCCTGCTGGCTTACGTTAAATAACCTCCCGTCCCTGTTGCTGAAATAATGACCGTGCATCAACGGTCATTGTTAGCTATGATGTTGCGCCCTTTTTTTACGGGTGTTAACAAAGGAGGCATCACCCTATGGCCGAAAAACCACAGTGGCATGAAACGCTACACGACCAGTTTGGGCAGTACTTTGCCGTCGATAACGTTCTTTATCACGAGAAGACCGCGCATCAGGATCTCATCATCTTCGAAAACGCCGCCTTTGGTCGCGTAATGGCGCTGGACGGCGTGGTGCAGACCACCGAGCGCGATGAATTTATCTATCATGAGATGATGACGCACGTTCCGTTGATGGCTCACGGTCACGCGAAACACGTACTGATTATCGGCGGTGGCGACGGTGCGATGCTGCGCGAAGTCACCCGGCACAAAAACGTTGAAACCATCACGATGGTGGAAATCGATGCTGGCGTTGTCTCGTTCTGCCGCCAGTATCTGCCCAACCACAACGCCGGTAGCTATGACGATCCGCGCTTTACGCTGGTGATCGACGACGGTGTGAATTACGTCAACCAGACACAGAACACGTTTGATGTGATCATCTCCGACTGCACCGATCCGATCGGTCCCGGTGAGAGTCTGTTCACCTCGGCATTCTACGAAGGCTGTAAACGCTGCCTGAATCCGGGCGGGATCTTTGTCGCGCAGAACGGCGTCTGCTTCCTGCAACAGGATGAAGCCCTCGACAGCCACCGTAAGCTCAGCCATTACTTCGCCGACGTTGGCTTCTACCAGGCGGCGATCCCCACCTACTACGGCGGCATAATGACTTTCGCGTGGGCGACCGATAATGAAGCGTTGCGCCACCTGTCGACTGAAATCATCCAGGCACGTTTTCACACCTCTGGCCTTAAGTGTCGCTATTACAACCCGGCAATCCACACGGCAGCGTTTGCCTTACCCCAGTATCTGCAAGACGCGCTGGCGACAGCATCGTCCTAAGGAGAAGATAAGAAATTGAAAAAACTGAAACTGCATGGCTTTAACAACCTGACTAAAAGTCTGAGTTTTTGTATTTACGATATCTGCTATGCCAAAACCGCCGAAGAGCGCGACGGATACATCGCCTATATCGACGAACTCTACAACGCCAACCGTCTGACCGAAATTCTGTCAGAAACCTGCTCTATCATCGGCGCCAATATCCTGAATATTGCCCGTCAGGATTACGAACCTCAGGGTGCCAGCGTCACCATTCTGGTGAGCGAAGAACCTGTCGATCCGCAGTTGATTGATAAAACCGAGCATCCCGGCCCGCTGCCGGAAACGGTGGTCGCCCATCTTGATAAGAGCCATATTTGCGTGCATACCTATCCGGAAAGCCACCCGGAAGGCGGATTATGCACCTTCCGCGCCGATATTGAGGTTTCAACCTGCGGTGTGATTTCTCCCTTGAAGGCGCTGAATTACTTGATCCACCAGCTTGAATCCGACATCGTGACCATCGATTATCGCGTGCGTGGCTTTACCCGTGATATCAACGGGATGAAGCACTTTATCGATCATGAGATTAACTCCATTCAGAACTTTATGTCCGAGGATATGAAGTCGTTGTATGACATGGTGGATGTGAACGTGTATCAGGAAAATATCTTCCATACCAAAATGTTGCTTAAAGAGTTCGACCTTAAGCACTACATGTTCCATACCCGACCAGAAGACTTGACCGACGCAGAGCGTAAAGAGATTACCGCTGCGCTGTGGAAAGAGATGCGAGAGATTTACTACGGGCGCAATATCCCGAGCGTGTAAGAAAATGCTCAGGCACTCTGCGGAGTGCCTGAGCCGAATCCGAGACTATTCATTTCCCCATCGATTCAGGAATTCTGCGATATCATCGATGCGTTGTGCGTCAACGCCAGCGTCGACCGCCATCTCCTGCTGCGCTTCTTCGCTGATCTCTTCGTTATTTGTTAAGCGAGCAATCAGTAGCTGGAAATAGCGAGCAAGAGGATCACGCTCCGACGCGTTAACCGGTTCTGCGGATTCCGTCGAATACTCATCCACAATGTCATAATATTTCAGTGGTATTTCATTACCCATCACTCATCTCCTGGGGTTATCCCAACGTTAATTACTCAGGCTGTACCAGCGTCAGGGCGACGGATTGCGCTTTCAGTTCGGCCTGTACGGCTTGCGGTAAATTAACATCGGTAATGACGTCGGTAAAGCGACTGAGAGAAGCCACATTAAATAGCGAATGCGCGCCGTATTTGCTGCTGTCGGCCAGTAGCACTTTTCGTTGCGCATTGGCGATAATTTCCTGCTTCAGTCCCGCTTTGTCCTCAGTCGGCGTGGTCACGCCCTTTTCCATACTCCAGGTATTACAGCTCATAAACGCGATATCAGGATAGACGCTGCGCAGCATTTTGCGGCCAAACTCGCCGATGCATGACTGGCTGCTGTCATCAATTCGCCCACCGACAATAGTCACCTCTATCTGGCGAAACTCGGATAAAAACAGGGCGATGTGCAGATCAACGGTAATGACTCTGAGGGGAAGATGGGTTAAACATTTTGCCAGCTCCAGCATCGTGGTTCCGGCATCAAGCACCACGGCATCGCCCGCATGCACCATCGAGGCCGCATAACGCGCAATCGCCCGTTTTTCGGCGGGCGATCGCAGTTGCTTCTCGTTGGTGGTCGGTTGCACTGCTTCAAAACGCCGTAACGCCACACCGCCGTGGCTGCGACTGATCACCCCCTGTTCATCCAGTTTGATCAGATCGCGGCGGATCGTTGCCGGAGAGGCCTCAACGGCATCCACCAGTTGTTCCACGGTCACCAGCGTATGATTTTTCAAATACGCCACAATCTGATCCAGACGGTGTTGTCCTTTCATAACAGGAAATTATGCCAGTTGCATTGCCAGTTTAATCGATACGGCCATGCTCTCAGATTTTGCTTTTCCCGTCCAGGCGATATCAAATGCCGTCCCGTGATCGGCAGAGGTGCGAATAAACGGCAAACCGGCAGTGATGTTGACGCCGTCATAGAACCCCAGCAGCTTCAGCGGGATATGGCCCTGATCGTGGTACATCGCCACCACCATGTCATAGTGACCTTCATACGCCTGCAAAAATACAGTGTCCGGCGGGCATGGGCCGTAAACATCCATCCCCTTTGCCTTCATGTTCTCAATCGCCGGACCGACGATGCGAATCTCCTCATCGCCAAACAGCCCGTTCTCACCAGCATGTGGATTCACCCCCGCCACGGCTATACGCGGCTGCGCATAACCCACACGCTTCAGGAAGGTATCGGCGATACTAATAACAGTCTCCACGCGCTGACCGTTCAGGGTATCGAGGAACTTACGCAGGGCGATATGGGTGGAAACGTGAATGACTTTCAGCTTATCGGTGTAAAGCACCATCGCGTAGTCGCGGCTTTCCGTCAGCGTCGCCAGCAGCTCGGTGTGTCCGGGGAAATGGTGCCCGCCAAGATGCAGGGCTTCTTTGTTCAACGGCGCAGTGGCGATAGCATGAACATCACCTTTCATCGCCAGTTCCGTTGCCCGTTTTACGCAGCGATAAGCCAGATCGCCTGCCTGAGCCTGCACTTTACCCGGCTCCAGCGCTTCCGGGTCTGCCAGCGGTTCATCGATCACATGAATCACGCCTGGCGCGAAGCGGGCGTCCGCCACCTGCGTAATGGCGCGAAACGTCACGCCCTCCGCCAGACCGTTGGCCTGTAACCGCTTCAGGGTTTGCAGGCATCCCACTACCACCAGCGGCGCGCCGTTAAGTTCATCTTCACTGAGCGCTTTAACAATAATTTCCGGGCCGATCCCCGCAGGATCGCCCATCGTAATCGCGACGGTTTTAGTTACCACTGTACATCTCCTCAATAAAATAAAGCGCATCACAAAGGGTACTGTCGGAGCCGAATCCTCCTGCTTTGGTGATCACCGGCAGATCGTCAATCTCGCTGTTCACGAACGTTCCGCACGGAATGCACGGCGCAACCTCGCTCTGAATGCGATAGCCTTCCGCCCCCAGCGCACTGGCAACGGCGGTCGCAATATCCCCTCCGGTCAGGAACAGGCCGCCAATACGCGCCTGCTCAATAATGCGTAACGTGATGTTTCCAAGACGCTGGCTTAACCGTTCGCCAAGCGCCTGACGGCTCATCCCGACGCCGGCACACAGCGTGTCGATCATCTGTCGGTCGTCCGCACTACGACTGGTACGTAAAATCGTATGGTGGTGACGGCTCAGTAACGCGCAGGCCTGCTCCACCACCGACGCGATTTCCTGTTCAAAAGCGGCAGAGGCCAGTCGTGAGGCATCGATATCGACAACCTTTGCCCGGTCCTGACACAGCGCCTTGTCTACCTGACGTCGCGTGGCTTCACTCATCGAACCCGCGACGACCAGCACCGGCAACGCTTGCTTTTCCTGCATAAACAGGCGGACCGGCAGGGCATTGGCGAGACCAGCCGCGCCGACCAGTAACGGCAGCGTCTCCTGCTCACAGATTGCATGCGCAATCAGCGACAAATCACGGTCCTCAACGGCATCCACCACCACCATGCACTCACCTTCAGCAGCGAAAGCGGCTAACAGCGCGCTCAGTCGTCCGCGACGGACATCGTCGAGCGACACTTCATGCACCGGAATGTCACTTTGCAACGAGACCAGTTCCGCAATGCGCGAAGAGATAATCGGCGTTTTGGGATCGCTGGCAAATTCGGTCTCCAGTAATGGCGTTCCGTTGACCAGGCACAGTCCATCGCGTGTTGTGCGCCCTGCGGCGGGGATCGCCGCCGCAATCACGGCCAGCGTCCGGTTAGCGGCGCGCATCGCCGCCGTCACCTCGGCGCCGACGTTGCCACGAAACGTAGAATCAATTTTTTTATACACCAGCGGCGCGGTTTCCCCTTCACACCAGGGGGCTAACGCTTGTTGTACCGCCTGCGCGGCTTGCGCCGACGGGATTGCCCGGCTCTCTGTGTTGATCACCAGCACATCAGCACGACGGGAAGGCTTCTGCGTCGGGGTGAGCATTACCTCTGTGCGTGCGCCTTTTTTCGCCAGTTGCACGCCGGTATCGTTAGAGCCCGTAAAATCATCGGCAATGACGATCATTTTCATGCTTTATTCTCCTGAGTAACCTGACGAGCCTGTTTTTTGGCAACCCACGAGGTCAGGATCGGCGTCAGGATCGCGGTGGTGATCACGGAGGCGGCAATCAATGGCGCGGCAGCAGCAGCGACTTCCGCCAGCGAAGGGTCAGCCTGGGCTATCGCCAGCGGCGTTGCAACGGCATTACCGGCAGTACTGGAGGCCGCCGCTCCGGCAATCCCGGTACCGCCCACCAGACGGTCTGCGCGGATGTTAAAGAAGCCGCCGACGAACGTGGTTAACACCCCCAGCAGGATGCCCGCCAGACCGCCCTGCAATAGCATTTCGAGGTTGATGCCAGCCCCCAGCGCAAAGGCGAAGAACGGGATCAACAGCGGTCCGCCTTTGGTCAGGAAGTCACGCATGTTGTGATCGAGGTTACCGAGGATCATGCCAACCACCAGCGGGACCAGGACCGCCACCAGTGCCATGATCGGAATGTTGGCCATTCCCGCAGCACCCAGCGCGATCATGGTAAAGAATGGACCGTCATTAAGAGACAGAATAGAGATTGCGCCGACGTCACGCTCGTTACCGAACTCGCCGACTAATGCCGCGTACAGCCCCCCATTCGAGTTACTCATGGCAGCAATAATCGCCAGTCCGCTTAAGCCAAAGATCCCTTCAGTCCCGAACAGGTGCTCAACGCCAAGACCGAGCGCAATGGCGATCAGCAGTTTGGTCAGGGTAATCGTACCGCCCTGCAATAAAGCCTGAGGTGCCGCCTTCACGCTGATCCCTGCGCCCATGCACAACAGGAATGCACCGATTAGCGGCGCGGCGCCGTTTTTAAACAGCGCGGTAGTAAATCCGCCGATCTCCAGCGCCTGCGGGGCAAAGGTATTGATAATGGCACCGATAACCAATGGCACGACCATCATGCCGCCGGGTACGCGTTCTATTGCCTTCTTGATGTTCATGGTCTTCCCGCCTGTTGTTGTGTTGTGATTAAATAAAATCACAACGATTATATTTAATCAATTCTAGATCACAAATGGGCCAGATCACAGTTTTAAAATGATTAATAAAAATCAAACAATCATTTTTCGGTAAAAAAAAGCCGGACGCAGAAGCCCGGCTCCACTGATGATTGAAATTATTCAGGATTGACGCAGAAATTCCCGATAGGCGTTTACCACCTGCAGGAAATCCTCGACGCCGCACAGCGACAGGCTTTCTTCATCGTAGTAATTCATCCCTTCTTCCATTTCGTCGCCGGTAAACTCCAGCTGGTTGGCGCGGATCATCACCTCTTCGCCGTCCATCCAGAGCGTATATTCATGCCCCGCCCGTTGCCAGGAACGTTCGCTGCCTTTCGCCGCGTGAGCCGCCTGTTCCACTTCGTCCAGCAGGGCCAGGTTTTCTTTCACTTCTTCATTAAACCAGTGCCCGACCACTTCGTGACCCATGGACATGCGCACCAAAACCCGACCGGTAACATCGCGCAGAAATTCGTAATCCATAATGTAGTCCTCTGCTCCCGGCAATGCGCCATTACCGCATTGCGCCTTGTCTTAATTATCGCAGCCTGGACGCAGAAAAAAAGCGGATCGCGTATAAGGAATGGAAATAAAAATGCCCGGAGAAGCACGTGGACTGCACCCCAAAAGTTGGACACTCAACTGAGTAAGGTGCAGTTTTTTATGGCAAAGCCAAAATATTCCCCTGAAACAAAACTGGCTGTGGTTAATCATTATTTGTCCGGAAAAGACGGAGAAGAGCGTACAGCCGACCGTTTTGGTGTTGAAAGAACTTCCGTCCGTCGCTGGGTCAGGGCGTGGCAACTCCACGGTATGGAAGGGCTGTCAGGGAAAAATAAACATCATTCAGCTGAATTTAAACTCGTCGTCGTCCGGGCGGTTATCCGTGACCACCTGACGATGCGTGAAGCAGCTGCCCGGTTTAATCTCTCTGCAGAAACGCTTGTCCGACACTGGGTCTGCGTGTACAACGATGCCGGAGCGGAAGGACTGCTAAACATTCAACGCGGGCGGCCTGGAAAAATGACAAAACAAAAAATCCCCCCATCCCCTACAGATAAAGAACTGGAAAAACTCTCCCCCGAAGAACTCCGGGCTGAACTCCGTTACCTGCGGGCAGAGAATGCCTATCTAAAAAAGTTGAAGGCCTTGGTTCAGAGCGAAAAAAACGGCAGCAAGCCCTGATAATCAGTGAACTGAGGCATAAGCACGCTCTGCGAGACCTCCTGCGCGCGGCAGGCATGTCCCGCAGTACATGGTATTACAATATGAATGCCCTGAAGCAGGTGGACAGGCATGCCGGGCTGAAAGATAAAATCCGTGAGATATACGCCTGGCACAAAGGCCGTTATGGCTACCGCAGGATCACGCTTTCGCTGAGAAAGCAGGGTCTGCTGGTGAACCATAAAACCGTGCAGCGGCTGATGACAGAGCTGTCGCTCCGGTCTCTGATAAGGGCGAAGAAATACCGCTCATGGAAGGGGGAAACAGGCAAGGCAGCCCCCAATATCCTGAGCAGGAACTTCAGTGCATCAAAAGCCAATGAAAAATGGGTTACGGATGTTACAGAGTTCTCGCTGCAGGGTAAAAAGCTGTACCTGTCGCCGGTACTCGATCTTTTTAACCGGGAAATAATCTCCTACAGCCTGTCGGAAAGGCCGGTGATGGAGATGGTTAATACCATGCTGCGGGATGCGTTCTTAAAGCTCGGACCAGACGACGCCCCCTTGCTGCACACAGATCAGGGCTGGCAATATCGGATGGCAGGCTATCAGGCAAAGTTAAAGGCGCAGGGCATGACGCAAAGTATGTCCCGAAAAGGAAACTGTCTGGATAATGCCGTGATGGAAAACTTCTTCGGGACGCTGAAATCGGAGTGTTTTTACCTGAGTCAGTTCAGCAATATCAGCGAACTGAGGAAGGCGATAGAGGATTATATCCGTTACTACAACAACGAGCGGATAAGCCTGAAACTAAAAGGCCTGAGTCCGGTAGAGTACCGGGCCCAGGCTCTGAAGGCCGCTTAATATAAACTGTCCAGATTTATGGGGTCAGTCCACACGCTTCACCGGGCATTGATGCGTTTTTACGCGAAAAG
The DNA here is from genome assembly GCF_018323885.1 of Citrobacter amalonaticus. NCBI lineage: Bacteria > Pseudomonadati > Pseudomonadota > Gammaproteobacteria > Enterobacterales > Enterobacteriaceae > Citrobacter > Citrobacter amalonaticus. The sequence continues at coordinate 1,009,629 of NZ_AP024585.1, read as the reverse complement.
CGTTAGCGCATTACACGGCGGTCTGGAAAATCACACCGTCCGCTTTCTCAGTGTATTGAGAGAGCTGGTCAAAGTTCAGATAACGATAGGTGTCGACTGCCGTTTTATCCACCTGCGCCACATAGGTCTGGTACTCTTCCGGCGTCGGCAATTTACCGATCAGTGCCGCAACCGCCGCCAGCTCCGCAGACGCCAGGTAGACGTTCGCACCGGTACCTAAACGGTTCGGGAAGTTACGCGTAGAAGTCGATACCACCGTCGCGCCGTCTGCGACACGCGCCTGGTTACCCATGCACAGTGAACAGCCCGGGATTTCAATACGCGCACCGCTCTTACCAAAGACGCTGTAGTAGCCCTCTTCGGTCAGCTGTGCCGCATCCATACGGGTTGGCGGCGCCACCCACAGACGCGTCGGCAACTGGCCTTTGTGCGCATCCAGCAGCTTGCCGGCCGCACGGAAGTGACCAATGTTGGTCATGCAGGAACCAATGAACACTTCGTCGATTTTATCGCCCTGAACATCAGAGAGCAGACGCGCATCGTCCGGATCGTTCGGTGCACAAAGGATAGGCTCTTTGATATCCGCCAGATCGATGTCGATCACCGCCGCGTACTCTGCGTCAGCATCGGCTTCCAGCAGTTGCGGATCGGCCAGCCATTTTTCCATCCCCTGAATACGACGTTCCAGCGTACGACGGTCGCCGTAGCCTTCTGCGATCATCCACTTCAGCAGAACGATGTTGGAGGTCAGGTATTCCACGATCGGCTCTTTGTTCAGCTTGATGGTGCAACCTGCCGCAGAACGCTCGGCGGATGCATCGGTCAGCTCAAACGCCTGCTCGACTTTCAGATCCGGCAGACCTTCGATTTCGAGAATACGACCAGAGAAGATGTTCTTCTTGCCTTTTTTCTCAACGGTCAGCAGACCCTGTTTGATCGCATACAGCGGAATGGCGTGTACCAGATCGCGCAGGGTAATACCCGGCTGCATTTTGCCTTTGAAGCGCACCAGCACCGATTCCGGCATATCCAGCGGCATCACGCCGGTCGCCGCAGCAAACGCCACCAGGCCCGAGCCCGCCGGGAAGGAGATACCAATCGGGAAACGGGTATGGGAGTCACCACCCGTACCGACGGTATCCGGCAACAGCATACGGTTCAGCCAGGAGTGGATCACGCCATCACCCGGACGCAGCGAAACACCGCCGCGGTTCATAATAAAGTCAGGCAGCGTGTGGTGCGTGGTGACGTCAACCGGCTTCGGATAGGCGGCGGTGTGACAGAAAGACTGCATCACCAGGTCCGCAGAGAAGCCCAGGCACGCCAGGTCCTTCAGTTCGTCACGGGTCATTGGGCCAGTGGTATCCTGAGAACCTACGGAGGTCATCTTCGGCTCGCAGTACGCTCCCGGACGGATACCGGCTACGCCGCACGCACGACCCACCATTTTCTGCGCCAGCGAGTAACCACGGCTGCTTTCCGCCACATCTTTCGCCTGACGGAAAACGTCTGAGTGCGGCAGACCCAGCGCTTCACGCGCTTTGGTGGTCAGACCGCGACCGATGATCAGTGGGATACGGCCACCGGCACGCACTTCATCAATCAGCACGTCAGTTTTCAGTTCAAAGCTTGCCAGCAGTTCGCCGGTTTCATGGTTACGTACTTCCCCTTTGAACGGGTAAACGTCAATCACATCACCCATGTTCAGGTTTGACACATCCACTTCGATCGGCAGTGCGCCTGCATCTTCCATGGTGTTGAAGAAGATAGGGGCGATTTTACCGCCGAGGCACAGACCGCCGCCGCGCTTGTTCGGCACGTGCGGAATGTCGTCACCCATGAACCACAGCACGGAGTTGGTGGCGGATTTACGTGAAGAACCGGTCCCGACGACGTCACCGACGTAAGCCAGCGGGTAACCTTTACTCGCCAGGGCTTCGATCTGTTTGATTGGGCCAACGACACCCGGCTGATCCGGCTCAATGCCTTCACGGGCGTTTTTCAGCATCGCTAACGCGTGCAGCGGGATATCCGGACGAGACCACGCATCAGGTGCAGGAGACAGGTCATCGGTATTGGTTTCACCGGTGACTTTGAAAACGGTGACGGTCATTTTTTCAGCCAGCGGCGGACGGCTCAGGAACCATTCGGCCTCCGCCCAGGACTGCATCACCTGCTTCGCATATTCGTTCCCTGCTTTGGCTTTTTCTTCTACGTCATAGAAGTTATCGAACATCAGCAGCGTATGGGAGAGCGCTTTGGCGGCAATCGGCGCCAGTTTTGCATCGTCCAGAGCGTCAATCAGCGGATGAATGTTGTAACCACCCTGCATGGTGCCGAGCAGTTCAATCGCTTTTTCAGGCGTAATCAGTGGGGAAGTCGTTTCGCCTTTCGCGACGGCAGCGAGGAAACTGGCTTTGACATAGGCGGCTTCATCGACGCCCGGGGGAACACGGTTGATCAACAGGTCTAACAGGAATTCTTCTTCGCCCGCAGGCGGTGCTTTCAGCAGCTCGACGAGCGCGGCCATTTGGGTTGCATCTAAGGGTTTGGGCACAATCCCCTCGGCGGCACGTTCTGCTACGTGCTTACGGTATTCTTCTAGCACGACGGTTCTCCTCGCTCTCATTGTCATAGTGCGGCGCTTTATCGATGGGCGATTCTCTTCACGCTCCTGTGAGACAGCAGTTTGTAGGGTAAATGCCCGGTACCGCAATGGGCAGAATAACAGGATTTTAGTGAGGTGTTAATCTGTTTACAAAAAAGCAACATAAAAAAGTGGCTGAATCGTTAAGGATGGTCTAATGCCCTTTTCGATTTCAGAAGCGGGAAATTTATCGCTGTTACGAATCGTCACACTATTTCGCATTCTTATAATCACTCTACTGTACCGATCCCAAGATTAGTCAAAAATTAAACTATCGTCTCTTTATACTCACGCAACACTGCACCTGCGGGTGGCAGCACTTCGACCATTGCGATTTCCAGGAAATCGGGAGTAAGAATATGACGTTGCCCTTTAAACCCCACGTGCTTGCGTTGATCTGTAGCGCCGGACTACTTGCTGCTTCAAGCGTGCTGTATGTCAAAAGCCGCACACCGGAAGCCCCTACGCTGCCCACGCCCCCCATTGCTGCGCAACCGCTCGCGCCAGCCGAAGCGACTCCCGTTGCGAAAGTGAGCTTTACCACGGCGCAAATCGATCAATGGGTCGCGCCGATCGCCCTCTATCCGGACCCGCTGCTTTCGCAGGTTCTGATGGCCTCGACCTATCCGGCTAACGTCGTCCAGGCAGCACAATGGTCGCGCGATAATCCGACACGGCAAGGCGATGCCGCCATTCAGGCTGTCGCAAACCAGCCGTGGGATCCCAGCGTGAAGTCGCTGGTCGCCTTTCCGCAACTTATGACGCTGATGGGGGAAAACACGGAGTGGGTGCAAAACCTCGGTGATGCATTTCTGGCGCAACCGCAGGATGTGATGGACTCCGTGCAACGCCTGCGCTTACTGGCCCAGCAGACCGGCTCGCTGAAATCTACGCCGCAGCAGACGGTGACCAGCACGCCGAAAAAGAGCGTCGCGGCAGCCCCCTCAACCATCTCCTCCGCAACAAAATCCAGCGCCGTTTCCGCCGCCCCAGCCTCCACGGTAATTAAAATTGAACCTGCAGATCCGCAGGTGGTGTACGTCCCCAGCTATAATCCCGCTACGGTTTATGGCACCTGGCCCAACACCGCATACCCGCCGGTGTATCTCCCGCCTACGCCAGGCGAGCAGTTCGCTGGCAGTTTTGTTAAAGGGTTCGGCTACAGCCTGGGCGTCGCCACCACCTATGCGCTGTTCAGCAATATCGACTGGGATGACGACGATCATCACCACGATGACGATCACCATCATGATGACGATCATCGCGACGGTCACGGTTATCAACACAATGGCGATAACATCAATATCAACGTCGATAACTTCAACCGCATCTCCGGACAGAATCTGAAAACACAGAACATAACCTGGCAGCACAACCCGGCCTGGCGCGGCGGCGTACCGTATCAGAATGGCACGACCGCCCCGCGTTTCCACCCGACCGACGTCAGCGGCGGTCTCAGCGCTACACAGCAGCCTGCTGCGACGGCATCCCGCGACAGCCAGCGTCAGGCAGCGATGGCACAACTGCAACAGCGTCATCCGGATGCGTCTAAAGCGCTGGCTCAGCAACCGACAGCCACAACGCGTGATGCCCAGCGCAAAGCGGCCGCTCAACAGTTGAATCAGGTTGCCCAACGCAATAACTATCGCGGCTATGACGACAACAGCAACAGCGCGCGTCGTCAGAATGCGCAACAGACCTTGAAACAATCGACTACGACAGCGCAACAACTGCATCGTGACGATCTCAGGGCCAAAGCGCAGCAACGCCCGATTTCACAACCGCAGCGGGAGACGGTACGTCAGCGCGTCGAATCCTCCTCGCCACAGCAGCGTCAGGCGTTTCAGCAAAACCATGCGAATGTATTTAGCGGTAACGACAGCCGTTCGCCGAACTGGCAATCGCAGCAGCAGCGCGGTCAGGAAAGCCGCCGTCTGAGTAACATCAGTAATGAGCAACGAGCCCACATGCGCGAACGCGCATCTGAACACCATGAATTTCGCCGTCGTTAACGGGAGCCGATAATGAAAAAAGTACTGTTAAGCACCCTGCTGCTCTCGCTTCCGTTAATGAGCTACGCCCAGCAGATGTTCGCCACGCCAGACGAGGCCGCCAGCTCTTTTGCCCGTGCAATTGCCGACAATAACGATGCGCAAATGACTACCCTGTTAGGCGATAACTGGCGACAGTTTTTGCCCCCTGAAGGCGCGGACCCCGAAGCCATTGCGCGCTTTAACCGCGACTGGAAAGTCAGCCACCAGATTGTGCAACAAGGTAATGTCGCTCACCTGAACGTCGGCCAGGAGAACTGGCAGTTGCCCATCCCCATCGTGAAGGCGAGTAAAGGCTGGCATTTTGATATGTCTGCCGCGCAGGATGAGATCCTCACGCGCACGATTGGCCGCAATGAACTCTCGGCGATACAGGCCATGCGTGCCTATGTCGACGCCCAGTATGACTACTGGCAGCGCAAACAAGCATTTGCCAGCCGAATTATCAGCCATGCAGGTCAACAGGACGGTCTCTACTGGCCGGTAAAACCAGGTGAAACGCCCAGTCCCTTAGGGCCGGCTTTCAGTCCTGAGTCACCTGGCGAAGGGTATCACGGCTATTATTTCCGCATTATTGCCAGCGATAACGCGAAAGGATTTGCGCTGCTTGCCTGGCCGGTGACCTGGGGCGAAACGGGTGTGATGAGCTTCATGGTAAGTCAGGACGACCGGGTGTATCAGACGAATTTAGGGGAAGATAGCGGGCTAAAAGCCATCGCCATAGAGAAATTTACGCCACACGAGCCGTGGAAGCCGGTGGAGTAGCAGGCATAAAAAAAGCGGCATTTACGCCGCTTTTTCGTTACCGGAAGGCTGAAGATTATTTCTTCTTCTTCGCTTTTGCGTTCGGCAGGTCAGTGATGCTACCTTCGAACACTTCTGCCGCCAGGCCCACGGACTCGTGCAGAGTCGGGTGCGCGTGGATGGTCAGCGCGATGTCTTCCGCGTCACAGCCCATTTCGATTGCCAGACCGATCTCACCCAGCAGCTCGCCGCCGTTGGTACCGACAATCGCACCACCGATGACGCGGTGAGTTTCTTTGTCGAAAATCAGTTTAGTCATACCGTCTGCGCAGTCGGAAGCGATAGCACGGCCAGAAGCAGCCCACGGGAAGGTGGCGGTTTCGTAGCTGATGCCTTTCTCTTTCGCTTCTTTCTCGGTCAGACCTACCCATGCCACTTCTGGTTCAGTGTAGGCAATGGATGGGATCACTTTCGGATCGAAGTAATGCTTCATGCCGGCGATAACTTCAGCGGCAACGTGACCTTCGTGAACCCCTTTGTGCGCCAGCATCGGCTGACCGACGATATCGCCGATAGCAAAGATGTGCGGCACGTTGGTGCGCAGCTGTTTGTCAACGCGGATGAAGCCACGATCGTCCACTTCCACGCCTGCTTTGCCAGCGTCGAGGTTTTTACCGTTCGGCACACGACCGATTGCCACCAGCACGGCGTCATAACGCTGCGCTTCAGCAGGGGCTTTTTTGCCTTCCATGGAAACGTAAATACCGTCTTCTTTTGCTTCAACGGCAGTCACTTTGGTTTCCAGCATCAGGTTGAATTTCTTGCTGATGCGTTTGGTGAAGACTTTAACGATATCTTTGTCCGCCGCCGGGATAACCTGGTCGAACATTTCAACCACGTCAATCTCTGAACCCAGCGCGTGGTACACAGTACCCATTTCCAGACCGATGATACCGCCACCCATGACCAGCAGACGCTTCGGTACGGATTTCAGTTCCAGGGCGTCGGTGGAATCCCACACGCGCGGATCTTCATGAGGAATGAACGGCAACTGGATCGGACGGGAACCCGCCGCGATGATCGCGTTGTCGAAGTTGATCACGGTTTTACCGTTCTCACCTTCCACTTCCAGGGTGTTCGCCCCGGTGAATTTACCCAGACCGGTAACCACTTTCACTTTACGGCCTTTCGCCATGCCAGCCAGACCGCCGGTCAGCTGAGTGATTACTTTTTCTTTCCAGGTACGAATCTTGTCGATATCGGTTTTCGGCTCGCCGAAGACGATACCGTGTTCTGCCAGCGCTTTGGCCTCTTCGATAACTTTGGCTACGTGCAGCAGTGCTTTAGAAGGGATACAGCCGACGTTCAGACAAACACCACCGAGGGTGCTGTAACGTTCAACGATTACGGTTTCCAGACCTAAATCAGCGCAACGGAAGGCTGCAGAGTAACCTGCGGGGCCTGCCCCAAGTACCACGACCTGAGTTTTGATTTCAGTACTCATCATGACCTCTTAATTTATTTCCGGCGATCCCTGGTCTTGTCGCCCATCGTCCACCGGGTCGTTCTATCCGTCCGTATTTTACAAAATTGTTAACAATTTTGAAACAACAAAACGGCAACGATTTATCTTTAGCACTAATAACCCCAAAACCATCATGAGATTACCAGAAAAAAGCCGGCCGTCGGGCCGGCTTTTTTGCTTACATCACCAGGCGGCGAATGTCAGACAGCATATTGTTAATGATGGTAATGAAACGCGCACCATCAGCACCGTCAATCACGCGGTGGTCGAAGGACAGAGAGATCGGCATCATCAGACGCGGTACGAACTCTTTACCATTCCACACTGGCTCCATCGCGGACTTGGAGACACCAAGGATCGCGACTTCAGGCGCGTTCACAATCGGTGCAAAGTGGGTCGTACCCAGGCCGCCGATGCTGGAGATGGTGAAGCAACCGCCCTGCATTTCGCCAGCCGTCAGCTTACCGTCACGCGCTTTCTTAGAGATAGCCGTCAGTTCACGAGACAGCTCGGTCACGCTCTTCTTGTTCACGTCTTTAAAGACCGGAACCACCAGACCATTCGGGGTATCTACCGCCACACCGATGTTGATGTATTTCTTCAGCGTCAGGCGCTGGCCGTCTTCGGACAAGGAGCTGTTGAAGCGTGGCATCTGTTCCAGAGCCGCAGCAACCGCTTTCATGATGAAGACCACTGGGGTGAATTTCACGTCCAGTTTGCGCTTCTCAGCCTCAGCGTTCTGCTGTTTACGGAACGCTTCCAGGTCGGTGATATCGGTTTTGTCGAAGTGGGTAACGTGCGGGATCATCACCCAGTTACGGCTCAGGTTAGCACCAGAAATTTTCTGGATGCGGCCCAGTTCCACTTCTTCGATTTCACCAAACTTGCTGAAGTCGACTTTCGGCCATGGCAGCATGCCCGGGATACCACCACCTGCTGCGGCTGCCGGAGCGGCTTCCGCACGCTTGATAGCGTCTTTCACGTAAGTCTGAACGTCTTCGCGCAGGATACGACCTTTACGGCCTGTGCCCTTCACTTTCGCCAGGTTCACGCCGAACTCGCGCGCCAGACGGCGAATCAGTGGGGTCGCATGAACGTAAGCATCGTTCTCAGCAAACTCAGATTTGCCTTCGGCTTTTGCGGCCGGAGCAGCGGCAGCTGGCGCAGGTGCAGATGCAGCAGCTGGAGCCGGTGCGGCAGCCTGCTGTGGCGCGGCAGCAGCAGGTGCTGCGCCTTCCACTTCGAAGACCATAATCAGAGAGCCGGTTTTCACTTTATCGCCGGTGCTGATCTTGATTTCTTTAACGGTACCCGCGAACGGCGCCGGCACTTCCATAGAAGCTTTGTCGCCTTCAACGGTGATCAGTGATTGCTCAGCGGCCACTTTATCGCCCACTTTCACCATCACTTCGGTCACTTCAACTTCGTCACCGCCGATATCCGGTACGTTAACGTCTTTCGCGCCAGTGGCTGCTGGTGCAGCAGCCGGGGCCGGAGCAGCGGCCTGTGCAGGCGCGGCAGCAGGTGCAGCACCCGCCACTTCGAAGACCATGATCAGGGAGCCGGTAGACACTTTGTCGCCGGTGTTGATTTTGATCTCTTTCACGGTACCCGCAAACGGCGCCGGCACTTCCATAGAAGCTTTGTCGCCTTCTACGGTGATCAGGGACTGTTCAGCGGCAACGGTATCGCCCACTTTGACCATGATCTCAGTCACTTCAACTTCGTCACCGCCGATGTCGGGTACATGGACGTCTTTCGCTGCTGCAGCTGCAGGTGCTGCTGCCGGAGCGGCTTCTTTCTTCTCTTCTGCCGGAGCAGGTGCAGCGGCTGCTGCACCGTCAGCGGAATCGAAAATCATGATCAATTTGCCAGTCTCTGTTTTGTCGCCAACAGAGACTTTGATCTCTTTGACAACGCCAGCCTGTGGAGACGGAACTTCCATAGAGGCTTTATCGCCTTCTACGGTGATCAGCGACTGTTCGGCTTCTACCTTGTCGCCTACTTTGACCAGGATCTCGGTGATTTCAACTTCATCTGCCCCGATGTCCGGTACTTTGATTTCGATAGCCATTATTCTTTTACCTCTTACGCCAGACGCGGGTTAACTTTTTCTGCATCGATGTTGAATTTGGTAATTGCATCCGCAACCACTTTCTTATCGATTTCGCCACGTTTAGCCAGTTCGCCCAGTGCCGCGACTACCACGTAGGAAGCATCCACTTCGAAGTGGTGACGCAGGTTTTCACGGCTGTCAGAGCGACCGAAACCGTCGGTACCCAGTACGCGATAATCATCAGCCGGTACATAAGTACGAACCTGTTCGGCAAACAGTTTCATATAGTCAGTTGATGCTACAGCCGGCGCGTCGTTCATCACCTGAGCGATGTACGGAACGCGCGGGGTTTCCAGTGGGTGCAGCATGTTCCAGCGTTCACAGTCCTGACCATCACGTGCCAGTTCGGTGAAGGAGGTGACGCTGTACACGTCAGAACCCACGCCGTAGTCTTTCGCCAGGATCTCTGCCGCTTCACGAACGTGACGCAGGATAGAACCGGAGCCCAGCAGCTGAACTTTACCTTTGCTACCTTCCAGGGTTTCGAGTTTGTAGATACCTTTACGGATACCTTCCTCAGCACCTTCCGGCATGGCTGGCATGTGGTAGTTTTCGTTCAGCGTGGTGATGTAGTAGTAAACGTTCTCTTGTTTTTCACCGTACATACGCTCCAGACCATCGTGCATGATGACTGCAACTTCGTAGGCGTAAGACGGATCGTAAGAGATACAGTTCGGGATAGTCAGAGACTGAATATGGCTGTGACCATCTTCGTGCTGCAGACCTTCACCGTTCAGCGTTGTACGACCAGACGTCCCGCCAATCAGGAAGCCACGCGCCTGTTGGTCACCTGCTGCCCAGCACAGGTCGCCGATACGCTGGAAACCGAACATGGAGTAGTAGATGTAGAACGGAATCATCGGCAGATCGTTGGTGCTATAGGAAGTCGCCGCGGCCAGCCAGGAAGACCCTGCGCCCAGCTCGTTGATCCCTTCCTGCAGAATCTGACCTTTCTCGTCTTCTTTGTAGTACGCAACCTGCTCACGGTCCTGCGGGGTGTACTGCTGGCCGTTCGGGCTGTAAATACCAATCTGACGGAACAGACCTTCCATACCGAAAGTACGCGCTTCGTCGGCGATGATCGGAACCAGACGATCTTTGATCGATTTGTTCTTCAGCATCACGTTCAGGGCACGAACGAAAGCGATGGTCGTAGAGATTTCTTTGTTCTGCTCTTCCAGCAGCGCGCCGAAGTCTTCCAGGGTCGGCAGTTCCAGCTTCTCAGTGAAGTTCGGCTGACGGCTCGGCAGGTAGCCGTGCAGCGCCTGGCGGCGTTCGTGCAGATATTTGTGCTCTTCAGAACCTTCCGGGAAGGTAATGTAAGACAGTTTTTCAACCTGCTCGTCAGTAACCGGAACATTGAAACGGTCGCGAATGTAGCGCACGCCATCCATGTTCATTTTCTTCACCTGGTGAGCGATGTTTTTACCTTCGGCGGTGTCACCCATGCCATAACCTTTGATGGTATGGGCCAGGATGACGGTGGCTTTGCCTTTGGTTTCCTGCGCTTTTTTCAGTGCAGCGTAGACTTTCTTCGGATCGTGACCACCACGGTTCAGCGCCCAGATCTGCTCATCAGTCCAGTCGGCAACCAGTGCTGCGGTTTCCGGATATTTACCGAAGAAGTGCTCACGAACGTATGCGCCATCTTTGGATTTGAAGGTCTGGTAGTCGCCGTCAACGGTTTCGTTCATCAGTTGGATCAGTTTACCGCTGGTGTCTTTACGCAGCAGCTCATCCCAACGACCGCCCCACATCACTTTGATTACGTTCCAGCCAGCACCTTCGAAGATACCTTCCAGCTCGTTAACGATTTTGCCGTTACCGGTGACCGGGCCGTCCAGACGCTGCAGGTTACAGTTGATGACGAAGACCAGGTTATCCAGTTTTTCACGGGTCGCAATGGTGATAGCACCCTTGGATTCCGGCTCGTCCATCTCACCGTCGCCAAGGAAAGCGTAAACGGTTTGTTTAGAGGTGTCTTTCAGGCCACGGTGTTCCAGATATTTCAGGAACTTAGCCTGATAGATCGCACCGATTGGGCCCAGACCCATAGAAACGGTCGGGAACTGCCAGAATTCTGGCATCAGTTTCGGGTGCGGGTAGGAAGACAGGCCATTGCCATGAACTTCCTGACGGAAATTGTCCATCTGCTCTTCAGTCAGACGGCCTTCCAGGAATGCACGTGCGTAAATGCCCGGGGAGATGTGGCCCTGGAAGTACACCAGGTCGCCGCCATCCTGCTCATTGCGGGCACGGAAGAAGTGGTTGAAGCACACATCGTACACGGTCGCAGAAGACTGGAAGGATGCCATGTGGCCGCCCAGCTCGAGGTCTTTTTTAGACGCACGCAGCACGGTCATGATGGCGTTCCAACGGATAGCAGATCGAATACGACGCTCCAGCTCCAGATTGCCCGGATATTCCGGCTCATCTTCAACGGCAATAGTGTTGATGTAATTGCTTGCCCCTGTACCTGCCGCTACTTTCACGCCGCCTTTGCGGGCTTCAGAAAGAAGCTGGTCAATCAGATACTGAGCGCGCTCAACACCTTCTTCACGGATGACCGATTCGATCGCCTGTAGCCAGTCGCGAGTTTCGATCGGATCCACGTCATTTGGGAAACGTTCTGACATGGGGGTATTCCTTATCTATCTAATACGTTGAGTTATCTGGAACCTGTCCCATTGCGCTCTTTGTTCTTCATTCTTCAGGTTGTCTCTTTGTTGGCTGCGCTTCCTTGCGCCAGTCACATAGTTCACTATGCTCCTGGCGACTCGCGCGCTTGCCGCCGCGATACAAGCCGAATTATTTTGAACAACTAAAAGTGCAATAAGACAGGTTCTGCGTTTAGTTGCCGCGCCTTTCATTCATTAGCGCTTGATTTACAACATCTTCTGGCTAACGAGCTACCAGAAAAATCACTAATTCTTTCGCTGCTCCAGACGACGTAAGGCGCGTTCACGACGGCTCTCCTCACGGCTGCGGTCGAGCAGAATCTCTTCGATAAACGCCAGATGGCGATGTGATGCTTCACGCGCCTCTTCTGGCTTACCGGCAATAATCGCTTCGAAAATACGGGTGCGGTGACCACTCACCAGCGGAAGCATCTCGCGACGCGAATAGAGCAACTCGAAGTTCTGACGTACGTTCTGGGCCAGCATGGGCTCCATACACCTTAGCAGATGAAGTAACACCACATTGTGCGCAGCTTCGGTGACAGCAATTTGATACTGGAGGACCGCATCGGACTCGGCATCGCGGTCACCCGACTCTTGCGCCAGTTCAATGGCATGATGCAATTCACGAATACGTGTTTTGTCTTCATCCGTACTGCGCAACGCTGCGTAGTATGCAGCAATGCCTTCCAGCGCATGGCGCGTCTCAAGCAGGTCAAACTGGGATTCAGGATGGTCGGAGAGCAGTTCTACCAGTGGATCGCTAAAGCTCTGCCACAGGCTACTCTGAACAAAAGTGCCGCCGCCCTGGCGACGAAGCAGCAATCCCTTCGCTTCGAGACGTTGAATCGCCTCACGCAAGGAGGGACGGGAGACGTCGAACTGTTTCGCCAGTTCGCGTTCCGGTGGGAGTTTTTCGCCCGGGCGTAGTGTGCCCTCAAGAATCAAAAACTCCAGCTGTTGCTCAATCACATCGGATAATTTTGGTTGGCGGATTTTGCTGTAGGCCATGATGTCCTGTCTTAAGCCATTTGCCCGAAGTCAATTGGTCTTACCAATTTCATATCTGTGACGCTAAAGTAACAAAGTATTCACCTTATGTCCATACAGGTTTTGATTGAAATCAGTAAAGCAGGCACATTTTAACAACATCACAGAAATATCGTTTCAAACATGTAACTATGCACAAATGTTAAATTTACCACCCGCGAGGTAGTTTTAACCTTATTGAAACGAAGAAAAATCCTGGTTGAACCGATTCAGATGCATTTTTATGCATATTTTATGTATAGGTAATCACTTTATATCTTACAGAAGTGTTATCAGGGAATAAGAGGCGGGATAGACAACTGCTCTCTTTTTATTCAACTCGTCATCATCCATTCACAAAGCAGGTGCATTCCCTGCCACATACCATTATTCTGTTCCGGACAAAAGAGTTTCGGCGACATTTTAAAATTCATTGCTGTAAACATAATAATACAACAGACGGAATTGCAAACTTACACGCATCTCTGCGTAGGACAAATAATAATTACTCAAATTGCCCGGTCGCCGTCACGCGGCCGGGTACTGAAGGGTAAACCACTCACGAGGTTTCATGATGGACAGTCAGCAGCACGGCGAGCAGCTAAAGCGCGGCCTTAAGAACCGCCATATCCAGCTTATCGCGCTGGGCGGCGCGATAGGAACAGGCCTGTTCCTGGGAAGCGCCTCCGTAATTCAGTCCGCTGGCCCCGGTATTATTCTGGGTTATGCGATAGCCGGTTTTATTGCCTTCCTTATTATGCGCCAGTTGGGTGAAATGGTGGTTGAGGAGCCGGTCGCCGGTTCATTCAGTCACTTTGCCTACAAGTACTGGGGGAGTTTTGCGGGATTTGCATCGGGCTGGAACTATTGGGTGCTGTATGTGCTGGTTGCAATGGCGGAATTGACCGCCGTCGGCAAGTACATTCAGTTCTGGTGGCCGGAGATCCCCACCTGGGTTTCGGCAGCCGTTTTCTTTATTGCGATCAACGCCATCAACCTGACCAACGTAAAAGTGTTCGGTGAGATGGAGTTCTGGTTTGCGATCATCAAAGTCATCGCCGTGGTCGCGATGATCCTGTTCGGCGGCTGGCTGCTATTCAGCGGCAATGGCGGCCCGCAGGCAACCGTGCGTAACCTGTGGGAACAGGGCGGCTTCCTGCCTCATGGTATGACCGGGCTGGTAATGATGATGGCGATCATCATGTTCTCTTTCGGCGGGCTCGAGCTGGTCGGTATCACCGCAGCCGAAGCCGATAACCCGGAGCAGAGCATTCCCAAAGCCACCAACCAGGTAATCTATCGTATTCTGATTTTCTATGTGGGTTCACTGGCCGTTCTGCTTTCCCTGCTGCCGTGGACGCGTGTCACCGCTGACACCAGCCCGTTTGTCCTAATCTTCCACGAGCTGGGCGATACCTTCGTGGCGAACGCGCTGAATATCGTGGTTCTGACGGCGGCACTGTCGGTATACAACAGTTGCGTTTACTGTAACAGCCGCATGCTGTTTGGTCTGGCGCAACAGGGTAACGCCCCGAAAATCCTGCTCACTATCGACAAACGCGGCGTGCCGGTGAATACCATCATCGTTTCGGCGCTGGTGACGGCGCTGTGCGTACTGATCAACTACATGGCGCCAGAATCCGCCTTCGGCCTGCTGATGGCGCTGGTGGTCTCCGCACTGGTGATCAACTGGGCGATGATCAGTCTGGCGCACATCAAATTCCGCCGCGCGAAGCAGCAACAGGGAGTGAAAACCCGCTTCCCGGCGCTGTTCTACCCGCTGGGTAACTGGGTCTGTCTGGCCTTCATGGCGGCGGTGCTGGTAATTATGCTGATGACGCCGGGTATGGCGATTTCGGTTTACCTGATCCCGGTATGGCTGGTTGTTCTTGGCATCGGTTATCTGTGCAAACAGAAATCCGCGAAGACGGCGAAAGCCCATTAATTCCTTGAACCCTCACCCGTCGTGGGTGAGGGTTGTTACCTGCCTCACACTTTCTCCCCAACAGCCATTTCGTCCATATCAGCGGCGCTATCCTGCAACGCAATTAAAGGCTTACAGACGAATAATTCTTTCCATCACCTTGATGGGGAGACATCTCAATGGATACAGGTAAGCTGTCGGTAAGAGAAAAGATTGGTTATGGCATGGGCGATGCCGGATGCAACATCATCTTTGGCGCTATCATGCTGTTTGTTAACTATTTTTATACGGATGTTTTTGGTCTCGCCCCGGCTCTGGTAGGGGTGTTATTACTGTCAGTACGCGTTATCGACGCCGTTACTGACCCCATTATGGGCGCTATTGCTGACCGAACCCAAAGCAAATATGGCCGTTTTCGTCCATGGTTATTGTGGATTGCCTTCCCTTACGCGCTGTTCAGCATTCTGATGTTCACCACCCCGGAGTGGACTTATAGCAGCAAGGTTATCTATGGTTTGTCACATACTTCCTGCTGTCGATTACTTATACGGCGATCAACATTCCTTATTGCTCATTGGGCGGCGTGATCACCAACGATCCGAAAGAACGCGTGGCCTGCCAGTCTTACCGCTTTGTACTGGTCGGTATCGCGACGTTGCTGCTGTCGCTCACTCTACTGCCAATGGTCGACTGGTTTGGCGGCGACAACAAAGCGAAGGGCTATCAACTGGCGATGACCGTGCTGGCCATTATCGGCATGTGTATGTTCCTGTTCTGCTTTGCCACCGTTCGTGAACGTGTGCGCCCTGCCGTTCCCACGCACGATGACATGAAAAACGACTTCAAAGACGTGTGGAAGAACGATCAGTGGGTACGCATACTGCTGCTGACGCTGTGCAACGTCTGTCCGGGCTTTATCCGTATGGCGGCAACCATGTACTACGTCACCTGGGTTATGGGACAAAGCACCCATTTCGCCACGATCTTTATCAGTCTCGGCGTGGTCGGCATGATGATCGGTAGCGTGTTGGCGAAAGTGCTGACCGACCGCTGGTGCAAGCTAAAGGTTTTCTTCTGGACCAACATCGCGCTGGCCCTTTTCTCCTGCGCGTTTTACTTCTTCGATCCCAAAGCCACGATGATGATTGTCGTGCTCTACTTCCTGCTTAACATTTTGCACCAAATCCCGTCGCCGCTGCACTGGTCGCTGATGGCAGACGTTGACGACTACGGCGAATGGAAAACCGGCAAGCGCATTACCGGCATAAGCTTTTCCGGCAACCTGTTCTTCCTGAAACTCGGTCTGGCGATTGCCGGGGCGATGGTTGGCTTTCTGCTCTCGTGGTACGGCTACGATGCCGGGGCGAAAGCGCAAAGCGACTCCGCGATCAACGGCATCATGCTGCTCTTTACCGTGATTCCGGGAGTCGGCTATCTGATTACCGCCGGCGTAGTACGTCTGTTGAAAGTCGACCGCGAACTGATGAAACAGATTCAGGACGATCTGGAAAAACGCCGCGCTAACTACCGCGAACTCAATGATTATCAGGAACTGAAAGCCACTGAAACCGTAAGGAAAGCCTGATGCAAAACTGGCCTAACCCGTTTATTGAACAACGCGCCGATCCGTTTATCCTGCGCGACGGCAGCGACTATTACTTTATTGCCTCAGTGCCAGAGTACGACCGACTGGAAATCCGGCGGGCGGATTCGCTGGAAGGATTACGTACAGCGTCACCCGTTGTCGTCTGGCGCAAACCCGAACACGGCCCGATGAGCGAGCTGATCTGGGCACCGGAAATTCATCACCTCGATGGTAGATGGGTCATCTACTTTGCCGCCGCGCATACTCAGGCGCTCGACAAACTGGGCATGTTTCAGCATCGGATGTACGCGCTGGAGTGTACAGATCCCGATCCGCTCACCGGCAACTGGGTCGAAAAGGGTCAGGTGAAAACACCGTTTGATACCTTTGCACTCGATGCCACAACATTCCACCATCAGGGAAAACAGTGGTATCTGTGGGCGCAAAAATCCCCAGATATCGCCGGTAACTCCAACATTTATCTGGCGGAGTTGGAAAATCCCTGGACGATTAAAGGCCAGCCGGTGATGCTCAGCAAACCGGAGTACGACTGGGAGTGTCGGGGTTTTTGGGTCAACGAAGGTCCGGCAGTATTAACCCACGGTGACAGGCTGTTTATCAGCTACTCCGCCAGCGCCACGGATGAAAATTACTGCATGGGACTGTTATGGATTGATATTCACGCCGATCCGCTGAATCCGGCAAACTGGCATAAATCCCCGCGGCCGGTGTTTACCACCAGCAATGAAAATCGCCAGTATGGACCCGGGCACAACAGCTTTACCCAAACGCCGGAAGGCGATGACGTGCTGGTGTATCACGCGCGTAACTACACCGAAATTGAAGGCGATCCGCTCTACGATCCCAATCGGCATACCCGTCTGAAGCTGATTCACTGGGATGACCACGGAATGCCAGACTTCGGCATCCCGCCCGCAGATACGCTTTAACATCATTGCCCGGTAACACGCAACTTACCGGGCGTCCTGCCAGGACGTTAAATCAACGTGCCATAAATGGTGAGCACGGCAATCACCACCACTAAGGCAAACGACGTTTTCTTCGCCATGGAAACGGCCGCTTTTGGCGTTTCAACCTTATCGGTATGCGACTCACGCGCCAGCGAGAACTGCGCCAGGCGTGTTAACACCTGATATTGCGAAGTACGCAGATCCGCCAGAGAGGCAAACCACGCGGGCAACGCTTTTTCTCCATGACCGATCAGGGCATACACCACGCCCGCCAGACGCACCGGGATCCAGTCGAGAACATGAAGAATGGCATCGATGCCGGACTGTAAGCGCTCATGCGGCGTCTGGTAACGCGCCAGCCAGGACTGCCACGAACGCAGGAAGGCATAGCCCACCAGCAGTACCGGTCCACATGGACCACCGACGATCAGCCAGAACAGCGGTGCGATATAGAAACGGAAGTTAATCCACAGCAGCGCATTTTGCAGTTCACGCAAAAACTCACGCTCATTGCAATCCGGTGGAACGCCATGAATCAACGTCAGTTCGCTGGCCATCGCCGTTCGGGCATGCGCATCATCGCGCGACGCCGCGTTAAGGTAAGCGTGATAGTGCATCCGCACTTTGCCCGCGCCAATGCACAGCAACCCAATCAGGATCCACGCCACAATCGTTGGCACATTAAACAGCAGTCCATCGAGCGCTCGCAGCAACAGGAATGTGACCACCATTGCGATGATCATCATCCCGAGCGTACGCGCCATTGAGAAGCGTTTGACCCGGCGAAAAAAAGTTTCTAAACGGTGATCGAACTGCCAGTGTTCGCCCAGCTTAAACAGGCGCTCGACAAGCAGCACCAGTAATGTCGTAAATAGCGTCATGTCATCTCCTTATCTGACGAGGCGGTGACCAGGGCGCGAAACTTTGCCCAGTCAAAAGCCGGACCGGGATCGGTCTTACGCTCAGGCGCAATATCACAGTGTCCGGTTATGTTTTCGGCAACGGCCGGGTAAATCTTTATTAATGCACGCGTGATGGCAGCCAGTTGTTGGTACTGGACATCGGTGTAGGCCAGCGTATCGGTCCCTTCCAGCTCAATACCAATCGAAAAATCATTGCAGCGTTCACGTCCATAATAATTCGACACGCCGGCATGCCATGCACGCTTATCAAAAGGAACATACTGAACGATTTCGCCATCACGGCGAATCAGACAATGAGCGGAAACGCGAAGATGCGCGATTTCGGCAAAAAAGGGATGGGCATTGGGATCAATTGTTCCAGTGAATAGTGCGTCAATCCACGGACCGCCAAACTCGCCGGGCGGCAGGCTGATATTGTGCACCACCAGTAACGAAGGGACTTCATCATCCGGGCGGCAATCGTGGTGCGGAGAAGGAACGCGTCGCGCTTCCGCCAGCCAGCCCTTGTCTAACAACATGCTGAATCTCCTTTTGAGTGGTGCTTATAGCCGCTTCAGAGTAGCATGTTTCTACCTTATGATTCGTTAGCAATTTGGAGTTTTATCATGCCGCCTCGCCGCTATAACCCTGACTACCGACGTGACGCGCTGTTGGAACGCATTAACCTGGATATCCCAAACGTTGTCGCCCAGGCGCTGCGCGAAGATTTAGGCGGTGAAGTGGATGCCAGCAACGATATTACGGCTCAACTTTTACCGGAGAACAGCCGTTCTCATGCCACGGTCATCACCCGTGAAGACGGCGTTTTTTGTGGCAAACGCTGGGTTGAAGAGGTCTTTATTCAACTGGCTGGCGACGATGTCAGCATCACCTGGCACGTCGAAGACGGCGACAGCATCAAGGCGAACCAACCGCTGTTTGAGCTGGACGGTCCCTCGCGCGTGTTACTGACCGGCGAGCGTACCGCGCTGAACTTCGTGCAGACCCTGTCAGGTGTCGCCAGCGAAGTGCGTAAGTACGTTGATATCCTGGAGGGCACAAAGACCCAACTGCTGGATACGCGTAAAACCCTGCCTGGGCTGCGTACCGCGCTGAAATATGCCGTACTCTGCGGTGGCGGCGCGAATCATCGCCTGGGGCTTTCGGATGCCTTCCTAATCAAAGAGAACCACATTATTGCGTCTGGTTCCGTGCGTCAGGCGGTGGAGAAAGCCTTCTGGCTGCATCCGGATGTGCCTGTAGAAGTCGAAGTTGAAAACCTCGATGAACTGGACGACGCGCTGAAAGCCGGTGCCGACATCATCATGCTGGATAACTTTGAAACGGAACAGATGCGTGAGGCGGTAAAACGGACCAACGGCCAGGCGCGCCTGGAAGTTTCCGGCAACGTGACCAACGAAACGCTGCGGGAATTTGCCGAAACTGGCGTCGATTTTATCTCCGTGGGTGCGCTAACCAAGCATCTCCGGGCGCTGGACCTGTCCATGCGCTTCGCTAACGCGTAATCATTATAGGGCCTGATAGCGCTGCTTATCGGGCCTGTTTATTCCTTTCAATCACTAAAATCCTCGTCGAGCCTCGCAATCTCATTGCTTGCGACTGCAAACCGATAACATTCCTCTGAACCCGCCTTCCTGATTCATTTTTTGCTGCTCGCCTGGCGTGCCGGCGTTTGCCAAAGTGACGTCCACTCACTCAAGGAGCGAACAATGGATAAACAACGCGGATTTACCCTTATTGAACTGATGGTGGTGATCGGCATTATTGCCATCCTCAGCGCCATCGGCATTCCGGCCTATCAGAACTATCTGCGCAAAGCGGCGCTAACGGATATGCTGCAAACCTTTGTCCCCTACCGCACTGCCGTCGAACTCTGCGCCCTGGAGCATGGTGGTACAGACACCTGCGACGCAAGCGTCAACGGGATTCCCTCTCCCACAACAACGCGCTATGTCTCAGGAATGAGCGTCGAAAATGGGGTGGTTTCGCTTACTGGCCAGGAAAGTCTGAACGGGCTTAGCGTCATCATGACCCCTGGGTGGGACAAAGCAGAAGGCATTACGGGCTGGACGCGTAACTGCAACATCCAGAATGACAGCGCGTTAAAACAGGCCTGCGAAGACGTCTTTCGCTTCGATAGCCATTAAGGAAGCGCCATGAACACGACGCAACTCAGCGCGCTGTGCCAGCGCTACCAGGGGATATTACTTGATGCCAATAACGATGTGGTACACATTGCCGTCGAAGATGCCCCTTCTCAAGAACTGCTGGACGCCCTACATTTTGCCACGACTCGCCGCATTGAGATTGCCTGCTGGACGCGCCAGCAAATGGAGCAACACCAGCATCACGCCTCACCCGCGCTGCCGTCCGTGGTGCCTGAGAGCAGCGTCAGCGCGGCGGTTTTACTGGATAACACATTACAAAGCGCGCTGGCGAAACGGGCCTCAGATATCCACATAGAACCTGCAGAGCATCACGTCCGTCTCCGCTTACGCGTGGACGGCGTGCTACATAGCTTACCCAATATCGCCAAAGAGACCGGTATCGCCCTGACAGCACGTTTGAAAGTGTTAAGCCATCTGGATATCGCGGAACACCGCTTGCCGCAGGACGGGCAATTTACCATTGAGTTGAACGGCGCTGCCGTCTCGTTTCGTATCGCCACCCTTCCCTGTCGTTATGGCGAAAAGGTAGTGCTACGGTTGCTGCATCAGGTAAATCAGGCACTGGATGCCTGCACGCTGGGTATGCACGACACGCAACTCTCTGCCTTCCTCCACGCCCTGCAACAACCTCAGGGGCTGATCCTCGTCACTGGCCCCACGGGTAGCGGTAAAACGGTAACGCTTTATAGCGCGCTGCAAACGCGAAACGCACCGGAGGTGAATCTGTGCAGTGTTGAGGATCCGGTGGAGATTCCCCTCGACGGTATCAATCAGACGCAGATCCATCCCCGTGCCGGGCTGACCTTTCAGGGCGTATTGCGGGCACTGCTACGCCAGGATCCGGATGTCATCATGGTAGGTGAGATCCGCGACGGCGAAACCGCAGAAATTGCTATTAAGGCCGCACAGACCGGGCATCTGGTGCTTTCCACGCTGCATACCAACTCAACCTGCGAAGCGCTGGTACGCTTACAGCAGATGGGGGTGGCGCGCTGGATGCTCTCTTCCGCGTTAACCTTAGTGGTCGCGCAACGGCTGGTCAGAAAACTGTGTCCGCACTGTCGACGGCTGAGTGACGATCCCCTTCGCTTACCGCCCGCATGGTACCCAACGCCGCTACCCCGCTGGCAGGCGGTTGGCTGCGAACACTGCTATCACGGCTTCTATGGTCGTGCGGCGTTGTTTGAATTACTTGCGATCACCGCTGAACTGCGTCATCAGATTGCCAACGACGCCTCAGCCGCAACGCTGGAAGCCCATGCAAAACAGGCAGGAATGAGCACGCTCTTTGAAAGCGGATGCCGCGCCGTCGATCAAGGGCTGACGACGTTTGAGGAACTGGTGCGCATTCTGGGTATGCCAGATGATCACTAAAAAGCTGTGGTACTGGCAGGGAATGAATCACGATGGCCTGCCCGGAGAGGGAACCCGTTGGGCGGAAAACCGACTCGTGTTGATGCAGGAACTTGAACAGCATCAGATAATACCTTTGCGCGTGAAATCCTTACGCGTAAAGCGTGCGCTCTGGCGCCATGACAAATCCACGGAAGTGATTCACCAGCTCGCTACGCTGCTAAAAGCGGGGCTAACGTTGTCTGAAGGGCTGGAATTGCTTGCCGGACAGCAACCAAGCAAGCAGTGGCAAGCCCTGTTAGGGAGCCTTGCAAACGAACTGGAACACGGTACACCGCTCTCCAGCGCGCTGGAGCAGTGGCCTGACGTGTTTCCACCGCTGTATCAGGCGATGATACGCACCGGAGAGTTAACCGGGAAACTGGATGAATGCTGCTTTGAACTCGCCCGGCAGCAGAAGGCGCAAAAACAGTTAACCGATAAGGTCAAAAAAGCACTGCGCTACCCCATCATTATTTTAACGATGGCGGTCATGGTGGTGGTGGCGATGCTCCACTTTGTCCTGCCTGAATTTGCCGCCATTTACCGGACCTTTAACACGCCGCTACCTGCTCTCACTCAGGGGATCATCGCGTTTGCCGACTGGAGTCATCGCTGGAGTGGGCTGATTGTCCTGATGCTCGTCATGCTAATTGCAACCAACAGCCTGCTGAGCCGAAAGCCCGGCTGGCAAATGCTGCGCCAGAGAGGATTACTCCGCATGCCCGTGATGGGCCAGTTGATAAGGGGTCAGAAGCTCACACAAATTTTTACCATCCTCGCGCTAACGCAGACGGCGGGGATCGCATTTTTACCCGCGCTTGAGAGCGTGAAAGAGACGATTCAGTGCCCTTACTGGGCACTGCGCCTGGCCCAGGTACAGCACGATATCAGTACCGGCGTGCCCGTCTGGCAGGCACTCAAAAATGCGGAAGAATTTAGCCCATTATGTCTGCAACTGGTCAGGACCGGAGAAGCCTCTGGCTCGCTGGATATCATGTTGCGCAGCCTTGCCCGTCATCATGATGAACATACTCAGGCGATGGCTGACAACCTGGCGGCACTACTGGAACCCGCGCTGCTGGTGATTACAGGGCTTATCATCGGCACACTGGTCGTGGCGATGTATTTACCGATTTTCCATCTGGGCGATGCGATGAGTGGCGTGGGATAACGAAGGAAGTCGACAGCAGAACTGGCGCTCAATGCAGCGCCAGTTCCTGAGGAGGGTTACAGGCTATTGAAAACGCGGTTTTCTTGTTCCTGAACCCGGATAAACGTCGTACGTTTGGTCAGCTCTTTCAAACGAGAGGCACCGACGTAGGTACAGGCTGAACGCAGGCCGCCGAGAATATCACGCGCGGTGTTCTCCACCGGGCCACGCAGCGGCAGCTTGACGGTTTTCCCTTCCGCAGCGCGATACTGCGCAACGCCGCCGACATGACGGGTCATGGCGGATTCAGAGCTCATGCCGTAGAACAGCATGAATTTTTCGCCGTTTTCTTCAACGATTTTACCGCCACTCTCTTCGTGACCGGCCAGCATACCGCCAAGCATCACGAAATCAGCGCCGCCACCGAATGCTTTCGCCACATCACCAGGCATGGTACAACCACCATCGCTGACAATCATCCCACCCAGACCGTGCGCCGCATCAGCACACTCGATCACCGCAGACAGTTGCGGATAACCAACACCGGTTTTCACACGCGTAGTGCAGACAGAGCCCGGACCAATACCGACTTTAACGATATCCGCGCCAGACAGAACCAGTTCCTCACACATTTCGCCCGTGACCACATTACCGGCGCAGATGGTTTTGGTCGGCCAGGCTTCACGCGCTTTCGACACGAACTGAACAAAGTGTTCGGAGTAGCCATTGGCAACATCGATGCAGACAAAGTTCAGTGCCGGATCCAACGCCAGAATCTGTTTGGTCTTCTCGAAATCCGCATCGGACGTACCGGTAGAGACCATGACGTGCTTGAGTACATCGGCTGATGCCGAGCTCACAAAAGCCGTCCAGTCTTCAACGGTGTAATGCTTATGAACGGCGGTCAGCACATCGAAAGAGGCAAGAGCCGTTGCCATCGCAAATGTCCCGACGGTATCCATGTTGGCAGCAATAATAGGTACGCCGGACCAGGTCTGACCTGAATGTTTAAAGGTGAATTGACGTTCCAGCTCAACATCGGAACGACTTTTAAGGGTAGAACGCTTAGGGCGGATAAGAACGTCTTTAAAACCTAACTTCAGATCTTCTTCAATACGCATGTGCGGATTCCTGGGGTTAAGGGCTATTAGTATGAGAGCGCAACTCCAGTGACGCTATCATACGCACTAATCAATGCCGCGCAAGACTGCGAAATTCTCTTTTTTTACGCTACAATCCCATAAATTTACCTGGCGAATAGCGGGCACGCCCAGAGTCATCATCGCCAGTGTACGTTCAACTTTCAACCAATTGATTATCATAATGAATTCCCGGGAACCGAGCTTATGAGGTATACAGTAGCCTTAACTGGCGGCATTGGCAGTGGTAAAAGCACCGTTGCGAATGCCTTTGCTGACCTCGGAATTCAGATAATTGACGCCGATATTATTGCCCGCCAGGTGGTCGAACCGGGCAAGCCTGCGCTGGATGCGATTGCGGCGCATTTTGGCCCTGAACTGATTGCCGCAGACGGCACGCTGCATCGTCGACTGCTTCGCGAACGGATTTTTGCTGATCCGCAGGAGAAGGCCTGGCTCGGTGCCTTGCTTCATCCGCTCATCCAGCAGGAGACCCAACGTCAGTTGCAACAGGCGACGTCTGCATATGTGCTGTGGGTGGTGCCATTACTGGTTGAAAACGGCCTTTATCGCCAGGCCAATCGCGTGCTCGTGGTGGATGTCACCCCCGAGACGCAGCTTGCCCGGACCATGCAGCGCGATGACGTTACGCGCGCACACGTTGAACAGATTCTCGCTGCTCAGGCGACGCGTGAAGCACGCCTTGCCGTGGCAGACGATGTTATTGATAATAATGGCGCACCAGATTCCATCATGTCGGATGTCGCCCGCCTGCACGCACGTTATCTCCAGCTTGCGTCGCAGTTTGTCTCACAGGAAAAACCGTAATGCACACCCAGGTCCTTTTTGAACACCCTCTCAATGAGAAGATGCGCACGTGGTTGCGCATTGAGTTTTTGGTTCAACAACTCTCTGCACGCTTACCGATTGCAGAGAGTTCAGATGCTCTGCATTTCTTTCGCAATGCCGGAGATTTGTTGGACGTATTCGAACGTGGTGAAGTGCGTACAGAATTACTGAAAGAGCTTGAGCGCCAGCAGCGTAAACTTCAGGCATGGACAGAAGTCCCGGGCGTCGACCAGAGCCGTATTGATGCTCTGCGCCAGCAGTTAAAAACGGCCGGCAGTATTTTGATTTCCGCGCCGCGCATGGGACAATTTTTACGTGAGGATCGGCTGATTGCCCTGGTCCGCCAGCGTCTGAGTATTCCCGGCGGTTGTTGCAGCTTTGATTTACCGACGCTGCATATCTGGCTGCATATGCCACAGGCACAGCGCGATGCGCAGGTCGATAGCTGGCTTGCCAGCCTGCACCCGCTGACTCAGGCGCTGACTCTGATCCTTGATTTAATTCGTAACTCGGCACCGTTTCGTAAACAAACCAGCCTGAACGGCTTTTATCAGGACAACGGGGAAGACGCAGACTTACTGCGCCTGCAGTTGCCGTTGGGTTTACAGCTTTATCCGCAAATTTCCGGCCACAAGAGCCGTTTTGCGATCCGTTTTATGCCGCTCGATAGCGACAATGGCGTGGTGCCTGAGCGCCTCGATTTCGAACTGGCCTGCTGTTAAGGAGTTAAGATGTCTGAGACGATCACCGTAAATTGCCCCACCTGTGGCAAAACGGTTGTATGGGGTGAAGTCAGTCCATTCCGTCCGTTTTGTTCCAAACGTTGTCAGTTGATCGATTTAGGTGAATGGGCCGCTGAAGAGAAACGCATTGCCAGCAGCAGCGATCTTTCCGACAGCGACGACTGGAGCGAAACGAAAGAGTAAACAGAGTCGGTCTGGGGGATCATACGCCCCCACCGCGCGTTACCGGATGTCGGCGTCGCCTCATCCGGCCTACAGGTTTTGTTTTAACTTCGCAATCACGGGCGCATTCGCCGGAGGGAAATCCTCCGCCTGCAACATCCCGGCGGCAATCCATTTTCCAGGCTGCCCCTCTTTTCCCCACGGTTCACCTTTCCAGCTTTCCACCAGCCAGAACCACAGCGTGATATGCCTGTCCGGAAACTGATACTCCAGCTTCTCGAAAAGCGTGGCACCTACCGGCGTAATGCCCACCTCTTCCTGTAGCTCGCGGCTCAGCGCCTGCTCCGGCGTCTCTCCCGCCTCAATCTTTCCGCCTGGAAATTCCAGTTTATTCGCCATATGCGCGTCGGCCGCACGCTGGGTGATAAAGATTTCGTTATACGGATTACGAATAATCCCGACCGCGATGTTCAGTTTTTTCATATTGTCGTACCCATAAAAAAGGCGCAGTTTCCTGCGCCTTCAGACATCGTTATTATGCAGATCTTAGCTCAGACGGCCGTGGCACTGTTTGTATTTTTTACCAGAACCACACGGGCACGGATCGTTACGACCTACTTTACGCTCGCCCGTTTGTGCCGCCAGATCGGCCGCCGCAGCGCTGTCGTCGTCCTGATGGCTGAGCTGTTGCATCTGCGCTAAACGCTCCGCCTCTTCACGACGCTGCTGCTCCATGGCTTCAACTTCTTCCGGCATGCGAACCTGAACTTTGCTCAGCGTACTGATCACTTCGTATTTCAGTGATTCCAGCATAGAGGCAAACATCGAGAAGGATTCGCGCTTATATTCCTGCTTCGGATCTTTCTGCGCATAGCCACGCAGATGTATGCCCTGACGCAGGTAATCCATCGCCGCCAGGTGCTCTTTCCACAGGGAATCAAGCGTTTGCAGCATGACGCCTTTTTCGAAGTGACGCATCATCTCTGCGCCAACCACTTCTTCTTTGCGCTGATACACGTCGATGGCCTGCGCCAGAATACGCTCACGCAGTGTCTCTTCATGCAGTTCTGGTTCTTTATCCAGCCATTCTGCGATCGGCATCTCCAGATCGAAGTCATTTTTCAGGCGTTCCTGCAGACCCGGGATATCCCACATTTCTTCCAGAGACTGCGGCGGAATGTAAGCATCAATCGTGGCTTTGAACACGTCTTCACGAATGCTGTTGATAGTTTCACTAACGTCGCTTACATCCAACAGTTCGTTACGCTGGGTATAGATCGCACGACGCTGATCGTTGGCAACATCATCGTATTCCAGCAGTTGCTTACGAATATCGAAGTTGCGGCTTTCCACTTTACGCTGCGCGTTAGCAATCGCTTTGGTGACCCACGGGTGCTCAATGGCCTCGCCCGGTTTCATCCCCAGTTTACGCATCATGCCGGACACGCGGTCAGAGGCAAAAATACGCATCAACGCATCTTCCATTGACAGGTAGAAACGCGAAGAACCCGCATCACCCTGACGACCGGAACGACCACGCAACTGGTTATCGATACGGCGAGATTCATGACGCTCAGTACCGATGATGTGCAGACCACCGGACGCCAGCACCGCTTCGTGGCGAACCTGCCAGTCGGCTTTAATCTGTGCAATCTGTTCTGGCGTTGGGTTTTCCAGCGCGGCCACTTCAGCCTGCCAGCTACCGCCCAGCACAATATCGGTACCACGACCAGCCATGTTGGTGGCGATGGTTACCGCCGCCGGATAGCCCGCCTGCGCGACGATGGCCGCTTCGTTGGCGTGGAATTTTGCGTTCAGAACGTTGTGCTTGATGCCCGCTTTGGTCAGTTCGTTAGAAACCACTTCGGATTTCTCAATGGAGATAGTCCCCACCAGTACCGGCTGACCATTGGCGGTACGCTCTTTAATATCTTCAATAATGGCCTGAATTTTTTCCGCTTCGGTCATGTAGACCAGATCCGGCATATCTTTACGGATCATCGGACGGTTGGTCGGCACCACTACGGTATCCAGTTTATAGATTGAGCTAAATTCGAACGCTTCGGTATCTGCCGTACCGGTCATACCGGCCAGTTTTTCATACAGACGGAAGTAGTTCTGGAAGGTGATCGAGGCCAGCGTCTGGTTCTCGTTCTGGATATCCACGCCCTCTTTCGCTTCAACAGCCTGGTGCAGACCATCAGACCAGCGACGGCCCTGCATAGTACGACCGGTATGTTCGTCAACGATGATGACTTCGCCGTCTTTTACGATGTAGTCAACGTCGCGGGTGAACAGCGCGTGCGCGCGCAGCGCTGCGGTCACGTGGTGCATCAGCATAATGTTGCCCGGAGAGTACAGAGACTCGCCTTCATCCATGATGCCTTCTTTCACCAGCAGTTCTTCAATCAGTACCAGACCACGTTCAGTCAGGTTAACCTGGCGCGCTTTTTCATCCACAGAGAAGTGACCTTCACCCTGGAAGCTGTCAGAATCTTCTTTTTCCTGACGAATCAGGTGCGGGATGATTTTGTTCACTTTCTTGTACATTTCCGAGCTGTCTTCAGCCGGGCCGGAAATGATCAGCGGCGTACGCGCCTCATCGATGAGGATGGAGTCGACCTCATCCACCAGCGCATAGTGCAGTTTACGCTGTACGCGTTCTTCAGGGCTGAACGCCATGTTGTCACGCAGGTAGTCAAAGCCATATTCGTTATTGGTGCCATAAGTAATGTCGGCGGCGTAGGCTTCGCGCTTGGCTGGCGCAGGCATACCCGGCAGGTTGATCCCGACGGTCATACCGAGGAATTCGAACAGCGGACGGTTGTTTTCGGCGTCACGCTGCGCCAGATAGTCGTTCACGGTAACCACGTGAACACCTTTGCCGCTTAGTGCGTTCAGGTAAGCTGGCAGCGTTGCAGTCAGGGTTTTACCTTCACCGGTACGCATTTCCGCGATGCAGCGATCGTTAAGGACCATCCCACCGAGCAACTGAACGTCGAAGTGACGCATGCCGAAAACGCGCTTACTGGCTTCACGTACGACAGCAAACGCTTCCGGGATCAGACTCTCCACGCTTTCGCCTTTTTCCAGACGCGCACGGAATTCACCGGTTTTCGCTTTCAGTTCGTCATCGGAGAGTTTTTCCATCTCCGGTTCCATGGCATTGATCACTGCAACCGCTTTACGCATACGACGTAACGTACGATCGTTACGGCTACCGAATACTTTCGTTAATAATTTGATTAGCATATTGAAATCTCAAACGCCCCGCAATGTGGGGTCATAATAATGTATTGAAGTTTATTGGGTTTTTTAGCTGAGGCGTTGAGGGCCGGCACGGATCCCCTGCGCCTGGCTGATCCAGGCGGGAACGGTGAATACGGCCTGAGGCGTAAAATGGGCATACGTTACGCGCGACACACTTGCCGGAGGCGTACCTTCCTGCGTCAGCATCGCGCTGAGCGTGTTCAGTAAGGCTAAATGGTGTGCCTGAAGCGGTAACGGTTCTTCAGCAACGGGCAGCGCCTGCGGTGCCATTGCGAAGGAAAGATGACGGATGACCGTACGAATAGCATGCTGATGCCAGTAATCGACGGTGAAATTGGGGCGACGATTGCTCGCTTCCAGCAGCGCCAGTTGGCTGAAATTAACTCTAACGCGCTGTTCATGGCTACTGGCTGTCGCCTTTGCCGGCGTTGTTGGCTCAACGGTATTTCCGAGCGCGGGCAAGCCAAAACTCGCCGCGACCATCCCAAATAAGAGATGCGGCCAGAAGTAGCGTCTACCTAACTGTCGCCAGCGCGTCAGTATTCCACTCACGTTATTGCCATCCCAATCGTGTTATTCAAAACGTTTTTTGCGCACAAATCTTATCATTAATGCGCAGGCACTACAGCAGTATTGATGAGAAGTTACAGGCAAAAGTGCTTAAGAAAGCAGCGTTCGCACGGCATCGCGATTCAGTACGCGAAAGAACACAACCGAAAGGCACTTTTGCCAACAGGCAGGGAAGAAAATGTCAAAAAAAACGACTGGCTTACCTGGCCGGAGAGAGTGCCAGATTAACCAGTCGAATTTATGCGACAACCTGTGTCGTTATGCCAGTACGGTAGAAGGCGCTTTGAAAGCCAACGGCAGTTCTGCGTCGTCCTGGAAGGTCACATATTCCCAGGCTTCCTGTTTTGCCAGAACAGCCTGTAGCAGTTTGTTATTCAGCGCATGTCCGGATTTGTACGCGGTAAATGCACCGATAATGTTGTGACCACACATGAACAGGTCGCCAATGGCGTCGAGCATTTTGTGACGAACGAATTCATCTTCAAAACGCAGGCCGTCTTCGTTCAGTACGCGATAATCGTCAACAACGATGGCACAATCGAAGCTGCCGCCCAGGCACAAGCCACGGGACTGCAGATATTCGATATCACGCATGAAACCGAAAGTACGCGCGCGGCTGATCTGGCGCATGAACGCATCAGCAGAGAAATTCATCGCATAGCGCTGAGTGCTGGAGTCGATCGCCGGATGGTTAAAGTCGATGGTGAAATCCAACGTAAAACCATTGTACGGTCTGAACTCAGCCCACTTGTCGCCATCTTCGACCCGAACGGTCTCTTTGATGCGAACAAATTTCTTGGCACTGTTCAGTTCTTCAATACCGGCATCAAGCAGCAGGTAGACGAACGGAGCAGCACTGCCATCCATGATCGGGATTTCCGGAGCATCGACTTCGATAACAATGTTATCGATACCCAAACCCGCCAGAGCAGCATTAAGGTGCTCAACGGTTGAAATCCGTACATCATGCTCATTAACCAGACATGTACAGAGCATGGTATCACGCACAGATTTGGCATCGGCCGGGAAATCTACCGGTGGATTCAAGTCGGTGCGACGATAGATGACCCCGGTGTTGGCCGGCGCAGGGCGTAATGTCAGGGTGACTTTCTTGCCGGTATGTAAACCGACACCAGTCGCCTGAACGATACGTTTAAGTGTCCTTTGTTTGATCATCGTATAATCTCGCCAAATTACCTATCCAACCGAAGTGTACTATACATTCGGTGGGCCAGTTTAGCACAAAGAGCCTCGAATCCCAAATTCCAGCCAATTCTTAATCGGCTTGCTTGCGCAGGAACGCAGGGATATCCAGATAATCCGGCTCTTTCGCGGTTTGCGGCGTATTATCGTTCACCACTTTCGCGACCGGTTTCTGCTCTTGCGTCAACGGCGCCATGCCATGCTGCTGGTAACGATCCATCACCGGCTGCTGCACCTGTTTGTTGGTGACCAGGGTGATTTCAGGACGCTTGTCCATACCGATACCGGTAGCAACAACGGTCACGCGCAACTCGTCGTTCATATCCGGGTCCAGAGAGGTACCAATCACCACGGTCGCGTTATCCGATGCAAAGGCACGGATGGTGTTACCCACGGTTTCGAACTCATCCAGACGCAGGTCGAAGCCCGCCGTGATGTTGACCAGTACGCCACGCGCGCCAGACAGATCGATATCTTCCAGCAGCGGAGAAGAGATCGCCATTTCAGCAGCTTCTTCTGCACGGTCTTCACCGCTCGCCACACCAGAGCCCATCATTGCGTAGCCCATTTCGGACATCACGGTGCGCACGTCAGCAAAGTCGACGTTCATCAGGCCCGGACGGGTAATCAGTTCCGCGATGCCCTGAACAGCGCCTTTCAGCACGTCGTTCGCCGCGCCAAACGCGTCGAGCAGGGAGATACCACGACCCAGCACTTTCAGCAGTTTGTCGTTCGGGATGGTGATCAGCGAGTCCACATGCTTGGACAGCTCAGTGATCCCCTGCTCCGCGAAAGCCATACGCTTTTTGCCTTCAAAATTGAAAGGCTTGGTCACGACCGCAACGGTCAGGATCCCTAAATCTTTAGCTACTTCAGCAACCACTGGCGCTGCACCGGTACCGGTACCGCCGCCCATGCCTGCTGCGATAAACACCATGTCTGCACCGTCAAGCGCTGCACGCAGAGCTTCACGATCTTCGTCTGCTGCATTGCGACCGACTTCCGGGTTCGCACCCGCTCCCAGACCTTTGGTAATACCGCTACCGATCTGAATAGTCTGGCCAACCGCCGTCTTGCGCAACGCCTGAGCGTCGGTATTTACCGCGAAGAATTCAACACCCTCAATGCGCTCGCGCACCATGTGTTCAACGGCGTTACCGCCGCCGCCACCGACGCCGATGACTTTAATCACCGCGTCGTTGGTCAGTTCCATAGGTTCAAACATAGTTTCTCTCTCCGTTGTGCCTGTCGCCTGAGGCCGTAATTTTCGCCGGCCTCATAAAAAATTAAAACTCTTTTCGCAGCCAGCTATTAAGACGTTTAATCCAAGAGCCAACTGAAGCCGTAACACGCTTTTCTACTTCAGCTTCACCACTTAAGTGGGACTCTTTCCCGTAGTGAAGCAGCCCCACCGCCGTTGAGTAATACGGCTCCTGAGCGTAATCCGTCAGACCGGTAATATTCAGCGGCGCGCCGATACGCACTTGCGTATGGAACACGCGCTGGGCACAGGCGGCAAGACCTTCAATTTGCGCCGCGCCACCGGTCAGTACAATCCCCGCCGCCAGATGATGTTTCACACCCTGCTGGCGAAGCTGTTCCTGTAATTGCAATATCTCTTCGTTGACCAGGTTGAGCAGTTCGGTATAACGCGGCTCAATCACCTCTGCCAGCGTCTGTCGTTGCAGACTGCGCGGCGGACGCCCGCCCACGCTTGGCACTTCAACGCTTTCGTCTTTCCCGACGATGGATCCCAGCGCGCAGCCGTGGCGAACTTTAATCGCTTCGGCGTCGCTCGGCGGCGTACCGAAGGCATACGCGATGTCGCTGGTGACCACATTCCCTGCATAAGGGATCACTTTGGTGTGGCGCAACGCCCCGCCAGTATAAACGGCGATGTCCATTGTACCACCACCAATATCGACGACGCAGACGCCCAGTTCACGTTCATCTTCCGTCAAGACGGAATAACTGGCCGCCAGTCCGGCGAATATCAGTTGGTCAACTTTCAGGCCACAACGTTCCACAGCTTTAACAATGTTCTTCGCCATATCGTTGTGGCAGGTGATCAAATGCACTTTTGCCTGCATACGAACACCGGAAAGACCGACCGGGTTTTTAATCCCTTCCTGATAGTCAATCGCATATTCCTGCGGGATGACGTGCAACACACGGTGCTCATCGCGAACGCGCACTGATTTCGCGGTATGCACAACGTTTTCCACGTCTTCCTGCGTCACTTCTTCTTCTGAAATCGGCACCATGCCGATTTCATTCTGACAGCTAATGTGTTTGCCCGAAAGCGCCAGATAGACCGAGGAGATTTGGCAATCTGCCATCAGTTCTGCCTGGTCAATGGCGCGCTGTACGCATTTCACCACGGATTCGAGGTCGTTCACCCCGCCTTTATCCATCCCCCGTGATGGGCAACTGCCCACGCCAATGATATTGACCATACCGTCGGGCAGAACTTCCCCTACTAAAGCGGCGACCTTCGCGGTGCCAATCTCCAGTCCAACTACCAGTTTTCTGTCCGTCGCCTTGATCATTGTTGTTCTGCCTGTACCTGATTCTGTTGCTGATTAGATTCCTCAGGGGGCAAGGGAACCCACCCTACTGCCGCTCCTGAGTCATAACGCAAATCAACGTAGCTAATCCGTTTGCCATCGGTTTGCGCCTGCTGCTGTAAAACCGGATACAGTTCTACAAAGCGAGCCAAACGTTTCATCGTGTCACCCCTGCCAAGATTGAGCTTAATATCGTTATTAAGCGTCAACTGCCAGGAACGACGAGCGGTCATTGCCGCCTCCTTCAGGGTAAACCGGTCCTTCGCCAACACCTGCGACATGTCACGATACCCCTGCAACACTTCACTCGCGCTGCCTTCGGGGCCAGATAACATGGGTAAAACCTGCTTGCTGGTGCGATCGGCCGGCACGCTGAAGGCATTTCCTTCGGCGTCCACCATATGCTGATCATTCCAACGCGCAATCGGCACATATTCAACCAGATGAATCTTCAATTCATCGGGCCATTGCTTTCTGACGCTGGCCTGCTTGATCCACGGCAAGCGTTCGATCTGACTCTGGATGATATTCACGTCCTGGGTCATAAAGGTGCCGGGCGCACCCAGCGCCAGAATCGACTGGCGAATATCATCATTCTTCGTGTAATGGCGCTCACCGGTTAACACCAGCTTTGACAGCGGCAAACGCTGTGCATCTTCCATCCACCCCAACACCACCCAGCCGCTGACCAGCACGGTACACAGCACCGTCAGCAGGAAGAAAATACCTGCAAGACGCGTTCCATTATTGCGACGTGAGGAAGAAACCTCTTCATCACTGTTTCGCGTGTTCAGCGCAGCCTGCGACATATCAGTCCGCCAACTCTAGAATTCGTACCACCAACTGCGAGAAACTCATCCCCGCCTGACGCGCCGCCATCGGCACCAGGCTGTGGCTGGTCATACCCGGAGAGGTATTCGCTTCCAGCAGATAAAACTGGCCATCGTTATCCAGCATGACGTCAATGCGACCCCAGCCTTTACAGCCCAGGGTTGTCCATGCTTTCAGCACGACTGCCTGTAAAATATCTTCTTGCTCGCTTTCCAGACCTGCAGGGCAGAAATACTGTGTCTCATCAGACAGATACTTCGCCTCATAATCATAGAAGGTTCCGGCAGGTTGGATACGAATTGCGGGTAAAATTTCTTCACCCAGTATCGCGACCGTAAATTCCGGACCGCTGAGCCATTTCTCGATCAGAACTTCTTCATCATGCTGAAATGCCAGCGTTAATGCATCCTGTAAAGCGTCATATTCTGACACTTTCGACATTCCCACACTGGATCCTTCACGGCTGGGCTTCACAATCAGCGGTAAACCCAGCGCAGAAATTTGCTTAACCAGTTCTTCATCAAGACCTTTTTCAAACTGAGATCGCGTCAGCGCGACCCATGGCGCGACAGGTAATCCCGCCCCCTGCCACAGCAGCTTGCTGCGCAGTTTATCCATGGAGATCGCCGATGCCATCACGCCGCTGCCGGTATAAGGCAAACCAACCAGCTCCAGCAGTCCCTGTAAGGTTCCGTCTTCCCCACCACGGCCATGCAGGGCGATAAAGACTTTCTGAAAGCCCATTGATTTCAGCAGCGTCACGTCGACCTCTTTCGGGTCGACCGGATGTGCATCCACGCCGCCTTCCCGTAATCCGGCCAACACTGCCGCGCCGGAATTCAGCGACACATCACGTTCAGCAGAGGTACCGCCCAGCAGGACCGCGATTTTATCAGCCATGTTGTTCGTCCTCCTGAATTTGCGGCTTCAGTTTGATTTCGGCTAAGGAACGCGCGATTTTGCCGATATTTCCCGCGCCCTGTACCAGAATCAAATCGTTGCCGGTTAATACCGGTGCCAGCATTTCTGCGACCTGCGCCGGATCGGAAACCAGAATCGGGTCGATTTTACCGCGACCACGAATAGTGCGGCACAGTGAACGGCTGTCCGCTCCTGGAATCGGCGCTTCACCCGCTGCGTAGACATCCAGCATCAGCAACGCATCAACCTGGGTCAGCACGTTGGCAAAGTCGTCATACAGATCACGCGTACGCGTGAAACGGTGTGGCTGAAACAGCATCACCAGATTTTTGTCCGGCCATCCCGCCCGCGCCGCTTTAATGGTCGCATCCACTTCCGTCGGGTGATGCCCGTAATCATCCACCAGCATTGCCGTACCGGCTTTACCGTTCACCGGCTCGAGCGGGTACTCACCGAGGAAGTCGAAGCGCCGCCCGGTCCCCTGGAAGCTTTCCAACGCACGCAGGATCGCATCGTCTGCAATACCTTCTTCCGTCGCAACTGCCACGGCCGCCGCCGCGTTCAGGGCGTTATGGCGACCTGGCGCATTCAACGTGACGCGCAGGTCTTGCATCCCCTGGCGCAGCAGGGTGAAGTGCCCTTGCGGACCCACCTGCTGATAATCTTCGACGCGAACGTCTGCGTCATCGCTAAAGCCATAAGTAGTGGTCTGACGGCCCACGCGCGGCAAGAGCTCGCGGATCACCGGATCGTCAACACACATCACCGCACGACCATAAAACGGCAGGTTGTGCAGGAAATTAATAAACGTCTGCTTTAAATTTTCGAAATCGCCATGGTAGGTATCCATGTGGTCGGCTTCGATGTTGGTGACAATCGCCACCATCGGCTGCAGATGAAGGAATGACGCGTCGCTCTCATCCGCTTCCGCAATTAAGTAACGGCTATGGCCCAGACGCGCATGCACACCTGCCGCTTTCACCAGACCGCCGTTAACGAAAGTGGGATCCAGTCCCGCTTCCGCGTAAATACTGGAGACCATCGCGGTGGTGGTCGTTTTACCGTGCGTCCCGGCAATCGCGATGCCATGACGAAAACGCATCAGCTCCGCCAGCATCTCCGCGCGGCGGATCACTGGGATGCGCGCTTCATGCGCCGCCACAATCTCCGGGTTATCAGCCGAGATGGCGCTGGAGACCACAACCACACTCGCATCACGCACGTTTTCCGGGCGATGGTTGAAATAAATCGTTGCTCCCAGGTTCGTCAACTGCTGCGTCACCGGGTTAGGCGCTAAATCTGAACCACTGATCTGATACCCTTCATTGGCCAGAACTTCGGCAATACCGCCCATCCCGGCACCACCGATGCCGACAAAGTGGATGTGCCGAACGCGACGCATTTCGGGCACGATAGAACGCAGTTTTGCCAGTTGTTGTGTATTCATTCTTTACGCCATTCACTTCTCAATTCAGGCGATGCAAAAGGCACCGCTACAATTACGCCCGGGCAGCCCGGATCACTTCATTTGCGACACGCTCGGTGGCATCCGGAATGGATGCAGCGCGGGCACGTTCTGCCATGGTTAACAAACTTTCTCGCGACCACCCGGACAGGGTGCTGGCGACGGCATCCACAGTAAACTGCGGCTGCTCGAGAATTTTGGCTGCGCCCGCTTTTTCCAGCGGCAGCGCATTCCAGTACTGCTGTCGGTCTTTATGTTGAAACGGCACAAACAGCGCCGGTAAACCGGCGGCGGCAATCTCACTTACCGTCAATGCGCCAGAACGACAGACCACCACATCGGCCCACGCGTAGGCGGCCGCCATGTCATCAATAAATTCCGTTACCTTATGCTGGGGTTGCCCCACGTCGGCATAGGCCTGTTCTACGGTCTGCTGCGCGCCTTTCCCGCTCTGATGCCAGATAGTCACCGCATCACCCAGTCTGGCGGCAACCTGCGGCAGGGTCTGGTTCAGCACGCGAGCGCCCTGCGATCCGCCGACCACCAGCACACGAATCGGACCTTCGCGTCCGGCAAGACGATCCTGCGGCAACGGCAGCGCCAGCACGTCTGTACGTACCGGGTTCCCGACCACTTCCGCATTCGGAAACGCGCCAGGAAACGCCTGCATGACCTTGGTAGCAATTCTCGCCAGCCATTTATTCGTTAACCCGGCGATACCATTTTGCTCGTGCAACACGACTGGAATGCCCAGTGACCACGCGGCCAGACCGCCGGGACCGGAAACATACCCGCCCATCCCCAGCACCACATCGGGGTTAAAACTTTTCATGATTGCGCGCGCCTGACGCCATGCGTTGAAAATACGCAAAGGGGCGGCCAACAGCGCTTTCACGCCTTTTCCGCGCAATCCGGAGATACGGATGAAGTCAATATCGATGCCATGCTTAGGGACTAAATCCGCTTCCATACGATCTGCGGTACCCAGCCAGCGAACTTCCCAGCCCTGGGACATTAAATGGTGCGCGACCGCCAGTCCCGGGAACACGTGCCCGCCGGTACCGCCCGCCATCACCATTAACCGCTTCGCTTGACCACTCATCGTGAACCTCGTGTAAACGCCTGTGCTTTTTCCAGGCGCGTTTCATAATCAATTCGCAACAAAAACATGATGGCCGTCGACATAATCAGCAAACTCGAGCCACCATAACTGATAAGCGGCAGCGTCAGACCTTTAGTTGGCAGCATGCCTGCCGCCGCGCCGACGTTCACCAGAGCCTGAAAACTAAACCAGATACCGATGGAACAGGCCAAAAATCCGGAAAAGCGGTGGTCGATCTCCAGCGCTTTGCGGCCAATCGACATCGCGCGAAAAGCGACGAAGAATACCATTAAAAGCGCCAATACCACACCGATATAACCCAGTTCTTCCCCAATGATGGCGAAGATAAAGTCCGTATGCGCTTCCGGCAGATACTCCAGTTTCTGTACCGAGTTGCCCAGCCCCTGCCCCCACATTTCACCGCGACCGAATGCCATCAGTGACTGGGTAAGCTGGTATCCGCTACCAAACGGATCTTCCCACGGGTTCCAGAACGAGGTTACGCGGCGAATACGATACGGTTCGGCGAGAATCAGCAGTACGACCGCAGAAATCCCCATGCCGATAATGGCAATGAACTGCCACAACTTTGCCCCAGCCAGAAACAGCATCGCCAGCGTGGTCACGAACA
Organism: Citrobacter amalonaticus; assembly: GCF_018323885.1. Taxonomy (NCBI): domain Bacteria; kingdom Pseudomonadati; phylum Pseudomonadota; class Gammaproteobacteria; order Enterobacterales; family Enterobacteriaceae; genus Citrobacter; species Citrobacter amalonaticus. Next base: position 971,270 of record NZ_AP024585.1, on the reverse strand, counting down.
GCACGACCACCGTACCGAGGTCAGGTTGCGCCAGCAGCAAGATCGCCAGTACCAGAATCACGCCCATCGGCTTTAAAAAGCCGCGCAGGTTATTACGAACTTCGTCAACCTTGCGCACCAGGTAGTTCGCCAGATAGCAGAACAGCGACAGCTTGGTAAATTCCGCAGGCTGAATACGCAGAGGACCCAATGCAATCCAACGCGATGCGCCGTTCACCGAACTCCCTACTACCAGCACGATCAACAGCATGATGATCGAGGCGATCAGCATCGTGGTACTGTATTTCTGCCAGAACTCCATCGGCAGACGCAGCGTGATCATCGCCAGACAAAATGCCAGAAAAATATAGAGCGCATCACGCTTGGCAAACAGAAACGGATCGCCCGCCAGACGCTGCCCAACGGGCATGGATGCCGACGTCACCATGATGAAACCGATCGCCGCAAGGCCTAACGTCAGCCATAGCAGCACGCGATCGTACATGATCAGACTGTCAGAATCTTTGTCCCGTGAGGCCATCACCCAGCCTTTAAGCGCCGCAAAGATCCATCCCAGGATGCCAAATCCCGGCAGGCGCGGCAGTCTCAGGCGAGGGAGAGATAAACGCATCAACCCAGCTCCTTCGCCAGACGGGTAAAGACATCACCCCGTTGCTCAAAATTCTTAAACTGATCGAGGCTGGCGCAGGCCGGAGACAACAGCACCATATCGCCTGACTTCACGCGCGGCGCCAGCAGGCGCATCGCCTCTTCCATCGTCTCGGTTTGTTCCGCAATTTCCGGGCGCAGCGCCGCCAGTTGCGCGCCATCCCGACCAAAACAGTACAACCGCACGCGATCGCCTTCCAGATAACGACTCAGCGAAGAGAAGTCCGCCGATTTACCATCGCCGCCCAGCAACAGATGCAGCGTGCCATCAACATGCAGGCCGTTCAGCGCCGCTTCGGTGCTGCCGACGTTGGTCGCTTTCGAGTCGTTAATCCAGCGCACACCGTTATGATCCAGCGCTAACTGGAACCGATGCGCCAGACCAGTGAACGTCGTCAGCGCTTTCAGGCTGCTGGCGCGCGGTAAACCTGCCGCATCCGCCAGCGCCAGCGCCGCCAGCGCGTTGGTGTAGTTATGCTGGCCGGAAAGCTTCATCTCTTTCACGTTTAGCACTTTCTCACCCTTCACCCGCAGCCAGGTCTCGCCCTGCTGACGGTTAAGGTGATAATCGCCCATGTTGACGCCAAAGCTCACACAACGCGCATCGGCTCCACGAATCGGCATCGTCAACGCATCATCGGCATTGACCACACAGACTTTCGCATTCTCGTAAACGCGCAGTTTTGCCGCGCGATACTGTTGTAAACCAAACGGATACCGGTCCATGTGATCTTCAGTAACGTTCAGAATAGTGGCCGCGGCCGCCTGCAGGCTGAACGTGGTTTCCAGCTGGAAGCTGGAGAGTTCAAGGACATACAGTTCGCGTTCTGCATCCAGCAGCATCAAGGCGGGCAGGCCAATGTTGCCGCCAACGCCGACGTTCACACCTGCCGCTTTCGCCATTTCACCTATCAGCGTCGTGACGGTGCTTTTCCCGTTCGAACCGGTGATCGCCACAATCGGTGCCTGCGCTTCACGGCAAAACAACTCGATATCGCCAACAATCTCAACACCCGCATCAGCCGCTGCGCTCAGTGACGGATGCGCGAGGGCGATACCAGGGCTTGCCACAATCAGATCCGCCGCCAGCAGCCAGTCGTCGTTCAGACTGCCGACATGACGCTCTACTGCCTCCGGTAACTTATCCAGTCCCGGCGGTGTCGCACGGGTATCCATCACGCGAGGGGTTACGCCACGAGCGAGGAAAAAGTCCACGCAAGAGAGTCCGGTTAATCCCAGACCGATAATGACGACGTTTTTACCCTGGTAATCAGCCATGATTAACGTACCTTCAGCGTTGCCAGACCAATCAGGACCAGCATCAGCGAAATAATCCAGAAGCGCACAATCACGCGCGGTTCCGGCCAGCCTTTCAGTTCATAGTGGTGATGAATCGGTGCCATGCGGAAGATACGCTGCCCGCGCAACTTGAAGGAACCGACCTGCAATATCACCGACAAGGTCTCCACGACAAATACCCCACCCATGATCACCAGCAGGAACTCCTGACGTAGCAGCACGGCGATAATGCCAAGCGCGCCGCCCAGCGCCAGCGATCCGACGTCGCCCATGAAGACCTGCGCCGGATAGGTGTTAAACCACAGAAATCCTAAGCCCGCGCCGACAATCGCCGTACAGACGATTACCAGTTCGCCGGCATGACGTAAGTACGGAATATGCAGATAGTTGGCAAAATTCATGTTACCGGTCGCCCACGCCACCAGCGCGAATCCCCCCGCGACGAAGACGGTTGGCATAATCGCCAGACCATCCAGACCGTCAGTCAGGTTCACCGCATTACCGGTGCCGACAATCACGAAATACGCCAGCAGAACGTAGAACAGCCCCAACTGCGGCATGACGTCTTTGAAGAACGGCACCACCAGCTCTGTCGCTGGCGTGTCTTTCCCGGCGAGGTACAGTGCGAAAGCAACACCCAGCGCAATGACCGACATCCAGAAGTATTTCCAGCGCGCAATCAGGCCTTTGGTGTCTTTGCGGACCACTTTGCGGTAGTCATCGACGAAGCCGATAATGCCGTAACCAATCAACACCACCAATACGCACCAGACGTACGGGTTTGACGGATAGGCCCACAGCAGAACGGAAATAACGATCGCCGTCAGGATCATGATCCCACCCATCGTCGGCGTGCCGCGCTTGCTGAAGTGGGACTCCGGACCATCGTTACGTACAACCTGACCGAAGGAGAGTTTTTGCAGACGGGCGATCATGCGCGGGCCCATCCACAATGAGATGAACAGTGCGGTCAGCAGGCTGACAATGGCGCGAAACGTCAGATAGGAAAAGACGTTAAAGCCGGAATAATATTTGACCAAATGTTCGGCCAGCCAAACTAGCATGATCCTTTCTCCTGTAATGCGCGTACGACCTCTTCCATGGCGGCACTACGTGAACCTTTCACCAAAATGGTAATTATCTGTTGCTCTGCAATCAGCGTCTGCAGACGCGCGATCAGCGCGGCTTTATCCGCAAAATGTTCGCCGACGCCACTCGCATCGCTGATAGCCTTGCTCAGTTTCCCTGAACTCAATACGCAGTCGATGCCTGCCGCTTTCGCTGCCTCACCGACCTGCACGTGGCAGGCTTCGCTTTCTGCGCCCAGTTCGGCCATATCGCCGACAATCAGCACACGGTAACCCGGCATTTCGGACAGCACCTGTACCGCGGCGGTCATTGACCCGACGTTGGCGTTATACGAATCATCAAGCAGCAGTTGGTTTTCCGCTAACTGGACAGGGAACAGACGGCCCGGTACCGCTTTTAAATTTGCCAGACCGGTTTTGATCGCCTCCAGCGTCGCACCAACAGCCATCGACAACGCTGCCGCCGCCAGGGCATTGGCGATATTGTGACGTCCGGGCAATGGCAGCAGTACATCAATGCTTCCGCCAGGCGTTTGCAGTAAAAATTCGGTGCCATGTGACGTCACATGGACATTGGTGGCAGTGAAATCGCTGTTGGTAGCATTCGGTGAAAAACGCCAGACTTTTCGATCGCCGATAATGTTCTGCCAGTTCAACCAGTCATTGTTATCGGCATTCATAATGGCAATGCCGTTTTCAGGCAGACCGGTAAAAATTTCGCCCTTCGCCTTCGCCACTCCCGCCAGCGAACCGAAGCCTTCCAGATGCGCCGCCGCCAGGTTGTTGACCAGTGCCGCTTCCGGACGCGTCAGGCTGACGGTCCAGGCGATTTCGCCCTGGTGGTTGGCACCTAACTCAATGACCGCATAGTCATATTCCTGGGTTAAGCGCAGCAGCGTCATCGGTACGCCAATGTCGTTATTCAGGTTGCCTGCGGTATAGAGCGTATTGCCACACTGGCTGAGAATCGCCGCCGTCATCTCTTTCACAGAGGTTTTACCGGACGAGCCGGTTAACGCCACCACGCGTGCCGGAACCTGAGCGCGAACCCACGCAGCCAGTTCGCCGAAGGCCAGACGGGTGTCTTGCACAATCACCTGTGGCAAATCAACCGCCAGCGGACGGCTAACCAAGAGTGCGCCCGCCCCCCCCTCTTTTGCCTGTTCGGCAAAATCGTGAGCATCAAAACGTTCGCCTTTGAGCGCCACAAACAGGCAGCCCGGCGTCAGCTTACGCGTATCGGTGGTGACGGCATCAAGGGACAGATCGCCCCCTTTCAGTTCGCCGCCGAGAATACCGGCGAGTTGGCTGAGCGTTACGCGAATCATGCGATCACCCCCAGCAGGCGCGCCGCAGTTACGCGGTCGGAATAGTCGAGACGCTGCGTACCGACAATCTGGTAATCCTCGTGCCCTTTACCTGCCACCAGCACGACATCGTTATCTTTCGCCTGCATAATGGCGTTGGTCACCGCTTCGGCACGGCCTTCCATCACTTTTGCACGACCAGCATCCAGCATACCTGCCAGAATGTCGTCGATAATGGCGCGCGGCTCTTCAGTACGCGGGTTGTCGTCCGTTACGACCACAACATCAGCGAACTCTTCGGCAATCGCCCCCATCAGTGGGCGCTTCCCTTTGTCACGATCGCCGCCGCAGCCAAAGACGCACCAGAGTTGCCCGGTGCAGTGCAGACGCGCCGCCTGTAGCGCTTTTTCCAGCGCATCAGGGGTATGGGCATAATCGACAACCACGGTGGTTTTACCCGGCGCGCTAAAGACTTCCATACGCCCGCAAACGGGTTGCAGACGCGCAGCAGTTTTCAACAAGTCAGCCAGTGGATAGCCCAGCGCCAGCAGCGTGGCCAGCGCCAGCAACAGATTACTGACGTTAAACGCGCCCATCAGACGGCTTTCAATTTCACCCTCGCCCCAGCTTGAGGAGAAGCGGATGGTCGCGCCGCTGTCGTGATAATTCACCTCGACGGCCTTCAGCCACCGGCCATGACAGTTAGGGTTGATATGATCTTCCATTGAGACGGCCACGGCATCCGGCAGTTTCGCCAGCCAACGGCGACCGACTTCATCATCCGCGTTGATAATTGCCTGCCCACAACGGTGCGTGGAGAAAAGTAGCCATTTCGCGGCTTCGTAATGCTCCATATCGCCATGATAATCCAGATGGTCACGGCTTAAATTGGTAAACACCGAGGCGGCAAATTTCAGCGCCGCGACGCGATGCTGCACCAGACCGTGGGAAGAGACTTCCATCGCGCACAGAGTCGCACCCTGATCAACCAGCCCCGACAGCACCTGCTGAACGTCTACGGCCGAGCCGGTGGTATTTTCCGTTGGGATCACTTTACCGAGCAGACCGTTTCCAACCGTGCCCATTACTGCGCTGGTTTCGCCGAGCAGTTGGCTCCACTGCGCCAGCAGTTGGGTCGTGGTGGTTTTACCGTTCGTGCCGGTGACGCCGACCAGACGCATGTTTTCAGATGGCTCGTGATAAAAGCGGCCCGCCAGCGCAGATAAACGCTCGTTAAGCTGGCTGAGATAGATAACCGGTACGCCGTGCATTTCACGCACTTCACCGTCGGTTGCCTCGTCTTTTGCCTCTGCAATAATGGCAGCCACACCTTGCGCTATCGCCTGCGGGATATATCGACGCCCGTCCGCCTGATGACCTTTCACTGCCACAAAGAGATCGCCCGCCGCAGCCACACGGCTGTCGAGTGTCATCTCTCGCAGTTCTCGCGCAGGTAAACCTGATACCCACGGAGCAAGAAGGTCGCGCAAATTACGATCTGCCACCTGTTCCCTCGCCTTGATTAATTACGAATTCACTTTTTTCGCCCGTTGCCAGCGCATCCGGTTCGATGTTCATGGTGCGCAGAACGCCGCCCATGATGGCACCGAATACCGGCGCGGAAACGGCGCCGCCGTAGTATTTACCCGCCTGCGGATCGTTGATAACAACAACCAGCGCGAAGCGCGGCTGACTCGCAGGCGCAACGCCTGCGGTATAAGCAATGTATTTGTTGATATAGCGGCCATCCGGACCAACTTTCTTCGCGGTACCGGTTTTAATGGCGATGCGATAACCTTTAATCGCCGCCTTCACCCCACCGCCGCCCGGCAACGCCACGCTTTCCATCATGTGCACAACGGTACGTACAGTCGATTCCGGGAAAATGCGCTCGCCGGGAACCGGGGGATCCACTTTGGTAATCGACAGCGGACGATAAACGCCATAGCTGCCAATCGTTGCGTAGACTCGCGCTAACTGTAACGGGGTTACCATTAGCCCGTAGCCGAAAGAGAAGGTGGCCCTCTCTATGTCAGACCACCGTTGTTTTTGAGGATATAAGCCACTGCGTTCTCCGACCAACCCCAAATTGGTCGCCTTTCCTAGCCCAAAACGTGAGTAAGTATCTACTAACGCTGAGGACGGCATCGCTAACGCCAGCTTAGAAACACCGACGTTACTCGACTTCTGTAAAACCCCGGTCAGGGTCAATTCGCTGTAGCGCGCCACGTCTTTGATTTCGTGGCCGTTAATTCGGTAGGGAACGGTATTGAGCACGCTGTTTTCCCGCACCACGCCGCGCTGGAGCGCGGTCATCACCACCATCGGTTTGACGGTAGAACCCGGCTCGAAAACGTCGGTAATGGTACGGTTACGCATCGCGTCTTTTGGCGTGCCGCTCAGGTTGTTCGGGTTGTAGGACGGGCTGTTCGCCATTGCCAGCACTTCGCCGGTACTCACATCAACCAGCACCGCGCTCCCGGATTCTGCCTTGTTAAACGCCACCGCATTGTTCAGTTCGCGATACACCAGCGCCTGTAGGCGTTCATCAATGCTCAGCGCGAGGTTATGCGCCGCCTGGCTGTCGGTAGAAGAGATATCTTCAATGACGCGACCGTAGCGGTCTTTACGCACAATACGCTCGCCCGGTTGACCGGTGAGCCATTTGTCAAAACTCTTCTCAACGCCTTCAATCCCCTGGCTATCCACGTTGGTAAAACCAATGAGGTGAGCGGTCACTTCGCCGGAAGGATAGTAACGACGGGACTCTTCGCGCAGATAAATACCCGGCAGCTTTAGCTTTTTGATGTAATCCGCCATATCCGGGTTTAACTGACGCGCCAGATAGATAAAACGCCCTTTCGGGTTGGCGTTGATCCGGGCAGACAGTTGATCGAGGGGAATATTCAGGGCGGTGGAGAGCGCTCTCCAGCGGTCGCCAACGGTAATGCCCCCGGCTTCATGAACCTCTTTTGGATCGGCCCAGATAGCTTTCACCGGTACGCTGACGGCCAGCGGACGGCCCGAACGGTCGGTTATCATACCGCGCGACGTTGCCACTTCCTGTACGCGAAGCGAACGCATGTCGCCCTGACGGACCAGCATGTCAGGCGCGATAATCTGCAGCCAGGCGACGCGGCCCAGCAAGAAACCCAGCGCCAGTAAAATGCAGCCGCACAGCAACGCAAAACGCCAACTGATAAAGTTGGCCTGTTCTTCCTGACGTTTTGGTTTTAGCGTTTTTGCCGCTGCTTTCATGCGTCGCGTTTTTCCTTATTTTTGCACTACGATATTTTCTTGTGAGGGATCAACATGCTGCATTTGCAGCTTCTCCGTTGCGATCCGTTCAACCCGGCTATGATCGCCGAGGGCATTCTCCTCAAGAATCAGGTTGCGCCACTCGATATCCAGCGCATCGCGCTCCAGAACCAGTTGTTCGCGTTGCGCAGTCAGTAATCGTGTGTGGTGCGCGGTTGTTACCACCGTCACCGCCGTCACAATGATGCAAATGAACAGGCAGAGTGGCAGCTTCCCAAATCGCAAAAGATCGTCACCGATCACGCCAGGCAAAGCATGGCGCTCGTTGCTTCCAATCGATCCCTTAACTTTGCTGAGGGCCTCTGTCACTCTGCTGATCATGCGTTCGTCCTCTCTGCAATACGCAGAACTGAACTACGGGCACGAGGATTCTCTGCAACCTCTTCTTCACCCGGCATCAACTTGCCTAATGCTCTTAGCTCACGACCGCCCAGTTTTTTGAGCTGCTCTTCCGTCATCGGTAATCCTGCCGGAACCTGCGGACCACGGCTTTGCTCACGCATAAAGCGTTTCACAATGCGGTCTTCCAGCGAGTGGAAACTGATGACAGAAAGCCGCCCCCCCGGGGCCAGCACGCTGAGCGAGCTTTTTAGCGCCTGCTCTATCTCCTCCAGTTCACTGTTCACCCAGATGCGCACCGCCTGGAAGGTACGGGTCGCGGGATGTTTGAATTTGTCTTTCACCGGCGTTGCCGCCGCGACCACTTCCGCCAGTTCTTTCGTGCGGGTCATGGGCTGTTCGCGGTTGCGCTCAACGATGGCGCGGGCAATACGTTTGGCAAAACGCTCTTCGCCAAAGGTTTTCAGCACCCAGGCGATATCGGCTTCTTCTGCGGTTTGCAGCCATTCAGCAGCCGACTGGCCGCGAGTGGGATCCATGCGCATATCCAGCGGGCCGTCACGCATGAAAGAAAAACCGCGCTCAGCGTCGTCAAGCTGCGGTGAAGAGACGCCAAGATCGAGAAGAATCCCGTCGATCTTGCCGGTCAGTTCGCGCTCGCCAACATAGTCAGCCAGCGCGGAGAAAGGTCCATGGATGATGGAGAAGCGAGGATCATTGATGGTCTGGGCGACGGCGATCGCCTGCGGATCGCGATCGATTGCCAGCAGACGTCCCTCTTCGCCAAGCTGCGAGAGAATGAGACGCGAGTGACCACCGCGACCAAATGTTCCATCAATGTAGATGCCATCAGGACGAATATTGAGACCGTTTACGGCCTCGTCCAGCAGCACCGTGGTGTGTTTAAAATTTTCCATCATCTTATAGAGACAAGTCCTGCAGGCGCTCCGACAACGTCCCGGTCGCACTCTGCTCAGCGTCGATATCTTCCTTGACCTGTTGATACCAGGTCGTTTCATCCCACAGTTCAAACTTATTGAACTGTCCAACCAGCATCACTTCTTTTGTCAGCCCGGCATGTTGCCGCAGGACAGGCGCCACCAACAATCGCCCGGCACTGTCCATCTGACATTCACTGGCATGCCCCAACAGTAAACGCTGCACACGGCGTTCTACCGGGTTCATGCTCGACAGACGCGATAATTTTTGCTCGATAATTTCCCATTCAGGCAGGGGGTAAAGCAGCAGGCACGGGTGATGGATGTCAATGGTACAAACCATTTGACCGGTAGCACTCTCGATCAGTTGATCCCGGTAACGGGTAGGCACAGATAAGCGCCCTTTACTGTCGAGATTGACTAACGTTGCTCCCCGGAACATGCCAGTCTCCCCCCTCATTACCACTTTGCCCCACAAATTCCCACTCAAAGGAGTTTACGGAGCGGAGGAAAAGCTTGTCAAGCGAGTCACAACGCTTACCTGAGTAAAAAACCCAATGTTTACGGCTAATATCAGCGTTGATTAAATTCTGTCCAACGAACGAAGCAAATTAACGTCATGAATATTTGTAAGAAAAAATCCCAAAACTCATCACCGCTTTAAAACGAACAATTATTCTCAGGAGGGAATATAAAGTGTCAGTTTGCGACGCGAGCGGCATTTTAGGACATATTGCATCATGAATACAGTCCCTGTTTATGGCTGCAAACACCGCGCACCAACAAGCCCGCCGAGACATTCGCGCTGCGGCGACAAAAAGTGTTTGTTAATTCGGCAATTCACGACAAGCATGTAACAAAATAATACATATCTAACCTGCCGTTACGTCTCAATAACCTGAAACCGCCTCTGTTTCGTTTAAATACGGATTATTTCGGTAAAGTTGAGAAAATTATAAGGAATAATCTTAATTATGGTGAGGGTATTGTGGAGAGGGGAGCGTTAAGTTGCGCCAGAAAAATTGTCTTCTGGCGCAGAATTCAAAAATTGACTAGCTGCGGCTTAATACGCCACGACGATAGAGATTACGTTTAATGCGCGTTAAACCAGGTTTTGGTTTACGCGGCTCATCCAGACTCGCCAGGACAATTTCCAGCACGCGCTCTGCAACATCACGATGGCGCTGCGCCACGGCCAGAACCGGGCACTGTAAGAAATCCAGCAGTTCGTTGTCGCCAAAGGTCGCAATCGCCAGGTCGGAAGGCAGCTTACCATCACGACGCAACGTCACATCCATCACCCCCTGCAACAGGGCAAATGAGGTGGTAAACAGCGCCTGCGGCATCGGATGCGTCTCCAGCCATTTTTCAAATAGCTGTGCCGCCGCGTCACGCTCATAGCTGTTGGCATACAGAAAATTCACTTCACGCGGATCGTCTTTCCAGGCAGCACGGAAACCCTGCTCGCGCAGGAAGCTCACAGACAACTCCGGCAGCGCGCCCAGATAGAGCACGGTGTCAGCCGGGAACTTACGCAACTCTGCGGCCAGCATTTCGGCATCGTCCTGATCGGCACCCACGACACTGGTAAAATGTTCACGATCTAATGCACGATCCAGCGCCACAATTGGGAAGGTATCATTGGCCCAGCGTTGATAGAACGGGTGTTCCGGCGGCAACGATGTGGAGACAATGATCGCATCAACCTGACGCTGTAAAAGATGTTCAATGCAACGCATTTCGTTATCAGGCTGATCTTCCGAACAGGCAATCAGCAGTTGATAACCACGCTGGCGCGCCTGGCGTTCAAGATAATTCGCAATACGGGTATAGCTCGTGTTCTCCAGATCCGGGATCACCAGACCGATAGAACGTGTGCGTCCAGCACGCAGCCCGGCAGCCACAGCATTCGGGTGGTAATTATGCTCACGCACCACCGCCATGACTTTTTCGACAGTCTTGTCGCTCACGCGGTATTGCTTTGCTTTTCCGTTAATTACGTAGCTTGCAGTCGTTCGCGATACACCAGCCAGCCGAGCGATTTCATCCAGTTTCACAATTGCCCCTTGCGTAAAATGTACAAACCATAACCATTGTAACGGCATGGGTTAAAATCGGTAACATCTAAGCGCAGAATAGTTACTGCGGCAACCGCTTTTATTCCGGGTTACCACGGATTTCGCAAAAAAATGCCCAACGGAGGACGTTGGGCATATGAATTAACGAAAAGAGAATGATTAGCGCATTATTTTGTCGCCGCGCGATAGTCCCACCACACCGGAACGCGCAACCTCAACGATTTTCGCCACTTCGCGCAGCGTTGCCAGAAAAGCGTCCAGCTTATCGCTGGTCCCCGCCAACTGAACGGTATAGAGGTTTGGCGTGACATCAATAATCTGTCCACGAAAAATCTCCGTGTTGCGTTTCACCTCTTCCCGACCATAGCCGCTGGCCTGAATCTTCACGAGCATGATTTCGCGCTCGACGTGCGCGCCGTGCCCAAGTTCGCTGACCCGCAACACATCCACCAGCTTGTGCAGTTGCTTTTCAATTTGCTCCAGTACTTTCTCATCGCCTACCGTCTGGATGGTCATACGAGAGAGCGTCGGATCGTCCGTCGGCGCGACGGTCAGGCTCTCAATGTTGTAACCCCGCTGAGCAAAAAGGCCGATCACGCGCGACAGCGCACCGGATTCGTTCTCCAGCAGTACTGATAATATCCGGCGCATAATCAGGTCCTCTCCGTTTTACTTAACCACATTTCATCCATCCCGCCGCCGCGAATCTGCATCGGGTAGACGTGTTCGCTGCCATCGACGGTAACATCAACAAACACCAGACGACCGTTTTTCACTTGCGCCAGCGCTTCACTCAATTGACTTTCCAGTTGATCAGGACGAGAAATCTGAATGCCGACATGTCCGTAGGCTTCCGCCAGGCGAACAAAATCAGGCAGCGACTGCATATACGATTGAGAATGACGACCCGAGTAGATCATGTCCTGCCACTGCTTCACCATGCCCAGATAACGGTTGTTCAGGTTTAGCACCAGAACCGGCAGTTTATACTGCAGCGCGGTCGACAACTCCTGAATGTTCATCTGAATACTGCCGTCACCGGTCACACAGACCACCGTTTCCTCCGGCAGCGCCATTTTTACCCCCAGTGCCGCAGGCAGGCCGAAACCCATCGTACCGAGACCACCAGAGTTGATCCAACGGCGCGGTTTATCGAAGGGGTAATAAAGGGCGGCAAACATCTGATGCTGACCCACATCCGACGTCACATACGCACCGCCATTGGTCAGACGCCAGATAGCCTCAATGACCGCCTGCGGTTTGATACTTTCGCTGTGCGTGTCATATTTCAGGCACTGACGCGCGCGCCAGCGTTCAATCTGTTGCCACCAGTCACGAATATCATCCAGCGGCTGCTGAGCGGATTCCTGCGGCAATAATTCCAGTAACTGCTCCAGCACCTGACGTGCATCCCCGACAATCGGGATATCCGCCGTCACCGTCTTGGAAATGGATGTCGGGTCGATATCAATATGCAACACCGTTGCATTCGGGCAATACTTGGCCAGATTATTCGTTGTGCGATCGTCAAAACGTACCCCAACGGCAAAAATCACATCGGCGTTATGCATCGTCATGTTGGCTTCATAAGTACCATGCATGCCCAGCATCCCGAGCGACTGACGGTGCGTTGCGGGAAATGCCCCAAGCCCCATCAGCGAAGAGACCACCGGCAGGTTAAGCGTTTCGATGGTCTGACGCAGCTGCTCGTGGCACCCCGCCGTCACCGCCCCGCCGCCGACATAGACAACCGGTTTTTTTGCCGCAACCAGCGTTTGCAGAGCGCGCTTAATCTGCCCTTTATGGCCCGCCGTGGTCGGGTTATACGACCGCATGCTGACTGATTCTGGCCAGGAATAAGGCAGTTTTTTGCCGGGATTAAGAATATCCTTCGGCAAATCCACCACCACCGGACCCGGACGACCGCTCGCCGCCAGCCAGAAGGCCTTTTTCAGCACCTGTGGAATATCTTCCGTCTGCTTCACCAGAAAACTGTGTTTCACGACCGGGCGGGAGATCCCCACCATGTCGCACTCCTGAAAGGCGTCGTAGCCAATCAACGAGGTCGCGACCTGACCGGAAAGAATCACTAACGGAATAGAATCCATATACGCCGTTGCGATTCCAGTAATCGCATTGGTGGCGCCTGGGCCGGAAGTTACCAGCACCACGCCCACTTCCCCCGTTGCCCGCGCCAGGCCATCGGCCATATGCACGGCCGCCTGTTCATGGCGGACGAGCACATGATCGATCCCACCGACCGTATGCAACGCATCATAAATATCGAGGACGGCGCCCCCGGGATAACCGAATACCTGCTTAACGCCCTGATCGATAAGCGATCGGACGACCATTTCGGCTCCAGACAACATCTCCATGGCTTGCCTCACTGAATGACGATTAATGATGTGTAAAACACCTTAACCGCTCCCCAGGACGCAGGCAATTCAGAGAAAGGGGGAAAGACGCCGGAAAATAAGCATAAAAGAAAGGTAAGCGACGAAGAAACGGTGAATTAAACTAAATTTTTCTCAGGTAATGATAATTAATCGGTTGAAAATGCGCGCATACAGCGAATCATCAATTTTTACGCGAATGAAAGAAAGATAGCCAGACTCAATTCAGAATAAAATGCCAATAAATAAAAAACAGACAGGATAAACCGGATGTCTGCACCCGGTTTATCTCATTCATGCCTAACGCTTGCAGACGGAAGCTAACAGTTCTTCCATCCATTGGTGCCCTTTGTCCCGACCCGCAGCTTCATGCCATGACAGATAACAAGTTCTGCTATTCAATTTTAAAGGTAACGGTAATATTTGTAGATCCAGAGAGGGTGCAAACTCTTCAGCTAACCAGCGAGGGGCAATAGCCACCAGATGCGTTTGCGAAACAACATTAAGCACACTGATTAATGCCATCCCCTGATAGGCTACACACGATTGCGAATCAACCGAGTCATACCAGGGCCGACTAAACGAGTCAAAACGGTCAAGTGAAACGACCGCATGCTGTTCATTATAAACATCGCTTTCCACCAATGGTCCGTTAATGCGTGGATGCTTACGACTGGCGACCAGCACCATTTCGTCATTAAACAATGGAATACTTGTAAATTCAGGACGACGGAATTCTTCATAACTAATAACGAACTCAGTTTCCTGATAACGTAATTGGTGTTCAGTATCCTTATTTAAAGAGGACTTAAATACAACATGAATATTAGGGGCGATCTTTTCAATACGATTATAAATTAAAGAGGTCAGAATATTATCCAGCGGACTGCAAACGCAAAGATGAAACACGCGCTCACTGCTGCCAGGTTCAAATCCTGAACCGGGCAATTCATTCTGCACTAATTGCAGCGCCTGGCGGACGGAACCGAAAAGCTGGAAGGCCCGCGCGGTGGGTTGAATACCGCGACCGTAGCGCACAAAAAGTTCGTCATTAAACATCACTTTAAGACGCGCCACGGCGTTACTTACGGCTGGTTGCGACATGCCGAGAGCATGCGCGGCACGGGTAATATTCTGCTCCTGCATTACCGCATCAAATACAGTCAATAGATTAAGATCAACCATACGAAGTTGCGGTTTATCCATCTCTAAATGATGGGGATTAGGTTTATCAACGGTTACTTCTGGCATACTTAACTCCACTGTCACGCTTAACTCCCTTTTTGCTTGCCGGAATGCAGAGAAATAATCTCAGAAAATATGATTTACCATGCATATAAAATAAGAAAAAGGGCAGAGATAAAATTTCGGAAAACATAAAGGTGCGGGAAGATCGCCGTAAAAACCCCGCATCAGCACGATGTGGAATCCTTCCCCGCACGATAAATCATAAATTTCAATGACGGGAGCAATATAAACATAAGCGACGCCAATAAACAATCATGAGCTTTATGAATAAAATGCTGGCATTCAATTAAATTTTTATATTACTCACGCGTTAATTCTTAACATTAGCTTATCAATTGCCATATTCACCCCCATTATTAATTTATTATTAACTACCATAAAATCTTCAAAATCATATGGATAACTAATTTATTGCGTTCGTGACTTATCAGACTGCCGTGACAGCATTTGAAAAAAAGCGTGCTTAAATATGTCAAACGATGAAAAGTGTAAGCCCTCCGCCGTTTTTTCATCGGCAATAACAGAAAAAGTTCAGCACAATTAGCTAAATCAGCCCCTCGCTTTTCTTCTGACTGTGGCGGTGTTTTCAGCGGTGGGGTTGACATCAGTCATCGTATCCAGTACCACTAAAAGCATATCGCATTCGCCTGGAGTTGATTTAATGATTCGTATCGCTCGCTTTAACGGTCTACTACTACTAAACGCATCTTCGTTGCGCGGTAGACTGGTGAGCGGCATTCAGCATTAAGTCGTATCCAGTAAGATAAAAAACCCGCGCCGTTGCGCGGGTTTTTTTATGCTCGAAGCAAGGCGCCCTAAAGACTAAGGACCTAAAACATGAGCCAGCAAGTCATTATTTTCGATACCACTTTACGCGACGGTGAACAGGCGTTACAGGCAAGCCTGAGTGTGAAAGAGAAGCTGCAGATTGCGCTGGCCCTTGAGCGTATGGGTGTTGACGTGATGGAAGTCGGCTTTCCGGTCTCCTCTCCCGGCGACTTCGAATCCGTACAAACTATCGCTCGTCAGGTCAAGAACAGCCGGGTTTGCGCATTAGCCCGCTGTGTGGAAAAAGATATCGACGTCGCGGCTGAGTCGCTGAAGGTTGCTGAAGCCTTCCGTATTCATACCTTTATCGCCACCTCACCGATGCATATCGCTACTAAACTGCGCAGCACGCTGGACGAGGTGATTGAGCGCGCGGTCTATATGGTGAAACGCGCACGTAATTACACCGACGATGTAGAATTCTCTTGTGAAGATGCTGGCCGTACGCCGATCGCCGATCTGGCCCGCGTTGTGGAAGCCGCCATTAATGCTGGTGCTAAAACCATCAACATTCCGGACACCGTCGGCTACACCATGCCCTTCGAGTTTGCGGGCATTATCTCCGGTCTGTATGAGCGCGTACCAAACATCGATAAAGCGATCATTTCCGTCCATACCCATGACGACTTAGGTCTGGGCGTCGGCAACGCGCTGGCTGCGGTTCACGCTGGCGCCCGTCAGGTTGAAGGCGCGATGAACGGCATTGGCGAGCGTGCCGGTAACTGTTCGCTGGAAGAGGTAATCATGGCGATTAAAGTTCGCCAGGACATCCTGAACGTCAACACTCGCATTAACCATCAGGAGATCTGGCGTACCAGTCAGTTGGTCAGCCAGATCTGCAACATGCCGATCCCGGCGAACAAAGCGATTGTCGGCAGCGGTGCGTTTGCCCACTCCTCAGGGATCCACCAGGACGGCGTGCTGAAGAACCGTGAAAACTACGAAATCATGACGCCGGAATCCATCGGTCTGAATCAGGTGCAGTTGAATCTGACCTCCCGTTCCGGGCGCGCAGCGGTAAAACACCGTATGGATGAGATGGGTTATAAAGAGAGTGAATACAGCCTGGACAATCTGTACGACGCCTTCCTGAAGCTGGCCGACAAGAAAGGTCAGGTGTTTGATTACGATCTGGAAGCGCTGGCGTTTATTGGTAAGCAACAGGAAGAGCCTGAGCACTTCCGCCTGGATTATTTCAGCGTCCAGTCTGGCTCTAACGATATCGCCACTGCCTCCGTCAAGCTGGCCTGCGGCAGTGACGTAAAAGCCGAAGCGGCTAACGGTAACGGCCCGGTCGATGCCATTTACCAGGCGATCAACCGCATTACCGATTACGACATTGAACTGGTGAAATATAGCCTGTCCGCCAAAGGACATGGCAAAGACGCACTGGGTCAGGTCGATATCGTCGCCAACTATAACGGACGTCGTTTCCACGGCGTCGGTCTGGCGACAGACATTGTTGAATCTTCCGCGAAAGCGATGGTGCACGTGCTGAACAACATCTGGCGTGCGGCAGAAGTCGAAAAAGAGTTGCAACGTAAAGCTCAGAACAACGAGAACAACAAGGAAACCGTGTGATGTCGAAGAATTACCATATTGCTGTTTTGCCGGGCGACGGTATTGGTCCGGAAGTGATGACGCAAGCCCTGAAAGTCCTGGACGCTATTCGCCATCGTTTTGAGATGCGCATTACCACCAGCCATTATGATGTCGGCGGCGCGGCGATCGACAACCACGGTCAACCGCTGCCGAAGGCGACGGTGGAAGGCTGCGAACAGGCCGATGCCGTTCTGTTTGGCTCCGTCGGCGGCCCGAAATGGGAACATCTGCCGCCGGACAGCCAGCCGGAACGCGGCGCGCTGCTGCCGCTGCGCAAGCACTTCAAACTGTTCAGCAACCTGCGTCCGGCAAAACTGTATCAGGGACTGGAAGCATTCTGCCCTCTGCGCGCCGACATCGCCGCGAATGGCTTCGACATTTTGTGCGTCCGTGAACTGACCGGCGGGATCTACTTCGGTCAGCCAAAAGGTCGCGAAGGCAGCGGCCAGCATGAAAAAGCGTTCGATACCGAGGTCTATCACCGCTTTGAAATTGAACGTATCGCGCGCATTGCGTTTGAGTCTGCGCGTAAACGCCGCCGTAAAGTGACCTCCATCGACAAAGCTAACGTTCTGCAAACGTCTATTTTGTGGCGCGAAATCGTCAATGAAATTGCCAAAGAATATCCGGACGTTGAGCTGGCGCACATGTACATCGACAACGCCACCATGCAGTTGATTAAAGACCCGTCCCAGTTTGACGTGCTGCTGTGCTCCAACCTGTTTGGCGACATTCTGTCTGATGAATGCGCGATGATCACCGGCTCGATGGGGATGTTGCCCTCCGCCAGTCTGAACGAGCAGGGTTTTGGTTTGTATGAACCGGCGGGCGGCTCCGCACCGGATATTGCCGGCAAGAATATTGCTAACCCGATTGCGCAAATTTTATCGCTGGCGCTGCTGCTGCGCTACAGCCTGGATGCCGATGACGCGGCATCCGCCATTGAACGTGCGGTTAACCGCGCATTAGAAGAAGGTATCCGCACCGGTGATTTAGCCCGTGGCGCGGCTGCCGTCGGTACCGATGAGATGGGCGACATCATTGCTCGTTATGTCGCACAAGGGGTGTAATCATGGCTAAAACGTTATACGAAAAATTGTTTGATGCGCACGTCGTCTATGAAGCGCAAAACGAAACCCCGCTGCTGTATATCGACCGACATCTGGTGCATGAAGTGACCTCTCCGCAGGCGTTCGACGGCCTGCGTGCGCATGGTCGCCCGGTTCGCCAGCCGGGTAAAACCTTTGCCACGATGGATCACAACGTCTCCACGCAGACCAAAGATATCAATGCGTCCGGCGAGATGGCGCGTATCCAGATGCAGGAACTGATTAAGAACTGTAACGAATTTGGCGTTGAGCTGTACGATCTGAACCACCCGTATCAGGGCATCGTTCACGTGATGGGGCCCGAACAAGGCGTCACCCTGCCGGGAATGACCATCGTCTGCGGCGACTCGCATACCGCGACCCACGGCGCCTTTGGCGCGCTGGCGTTCGGTATCGGCACCTCCGAAGTCGAGCACGTGCTGGCTACCCAGACCCTGAAGCAGGGCCGCGCCAAAACCATGAAGATTGATGTCAAAGGCACCGCAGCGCCGGGAATCACCGCCAAAGACATCGTACTGGCGATTATCGGTAAAACCGGTAGCGCCGGCGGTACCGGTCATGTCGTTGAGTTTTGTGGCGATGCCATCCGAGCCCTGAGCATGGAAGGCCGCATGACCCTGTGCAACATGGCGATTGAAATGGGTGCCAAAGCCGGATTAGTCGCCCCGGATGAAACCACCTTTAACTACGTCAAAGGTCGTCTGCACGCGCCGAAAGGTAAAGATTTTGATGACGCAGTCGCGTACTGGAAAACGTTGCAAACCGACGCCGACGCACGCTTTGATACGGTTGTCACCTTACAAGCTGAAGAGATTGCTCCTCAGGTGACCTGGGGAACCAATCCGGGCCAGGTGATCTCCGTGACGGACAACATTCCCGATCCGGCGTCGTTTACCGATCCGGTTGAGCGCGCCAGTGCTGAAAAAGCGCTGGCCTATATGGGCCTGAAACCGGGTGTACCGTTAACGGAAGTGGCGATCGATAAAGTGTTCATCGGCTCGTGCACTAACTCGCGTATTGAAGATTTGCGCGCCGCCGCAGAGGTCGCCAAAGGTCGTAAAGTCGCGCCGGGCGTCCAGGCGCTGGTGGTTCCAGGATCCGGTCCGGTCAAAGCGCAGGCAGAAGCGGAAGGGTTAGATAAGATCTTTATCGAAGCCGGATTCGAATGGCGTCTGCCGGGGTGCTCCATGTGTCTGGCGATGAATAACGATCGCCTGAATCCGGGCGAACGCTGCGCGTCAACCAGCAACCGTAACTTTGAAGGGCGTCAGGGCCGCGGTGGGCGTACCCATCTGGTCAGCCCGGCGATGGCCGCGGCTGCCGCCGTTACCGGTCATTTTGCCGACATTCGCAGCATCAAATAAGGAGACTCCCATGGCAGAGAAATTTACCCAACATAACGGCCTGGTTGTCCCGCTGGATGCCGCCAACGTCGATACTGACGCCATCATTCCTAAGCAGTTTTTGCAGAAGGTTACCCGCACCGGTTTTGGCGCGCACCTGTTCAATGACTGGCGTTTTCTGGATGAAAAAGGTCAGCAGCCGAATCCGGAGTTCGTCCTGAACTTCCCTGAATACCAGGGCGCCTCGATTCTGCTGGCGCGTGAAAACTTCGGCTGCGGCTCTTCTCGTGAGCACGCGCCGTGGGCGTTGACGGATTACGGCTTCAAAGTGGTGATTGCGCCGAGCTTCGCGGACATCTTCTACGGCAACAGCTTTAACAACCAACTGCTGCCCGTGAAGTTAAGTGATGAAGAAGTCGACGAGTTGTTTACGCTGGTACAGGCGAATCCGGGTATTCACTTCGAAGTGGATCTGGAAGCGCAGGTCGTGAAAGCAGGCGAGAAAACGTATCACTTTAACATCGACGCCTTCCGCCGCCACTGCATGCTGAACGGTCTGGACAGCATCGGGTTGACGCTGCAACACGAAGACGCGATCGCCGCCTACGAAGAGAAACAACCGGCGTTTATGCGCTAAGCCCGCCATGCCGGAAGCACTGCACTTATCCGGCCTACGGATTTCTGTAGGTCGGATAAGGCGTTAGCCGCCATCCGGCAATCATAATTCAAACGTCTTTCACCCGCCCGGTCATCACCAGCGTAACAAGCGAAATCGCCGCAATCACCCAGTATACCGCGAAGTGACCATAGCTTTGGGCAACCGCGCCCTGGATCACCCCCGCCAGAATTACGCCGGTCGAAATACTGTTGGTAAATAGCGTCGTCGCCGATCCGGCCCTGCCCGGCATCAGATCCTGAAACCAGAGCATGCCAATACCGGCAATGATCCCGATAAACGCCGCATTAAACAGTTGCAATATCAGCAGCGCCTGATGGCTGTGAAAGAAAATCAGCCCGAGATAAAACAGCACGCCCGCGGTGACGGCAATAAGCATCATCCGGCGCTTACCGAAGCGTTTTACGTAAAAGCCGGCAAGGATCATGATCGGAATTTCCAGTCCTGCGGCGGTGCCCATCAGGATCCCGGCAAGCTTATCCGGCAGTCCAAGCTCCGCGCTAATCCATAGCGGCATATCGATGATATACATGGTGTTGCAGGTCCACATCAGCGTGGAAGCGATAAACAACATGCGTACGTTTTTATCCTGCCAGCCACCAGTCTGGATCACCGGCGCATCCGCCGGTTGTTCAACGCGGGCGACAGACGGCAGCATAAAGGCAATCAGGATGAAACTGAGCGCAAAAATCGCGGCGGCAATCGAAAACATCACGGTAAAACCGTAATTCAGCGCCAGCATAAAGGCCATCGGCGGGCCAATCACCCACGCCAGCGAAAGCTGCGCACGCATCACAGAGCTGAACATCACCACTTCTCGCGCCGAGCTGTCGGCATATTCTCGCGCCAGCGCGAACAATTGCGGCATCGCGGTATTTGCCAGCGACGCCAGCAGTACGCCGCAGGTGATCAGCGTCAGGTAGTGGCGATTAAAGGCAAACAGCAGCGCATTACCGATGGCCATCAGGCAACAAAACAGAATCAGCTTGCGCCGGTCTCCCTGGCTGTCCGAGCGTTTTGCCAGCGCAAGACTTACGCCAATCCCGGCGATGGCGTTAACGGTGTAAAACAGCCCCACCCAGAACGGCTGCGCCCCGACCTCGCGACTGAGAAACAGGCTCAGCGTCGGCGCCTGTAGCGCCCCCGCCACGCCCATCATAAATGCGACGAGCATGAACGCCGCGTAAACACCGTTGAGACGTCGTCCCATCGTCATTAACCAGAGCATATCTTTCCTTAGTCAGCGCAGCCGAAACGAAAAAAGCCAGCAGATAATACCTGCTGGCGCGGTGATTAACACCAATACTCAGTCACACATGATGTCTGCTACTCCAGGGTCAGGCTGTCACCTCCCACTGCATCAGTTCTTCCAGCATCTTTAAGCGCTGCGGCGCGCTCAGGCAAGCCAACCAGGACAACCCTTCTGTCGCGGCAAAGTACTTCTGATAAAACTGGCGCATATAGATGACCCCGTCATAGTGCTTCATCGGAATGTATTATTGGCCTAATATAGGGATAATAAAATTGCTGAGTTTTCCGCAGGAGTTCCCCTTTTATGTCTTCTGGCCGTCTGCAACAACAGTTCATCCGCTTGTGGCAATGCTGCGACGGCAAAACACAGGACACCACGCTCAACGAACTGGCGGATCTGCTGAGCTGCTCGCGCCGTCATATGCGCACGCTGCTCAATACCATGCAGGAGCGCGGCTGGCTGACGTGGGAGGCGGAAGTGGGACGCGGAAAACGTTCACGCTTAACCTTCCTGTATACCGGACTGGCGCTCCAGCAACAGCGCGCGGAAGATCTGCTGGAGCAGGATCGCATCGATCAACTGGTGCAACTGGTCGGCGACAAAACGGCCGTGCGGCAGATGCTGGTTTCCCATCTGGGCCGCAGCTTCCGTCAGGGCCGTCACATCCTGCGCGTACTTTACTATCGTCCAATGCAAAATCTGCTGCCCGGCAGCGCACTGCGTCGCTCAGAAACCCACATTGCCCGCCAAATCTTCAGCGCCCTGACCCGCGTAAATGAGGAAAATGGGGAACTGGAAGCCGACATAGCCCACCACTGGCAGCAAATCTCCCCCCTGCACTGGCGCTTTTTCCTGCGTCCGGGGATCCATTTTCACCACGGTCGTGAACTGGAAATGGACGATGTGGTGTCGTCACTGACACGCATTAACGTCTTACCGCTCTATTCGCACATCAGCGAGATCGTTTCACCCACGCCCTGGACGCTGGACATTCATCTTTCGCAACCCGATCGCTGGCTCCCGTGGCTGCTGGGCCAGGTCCCGGCGATGATCCTGCCGCGCGAATGGGAAACCCTGAGCAATTTTTCCAGCCATCCGATTGGCACCGGCCCATACGCGGTGATACGGAATACTCGTAATCAGCTGAAAATTCATGCATTTGATGATTTCTTCGGTTATCGGGCCCTGATTGATGAAGTGAACGTCTGGGTTCTGCCGGATATAGGCGACGAGCCAAACGGCGGCCTGACGCTGAAAGGTCCCACGGAAGATGAGAAGGCTATCGAAAGCCGCCTGGAAGAGGGATGCTATTATCTGTTGTTCGACGCCCGCACCCATCGCGGCGCCAATCAGGAGGTTCGGGAGTGGGTCAGTCGCGTACTGTCACCAAGTAACCTGCTTTACTATGCCGATGAACAGTATCAACGTCACTGGTTCCCGGCCTATGGCTTACTGCCCCGCTGGCATCACGCGCGACCGGGTCACGGCGAGAAACCTGCCGGGCTGGAGACGCTCACGCTGACCTATTATCACGAACACATCGAACACCAGGTGATTGCACAGATCATGAGTCAGCTTCTGGCTGAACATCAGGTGAAGCTAGAGATTCAGGAGATCGACTACGATCAATGGCATGCCGGGGAAATTGAAAGCGACATCTGGCTTAACAGCGCCAACTTCACCCTGCCGCTCGACTTCTCTTTGTTCGCGCATCTGTGTGAAGTCCCGCTGTTACAGCACTGCATTCCGCTGGACTGGGAAGCCGACGCCGCGCGCTGGCGCACCGGCGAAATGAATCTGGCCATGTGGTGTCAGCAATTGCTTGCCAGCAAAGCCATTGTCCCGCTGATCCACCACTGGCTGATTATTCAGGGCCAGCGCAGTATGCGCGGCCTGCGCATGAACACCCTCGGCTGGTTCGACTTTAAATCCGCGTGGTTTGCGCCGCCGGATCCATGATTGCCGCAACGCGGCAAAATCACTACACTAACGCCGTTCTCAACGGGGTGCTAATAAACATACACAAAATCATTCAAGCTGCAGCAAGGCGGCAAGCGAGTGAATCCCAAGGAGCATAGAACACTATGTGACTGGGGTGAGCGGACGCAGCCAACACAGAGGCTGCTTGAATGATGAAGCGTATGGGCTGAGATAATACCCGTCGAACCTGATCCGGATAACGCCGGCGAAGGGATTTGAGGCTACTGCTCAAAATCCTTTGCCACCCATCTTTTGAGGTGCAAAGTGTTGAAAAAATGTCTTCCCCTTTTACTCCTGTGCGCAGCGCCTGCCTTCGCAAAACCGGTTCTCACCGTCTACACCTACGACTCGTTCGCCGCAGACTGGGGCCCTGGCCCGGCGGTGAAAAAAGCCTTTGAAGCCGACTGCAACTGCGAACTGAAGCTGGTGGCGCTGGAAGATGGCGTGTCGTTACTTAATCGCCTGCGAATGGAAGGGAAAAACAGCAAGGCCGACGTGGTGCTGGGACTGGATAACAACCTGCTGGAAGCGGCGACGCAAACCCAATTGTTCGCGAAAAGCGGTGTCGCCAGCGAGGCGGTCAATGTTCCAGGCGGCTGGAAGAATGACACCTTCGTCCCGTTTGATTACGGCTACTTCGCTTTCGTATATGACAAAAACAAACTGAAAAACCCACCGAAAAGCCTGAAGGAGCTGGTCGAGAGCGATCAGAAATGGCGGGTGATTTATCAGGATCCGCGCACCAGTACGCCAGGACTTGGGCTGATGCTGTGGATGCAGAAAGTGTATGGCGATAAAACGCCGCAAGCGTGGCAGAAGCTGGCGGCCAAAACCGTCACTGTCACCAAAGGCTGGAGCGAAGCTTATGGCCTGTTCCTGAAAGGTGAAAGCGATCTGGTGCTGAGCTACACCACCTCTCCGGCGTATCACATCATCGAAGAGAAAAAAGAGAACTACGTGGCGGCCAACTTTAGCGAAGGCCATTACCTGCAGGTGGAGGTCGCCGCGCGTACTGCAGCCAGTAAGCAGCCTGAGCTGGCAGAAAAGTTCCTCAAATTCATGGTGTCACCCGCGTTCCAGAATGCTATCCCGACCGGCAACTGGATGTATCCGGTGGCAAATGTCACCCTGCCTGCCGGATTTGAACAACTGACTCAACCCGCAACGACCCTGGAATTCACGTCAGCGGAAGTGGCAGCACAACGCCAGGCATGGATTAGCGAATGGCAACGCGCCGTCAGCCGTTAATTGCCGGCTGGCTGATCCCAGGCCTTTGTGCCGCCACGTTGATGGTGACGGTGGCGCTGGCCGCATTTCTGGCATTGTGGTTCAACGCGCCGCAGGCGGCGTGCTCCTCGCTGTGGCAGGACAGCTACCTGTGGCACGTGGTGCGTTTTTCCTTCTGGCAGGCCTTCCTGTCGGCGGTGCTTTCTGTTGTTCCAGCCATCTTCCTTGCCCGTGCACTGTACCGACGCCGTTTTCCGGGGCGTCTGGCCCTGCTGCGCCTGTGCGCCATGACGTTGATCCTCCCCGTGCTGGTTGCGGTGTTTGGTATTCTCAGCGTCTATGGACGCCAGGGGTGGCTGGCTTCGCTCTGGCACGTGCTTGGACTGGAGTGGACCTTCTCGCCTTACGGGTTGCAGGGCATCCTGCTGGCTCACATCTTTTTTAATCTGCCGATGGCAAGCCGTCTGTTGTTGCAGTCACTGGAGAATATCCCTGGCGAGCAGCGTCAGCTTGCCTCCCAACTGGGTATCCGCGGCTGGCAGTTCTTCCGCTTTGTCGAGTGGCCATGGCTGCGTCGCCAAATCCCACCGGTCGCTGCGCTGATTTTTATGCTCTGTTTTGCCAGTTTCGCCACCGTGCTGTCGCTGGGCGGCGGGCCGCAGGCGACCACCATTGAGCTGGCGATTTATCAGGCGCTGAATTTCGACTACGATCCTGCCCGTGCCGCCATGCTGGCGCTGATCCAGATGGTGTGCTGTCTGGCGCTGGTGCTCCTCAGTCAACGATTGAGTAAAGCTATTGCTCCCGGCACAACCCTGGTTCAGGGATGGCGCGATCCGGACGATCGGCTGCACAGCCGTTTAACCGATGCCCTGCTGATCGTCCTCGCGCTGCTGCTGTTGCTTCCACCGTTGTTGGCGGTGATGGTCGACGGGGTGAATCGCCATCTGCTGGACGTGCTCGCGCAGCCCATTTTGTGGCAGGCGGTGTGGACTTCGCTGCGTATTGCGCTGGCAGCGGGTCTGCTGTGCGTGATCCTGACGATGATGCTGCTGTGGAGCAGCCGCGAACTGCGCGCCCGTCAGCAGTTGATGGCAGGACAAGCGCTTGAGCTAAGCGGGATGCTTATTCTGGCGATGCCAGGCATCGTGCTGGCCACCGGCTTCTTCCTGTTGCTCAATAACAGCATCGGCCTGCCGGAGTCCGCTGACGGCATCGTGATTTTCACCAATGCGCTGATGGCCATTCCCTACGCGCTGAAAGTGCTGGAAAACCCGATGCGCGATATTACCGCCCGCTACACCATGCTGTGTCAGTCGCTGGGGATTGAAGGCTGGCAGCGGCTAAAAGTGGTAGAACTGCGGGCATTGAAGCGTCCGCTGGCGCAGGCGCTGGCCTTTGCCTGTGTGCTGTCTATCGGCGATTTTGGCGTGGTGGCGCTGTTCGGCAACGATGATTTCCGCACCCTGCCGTTTTATCTGTATCAGCAAATCGGCTCTTACCGCAGTCAGGACGGTGCCGTCACTGCGCTCTTATTGCTGATCCTGTGCTTTATTTTATTTACCGTTATTGAGACGTTACCGGGGCGAAATGTTAAGACTGACTGATATCACCTGGCTCTACCACCATTTGCCCATGCGCTTTACGCTGTCCGTGGCGCGCGGTGAACAGGTGGCGATTCTGGGGCCAAGCGGCGCAGGGAAAAGTACGTTACTGAGTCTGATTGCCGGTTTTCTCGCGCCTGCCCGCGGCACCCTGTTGATCGAAGGGGAAGACCACACCACCACGCCGCCATCACGTCGTCCGGTTTCGATGTTGTTTCAGGAGAACAATCTGTTCAGCCATCTAAACGTTGAGCAAAACATCGGTCTGGGGTTGGATCCAGGACTGAAATTAAGCGCCGAACAGAAAGAGAAGCGCCTGCATATCGCGCAACAAATGGGGATCGAGACGCTGATGGCCCGCCTGCCCGGAGAGCTTTCCGGCGGTCAACGCCAGCGTGTAGCGCTGGCGCGCTGTCTGGTGCGCGAACAGCCGATCCTGCTGCTTGACGAGCCCTTTTCAGCCCTCGATCCCGCGCTACGCCAGGAGATGCTGACCCTGGTAAGCGATATCTGCCATGCCCGGCAACTGACGCTACTGATGGTGTCGCACAGTGTCGAAGATGCGGCGCGCATTGCCCCGCGCTCTGTCGTCGTGGCCGACGGTCGCATCGCGTGGCAGGGCGAAACGGATGAGTTGCTGAGCGGTAAAGCCAGCGCCTCAGCGCTGTTGGGGATTAAAAAATAATGGATTGCCGGATGGCGCTTACGCTTATCCGGCAGGAATATCAGTAGCCCACCACCTTTTGCAGAATATCGAGATACATCGGCATCAGCGGGTGGCGCAGCAACGTCACCAGCGCAACAATCCCCATCCCCAGCACCACCGGCGCCAGCCAGAGCAGGCGTCTTTTTGGCAGGTAATGCGTTAAGCGGTCCGTCGCGGCTTTTCCACTACGCCACAGGCGCCAGCACAGCCAGCCACCGAACCACAGCAGGATGGCTGTCGCCAGCAGCAGCCACTTAAACTCGCCACTTTGCATACCCGCCGGAATATCAATTGCCGCACCAGCCAGAATCCCCGGCAGAAAATAAAATGGCGGCCAGAGCAGGCAGCCAATAATGTTGGGCGTGATGAATTTCGCCACCGGCAGATCGAGCATTCCGGCGACCATCGGCACCAGCGGGCGCGTTGGACCAACAAAGCGTCCCACCAGAATCGTGAACATACTGTGCTGATGCAGTGCGTGCTCGGTTTTATCGAGCAGCGCTTTGTTCTTTTTCATGAACGACCAGCGGTGCAGCGGTTTTTTGAAACGCCAGCCCAGCCAGAACGAGATCCAGTCGCCAAGCAGACAGCCGATAATTCCCGCCAGCCATGCATGCCAGAAGTTGAGTTCCCCGCTGCCTATCAGGGCGCCCAGCCCGGCCATCAATACCGTTCCCGGTAAAATCAACCCCACCAGCGCCAGCGATTCCAGGAAGGCCACCAGCGCCACAGCAATCAAAGCGTACATGGCGGACTGGAGAATAAAGTGTTCCAGCAATGCTTGCATAATGCGTCCGTCAGTTTTACGAAACAGGGATTCTGCAAACCCATCCCTGCGACGTCAAGCGACCAATCATCTGAATAGTTACAGGTTATGACATCTTCACGGGCACATCATTCACTTTTTCTTCACAACCGGCACGGAACTCGCTCGGACTGGCGCCAGTACATTTTTTAAAGACGCGGGAGAAATAGAGCTGGTCGTCGAACCCGACATTGCGTCCAACGGTAGCAATCGGCATGCGTGTTGTACTGAGCAGCAGCTTCGCCTGGCTGATCCGCTGATCCTCACGCCAGCTCAACACGCTGATACCCAACTGTTGACGGAACAGGTGCGACAGGCGCGATGGCGACAGGCAGACATGCTGAGCAACGCTGGCAATATCGAAGTGGCTGTCCGCCAGATGATCGCTGATGTACTGACAGGCATCGCGCACGCGGTTATCCATCGGCGGATGCAGCGAAGCGTTGATCGCCTCCATGCGCCTCAGCAGTAACTGCTCCAGCAGGTTGATCGCCAGCAGTTCAGAGTAGCGCCCTTCCCCCTGTCCGGCGTGGATAATCTGGCCGAACAGCTCATTAAAGTGCGGCTGATGCGCTTCGTCCGGACGGAAAAAACCGGTCTGCGCAAAAATGGACGGCCAGGTGAGCCACTCCTGCCAGTAGGCGCGGGGACGAAAGTAAACCCACTGGTGATACCACTCGCTGGCATCCGGATGGCGTCCGTAGTGATGAATTTCACCCGGCGGGAACAACAAAATGTCACCGGGTCGGCAGACAAACTCCCGTCCCTGATTTTTAATCACCCCTTCCCCCCGAATCGTGAGGTTAAGGATATAGCCTTTCATCCCCAACGGCCTGTCGATAAAAAAATCCAGATATCCGTTGGCGTCTATCGGCGTTAAACCGGCGACCAGATGCGCGTTAAACGAGTACCCTGGCAGGAGAGGGTCATTTTGCGGTTCAGCCATAATTTCACGACTCCCGAGGTTCAGTGAGGAAACAAATTGTCCATATTACGCAGGACAGTATGGTTTGCGTCCTGCCTTGTTGCCGCACCATCACGGGCGGTCCCATCAACCCCGCTTGTGAAAAGCATTATGTCACGACTCAGTGCGATGACTGCCACAAAAACGGGTAACAAAAGTGTCTATAACCAGAGCAGAAATGTCCACATTGATTATTTGCACGGCGTCACACTTTGCGATGCCATAGCATTTTAATCCATAAGATTAGCGGATCCTACCTGACGGTTTTTATCCCCACTCACTACTGTTTCTCCATACCCGTATTTCTGGATGGAGCAAGAGGATGGCAATTGCAATTGGCCTCGATTTTGGCAGTGATTCTGTGCGCGCGCTGGCTGTGGAATGCGCCACCGGCGAAGAGATCGCCACCAGCGTTGAGTGGTACCCGCGCTGGCAGGAAGGACGTTTTTGTGACGCCCCGAACAACCGGTTCCGCCATCATCCCCGCGACTACATGGAGTCGATGGAAGCCGCACTGAAAAGCGTATTGGCGGAACTCAGCGCGGCGCAACGTGCCGAGGTCGTTGGGATTGGCGTCGACAGTACGGGCTCAACGCCAGCGCCGATTGACGCCGATGGCAACGTGCTGGCACTCCGGGAAGAGTTCGCGGAAAACCCAAACGCGATGTTCGTCCTGTGGAAAGACCACACGTCAGTGGAAGAAGCCGAAGCCATTACCCGTCTGTGCCATACGCCGGGCAACGTCGATTACTCCCGTTACATCGGCGGCATTTACTCCAGCGAATGGTTCTGGGCCAAGATCCTTCATGTCACCCGCGAAGACCGCGCAGTTGCCCAGGCTGCCGTCTCGTGGGTTGAGCTGTGCGACTGGGTGCCAGCCCTCCTTTCTGGTACTACGCGCCCGCAGGATATCCGCCGGGGTCGTTGCAGCGCCGGGCACAAATCATTATGGCATGAAAGCTGGGGCGGTCTGCCGCCTGCCAGTTTCTTCGACGAGCTCGATCCGCTGATTAACCAGCATTTGCAATACCCCCTGTTCACCGACACGTTCACTGCCGATCTGCCAGTTGGTACGCTGTGCGCCGAGTGGGCGCAGCGCCTTGGTCTGCCGGAGAACGTCGTCATCTCTGGCGGCGCGTTCGACTGCCACATGGGTGCCGTCGGCGCGGGCGCACAGCCCAATGCGCTGGTGAAAGTCATTGGAACCTCCACCTGCGACATCCTGATTGCGGACAAACAGAGCGTCGGCGAGCGCGCCGTGAAAGGCATTTGTGGGCAAGTCGATGGCAGTGTGGTCCCCGGTTTTATCGGTCTGGAGGCCGGACAGTCTGCCTTTGGCGATATCTACGCGTGGTTTGGTCGCATTCTCGGCTGGCCGCTGGAGCAACTCGCCGCGCAGCATCCGGAACTGAAAGCGCAGATCAGTGCCAGCCAAAAACAACTGCTGCCCGCGCTGACCGACGCCTGGGCGAAAAACCCATCGCTGGATCACCTGCCGGTGGTGCTTGACTGGTTTAACGGCCGCCGCACGCCGAACGCAAACCAGCGTCTGAAAGGGGTGGTGACCGATCTGAATCTGGCCACGGATGCCCCGGCGCTGTTCGGCGGTCTGATAGCCGCAACCGCCTTTGGCGCAAGAGCCATTATGGAATGCTTTACCGAACAAGGTATTGCGGTTAACAACGTCATGGCGCTGGGCGGCATCGCCAGGAAAAACAAGGTCATTATGCAGGCCTGCTGCGATGTCCTGAACCGTCCGCTACAAATCGTCGCCTCCGATCAGTGCTGTGCGCTGGGCGCAGCCATCTTCGCCGCCGTGGCTGCCGGGGTGCATGCCGATATTCCTGCGGCGCAGCAGAAAATGGCCAGCGCGGTGGAAAACACGCTGCAACCTCGCCCCGACCAGGCACAACGTTTCGAACAGCTTTATCGCCGCTACCAGCAGTGGGCGGTAAGCGCTGAGCAACATTATCTTCCGACTGCCACCCCGGTTAATACTGCGCCGGCTGACCAGGCAACCCTGACTCACTAAGGACACGACAATGACTATTTTTGATAACTATGAAGTGTGGTTTGTAATTGGCAGCCAGCATTTGTACGGCCCTGAGACGCTGCGTCAGGTTACTCAGCACGCGGAGCACGTCGTCAAGGCGCTGAATACCGAAGCGAAACTACCCTGCAAGCTGGTGTTAAAACCACTGGGGACCACACCGGATGAAATCACCGCCATTTGCCGTGACGCGAACTATGACGATCGTTGTGCGGGTCTGGTGGTCTGGCTGCATACCTTCTCTCCAGCCAAAATGTGGATCAACGGCCTGACCATCCTCAATAAACCGTTGCTGCAATTCCACACCCAGTTCAATGCAGCCCTTCCGTGGGACAGCATCGACATGGACTTTATGAACCTCAACCAGACTGCGCACGGCGGTCGTGAGTTCGGTTTTATCGGCGCACGCATGCGCCAGCAACATGCGGTAGTCACCGGTCACTGGCAGGATCAACAGGCTCATGCCCGTATCGGTTCCTGGATGCGTCATGCGGTGTCGAAACAGGATACCCGTCATCTGAAAGTGTGCCGCTTTGGCGACAACATGCGTGAAGTGGCGGTTACCGATGGCGATAAAGTCGCCGCGCAGATCAAGTTCGGCTTCTCGGTCAACACCTGGGCTGTGGGCGATCTGGTGCAGGTGGTGAATTCCATCAGCGACGGCGACATCAATGCCCTGATTGACGAATACGAAAATAGCTACACCCTGACCGCCGCCACTCAGGTTCACGGTGAAAAACGCCAGAACGTGCTGGAAGCGGCGCGTATTGAACTGGGTATGAAGCGCTTTCTGGAGCAGGGCGGCTTCCACGCCTTCACGACCACCTTTGAAGATTTGCACGGTCTGAAACAGCTTCCGGGTCTGGCCGTACAACGCCTGATGCAGCAGGGCTATGGCTTTGCTGGCGAAGGCGACTGGAAAACTGCCGCTCTGCTTCGCATCATGAAAGTGATGTCAACCGGTCTGCAGGGCGGCACCTCCTTTATGGAGGATTACACCTATCACTTCGAGAAAGGCAACGATCTGGTGCTCGGCTCCCACATGCTGGAAGTGTGTCCGTCGATCGCGGTGGACGAAAAACCGATCCTTGATGTTCAGCATCTCGGCATTGGCGGTAAAGACGATCCTGCCCGTCTGATCTTCAATACGCAGACCGGTCCGGCGATCGTGGCCAGCCTGATCGACCTAGGCGATCGCTATCGTCTGCTGGTCAACTGCATCGACACCGTGAAAACCCCGCATGCGCTGCCGAAACTGCCGGTCGCCAACGCGCTGTGGAAAGCTCAACCGGACCTGCCGACCGCGTCTGAAGCGTGGATCCTGGCCGGCGGCGCGCACCATACCGTCTTCAGCCATGCGCTGGATCTCAACGACATGCGTCAGTTCGCCGAAATGCACGATATCGAAATCACCGTGATTGATAACGATACCCGCCTGCCCGCCTTCAAGGACGCGCTGCGCTGGAACGACATGTATTACGGCTTTAAACGTTAAGCAAATGGTTGCCTGATGGCGCTTTGCTGAATCAGGCCTACATCTCTGTGTAGGCCTGATAACGCGGTTACATCGTCATCAGGCAGGGAGAAAAACATGCTAGAAGATCTCAAACGCCAGGTACTGGCAGCGAATCTGGCGCTGCCAAAGCACAACCTGGTCACGCTCACCTGGGGGAACGTCAGTGCCGTCGATCGCGACCACGGCGTCTTTATCATTAAACCTTCCGGCGTTGATTACAGCGTGATGACCGCTGACGATATGGTGGTTGTCAGCATCGCGACGGGTGAAGTGATTGAAGGTCAGAAAAAGCCCTCGTCCGATACGCCGACGCATCGTCTGCTGTACCAGGCTTTTCCCACCATTGGTGGTATTGTGCATACCCATTCGCGCCACGCGACCATCTGGGCGCAGGCCGGACAGTCCATTCCGGCAACGGGCACCACGCATGCCGACTATTTCTACGGCCCCATCCCTTGCACCCGCAAAATGACCAGCCACGAGATCAACGGCGAGTATGAATGGGAAACCGGCAAGGTGATCGTCGAAACCTTTAAGATGCATGGAATAGACGCCGCGCAAATGCCAGGCGTACTGGTGCATTCACACGGTCCCTTTGCGTGGGGGAAAAATGCCGAAGACGCGGTGCATAACGCCATCGTCTTAGAAGAGGTTGCCTACATGGGCATTTTCTGCCGCCAGCTCGCGCCACAGTTACCCGAGATGCAGCAAACGTTGCTGGATAAGCATTACCTGCGCAAGCACGGAGCGAAAGCCTATTACGGGCAGTAGCAGCGCCGATAACTGTATAAAACCCCAGCACAACACGTTGAACCAGGCTATAATCATGCCTGGTTTTTTGATGGATAAACAGCGTGGCGCAGGCAGGTTTTATCTTAACCCGGCACTGGCGGGATTCGTCGCAGGGAACTGAAGTCTCCTTCTGGCTGGCAACAGACAGCGGGCCTTTGCAGGTCACGCTTGCGCCGCAGGAGTCCGTTGCGTTTATCCCTACCGCGCTAACCGCCCGCGTCACGTCGTTATTAAGCAGTGAAAATGGTTATCGTCTGACGCCGCTCAACCTCAAAGATTTTCATCGTCAGCCGGTTTCGGGTCTTTACTGCCGTTCGCATCGCCAGTTGATGCGACTGGAAAAGCTGTTGCGTGAGAATGGCGTGACGGTTTATGAAGGCGATGTCCGCCCGCCTGAACGCTATCTGATGGAACGCTTTATCACCTCGCCAGTGTGGGTCGAAGGTGAGACGCGCAACGGTGCGATCGTCAATGCGCGATTAAAGCCCCATCCCGACTATCGTCCACCGCTCAAATGGTTGTCTCTGGACATTGAAACCACCCGCCACGGCGAGTTGTACTGCATTGGGCTTGAAGGCTGCGGGCAGCGCATTGTCTATATGCTCGGCCCCGAAAATGGCGATTCATCAGCGCTCGATTTCCAGCTTGAGTACGTCAACAGCCGCCCACAACTGTTGGAAAAGCTTAACGAGTGGGTTGCCCGCTACGATCCCGACCTCATCATCGGCTGGAATCTGGTGCAGTTCGACCTGCGCGTGTTGCAAAAACATGCTGAGCGCTACCGTATCCCGCTGCGTTTTGGCCGCGATAACAGCGAACTCGAGTGGCGTGAGCACGGTTTTAAAAATGGCGTTTTTTTCGCCCAGGCGAAAGGTCGGCTGATCGTTGACGGCATTGAGGCGCTGAAGTCTGCCTTCTGGAATTTCTCGTCGTTTTCGCTGGAGACCGTTTCGCAAGAACTGCTGGGGGAAGGTAAATCGATCGATAATCCCTGGGATCGCATGGATGAGATCGACAGACGTTTTGCCGAAGATAAACCCGCGCTCGCCACCTACAATCTGAAAGATTGCGAGCTGGTGACACGAGTCTTTCATAAAACCGAGATCGTGCCGTTCCTGTTAGAACGATCCACGGTTAACGGATTACCAGTCGATCGTCACGGCGGTTCGGTCGCCGCGTTTGGCCATCTCTATTTTCCACGTATGCATCGCGCCGGTTACGTTGCGCCGAACCTTGGTGAAGTACCGCCCCACGCCAGCCCCGGCGGTTACGTGATGGATTCGCGTCCCGGCTTGTATGATTCGGTGCTGGTGCTGGATTACAAAAGCCTGTACCCCTCGATCATTCGCACCTTTTTGATCGACCCAGTCGGACTGGTGGAAGGGATGGCGCACCCGGATCCCGAACACAGCACCGAAGGATTTCTCGACGCCTGGTTCTCGCGGGACAAACACTGCCTGCCAGAGATCGTGACGTCGATCTGGCAGGGGCGTGACGACGCCAAACGGCACGGTAATAAACCGCTTTCTCAGGCGCTGAAGATCATCATGAATGCCTTTTACGGTGTACTCGGCACAACGGCCTGCCGCTTTTTCGATCCGCGCCTGGCGTCGTCGATCACCATGCGCGGTCACGCGATCATGCGTCAGACCAAAGCGCTCATTGAAGCCCAGGGCTATGACGTGATTTATGGCGACACCGACTCCACCTTCGTCTGGCTGAAGCGCGCCCACACAGAAGAGGAAGCGGCGAAAATTGGTCGCGCGTTAGTGGCACACGTCAACGCCTGGTGGACGCAATCGCTTCAGGAGAAGAACCTTACCAGCGCGCTGGAACTGGAGTATGAAACGCATTTCTGCCGCTTTCTGATGCCCACCATTCGTGGCGCGGATACCGGCAGCAAAAAACGCTACGCGGGTTTGATTCAGGAAGGAGAAAACCAGCGGATGGTGTTTAAAGGGCTGGAAACCGTGCGTACCGACTGGACACCGCTGGCGCAGCAGTTCCAGCAAGAATTGTATCTGCGCATATTTCGTCACGAACCGTATCAGGATTACGTACGTGAAACCATTGATCGGCTGATGGCGGGCGAGCTGGACGAGCGTCTGGTCTATCGTAAGCGGCTGCGTCGACCGTTAAGCGAGTACCAGCGCAACGTTCCGCCACACGTGCGCGCCGCCAGACTGGCTGATGAAGAAAACCTGAAGCGGGGACGCCCGGCGCAGTACCAGAACCGCGGCACCATTCACTATGTCTGGACCCTGAACGGCCCAGAGCCAAAGGATTATCAACACTCGCCGCTGGATTACGAGCATTACCTGACGCGACAGCTCCAGCCCGTCGCGGAAGGAATTCTTCCCTTCATTGATGATAACTTTGCTACACTACTGACAGGCCAATTAGGGTTATTTTGACGCGTGACGAATCCATCGCCATCCATTACCATAGCGCCCTTCCATTCCTGGACCCCATTTACCGTTCTGCCATAGCATCTCCCTGGCAGAGGGTGGTTATTGCCTGCAATTAAAGATATAGAGCCGAACAAATATGCCTTTTACACTTGGTCAACGCTGGATCAGCGATACAGAAAGCGAACTGGGACTTGGAACCGTTGTCGCCATGGATGCGCGCACCGTCACTTTGCTTTTCCCCTCCACCGGTGAAAACCGTCTGTATGCGCGCAGTGACTCCCCCGTGACCCGCGTGATGTTCAACCCTGGCGATACCATTACCAGCCATGAAGGCTGGCAGCTGCAAATCGATGAAGTAAAAGAAGAAAATGGTTTGCTTGCCTACATTGGTACCCGTCTTGATACCGAAGAAGCCGGCGTCACGCTGCGTGAAGTCCTGCTCGACAGCAAACTGGCGTTCAGCAAACCGCAGGATCGCCTGTTTGCTGGTCAGATTGACCGCATGGATCGGTTTGCGCTGCGCTACCGCGCACGTAAATTTCAAAGTGAACAGTACCGCATGCCATGGAGCGGTCTGCGCGGCCAGCGCACCAGCCTGATCCCTCATCAGCTCAACATCGCCCACGATGTGGGTCGCCGTCATGCGCCGCGCGTACTGCTGGCAGATGAAGTGGGTCTGGGCAAAACCATTGAAGCCGGGATGATCCTGCATCAACAACTGCTTTCTGGCGCGGCAGAACGCGTGCTGATTATTGTGCCAGAAACCTTGCAGCATCAGTGGCTGGTCGAAATGCTGCGCCGTTTCAATCTGCGTTTCGCCCTGTTTGACGACGAACGCTACGCCGAAGCGCAGCACGATGCGTTTAACCCGTTCGAAACCGAACAACTGGTGATCTGTTCTCTGGACTTCGCCCGCCGTAACAAGCAGCGTCTGGAACACCTGTGCGATGCCGAGTGGGATCTGCTGGTTGTCGATGAAGCCCAC
This sequence comes from Citrobacter amalonaticus, assembly GCF_018323885.1. NCBI lineage: Bacteria > Pseudomonadati > Pseudomonadota > Gammaproteobacteria > Enterobacterales > Enterobacteriaceae > Citrobacter > Citrobacter amalonaticus. The sequence goes on along the minus strand of NZ_AP024585.1, from coordinate 934,761 downwards.
CACCTCGTCTGGAGCGAAGAGGCGCCGAGCCGTGAATATGTGGCGATAGAACAACTGGCGGAACGCGTGCCAGGCGTACTGTTGCTGACCGCCACCCCGGAACAACTGGGTATGGAAAGCCACTTTGCGCGTCTGCGCCTGCTGGATCCCAACCGTTTCCACGATTTCGCACAGTTTGTTGAAGAGCAGAAAAATTATCGCCCGGTTGCCGACGCCGTCGCTATGCTGCTGGCCGGTAACAAGCTCAGCAATGAAGAGCTCAACATGCTGGGCGAACTGATTGGCGAGCAGGATATTGAACCGCTGCTGCAAACGGCAAACAGCGACCGCGACGGTGCGCAGAACGCACGTCAGGAGCTGGTTTCCATGCTGATGGACCGCCACGGCACCAGCCGCGTGCTGTTCCGTAACACCCGTAACGGCGTAAAAGGCTTCCCGAAACGCGAACTGCACACCATTAAGCTGCCGCTGCCGACGCAGTATCAGACTGCCATTAAAGTGTCCGGCATCATGGGTGCCCGCAAAAACGCCGAAGACAGAGCGCGCGATATGCTCTATCCGGAACAGATTTATCAGGAATTTGAAGGGGATACCGGCACCTGGTGGAACTTCGACCCACGCGTTGAGTGGCTGATGGGCTACCTGACCAGCCATCGCTCACAGAAAGTGCTGGTGATCTGTGCGAAGGCGGCAACCGCTCTGCAGCTGGAGCAAGTGCTGCGCGAGCGCGAAGGTATCCGCGCGGCGGTCTTCCACGAAGGGATGTCGATTATCGAACGTGACCGCGCCGCCGCCTGGTTCGGCGAAGAGGACAGCGGTGCACAGGTGCTGCTGTGTTCAGAAATTGGCTCGGAAGGTCGTAACTTCCAGTTTGCCAGCAACCTGGTGATGTTCGACCTGCCATTTAACCCGGACCTGCTGGAACAACGTATTGGTCGTCTCGACCGCATCGGCCAGGCGCACGATATCCAAATCCATGTCCCGTATTTAGAGAAAACCGCCCAGTCGGTGCTGGTTCGCTGGTATCACGAAGGTCTGGATGCGTTCGAACATACCTGCCCGACCGGTCGTGCTATTTATGATACGGTTTACAGCAACCTGATTAACTACCTGGCGGCGCCCGAAGAGACCGATGGCTTTGAGGATCTGATCAAAAGCTGTCGCGAACAACACGAAGCGCTGAAAGCGCAGCTGGAACAGGGTCGCGACCGTCTGCTGGAGATCCACTCCAACGGCGGCGAAAAAGCGCAGCAACTGGCCGAAAGTATTGAAGAGCAGGACGACGACACCAGCCTTATCGCCTTTGCCATGAACCTGTTTGATATCGTGGGGATTAACCAGGACGATCGTGGTGAAAACCTGATTGTACTGACCCCATCCGATCACATGCTGGTGCCGGACTTCCCGGGGCTGCCAGAAGACGGTTGTACCATTACCTTTGAACGTGACGTGGCGCTGTCGCGTGAAGACGCGCAGTTTATTACCTGGGAACATCCGCTGATCCGTAACGGGCTGGATCTGATCCTCTCTGGTGATACCGGTAGCAGTACCATTTCCTTGTTGAAGAATAAGGCGCTGCCGGTCGGTACGCTGCTTCTGGAGCTGGTATACGTTGTGGAAGCCCAGGCACCGAAGCAGTTGCAGCTTAACCGCTTCCTGCCGCCGACGCCGGTGCGCATGCTGCTGGATAAAAACGGCAACAACCTCGCGGCGCAGGTGGAGTTTGAAACCTTCAACCGCCAGTTGAGTGCCGTAAACCGCCACACCGGCAGCAAACTGGTTAATGCGGTGCAGCAGGATGTTCATGCGATTCTGCAACTGGGTGAAGCGCAGGTTGAGAAGTCCGCCCGCGCCCTGATTGACGCGGCGCGTAATGAAGCGGATGAAAAACTGTCTGCAGAACTGTCGCGCCTGGAAGCGCTGCGCGCCGTCAACCCGAACATTCGTGATGATGAACTCGCGGCCATTGAAAGCAACCGTCAACAGGTGCTGGAAAGCCTGAATCAGGCAGGATGGCGTCTGGATGCGCTTCGTCTTATCGTCGTCACGCATCAGTAACGGAGTCAAATATGGCGATGGAAAACTACAATCCGCCGCAGGATCCCTGGCTGGTGATCCTGTATCAGGATGAGCACATTATGGTGGTCAACAAGCCAAGCGGCCTGTTATCCGTGCCGGGGCGTCTTGAGGAACACAAAGACAGCGTGATGACGCGTATCCAACGCGACTATCCACAGGCTGAATCTGTGCATCGTCTGGATATGGCAACCAGCGGCGTAATTGTAGTGGCCCTCACCAAGGCGGCAGAGCGAGAGCTGAAGCGTCAGTTTCGCGAGCGCGAGCCGAAAAAACAGTATGTGGCGCGGGTATGGGGACATCCTGCGCCCGCAGAGGGACTGGTGGATTTACCGCTCATCTGCGACTGGCCGAATCGTCCGAAACAGAAAGTGTGTTATGAAACCGGCAAAGCAGCGCAGACCGAATATGAAGTGGTGGAGTTTGCGGAAGATAACACCGCGCGAGTAGTGTTGAAGCCCATCACCGGACGTTCACACCAACTGCGCGTACATATGCTGGCGTTAGGCCACCCCATTCTCGGCGACCGTTTTTATGCCCCGCCTGAGGCGCTGGCGATGGCCCCCCGACTGCAACTGCATGCCGAGATGCTGACCATCACCCATCCCGCATACGGCAATAGCATGACGTTTAAAGCGCCAGCGGATTTTTAATCTTATAACGTAGCCCCTTTGAATTACGCTCGCGAATAGACACAAATCATTCGAGACGCATCGAGGCGGCAAGCGAAGAAATCCCCAGGAGCATAGATAACTATGTGACTGGGGTTTCACAGCGCGGCCAACAAAGAGGCAGCTTGAAGGATGCCGTGTATATTTATTTAAAGCCTTTCTGCTCTTTGATCAGCTCGTAAGCCTTCTGAATTTCCTGCGCTTTTTGCTTCGCCATTTCCATCATTTCCGGCGGCAGACCTTTCGCCACCAGCTTATCCGGATGGTGCTCGCTCATCTGCTTACGGTAAGCACGTTTAATGGTAGTCGCATCGTCAGTAGATTTAACCCCGAGGACGTTGCAGGCGTCCTCCAGCGTCGGGCCGCGTTGCGCCTGCTGCCAGCCACCGCCGCCGGACTGCTGCTGATAACCACCGCCAAACTGGGCTCCCCCTTGCATCATGCGCAGGAACTGATCGAACTGAGTGCGGGAAATGCCCAACTCTTCGGCAATCACATACAGCACTTCACGCTCGTTGGGATGCAGTGAACCATCGGCAAACGCCGCCTGAATCTGAATTTCAAGAAACATACGAATAAGATCGAAGCGACCAAAACAGACGCTACGAAACTGGCGCATTTTTTCACGTAACGGGTAATTATCTGATTTTCCGATACGAAACGCATTTTGCGCAGCCGATCGCGATTCACCGTGCAAATTCATCCTGTCCATCAGCACATTGGCGACATGGATATCGGCTTCGGTAACCCGTCCTTTCGATTTGGTTAAGTGCCCCATCACCTCAAAGGTGGTGGCAAAAAACAGCGCCTGACGCTCACGCTGGTTGGCAAACCACGCCATTTTGCGGCTGCGGGCTTTGTCGAACATGTGGCCAACCAACAGCCCCAGCACCACGCCCCAAAAGCCGCCGCCCATGAGCAGAGCCACGGCCACACCAATTATTTTTCCCCAGTACTGCATAGACTCCCCAATTTGTCTCACTCTCGGTGAGGCCAGGTCCCACAAAATAAGCGGCTTTTAACGATCTTTCGGCTACGGTCAATTGTGGGACATCGCCTATAATTTGCATTATCATACCTGTCATTCACAGCCGTGACTAACACCACAGACGCTATAGCGGCAGGATTAACACTAGCGCTACGAACATGAGTAAGTTAGGCTGTGGCGGTTTGTCACGCGCGACGCTACTGATGATGGAACAATAAAATACAACGTATGAAAAAACGTATTCCCACCCTCCTGGCCACCATGATTGCCACTGCCCTTTACAGTCAACAGGGTCTGGCAGCCAGTCTCGCCTCACAATGTATGTTAGGCGTGCCAAGCTATGACCGTCCTCTGGTGCAGGGCGAGACAAATGAACTCCCCGTCACGATTAATGCCGATCATGCGAAAGGAAATTATCCTGACGACGCGGTGTTTACCGGCAATGTGGATATCATGCAGGGCAACAGCCGTCTGCAGGCCGACGAGGTGCAGCTTCATCAGAAAGAGGCTCAGGGTCAGCCTGAGCCTGTACGTACCGTCGATGCGCTCGGCAACGTCCATTACGATGACAACCAGGTTATCCTGAAAGGACCGAAGGGCTGGGCGAACCTGAACACCAAAGACACCAACGTCTGGGAAGGCGACTACCAGATGGTGGGCCGTCAGGGCCGCGGTAAAGCGGATCTAATGAAACAGCGCGGCGAAAACCGCTATACCATTCTTGAGAACGGGAGTTTCACCTCCTGTCTGCCAGGTTCTGATACCTGGAGCGTCGTCGGTAGCGAAGTGATCCATGACCGTGAAGAACAGGTCGCAGAAATCTGGAACGCCCGCTTTAAGCTGGGCCCGGTTCCTGTCTTTTACAGTCCGTATTTGCAATTGCCGGTCGGGGATAAACGCCGCTCCGGTTTCCTGATCCCCAACGCCAAGTACTCGTCGAAGAACTATTTTGAGTTCTATCTGCCGTATTACTGGAACATTGCGCCAAACATGGATGCGACCCTGACGCCGCACTATATGCACCGTCGCGGCGGCGTAATGTGGGAGAACGAATTCCGCTACCTGAGCCAGGCCGGCGCCGGTATTATGGAATTCGACTATCTGAACTCCGATCGCGTCTACGACGATGAGCATCCGAACGATGACAACTCGCGCCGCTGGCTGTTTTACTGGCGACATGCGGGAGTGATGGATCAGGTGTGGCGTTTCAACGTCGACTACACCAAAGTGAGCGACTCCAGCTACTTTAATGATTTCGATAACAAGTACGGTTCAAGTACCGACGGTTACGCGACGCAGAAATTCAGCGTCGGCTATGCGGTGCAGAACTTTGACGCCACTGTCTCAACCAAACAGTTCCAGGTGTTCAGCGATCAAAACACCAGCAGTTATTCCGCTGAACCACAGTTAGACGTCAACTTCTATCAGAACGACCTGGGTCCGTTTGATACCCGTATTTATGGCCAGGCCGTGCATTTTGTGAATACCAAAGACAACATGCCGGAAGCGACGCGCCTGCACCTGGAGCCGACTGTCAGCCTGCCGTTGTCAAACCAGTGGGGCAGCATCAATACCGAAGCGAAACTGCTGGCAACCCATTATCAGCAAACCAATCTGGACTGGTATAACAACCGTAATACCACTCAGTTGGATGATACCGCCAACCGTGTGATGCCGCAGTTCAAAGTCGACGGCAAGATGGTGTTTGAACGGGATATGAACATGCTCGCGCCGGGTTATACCCAGACGCTGGAGCCGCGCGCGCAGTATCTGTACGTGCCGTATCGCGACCAGAGCAACATCTACAACTACGACTCTTCCCTGCTGCAATCTGACTATACCGGCCTGTTCCGTGACCGCAGCTATGGCGGTCTGGACCGCATTGCCTCCGCCAACCAGGTCACGACGGGCGTCACATCTCGCATATATGATGAGACAGCGGTTGAACGTTTTAACGTTTCTGTTGGTCAAATCTACTATTTCACGGAGTCTCGCACTGGCGATGACAACATCCAATGGGAGAACGATGACCAGACAGGTTCATTAGTATGGGCGGGTGACACCTACTGGCGTATTTCGGATCGTTGGGGGCTACGTGGCGGTATTCAGTACGACACCCGTCTGGATAGCGTCGCCACCAGCAGTTCCAGTATCGAATATCGTCGTGATGAAGACCGTCTGGTTCAGTTGAACTACCGTTACGCCAGCCCGGAGTATATTCAGGCGACATTGCCAGCAAGATATTCCACGGCAGAGCAGTACAAAAACGGGATTAGCCAGATCGGTACCGTCGCCAGTTGGCCGATTGCCGATCGCTGGTCGATTGTGGGTGCCTACTACTTCGACACTAACGTGAATAAACCCGCCGACCAGATGTTAGGTGTGCAGTACAACTCCTGCTGTTATGCGATCCGCGTCGGTTACGAGCGTAAGCTGAACGGTTGGGATAGCGATAAAGAACACGCGGTGTATGACAACGTGATTGGCTTTAACATTGAACTTCGTGGTCTGAGTTCCAACTATGGTCTCGGCACGAGCGAGATGTTACGTTCCAACATTTTGCCGTATCAAAACTCTTTGTGATCTGATTGATTTACCACGTAATCCGCAGTGCGGTTAATTGAAATGGAAAAAGTATGAAGAACTGGAAAACGCTGCTTCTCGGTATCGCCATGATCGCGAATACCAGTTTCGCTGCCCCGCAGGTAGTCGATAAAGTCGCAGCCGTCGTAAATAACGGTGTGGTACTGGAAAGCGACGTTGATGGCCTGATGCAGTCTGTCAAATTGAACGCCAACCAGGCAGGTCAACAGCTTCCGGACGACGCTACGCTGCGTCATCAGATCCTGGAACGTCTGATCATGGATCAGATTGTCCTGCAGATGGGTCAGAAGATGGGCGTAAAAATCTCTGACGAACAGCTTGATCAGGCGATTGCCAATATCGCTAAACAGAACAACATGACGCTGGACCAGATGCGAAGCCGTCTGGCTTACGATGGTCTGAGCTACTCAACCTACCGTAATCAGATCCGTAAAGAGATGACCATCTCTGAAGTGCGTAACAACGAAGTGCGCCGCCGCGTGACGATCCTGCCGCAGGAAGTGGATGCGCTGGCGCAGCAGGTTGGCAATCAAAATGATGCCAGTACGGAGCTGAACCTGAGTCACATCCTGATCCCACTGCCGGAAAACCCAACGTCTGACCAGGTGAACGAAGCAGAATCTCAGGCGCGTTCCATTGTCGATCAAGCCCGTAACGGCAGCGACTTCGGCAAACTGGCGATCACCTACTCTGCTGACCAGCAGGCGCTGAAAGGCGGCCAGATGGGTTGGGGTCGTATTCAGGAACTGCCAGGCATTTTTGCTCAGGCGCTGAGTACCGCGAAGAAAGGCGACATCGTTGGCCCGATTCGTTCAGGTGTCGGCTTCCATATCCTGAAAGTGAATGATATGCGCGGCCAGAGCCAGAGCATCTCCGTGACCGAAGTTCATGCCCGCCATATTCTGTTGAAGCCGTCGCCGATCATGACCGATCAGCAGGCGCGTCTGAAGCTTGAGCAAATCGCCGCTGATATTAAGAGCGGTAAAACCACCTTTGCTGCCGCAGCGAAAGAGTTTTCTCAGGATCCCGGCTCGGCTAACCAGGGCGGCGATCTGGGCTGGGCGGCTGCGGACATTTTCGATCCGGCATTCCGTGATGCGTTAACCCGCATGAACAAAGGCCAGATGAGCGCACCGGTGCACTCCTCTTTCGGTTGGCACCTGATCGAACTGCTGGATACGCGTAACGTCGATAAAACCGACGCCGCGCAGAAAGATCGCGCTTACCGTATGCTGATGAACCGGAAGTTCTCAGAAGAAGCAGCAACCTGGATGCAGGAACAACGCGCCAGCGCTTACGTTAAAATCCTGAGCAATTAATGACGGTTGCTCAACGCGTAGTGATCACTCCCGGCGAACCCGCCGGGATTGGTCCGGATCTCGTCGTTCAACTTGCCCAGCGCGACTGGCCGGTTGAACTGGTGGTCTGTGCCGATGCCACGGTATTGACTGACCGGGCAGCAATGCTCGGTCTTCCCCTCACGTTACGCCCTTACTCCCCGCAAAGGCCTGCTAAACCGCAGACTGCCGGCACGCTTACGCTGTTACCGGTCTCGCTTCGTGCGCCCGTCGTTCCTGGGCAGTTGGCCGTGGAGAATGGCGAGTATGTGGTGCAGACGCTGGCCCGTGCCTGTGACGGTTGTGTAGAGGGTGAATTTGCGGCGCTGATTACGGGCCCTGTGCATAAGGGCGTTATCAACGACGCGGGCGTGCCTTTCACCGGTCACACCGAGTTTTTTGAAGAGCGCTCACAGGCGAAAAAAGTGGTGATGATGCTGGCGACGGAGGAGTTACGCGTCGCACTGGCAACGACCCATCTGCCGCTGCGTGATGTCGCCGATGCCATTACACCAGCACTGCTGCACGAAGTGATTGGCATTCTGCATCACGATCTGCGCACCAAATTTGGCGTGGACGATCCGCACGTGCTGGTCTGTGGTCTGAATCCGCATGCCGGTGAAGGGGGGCATATGGGCAGCGAGGAGATCGACACGATCGTTCCGGTGCTCGATACGCTCCGCGCGCAGGGGATGAAATTGACAGGTCCATTACCCGCCGACACGTTGTTTCAGGCCAAATATCTGCAACATGCTGATGCGGTACTGGCGATGTACCACGATCAGGGTCTCCCCGTGCTAAAATACCAGGGATTTGGTCGCGGCGTGAATATCACGCTGGGCCTGCCTTTTATTCGTACCTCGGTGGATCACGGTACCGCGCTTGAACTGGCGGGCCGGGGTGAAGCTGATGTCGGCAGTTTTATTACGGCGCTTAATCTCGCCATCAAAATGATTGTTAATACCCAATGAATAATCGAGTCCATCAGGGCCACTTAGCCCGTAAACGCTTCGGGCAAAACTTCCTCAACGATCAGTTTGTGATCGACAGCATTGTCTCCGCCATTAACCCGCAGAAGGGTCAGGCGATGGTCGAAATCGGCCCCGGTCTGGCTGCGTTGACGGAGCCGGTTGGCGAACGTCTGGATGCGCTGACGGTCATTGAACTGGACCGCGATCTGGCCGCGCGTCTGCAAACGCATCCCTTCCTGGGCCCCAAGCTGACTATCTATCAGCAGGACGCCATGACCATGAATTTCGGCGAATTGTCTGAAAAGATGGGTCAACCGCTACGCGTGTTCGGTAACCTGCCTTATAACATCTCTACGCCGCTGATGTTCCACCTGTTTAGCTATACTGATGCCATTGCCGATATGCACTTTATGTTGCAAAAAGAGGTGGTGAATCGTCTGGTTGCAGGACCAAACAGTAAGGCGTATGGTCGCTTAAGCGTCATGGCGCAATATTATTGCAACGTGATCCCGGTGCTTGAAGTGCCGCCGTCCGCCTTCACGCCGCCGCCAAAAGTCGATTCCGCCGTGGTGCGCCTGGTGCCGCACACTACGATGCCCTATCCGGTCAACGATATTCGCCTGTTGAGCCGCATCACCACAGAAGCGTTCAACCAGCGCCGTAAAACGATTCGTAACAGCCTCGGCAATCTGTTCAGCGTTGAGGTCTTGACGGAACTGGGTATTGACCCGGCAATGCGAGCGGAAAATATCTCTGTCGCGCAGTACTGCCAGATGGCGAACTATCTGTCAGAACACGCGCCATCGAAGGAGAGTTAAGCATGATCAATTCGCCCCGAGTGTGTATTCAGGTCCAAAGCGTCTATATCGAGGCGCAATCCTCACCTGAAGATGACCGTTACGTTTTTGCCTACACCGTAACCATCCGCAATCTGGGGCGAGCGCCCGTGCAGCTACTGGGACGCTATTGGTTGATCACCAACGGTCATGGCCGAGAAACTGAAGTCCAGGGAGAAGGTGTGGTTGGCGTTCAGCCGCACATTGAGCCTGGCGAAGAGTACCAGTACACCAGCGGCGCTGTTATCGAAACGCCGCTGGGCACGATGCAGGGTCATTACGAAATGATTGATGAGAACGGCGTCGCCTTTACCATCGATATTCCGGTTTTCCGACTCGCCGTTTCCACTCTCATTCACTAAAACAATAGCTATGGCAACATACCTTATTGGCGACGTTCACGGTTGCTACGACGAACTGATCGCATTGCTACAACAAGTCAATTTTACCCCTGAAAGCGATACCCTGTGGCTGACGGGGGATCTGGTTGCTCGTGGCCCAGGTTCACTGGACGTGCTGCGTTATGTGAAATCACTCGGTGACTGCGTGCGCCTGGTGCTGGGTAATCACGACCTGCATCTGCTGGCGGTCTTCGCCGGTATCAGTCGTAACAAACCGAAAGACCGCCTGAGTCCGCTGCTGGAAGCGCCGGACGCAGACGAACTGCTCAACTGGCTGCGTCGCCAACCGCTGTTGCAGATAGATGAAGAGAAAAAACTGGTGATGGCGCATGCGGGTATCACACCGCAGTGGGATTTGCAGACTGCCAAAGACTGCGCGCGCGATGTTGAAGCGGTGCTGTCGAGTGACTCTTACCCCTTCTTCCTCGACGCCATGTATGGCGACATGCCAAATAACTGGACGCCGGAACTGACCGGACTGGCACGCCTGCGCTTTATCACCAACGCCTTTACCCGGATGCGTTACTGCTTCCCGAACGGGCAACTGGATATGTACAGCAAAGAGTCCCCGGAGGATGCCCCGGCACCGTTGAAACCGTGGTTTGCCATTCCCGGACCGGTCAGCGAAGCCTACAGCATTGCGTTTGGTCACTGGGCGTCTCTGGAAGGAAAAGGAACGCCGGAGGGAATCTATGCGCTGGATACCGGGTGCTGCTGGGGAGGAAATTTAACCTGCCTGCGCTGGGAAGATAAGCAGTACTTTGTGCAGCCGTCAAACCGGCAGATGGATCTGAATGAAGGCGAAGCCGTTAACGCCTGATCTGTTTGCCTGATGGCGCTACGCTTATCCGGCCTACAAACCATCTCGTAGGTCGGATAAGACGCTAAGCGTCGCCATCCGGCACTCATCGCTTAGCGACGTTCCAGAATTTCGAAGCAATAGCTGTGTGAATTCTGCCCGTCAGCGTCGTGAAACTCGCTGAACACCGATTCCCAGTCGTCCGGCTCGTAGTCCGGGAAATGCGTATCCCCTTCCACTTCCGCATCAATGTGCGTCAGATACAGTTTCTGCGCTTTAGGCAGGAACTGCTCGTACACACGACCACCGCCAATCACCATAATTTCTGGTGCATCACCACAGGCGGTAATCGCTTCATCAACCGATTTCACCCACTGCACGCGATCGTCAGTACCCGGCTGGCTGCTGATGACGATGTTCTTACGTCCCGGCAACGGTCGGCCGATGGATTCCCAGGTATGGCGTCCCATAACGACAGGTTTATTTAACGTATTACGTTTAAACCAGGCGAGATCCGCAGGCAGATTCCACGGCATGGCGTTTTCCATGCCAATAACGCGATCTACCGCTAACGCAGCAATCAGACTGATCATTGAATATTTCCCGGAGCAAAAAAAATTGTCGCCACTATACGGAAAGAGCAATCTTTCGTCGACTAACGAACAGAAGAAGAGCACGAAAATTTTCCGATCTGCTGGCGAGTCCACGACTTGTCAGTGGACTCCCGGCATTACAGTAGTTCAAAAACAATTGGTTAACAGTAAAGTTTGCAGTACATCACATTTTTGACTTAGGTTGACGGTTTAACTTCTGGCTCATCGGCAACGTCTCCCGTGTGTTTGCCTTCCTCAGTCCCCTGCCAGCCATGACGCTGAATCAACGACAGATGTTCGCGATCCTCGGTGATGATTTCGCTCAGCATCGCGCTGGTCCGTTTATAGACTGCCGCACGGGAGGTGGCATCATCTTCACCTTTCGCCATCTCTTCTACCATTTGCGTATTAAAGCGACGGAACAGGTCCGCACGTTCACGCGCTTCATAGCGGCCAAGCCCAAGACTTTCCAGCGCCAGACGCCCGGTTTTAAGCGCGCCTTCAAACGTTTCACGTTCTGGTTGCTCGACGCCCGCCTGGCGCAACCGAATGTAATGATCGACATCGCGTGCCCGGGCAATAATTTGCAGGTTCGGGAAATGGTCTTTTACCATCTCCGTCAGCTCCAGGTTGGTTTGCGGATCGTCAATGGCATTGATCAGCACTTCCGCTTTCGCCGCCCCGGCGGACTCCAGCAGGTCCATCCGCGTCGCATCACCGTAGAACACCTTCATGCCAAATTTACGCAGCGTCTCGATGTGGTCCGGATCGTGATCGAGAACGACCATCTTCACACCGCTGGAGAGCAGTAAACGACCGGTGATCTGCCCGAAGCGGCCAAATCCGGCAATAATCACCCGCGGCTGTTCTTCATCAATTTCATCGGCTTCCCGCTCTTCACCGGAAGCGGATTTCTCCATTCGCGTAAGGATGACCAGGAAAATCGGCGTCGCGGCCATCGACAGTGCCACCGCCAGCGTCAGCGCCTTCGCCCATTGTGGATCGAGCACGTTCGCCATCTGCGCCGCGCCAAAGACCACAAACGCGAACTCACTGCCCTGTCCGAGGAGTACCGCAAACCAGCGGCGCTGCTTATTCGGCACCTGTAAAGGACGGGCAATCAGCCATAGCATCCCGGTTTTAATCACCAGGAAACCGACCAGCAGAATGATGATACGGAGCGGATTATCGATAAGCGTCCCGAAGTCGATAGACATGCCGACACCGATGAAAAACAGCCCCAGCAGCAGCCCCTTAAACGGCTCTATGTCGCTTTCCAGCGCGTGGCGATACTCAGAGCTTGCCAGCAATACGCCAGCCAGGAACGCCCCCATCGCCATCGACAGCCCAACTTCTTCAAGCAACAGCCCGAAGCCAAAGACCAGAAACAGCGCCACGGCGCTGAAGACTTCGCGCAGGCCAGAACGCGCAACGAAACGCAGCGCCGGGCGGGTCACATAGCGCCCCAGCAGTACCACCAGGACTAACGCACCAGCCACTTTCAGTGCCGACAGCGCGAATGCGCCAAGCGTGGTTGACGCCCCGCTGGTCGCCAGTAGCGGAATCATTGCCACCAGCGGAATCGCCGCGATGTCCTGGAACAGCAGCACAGCAAAGGTGCTGCGTCCCATCTGCGAAACGGTCAGGTTGCGCTCATTCATCGCCTGCATAGCTATCGCCGTGGAGGAGAGCGCCAGCGTCATACCAATCAGTTCCGCCACCTGCCAGCGCAGACCGAGGAACATACAAAACAGACCAATCAGGCCGCCGCAGACCACCATCTGTAGCGCGCCGCCGCCAAACACTGAAGCGCGCAGTTTCCATAGCCGCTGGGGATCAAGCTCCAGGCCAATGACAAACAGCATCAGCACCACGCCGATTTCAGCAAAGTGCAGAATAGATTCGGCATCGGTCACCAGACGTAACCCCCAGGGGCCGATGATGCACCCCGCAATGAGATAACCCAGCACCGAGCCTAAGCCCAACCGGACGGCAATCGGCACGATGAGCGCCGCCGACCCAAGATAAATCAGCGCCTGTATGAGCGTATGGCTATCCATTGTGCGCCTCCTGCCATGCCATCAGTCGTTGCTTGTAATGACGCGCCTGCGCCTGCAGCGTTTCGTCGTCGCAAATAAACGTACAGTGCATTGCAAACGGCGCAAGCCAGTTGAGCCCGCAGTAGATGGCTGTCGCCTGGAGCGGCTGTGAGAGTACGTCAAACCCCGGATGCGAGCCGATATCGAAGTGATTATCGCCGCCGCCAGTAGTCACCGCCCACATGACCTGCTTACCGCGCAGCGCGGTCCCGCCGTGACCATAGGCCCAGCCGTGGGAAAGCACTTTATCCATCCACAGTTTGAGTAGGGGGGGAACGCTGTACCATTGCATGGGATGCTGCCAGACGATCAGGTCAGCGCGAGAAAGCGCCTCTTGTTCCGCAGCGATATCAATATTGAAATCAGGGTAGAGTTCATAGAGAGAACGAACTTCGACGCCTTCCAGCGTCCTTGCCTGCTCAAGCATCCGTTTATTCGCATGCGAATGCTGCGGATAAGGATGCGCATAAATGATAAGAATCATGATTAGCCTGTTATTTTACCACTCTGTTTTATAAGAGAGTGTAGTCAGTAAACCAACAGGCTAATAGTGAATATTATTGAGCAGATGAATGGGGAAAATTGAACTAGTTATCCAGCTCGCTCATATTTTTCACCTGATCGCGGTTAATTTGCTCCGTCTGACCCGTTTCGGCATTTTTGTAGGAGACCAGGCCCGTGTCATCGTCTACCTGCGGTTTACCGTCGGTGACAATGGTTCGGCCATCGGTCGTACGCACAGCCTGGTTCGAGGAGCAGCCTGCGAGAGTAAAGACGGTTGCTGCGGCGAAAAGGGAAGCGATTAATAGTTTCTTTTGCATGGTGTTCTCCCTGCTTTTCAGTCATTTTCAGTGATATACCCATTAACTGTAGACGCACTGACTGAGGTTGAGGGGAAATACAGAACACTCTGAAGACTCACCTTAACACAACGGTTTCCTGCGAATCGTCATCGTACTGGTCTGGGCAAGCGTCAGACCGCGCGTTTCTGGCGCGAAGGCAATGGAGACCAGCAACCCGACCAACGAGATCCCCGCCCCCATCAGCATCACCTGACTAATACCATATTTAGTAATGAAAATAGGCAGCGCCCAGGTCGAGAGGATGGTACCGATACGACTCAACGACATGATAACCCCCACTGCGGAGGCGCGGATGTCGGTCGGGAACAGTTCATTGGGATAGAGCCATTGCAAATTCCCCGGTCCGCCAGAGAAAAAGGCGTACACCGCGAATGCCGTCACCACCAGCCAGATCCCCATTTCCGGGATCAGCCCCAGCACCGCCAACGCCAGCGTCATCATCACGAAGCTGCCAATCAGCAGCGGCCTCCGCCCCGCGCTGTTCAGCCAGAACATTGGCGGAATACAGCCCAGCATAAAGAACAGGCTGATCACCACATTCCCCAGCGCTGCGCTCTTCCCGGCCCCCAGTCCCAACAGGCCGACGATCTGCGGACCAAAGGTGTAAATGGCAAACATCGGGATCACCTGACAGGTCCAGATCGCGGCGACAAACAGCACAAACGGGAAGTGGCGACGATTAAACAATTGTAAAAAGCGCGTCTCCTGCGCTGTGTCTTCATCGAACGCAACCGGCTCGCCGAACAGCTTGATCATCATCGCTTCACACTCTTTGACCCGGCCTTTACGCAACAGCCAGCGCGGAGACTCGGGCAGATCGAAGCGACCAATCAGGATCAACAGGCAAGGGATCGCCGCGCTGCCCAGCATCCAGCGCCAGCCGCCCTCGACGTCATAGAGCCAGTAACCAACCAGATCGGCGCAGGTCGCGCCGACGTACCACATCGCCGCAATAAAGCTTATAGAGAAGGCACGTTGGCGGGTACTGGAAAATTCGGTGATCATCGAGGTGGCAATGGGATAATCCGCACCAATCACCACGCCAATCAGCACCCGCATCACCAACAGTTCAACCGGAGATGAGACAAACATAGTGGCCACCGATATCACCCCAATAGCGATGATATCGATAAGAAACATTTTGCGCCGCCCCACTTTGTCCGAGATATAACCAAACAAAGAGGTGCCGACAAACAGCCCGGCCAGCGTCCCCGCGCCCAACAGGCCAATCCACTCAGCATCCAGCTTCAGCGCAGGCGTGAGCTGTTCCAGCGCGACGCCAATCATCACCAGCACATAACCGTCCAGAAACGGTCCACCGCTTCCCCACAGCATGATTCTGCGGTGAATAGAGGAGAACTGGATGTCATCAAAGTTCCTGGGCTGTTGCATGGCAATGTCCTGTTTGCCGACATTCGGCATTAGTGCTTAACTGCCTGATGGCGCTGCGCTTATCAGGCCTACTTATCCCCGTAGGCCGGATAAGGCGTTTTCGCCGCCATCCGGCAGTGGAGCGTATACCTGTACTCATTAACCGTAACGAAACTCCACGCCAAAGGTACCGCGTGGGTACTCCCATTTTTCCAGCGCCGTATCAAGTCCGAGAATTCGACACGTTCCGCA
Source organism: Citrobacter amalonaticus (assembly GCF_018323885.1). Lineage (NCBI taxonomy): Bacteria > Pseudomonadati > Pseudomonadota > Gammaproteobacteria > Enterobacterales > Enterobacteriaceae > Citrobacter > Citrobacter amalonaticus. The sequence continues at coordinate 918,900 of NZ_AP024585.1, read as the reverse complement.
CTCCAGGCATCCGGCATAATCAAAGCGCACGCTGCCGTCATCCTGCTTTTTGTATAACCCGGCCGGACAGGCTTTGATCAACACTTCCAGCACCTGCTTATCCGGCGCGGTTTTCATGATGATGTGCGGATGCTCTTCATCGACATTGAATTTGTTGACGCCCAGCTTGACGTCTACGTTGACGGGAGAAGTCATAATACGGTCACTCCTTTAATGCCATCCTTCATCAGGTTGATGAAGCCCACTTTCTTCGCATGGCGCAGGATCGTCTTACGCATCGGCACCGGCGCACTACCATCGACGGTAAAGAGGTCACGGGCGATACCAACAACCATTTCCGGGTAGCGGGTGAACATGCGCGGGTTATCGAGGAACGCCGGCAACCGCTGGTACATACGCATATCGCGCATCGGACCGTTGTCGAGATGCTGGCGATATTCCGCCAGCCCCTGACGGCTAAAGTCGTTGCTTTGCATGGCGGAAAGCACCGTTTTCGCCGCCGCTTCACCTGCTGCCACCGCGAGATCCATCCCGCGAATCGTGAAGCCGAGATTCATACACATACCCGCCGCGTCGCCCGCAATCAGCACGCCGTCGCCCACCAGCTCAGGCTGCATGTTCATCCCTGCTTCCGGCACCACGTGTGCCGCGTACTCCACCAGCTTGCCACCCGCGATCAGCGGGGCAACGGCCGGATGCTGTTTAAAATCTTCCAGCATTTGCGGGACCGATTTTTTCGCCTCTTTCAGATGATGAAGCCCGCATACCAGCCCCAGTGACAGGGTGTTTTCGTTGGTATACAGGAAGCCACCGCCCATCAGGCCATCCGTGGGCGATCCCGCGAACAGACAGGCCGCCCCTTCGTTACCCTGCAACTGGAAGCGATCTTCAATCACCGATTTCGGCAGTTCGATCAGCTCTTTCACGCCGACCGCCACGTGCGAGGCCTCAACGCGTTTTGCCATTCCCAGTTTTTCCGCCAGCAGGGAGTTAACGCCATCGGCGAGGATCACCACTTTCGATTCGATGATGTCGCCGTCCGCTTCTACACCAACGACTTTGCCATCGCGCTGCACGACGTTATCCACGCGGATCCCGGTGATCAACTGCGCGCCCGCCTCTTCCGCCTGCTCCATCAGCCAGGCGTCAAATTTACTGCGCAACACCGAATAAGAGACCTGCGACGGGCCAGCCTTTTCACCGTTGAGATAGTCCACGGTCATCGCCCCGTTATCGGTCATAAAGGCGAGTTTTTCATGGGTAATGACCCGTTCAACAGGGGCCTGCTGAGCAAAGCCTGGAAGAATGCGCTCCAGACTGTGAGCATAGATGCGCCCACCGGTGACATTCTTCGCGCCAGCGGAATTTCCGCGCTCGATAACCAACACCTGGGCCCCTTCGCGGGCGAGCACCAGGGCGGCGACGGAACCGGCAAGCCCCGCGCCCACGATGATGGCATCAAAGATATCTTCGGACATACGTACTCCCTGCCTGAATGGTTTAGCGTGCCAGTGCGGTCGTCAGCGCGGGCAGGATTTTCAGCGCATCGCCGACAATGCCGTAATCCGCGTACTGAAATATCGGCGCATTTTTGTCTTTGTTGATGGCAAAAATAGTCTGCGCGCCGTTTGCCCCCACCATGTGCTGGATCTGCCCGGAGATCCCCACCGCCAGGTACAATTCCGGCTTGAGCATCAGATTCGAGATCCCGACATAGCGCTCATGCTCCATCCACTTCTCGTTTTCGGCGACCGGACGCGAGCAGGCCAGCTCCGCGCCAATGGCCTGACACAGCGCTTGCGCCAGTGAGATATTCTCTTTGCTGCCGATACCGCGTCCCACGCTGACCACCAGCCGGGCTTTATCGAGATCAACGCTGTTACTCTGACGTGGCTGCGTGGCAGTGCGCGTGACGGTAATTTCCGGCGCCTGCCAGGCTACGCTGTGCGTCTCGCCGCTGCGGGTCGCATCAGGCTGTTGCGCCTCAAAAGTGCCGCTGCTGAGCGTCAGTACCGCAAACGGCGTGGAGAGCGTCTCTTCGCCCATCGCCAGGCCGCCATACACCATGTGTTTGACCGTCGCCCGGCCATCCTGCTGCGTCACGGTGCTGGCATCATTAGAAACCGCTGCGGCAAGGCGATAGCCCAGTTTTGCCGCCAGCAGTTTGCCGCGACGGGTGTTGGGCAGCAGCAACAGGCCAGAATCACCCTGATGACGAACGGTCTGTGCCATCACGTCCGCATAATCTTCCACCATACGATCGTCCGGCTTGCCGCTCAGTTGCCAGACGTGATGTGCGCCCAACTGAATGGCCGTGGTCGCCTCATCGGCGCTTTGCACAAATGCGTTAATCTGTTCACCTAAAATCTGCGCGCCGCTCATCAGTTCCGGCAGGCGAGACACGGTATCGCTGAATACCCAGACGCTGGAAAACTTGCTCATAACATCCCCTTCTTAATTAATGATTTTGCGCAGACTATCGGCAAACGCAGCGATCTGTTCTTCACCATCGCCTTCAATCACAATGCGCTGGCGCTCACGTTGTTTCGGTGCGGCCACCGTTTGCGTGGACCAGGCATCCCCGGCGCTAAAGCCAATGTCCGCCGCTGACCAGACCTGAACCGGTTTTTTCGCCGCCCCCAGAATGGCTTTCATCGATGGTATTTGTGGAGAGTTAATATCGGTGGAAACGGCCACGACCGCCGGCAGCGGAATGCTCAGCGTTTCAATTTCATCTTCCAGTTCACGTTCAACGGTCAGCGTACTTTCCGTCAGTGAGAGGATCTTGCTCACGCCGTTGATGGCGGGAATGTTCAGCGTTTCGCCTACCAGCAGGCTGACCTGCTGGGCGTAGAGATCGGAGGAACCATCGCCGCAGAGAATCAGATCAAAACCCGACTTTTGCGCGGCAGCAGCCAGCGCTGCGGCGGTTTGCTGTGGCAATGCCTGCTCGAACCGATCGTCAATGACGACCACCAGTTCGTCCGGGCCGCGGGAGAGGACATCCTTACGCCCTTTCGCGTTGGTTAACGCCTTGCCGCCCACGCTCAGGGCGATCACCTGCGCGTCGCTGGTCTGCTGTTTCAGTTGGCAGGCCGCTTCAATCGCATTCAGGTCGTACTGGCTGATTTTGCCATCTGCTTTGCTGAAATCTAATGAACCATCTGCGTGATTGACGACAATATCCTGTTCATCAGGTACGCACTTGTAGCAAGTAATTATCTTCATTGCATCTCCAGAAATCATGAAGGAAACGTATATATATCGGCGGTGTTAAATACAGATATCACGCTCTTTAATTCGGAAATAAAACCATAATCACCAATATTGAAAATGTCACACACTGATATTCGCAACTTTCAATATTGTTAAGCACCTCACCAATATTGAAACCCGACGTCCAAAAGAAATATTTTCAATATTGTCTGGCAGATCACCAATATTGAACGCCAAACGGTGAAAAACCCAACAAATTAGAATTTAACCAAATGATAAATATACATTTTTAAGAGCTGTCCGCACCAAAACACCCCAAACAAAAAGTGTGACGAAGATTACAGAATGCCGCAAAACGAATACCCATTATGAGTTACTCGCCAACGCGTCCTGAGGTTAAACGGGTATCAACAAATATTTAATAAAAATAAACAAAAATAAAACAAACGGGAACGCTAAATAAATTTCGTTTTCAACCTGGAATTCACTCATGAAAAATGAAAAGAGAAAGTCTGGAATTGAGCCAAAGGTTTTTTTCCCGCCGCTAATAATCGTCGGAATACTTTGCTGGCTAACGGTACGCGATCTCGATGCCGCAAATGTCGTTATTAATGCCGTCTTTAGTTATGTCACCAATGTCTGGGGATGGGCATTTGAGTGGTATATGGTCATTATGCTCATCGGCTGGTTCTGGCTGGTGTTTGGTCCCTACGCGAAAAAGAAATTAGGTGACGAGAAACCGGAGTTCAGCACCGCCAGCTGGATCTTCATGATGTTCGCCTCCTGTACCTCTGCCGCCGTGCTGTTCTGGGGATCGATAGAGATTTACTACTACATCTCCACGCCGCCGTTTGGCCTGGAACCTAACTCCACCGGAGCGAAAGAGATTGGCCTCGCTTACAGCCTGTTTCACTGGGGACCGCTGCCGTGGGCGACTTATAGCTTCCTCTCCGTGGCCTTCGCCTACTTCTTCTTTGTGCGCAAGATGGACGTCATTCGTCCCAGCTCAACGCTGGTGCCGCTGGTCGGCGAAAAACACGCCAAAGGTCTGTTAGGTACCATCATTGATAACTTCTATCTGGTCGCACTGATCTTCGCGATGGGCACCAGCCTTGGGCTGGCGACGCCGCTGGTCACCGAATGTATGCAGTACCTGTTTGGTATCCCGCACACGCTGCAACTGGATGCGATCATCATTACCTGCTGGATCATTCTTAACGCCATTTGCGTGGCCTGCGGCCTGCAAAAAGGGGTCAGGATCGCCAGTGACGTGCGCAGCTATCTGAGCTTCCTGATGCTCGGCTGGGTGTTCATCGTCAGCGGCGCCAGCTTCATTATGAACTACTTCACCGACTCCGTCGGGACGCTGCTGATGTATCTGCCGCGCATGCTGTTCTACACCGACCCGATCGCCAAAGGCGGTTTCCCACAGGGCTGGACGGTCTTCTACTGGGCGTGGTGGGTGATTTACGCCATTCAGATGAGCATCTTCCTGGCGCGTATCTCTCGCGGTCGTACCGTGCGTGAACTGTGCTTTGGCATGGTGCTGGGCCTGACGGCCTCCACCTGGATCCTGTGGACGGTACTGGGCAGTAACACTCTGCTGTTGATGGATAAAAACATCATCAACATCCCGCAACTGATTGCCGATCACGGCGTGCCGCGCGCGATTATCGAAACCTGGGCCGCCCTGCCGCTCAGCACCGCCACGATGTGGGGATTCTTTATTCTCTGCTTTATTGCCACCGTTACGCTGATCAACGCCTGCTCTTACACCCTGGCAATGTCGACCTGTCGTGAAGTGCGCGATGGCGAAGAGCCGCCGTTACTGGTGCGTATCGGCTGGTCGATATTGGTCGGCGTGATTGGCATCGTGCTGCTGGCACTCGGCGGCCTGAAGCCAATACAAACCGCGATTATCGCCGGGGGCTGCCCGCTGTTCTTCGTCAACATTATGGTGACGCTCTCCTTTATCAAAGACGCCAAAGTGCACTGGAAAGATAAATAAACCTAATTACCCCATGACATAGAGGTTAGAAGATGGATTTCAATTTCAATGATGAGCAGGAACTGTTTGTCGCCGGTATTCGTGAACTGATGGCCAGTGAGAACTGGGAAGCCTATTTTGCCGAATGCGATCGCGACAGCGTGTATCCGGAGCGTTTCGTGAAAGCGCTGGCGGACATGGGCATCGATAGCCTGCTGATCCCGGAAGAACATGGCGGCCTGGAAGCCGGATTCGTCACCGTGGCTGCCGTCTGGATGGAACTGGGACGCCTCGGTGCGCCTACGTACGTGCTGTATCAGCTGCCGGGCGGGTTTAATACCTTCCTGCGCGAAGGCACCCAGGAGCAGATCGATAAAATCATGGCGTTCCAGGGAACCGGGAAACAAATGTGGAACTCCGCCATCACCGAACCGGGAGCGGGATCGGATGTTGGTAGTCTGAAAACCACTTATACCCGCAAAAATGGTAAGGTTTATCTTAATGGTAGTAAGTGTTTTATCACCAGTAGCGCCTACACCCCTTATATCGTGGTGATGGCAAGAGACGGCGCTTCCCCGGATAAACCTGTCTATACCGAATGGTTTGTCGACATGAGTAAACCCGGCATCAAGGTCAACAAACTTGAGAAGTTGGGTCTGCGCATGGACAGCTGCTGTGAAATCAACTTTGACGATGTCGAGCTGGACGAAAAAGACATGTTCGGTCGGGAAGGTAACGGCTTTAACCGCGTAAAAGAAGAGTTCGACCACGAACGTTTCCTGGTAGCCCTCACCAACTACGGTACAGCAATGTGCGCCTTTGAAGATGCGGCGCGCTACGCCAACCAGCGCGTGCAGTTTGGCGAAACGATCGGTCGTTTCCAGTTGATCCAGGAGAAGTTCGCCCATATGGCGATCAAATTAAACTCCATGAAAAACATGCTGTTAGAAGCGGCATGGAAAGCCGACAACGGTACCATCACCTCGGGTGATGCGGCGATGTGTAAATACTTCTGCGCCAACGCGGCGTTTGAAGTCGTGGACACCTCCATGCAGGTTCTCGGTGGTGTTGGGATTGCGGGTAACCACCGCATCACCCGCTTCTGGCGTGACCTGCGCGTTGACCGCGTATCCGGCGGCTCTGACGAAATGCAGATCCTGACGCTCGGTCGTGCCGTGCTGAAACAATACCGTTAAGACAGCGACATGCCCGGTGGCGCTGTGCTTACCGGGCCAATGCTTTGCGTCTTATCAGGCCTACAAATTTATCAGGAGCATTTTATGGATCGTCTACCAATGCCTGCTTTTGGGCCGCTTGCCGGGCTGCGGGTTGTCTTCTCCGGGATCGAAATCGCCGGGCCGTTCGCCGGTCAGATGTTTGCCGAGTGGGGCGCTGAAGTTATCTGGATTGAGAACGTCGCCTGGGCCGATACCATCCGTGTTCAGCCAAACTATCCGCAGCTGTCGCGGCGTAATTTGCACGCGCTCTCGCTGAATATTTTTAAAGATGAAGGTCGGGAAGCGTTTCTGAAACTGATGGAAACCACCGATATCTTCATTGAAGCCAGTAAAGGTCCGGCGTTTGCCCGTCGTGGAATTACCGATGAGGTCCTGTGGCAACATAACCCGAAACTGGTTATCGCTCACCTGTCCGGCTTCGGCCAGTACGGTACCGAGGAGTACACCAACCTTCCGGCCTATAACACCATCGCTCAGGCCTTCAGCGGTTACCTGATCCAAAACGGCGACGTTGATCAGCCGATGCCAGCCTTCCCGTACACCGCCGACTACTTCTCCGGCATGACGGCCACCACAGCCGCGCTGGCGGCACTGCATAAGGTGCGGGAAACCGGCAAAGGCGAAAGTATCGATGTGGCGATGTACGAAGTGATGCTGCGCATGGGTCAGTATTTCATGATGGATTACTTCAACGGCGGTGAAATTTGCCCGCGCATGACCAAAGGTAAAGACCCCTATTACGCCGGTTGTGGGCTGTATAAATGCGCCGACGGTTACATCGTGATGGAGCTGGTCGGGATTACCCAGGTCACCGAATGCTTTAAAGACATCGGTCTGGCGCACATTCTCGGTACGCCGGAAGTGCCGGAAGGAACACAACTGATTCACCGCGTCGAGTGCCCGTACGGACCGCTGGTCGAAGAAAAACTGGATGCGTGGCTGGCCGCACACACCATCGAGGAAGTGCAGGCGCGTTTCGCCGAGCTGAATATCGCCTGCGCCAAAGTGCTGACCATTCCGGAGCTGGAAGGCAATCCGCAGTACGTTGCCCGCGAATCCATTACCCAGTGGCAAACGATGGATGGCCGCACCTGCAAAGGGCCAAACGTCATGCCGAAATTCAAAAACAATCCCGGGAAAATCTGGCGCGGCATGCCGTCGCACGGCATGGACACTGCCGCCATTCTGAAAAATATCGGTTACAACGACGCAGACATTAAGGAACTGGTCAGTAAGGGTCTGGCCAAAGTTGAGAACTAAATGCGAAATGCTGACCGGCTCGCCCGGTTAGCACAACGCCTGTGAAAATGGACAGGAGTGCAATGGATATCGTTGGCGGACAACACTTACGCCAGATGTGGGACGATCTGGCCGAAGTTTATGGCAGTAAAACAGCGCTGATTTGCGAATCCAGCGAAGGGGACGTGCGCCAGTACAGCTACGCCTCGCTTAACGAGGAGATCAATCGGACGGCAAACCTTTTCCACTCGTTGGGCATTCGCAAAGGTGATAAGGTCGCCCTGCATCTGGATAACTGCCCGGAGTTTTTCTTTTGCTGGTTCGGGCTGGCGAAAATTGGCGCGGTCATGGTGCCGATCAATGCCCGTCTGCTGCGTGAAGAAAGCGCGTGGATCCTGCAAAACAGTGACGTTCAGTTGCTGGTAACCAGCGCCGCTTTTTATCCGATGTATCGGCAGATCCAACAGGCAAAGACGACGCCGCTTAGCCATATCTGCCTGATTGGTGAGGCGTTGCCGATCGCTGATGGCGTAAGCCATTTCACGACGCTGAAGGATCAGCAGCCGACGACATTGCGCTATACCCCACCGTTGTCCACGGACGACATGGCCGAGATCCTGTTTACCTCCGGCACCACTTCCCGCCCTAAAGGCGTGGTGATCACCCATTACAACCTGCGTTTTGCCGGCTACTACTCGTCGTGGCAATGCGCCCTGCGTGATGACGATGTTTACCTGACGGTCATGCCTGCGTTTCATATCGACTGTCAGTGCACTGCCGCCATGGCCGCCTTCTCGGTGGGCGCAACCTTTGTGCTGATAGAGAAATACAGCGCCCGCGCTTTCTGGGGACAAGTGCGTAAATACCGCGCGACCGTCACGGAATGCATCCCGATGATGATCAGAACGCTGATGGTTCAACCCGTATCACCGCTGGACAGAGAGCACTGTTTACGGGAAGTGATGTATTACCTCAACCTGTCAGTGCAGGAAAAAGATGCATTTGTTGAACGCTTCGGTGTGCGTCTGCTGACCTCTTACGGCATGACGGAAACCATTGTCGGCATCATCGGCGATCGCCCCGGTGATAAGCGACGCTGGCCCTCTATTGGACGCCCCGGTTTTTGTTACGAAGCAGAAATTCGCGATGAGCAAAACCGTGCGCTGCCCGCCGGTGAAATTGGGGAAATCTGTATTAAGGGCGTGCCGGGTAAAACGATTTTCAAAGAGTACTACGGCAGGCCGGATGCCACCGCCAAAGCGCTCGAGCCGAACGGCTGGCTGCATACCGGTGATTCCGGCTATCGCGACGAAGACGGTTTTTTCTATTTTGTCGATCGCCGCTGCAACATGATTAAACGAGGGGGAGAAAACGTCTCCTGCGTGGAGCTGGAAAATATTATTTCGGCACACCCCAAAATTCAGGACATCGTCGTTATTGGAATTAACGATTCAATTCGTGACGAAGCGATAAAAGCCTTTGTAGTTCTCAACGAGGGTGAAACGCTCAGTGAAGAAGAGTTTTTCAGCTTCTGCGAAAAAAATATGGCGAAATTTAAAGTCCCTTCAATTATGGAGATTAGAACCGACCTGCCGCGAAATTGTTCAGGAAAAATAATCAAAAAAAACCTGAAATAACCCTACAGGCAGGAATAACCCCTGCCAGACATCCTATTTTTGGAGATGAACCATGAGTGAATCTTTACATTTAACCCGCAACGGATCGATTCTGGAAATTATATTGGATCGACCAAAAGCAAATGCGATCGATGCCAAAACCAGTTTCCAGATGGGTGAGGTTTTTCTTAATTTTCGTGACGATCCCGAACTGCGCGTGGCGATTGTCACCGGCGCAGGCGAGAAGTTTTTTTCCGCCGGTTGGGATTTAAAAGCCGCGGCGGAAGGTGAAGCACCAGACGCCGATTTTGGCCCTGGCGGATTCGCTGGCCTGACTGAAATCTTCAATCTCGACAAACCGGTGATCGCTGCCGTCAATGGCTATGCATTCGGCGGTGGCTTTGAACTGGCGCTGGCCGCAGACTTTATTGTCTGTGCCGATAACGCCAGCTTTGCCCTCCCTGAAGCCAAACTCGGCATCGTACCGGACAGCGGCGGCGTCCTGCGTCTGCCGAAAATACTGCCCCCGGCCATCGTCAATGAAATGATCATGACCGGCAGACGCATGGATGCAGATGAAGCGCAGCGCTGGGGGATCGTCAATCGCGTGGTCAGCCAGCAGGAACTGATGGACAGCGCGCGTGAACTGGCACAACAGCTGGTGAACAGCGCACCACTGGCCATCGCCGCGCTGAAAGAGATTTACCGCACAACCAGTGAAATGCCGGTGGAAGAGGCTTATCGTTTCATCCGTAGCGGCGTGCTGAAACACTATCCGTCCGTACTGCACTCCGAAGATGCGCTCGAAGGGCCGCAGGCGTTTGCTGAAAAACGCGATCCGGTCTGGAAAAGACGCTAATGCCTTATGGTGCTGCGCTTATCCGGCAAAAAACAATTGAGGAATGCCGATGAGTTTTTACGCCTTTGAAGGCTTAATTCCCGTGGTTCATCCCGAGGCGTATGTGCATCCCAGCGCAGTACTGATTGGCGATGTCATCGTAGGGGCTGGCGTATACGTCGGCCCGCTCGCCTCACTGCGCGGGGACTATGGCCGCTTAATCCTTGAAGCGGGATCCAACCTTCAGGATGGCTGCATTATGCATGGCTACTGCGATACAGACACGGTGGTACGCGAGAATGGACACATCGGACACGGTGCTATCCTGCACGGTTGCGTGATAGGCCGGGACGCACTGGTCGGCATGAACTGCGTGATCATGGACGGTGCGGTGATCGGCGACGAAAGCATTGTCGCCGCCATGAGTTTCGTCAAAGCCGGATTTACTGGCGCCACACGACAGTTGCTGGTCGGCACGCCAGCCCGCGTCATGCGTGAGGTCAGCGAACAGGAACTGCATTGGAAGCGGCTGAATACTCAGGAATATCAGGATCTCGCCGTACGCTGTCGGGCATCGCTACGGGAAACGTTGCCATTAACGGCGGTTGAAGCAAACCGGCCGCGCCTGAAGGGCACAACGGAGGTGAAGCCTAAATCGGCCATGTAATCATGCCGGATGGCGGCGCAAGGCACCATCCGGCAAAACCGAACTTATCGACGCATACTTTTTGACAACATCATCTGCCATTTTTGCTCGCGGTTTAGTTCTGATGGCGGCACCGCCGACATCCGCGGCGATTTGCTGACCATCTTCACCTGCGCGCTATGCCCAAGGCGGGCATACAGCTGTGGATCAATATGCGTCACTCTGACCAGGCGCTGACACTGACATCCACGACCTTCCAGTTGATTAGGGATAGTCTTAGTCTCGCAATTAATCTCCCCGACCTCAGCGAGAATATAAGAGACGGTATTGATCGCTTTGCAGTGATCCATATTAAAGTGCTTCGCGATCTCTTTCGCACTTACCCAACGCTTTTCTGCCATCACCCAATCGGCAATTAACAGATAAAGCGGCTTTTCAACATATTTTTCACACATAAGCACACCATTTCACAAATTAAAAATCTTGTTATGCCCTGTCCGTAAAAATACAAAACAAGACCCTATTTAAATTGTGGGATTCAATGATAGTAAGCAACTTAGCGGCGCATTAGTGTGAGCCAAATCTTGCTTGTTACAATGAAAATTGTCCTGTTGCGCAATATATCTCCAGGAATGAACTGAGTGCATAAAAAAACGGCTCCGTTTCCGGAGCCGTTTTTAAAACCGGGGCAAATGATGCCGCCGCTTATTTTTTAATTTGCGCGTGCATTTCCTGAACGGAGATGACTTTCTCTGTTGCATCGGCATTCAGCGCCATCGCGGTGGCAAAGCCGCCGTTCAGCGTGGTGTCGTAGTGCACTTTGTACTGTAGTGCGCTACGGCGAATCACCCTGGAGTCTTCAATGGCGCGACGCCCTGCGGTGGTGTTGATGATGTAGGTGTATTCGCCATTCTTGATACGGTCCTGAATGTGCGGACGACCTTCATGCACCTTGTTCACCAGACGTGGGTTGATACCTGCTTCACCCAGCACAATCGCGGTACCGTGGGTGGCGTCCAGTTCAAAGCCCTGCTTCAGCAGTTTCGCCGCCAGGTCAACCACGCGCTCTTTGTCGCCTTCACGTACGGAGAGCAGCGCTCGGCCCTGTTTTTTCATGGTAGAACTGCTGCCCAGTTGCGCCTTGGCGAACGCTTCCGCAAAGGTACGCCCCACGCCCATCACTTCCCCGGTGGAGCGCATTTCTGGCCCTAACAGCGGGTCGACGCCCGGGAATTTGTTGAACGGCAGCACCACTTCTTTCACCGAGTAGTACGGCGGGATAATTTCTTTGGTCACGCCCTGTTCGGTCAGCGATTTACCGGCCATCACACGCGCCGCCACTTTCGCCAGCGGTACGCCGGTCGCTTTAGAGACGAACGGTACGGTACGCGCCGCACGTGGATTCACTTCAATCAGGTAGACTTCGTTATCTTTCACTGCAAACTGGACGTTCATCAGACCGCGAACCTGCAGTTCGAAGGCCAGTTTCTGTACCTGCTGGCGCATCACATCCTGAATTTCCTGGCTCAGCGTGTAGGCCGGCAGAGAACAGGCAGAGTCACCCGAATGGACGCCCGCTTGTTCGATGTGTTCCATGATGCCGCCAATCAGCACCATTTCACCGTCGCAGATGGCGTCAACGTCCACTTCAACCGCGTCATCCAGGAAGCGGTCGAGCAGAACCGGTGCGTCGTTGGAAACGCTAACGGCGGTCTGGAAGTAGCGGCGCAGATCAGCTTCGTCGTAGACAATTTCCATCGCCCGGCCGCCCAGCACGTAGGACGGACGCACCACCAGCGGGTAACCAATCTCTTTCGCTTTTTCGACAGCCTGTTCGATAGCCGTCACGGTGGCGTTGGCCGGTTGTTTCAGCTTCAGACGGTCCACCGCATGCTGGAAACGCTCACGGTCTTCTGCGCGGTCAATTGCGTCCGGGCTGGTACCAATAACCGGTACGCCTGCTGCTTCCAGCGCACGCGCCAGTTTCAGCGGAGTCTGGCCGCCGTACTGCACGATCACGCCCTTCGGCTTCTCAATGCGCACGATTTCCAGCACATCTTCCAGCGTGACCGGCTCAAAGTAGAGGCGGTCGGAAGTGTCATAGTCAGTAGAGACCGTTTCCGGGTTACAGTTGACCATGATGGTTTCGTAACCGTCTTCACGCAGCGCCAGAGAGGCATGTACGCAGCAGTAGTCAAATTCGATCCCCTGGCCGATACGGTTTGGACCGCCGCCAAGCACCATGATTTTGTCGCGGTCAACGGACGGGTTCGCCTCGCACTCATCTTCATACGTGGAGTACATGTAGGCGGTATCGGTGGCGAATTCTGCCGCGCAGGTGTCCACACGCTTGTAGACCGGGTGCAGATTGTACTGGTCGCGCAGTTTGCGAACTTCCGCTTCACGGACACCGGCCAGTTTAGCCAGACGCGCATCGGCGAAGCCTTTGCGTTTCAGCTGGCGCAGGAAGTCAGGGGTCAGGCCGTTAATGCCCAGCTCTGCCACTTTCTCTTCCAGACGCACCAGCTCTTCAATTTGAACCAGGAACCAGCGGTCAATGTTGGTCAGGTTAAACACGCCGTCAACGGAGAGGCCCGCACGGAAGGCATCGGCGATATACCAGATACGCTCAGCGCCCGCGTCTTTCAGTTCGCGGCGGATTTTCGTCAGCGCTTCCGGGTCATCCAGGCTCACTTTCGGATCGAAGCCGGTGGCACCCACTTCCAGACCGCGCAGCGCTTTTTGCAGAGATTCCTGCTGGCTGCGGCCAATCGCCATCACTTCGCCGACCGATTTCATCTGGGTTGTCAGACGGTCGTTAGCACCAACGAATTTTTCGAAGTTGAAGCGTGGGATTTTAGTGACCACGTAGTCGATGGACGGTTCGAACGATGCCGGGGTACGACCGCCAGTGATGTCATTCATCAGCTCATCAAGGGTGTAACCCACCGCCAGTTTCGCCGCCACTTTCGCAATCGGGAAGCCGGTGGCTTTTGACGCCAGCGCGGAGGAACGGGATACGCGCGGGTTCATTTCGATCACAATCAGGCGACCGTTTTTCGGGTTCACCGCGAACTGCACGTTTGAACCGCCGGTTTCTACGCCGATTTCACGCAGTACCGCCATCGAGGCGTTACGCATGATTTGATATTCTTTGTCGGTCAGCGTCTGGGCCGGAGCCACAGTGATGGAGTCACCGGTGTGAATGCCCATGGCGTCGAAGTTCTCAATAGAGCAGACGATGATGCAGTTGTCGTTTTTATCACGCACCACTTCCATCTCGTACTCTTTCCAGCCAATCAGCGATTCATCAATCAGCAGCTCGTTGGTTGGGGAGAGATCCAGACCGCGAGTACAAATTTCTTCAAACTCTTCGCGGTTGTAGGCGATACCGCCGCCGGTGCCGCCCATGGTAAAGGACGGGCGGATGATGCACGGATAGCCGACGTCAGCCGCTACCGCCAGCGCCTCTTCCATCGTATGGGCAATGCCCGAACGCGCGGTGTCGAGACCGATTTTCTTCATCGCGATATCGAAGCGACGACGGTCTTCGGCTTTATCAATCGCATCGGCGGTCGCACCAATCATGGTCACACCGAATTCGGCCAGCACGCCCTGGCGCTCCAGTTCCAGCGCACAGTTCAGCGCCGTCTGACCGCCCATAGTCGGCAGCACCGCGTCCGGGCGCTCTTTCTCAATAATCTTGCGCACGACTTCCCAGTGAATCGGCTCGATGTAGGTCGCATCGGCCATTTCCGGGTCGGTCATGATGGTCGCGGGGTTGGAGTTCACCAGAATGACGCGGTACCCCTCTTCACGCAGCGCTTTACACGCCTGCGCGCCGGAGTAGTCAAACTCACACGCCTGACCAATAACAATCGGACCCGCGCCCAGAATCAGGATACTTTTTATGTCTGTACGTTTTGGCATGGCTCTCTTAACTCCTGATTATTTCGCGGACTGACGGTAAAGCTCAATTAACTCGATAAAGTGGTCGAACAATGGCGCGGCATCGTGAGGACCCGGGCTCGCTTCCGGGTGGCCCTGGAAGCTGAATGCCGGTTTGTCGGTGCGATGAATCCCTTGCAGGGTGCCATCGAACAGCGATTTGTGGGTCACGCGCAGATTGGCCGGCATGGACGCTTCATCCACCGCAAAGCCGTGGTTCTGGGCCGTAATCATCACCGTATTGTTGTCGATATCTTTGACCGGATGGTTACCACCGTGGTGACCGAATTTCATCTTCACGGTTTTTGCCCCACTCGCCAGCGCCAGAAGCTGATGGCCTAAGCAGATGCCAAACACCGGAATATCGGTCTCGAGGAATTTCTGAATTGCGTCGATAGCGTAATCGCATGGCGCCGGGTCACCAGGGCCGTTCGACAGGAAGATCCCGTCCGGATTCATCTTCAGCACATCTTCTGCCGACGTTTTTGCCGGGACAACCGTCAGGCGACAGCCTCTGTCCACCAGCATGCGCAGAATGTTGCGCTTGGCGCCAAAGTCATAGGCGACAACATGGAACGGCAGTTCGTCTTCTTTCTTTGCTTCCGGCAGGTCGCCCGCCAGCGTCCAGCTCCCCTGGGTCCAGCTGTAAGATTCCGTGGTGGTCACTTCTTTGGCAAGATCCATGCCGTTCAGGCCCGGGAAGGCTTTCGCTTTTTCCAGCGCCAGCGCCGCATCCGGGTTATCGCCCGCGATAATGCAACCGTTTTGCGCCCCTTTCTCGCGCAGCAGACGTGTCAGCTTACGGGTATCGATATCGGCAATCGCCACAATGTTATGGCGTTTCAGGTAAGAAGAGAGGTCTTCGGTATTGCGGAAGTTGCTCGCAATCAGCGGCAGGTCACGAATGACAAGGCCTTGCGCATGGACCTGGGAGGATTCTTCATCGGCGGCATTGGTGCCGACATTACCGATATGGGGATAAGTAAGAGTAACGATTTGGCGGGAATAGGAAGGATCAGTGAGGATTTCTTGATAACCGGTCATTGAAGTATTGAAAACGACTTCCCCTACCGCCGAACCTGTTGCCCCTATGGCCCGACCGTGAAACTGGGTTCCGTCTTCCAGAACCAATAGCGCTGACTTAATCAAAACACCCTCCAGAGAATATTCACTCACTTTATTTGCATATTAATGCATTCGCATAGCATGAATCAATGCAAATTTGCTTACCCGTGGATTTCTGGCAAACGGCGGCATTCTGGAGATAAGGCAGGCAAAAGTCAACTTAAAGGCGGTATTTTTTATATTCTTTTGCGACCCAGGATGAAATCAACGGATTTAACAGGCAAAAAGATCAGCTAACCCTGGCAGGAAAACGCTTGCGTGAACAATTATGCGTAGAAAATAGTCTCATGCTTCGAAAAAGTGGACCACTTGGTCAAAATTTACATTCAGGCAACGTAAAAAAGAGAGAAAAGATAGATTTTTACGCCATTTGTAATGAAAGCAATCTGTAACAGGTAAAATAAAAGGGCAATAAAAATATTGCCCCATGTAATCAATGCATTGAGATTACAATAACCACATCACGAAAGGTAATAATTAACTATAAATTGTTGAGTTCAAGGACATCTCGCATATCAAAAAGACCATTTTTCTTTGCACTAACCCAAAGTGCCGATCTCACCGCACCATTGGCAAAAGTCATACGGCTGGACGCTTTGTGGGTGATTTCGACACGTTCGCCGATATCGGCAAACATGGCGGTATGTTCGCCCACAATGTCCCCGGCGCGGACGGTGGCAAAGCCAATTGTTCCCGGCACGCGTTCGCCGGTGTAGCCTTCGCGACTGTAGACGGCGCATTCTTTTAGATCTTTATCCAGCGCATGGGCAATCGCCTCCCCCATCGCCAGCGCGGTGCCTGACGGCGCGTCAACTTTATGGCGGTGGTGAGCTTCAATGATTTCAATGTCGGTATAGTCGCCCATCACCTTCGCCGCCTTTTCCAGCAGCTTAAGCATCACGTTGACACCGACGCTAAAGTTCGCCGCGAAGACAATGCCAATGTCCTGCGCGGCATCGCGAATCGCCTGTTTTCCCGCATCGTCAAAACCGGTGGTGCCAATGACCATCCCTTTGCCATGCTGACGACAAAACGCCAGATGATTCAGCGTGCCTTCCGGACGGGTAAAATCGATGAACACATCGAAATCATCTTTTACTGCCTCAAGGCGACTTTGCACGGTAACGCCGGTTTTCCCGACACCCGCCAGTTCTCCGGCATCGCTGCCCAGCAGTGACGATCCCTCGCGCTCAAGCGCCGCACCAAGCGCAACGCCATCCATCTGCAGCGCTGCCTGAATTAACTGGCGGCCCATACGGCCACCCGCGCCCGCTATCGCGACACGGACCTGTGCATCATGCATAGTTATTCTCTTACGTTAAAATGATGTAAATCGTTTTCAGATTAACCAGCACGTCGTCATGCCGCTAGCCAAAAACGTCGATAATTAGAATTTAATGATAAACAGCGAGAGATATCAGTAAAAGACATGACGATCAGCGAAAACCACATGATTCTCTGACCACCAGTGCCGGAGGCAGAATAATGCGTTTCGCCGGCTCATCGTTCCCCTGAATACGACTGTAAAGTAACTCTCCCGCCTTACGACCAATCTCTTTTGCCGCGACCGACACGGTGGTCAGCGCAGGCTGAACCAACGCCGCTTCGGTAATATCATCGAACCCGACTAATGCAAAGTCGCGCCCGGGTTCACGCCCCATTTTACGTAGCGCCTGCATTACCCCCAATGCCACAATATCCTGATAACACACCGCGGCAGTAATTTGTGGATGTTGCATCAGCAGAGACTCCGCCACTTTCGCGCCATCAATCTGGCTGGCCTGAGTGGCAACGATCCACTGCGGATTCGGTGAAATGCCATATTCCAGTAGTGTGCTGGTAAATCCGCCAATGCGCTGCGCCCGGCTCCCTGAATTCGGGCTGCCGCCGATGAAGGCGATATTTTTGTGCCCCAGTTTAACTAAATGGGTCGTTGCCATTTGCGTCCCGAGAAAATTATCGGTGCCGACAAAATCAAAGTCCGGATCGCTAAGCGGGCGAACCACCATGATAGCGGGAATATTACGCCGTTTAAGCGCTTCAAAGAACGAGGTCGGTGTTTCCCGCGCCGCGCAGAGCACCATACCGCAGGCGTTATTGCGCATCAGGGAATCAACAAACTTTTGCTGGCGCTCGCCGGACTCTTCGCTGTTCGCCAGAAACAACAGCAGATCGTGCCGCTCCATTTCATGACTGAGCCCCGCCGTCATCTCGCCATAAAATGGGTTAGTAATATCATGCAACAAGAGCCCGACCTGATTGCTGCTGCGATTACGCAAATTCGCTGCGGTCTGGTTATAGACATAGCCAGAATCATCCAGCGCTTTAAGTACGCGTTCACGCGTTGCCTGTGAAATACGCCCCCGATTACGCAGTACCATCGACACGGTCGCCGTGGAGACGCCAGCGCGTTCCGCAACCTGCGCCAGGGTAATGGTTGTCATGACTTCTCCTGTTTCTCGCAAAGGTTAATCGAATAACCTCACTAATGTGCCAGTACGTGTGATTCTCATCACGCTGATGAGCTTTTTACCGCCCTGGTTTCTGATTATGGCGGGTTAATCGCGTTAACCACCCTATGAAAATAAGGTTAATCGATTAATCTTTAATTAGCCAACACGGAGAGAGAAAATGCGTACAACCTATAATAAATTCCCTGAGGTTTATGTTCAGGGCTATGACGACGAGGCCTGGCAAGGCTGGGCGTCGGTCCATTCGGTACTTCGCAGCCGGGTTTCTGAATCGCCTAAAACCGTACTGATTATCGATTGTTATCCGGGCGTGCGACTGGATGAGCTGGAGCAACACCTCTTCGCCGCGCTAAACGCCACCGTAGTGATTAATGTTGAATCCGCGCGACGGGATGAGCAGGCGCTGCATGAGTTGTTGGCGCGTAATCTGACCGATGACCGCGTCTTTGGCGTTCTCTCCTGTCACCATCTTGATGAGTTTTTTGATCCCGACAAGCTCAACCGGATGCGTCAACAGATTGAAGCCATCCCCGAAGGTCTCGTGGTGGTATATGGGCCAGGCGCGGCGCTGGCGCATCCCGGCGATGTGTTGGTGTATGCCGATCTGCCGCGCTGGGAAATTCAACAGCGTATGCGTCATGACGGTCTCGGTAACTGGGGCGCAAAAAACCAGAATGAAGATATTCTTCGTCGCTATAAACGCGCCTTTTTTATTGAATGGCGAGTCTTTGACCGGCACAAAACGCCGCTGCTCAAACGCGCTGATTATTTGCTGGATACGACGGTCGCAGGCGCGCCCGCAATGGTCAGCGGCGAAGCGCTACGCGCCGGGTTGCAACAAACCACCACGCAACCGTTTCGCGTCGCCCCCTTCTTTGACCCTGGCGTCTGGGGCGGGCAGTGGATGAAACAACAATTCGATCTCGATCCCTCAGCGCCCAACTACGCGTGGTGTTTTGATTGCGTGCCCGAGGAAAACAGCCTGTTACTGCGTTTTGGTCATGTGCGGATCGAGATCCCCTCTCAGGACCTGGTGCTGACGTATCCCCGCGCCCTGCTTGGCGAGAAAGTTCATGCTCGTTTTGGCGCGGAATTTCCGATTCGTTTTGACTTTCTCGATACCATTGGCGGTCAGAACCTGAGCTTCCAGGTTCATCCGGTTACTGAATACATCCAACAGCAATTTGGTATGCACTATACCCAGGATGAGAGTTACTACATCCTTGAAGCAGAGCCAGATGCGGTGGTCTACCTGGGCACAAAAACCGGGATCGTACCAGGCGAGATGCTGGACGATTTACGCGCGGCGGGACGAGGCGAGAAAGCATTTGATGACGAGCGGTTTGTCAATCAATTCCCTGCCCGTAAGCACGATCATTTTCTCATCCCTGCCGGAACCGTCCATTGCTCAGGCGCCGGGACAATGGTCCTGGAGATCAGTGCCACGCCGTATATTTTCACCTTCAAACTGTGGGACTGGGGGCGTCTGGGTCTGGACGGATTGCCGCGTCCTGTCCATCTTGACCACGGTCAACAAGTCATTGACTGGCAGCGCGATACACAATGGGTTCAAGACAATCTGATCAACCGTATTGAGCCCATTGCTGAAGGGGACGGCTGGCGGGAAGAAAGAACCGGGATGCACGAACGTGAGTTTATCGAAACCCGCCGTCACTGGTTTACTGCCCCAGTGACACACCATACTCAGGGTGGTGTGAACGTTCTGAACCTGGTCGAAGGTGCGCAAGCCGTGGTCGATAGTCCGAGCGGCGCATTTGCTCCCTTCATCGTTCACTATGCAGAGACCTTTATCATCCCGGCAGCCGTTGGGGAATACCGAATTTCACCTTCAGGCGACAGCGTTGACCAGCCTCTGGCGACGATCAAAGCCTGGGTAAGAGGATAAGCCGATGATCCACATTATTGTTGCCAGTCACGGTCCTCTGGCGGAAGCGCTTCTTACCAGCGGACGCATGGTTTACGGCGAATTACCGCATGTTTACGCCGTGACACTAAGCGAACAGGCCGGTATCGAAGGGTTTAAAACGCGCTTTAGCGAAGTACTGGCACAGGCGGGACAACACGCTGACGGAGTACTGGTGCTCTGCGATATGCAAAGTGGCACGCCGTGGAACGTCGCCTGCCAGCATGCTTTTTCACCACAAACGTTGCCTCCCATCGCCGTTGTGGCAGGAGTGAATCTGCCGATGCTGCTGTTAAGCGAGGAAGTGCTTCCATTCATGGATGTCCATGCCGCAGCCGATACCCTGCTGGCGTTAACTGCCCCCACGTTGACGAAGGCTGCCCCGGTTTTTTCCGTGCAGTCAGATGATTTTTAAAGGAAACCGCTATGAGTATTTCTTTTGTCCGTATCGATGACCGCGTTATTCATGGGCAGCTCGTCACACGTTGGGCCAAAGAGCTGCCCTGCGATGGCATTGTCGCCATTGACGATGCCGTCGCGGCCGATCCCCTGCTCTCCTCGGTGATGAAAGGCGCCGTGCAGGACACCAAAGTCTGGTTGTTTGATACCGCCACCGCGATTGAGAAACTGCCCAAAGTCATCGCCAGTGAGAAACGTTATTTCGTGATTGGCAAATCGCCGGTCACGCTGATGCGCATCGAAGAAGCGGGTATCAGTCTGCACAACGCCAACGGCAAAATTAACGTCGGTCCAATGAGTGCGCGCGCCGACACCACGACAATTGGCCCTAATCAATCAGTCAATGCACAGGAGATCGCCGCCTTTGACTGGCTGACGCAGCGCGGGCATCAGGTTGAATTCCGGCTGGTGCCGGATGCCAGTTGTTACAGCTGGCAGGATGCGCGCCAGAAGCTGAAATAAGGAGCGGACGATGATTATCGAAGCGATGTTGATTGGCATTCTGTGTTATCTCGGCGCCCTCAGCAGCCCCTGGCTGTTGGGACTGACGGGCGGCTGGTATTTAATCACTCGACCGCTGATTTCCGGCACGTTGGTCGGGATTATTCTCGGTGACATGAAAACCGGGATCATGATTGGCGTTGCGGTTCAGGCAGTATATATCGCGATGGTCACGCCCGGCGGCTCAATGCCTGCCGATCTCAACTTTGTGGCTTACCCGGCCATTGCATTGGGGATCCTCTCAGGCAAAGGCCCGGAGGTCGCGGTCGCCTTAGCCGCTACCATCGGGATTGCCGGGACCATCTTATTTAATGCGATGATGGTACTGAACTCTTTCTGGAACCATCGTGCCGATGCGGCACTGGATCGGGGCGATGAGCGGGGAATTTACCTGAACAGCGCCATCTGGCCTCAGGTGACAAACTTTGTCCTGCGTTTTGTGCCCACCTTTATTGCGGTTTACTTTGGCGCACAGTACATCAGCGGTTTTATGGACAGCCTGCCGAAGATGGTGTTGTCGACAATGAACGTACTGGGCGGCATTCTGCCCGCCGTCGGGATTGCAATTCTGCTCAAGCAGATCATCAAAAATTACACCATGTTGATCTACTTCCTCGTCGGTTTCGTCTGCATCGTCTTTTTAAAACTCAACATGGTCGCGCTGGTGATCGTCGGTTCACTGTTGGCGCTGATCCACTATAACTACAAGCCGGAACCGCCGCAGGCTGCAAACGCGACGTCGGTTACCCGCGATGATGAGGATGAATTCTGATGGAAGAACGTACGCTGACCCGTAAAGATCTTCGCCGCTGCTGGCGGGCCTGGATGATGCATAACTTATCGTCGATGAGTTTTGAACGTCTGGAATCTTTTGGATTTTGTCTGAGCATGTTGCCGGTGGCGAAAAAGCTCTATCCCGATGCCGCACAACGAACCGAAATGTTGCGTCGACACGCCTCGTTCTACAATACCGAACCCCAGATTGGCGCCATTGTGAATGGAATGGCGCTGGGGCTGGAAGAGAAAAAAGCGAACGGGGAGCCGATCGACGGAGAGACGATCAACACCCTTAAGGTGGGTTTAATGGGTCCCATTGCCGGGATCGGTGATTCCATGATCCCTGGGATGTTGATCCCCATCCTGCTCAGTATCGGCATGGCGCTGGCGGCAGGCGGCAATATCCTCGGTCCCTTGTTTTATACCGTCGCCTGGCTTGCGATCATCATTCCCGGCTCATGGTTCTTGTTTCTGAAAGGCTACAAAATGGGCTCCGGCTCGGTAGAAATACTGGTGAGCAGCAAGTCCACTCGTCTGCGCGAAGCCTTATCGCTGTTAGGTGTTTTCGTTATGGGGGGCGTCGCAGCCAGCTACGTGAAGCTTGGAACCGGGATGGAGTTTATTACCAAAGATGGTGTGAATATCCATGTTCAGCAGATGCTGGATGGCATTTTCCCGCAATTGCTGCCGCTGGTCGTCGTTCTCGGTACCTGGTATCTGATGGCAAAACGCGGTGTCTCACCGGTAAAAGCGATGGTTTTACTGCTGATACTGGCCGCGCTTGGCGTCGCAACAGGTCTGTTTGCAGGTTAATCGCGAAAAGACGGAACTACCGGGGCAATGCCCCGGTTTTTCATGGATGGAAGTTCTGCCACAGCCCTGCGCATTTATCCGGGCGAGAGATAAACTGAAAGCGCCCCGGGTCGGATATAAATTGCTGATAGATTGGCGCTGAAGTCAGTGAAAACTCCGTATACTGACGAGGCGTGACGGCCTGCAATCGCCCGGCAATATAGCGCGGGTTGTGCTGCCAGATGACGTGGTCACCCTGTAATAACGGATACCACGCCAGCCCTTTATGCGCCCGCACAGCCTCATATTCAAAACCATATTCCCGATCGCACCACGCGCCAAAGGTTAACGGCTCATTCGGATCGGCGGATATCGTCGCATGTCCCCAACCGGGCGGCACCAGCACTTTTTCACCGGGTCCTGCGATCACCGCAAAGCAGCGACCAGGATCGTCCCCAACATATTCCTGCATGTAGATGATCGCTTTCCCCTGCCAGATCTCATACAACTCTGGCGGAGACCACCCGCTGTGCTGACTCACACGATGCACATGTCCCTGACTACGAATCGGTTCTTCACCCAACCGACCCGCGGCATAGGTCACCACACCGAACAACAGCATGCGTTTTTTTAGCTCCTCGCGATCCTGCAGACGCGCCACGTCCATCGCGATAGCGTATACCTCTTCCGGTCCCTCACACTGCGGATCACGCAGCGAAGCACGAATCTGATCGAGTCGGCGAATTTCCGGCATAGGCCCGGTCACGTCATCCCCATAACTGAACCCAAGCGGATGACGATGCACGGTCATATCCAGACCATAAAGAGAGGCAGAGTCAACCATTCTGCACCTCCCTTACTTGAATCTGCTGATTTTCCTCAAAGACCCTGAGGGTGAACCCCTTCGCCAGCGCCGCATAATCATGTCCGGCGATAGCAGGCCAGACTGCAAGCGCGGAGAGCACCTCATTTCCGGTGTTGATTAAGCGGTGTGCGGTAAAACCTGGGATGATATGAATGGATCCGGCGAAAACGTTTTCCAGTCGCGCCTGCCCGTGCTCATTTTGCAGCAGCAAAAGTCCCTTTCCGCGCAGGCCAAAATAGACTTCGCCCTGTTCACGGCGCGCATGGAAATGCCCGCGGGTCATAAAGTATTCACCGCCGACATGTCCGGGATAAAGATGCGTCACGCCCGTATAGAGTTCGCCTTCCGCCGAAGAGGTCGCCAGCATCTCAACGTCATACACCACGTGTTCGCCCGCCAACTGTTGCCGGGCAGGCTCATCGGCAAAAACCTCAATGAGATCCTGAATGCGGGTTGATTTACGTAACAGCGGTCCTTTTGACAACGCGCCACTCGCCCATTCCACCTGCGGTGGCTGGATAAAAGTAAGATTCATATGTGTCTCCGGCCCGAGGAGAACAACAGAATCAGATTAGCAGATTAATCGATTAACCTACCAGTTCCGTCCACAGAGTGCGGTGCGCATCACACTTCTTACGGTGCCAGTGCCAGAACTTCTGCCACCCATTTCTGGAACCCTGCAACATTAATTTCCAGAGCGACCTGCACGTTTGCTGGTCTGTTCATCCGCCCTTCAATATCCACCACGGTCATCCCGGCGGTATAGTCCCCCCGGGCTTCAACCGCGACAAAGCACGGCTTGACGGTAAACAGATCCGGACGCACCAGCCAGGCAATCGCGCAGAGATCGTGCATTCGCACGCCGGTGCGCATTGTCCCGCTGCGATAGTGGCTGAACAAGGCATGTAACATCTTTCCAGTGCGATTGAGGGTGGGCAGCGAGGCCAGATAATCCGGCGTCAACATCGCCTGGTTTGTGACATCCAGCCCACACATCACAATCTCAATGCCACTTTCGAATACGCGCGCTGCGGCTTCCGGATCGACGGCGATATTGAATTCAGCGTTAGGGGTGAAATTTCCCCGTCCGGCAGAACCGCCCATGATCACCAGACGGCGGATGTTGAAGGTGCACTCCGGATAGTGCATCAGCAGCAGCGCAATATTCGTCAGCGGACCAATCGCCACCAGCGTGATCGGCTCCGGGGCGCTGATCAGCGCGTCACGAAGGGCGATAAACGCCGGTTTCGCCAGCGGTTGTCGGTCATGCTCGACAAAATCATAGCCTTCCATGCCGGATTCGCCGTGAACATAGGCGGCATCGCGTAGCGGACGTAACAGCGGCGTGGCGGCCCCCTGGGCGAGGGGAATGTCGGCATTCCAGAAATGCAGCAGTTGCAGGGCGTTGCGGGTGGTCTTTTCCACGGAAACATTACCGGCGACCGTGGTCATCAGTTGCAGATCGAGATGAGGGGCAAACAGCGCAGCAGCAATCGCCGCAGCATCATCAATGCCCGGATCGGTGTCGAGAATAATGGGCAGACGTTCCATAAGTGATTCTCCCTTATGCGTTTATTAGCCATTTTGCTGTTATTTAGCTTACTATATAGCCCATCACTGTGAAGGTATTTAGCCAGGAAATGCAATGAAAGTCGTGCAGACCAGTCTCTCCGAATCTGTTACTCAGCATCTTGCCGGGCGCATTCTGCGCGGCGAACTGGCAGCAGGCAGCGCGCTACCTGGCGAAAATGAACTGGCGACAGAGTACAACGTCTCGCGTACCTCGCTGCGCAATGCCCTGGCGACACTCGCCGCCAAAGGGCTTATCTCCATTCAGGCGAAAAAGCGCAGTACCGTCAATGCCCGCGATCAGTGGAGTTTACTGGATATCGATGTCCTGAACTGGCTGGCGACAGGTAAAGTCGATGCCGAACTGGTGGAACAACTGATGGTCACGCGTCTGATGTTTGAACCCAATGTCGCCACGCTTGCGGCGCTGAATGCCAATGGTCACGATCTGGCCGCGATGGAAGATGCGCTCACACTGATGCGAAGCGGTCAGTTAGAAGCTGAAAAAGCCAAATTTGAAGCCGGCGATGTGGCCTTTCACCAGGCGCTACTCCGGGCCACACACAATCCTTTCCTGCTGGCGCTGGGCAATGCGCTTAGCGCCGCGATGGTACTCTCATTCCGTCAGACGCTGGAAGAAGACCTGCATGAAACTAAAACGGCGGTGGATGAGCATTTTCAATTGTTTGAAGCCATTCGCCTGCGCCAGGCAGATGACGCAAGGGCATTTATGCGCAGTATTCTGCTGCATGCCGCCGGAAAAAGTATCTGGCAGGATCGTCCAGCCTGCGTTGATCACCTTCTTTGATCCTTCACTGACATAATTTCGATCTCTCTCACAGAACGTGGTGTTTTTTTGCTCTAGCATTCTTGTATTACAAGATTAACATATTTGTATTACATGAAATGAAAAAACACTGGATCGCCGTCGACTGGGGCACGACCAACTTTCGTGCATTTTTGCTCAATGAACAGCAGGTTATCGCATCTGTGGCACAGCCTTGCGGTCTGCTTACCCTGTCTAAAGACGCGTTTGCCGCTACGCTTCACCAGCATCTGGCTCCCTGGCTGACTGAGCTGGGTGCGTTACCCATCGTTATGGCGGGCATGGTCGGTTCACAGCAAGGGTGGCAGGAAGTACCGTATGTCGCCGCTCCGGCGAATGCCGTTAAGCTGCGGAAAAACGCGCTTCCCCTTTCTACGCCATGGGGAAGCCCAGCGTGGATTGTGCCCGGCGTTAGCTCGGCCAGTGCCTATGGCCTTCCCGATGTTATGCGCGGTGAAGAAGTCCAGCTGCTGGGGCTCAATGCCCTTCACCCGGCTCATGAGCATCACGCTATTTTGCCGGGGACTCACAGCAAGCACGCGCTGTTGCGGAAAGGTGAAATTACTCACTTCTCCACGCTGATGACGGGCGAACTCTTTTCACTGCTCAGCCAGCATTCATTGCTGGGTCGCGCGTTACCTGAACAGCAGGATAACAGCACCGCATTTGTGGAAGGCGTGTTGACCGCCAACGCGGGCATCCCCTTCAACCATCTCATTTTTTCTGCCCGTACCCGTCGTCTGAATGGCGAAATCGCACTCAGTGCGGTTCACAGCTATCTCTCAGGGTTGTTGATTGGCTATGAGCTTTCCACGATGTCAGCAGAAAAAGAGAGCTGGGTTGTTGGCTCACCTTCCCTTTGCGAGCGCTATCTGCTCGCCGCACAGGCCCTGGACATCCCTTTACGCACTGCCGATGGCGATACCTGCTTCCTGCGGGGAATGGCCGCCTTTTATGCACAGCTTCCGGAGACACACGCATGACCCCTGAGATTTTTTTTGAACACTGGCGAGAAGAACCGCTGCCGCTGATCGCGATTCTTCGCGGCATCACGCCAAAGGATGCGGTAAGCGCCGCAGAAATTCTGATTGAAGCGGGATTCCGCTGGCTGGAAGTCCCGCTGAACAGCCCATCGGCACTGGAGTCCATCCAATTGATGCGCCAGGTTGCGGGTGACCGCGCCAGAGTGGGCGCAGGCACCGTACTGACCGTGCAACAAGTGGATGAGGTGGCGGCGGCAGGCGGCGAGCTTATCGTCTCTCCGAATGCCGATGCCGCCGTCATCCAGCGTACTCGTCATCACAACATGGTGAGTTTGCCAGGTGTCATAACGCCGACAGAGGCCTTTGCCGCACTGCATGCAGGTGCCAGCGCGCTGAAGTTTTTCCCCGCAGAGCAGTTTTCGCCTGAATTACTGAAAGCCTTTCGCGCCGTTCTGCCCCGTAACCTGGCCTGCCTGCCCGTGGGCGGGATCCGTCCGGATACGGAGCAAATGCAGCGCTACGTGCAGGCCGGAGCCAACGGTTTCGGGCTGGGTGGTGCACTTTATCAGGCTGGAATGCCGATGGATGAGCTGACGAAACGCGCCGGCGCATACCGCCAGGCATGGGAGCAGGTGCAATAACGATGAACCGCTTGCTGGCAGACAACCTGCGTTGTGTTAGCGACTACCGGGCACAGCTTGGCGAAACGCCGATCTGGTGCGATCGCAGCGCTTCTCTGTTGTGGGTCGACATTCTGGCGGGAAAACTGCTGCGCTACTGGCCGCAGGCTCAACGTACTGAAATACACGAGATGCCCGTGTTTACCAGCGCCGTGCTGTTAACCACGCTTCAGGACGTGTTCATTGCGGTAAGTCAAAGCGGGATCTGGTGTTATGACTACGTAAACCTCGCTAAAACATTACTTTCCCCATGGCCAGAAACGGAAAAAGGGAAGCGTCCCAATGAAGCGACGATAGCGCCAGACGGATCGCTGTGGTTCAGCACGATGGATCCAAAGGCGATAGAGACCTCTGGCACGTGGTATCGGCTGGATGCCGCGGGTGGTGAAGCGAAAAAGATGCTGGGCGCACAGCAGGTGCCCAACACGCTTCGATGGTATGACGACTATGTCTGGTTTGCTGATTCTCTTCGTCATCAAATTCATTGTGCAAAAGAAACGGCCAATGCACTGACCATCCAGCAGACCTACTGCGTTCCCGGCATTCCGGACGGTTCGGCGTTAACCACCGATGGCCTGTTGATAAACGCTCGCTGGGGATCGTCTTTGCTGGCCGTTGCTGCGTTGAAGCAAACCACCATGACGCCGCTCTATGACCTGCCGCTACCCGTTTGCCAACCCAGCAGTTGTACGTTTGGCGGTCCTGAACTTTCCGATCTTTTTATTACATCCGCACGCGACGGAATGCCCAATCCTGGTCGTTTCGACGGTGCAGTTATCCGTATAAAAACCCCCTACACAGGCATGCCTGAGCGCCGCTTCAGGCTCTGACCGGGTAATAAGAAAGGTAATGTTATGACGACATCTTCTTCTCTCAACCGGCAGGCACTTATCGTCTGCTTCCTGGCGGCCCTGGCAGGACTGCTGTTTGGTCTGGATATGGGCGTTATCGCGGGCGCGCTGCCGTTTCTCGCCCAGGAATTTCAGCTCAGCAGC
Organism: Citrobacter amalonaticus; assembly: GCF_018323885.1. NCBI lineage: Bacteria > Pseudomonadati > Pseudomonadota > Gammaproteobacteria > Enterobacterales > Enterobacteriaceae > Citrobacter > Citrobacter amalonaticus. The sequence goes on along the minus strand of NZ_AP024585.1, from coordinate 890,205 downwards.
CACCAACAGGAAATCGTGGTCAGCATCATGATGTTCGGTGCGGCACTCGGCGCGCTGGGCAGCGGCCCGATGTCCTCTGCGCTCGGTCGTCGTAAAAGCCTGCTGCTCGGCGCATTGCTGTTTATTATCGGCTCCGTCGGCTGCGCGTTTTCAGCCAGCATGGAAGTGCTTGCCATTTCTCGCTTTATTCTTGGGCTGGCGGTGGGCGTTGCCTCTTTCACCGCGCCGCTGTACCTGTCTGAAATCGCAGCGGAAAACATCCGCGGCAGCATGATTTCTCTTTATCAACTGATGATCACCATCGGCATTCTGGCCGCCTTTATTTCCGACACTCTGTTAAGTGGAGGCGGTCACTGGCGCTGGATGCTTGGCGTGATCACCTTCCCGGCGATCATTTTGTTTATTGGCGTGCTGACGTTACCGGAAAGTCCTCGCTGGCTGGCGATGAAAGACAAGCACGCGCTGGCGGAAAAAGTGCTATGTCTGCTGCGTAACAGCCAACGCGAGGCCAGAGATGAACTGGATCAGATTCGGGAAAGCGTGAAGATGAAACAGCGCGGCTGGCAGTTATTTCGCAATAACCGCCATTTCCGTCGCTCAACCGGCCTGGGAATTCTGCTGCAGTTTATGCAGCAGTTCACCGGCATGACCGTCATCATGTACTACGCGCCAAAGATTTTTGAGATTGCCGGTTTCGCTACCGTTCATGAGCAAATGTGGGGCACGGTGATCGCCGGATTGACCAACGTTTTAGCCACGTTTATCGCCATTGGTCTGGTGGATCGCTGGGGTCGCAAGCCAATACTGAAACTGGGTTATGCCGTGATGGCGATATGCATGGGGATCCTCGGTTATATGTTCTACAGCGGGATCGCTGGCCTGACTGAACAATATGTCGCCGTTGCCGTACTGCTGATCTTTATCACCGGTTTTGCGATGAGCGCAGGCCCGCTGATCTGGGTGTTGTGCTCGGAGATCCAACCGCTTGCCGGACGTGATTTCGGCGTCACCTGTTCCACCATGGCGAACTGGATCGCCAACATGATCATCGGCGCAACGTTCCTGACGCTTATCGACACTATCGGCAGCCCAAATACCTTCTGGCTGTATGGCGTGCTCAACGTTATCTGTATCGGCCTGACCATTCTGTTTGTCCCTGAAACCAAAAATATCTCTCTGGAACATATCGAACGCAATCTGATGAGCGGCGCTGCACTTCGCGATATCGGACAGCGTGACATCCCTCAGCCTGAAAACCGCCCGGCGGTTAACTAAGCGAGAGCACAAAAATGACAACGACTACTGAAGACAGCGTTTACCGCAAAGTTACGCGCAGACTGATCCCGTTTTTGATCCTCTGCTATTTCTTTGCCTATCTCGACCGCGTCAACGTTGGGTTCGCCAAACTGCACATGCAGGATGCGCTGAATTTCAGCGATACGGTGTATGGACTTGGCGCGGGTATCTTCTTTATCGGCTACTTTCTGTTTGAGTTACCCAGCAACCTCCTGATGCAGCGCTTTGGCCCGCGCTTCTGGATAGCCCGTATTATGGCCACGTGGGCTATCCTTTCCGCCGGGATGATCTTCGTCACCACGCCAACACAGTTTTACGTGCTGCGTTTCCTGCTCGGTGTGGCGGAAGCGGGCTTCTTCCCGGGGATCGTGTTCTATTTGACGCTGTGGTTCCCGTCATGGCGCTCGGCACGCACGCTGGGGCTGTTTATTCTGGTTACACCGCTGTCGACGATTATTGGCAGTCCGCTTTCCGGCCTTATCCTGAAACTGTTTGAAGGTGTGGACGGCCTGCATAACTGGCAGTGGCTGTTCCTGGTCGAAGCCATCCCTTCATTTGTGCTGGCCTTCGTGGTGCTGCGCTATCTCGACAACGATGTGAAGTCCGCCAAATGGCTGAGCCATGCTGAAAAGCAGGTCATTCTCACCGACCTGGCGCGCGATGCCAACAATCGGGAGCAGGCCAGCGCGGGTAAAGCCAACAGTACGTTAAGCGCCATGTTCCGCAACGGCTATGTCTGGCTGCTGGCGCTGATTTTCTTCAGCTTCAACATTGGCTATTACGGCATCAACTTCTGGCTGCCGTCGATCATCAAAAGTTCCGGCATCAGCGATGACCTGCACATTGGGCTGTTGGCGGCGCTGCCCTACGTATTTGGCGCGGCATTTATGGTGTGGAACAGCCGCCACTCCGATCTTAAACAGGAACGCCGCTGGCACATCGCCATTCCAGCATTGATCGGCTGCGTGGGTCTGGCGCTCAGCGCCTATTGCAGCGGTTCCACCTTCTGGATGATGGCGTGGATCTGTCTTGCCATGTCCGGGACGCTTGCGCTTATCCCAACCTATATCAGCCTGCCGGGCGCGATGCTTTCCGGAACGGCCGCCGCCGCAGGGATTGCACTGGTGAACTCTGTCGGTAACCTCGCCGGATTCTTTGGTCCTACAGTGCTGGGCTGGCTGAAAGACACTACCGGCAGCACCGATGGCGGGCTGTACATTCTTGCCGGTTTCCTGCTACTCGTCGTGCCGCTGATCCTGCTGTTACCCGCCCGGCTTGCCAACCCAAAACGTCAGCCGCGCCCTGAACAATTCAATGGGCGGTGCGACGTTTCCCAACACACCAATTAATCATGATGAAAGAGAGTGCTATGAAGAGTGAATGTGGAGGATGTGCCAGTTGCGGCACGCATTTCAGCTCCATCCTCGAGGGTGATGACGGCGCGTTAAAGCGCGCACTCTACAAATCCATGGGCCATACGGACGAACAACTGCGTCGTCCGGTGATTGCCGTGGTGAACAGCTACACCAATGCCACCGCCGGACATGCCAATCTCAATGAACTGACGGCAAACGTGCTGAAAGGCATCGACGAAGCAGGTGGCGTAGGGATGGTCTTCGGCACTATTGCCCCCTGCGACGGTATTGCCGAAGGGCATCTGGGGATGCGCTATATTCTCGCTGCCCGTGAAGTGATCGCTATGTCGATTGAGAGCATGATGCGCGCTCACCGCTTTGATGGCATGGTGTTACTTGGTTCGTGTGACAAAATCGTGCCTGCCATGCTGATGGCCGCCGCGCGTCTGGATATTCCGGCCATTATGGTTAACGGTGGCCCAATGTACCCTGCAGAATACAAGGGCAAGCACTGGGACGGCAATATCGTCACGGAAGCCATCGGCTGGAAAAAACGCGGCGAAATCACCGAAGAAGAGTTTGCCCACATCGAAAATATCGCCGAGCCTGGCCCGGGTTCCTGCACCATGTACGGCACAGCGAACACCATGTGCTGTATCGCGGAAGTGCTGGGTATGAGCCTGCCGGGCAGCAGCACGTTGCCCGCCATTTCGCAGGAACGACGCGACTGTGCAGTAGAAACCGGAAAGCAGGCCGTGACACTGGTGCGCGAAGGAATTAACGCGCGCCAGATAATCACGCCAGAATCCATTCATAACGCCATGGTCTATCTGCTGGCGACCGGCGGCTCCACCAACGCAATTCTCCATCTTCAGGCTATTCATTACGAAGCAGAGTTGGGGCACTTGCCTCTCTCCGCTTTTGACAAACTTAGCCATCAGGTGCCGCTGGTCGCGTCGCTCTATCCGGCTTCGGAACATGACATGATCGATTTCTGGGAAGCGGATGGCGTTCGCGCCGTTGAGCATGAAATTGCTGCGCTGATGAACCGCGATGCGCTGACCGTGGTCGGAAAAACCAAAGCAGAACTGTTGGCGGAAGGACACAAAACCACGCGTCCGGAAGTCATTCGTTCGCTGGCAATCCCGGTACGCAGTGAAGCAGGCGTAGCCGTTCTGCATGGCAATCTGTCACCACTGGGCTGCGTAGTGAAACCCGCCGCCGTCCCTGAAAATTTGATGACCTTCCGTGGCCCGGCGGTAGTATTCAACAGCGAACAGGAATCGGTCGACGCCATCATGTCAGGAAATATTCAGCCGGGCAGCGTGCTGGTGCTCCGCTACGAAGGCCCCAAAGGCGGGCCTGGCATGCCGGAAATGTATAAACCGATGAAGTGCCTCGAAGGAATGGGACTCTCAGATACGTGCGCGCTGATCACCGATGGACGTTTCTCGGGTTCTAACCGTGGTCTGTTCGTCGGCCATATTTCCCCGGAAGCCACGGAAGGCGGTGCACTGGGGTTGGTAGCGGATGGCGATGAAATCTCCATCGACATCCCAACACGTTTGCTCACTCTGCATGTTGATGAAAAGACTCTCACCCAACGCCGTGAAAACTGGAAGCCGGTCTATAAAGAAGTGCCACGCGGTTTTCTACGCCTTTATCGCCGCTGGGCGCTGCCCGCTGCACAGGGCGCGGTACTGGCCGACAGGGAGGAGATGGAATGAGTACGCAATACACCGCCGCAGACATCATCGGCGTGAATCCTATTGTCGCCATGCCGTTTACACCGCAGGGCGAGATCGACGAACGCAGCTTTGTTCGCCTGCTGGAACATCTCGCCACCAGCGGCGCGAATGGGGCAACGCTGTTTGGCATCGCCAGTGAATTTCCCAAGCTGGATGACAGCGAGCGTGATCGTCTGGCGCAACTGATGGTCGGCACCCTGGCGGGTAGTTCGCTGTATCGCGCCTTTTCCGTGACGGATCACAGTACAGAAATTGCTATCAAGCGGGCAAAGCGCTATCAGGCGCTGGGTGCCGATGCACTGATGCTGCTGCCACCGTTTTTTCTCTCGCCCAGCCCTCAGGCGATTCAGGCACATATCTACACGGTACTGGAAGCCGTTGATATTCCGGTGATAGTGCAATATGCGCCAGGCGAAACCGGGTTGCCGATTACGCCGGAACAGCTCGCCGCCGTGGCGGAACGTTATCCACATGCGGTATTTAAAATCGAGTGCAACCCACCTGTGGAATACACCCGCGAATTCCTGCGTCATGCGCCACAAGCCTGCGTTCTGAACGGCTATGCTGGTTTGTATATGTTGCAAATGCTGGACGCGGGCGGCAAAGGTGTGATGCCCGGCTGTTCGTTTACCGAGGTGTATGTGCAGATTTATCGCCACTGGCAAGCAGGCGAAGTTGAGCAGGCGCAGGCTTTGCACCAGCAACTGTTGCCGTTTATTCAGCGCTGGATGAGCCATTGCGAATACATCATTCAGGCGGAAAAAACGCTGCTGATGCAGCGCGGTATTATCGCCAGCGACTACTGTCGCCGTCCTGGCTGGGTGCTTAACACAGTCGATCGACAGGCGATTACCCAACTGATCCATGATTTTAACTTAGCGTAAGGGATAAACATGACCACGCAACATACGCCCCGCGTCGTGCTGGTAACCGGCACCAGCCAGGGCATCGGCGAAGCCATCGCTCGTACCTTTTTGCAACACGGTGATATCGTGATTGGCTGCGCATTTTCCTCTTTGGAGAAAGCCCCCGCCGCCCGTCAGATGCTGGAGGAATTTGCTGGCCGCTATCACTACTTTTCCGTCGATGTGACGCAAACGGCGGCAATCAAACAGTTCGTCATCGATGCGGAGAAGCTGTTTGGACGCATTGATATCGTGGTTTCCAATGCCGGGAAAAACGTGTTCAAAGGTATCGACTGTGAAGAGAGCGACTGGTCGCATAATCTGGATTTGAATCTGCGTTCGCACTGGTATCTGGCGAAATGCGCCCGCCCGGCGCTGCAAAAAAGCCGCGGTGTGATTCTGGTGATCACCTCCAATCACGCATTTTCCACCATGCCCGGCTGTGCGCCGTACAACATTACCAAGCGTGCACTGCTATCGTTAGTGCAAAGTCTGACTATCGAATGGGGACCGGCGATCCGCACCGTCGGTATCGCGCCGGGCTTTATTGATACCGCTGGCAATCAGGCGTGGTTTGACGGGCACCCAGATGCCCGAATTGCCCGGGAAAAAACGGTGAAGAAGCATCCGGTTGGACGCATCGGCAGGCCGGAAGAAGTGGGTGAACTGTGTCTGTTTTTAAGCAGCGAAAAAGCCGGATTTATTGCGGGCACTACTATCGTGATGGACGGGGGACGTAGCGCCATCATGCAGGATGAAGACGACGAATAGCAAAACGGGGAGCCAGGCTCCCCGCATTTTAATCAACCTGCTGAATGTCGAGTCGCAGCTCTTTTGGCACTTCGAAGACAATATTCTCTTCGCGGCCTTCCAGCGGAACCGCTTCGCCGCCGCCGAGTTCCTGTAGGCGAGCGATGACGTTTTGCACCAGAATATCCGGCGCTGACGCGCCTGCAGTCACGCCCACGCATTTCGCCTCTTTCACCCAGGCTTCCTGGATATCGGTCGCATCGTCAATCAGAAATGCCGCTTTCCCCATCCGCTGCGCCAGTTCAGCCAGACGGTTGGAGTTCGATGAGTTTTTTGAGCCCACCACCAGCACAACATCCGCCTGCTCCGCCAGCGCGCGCACCGCTTCCTGACGGTTGGTAGTGGCGTAGCAAATGTCATCTTTACGCGGTCCGACGATTTTCGGGAAGCGCTGACGCAGTGCGTCAATCACGTCTGAGGTATCGTCCACGGAGAGCGTGGTCTGGGTCATAAAGGAGAGCTTGCCTTCGTTTTTCACCTTGAGCGAAAAAACATCTTCCGGCGATTCAACCAGGTACATGCCCCCTGCCGGGTTGCTGTACTGCCCCATTGTGCCTTCCACTTCAGGGTGTCCGGCGTGACCAATCAGGATCGACTCTTCGCCACGACGACTGGCGCGCGCCACTTCCATATGCACTTTGGTTACTAGCGGACAGGTCGCATCAAAGACGGTAAGGTCACGGCCTTTCGCTTCGTTGCGCACCGCCTGAGAGACGCCGTGCGCGGAAAAGATCAGGATCGCGCCGTCTGGCACTTCGCTGATCTGCTCGATGAAAATCGCCCCGCGTTCGCGCAGGCTGTCGACCACGTAGCGGTTATGTACCACTTCATGACGAACGTAAATCGGCGCGCCGTAGATGGCCAGCGCGTTTTCAACAATGCTGATAGCGCGGTCTACACCAGCGCAAAAACCGCGCGGGTTGGCCAACAGGATCTGCATTTTACGCCTCCAGTGCCGGATCGACTTCCAGCACTTCAATATCAAAATGAACGGTATGCCCGGCCAGCGGATGGTTAAAATCGACGGTGATCGAGTCACCGTTGATTTCACGGATCACACCAGGCATCTCACTGCCGTCCATTGCGGTAAAGAGCATAATAGCCCCGATTTCAGGTTCGCCGGCGTCCATAAATTCGCGGCGCGAGAAATACTGAATCAGGTCAGGCGTCGTGATGCCAAACGCGGCATCCGGCTCCAGGGAAAAAGTGGTTTTATCGCCGTCTTTCAGTCCGAGAAGATGTTGCTCCAGTCCTTCAGACAGAGAACCATCCCCCAGGCGAAAAAGCGCGGGCTTGCCGTTATTACGGGTTGACTCTGCGGTGGAGCCATCGTCGAGTTTTAAGGTGAAGTGCACCAGCACCGCACTGTTACTCTGTACTGATTTAGACATGCAGGTTGCTCACTTGTTGTGACTCACCAGTTAGCCCGATGGCACTTGCACTTATCGGGCCTACAAGGATCGCGCTATTTTATAGGCCGGATAAGGCGATTACGCCACCATCCGGCACTGTATTACGCCTGCTTTTTCGGCAGGAATCCTTCCAGGACAATCATTGCAGCGCCGATACAGATCGCACTATCGGCGAGGTTAAACGTAGCAAAATGCCAGTCCCCGACGTAGAAATCGATCATATCGACCACGAAACCATGCCACAGGCGGTCGAACAGGTTCCCCAGCGCGCCGCCAATGATTAGCGCATACGCGATATTATTCAGCTTTTGCGTCGCGCTGGAGCGATACATCATCACCGCCAGAATGACACAGATACCGATCGCGATACCGGCAAAGAACCAGCGCTGCCAGCCGCCGCTATCGGCGAGGAAGCTAAATGCCGCACCATAGTTACGCGCATAATGCAGATTAAGCGACGGGAACAGCGGCACCGTATCCCCCAGAGCAAAATTCTGGAGGATCAGGTACTTGCTGCCCAAATCGATAATCAGCACGACTACCACCAGCCACAGCCAGCGTAGCCCTGTTGAACAAAGAGGCTTACTCATCAGGCAAACTTACGTTTTTCGCCATCACCGGCGATGTTGCTGACACAGCGTCCGCAAATTTCTGCGTGTTCCGCTACCTTGCCGACATCCGTCGTGTAATGCCAGCAACGCGGGCACTTATCACCTTCGGCTTTACTCAGGGCGATTTTCAGCCCTTTGAGCAGTTCGCTCTGCTGCGCATCTGCAGGAGCCCCGGCATAGTCAGCGACTTTCGCCCCGGAGGTCAACAGGACAAATCGTAATTCATCGCCCAGTGCGGTCAGCTTCGCAGCCAGTTCAGGTTCGGCGTACAGGGTGACTGCCGCTTCCAGAGAACCGCCCACTTTCTTATCCGCACGCGCCTGTTCGATCACTTTGTTCACTTCGCCACGCACTTTCAGCAGCTCGTCCCAGAAGCTATCGTTCATCGCTTCGCTGTCCGCCAGACCAAACAAGCCTTCGTACCACTCACCGGTGAAGACATACTGCTCACGAGAACCCGGCAGGTAGCCCCAGATTTCATCTGCGGTGAAGGACATGATCGGCGCCATCCAGCGTACCAGCGCTTCCGCGATATGGTACAGCGCGGTCTGACAGCTGCGACGCGCCCGGCTTTCCGCTTTCGCGGTGTACTGACGGTCTTTGATGATGTCGAGATAGAACGACCCCATTTCGACGGAGCAGAAACGCATCAGGCGCTGTACCACTTCGTGGAAATCGTAGGCTTCGTACGCTTTCAGAATGTCTTCCTGCGCCGCTTTCGCGCAGCCCACCGCCCATCTGTCCAGTACCACCATCTCTTCCGGTTTCACCATGTCTTTCGCCGGATCAAACCCGTTCAGGTTCGCCAGCAGGAAGCGCGCGGTGTTACGGATACGACGATAGCTGTCGGCAGCACGTTTGAGGATCTCATCCGATACCGCCATTTCACCAGTGTAGTCGGTTGATGCCACCCACAGACGCAGAATGTCAGCGCCCAGTTTGTTCATCACATCCTGCGGCGAAACGGTGTTACCGATAGACTTGGACATCTTGCGGCCCTGACCATCGACGGTAAAACCGTGCGTCAGTACCTGGCGATACGGCGCTTTGCCTTTCATCGCGGTAGAGATCATCAGAGACGACATGAACCAGCCACGATGCTGGTCGGAGCCTTCCAGATACATATCCGCAGCATGACCGGCGAACTCCGGGCGGACATCCACGACGGAGGAGTGCGTTGAACCAGAGTCAAACCAGACGTCCAGGGTATCCGGCACTTTCACGTACTGATCGGCTTCGTCACCCAGAATGTCTTTCGGGTCGAGATCCCACCAGGCCTGAATACCGTCAACTTCAACGCGTTTTGCCACTTCTTCCATCAGTTCGATGGCGCGCGGGTGCAGCTCTTCAGTGTCCTTGTGAACGAACAGAGACATCGGCACGCCCCAGGTACGCTGACGAGAAATACACCAGTCAGGACGGTTCGCTACCATCGATTCGATACGCGCCTGACCCCAGTCCGGGATCCACTGCACGCCTTTGATCTCTTTCAGAGACTGCTCGCGCAGACCTTTCTGATCCATGCTGATGAACCACTGCGGGGTTGCACGGAAGATGATAGGTGATTTGTGACGCCAGCAGCACGGATAGCTGTGCTGCATTTTCTCAACGTGCAGCAGCGCACCTTTTTCGGTCAGCAGCGCAACCACAATATCGTTCGCTTTAAAGACGTTCACACCGTCCAGTGTCGGATAAGTACCCGGCAGATAAGCGCCGTCCGGACCTACCGGGTTAGCAACTTCCAGACCGTATTTCTGGCCGATGACATAGTCATCCGGACCATGGCCTGGCGCGGTATGTACCGCGCCAGTACCGGCATCCAGCGTCACGTGATCGCCGAGAATCGCCGGAACGTCGAAGCCCATAAACGGATGGGTAAAGCGCAGCAGTTCAAGCTCCGCCCCTTTTACGGTGGCGAGAACGGTATAGTCTGTCGCGCCAATGCGCTGCATCACGCTTTCAACCAGATCTTTTGCCAGGATCACCGCCTGACCGTCGATTTGTACCAGCGCGTAGTCAAAGTCCGGCGCCACGGAAATCGCGCGGTTTGCCGGCAGCGTCCACGGTGTGGTGGTCCAGATGACCAACGAGATTGGCCCGTTGACATTCGCCACGCCAAATTTTGCCTTCACCGCGTCCTGATCCGCTGCAACAAAGGCCACGTCGATCGACGGAGAGGTTTTGTCGTAGTATTCCACTTCCGCTTCTGCCAGCGCAGAACGGCAGTCTACGCACCAGTGCACCGGTTTCGCGCCTTTATGCAGATGACCATTGCCGATGATTTTGCCCAGCGCGCGGATGATGTTGGCTTCCGTTTTGAAGTCCATCGTCAGATACGGATGCGACCAGTCGCCGAGCACGCCCAGACGGATAAAGTCTTTACGTTGCCCGTCAACCTGAGTTGCAGCGTACTCACGGCACTTCGCACGGAACTCCGCCGCGGTGAATTTTTCGCCCGGCTTGCCGAATTCCTGCTCCACTTTCAGTTCGATCGGCAGACCGTGACAGTCCCAACCCGGAACGTAAGGCGAGTCATATCCCGCGAGTCCTTTGGACTTCACGATAATGTCTTTCAGAATCTTGTTAACCGAGTGACCAATATGAATGCTGCCATTCGCATAAGGAGGGCCATCATGCAGAATGAAGGTTTTTTTGCCTTTTTTGGTCGCACGAATGATGCCGTACAGGTCATCATCAGTCCAACGCGCCAGCATTCCCGGTTCACGCTTGGCGAGATCGCCGCGCATCGGGAACCCTGTTTCCGGCAAATTCAGGGTTGATTTATAGTCACTCATCAGATTCTCGGTTCCGTATTGATTACCCAGGCCTTTAAGCCGGTTTTGATAGCCCAAAAAAATCACGGGCAGTTAATTCATCTCGCGCAATCTGCGCTTTGAGTTCATCCAGCGAAGCAAATCGCTGTTCATTGCGTATTTTTTTACGCAGCACTACATCTATATGGCGACCATAGAGGTCCATTGCAACATCCAGCAGATGCACTTCCAGTTGCTGGCGCACGCCCGAAACCGTCGGACGGGTCCCGATGTTCGCCACGCCGGGCAATGGCTTCTCGCCAAGCCCCATCACTTCTACCGCATAGACCCCTTTTACCGGGGAAACCTGACGACGCAGCGGTAAGTTTGCCGTCGGGAAACCAATGGTGCGCCCGAGTTCATCACCGTGTACAACACGGCCTGAAATGGTAAACGGATGGCCCAACAGGCTTTCGGCGAGGGCCAGGTTGTCCTGTGCCAGCGCCTGACGCACGGCGGTACTGCTGATACGCACGCCGCCGTCGCAGAAGGTTTGGGTGCTGGTAATATCGAAACCATATTCCACACCCGCCTTCTGTAATAACAAGAAATCGCCTTCGCGACCAGCGCCAAAGCGGAAATCATCCCCCACCGCGAGAAATTGCACCCCAAGACGATTCACCAGCAGTTCGCTGATAAAGGTCTGTGCCGTCAGGGCGGCGAAACGGCGGTCAAAGCGCACGCACAGCACGTAATCGACGCCGCATTGCGCGAGATAACGCAATTTTTCACGCAGGCGGGTCAGCCGCGCAGGGGCTTTGTCTGTCGCAAACAGTTCGAGCGGCTGCGGCTCAAAAATCATCACCATCACCGGTAAGCCACGCCTGCGCCCTTCTTCCTGCAAACCTTGCAGCAGCGCACGATGACCACGATGCACGCCGTCGAAATTACCAATAGTCAGCACACACCCGTGTGGGGCCTGACTGAGATTATGTATGCCGCGTATCAGCTTCATGTCTGGCTCAAAACAGTGAAAATCGCCAAAGTATACCTTGTACGGCGGTCAAGGTTAACCGGCGATTGATGTGGCGAAACAGAAAGCAGATGGATTTCATTACCCTGAGGCAAATACCGACCACAAACTGACAAAGCAATTCAATTTTTATCGCTGAAAAGCTGTATTCACAGACCGCAAGCTGGTAGAATCCTGCGCCATCACTACGTAACGAGTGCCGCTAGATTAACGGCGCTTATTTGCACAAATCCATTGACAAAAGAAGGCTAAAAGGGCATATTCCTCGGCCTTTGAATTGTCCATATAGAACACATTTGGGAGTTGGACCTTGGCTAATATCAAATCAGCTAAGAAGCGCGCCGTTCAGTCTGAAAAGGCTCGTAAGCACAACGCAAGCCGTCGCTCTATGATGCGTACTTTCATCAAGAAAGTATACGCAGCTATCGAAGCTGGCGACAAAGCTACTGCACTGAAAGCATTTAACGAAATGCAACCAATCGTGGACCGTCAGGCTGCTAAAGGTCTGATCCACAAAAACAAAGCTGCACGTCATAAAGCTAACCTGACTGCACAGATCAACAAACTGGCTTAATCGCCTGTTGATTGTTGCTTTGTGAAAAAACCCGCGCAAGCGGGTTTTTTTATGTCTGGACTATTTGTTCTGGGGCGTAAATAACGCCGAATAGTTCGTATTACAGATACGCTGTACCGCCGGATGCTGAATCATCCTCTCAGCAAAGATGGCATGGTATTCCTCCATCACATTCTCCACGCGACCAATTTCGACCACCGAATCGTCTGCGTAAAAGTCATGCGCATAGAGCGTCGGGGCCACGAAAATCGCGTTGTGCGTTGCGCCAAAGGCTTTCATCAATGCGGCGTCATCGAACTCTCCCAGAATCTCGACCTTCAGCCCCTGGGAATTAATCCAGTTCAGCAACTTGCGTCCTAACATCGAACGCCGGCCGGGGATCAGCAAACGTCGCTCTTCCAGACAGGCCGGGAAGGATTTTTCCGGTAACGGCTGGGTACACCAGAAGCTCACGCTACACTCGCCAATCTTCACCGAAAACAGCCCTTCCTGTTGCGTCGAGTCAATCGGGCAATCCGAGATAATCATATCCAGCTTATGCTGGCTGAGCTGTTCCAGCAGCATTTCGTGGGTTGATTCAAAACAGCGCAGGTGGATCTGTTCCCCTTCAACGACGGCGGCATCCAGTACGTTGCTGACCAGTCGCTTCGACAGCGCATCCGCCACCCCCACATCAAATAACAGATTGGACTCTTTGCGGTAGTTCACGATATCCAGCATCTCCTGGCTGAGAGTAAACATTTTATCCGCATAGCGAAAAACCAGCTCACCGAGCTCGCTGGGCTCCAGACCTCGCCCCTTACGCTTGAAGAGTTTGCCCTGCAGGCGTTCCTCAAGCGCTTTAATCTGTCCGGTGATAGTTTGCGGCGTTAAATAAAGCGCTTCCGCCGCACCGACCACGGACCCCTCCTTATAGACGTGCCAAAAGTAATAGAGATGGTTGTAATTAATGTGGGACATACACTCTCTCTGATAAATATCACAAAGGGGGAGCCGAACGAGGCTCCCCTGCTAACTCACCCAATCAGACTGACGGGCGTAAACGTGCGCGCAGCAAGCTGTAGCCAATCACCGCTGACAGCAAGGAGCCAATCAGGATCCCCAGCTTCGCCCAGTTAATCAGCTCCGGATCCACGCTGCCAAAGGCCAGGCTGGCGATAAAGATCGACATCGTAAAACCAATGCCGCACAGGATGCCGACCGCCATGATTTGCGGGAATGAGGTTCCTTCCGGCAGTTGCGCCAGCTTCAGACGCAGCGCCAACCAACAGAACAGGCTGATCCCCAGCGGCTTACCTACCAGCAGGCCCGCAATAATGCCGAGCGGCAGAATGGACGTCAGTCCGTCCATCGTCACGCCCTGCAATGAAACGCCCGCATTGGCAAAAGCAAACAGCGGCAGGATCAGATACGCCACCCACGGATGCAGAACATGTTCCAGACGCTTTGCCGGGGAACGCCCGTGTTTCTCTTTCAATGGAATGAAAAAGCCGACGATCACCCCTGCCAGCGTCGCATGGACGCCGGATTTCAGCACCGCGGTCCACAGTATTGCGCCAATGAGGATGTACACCCCCGTGCGCCGGACGCCGCACAGATTCAGAATCGCCAGCAATGCTATGGCGAACGCCGCAACGCCCAGCGAAACCATCGACAGATCGTTGGTATAAAACAGAGCAATAATGACTATCGCGCCGAGATCGTCGATTATCGCCAGCGCCATCAGGAAAATTTTCAACGCCAACGGCACCCGACTGCCGAGCAGCGCCAGAACGCCCAGTGCAAACGCAATATCCGTGGCGGCCGGGATCGCCCAGCCTTCGCGAGTGATCGGATCGGCATAGTTGAAGGCCAGGTACAGCAGCGCCGGGACAATCATTCCGCCGATGGCAGCAATCACCGGGAAAGCCGCCTGACGCAGACTCGCCAGTGAGCCCTGCATCAGCTCACGCTTAACCTCAAGGCCAATCAACAGGAAAAACACTGCCATCAGGGCGTCATTGATCCATAACAGCATGTTTTTATTGATCTCAAGCGCACCAACGCGCAGTTGGACAGGCGTCTCGAGAAAGGCGTGGTACCATCCACTGGTTACACCCATGTTGGCCATCAGCATGGCCAGTGCGGCGGCGATGATAAGAATGATGCCCCCAGAGGCATCACTGCTGAAGAAACGATGCAGATGTTTCACTTTTTATTCTCTCTATAAGGTGAATACTTCGTAATTACTATCATACTCCTCACAACTCATCGTTAAAATTAGATTATATATGGTTAAACGATCGGTTTTTTCGAGTGAATTGTGTCATGAAGTATGACGGAATCAGCGATCGTACTGTTCGTTGCACAGACGATTGAAGGTGTAGCGGAGGTAGTCCAGCGTGGCGGTGACATTGGCTGGGGACATACGATTAAGCTGCGGTAGAAACGGATGATTATTGATGTATTGAATGAACGCCGTTGCGCCAGCAAGCGTGGCATAGCGCAACATGCTCGTTTTTTTAGTACCGGTGAGATTACATATCGCCAGTGCATAATCCCGGGTAGAAAAGGTGCGCCAGACATTGTTACGAATACCGCCACTCTGAAACATTCGGTACGGAATGTCGTTTTGCCGCGCTGAACACCCTCTTTCTCTCACAAAGGAAATATGGCAACGGCCTTGCTGAACATGCTGCAAATTCGCCATCAGGCATCCACCAAAGATAAAACATTCCTGTTCTATGTAATGTTGAACGTTGAGGGAACGTTCATCCGTCAACGCTTTCACTAACTCAAAATGTCGGTAAGCAGGCAGAACCGGTTTGACCAACATCCCTGGATCGTTTTTATGCAGCGACGCGGGGCCATAGTCCACATCGAATAAGATATTGCGGCGCATGATGATCAGCTCTTTACGCTGGACGAGATGCGTTAATGTGCCGGGTGCGAGGCGCTCTTCATAATAAGATGTGTACCGGTATTCGTCTTCTACAGGCAGCGTTGAATAATTCGTGGTGACGGCAATCACCCTGCCACTGTTCTCCTCTGCCGTGACCAGAACATACAAACAGCCGTCGCCGCCGTTAAACTTTACCCGAAAAGCACGGGTACTCATGATTAAATCCAATTTTTGGAAAATATACGCACGTTCCACCTGATTCGACTGGCGGGATAATTTTTGTAATAGCCGGTTCAGGCCCGTGCTATCGAGCGTTAACGAGGTACGAATATCTGCCAGCGAGTGTCCTTCTTGAATAAGCCTGGCGAGCGCTTCCTGGCGAGGATCGGTTTTATCCCCAACGGGAGAAATAAAAGTTTTATGGCACTGGAGACAATAGAGCCGCGGCGCTCCCTGTGTGGAAAAGCCATATTTCTTTAATGTGGCCCCTCCACAGCCCGGGCAAACTTTAATCAGACCTGACCATAGCTGATTAGCCGATTGGCGAAAAAGGTTCAGTGAACGTTCAGAAATCAGAGGGAACAAAAATCCACACGCACGACACAGGACATATTTCCCCTGCACCGAATAGTCAGGGCTATTCAACACGCCGAGGTTTTTACAGCCTGACGTTTTGCATGCATCGACATTAATACGTGAAAACATATTCACTCCCTGCGAATATCGCCTTCAAGCGAATAACGATTTTATCTCTGAAGGTGAAATACCTTTTTCATAGAGCGCTTTCATTGATTTCATTGCGGGTGCGGTGTGGGCAAAAAAGGCCTGGTAGCCCGCGCACAGGTAGTTTTGTGCAAAAGAGCCGAAGTCGGTCGGCAAAAAGCGGTGCTTAGGACAGCCGCCGTGACAGGCAAACTGCCACGGACAGGAATGGCACTCCTGCGCCATGGTTCGACGCTTCTCATCGCCAAACCGCATATTTTGCTCACTGTTATTCATCGCACGCAGTGTCGTGTTCTTAATATTTCCCAACGCGTACTGCGGATAAACAAAGTGATCGCAGTTATAGACATCACCGTTCATTTCCATTGCAAAAGCACTGCCACACGTTGGAGAAAATACGCATACCTGCGGCGGCAACCCACACCAGGCCGCCAGCGTCTGCTCAAATAACTGTATACCGATATCGCCAATATCCTGACGGAGCCAGACATCAAAAATGGCATTAAGAAACTGGCCAAATGCCAGGGATTCAACAAACCATGGCATCACTGCGGCTTGCTTATCCGCAGGCGTCGCCAGCATCGAATTATTACTGGCAGACCTTCGTTCGACCAGTGGAATAAACTGCATATAGCGACTCCCGATACTTTTCAGAAACTGATAGACCAGGAGTGGATGGTGCATATTCGTGCCGTTCACCACCGTGAGCGTATTAAATTCAACATCATGGCGCACCAGACATTGAAGCGCCCGGACAACGTTAGCATGCGTCGATTTGCCGGCACGCGTCACCCGCCATTCATCATGCAATGCAGCATCACCATCAATAGAGATGCCGACCAGAAAATCCTGTTGCCTGAAAAAACGCGCCCATGCATCGTCGATCAAAATGCCGTTCGTCTGAAAGGTATTAATGATTGTTTTTCCGGCCGCATAACGCTGCTGGAGTTCAACGGCCCGTCGATAAAACGCAATCCCCATCAGCGTAGGCTCTCCTCCCTGCCACGCAAAAATAACGTCATCCACATCCTGTGCGGCGATATGCTGTTTGACGAATAATTCAAGTATCTCATCTGACATTCTGTAATGACTTTTTCTATCGGGATAGAGCTTCTCTTTCTCCAGATAAAAACAGTATTTACAGTCCAGATTGCAGACCGATCCTGTTGGTTTCACCATGACCTGACAGCTTTTTCTTTGCATCACCAGACCCATTAATAAAATGACCTGATTCAGCACGATGTACTGAATCAGGCGGGCAGCGCCCTAAGTGGCATACTTACTGTTCTTATTATTCGTCCATTAACTCCAGGTAACCGGTGTCGGTTTATCACCGCGAGCCTTCATTAAAGAATCGTTATCAATGTTCTGTTTATATTTCAGGAATTCGCCATACATTCTTTTTTCGATTTCAGGCTGTTTACCCAACTGATTAAGCGTCTCGGAACGATACTTTTTCAGGTTATAAAGATACTTGGGTTTATTTTCACGATCGATGATCATTTTCCAGTCGCCATCCCGAATCGCCCATTCATCGGTCGGATCATCCTGTAAAGGCATATCAATACCAAAGATCATCGGTTTTTCGCGTTTTAAGGTTTTATGCGCCAGTACGGGAGCCAGGGATTGCCCGTCATAAGTACGATCGGTTGGCAGTTTAAAATTCATCATGCTTGCCAGCGTCGGCAGCCAGTCAAGACCGTAAGCCGGTGTATCCGTGACCATTCCCTGTGGAAGATGATTGCCATACTTAATGATTGCCGGAACACGAATCCCACCTTCCCACAGGTTATCTTTACGGCCA
Source organism: Citrobacter amalonaticus (assembly GCF_018323885.1). Taxonomy (NCBI): domain Bacteria; kingdom Pseudomonadati; phylum Pseudomonadota; class Gammaproteobacteria; order Enterobacterales; family Enterobacteriaceae; genus Citrobacter; species Citrobacter amalonaticus. The sequence goes on along the minus strand of NZ_AP024585.1, from coordinate 872,300 downwards.
CGTAACCCATCCGTCTCACCCGCGAGATTCAGTTCATATATTTTACGCGCCTCACGCGTCACCGGGCCGTTATCGCTGGTAAAAATCACAATGGTGTTCTCTTCTTCACCCATTGCTTTTATCTTATCCAGCACTTTACCGACCTGGGCATCCAGGTAACTGATGTTCGCGTAATATTCTCCCGTGCCGCGCCAGGGTTTATCCGCCCAGTCACCGTAGAACTCCTCCGGATGCTGTTTCTGATAAGCGCTCATATACTGCGAATACATATCGAGGTATTTTTTCGGAGAAGCCAACGGGCTGTGTACCTCCGTAAAGGCGACATACAAGAAAAACGGATTATCATCTTTTTTGTTATCCAGCCAGTTAACCGCTTCTGAACTGACCAGTTCACCGCTGTAAGTTTCCGCTCGACCAATGGGTTTGCCATTACGCAAAAATCCGGTCGGATACACCATGCCGTTACGCGGTCGTTCTTTTGCATTATCTAACGTGGAATCTGTCACGAACCCCACCGCATTCACCAGACTGTAGTCAAAGCCCATATCTTTTGCCTGCGGCTGATCGGTACGCTCACCTCCCGCATTGAGGTGTAATTTCCCCATCATCGCCGTGTCATAACCCTGCTGCTTTAACAGGTTGGCAATCGTCAGTTCGTTACGGCCCAGTGCGACATTTTTTCCTTCCGGGATCCAGGAGCGGATCCCGGTGCGAAATGGCATTCGTCCGGTTAATAACCCGGCCCGAGAAGGAGAACACAACGGAGCGGGCGCATAGTAGTCGGTGAATTTCACCCCGTCCTGCGCCAGTTTGTCGATATTAGGAGTTTTTACGATTTGATGTCCATAAGTGGCCAAATCACCATAGCCCAGATCATCAGCCATAATAATGACCAGATTAGGCCGTTTATCCAACGCCGCCTGCACGGTTTGCAATGTGCTTCCGGCACATAACGCCAGACCAATCATACTGGCAACGATTGTTCTTTTCATTTCAACTCCTTTGCCTTTTATTAAAATTCATATCCGACCATATAAATCATCTGGTCACCGAAACCGTCGTAACCTAATTTATTTTCGAAATAACGCCAGGTGACCGTCGCCTTCCAGCAGGGATAGAATTTCCATGCCAGCGTCAGACCGCCATTAATGCCATAGTTACCATATTGCTGTTCCGCGTAAGCGTTATTGCGATCGAATTCAATTTCATTCCAGTTTGAGAGAACGAATTTCTCCTCAAGAAGCGTAAAATTATAGGCCGCAGTCCATCCCAGCACATAACCGTTCCAGCCACTGGTTTGCCCGTATTTCTGCGAAACATAATCGCCAGATTGATTATGTAATCCAATATACGGTTTAAAGAACCCCCAATTACCTGTCCAGCCGAGATAGCCCAGGCCATAAAACATATCAAGGTCATCGCCCCAGGTGTTTTCCCACTGACCATAAAGTTTGCCGAAGAAGGTATAGTTGGAATCAAACAGGCGGACATGGGTCATGGCTGATACCGTATGGTTACGCCCGGCAACAGAGTGATTTAAGACATTGCTTTCATAAAATGAATAAAACTCAGCCTCTTTAAAATTGATACCGAAATCTGCTGTCGCTTTCCAGACTTCGCCACGATGAACATTGACAAACCCGCTATTCCAGTCAGCATAACCCGCATTAATTGAACCGAACGCATTTTTATATTCCAGCGCCTGTGCGGAGTGGCTAAAAAGAGAAGGCGCAGCCAGCACCAGACTGGTTAATAATACGTTTTTTATCCGAGGCATTTAATCTATTCCTCATAGCTATATTTTATTCCGCAGTAAAACCCCTTTACCACGGCGACAAATACTAACTGAACAGAATCGAAGAAGAGTGATGTAAATCTCACATCAGAAGAGTTAAAGCCTGCCAAAAACAAGGTGTCAAAAAATGTTGTTTTAGAGATGCTAAGTCCATCACTTTTAATAAAGACTCATTTATTATTTTATTCTGGTGCCGTATACCTGTTTATTCAGCTTGTTATAAAAATCACATTCATTTTTATAAACAAACAGTGGGGTCCAGATAATAAAAAACCGGTATCCCCTCACAGGGAATACCGGTTTTTACTCAATGAGAACGTCGTTAGCCAGTGATTAGCGGGTCAAATCGTCAAAGAACTTTTTCACACCGTCAAAGAAACTCTTGGAGCGCGGGCTGTTATTTTCGCCGGTTGGGCCGCCAAAGCTTTCCTGCAGGTCTTTCAGCAGTTGTTTCTGCTTCTCGTTCAGACCGACCGGTGTTTCGACCACGACGCGGCACAACAAATCGCCCTGCGCGCCACCACGGACTGACTTCACGCCTTTGCCACGCATGCGGAACAGTTTTCCGGTCTGCGTTTCGCTGGGCACTTTCAACTTCACGCGGCCATCCAGCGTCGGAACTTCAATCTCACCGCCAAGTGCAGCCATCGCAAAGTTAATCGGCACTTCACAGTACAGGTTGTTACCTTCACGTTCGAAGATCGGGTGCTGTTTCACCTGAACCTGAACGTACAGGTCCCCTGCCGGTGCGCCGTGCTCGCCAGCTTCACCTTCGCCTGAAAGACGAATGCGGTCGCCGGTATCCACGCCAGCCGGGATTTTAACCGACAGCGTTTTGCTCTTCTCGACGCGACCATGGCCGTGGCACTTGTTGCACGGATCTTTGATCAGCGTACCGCGTCCCTGACAGTGCGGACAGGTTTGCTGAACCGCGAAGAACCCCTGGCGCATCTGCACCTGACCGGAACCATGACAGGTCGGACAGGTCTGCGGCTGAGTCCCCGCTTTCGCGCCACTGCCGTGGCAAACATCACACTCTTCCAGCGTCGGAATGCGGATCTCTTTGGTCACGCCACGTACGGCTTCTTCCAGGGTGAGATCCATGTTGTAACGTAAATCGGCCCCACGCGCAGCACGTTGACGACCCCGACCACCGCCAAAGATATCGCCAAAAACGTCACCAAAGATATCGCTGAAGTCAGCGCCGCCGCCAAAACCGCCGCCGCCACCCATACCGCCTTGCTCAAACGCAGCATGTCCGTACTGGTCGTAAGCGGCGCGTTTTTGCGAGTCGGTCAGGACTTCATACGCTTCTTTGATCTCTTTAAACTTGGCTTCGGCCTCTTTATCACCCTGATTACGGTCTGGGTGAAATTTCATGGCCAGGCGCTTGTAGGCCTTTTTGATTTCACGCTCTTCCGCTGATTTGGAAACGCCTAAAATCTCGTAATAGTCTTGCTTAGCCATCTCTTTTTATCTGCCCTTAACATGCATGCACGGGCGGAGAGGAAACCTCTTCGCCCGTGCCAGTAATTACCCGTTCAAAGGGCGATTATTTTTTGTCTTTCACTTCTTCAAACTCAGCGTCGACAACATCATCATCTTTCGCGTTGTTTGTGGAAGCGTCAGCGGAACCTGCCTGCTGCTGCGCGTGCTGCTGCTGAGCGATTTCCATCAGTTTCTGGGAAACCTGCGCCAGCTCCTGCATCTTCGCTTCGATAGCCGCTTTGTCTTCACCTTTCAGCGCCGTTTCCAGTGCGCTCAGTGCAGACTCGATAGCGGTTTTGTCGTCAGCTGGCAGTTGTTCGCCGGCTTCCTCAACCTGCTTGCGAGTGCTGTGCAACAGATGGTCACCCTGGTTGCGGGTCTGAACCAGCTCTTCGAACTTACGGTCAGACTCGGCGTTCGCTTCCGCTTCGCGAACCATTTTCTGAATTTCTTCTTCATTCAGACCAGAAGACGCCTTGATGGTGATCTTCTGCTCTTTACCGCTGTTTTTGTCTTTCGCGGAAACGTGCAGGATACCGTCAGCATCGATATCGAAGGTCACTTCGATCTGCGGCATGCCGCGCGGTGCCGGGTTGATTCCATCCAGGTTGAACTGACCCAGAGATTTGTTATCAGACGCACGTTTACGTTCACCCTGCAGCACATGGATGGTTACCGCAGACTGGTTGTCTTCCGCAGTAGAGAACACCTGGCTGTGCTTGGTCGGGATAGTGGTGTTTTTGGAGATCAGCGCCGTCATCACACCACCCATGGTTTCGATACCCAGAGACAGCGGGGTAACGTCCAGCAGCAGTACGTCTTTCACATCACCGGTCAATACACCACCCTGAACGGCAGCACCGATCGCCACGGCTTCGTCCGGGTTCACGTCTTTACGCGGTTCTTTACCAAAGAACTCAGCTACTTTCTTCTGCACCATTGGCATACGCGTCTGACCACCCACGAGGATAACGTCGTTGATATCAGATACGGACAGGCCAGCGTCCTGCAGAGCGACTTTCAGCGGCTCGATGGAACGGTTCACCAGATCTTCGACCAGGCTTTCCAGTTTCGCGCGAGTCACTTTGATATTCATGTGTTTCGGACCGGTGGCATCTGCAGTGATGTACGGCAGGTTCACGTCGGTCTGCTGCGCAGAAGAAAGCTCGATTTTCGCTTTTTCTGCCGCTTCTTTCAGGCGCTGCATAGCCAGCGGATCGTTACGCAGGTCAATGCCCTGATCTTTCTTAAATTCTTCAACCAGATAGTTGATCATACGGCTGTCGAAGTCTTCACCACCCAGGTGGGTATCACCGTTGGTTGCCAGAACTTCGAAGGTTTTTTCGCCATCAACTTCGTCGATTTCGATAATAGAGATATCGAAAGTACCACCACCGAGGTCGTAAACCGCGATAGTACGGTTACCGACTTCTTTATCCAGACCGTATGCCAGCGCAGCGGCAGTCGGTTCGTTGATGATACGTTTCACTTCCAGACCTGCGATACGACCGGCGTCTTTGGTTGCCTGACGCTGAGCATCGTTAAAGTAAGCAGGTACAGTGATAACCGCTTCCGTTACCGGTTCACCCAGGTAATCTTCAGCCGTTTTCTTCATTTTCTTCAGCACTTCAGCCGAGATCTGCGGCGGTGCCATTTTCTGACCTTTCACATCCAGCCATGCGTCGCCGTTGTCGGCGCCAATGATTTTGTACGGCATGATGGAAACATCACGTTGAACTTCTTCGTCCTGGAAGCGGCGGCCAATCAGGCGTTTAATCGCAAACAGGGTGTTTTGCGGGTTTGTCACTGCCTGACGTTTAGCCGGCTGACCAACCAGAGTTTCACCATCCTGGGTATAAGCAATGATAGAAGGCGTGGTGCGATCGCCCTCGGCGTTCTCCAGCACACGTGCAGTAGTGCCGTCCATAATCGCTACACAAGAGTTGGTAGTACCCAGGTCGATACCAATAATTTTACCCATCTAAACGTCTCCACTAAAAATTCGGTCAACATGTGGTTGTGAGTCTGTAATAAGGGCGAAACGTGCGGTTTCAACTACCCTGATTCGTTTTTTTTCAGACTCACCACTGCGGTTGACTACTAAGTGGGGTCGTAACCCACTTCATCAAGGGGGGAATGAAAAAAATTTTTGCTTTTGTTGAAATAAATCGCCTGGATGATGTGTGATGGCGATCACGGCAGAAATTCACTCTTTTCCCCCGATGAGATCATAGACAGCCCCTTCTCTCCTGATTATTATGCCGCGCCCCGAACGGCGTCATGTTTTAGCGGGGATAACTATTTCACCATTCAATTAATGATGATCTTGAGGATTTATGGGCAACACTAAGTTGGCTAACCCGGCACCGCTGGGCCTGATGGGCTTCGGCATGACCACCATTCTGCTTAACCTGCATAACGCGGGTTTCTTCGCTCTTGACGGTATTATTCTCGCGATGGGAATTTTCTACGGCGGTATCGCGCAAATTTTTGCCGGCCTGCTGGAATACAAAAAAGGGAATACCTTCGGTTTGACCGCTTTCACCTCTTACGGCTCGTTCTGGCTGACGCTGGTCGCGATCCTGCTGATGCCGAAAATGGGTCTGACAGAAGCGCCGAATGCCCAGTTCCTTGGCGCCTACCTGGGCCTGTGGGGCGTATTCACACTGTTTATGTTCTTCGGTACGCTGACGGGCGCACGCATGCTGCAGTTCGTGTTCCTGAGCCTGACGGTTCTGTTCGCTCTGTTGGCTGTGGGTAACATCGCGGGTAACGAAGCCGTGATCCACTTTGCCGGCTGGGTTGGCTTAGTGTGTGGCGCCAGCGCCATTTACCTGGCGATGGGCGAAGTGCTGAACGAACAGTTTGGCCGTACCATTCTGCCGATTGGTGAAAAACACTGATTCATCAGTATCCCCCCGCTAAGGGGGGATCATTATTACGGCTGTTGTAGCTCAGCCTGCATTTCCGTATCGCGATAATACATGTCCTGTCGCAACCAAATTCCCAGTCCCAATCCCACCAGCGACAACGCCAGCACATACCAGCCTGGAGCCATCGGCGAGACGCTCATCAGCAATGTGACGACAATCGGCGTCAGCCCACCGAAAATGGCATAAGAAACATTGTAGGAAAATGAAATGCCGGTAAAGCGGACTTCCGCAGGAAACGCGCGCACCATCACGTATGGCACTGCGCCCACCACTCCCACACACAGACCCACCAGCCCATAAAGCAGGAACAGATATTGCGGATGTGTGCCCGCCAGGTGGTAGAACAACCCGCTCGAACAAGCCAATAACAGGCTGCCAACAATAAAGGTTTTGCTGGCGCCAACGCGGTCGACAATAAAGCCCGCCAACAGGCAACCCATGCAAAGCATAATGGTCGCCACGCTGTTTGCCTGCAACGTCAGGGCTGGGGCTAGTCCGTACTGCTTTTGCAGCCAGACTGGCGACATTAAAATCACCACCACGATCCCTGCGGAGAGCAGCCAGGTCAGAAGCATGGAGATCACCACTGCCTTCTGATGTTTCACGATGACCGACTTCACCGGCAGTTCCTGCGCCAGCGTCTTACGCTGCTGCATCTCCAGAAAGATCGGCGTTTCCTGTAACCAACGGCGTAAATACATCGCCACCAGCCCAAAAATCCCACCCAACAAGAACGGAATTCGCCAGCCATAGTCATGCACGGCCTGTTGCGTTAAAAGGGTATTCACCTGAGTGGCTACTACGGAACCCAGCAGGATCCCCACCGTCAGACCCGCCGTTAGCGTTCCGCAGGCAATGCCGATACGACGTTCGGGAACGTGCTCGGCCACAAACACCCATGCACCCGGAACTTCACCGCCAATCGCCGCCCCCTGCAAAATACGCATCAGCAGCAACAATAGCGGCGCAATAATTCCCATAGAGGCGTACGTTGGCAGCAGACCAATCGCCAGCGTGGGAACCGCCATCAACAAAATGCTCAGGGTGAACATCTTTTTGCGCCCGACCAGATCGCCAAAGTGCGCCATGATGATGCCGCCTAACGGACGCGCCAGATATCCGGCAGCGAAGATGCCAAAGGTTTGAACCTGACGTAGCCATTCGGGAATATCAGCGGGGAAAAACAACTCCCCTACCACTGCAGCGAAAAAGACAAAGATAATAAAATCATAAAACTCAAGCGCGCCGCCAAGGGCGGCCAGCGTCAGCGTTTTGTAATCCTGGCGATTCAGGGGGCGTGTATGTTGTGACATAGCGAACCATAAGTCAGTGGAGCATTGTTATGAACGACACATGTAAAGTAAAACTTACTATATCGTAAACAAATCAACACGCCACTTTCACCGCCGCTTATCTTACGAAAAGACTAATTTCAGGCGTTTATTTCACGTCTTGCGCTTTTCGGGCGAAAAGATGCTACGATTTCCGGCGCGGTTTCCACATACGGCCCTTCGAGAAGCTGTATACAATACGGTACACTTGCGAAGATACCCGCCACAACGACATTCCCTTCGGCATCCTTCACGCCTTCCAGAGTCTCTTTAATGGATTTCGGCTGGCCCGGTAAATTGAGGATTAACGCCTGCTTGCGAATCACCCCGACCTGGCGCGACAGGATCGCCGTCGGTACAAAGTGCAGGCTAATCTGCCGCATCTGTTCGCCAAAACCAGGCATCTGGCGATCGGCAACTGCGAGGGTCGCATCCGGCGTCACATCACGACGCGCAGGACCGGTGCCGCCAGTGGTCAGCACCAGATGGCAACTCATCTCGTCCACCAGCTCACACAGCGTTTGTTCGATGATGGCCTGCTCGTCAGGAATCAAGCGTGTCTGCACCTCAAAAGGGGTGGTCAGCGCCGTCGATAGCCACTCTTCCAGCGCCGGAATACCTTTATCCTGATAGACACCGCTGGAGGCGCGGTCAGAAATGGAAACTAAGCCAATACGTAAGGTGTTCATGATTATTCCATTTAAACAGTCTCGTTAAACAGAATGATACACTGCGAAGGGAAGGACAGACAGGGTTGAGAAGAGGTAGCGTGACCGGCGTACCGGTCACGCATCAATGATTACAGCAGGTCGCCGATCATTTTTTCCAGTTTTTCCTGGTCAACAGCAAACTTACGGATACCGTCCGCCAGCTTGTCTACCGCCATGGGATCCTGGTTGTGCTGCCACAGGAACTCAGACTCGGTGATGCGTTCCGGACGCGCTTTCACTTCGCCAGAGAAGGACAGTTTACGCTCGATAGCCCCTTCGCTTTCCGCCAGCTCTTTCAGCAGCGCCGGTGCGATGGTCAGGCGATCGCAGCCAGCCAGCTCAAGAATTTCACCGATGTTACGGAAGCTTGCGCCCATCACAACGGTCTCGTAGCCGTGCTGTTTGTAGTATTCGTAGATCTCCGTTACAGAAACCACGCCCGGATCTTCCGCCGGCGCATACTCTTTCTTGTCGGTATTGGATTTATACCAGTCAAGAATACGGCCCACGAACGGAGAGATCAGGAATACGCCCGCTTCAGCACAAGCTCGCGCCTGCGCAAAGGAGAACAGCAGCGTCAGGTTACAGTTGATGCCTTCTTTTTCCAGCTGCTCAGCAGCGCGGATGCCCTGCCAGGTTGAAGCCAGTTTGATCAGAATGCGATCGTTACTGATGCCTGCGTCGTTATACAGCTTGATGATGCGTTTCGCTTTGGCGATAGAGGCATCGGTGTCATAAGACAGGCGAGCATCCACTTCCGTGGAGATACGACCCGGGACCAGTTTCAGGATCTCCAGACCGATGTTTACGGCCAGTTTGTCGGTAGCGTCAACAATCTGCTGCGCGCGGTCATTGCTCTGCTGCTTAGCCCACGTCACGGCGTCATCAATCAGCTTACGGTATTCCGGGATCTGCGCTGCGTTAAGAATGAGAGAAGGGTTGGTTGTGGCATCCTGCGGCTGATACAGCTTCATTGCCGCGATGTCTCCGGTGTCGGCCACCACGGTGGTGAACTGACGAAGGGAGGTCAATTTGTCCGTCATGATAGTGTTTCTCTTTAAACAGCTTGTTAGGGGGATGTAACCGGTCTGCCCTGATGATAACACGACGTTGTGACAGCGCAACCGCAGACAATGCGCTTATCCCCATGAGGGCATCTGCGGACAATTTCTGGTCCGGGCTTGATGTGACGCGCCATTCCGGTACACAACCTCATGTATACTACTCGGCCGCTATCAATTGTCCGGCAGCGTATATACTATTCGACAATTGGTAACGCTTACACAGGGTTGTTACAGCGTACCGGCAGCAACAAGAGGGATGTTAATGCCTGATTTTTTCACGTTCATTAATGATGTGCTCTGGGGATCGGTAATGATCTACCTGCTCTTCGGAGCAGGGTGTTGGTTTACCTGGCGCACAGGCTTCGTCCAGTTTCGCTATATCCGCCAGGTTGGCAGAAGTCTGAAAAACAGCATTAACCCGCAGCCGGGAGGATTAACCTCTTTTCAGTCACTCTGCACCGGCCTTGCCGCCCGTATCGGTAGTGGTAACCTGGCGGGTGTGGCGCTGGCCATTACCGCAGGTGGACCAGGTGCGGTGTTCTGGATGTGGATCGCCGCCATCATTGGGATGGCGACCTCATTTGCTGAATGTGCCCTCGCACAACTCTACAAAGAACGCGATCGCCACGGTCAGTTTCGCGGTGGCCCCGCCTGGTATATGGCACGTGGTTTAGGCATGCGCTGGATGGGCGTGTTATTCGCCATCTTTTTGCTGATCGCCTACGGCCTGGTGTTCAACAGTGTGCAGGCCAACTCCGTATCCCGTGCTCTCAAATTCGCGTTTGATTTCCCTCCGGTTGCCACCGGTATTGTCATGGCGATTGCCGCCCTGTTGGTTATCGTCCGCGGGATCAAAGGCGTGGCGCGGATGATGCAGTGGTTTGTCCCTGTGATGGCGTTGATGTGGGTGGTCACCAGCCTGGTGGTTTGTCTGATCAACATCGACCAACTGCCGGACATCATCATTTCTATCGTCAAAAGCGCATTTGGCTGGCAAGAAGCGGCGGGCGGCGTGGCGGGGTATACGCTGAGTCAGGCGATCACCAGCGGTTTTCAACGCAGTATGTTCTCCAATGAAGCCGGAATGGGCTCAACGCCTAACGCTGCTGCCGCAGCAGCATCCTGGCCGCCGCACCCTGCGGCACAGGGGATCGTGCAGATGATCGGCATTTTTATCGATACGCTGATCGTCTGTAGCGCAACGGCAATGTTGGTTTTACTGGCCGGTAACGACGCCACCTATGCGCCGATGGAAGGGATCCAACTGGTGCAGAAAGCGATGAATACACTGGTCGGAGAGTGGGGCGCGGCATTCGTCGCAGTCATTGTGATTCTGTTTGCCTTCAGCTCTATTGTGGTTAACTACATTTATGCGGAAAACAATCTGTACTTTCTGAAGCTGGACAATAAGCGCTTCATCTGGGCTTTACGCATTACCTCCTGTTCAACCGTCGTGGTCGGCACCTTGCTTAGCTTCCCGCTGCTGTGGCAACTGGCGGATATCATCATGGCCTGCATGGCGATCACTAACCTGACGGCAATATTGTTGCTCTCTCCGGTGGTGCGTACCCTGGCCAGCGACTACTTGCGTCAGCGTAAACTCGGCGTTCGCCCGGTCTTTGATCCACTGCGTTACCCGGACATCGGACAGCAACTGGCACCAGATGCCTGGGATGACATACCGCGAGACTAATCGCAACTATCGATCAACTCAGTCGTGTTTTTTGCTACAGTCGCAGTAAATTTCCTGCAAGGACTGGATATGCTGATTCTGATTTCACCTGCAAAAACACTCGACTACCAGAGCCCGCTGGCAACAACGCGCCATACGCTACCTGAATTACTGGATCACTCGCAGCAACTGATTCATGTGGCGCGTAAACTTTCAGCCCCGCAAATCGGCAAGCTGATGAACATCAGCGACAAACTCGCCGATCTAAACGCCACCCGTTTTCATGACTGGCAGCCGGACTTCACGCCAGAAAACGCGCGTCAGGCCATTCTGGCTTTCAAAGGCGATGTCTATACCGGACTACAGGCCGAAAACTTCAGTGAAGCCGATTTCGATTTTGCCCAGCAGCATTTGCGTATGCTCTCAGGTTTATATGGCGTGCTGCGCCCGCTGGATCTGATGCAACCTTATCGTCTGGAAATGGGTATCCGTCTGGATAACGCCAAAGGGAAGGATCTGTATCAGTTCTGGGGCGATATCATCACGGATAAGCTTAATGAAGCGCTCGCCGCACAGGGCGACCAGGTGGTGATTAACCTGGCATCGGATGAATACTTCCGCGCCGTGAAACCGAAGAAACTGAATGCCGAGCTGATTAAACCTGTCTTCCTCGACGAGAAAAACGGTAAGTTCAAAGTCATCAGTTTCTACGCCAAAAAGGCGCGCGGCCTGATGAGCCGCTACATCATTGAAAACCGCCTGACGGAGCCTGAACAGCTCACCGGCTTTAACAGCGAGGGTTACTTCTTTGATGACGCCGCGTCTGGCAACGGCGAACTGGTGTTTAAGCGTCACGAGCAGTAATGCGCATTTCGCCGGATAGCGGCTACGCCTTATCCGGCTTTCTCATCTCCACCGCCTGACAGGCCCGGTAAGCGATAGCGCCACCGGGCAGACGGTTTAGCGCGTCATCATCAGCTTACGCAGGGCGGCAAAATCCGCCGGCAGATGTTGCGAAAGCAGCGGTAGATCCGCACGTTCTGCCAGTTCTTTCGGCAGATCCAGCGTTTCATTGAGGATCGCTTCCACGCTCTCTTTAAACTTCGCCGGGTGCGCAGTGCCGAGGAACAGACCGTACTCGCCCGGATTGAGCTGATCACGCAGGGCGCGGTAGGCCACGGCGGCATGAGGCTCAGAAGTGTAGCCCTTCGCTTTCAGTTCGCGCATCGTTTCCTGTGTGGTTTCATCATCTACAGCCGCATAACCCAGCTCATTCAGACGCCAGATTTTACGGCGGAACAACTCCTCAACGCGCGGCCAGTTGTTCGGCTGACTCACATCCATCGCGTTAGACAACGTCGCCTGGGTCGCTTTTGGCGCCCACTGCCCGTCCTGCAGGAAGCGTGGCACCGTGTCGTTAACGTTGGTGGCAGCGATAAAACGCTTCACCGGCAGGCCGAGAGATTTCGCCAGCAGGCCCGCCGTCAGGTCGCCAAAGTTACCGCTTGGAACAGAAACCACCAGCTGATTCCGCGCCTCCTGCGGCAATTGGGCAACGGCTTCAAAGTAGTAGCAAATCTGTGCCAGCAGGCGGCTGATGTTGATGGAGTTCGCCGAGTTCAACCCCAGCGCCACTTTCAGTTCTTCATCATCAAACGCCTGTTTGACCAGCGCCTGGCAGGCATCAAAATCACCATCGATGGCAACAGTTTCAATGTTACCGCCCAGCGTGCAGAACAGTTTTTCCTGCAACGGACTGATTTTACCGTTCGGATAGAGGATCACCACGCGCACGTTCGGCAGACCATAAAACGCATGCGCCACGGCCGCGCCGGTATCACCAGAGGTTGCCGTCAGAATGGTCACCGGTTTATCGCCGCTGATGTGGGTTAACATCTGCGCCATAAAACGACCACCGAAATCTTTAAACGCCAGCGTCGGGCCATGGAACAGCTCCAGACAGCTGACATCCCCTTCCACCTGAGCAACCGGCGCCGGGAAAGCAAAGGCTGCGCGCACACGTTCTTCGAGGATCTCCTGCGGGATTTCATCGCCGATGAACGCCGAGAGGATCTTTGTGCTACGGCTGACGAAGTCCTGGTTCAGCATCTCATCCACTTCTGTCAGGTTGAATTCCGGCAGATCGTGCGGGAAAAACAGCCCCTGATTCTTGCCCAGCCCCTGCGTGACGGCCTGTGCAAAACTAACCTGTTCGTTGTGATCTTTAAGATTGTAGAGTTTCATCAATTATCCCAGTACTCGTGCGCCCGCCGTGTCCAGCCGGCAAATATGAACAAAGCCTTCCTGATTTTGCAGGTAGTGACTACCCAGCCAGTCCGCCACACGCTGCGCGGTCTCCGTTTTATCGCAGAGCGCAAACAACGTCGGCCCTGAACCGGAAATACCGCTGGCCAGCGCGCCAATTTCCGCGACGGCCTGACGCGCCTGAGCAAAACCAGGCAACAGACGTTCGCGATACGGTTCGGCAATCACATCCTTCATCAGTTTCGCCGCAAGCCCAGGCTGACGGGAATAGCAGGCGTGAATAAACCCGGCCAGGTGACGCCCGTGGGCAATGCAATCCTGGCGACGATACTGCGCAGGCAGGATCGCCCGCGCTTCTGCCGTGGAGACTTTAATGCCAGGATAGGCCAGTACCCACAGCCACTCATCAAAGCCTGGCACCTGCTGGCTGATAATGCCGTTTTCTTCAATCATCAACTGCATACCACCGAGAAAACATGGCGCGACGTTATCGTAGTGAATGCTGCCGGAGATACGCCCTTCCAGCTCACCCATTATTGCCAGCAGACGCGTGTCATTGAGCGGCTTGCCGCAGTACTCATTCATCGCGACCAGTGCCGCCACCACCGAGCAGGCGCTGGAACCTAATCCGGAGCCGATCGGCATATTCTTTTCCAGGGTCATCGCCACCGGAATTTGCTTACCCAGTTCCTGACAAAAACGCTCCCAGCACTGGTAAACAATATTTTCTCGCGGTTCTGGCGGTAGCTTGTCGGCAAAGCGGCCCAGATTATTCAGGCTGAAACTGTCCGCCGCCTCAACCGACACCACGTCGCCCAGCAGTGAGCCATCAACGGGCGTCACCGCCGCCCCAAGCACATCAAATCCAACGCTCATATTGGCACTGGAAGCCGGGGCATAAACTTTAACCATGTTAGACTCCTAGCTTCCATGAGAGAGTACGCAGCAGGTCAGCAAACACCCCTGCCGCCGTGACGTCGTTACCCGCACCATAACCGCGCAGAACCAGCGGTAGCGGCTGATAGTAGTGGCTGTAGAACGCCAGCGCGTTTTCGCCGTTTTTCACTTTGTACAACGGATCGTTACCGTCCACTTCAGAAATCTTCACCCGACAGACGCCGTCTTCTTCGATGTTGCCAACATAGCGCAATACTTTGCCCTCATCACGGGCTTTTGCCACCCGAGCGGCAAAGGCATCGTCAAGCTGCGGCAGATTCGCCATAAACGCGTCAACGTCGCCTGAATCATCAAACGCTTTCGGCAGCACCGGTTCAATGACGATGTCTGACAGTTCCAGCTCGCGCCCGGTTTCACGGGCGAGGATCAGCAGCTTACGCGCCACGTCCATTCCCGAAAGATCGTCACGCGGATCGGGTTCGGTGTACCCCATTTCACGCGCGATACGAGTCGCTTCAGAGAGGCTCATACCCTCGTCGAGCTTACCGAAAATAAATGACAGCGAACCGGACAGGATGCCGGAGAACTTCAGCAATTCATCGCCCGCATTCAACAGGTTTTGCAGGTTTTCGATCACCGGCAGACCGGCACCCACGTTAGTGTCATAGAGGAATTTGCGCCGTGACTTCGCGGCAGCGAAGCGCAGCTGATGGTAGTAATCCATTGACGAGGTATTCGCCTTTTTGTTCGGCGTGACCACATGGAATCCTTCACGCAGGAAGTCCGCGTATTGATCGGCCACCGCCTGACTGGACGTACAATCCACAATCACCGGGTTCAGCAGGTGATATTCCTTCACCAGACGGATTAAGCGACCAAGATTGAACGGCTCTTTCGCTTCAGCCAGTTCAGCCTGCCAGTTTTCCAGGTTCAGGCCATGCACATGGGTCAACAGCGCTCTCGAGTTCGCCACACCGCACACGCGCAGATCGATATGTTTTTTCTTCAGCCAGGTTTGCTGGCGCTTAAGCTGCTCCAGTAATGCGCCGCCTACCCCGCCAACGCCAATGACAAACACTTCAATTACCTGATCGGTATTGAACAACATCTGATGGGTGACGCGTACGCCCGTCGTGGCATCGTCGTTATTGACCACGACCGAAATGGAACGCTCGGAAGAGCCCTGCGCGATAGCCACGATATTGATATTCGCGCGCGCCAGTGCGGCAAAGAATTTCGCCGAAATACCCCGCAGTGTACGCATGCCATCCCCAACGACGGAGATAATCGCCAGTCGTTCAGTGACCGCCAGCGGTTCCAGCACGCCCTCTTTCAGTTCGAGATAGAATTCATCCTGCAAGGCACGCTGCGCGCGGGCGCAGTCGGCCTGCGGCACGCAGAAGCTGATGCTGTACTCAGAGGATGACTGGGTAATCAGTACCACGGAAATGCCTGCACGGGACATCACCGCAAACACGCGCGCCGCCATCCCCACCATCCCTTTCATGCCAGGACCGGAGACGTTGAACATCGCCATATTATTAAGGTTGGAAATCCCCTTCACTGGCAGATCGTCTTCATCGCGGCTGGCGCCGATCAGCGTGCCTGCCGCCTGCGGGTTACCGGTATTTTTGATGAGGCAAGGGATCTGGAACTGCGCGATGGGGGTAATGGTACGAGGGTGAAGCACTTTTGCGCCGAAATAGGAGAGCTCCATCGCTTCCTGATAAGACATCGATTTCAGCAACCTGGCGTCAGGTACCTGGCGCGGGTCACAGGTATATACACCGTCGACATCTGTCCAGATCTCGCAACAGTCGGCGCGTAAGCAGGCCGCCAGAACCGCTGCGGAGTAATCGGAGCCATTGCGCCCCAGCACCACCAGTTCACCCTTCTCATTACCGGCGGTGAACCCGGCCATCAGCACCATGTGATCGGCGGGTATACGCCCGGCGGCGATGCGGCGAGTCGATTCGGCGATATCGACGGTAGATTCGAGGTAGTGCCCCACCGCCAGCAGTTTTTCGACCGGGTCAATAACGGTAACGTGGTGGCCGCGGGCTTCCAGTAACCCCGCCATGATGGCGATCGACATCTTTTCGCCACGGCAGATGAGCGCAGCGTTAATGCTGTCCGGACACTGTCCTAGCAAGCTGATCCCATGCAGCACATGTTTGATTTGGGCAAATTCCTGCTCAACAAACACTTTCAACTGCGCCAGCGGAAAGCCCGGCTGGGCGTCGGCGAGTCCGGTCAGAAGTTCGGCAAAAATACGTTCGGCATCACTGATATTGGGTAATGCGTCCTGACCTCCGATGGTTTTTTCAATCATCGCCACCAGATGGTTGGTAATTTTAGCGGGGGCAGAAAGAACGGTCGCTACCTGCCCCTGCCTGGCATTGCTTTCCAGAATATCGGCAACCCGCAGAAAACGTTCTGCATTTGCCACTGATGTACCGCCGAACTTCAACACTCGCATGGTTGTTACCTCGTTACCTTTGGTCGAAAAAAAAGCCCGCACTGTTCAGGTGCGGGCTTTTTTCTGTGTTTCCTGTACGCGTCAGCCCGCACCGTTACCTGTGGTAATGGTGATGGTTGTGGTAATGGTGGTGCTGATGCGTTTCATGGATGTTGTGTACTCTGTCATTATTTACCCTGAATAATTCGTGTTGAAGGAGGACGGCAATTGCGTAAAGCCCCTGGCGCATAGAAAACGATGTGACTGGGGTGAACAAAAGTCGCCAACGCAGATGCAACTCGAAGTATGACGGGTAATCTGTCTGTGCTGTATGTCTATATTGGTTAAAGTATATGGTGAGCTAAGTCAATAAATATTTGATTTACTCACCTGACGAAACTTGTTCATGAGCTGCTGGCGAAAGGTTTATTTTCAACCAAACCCGCAGGAAAACCCCTCTTGAAATCAGCAGTTATCACCATAAATACAACTAAAGGAAAATTATTATTTTGTGACTTTTTTTTCGATATCATGGACCAGGCGGTGCAACATTACCGTGTCTCGCTGCCCTAATTGCCCCAGACGCTGTTGCAGCCAGTCGACCAGTTTGCTGTCATCTGCAACCTCCAGAGTGGTCAACAGGCTCATGATGCGTGAGCGTAATGCCTGTAACTGAAATTCATCAGATGAATCGACTTCTTTAGCAGGTTGTTGCATTAAATTTGTTAATTGATAGCAGTAAACCATCACCGCCTGCCCCAGATTCAATGAAGGATAATCTGCAACCATTGGCACGCCGGTCAGAACATCCGCCAGTGCCAGTTCATCGTTGGTCAGTCCGGAGTCTTCACGACCAAAAACCAGCGCGGCGTGATTCATCCAGGCCGATTTTTCTTCCAGCAGCGGAACCAGTTCCGCCGGCGTCGCGTAGTAGTGAAATTTTGCCCGACTGCGAGCCGTGGTGGCGACGGTAAAATCAACATCGACAAGCGCGTCCGCAAGCGTCGGAAAAACAGTAATATTATCAATAATATCGCTGGAGCCATGCGCCACCCAGCGCGTGGCGGGTTCAAGATGCGCCTGACTGTCAACGATACGCAACTGAGTGAATCCCATGGTTTTCATGGCGCGAGCCGCAGCACCAATGTTTTCCGCTCTGGCGGGAGCGACGAGGATAATAGTAATGCGCATTTTTTTACTCTTTATGCCTGTCCGCGGGCAATTGTGTGAACTATGTCAAGATATTACGCGGAGCGAATTTACAAAATTTTAACCAAAATCAGTGGAAAACCGTTTCACCTTTCATAAAAGGCGCTAAACTGTTTCCTTACTTTACTAATGTTTTTTATGTTAACAGAAACAGTATATCCTTCTGTTTATCAGAGATAATTTGATTTAAAATGAATCTCATTCATAGGATTCGCCGTGTTAATTAGTTATCCTGTGCAACTAGTTGGATTATTGCAATTTTGTGATGAAAGCTAGCATTTAGATACGATGATTTCATCAAACTGTTAACGTGCTACAATTGAACTTGATATATGTCAACGAAGCGTAGTTTTATTGGGTGTCCGGTACGTCTTAGCCTGTTATGTTGCTGTTAAAATGGTTAGGATGACAGCCGTTTTTGACACTGTCGGGTCCAGAGGGAAACTACCCACGACCAAGCTAATGATGTTGTTGACGTTGATGGAAAGTGCATCAAGAACGCAATTACGTACTTTAGTCATGTTACGCCGATCATGTTAATTTGCGACATGCATCAGGCAGGTCAGGGACTTTTGTACTTCCTGTTTCGATTTAGTTGGCAATTTAGGTAGCAAACATGCAGACCCCGCACATTCTTATCGTTGAAGACGAGTTGGTAACACGCAACACGTTAAAAAGTATTTTCGAAGCGGAAGGCTATGATGTATTCGAAGCGACTGATGGCGCGGAAATGCATCAAATCCTCTCTGAATATGACATCAACCTGGTGATCATGGATATCAACCTGCCAGGCAAAAACGGTCTTCTGCTGGCGCGTGAACTGCGCGAGCAGGCTAACGTTGCGCTGATGTTCCTGACTGGCCGCGATAACGAAGTCGATAAAATCCTCGGCCTCGAAATCGGTGCAGACGATTACATCACCAAGCCGTTTAACCCGCGCGAACTGACTATCCGTGCCCGCAACCTTCTGTCTCGTACCATGAACCTGGGTACCGTCAGCGAAGAACGTCGTAGCGTTGAAAGCTACAAGTTCAACGGTTGGGAACTGGACATCAACAGCCGTTCTCTGATCGGGCCTGATGGCGAACAGTACAAACTGCCGCGCAGTGAGTTCCGTGCCATGCTTCACTTCTGCGAGAACCCAGGCAAGATCCAGTCCCGTGCTGAGCTGCTGAAGAAAATGACTGGTCGTGAGCTGAAACCCCATGACCGTACCGTTGACGTGACCATCCGCCGCATTCGTAAGCATTTCGAATCCACGCCGGATACGCCGGAAATTATCGCGACTATTCACGGTGAAGGTTACCGTTTTTGTGGCGATCTGCAGGATTAATCGGGTTACCACCGTCAAAAAAACGGCGCTCAATGCGCCGTTTTTCTTATCTGCTTTTTGCTGAATTTACTTCCACACGCGTAGCGCATCGTCCACGGGTGCGGACGGTTTCGGCGCCGTTGGTGTTGGTGTCGGTTTCGCACGCGAGAATGCATACCAGTCAAGATGCCGCGTCAGGAACATCACACTCCCCAGCGCCAACAGCAGCACACTCGTCCCCAACAGCAGCGCGCTGTCTTCCGAGCGCAACAGTACCCACATCACACCATCCAGCGCTAACAATGCCAGAGTGAAAACCACGCTACTACGCCAGCCCTGTAGCACTGCCTGGAGATAAACCCCGTTCATCAGCGCGCCCACCAGGCTTGCGACAATCCATGCAAGGGTGAAACCAATATGTTCGGAGAGCGCCAGCAACAGCAAATAAAACATCACCAGCGACAGCCCCACCAGCAGATACTGCATCGGGTGTAATTTTTTTCCCGTCAACGTTTCGAACATAAAGAAGGCCATAAATGTCAGTGTAATCAGCAAAATGGCATATTTCGTCGCCCGATCCGTCAGTTGATACTGATCGGCAGGAGTGGCAACCGCGACGCTAAACGACGGCAGGTTATACCACCCGTCTTTTCGCGCATCCACAAACCGATCGCCCAGGTTAGTGGCAAACCAACTGCTTTGCCACTGTGCCTGAAACCCTGACTCGCTGATTTCGCGCTTGTCGGGTAGAAAATCACCGAGGAAGTTGGGATGCGGCCAGTTGCTGGTGAGCGTCATTTGGCTGCTACGTCCTACCGGAACGACCGAGAAAGCGCCAGTTCCGCTTAAATTGAGTGACATCGCCAGGTTCACATCGCGCATCGCCCATTGCGCATCCGGAAGCGGAATGTGGAGCCCTTCTCCGCGGTCTGTTAGCCCCGTCCCCGGTTCGACGGCAAGCGCCATTCCATTCACCTTCGGTGCTTTCACCACGCCAATCCCTCGCGCATCACCCACGCCCACCACGATAAACGGTTTCCCAAGGGTTATGTTGGGCCGGTTCAGTTCACTCAGTCGTGCAACATCAAACTCCGCTTTCAAGGTAACATCGGTATGCCAGACCTGCCCTTCGTAGATGCCCACTTTTCGCGGTTCGACGTTCTGGTTCCCCTCCACCATCAACGACTCCGGCAGCCAGAAGTGGATAAAACTGCGCCTGTGCTGCACCTCTTTCTCGTTTTCCAGCACGGTGTATAACTCAGTCACAGGTACGGCAATGAGCGGGCCGACCACTTTTTGCGGTCCGCTGGTACTCTGCCGAATCGCATCCTCCACCGCATCACGATAATCAGCACGTTCCACAATAATCTGCCGGACCATCATCAGGGGGATCAGCAGCAACACAATCGCGCCACCTAAGGTGACGATTTTCCAGAACAGGGGGGATTTCAACATAGCGTTCTCCTTATGCAATACCCGCAGAGTACGCACGCTATGTGGGGGGAATTTGAAGTTATGTGAAGTGACGGTGAAGTGTGAGCGTGGCCTCGACGCCGCCTTCTGGGCGGTTACGTAATTCTGCACTCCCCTTCAGCAGTCGCGCCACTTCGCGAACGAACGCCAGTCCAAGACCGCTGCTTTTGAGGCCATTCTCACGCGGCAGTGAGTAAAAGCGGTCAAATATCCGCGGTAAGGCAAAATCAGGAATGCCTGTACCCGTATCGGTCACCGTCAGCGTCACCGTCTCTGCATGCGCTTGTGCGCTGAGGGTGATCGCTCCGCCTGCCGGGGTGAAATCAATGGCATTGTCCAGCAAGTTGCCCAACGCCTGTTCCAGCAGCGCCGGCTCCGCAGAGACGCTTAACGCCGAGGGGACAATCTCCAGCGATATCGCCTTCGTCGCCAGTTGAATCGTGCGCGCGTCGCTGATTTGCGCAAACAGTGCATCGACCGCAACCGGGGAGAGGGCAATATCCTGACGGTTTTCCAGTCGCGCCTGGCGCAGCAAGGTTTCAACCAGCGCCTGCATTCGCGCATTTTGGCTGAGAATATTGTCGGTAAAGCGCTTAACAATGTCCGGAGGCGGATTTTCCCGCAGAATTTCCGCCGCGCCGCGAATGGCCGCCAACGGACTCTTTAGCTCGTGGGTGAGCGCGTATACGTACTGTTCAATGTAATTCTTGCCTTCCAGCTTCAGACGCATGCTCTCCAGCGCCTGCGCCAGTTTGCGCAACTCACTGCTGCCCAGTTCAGGCAGCGGCATCGGCTGGTTTTCGGTCACGGAATCCGCATAGCGCGTCAGGCGGGCAATGGAACGGTTTATCCACCAGACCATCCCGGCGCCTATCACCAGCGCAATGCCAAGCAGAATCGCGCTGGCCCAAAGGATCCGGCGCTCGCTGCGTTTAATCACCGGTGCCATCGCGGCATTGGGTTTTCCCACGCTGAGCACGCCGATGATCTTTCCGTTGTCGACAACCGGCGCAGCAACATACATGACCGAGCTTTCCGGATCGGCGGGATCCTGCGGCGTACTGCGCGCGCCATACTGTCCACGCAGCGTTAGCCAGACATCGTTCCAGCGAGAGTAATCCTGCCCGACCGCTTTATTGACGGAATCAAACACCACTTTGCCCTGCGCATCCGTCATGTAAACATGGTACTCATTGCGGACTTTATTGATTCCGCTGATGTTGGCGCGAAAAGGACGGTTATGCAGTTGCGTAAACGCCTGCGCCAGTTGGCCATGCGCCGGGTTACCCGACAGGAGATCGTCACGCGCCAGCGCCGCCAGCAGCGTGGCAGTATCGATCAGCGTCCCTTCCGTTGCGCGCCGTACGCCAGGTTTAATCTCCTGTACAAAAATAGAAAGAACAAACCACGCAGCAACAGCGACAATCAGGAAATAGCCCAACAGCAAACGCATGCCAATGCGCATCAGAGGCTCCTCAGGCTGTAGCCCATCCCACGATGCGTGTTGATCGGCGAAAGCGTCGGGTTGATCGCGCGCAGTTTGGCGCGCAGCGTTTTGATGTGCGTATCGACCGTCCGGTCGTATGTATCCTGCGCATCGGCCCAGACGATATCCATCAGTTGCTGGCGCGAATAGACACGCCCTGGAGATAACAGCAGCGTTTTCAGCAGCAAAAATTCATAGCGCGTGAGTGACAGGGGCGTACCAAACCAGGCCACTTCAGCCGCCGGTTCATTCAGCTCAAAATGGCCGGTTTTGACAACAGGCGACGGCGTGGAAAACTTCTTCACCCGACGTAGCAGCGTGCGGACTCTGGCGCAGACTTCCCGCGGTGAAAACGGTTTGGCGACGTAATCGTCGGCACCGATTTCCAGACCCAGCAAGCGATCCACCTCATCGCTGCGCGCCGTCAGAAAGAGGATTGGTAACGCCGGATGGTACTCAAGCAATCGCCGGCACAGCTCAAAACCGCTGATATCCGGCAACCCGACATCGAGAATCGCTACATCCGGACACTGATGACGTGCTTTCTCCAGCGCGGGCAACCCGCGCTCAAAGGCTTCCACGCTAAACCCTTCCTGCTGGAGCATATAAATCAGGGTATCCGCGATACCCTGCTCATCTTCCACCAGCCAGACCGACACCTGCTGCATAATGCTTCCCTGTTATTCGCGCCACGGCATGATAGGTACCGCGCTAATGGCATTTTTCGGCGACCCATCGACCACCTTGTCGGAATAGGCCAGATAAGCCAGCGCGTTGCGTTTGGCATCATAGAAGCGCACGACCTGTAATGATTTGAAGACCAACGAAGTGCGTTTCTTAAAGACCACTTCGCCCTGCGCTTTACCGTTCTTGATTCTGTCGCTCAGTTCTACCGGTCCTACCTGCTGGCAGGAGATGGCGGCATCAGAAGTATCTTCCGCCAGCCCCAACCCGCCTTTAATGCCACCGGTTTTGGCACGGCTGACGTAGCAGGTCACGTTTTTAACATCGGGGTCGTCAAACGCCTCCACGACGATTTTATGATCCGGCCCAAAGATCTTAAACACCGTATCGACGGAACCGATCTGCTCAGCAGATGCCAGCGGCGCCAGCATAAGCAACAGAGTGGACAGAACTAAACTCTTGTATTTCATATTGTTACCATTCTTTAAAATGACGCTGCGCAATTATTCAGCATTGTAAAAGAAACTGTTTACAGATCACAGGATTACAATAATCACGTTTTATTAGATTCAAAAAAAGCATTAATGCGCAAAAAAAACACTGAATGCTAAAACAACAAAAAATGCTATTATCCAATAATCTGATGTCAGGTGTTTGTAGTTGAAAGGATGAGGATATTTTATGGATCAGGCCGGCATTATTCGCGACCTATTAATCTGGCTGGAAGGTCATCTGGATCAGCCGCTGTCGCTTGACAATGTGGCGGCAAAAGCGGGTTATTCCAAGTGGCATCTGCAGAGAATGTTTAAGGACGTGACGGGTCATGCGATTGGCGCGTATATCCGCGCACGCCGCTTATCGAAATCTGCCGTTGCGCTTCGCCTGACGGCTCGCCCGATTCTGGATATTGCCCTGCAGTACCGCTTCGACTCTCAACAAACGTTCACCCGCGCCTTTAAGAAACAGTTTTCCCAGACGCCTGCACTGTATCGTCGTTCACCGGAATGGAGCGCATTCGGTATTCGTCCGCCTCTGCGTCTGGGCGAATTTGCCATGCCTGAGCATAAATTTGTCACTCTGGAAGATATGCAACTGCTGGGTGTCACCCAGAGTTACTCCTGTTCGCTGGAGCAAATTTCCGATTTCCGCCACGAAATGCGCTATCAGTTCTGGCACGATTTCCTCGGCCACGCGCCAACCATTCCGCCTGTACTCTATGGCCTGAACGAAACGCATCCCAGCCATGAAAAAGATGACGAGCAGGAAGTGTTCTACACCACCGCGCTGCCGCAGGATCAGGCCAACGGCTACGTACAGTCGGCACAGCCGGTGCTGTTGCAGGGCGGCGAGTATGTGATGTTTACTTACGAAGGGCTGGGAACGGGCGTTCAGGAGTTCATCCTGACGGTCTATGGTACCTGCATGCCGCTCCTGAACCTGACGCGCCGCAAGGGCCAGGATATCGAGCGGTACTACCCGGCTGAAGATGCCAAAGCCGGTGACCGCCCCATTAACCTGCGCTGCGAATTCCTGATTCCGATTCGCCGTTAGCGCTGTAGCTCATCCAACGCAGGGGCGTCCAGATGCGAGATGTCCCCTGCCGTTTCGACCACCCATCCCGGCGCCAGCCACAGGCTTTCCTGATAATCTACCCGCGAAATCGAGCAGTTACGCAGGCGTAAGCGGCGTTCAGCGTAGGCAGGAAGTCCCAGAATCGTACTGACCAGACAGCCCAGCGCAATGCCATGACTGACCAACAGCGGACGACTCCCCTGCGGCAAATCCAGGCACGCAGCGAGCGCGCCATGAACGCGATCGCTTAACTCCTGCATCGACTCCCCTTCGGGAATACGTCCGTCGACGGTGCCGTTGACTAACTGACGACGCCAGTTCTCTTCTTCTTCAGTCAGGGTATCAATATGACGTTTTTCCAACACGCCCATGTGCAGCTCGCGCAGGCGAGCATCTAAGGTGATATCACAACCACAGGCCTGGGCGATGATTTCAGCGGTGCGGCGGGTACGTCCCAAATCACTACTAATGACGTGGGTGATGCCGAGACTTTTCGCGCGGTCACCTACCTGCATAGCTTGTTGCTCACCTTTAGCGGTCAGCGGACTGTCGGACTGGCCTTGAATGCGTCGCTCGGCGTTCCACTGCGTTTCACCGTGGCGAACAAGGTATACCTGTAACATGCTATTTTTCCGTATACTGCAAAGAGTTTTTATAAAATCGAGCTTAATTATGCACCATGTTGTCTCAGCAACCACCAATCCCGCCAAAATTCAGGCAATTCTGCAGGCATTTAACGAGATCTTCGGTGAAGGATCCTGCCATATTGAGTCTGTGGACGTCGATAGCGGCGTACCGGAACAACCCTTCGGAAGTCCTGAAACGCGTGCTGGCGCACGGAATCGGGTCGAAAACGCCCGTCGTGCGCGCCCCGATGCCGACTTCTGGGTAGCCATCGAAGCGGGTATTGATGAAGATGCGACCTTCAGTTGGGTGGTTGTCGAAAACGCCACCCAGCGTGGCGAAGCGCGTTCTGCGACGCTGCCGCTGCCTGCGGTGATCCTTGAAAAAGTGCGTGAGGGTGAAGCGCTGGGTCCGGTAATGTCACACTACACAGGTATTGATAAGATTGGCCGAAAAGAAGGGGCGATTGGCGTGTTTACCGCCGGGAAACTGACGCGCGCCAGCGTTTACCACCAGGCCGTGATTCTGGCGCTCAGCCCGTTTCATAACGCGATTTATCGTTGAGTTCGTAAGCCGGATAAGACGAAATTGTCATCCGGCGATAGTGCGGTTGCAAGCCTGATGGCGCTACGCTTATCAGGCCTACGAAATCACTTTTCAGGCGTTTTTCAACAATATGGTTTCCAGCCACTGCCGCAGTTCGACGGGCGCCGATTTCAGGCTGTTAGAGCCGCGGGTGATCGTCGCAATCCCCGCGCCCAGCTCGTTTTTAAGCTCGCGCTGGCTCATTTCGCCACGTAATAACTCTTCGATAATGCGTACACGCGTCCCCAGCGCTTCGCGCTCATCCGGGGTCAGCATCAGTTGCAACAGCGGTAAGTGCAGATCCTCTGCATAAGACTGGCGGAGCAACTCCACAAAACGAAGCCACTCCTGATTACGTTGTTCGGCCATCGCCGATGAATAAGGGGAATGCTGGGTCATGTTATGCCGCCCTGTTGTACTCATACACGAGTACAAATCATAACATAACCCATCGGATTAATAACGTCTCTGCCACTCAGAATCGCTCATCAGGGTGTCTTTCTGCCCCATGAAATAGCGATAGTAAGCGTCGTAGGCCAGCACGTTCTTCACATAGCCACGCGTTTCCGAGAAGGGAATACTCTCGACAAACGCCACGGCGTCGATCCGTCCCGCGCTGTTGCCAAGCCAGGTACGCACACGCCCTGGTCCGGCATTGTAAGCTGCTGACGAGAAGATCCGATTATTGCCAAACTGCTGATAGACGTACTGCAGGTAGCTGGTGCCGATATTGATATTGGTTTCCGGATCCAGTAACTGATTCTGACTGCTGTAACCCGGAATAGAGAACATCTTCACCGTGTGCGTCGCGGTGCCTGGCATAATCTGCATCAGCCCGCTGGCGCCGACCGGCGATTTCACCTTCGGATTCCAGGCGCTCTCCTGACGCGCGATCGCCATCGCATAGCTTTGCGGAATATCTTTGCCACGGGTATAGCGGGTAAAGAGATCCTGATACGCCAGCGGGAAGCGCTCCTCCAGATGATCCCAGAGTTTACCGGCGATCGTCGCCTGCACGCTCAGATCCCACCACTGATTGTTGAAGGCATAACGCGCCAGCTGCGCCTGCTCCGTCTTCGTCCGGCTGGTGACCAGGTTTGCCCATTCGCTGCGGGCGGTGTTATCCATGTTCCAGTACATCAGTTCGCGAACGCGGGCCATTTCCGCTCCCTGAGTCAGCGCGTTATTCACATCGCCAGGCGCTTTATCAATTTTCAGAACGTACTCTTCTCCCAGACGCTGCGCTGCCACCATCGGGTAGAAACCGCGCTGTTGCATCAGCGCATGCAGGATCTCTTTTGCTTCCGCTTCACGTCCTCGTTCCAGCAGCAAATCGGCCTGCCAGTATCGCCATTCGTCCTTTTCCTTCGCCTCCATCGGCAGACGCGCCAGCCAGGTGTTCAGGCCACGACGATCGCCAGTCCCGAGCGCCATGCGCACCCGACGCTCCACCAGCGTGGTGGACTGCGAGCGCATAATCGCGTCGTCTCGCCATTTCGCCTGCTCGTCGGTGACGTCGTTGCCCATTAATCGCCAGGCGACGATATCGCGCAGCTCCTGGGTTTGATCCTCATTCAACTGCTGCGCCTGTACCAGTGACGGAATCATCAGACGCGCGTTTTCCGCATCCTGACGAGCGACGCTGGCAAAGGCCACAGCGGCCATCTGACGAGTGAAATCGGTCGCGCCGGTGGTGCGCGCAAAGGTCAGGACGCTGTTCGGGTTGTTCGCCAGTGAGATAATCGCTGACGCGATAGTCTGATACTCCGCCGGCATCTGCCCGGCCAGTACCGTCACCAGTCCAGTGTTGCCCGCTTTCATCGCCAGGCGAATGCGCTCCAGGTAAGAGAGCGGATCCTGGGTGCCAGACGCGCGCCAGACGCTGAACAGTTTGTCACAGGCATTAGGTTGGCTTTTACCGGTCAACCACAGCTCTTTCGCCCCCTGCCAGGCTTCTTCCGTTTGCCCGGTATTCCACTTCGCGTAATAGTAATTGCACTGCGCCTCGGTGGTTCTCGGCTTCTCCGGGCTAAACGCTAATAATCCGCGCCAGTCTTCACGCCGCGCCAGTTCGTTAACGAAACGCGATTCCAGCGTACGCGCTGGCGGCAGGGTTGGGTTGGCACGTACAAAGTTGGTCACCGTGACGGTCGGCTGATTCATCAGATCATCGGTGATTTGCCGATATTCCAGATAGGGATACAGGGGGTAATTCTTCAGGCCCGGCATCATCTGCTCCACGACATCCATCTGTCGGTTATCCCAGGCCTGCTTAATCTGTGCGTAACGGTTACGCTGCTCGTCCAGTGAATCGGCTCGCGCTGCCTGACTTAACGTCAGCAGGCACACACCGGCGGCAATAAGACGCCAGGTAAATCGTTGGGCTTTGTCCACAAGCTCTTCCTCTAAATATGATACGTCGCTGCAGCCTCATGCCGCCTAATGATTTCATGCTAACCAGTCATTGGCATTTACGCCACGTCGCGGACACTTTTTTACTTTTACTGCGAGTGAGATCTGCTGGCTGGGATTGAGAGGGGAAAAAGGCTACACTTCGCCTTTGAATACATCTATACCCTAAATAATTCGAGTTGCAGGAAGGCGGCAAGGGAGTGAACTCCCCAGGAGCTTACATAAGTAAGTGACTGGGGTGAACGAGTGCAGCAAACGCACATGCAGCTTGAAGTATGACGGGTATATTCATCACGATAAATACAGAGGCGAGTCCAACGTGGCCCAATTCGTTTATACCATGCATCGTGTCGGCAAAGTCGTTCCGCCGAAACGTCATATTCTTAAAAACATCTCGCTGAGCTTCTTCCCTGGCGCAAAAATCGGCGTACTGGGCCTTAACGGTGCCGGTAAGTCCACCCTGCTGCGCATCATGGCGGGCATTGATACAGATATTGAAGGCGAAGCCCGCCCGCAGCCCGGCATCAAAATTGGTTACTTGCCGCAGGAACCTCAGCTTAATCCTGAACACACCGTACGCGAGTCTGTTGAAGAAGCAGTGGCGGAAGTGGTCAACGCACTGAAAGGTCTGGATGAGGTTTATGCGAAATACGCAGAGCCAGATGCCGACTTCGATAAACTGGCCGCGCAACAGGGCAAGTTCGAAGAGATCATTCAGGCGCACGACGGTCATAACCTGAACGTGCAACTGGAGCGTGCGGCCGACGCCCTGCGTCTGCCAGACTGGGACGCCAAAATCGCGACCCTCTCCGGGGGTGAACGTCGCCGTGTCGCACTGTGCCGTCTGCTGTTAGAAAAACCTGACATGCTGCTGCTTGACGAACCGACCAACCACCTGGATGCGGAATCCGTGGCCTGGCTGGAACGCTTCCTGCACGACTTCGAAGGCACCGTAGTGGCGATTACCCACGACCGTTACTTCCTCGACAACGTCGCAGGCTGGATCCTTGAACTTGACCGCGGCGAAGGTATTCCGTGGGAAGGTAACTACTCCTCCTGGCTGGAGCAGAAAGATCAGCGTCTGGCGCAGGAAGCCTCTCAGGAAGCGGCACGCCGTAAATCTATCGAGAAAGAACTGGAGTGGGTTCGTCAGGGCGCGAAAGGCCGTCAGTCTAAGGGTAAAGCCCGTCTGGCACGCTTTGAAGAGCTGAACAGCACGGAATACCAGAAACGTAACGAAACCAACGAACTGTTTATTCCACCTGGACCGCGTCTGGGTGATAAAGTCATTGAAGTCAGCCACCTGCGTAAATCCTACGGCGACCGCGTGCTGATTGACGATCTGAGCTTCTCTGTACCGAAAGGCGCCATCGTCGGCATCATCGGTCCGAACGGCGCGGGTAAATCCACCCTGTTCCGTATGATGTCCGGTCAGGAACAGCCAGACAGCGGCACCATCACGCTGGGTGAAACCGTTAAGCTGGCCTCCGTCGATCAGTTCCGTGACGCCATGGATAACAGCAAAACCGTGTGGGAAGAAGTGTCCGGTGGGCTGGATATCATGAAGATCGGCAACACCGAAATGCCAAGTCGCGCCTATGTTGGCCGCTTTAACTTCAAAGGCACCGACCAGGGCAAACGCGTCGGCGAGCTGTCCGGTGGTGAGCGCGGTCGTCTGCATCTGGCGAAGCTGCTGCAGGTTGGCGGTAACGTTCTTCTGCTCGATGAACCGACCAACGACCTGGATATCGAAACCCTGCGCGCGCTGGAAAACGCCCTGCTGGAGTTCCCGGGTTGCGCAATGGTTATCTCGCACGACCGTTGGTTCCTTGACCGTATCGCCACCCACATTCTGGACTACCAGGATGAAGGGAAAGTGGAGTTCTTCGAAGGTAACTTCACCGAATACGAAGAGTACAAGAAACGCACGCTGGGCGCTGACGCGCTGGAGCCAAAGCGTATCAAGTACAAACGTATCGCGAAGTAATCAACAAAATTGCCGGATGGTGGCGCACATGCCTCATCCGGCCTGGAAGGTTATTGCGCTTTGGCGGTTGCCGCAGATTGTTGACCCGCCGCAGGTTCCAACTGGAACACCACATCGACCTGATCATCAAACTGAATCGCCGCCTGCTCGTACGTTTCCTGCGCTGACACCGGTGCCGCGTCCGCTTTCATCATCCGCACCATCGGGCTTGGCTGATAGTTCGAGACATGGTAGCGCACGCTGTAAACCGGACCCAGTTTGCTGTTAAAACCGGCCGCCAGTTCCTGCGCCTGGTGAATTGCATCATCAATCGCTGCTTTACGCGCTTTGTCTTTATAAGCATCCGGTTGCGCCACACCCAACGAAACGGAACGAATTTCGTTCAGCCCCGCTTTCAGCGCGCCGTCCAGCAGTGGGTTGAGTTTATCTAACTGACGCAGCGTCACTTCGACAGTACGCACCGCACGATACCCTTTCAGGACGCTTTTGCCGTTCTGATAATCGTAATCCGGTTGGGTGCGCAGGTTCGCCGAGCTAATGTCTTTTTTCGCGATCTGATTTTGCTCAAGGAAAGAAAGGTATTGCGCAACGCGCTCATCAGCCTGTTTCTTCGCCGTCGCAGCGTCTTTCGCCGCAACATTAACCTCGATTGCCAGCGTGGCAATATCAGGTGCAGCGTCCACGCTTGCCGTCCCGGAAGTCACGATGTGCGGTCCGTCAGGCAATTCGCCTGCCTGCACCGACATTGCACTGAATCCCACTAATGCCGCCAGGGCCATCACTTTGAACTTCACTGTCGCTCCTCCATGTTACGTGAGTTGCCCCAAATTTCAGGGCGCATGCAGGCAAGCTTAGCGCGAAATAGTGTGTTGTCCATCAGACAACGCTTAGAGCGCTAATGGACTGGCTCTTAATTGAACAAGGCGTGAACATGCGCAACGCCTTCTTTTGCCAGTTGAAAAGCGATGAACCACATCACCAGCCCCACCAGCGTATTGATAATCCGCTGCGCTTTTGCGGTACGCAGTCGCGGCGCGAGCCACGCCGCCAGCAGCGCCAGGCCGAAGAACCACAGGAAGGAGGCACTGACGGTGCCGAGCGCGAACCAGCGTTTGGGTTCGACATCCAGTTGTCCGCCCAGACTGCCCAGCACCACGAATGTATCCAGGTAGACGTGCGGATTCAGCCATGTCACCGCCAGCATGGTGGCGATGATCTTCCAGCGTCCCTGCTTCATCACTTCCGCGCTGGCCAGTTCCAGATTGCTACTCATTGCTGTCTTTAAAGCGCCAAAACCGTACCACAGCAAAAAAGCCACTCCGCCCCAGGTGACCAGCGCCAACAACCACGGCGACTGCATCAGTAATGCGCTACCGCCAAAAATCCCGGCGCAAATCAGCAACAGATCGCTGATGGCGCACAGGAGCGCAATCATGATGTGATACTGGCGACGTATCCCCTGATTCATCACAAACGCATTCTGTGGGCCGAGCGGAAGTATCATGGCTGCGCCAAGCGCAAGACCTTGAAAATAATACGATATCACGGTAATCATCCTGAGTGTTGTCTCTATAGCGCAGACTATAGCGCGGGATGATTATTAGCGGAAATGGATAATATTAATCGTAGATTAGGGAAATTAATGAAGAGGGGATTTTGCCGGATGCTGCGATGCGCATCCGGCATAGCATTATTCTGCCGTGACTTCTTTCACGCGTTTGAAATTCACGTCCATCTGCGGATACGGGAAGCTGATTCCAGCGGCATCAAATTCACGCTTAATCCGCTCCAGTACGTCCCAGTACACGTTTTGCAGATCGCCGCTGTTGCTCCAGACGCGCACCACAAAGTTAATCGACGACGCGCCCAACTCATTCAGACGAACCGTCATTTCGCGATCTTTCAGAATGCGATCGTCTGATTCGATAATCCCGGTGAGGATCTGTTTCACCTTATCGATATCAGAGTCGTAAGCGACGCTAATAATAAATTCATTACGGCGTACCGGCTCACGGGAAAAGTTGATGATATTGCCGGCAATGATTTTACCGTTCGGGATGACGACAATTTTACCGTCCACGGTGCGCATGGTGGTGGAGAAAATCTGCACATTCAGCACCGTCCCGGCAACGCCGCCCAGATCCACATACTCACCCGCACGGAACGGACGGAACATGACCAGCAGAACGCCTGCGGCAAGGTTAGACAACGATCCCTGCAACGCCAGACCGACCGCTAAACCGGCGGCACCGAGCACCGCAATCACCGACGCCGTCTGTACCCCTACCCGACCCAGTGCGGCAATCAGCGTGAAGGCAATAATTCCGTAGCGCACCAGCGCGGAAAGAAAGTCTGCCACGGTAGCATCGATATGCCGCGCCACCATCAGGCGATTAACCGTATTCGACACCAGACGCGCCACGATCATCCCGACAATCACAATGGCCACTGCCGCCACGATGTTGACGGCATAGCTCAACAGCAATTCCTGGTTGCGGACCAGCCAGCTCCCCGCACCGTTGATGCTGTCGACAACATTCAAATCTTCCATTACATATTCCTTGGTCATAACAAATCAGAGCAAATGAGATCAATCTCACGAAAACACCCCGTTAAAGGTAAACAATAATGGGTGAATATGCCATTTTCGTTATGTTTCAATTCTGGATATCACGGCTATTGCCGTTCTGCAGGACGATCCACCATCCGCAAAAATCCCCCCACCAGCCCATGTTTTTGTTTAAAAATTGCGGCAATTTCGCTGACCACTTTTCCACTTCCTGCATTCTTCCAGGCGATAGAAAGCGGTGACGGCTGGCGAGGATTCACCACCGAACGAGCCACCAGTGCGCCGGATTCTACGTAAGGGCGACACAGACGTTCCGGTAAAAAACCGACGCCCAGGCCACTTAAGTGACAGGCCAGCTTGGTGCTGAGATCCGGAACCTTAATCTCCTTTTGTCCGCTCAGCAGCCAGGCCACGCGACGGGTGAGCGTGCGCGACGTATCTTCAATATTGATGGCGGGGTAGCGACGCAGCATGTCGTCCGATAACACCGTTGCCGGATGGCTGGCCAACGGGTGATTCTGCGCGACCACAAACTGCCAGCTAATGTCCCCCAGTGGCAGCAGTGAAATGTTGTTTGACAACGATTCGGAACCGGTCACGCCAATCGCCAGTTGATAGTCGTCATACAGCAGCGAATCCCACACGCCCATATAGACCTGGCGGGAGATCTGGAAACGGGTGAAGGGAAATTGTTGATGCAGCCACGTCAGTAAATCAGCGGTCGTCTGCGGCTGATAGAGCAAATTATTGATAACAATATTAACCTGACGCTCAACGCCCGCATTAATCTGCTGCAACTCATCAGGCATGGCGTCCAGCCAGTTAAGCCACTGGCGACAATGTTCGAGCAGATGCTGACCGGCCAACGTCAGGCTGACGGAACGCGTGGTTCGTAAAAAGAGCTGCGTACCCACCTGCTCTTCCAGCGTTTTGATGCGGTAACTGATTGCCGCAGGCGTTTTATGCAGTGAGCTGGCCGCACGGGAAAAACTCTCCGTCTCAGCTACCCGAATAAATGTACGTATTGTTTCCTGATCGAGCATGCTTTCCCCTTGAGTCAGCCATCAGCAACCAGCGTTGCGCCAGCGCAATCCCTAACACCATGTCAGCGCCGGAGGTGTGCCCCACCGTGAGCAGACGACGCAGTGCGTGGCCTGCGTCACGCCCGGTTTGCAAGCTGCGCATCACCCCCAACACCGGCGTCGAAAATTCGCCCACTCTGGCACTATTAAGATAGCTACAGCTTACCGAAGTTGTCAGTTGCGCAAGTTGATCCGCCGGGGGTAAAAAAAGGTGAACCGGTATCCCGGCTGCAATAAAGACCGCCAGCATTCCCGTAAGCATATCATCACCGCTGGGCGTGAGTCCGGGACCTCGTCCAATCAGCCAGCGCCAGTCTGGCGCGATGCCATTCGCCCAACGCTCCAGCCCGGCGACGATCTGCGGATAACACGCCACGGTATTGAGTGGCTGGTTGAGCGCACCTCCCAGACCGGTTTGCTGAACACAGGAAGACAGGTCGAGCAGTGCGATAGCAGAAGGAGTCAGTTGCAGCCTGAGTTGACGCTGAGGGCGAAGGGTCACCCCCTGCCCGGTCAGCAGATCCCCGGTTTTGCACAAGCGTGAAACCGTCGTCAGGCGGGAGAACTGTGCACGACTCAACAGCACGCCGGTCGGCCCCATGCCTTTACCATAGCGGTATAACGTCAGTAATTCGCCGTTAGCATGGCTGAAATTGATCGCCTGTGAGAAGCGACTGTGCAGCGTCCATTCACCCTCTGGAAGTCGATAAAGCCCGGCGCAGGCCAGGGCATTGAGAATGAACATAGGTTACTCCGAAATGCCGGATCGCGGCGCCACCTTATCCGGCCCACGAGTGACACCGATCCGTAGGCCCGGTGAGCGTTAGCGCCACCGGGCATTTCTGTTACGCCGTGATGTGATGCTCTTCCGCCAGCGCTTCCAGCGCTTTTTCAAAGCACAGCAGCGGTGCACGTACGGTCCCCGCACCAACCTGGCCGATTCCGGCTTCGCGGTGAGCGATACCGGTGTTGATCAGCGGCGTAATCCCCGTTTCCACGACACGACGGATATCCAGCCCCAGACACGCCCCTTTGAAATCCCAGGACGGGATCTGGAACAAAGGGTTGTTGGCGAGGTAGATTTCCGCCATCTCCTCAGAGGTTTCCAGAGCAGCCCCCATACCGCCCGCACCGACGAAACGCGTCACGCCAGGTGCAGCAATCATGGCTGCGCCACCAATGCCCAGCGTCTCGGTAATGGCGCTATCACCGATATCCGGGTTAGCGTCAGCCTGACTGTAGCCGGTAAAGAACAAGCCCTGCGGCGTATTCACTGGCGCGGTAAACCAACGGTCGCCGGTGCCGCTGACGCGAATCCCGAACTCACGCCCGTTGCGCGTCATTGCGGTCACCACCGAACCGGCTTTAATCACTGCCGCCGCATCCATCACCGCTTTGCTGTAGGCCATCGCCAGGTTAAGGAAGAACTGATCGGTCACGCTCAGGAACTGCAGCACCTCAATGATTTCGGCTTTCGGACGATCAAGACCGGCGATCACAGGGGATAGCGTGCGCAGCAGTAACGACGAGGCCGCGATATTACGCTGATGGAATTCGTCCCCCATCGTAATCGCCTGAGCCATCATCGCCGTCAGATCCACGCCGTTCTCCATGCGCGACAAGGCCTCCTGTAACACCGGTGCCAGCGTATCGCGCATCCAGCGCAGACGCGTCTGCACATCCTCACCGTAGGCGCCGAAACGCATGACTTTGCCGATCCCTTCGTTCAGGTTGCAACAGGACTGATTGCCATGCACCACGTCACGTACGACCAGCACTGGCATGTTTGCAGAGGTGATGCCGCCCATCGGGCCGACGGCGCCAACATGGTGGCACGGGATAAATTCCACTTCGCCCTGATTCAGGAGACTGACAGCTTCCTCTTCACTGGCCGCCCACCCCTCAAACAGCGATGCGCCGATACAGGCACCGCGCATAGGCCCCGTCATCTCTTCCCAGGCAATCGGCGGGCCGGCGTGCAGCAATTTACGCCCGGAGGACAATTCAACCACCGCCTCTTTCGCAGGACGGACAGCGACCCAATGTGGGCGGGCGGCTTTGATGCGTTCAATAATGGCGTCGTTGGCCTGTGCAATTGATGAATACATATCGGTACCTCTGAATTAATGTAACTGCTTGAGTAAACTGGCGAGACGCGCATTGCCACCGGCAATCGGCGCCCACTGATAATGCACAACCGGCGTGCCGCTGCTTTGCAGATCCAGCGCGAAGCTGCGCAGTCCGGCATTGATCACCTGTACGCCATCCAGCAAGGGGTTAGGTTCAACGGATGGGCGAGAGTCCTGATGATGTGTCAGGCTGATGGCGAGCAACACGGCCTCTTCCAGGGTTTCCACCACGGCGATGCCTGCATCACGCAGGATGTCGGTTTGTCCACTGCGTCCCTGTGGGTCGGCATCGGTTCCGGTGAGGGTGGCGATGGTGACCAGCGGCGCGTTTCGCGTTGCGCGAACCTGCTCGACAGCCTCAACAACGGCGTCCGCCGGATCAGCACAGGCGCCATAGCCCAGCACCACATCCAGCAGCAGCACGCCCACGTCCGGCATCGCTGCCAGCTTTTCGATTTCAATGCTGCGAGTTGTCGGGTCAATCATCGGGTGTGGTCTGCCCAACGTGTAGCTGTCATCTCCCAGATCGACAATGCGATGGCCCTGCGCGTCGAGCATGACGCCAGCAGCGTGGCTTTCACTCACTGGCACACCCAGCCCGGCCGAAAGCAACATCGCCGCTTCAGCCGCGAGCGTCCCGCCGGCATACAGCCCATAAATGCCTTTGCCAGCCACCTCGGGTTGAATCAGGCGCTGCTGAGCCACTCGCATCAGCAACACGGCCAGTTGGGCGGCATCTGAGAGCGAATTCGCCAGCCAGACATTCCCCTCACAGCGTTGTTCCGGTTTATTCCCGAGAAAGAGCGCGACCACCGGTTTACCGACCTTTTGCATCGCATTGATAATGCGGGTTCTGACCTGCGGCGACGGCGGTTTAGAGACAAACGCGATCACCCGCGTGGCATCATCAGCAGCCAGCATCTCCAGCGCCGTTAACGCACTGATGCCTCCCACTTCCGCACTCAGATCGCGTCCCCCCAAACCGATGGCATGGCTGATCCCCTGTTGGTGCAGCGCAATCTGAGAGGTGACCTCCTGAATGCCCGTTCCGGACGCCCCGATTACACCAATTCCACCGTCGGGCAACACGTTCGCGAATGCCAGTGGGCTACCGGCAATCATCGCTGTCCCGCAGTCCGGCCCCATCACAATCAGCCCTTTTTCGCGAGCCAACGTTTTCAGCTCAACTTCCTGCTCAAGCGGTACGTTATCGGAAAACATCATCACGTTTTTACCGGCCAACAGCCCCTCTTTCGCTACGGAGGCCGCATACTCCCCGGCAACCGAAACCAGCAGCAGATTAGCCTGCGGTAATTTCTGGCACGCGCTCTCCCAGCGACGCGCCTTCAGCAGTTGCTGTGAACCGCCCGAGGCGCTGGTAATTGCGCTTAACTCTTTTTCCAACTGTTCGCGGATTAATTCGAGGATCTCCGGTTGCTCGTCATGCGTTCGTACCGCCACACAAATATCGTTCGGTGTGGCCTCGACAAAATCGTCATGCCAGAAGCCCGTAGAATCCAGCATCGCTTTATTCGCTGGCGTTCCCATCATGACGGAAACCTGGTCAACTTCCGGTCGCTCACTTAATTTCCGGGAAATGATCATCAGGCTGACGGAGTCCTGAAAGCTTCCCTTTTTAATAAAGGCGTAAATCATTACCGCTACCTCTTATGTACGTTTTTCTTTCAAAAACAGCATCGCAACCAATCCAATCGCTAACAGAATGGCTGACACATAAAAACTGGATGCCAGACTGCCCGTTATATCGCGCGCCGCGCCAGCAATAATGGGAGCAAGAATAGAAGAGCTCATGCCGATAAAATTAAATAAGCCAAACGCGGTGCTGTAATTATTTTCATCAACGCTATCGGCAACCAGCGCAACCAGCACGGGATCCAGTGCCAGTTTGCCGACGAGACCGTAAATACACAGGGCGACAATCACGCCAGTCATGTTTGGCATCCAGACAATGGACAGCATGCTGATGATCGCCACCGGGACGAGGAACATAATTAACGGTTTGCGCTTACCTAATTTGTCAGACAGGCTGGAGAATAACAGCGCGCCGGGGATTGAAATCCAGGCGACCAGCGAAGAGATAAATCCAGTTTCGCTACCGGCAATACCACGTTCATTTTGCAGATAATAGGGAAGCCAGGTCAGAATAACGAAGAAACCAAACAGGCTACAGAACACCATGATATAGGTCAGAACGAGGTTGCGGTTTTTCAGAAGATCGCTGAATTTGCCTTTTTTTACCGGCTGTCCGTCGGTATCTACAGTGCGTTTCTTTTCTTTCACAAACAGCCAGATCGCAATCCCCACCAGTACTGAAGGAACCGCCATCGCGTAGAACGGCATCCGCCATGAATGGCCCTGATCGTACACCAGCCAGCTTGAGGTCATCAGTCCCAGCGCAATACCGAAGGCCATGCCGCTATTGATGATTGCGCTGCCGAGCGAGCGATATTTTTTAGGGATTTGCTCGGAAGAAAGGCCGTACTGTGGACCGTAATAGGTCCCTTCTCCCGCGCCCGTGACAACGCGGGCAAACAGCAGCGTGTACCAACTTTTTGCCCAACCGGTAACGGCCGTGAAAACGCCAAAGAGAATAAACCCAGGCACCAGCACTTTTTTCTTACCGATTTTATCACCCAGTATTCCGGCCGGGACCTGTAATAACGCATAAGAAAAATAAAACACAGAATTAAGAATGCCTAATTGCGTTCCACTTAGGCCAAACTCTTTTTCCAGCTCGCCCATCACCGGGTTCAATACCGTCCGGTCGGCGTACATGAAAATCCACCCCAGCCAGAACAGGAAAATGGTCACCCACCAGGCCGGTATTCCTTTTTTCTTCGTGACCTCAGTCACTTCACATGATTCAGACATAAGCAATCTCCCGGTAATATTTACCGTTGAACACCTCATATTATCTGACGATTGATGAGGCTTGATGTTTTAACTCTGCTCACCATATCGGGACGCGACATCATTTCGTTTGAGCAAAGTCACACAAAATCCATTGTTATAAATTCCTGGGAACTGACCGCAACATTATTAAAAAAAGTCTAACAATCATTTTTTAAATATTTTAAACAAAGTAATTAAAAATAATCCTAATTAACGCGTTATTTTTATCAGTCAATAAGCTGTCGAATAAGTCACATTATAAAAAAACCGGAGCGTTATTTTGACCACGAGATATTTTGCATATTGAGGTCATAATGAAAAAGAAACTGGTCATTGCACTGGGTGGGAATGCATTATTACAGCGCGGAGAGATATTGAGTGCGGAAAACCAACAACGCAGCATTCAGGTTTTTGCGCAACGGGTAGCGACGCTGGCTCGCGATTATCAACTGGTGATTGTTCACGGAAACGGGCCTCAGGTCGGGTTGCTGGCGTTGCAGAACGCGGCCTACACGGAATCACCCGCCTGGCCGCTGGATATACTGGTGGCTGAAAGCCAGGGAATGATTGGCGCCGCCATCGCCCAGGCGCTGACGCAAAATACGGGGGGTTGCCCCGTGACCACGCTGATGACACGGGTAGAAGTAGACCCGCAGGATGAGGCGTTTGCCGCTCCGGGTAAGTACATAGGGCCCGTCTATCAACCGGATCAACAAGCTGAACTGGAACAACGCTATGGCTGGACGATGAAGGCGGATGGACAATACATTCGACGGGTCGTTCCCTCACCGATACCGCAAAACATCCTCGACGGCGAGGCCATCCAGATGCTGATGGAAGCAGGGCATACGGTGATTTGCTGTGGCGGTGGCGGCGTTCCGGTGGTGGCTCAGGGTAACGGATACGTGGGAACTGAAGCGGTGATCGACAAAGATCTGACAGCTGCGGTGTTGGCGAATACCATCAACGCCGATCATCTGCTGATCCTGACCGATGCCGATGCCGTCTATGAACACTGGGGTACTCCACAGGCGCGCGCGTTACGACATGTCACAACCGAAGAGTTGGCGCCGTTTGCGGCACCGGATGGCGCAATGGGACCAAAAGCGGCGGCGGTGATCCAGTTTGTTAAGCAAACCGGGCGTTCGGCGTTTATTGGCGCGCTGAAAGATGCACCGCAGATACTCACAGGCGAGAAAGGTACCTGCGTGACGCAGTAACCCCTGCCGTTTGGCATTGTCGGATGGCGAGATTCTCCGGCAACCACGCAAAAAAGGCTTCCCGAAGGAAGCCTTTTTACAATCAGCGGACCAGATTACAGCACGTCAATTGCGTTCAGTTCTTTGAAAGCCTGTTCCAGACGCGTGATCATGGAAGTCTGGCCAGCACGCAGCCATACGCGCGGATCGTAGTATTTCTTGTTCGGTTGATCTTCGCCTTTCGGGTTGCCCAGCTGACCCTGCAGATACGCTTCATTCGCTTTGTAGTAGTTCAGAACACCTTCCCAGGTCGCCCATTGGGTATCGGTATCGATGTTCATTTTGACTACACCGTAGCTTACGGAGTCTTTGATTTCCTGAGCGGTAGAACCGGAACCACCGTGGAAGACGAAGTTCAGGCTGTTGTGCGGCAGGTTGTGTTTCTTAGAAACATAGTCCTGAGAGTCGCGCAGGATGGTCGGGGTCAGAACCACGTTACCCGGCTTGTAGACGCCGTGTACGTTACCGAAAGAAGCCGCGATAGTGAAACGCGGGCTGATTTTGCTCAGCTCGGTGTACGCGTAATCCACGTCTTCCGGCTGGGTGTACAGGGCAGAAGCGTCCATGTGGCTGTTATCCACACCATCTTCTTCACCACCGGTGCAACCCAGTTCGATTTCCAGGGTCATGCCCATTTTGGACATGCGCGCCAGGTATTTGGAGCAGATTTCGATATTCTCTTCCAGTGACTCTTCAGACAGGTCGATCATGTGAGAAGAGAACAGCGGTTTACCGGTCGCCGCGAAGTGTTTTTCACCTGCGTCCAGCAGACCGTCGATCCACGGCAGCAGTTTCTTCGCGCAGTGGTCAGTGTGCAGGATAACCGGAACACCGTAGTGCTCAGCCATCTGATGTACGTGGTGCGCACCAGAGATCGCGCCCAGGATTGCCGCACCCTGAGGAACGTCAGTTTTCACGCCTTTACCCGCGATGAACGCAGCGCCACCGTTGGAGAACTGTACGATAACCGGCGCTTTAACTTTTGCAGCGGTTTCCAGAACGGCGTTGATAGAGTCGGTACCGACGCAGTTAACTGCTGGCAGAGCGAAGTTGTTTTCTTTTGCTACCTGGAAAACTTTCTGTACGTCATCACCGGTGATAACGCCAGGTTTTACGAAATCAAAAATTTTAGACATGTTACGAGTCCTGTATCTTCGGCCTTGGAAAGGGGTGCGTGCCACTTAAGCGCGCTGAAAATTGGGCAGGTTTCCCTGCCCATGAGTGTCTTACTTCTTAGCGCGCTCTTCGAGCATCGCTACTGCAGGCAGAACTTTACCTTCCACGAATTCGAGGAATGCGCCGCCGCCAGTGGAGATGTAGGAGATTTTGTCAGCAATACCGAACAGGTCGATAGCCGCCAGCGTGTCACCGCCGCCTGCAATAGAGAACGCGTCGCTGTCAGCAATTGCGTTAGCTACGATTTCAGTTCCTTTACGGAAGTTCGGGAATTCAAACACGCCAACCGGGCCGTTCCACAGAATGGTTTTTGCATTCTTCAGGATTTCAGCCAGCTGCTGTGCAGAAGCGTCGCCGATATCCAGGATCTGCTCGTCTTCTTTCACGTCGTTGACGGATTTCAGCGTGGCGGCAGCGCTTTCAGAGAACTCGGTCGCGACGCGAACGTCAGTCGGAACCGGGATATCGCACGTGGTCAGCAGACGTTTGGCTTCGTCAACCAGATCTGCTTCGTACAGGGATTTGCCCACATTGTGGCCCTGAGCGGCAACGAAGGTGTTCGCGATGCCGCCGCCAACGATCAGCTGATCAGCGATTTTGGACAGGGAATCCAGAACGGTCAGTTTGGTGGAAACTTTAGAACCGCCCACGATAGCGACCATCGGACGAGCCGGCTCTTTCAGCGCTTTACCCAGCGCATCCAGTTCTGCAGCCAGCAGCGGACCGGCACATGCGACGTCAGCAAATTTGCCGATACCGTGAGTGGAAGCCTGTGCACGGTGAGCCGTACCAAATGCGTCCATCACGAACACATCACACAGCGCAGCGTATTTTTTGGACAGCGCTTCGTCGTCTTTCTTCTCGCCTTTGTTGAAGCGAACGTTTTCCAGCACCACCAGTTCACCGGCAGCGACTTCAACGCCGTCGAGGTAATCTTTTACCAGGCGAACCGGGTTAGACAGTTTGTCTTTCAGGTAATTAACAACCGGCAGCAGAGAGAATTCTTCGTTGTACTCGCCTTCGGTAGGACGACCCAGGTGGGAAGTCACCATCACTTTAGCGCCTTGTTTCAGGGCCAGTTCGATGGTCGGCAGAGAAGCACGGATACGCGCATCGCTGGTCACTTTCCCTTCTTTAACTGGTACGTTCAGATCCGCACGGATAAAAACACGTTTACCAGCAAGATCCAAATCGGTCATCTTGATTACAGACATGGTGAATCCTCTCGTTGATTCTTGATAAAGTTTTGCAGACGCCCTTGCGCCCTACCTGAAACCTTTTGCAGCCATCGCTAACGTGGTGTCGAGCATTCTGTTAGCAAAGCCCCATTCATTGTCACACCAGACCAGTGTCTTAATAAGGTGCGCGCCACTGACCCGCGTTTGTGTACCATCAACAATGGCGCTATGCGGGTCGTGATTAAAATCGACGGAGACCAACGGTAATTCCGTATAGTCAACTATATCATGAAATGCACCTTGTGCCGCTTTTTGCAGCAACTGGTTGACTTCATTGGCTTTTACGGGCTTCATCACCGTAACGCTTAAGTCGATTGCCGTGACGTTTATCGTCGGTACCCGCACCGCAATCGCTTCAAAACGATCGTTAAACTGCGGGAAAATTCGGGTGATACCTGCCGCCAG
The DNA here is from genome assembly GCF_018323885.1 of Citrobacter amalonaticus. Taxonomy (NCBI): domain Bacteria; kingdom Pseudomonadati; phylum Pseudomonadota; class Gammaproteobacteria; order Enterobacterales; family Enterobacteriaceae; genus Citrobacter; species Citrobacter amalonaticus. Next base: position 829,572 of record NZ_AP024585.1, on the reverse strand, counting down.
TTTGGTATCGACCGGAATGATCGACTGACTCGCCGCGCGCGTCCGACGCAGGTCAGAATGGTACGCATCAATCACCTGCTGGTCGTGCATCGCGGAGTGAATGGTCGTCACCGTACCGGACTCTATGCCATAGGCATCATCCAATAATTTGATAATGGGAATAATACAATTCGTGGTACACGAAGCATTGGAGACGATGCGGTGGTCCGCGCGCAGTTGATCCTGATTGACGCCAAATACCACTGTGGCGTCGAGATCGTTGCTGCCAGGATGTGAAAAGAGCACTTTCTTCGCGCCAGCGGCGATATGCGCCTCGCCGTGTTCGCGGTTCCCGTAGACGCCCGTACAGTCCAGCACGATATCAACGCCGAGCTCGCGCCACGGAAGCGCCTCAAGCGAAGACTCATGCAGAATGCGAATCGCGTCGTCGCCAACTATGAGCTGCTCGCGCTCCTGGCGAACGTCCCATGCAAAACGTCCATGGCTGGTGTCATATTTCAACAAATGCGCCATGCCTGAAGCATCCGCCAGTTCATTGATTGCCACCACGGTGATTTCCGCCCGACGTCCGGATTCATATAAAGCACGAACCACATTACGTCCGATGCGACCGAAGCCATTAATCGCTACGCGTACGGTCATAGATCTCCTGCAAGGCTATCCCGATTCAGATGTGGCTGACAGAGTAATCCAGCGCATCGTTCAGGGGAACCTTACCTGTCGCAAACTGCGACTGATTGATTATTTGTCGAACATTTAATCGACTGAAACGCTTCAGCTAGAATAAGCGAAACGGGGAATAAAAGGAACGATTGTCCAGACGATTAAGCCAGCTATATGACCTGCATCACATTTTACCCGCTGCAAACGGGGGTAATTATTCCAGTAAGGCGTAATAATCATCACGTCTTAGCTGGAATAATTTATCATCAGGCAAGACGGTATTCCCCAGTGGCATTCATCTCCAGTAGCAGACTGGCAGGACGACTCTCGCGCAGCACTCGCTCAACATTCGGTCCGTCTGTGCGTTCGTAAAACGCCTCGGCATCGGCTGGCGATAATCCTCCAGCCAGCTTGCGCCCCACCAGTCGCGCACGCAGGGCCTCCGCTGGCGCGCGAATAAACAGGGAAAAATCGCAGAACGCCGCCAGCGCCCGCCATCTCTCGTCATCCCGCAGCAGCCAGTTCCCTTCCACAATGACAATTGGCGCGCTTACGACAATCGCGTCTTCGACCGGATCGTGCTTTTGCCGATCATATTGCGGCCAGGTCCCTTCGCCTTCTCTAATCTGTCGCAGATTCTGCGCCAGTTTTTCAACGTCAAACGTCTCTGATGCCCCTTTGTACGCACGCAGATGGTGCGTGTCCAGCCAGTCATTGTAATGATGGAAACCATCCATCGGGAGCGTCTGGATCGCCGGCAAAGAGGGCTCCTGACGAGAAAGCCACTCCCAGAACGTGGTCAGTGTGGATTTTCCGGTCCCGGGCGGCGCACTCAGAAACACAACGGTGCGTCGTCTGGCGTTCGCGGAATGGACGTTTGCCAGTCGCTGTAATAACGGCTTATGAACGTTCTCTATCTCATCATCATGATAATGGGCTTCAACCCGCAACCCGTTAACCATCAGTCCGATTTTCACGGTGTTAATTCCTTTAAAATTGACGTTACCGCCAGCGTCATTGCCGTCTTGACCATTCCGGAAAAACGCACCTCAGACCACGCCGCAAAGTCGGCAAATTTCATCGACTCCAGCGCGCTATATAAGGTCGTATTGCGGGTAATACTGTTGACGTTGCTGATAAAATCCCAGGTGATGTCGTCGGCAAATCCCGGGATCTCATCCCGTTCGCTGACGTACTGATAAAACTGCGAAAAATGCGTAATATCGGCATAAAGCCATTTATCCATTTTTCCCAGCGCATAAATCAGGCGCAGCGCAACGTCAATATCATCAAGCGGCCCACTCTGGGCAAGTAACGGCTTCACTGCATATTCCACAATCTCTTCATCGTTATCGACAAATAGCGACGGCAGAAAGCGCTTAATGCCCTGTAGCAAAATGGAATGTGCCGTCGTCATAAACGAAAGTAAGTTATTTTGAGCATCCAGTTGCTCCAGCACATCGTCTTCTGTCAGCGTCGTCATTTGTTTCCCGATCAATCACCATGAATGCAGAGAGTCTATTATATTACACGTTCGATCCGCGCCGCCGATCAGTAAAGTTTGCGTACGCACCCCCTTTGCAACCTGTTGGATCCCATTCACAAGATCGCCGCCGGTCACTCCGGTCGCGCTGAAGAGGACGTCATGTCCCGCTACCAGTTCGTCGAGCGTATAGATCCGATTGACCTCGACGCCCATTTCCGCGCAGCGCTGGCGCTCCTGGGCAGAGATAACACGATGCTCCGCGGTGTCGCCTTTCGCTTCACAAAAATCGATCAGCTCGGCCTGCATATCCCCCCCCAACGCTTTCACCGCGCAGGCGGAAATCACGCCTTCTGGCGCACCGCCAATGGTATACATCAGGTCATAAGGGTTATCCTGCAAACAGGCCAGAACACTGGCGGCCACATCACCATCAGGCAGGGCAAAGACTTTCACCCCCAACTGCGTGGCTTCGGCAATGGCTGGCTGAAGCCGCGGTTTATCCAGCGTGGCCATGCGCAGTCGATCCTGCGGTTTGCCCAGCGCTTTCGCCACCTGACGCAGATTATCCGCCAGGGGCCGCGCCAGGTTAATCACCCCTTTCGCCTGCCGGTTAACAACCAGCTTTTTCATGTACATATCAGGGGCATGTAACAAGCTTCCCCGCGGCGCAAACGCCATCACCGCCAGCGCATTGCTCTGCCCCATCGCAACCATCCGGGTGCCTTCAATAGGATCGACCGCGATATCAACCTCTGGCCCGCTGCCGCTGCCAACCTCTTCGCCAATCCACAGCATCGGCGCGTGATCAATCTCGCCCTCACCAATGACGATGCGCCCGCGAATAGCGATGTCATTCAAGGCCGTGCGCATCGCACTCACTGCCAGTCCATCTATTTTGTTCTTATCGCCGCAGCCGGTTTGCGGCCAGGCAGCCAGCGCTGCCTGCTCTGTGATGCGAAACAGCGGCCATGCCAACGACTTCATGCCGCCGCCTCCCCGATATCCACGCCAAACTGCGCCAGCAGATACTTTTCTGCTTTCTCATTCCAGATTCCGTGTGTCTCCTCCACAAGACGCGCCAGTTCTCTGAATAACGGATCGGTTTTGCCTTTCTCAGCGAAATCAGCAATTGCCGTCAGCGGCATCGTCACACCGTTATAAATAAGCTTCTTGCCGCCTGGAATATCCGGCAAATTCAGAACGGTATCGGGCACCGCATCGAGACCACCAATATGGGTCACCATAAACGATGGCTGAAGCTGTCCCGCCGCGCTCAATGTAATCGCCTCTTTCATGTCCTCAGTGGAACCGCCAGAGGTTCCGACTACGTGAGTGCTGTTGTAATGCACGTTGTAGAAATTAAACGGCACCTTAAAACGGCTATCCGTCGGACCGGCAAAGAAGTTCAGACAGCCATCTTCTGCCAGAAGATCGTCAGCCATCTCCACGACGGCTGGCACGGCGGCATAGACAAAAACGTCATCGAACCCGGCGCCGCCCGTTAATTCGCGCAGTTGCGTCGCGGGGTCGACCATACCGGACGAATTCACATAGGTGAGTTCGATTCCCTTGCGCGCGGCAAATTTGACCGGCAGGAGTTTTTTAGCCTGCTCCAGACGCGTTTCATCAATATCCACCACCACCACGCGTGCCGGTTGGATCCCGCCGTTAATAGCATAATCAATCGCACCGATCCCCATTGGCCCGGCGCAGGCTAAAAGCGCAATATTGCCGCCGGGCTTAATCCCCATTCGATGCTTATACAGATAAGGCGTCGTATGATAATTCGCCTTATAGGCACCAATGATGCAACACATCGGTTCCGCCAGCGAGGCGGCCGCAAAATAAGAACCGTGGTATGGCAATACGCATCCCAGATTTATCGCAATTTCAGGGATAATCATATATGTGGCATTACCACCGAAATATTCGTAGCTGTATCCTGCGGAATAACCGCTGGGCAATCCCATTGCGGGTTGTAAAACAAAACGTTGCCCTTTTTTATATTTCCCGGTTAAGTTTTTACCTACTTCAACAATGATCCCGGCACATTCGTGACCGGTAATCACCGGATGATTTTCCAGATCATCAGGAACACGTTTATGTTCACTGGCTAATGTCGCAGCCTTCCAGGTGGATAAGCATACGCTGTCGGAAATCACGCTGACTAACAGTTCATTATCCGTAATTTCAGGTAATTCAAACTCACGGATACGGACATCCTGTTTGCCATATATTGCAGCCACTTTCGTTTTCATATTAACTCCAGAAACCAGAAATGCTAATTCGACGTTAAGTGATTAAATAAATCGTCAAGCAGCGGGTCGCCAATATAATTTTTTATCAACACCAGAGGCTTATGACTGACTCGTTTAACGCGCCCCTCAAGACTGGCGTGCGTCACGATAATATCGACATCGTCAGGGACATTTTCGATGGCGTAATGTTTGACATCGATAGACAACCCGGCTTTTTCCAGGCGCTTACGAAACGTCGTCGCCCCCATCGCACTGGACCCCATTCCCGCATCACACACAAAGGCGATACGTTTGACATGGCGATATGAAAAACTGCCTTCCTGCTTCATGGCTTTGACAGCTTTGGCGGAATCACTGAACGTCTCTTCACTCTCGGCCAGACCATTTCTTTCCATTTTCAGGATCAATGAGGTGATGATAAAGGTCACTACGGTTCCCGCCGTGACGCCCGCAATCGTGGCCAGGAAAGAGCCTTTTGGCGTCAATGCCAGGTAAGCGAAAATCGACCCTGGGCTCGGACCCGCAACCAGGCCACCGCCTAACAGGTTAAACACCCATGTTCCGCTCATTCCCCCGGCAATCATGCCCACCAGGGTCAGTGGCTTCATCAGCACGTACGGGAAGTAGAGTTCGTGAATGCCGCCCAGAAAATGGATAATCATGGCGCCGGGTGCAGATTTCTTCGCCATCCCTTTACCAAAGAAGGTAAACGCCAGCAGTAAACCTAAACCGGGGCCAGGGTTTGAGGCCACCATGAAAAAGATGGATTTTCCTGTCTCCGAGGCTTGCTGCATTCCCAGCGGATAATAGACCCCCTGATCGATGGCATTATTCAGAAAGAGGATTTTCGCGGGTTCATTAATTAGTGAAAGCAGCGGTAGATAACCTGCATGTACCAGTGATTCAATACACTCTTTCACAAAGTTATTGGCAATGAGGACCGCCGGGCCAATGACTTCAAACCCCAGCAGGCACAACATCATTCCGGCAATGCCTAATGAGAAGTTATTAATCACCATCTCAAAGCCTGCGGGAATACGCTGGTCCAGCAGTCGGTCAATGTATTTAATCACCAGACCACCCAGTGGCCCCATAATCATGGAACCGAGGAACATCGGGATATCTGCGCCAATAATCACGCCGATGGTACCGATCCCCCCCATCACCGCCCCGCGCTTCCCACCCACCAGATGTCCACCGGTGGAGCCAATCATAACGGGTAATAAATAGGTAATCATCGGACCGACTATTTTGGCGAAATGCTCATTGGGCATCCACCCTGTCGGAATAAATAATGCAGTAATAAAACCCCAGGCAATAAAAGCACCGATATTAGGGATGACCATTGCAGTCAAAAATCCCCCAAAAGCCTGGACCTTTGCACGAGCAGACTTGTGTTCCATGATAATATCCTGTCGAGGAGAAAATGATTATGCGCGGGCGATAATATCCGCCAGCTGTTTTTCTGATTTAGCAGCAAATAATGCTGCGAGGTTTTCCTCTTCACATAATAGTTCGCTTAAAGCCTGGATAGCGCCGATATGTGAATCGGCATTTGCCGCTGATAACCCAATAAGTAATTTTACGGGTTCGTCATCGTCGGCAAATTGTACTTCCTGTTTAAGTAGCGTTAATGACATGCCTGTTTTTAGCGCGCCGCATTCCGGACGAGCATGAGGCATCGCCACACCGGGAGCCAGAATATAATAAGGACCATTGTTGATCGTCGAATCTTTTATAGCCTGGATATAATTGGCATTCACATAATGATTTGCCAGCAACGATGCCATGGAAAAATCAATAGCTTCCTGCCAGTTCTTTGCCACCGCTTTTATTGAAATAGAAGCTTCAGGAAAATAGTCAATCAACCGCATAAATTGTCCTTATTTTATTTTTAGGGTACAGCGTCTCGCTAAAAACAAAATACGCGTGCGGCAAAATGAAAGCAATCGAGGGGAAAACAGAGACAGGGAAAAGGGGGAATAATTTAAATCATTAAAAAACAATCAATTACAAATAGAAATAAAAATAGCAAGAGCAATTATGTGACTCACATTACAATTTTGGTAATACACAAAATGTCAGTTTTGTGAAGCGGATCGATAATAACCCCTTGCCTGAGTAAAAATAAATACCGTTCCAGATGATAACGGGCCGCCGAAGCGACCCGTTAGAGACTGTTGTAATGATGATTACAGCAGTGCTTTTGCTTTCGCGACAACGTTGTCGACGGTGAAGCCGAACTCTTCGAACAGCAGCTCTGCCGGAGCAGATTCACCGAAGGTGGTCATCCCGACGATCGCGCCGTTCAGACCCACGTACTTGAACCAGTAGTCAGCGATACCGGCTTCCACTGCCACGCGAGCGGTAACCGCTTTCGGCAGTACGGATTCACGGTAAGCCGCATCCTGCTTGTCGAACGCGTCAGTAGACGGCATGGAGACCACGCGCGCTTTCACGCCTTCTGCGGTCAGTTTGTCCCATGCGGCAACCGCCAGCTCAACTTCAGAACCGGTCGCGATGAAGATAAGCTCAGGCTGGCCTGCACAATCTTTCAATACGTAGCCACCGCGCGCGATGTTCGCCAGTTGCTCTTCAGTACGTTCCTGCTGTGCCAGGTTCTGACGGGAGAGGATCAGCGCGGTCGGGCCGTCCTGACGCTCAACGCCGTACTTCCACGCCACGGCGGATTCAACCTGGTCACACGGACGCCAGGTGCTCATGTTCGGCGTGACGCGCAGAGAAGCCACCTGCTCTACCGGCTGGTGAGTCGGGCCATCTTCGCCCAGACCGATGGAGTCGTGGGTGTAAACCATCACCTGACGCTGTTTCATCAGCGCAGCCATGCGTACCGCGTTACGGGCATATTCCACGAACATCAGGAAGGTGGAGGTGTACGGCAGGAAACCACCGTGCAGGGAGATACCGTTGGCAATCGCGGTCATACCGAATTCGCGTACGCCGTAATGGATATAGTTACCGGCAGCATCTTCGTTGATCGCTTTAGAACCCGACCACAGCGTCAGGTTAGACGGCGCCAGGTCAGCAGAGCCGCCGAGGAATTCTGGCAGCAACGGACCAAACGCTTCGATCGCATTCTGAGACGCTTTACGGCTGGCGATTTTCGCCGGATTAGCCTGCAGCTTAGCAATAAACTCGTTCGCTTTTGCGTCGAAATCAGACGGCATTTCACCTTTCATACGACGGGTGAACTCAGCAGCTTCCTGCGGGAAGGCTTTCGCGTAGGCGGCAAATTTCTCGTTCCAGGCAGACTCTTTCGCCTGACCGGCTTCTTTCGCATCCCACTGAGCGTAGATTTCAGACGGGATTTCGAACGGCGCGTATTTCCAGCCCAACTGTTCGCGGGTCAGTGCGATTTCTGCGTCGCCCAGCGGCGCGCCGTGGGAGTCGTGGGTACCCGCTTTGTTCGGGGAACCGAAACCGATGATGGTTTTACACATCAGCAGGGACGGTTTGTCAGTGACGGCACGTGCTTCTTCGACTGCACGTTTGATCGCGTCAGCATCGTGACCATCTACGCCGCGCACAACGTGCCAGCCATAGGCTTCAAAACGTTTAGCGGTGTCGTCAGTGAACCAGCCTTCAACGTGACCGTCGATAGAGATACCGTTGTCATCGTAGAACGCGACCAGTTTGCCCAGCTTCAGCGTACCGGCCAAAGAGCATACCTCGTGAGAAATACCTTCCATCATGCAGCCGTCGCCCATGAACGCATAGGTGTAGTGGTCAACGATGTCATGGCCCGGACGGTTAAACTGTGCAGCCAGTGTTTTTTCAGCGATAGCCATACCGACCGCGTTCGCAATACCCTGACCCAGCGGACCGGTAGTGGTTTCCACACCGGCGGTGTAACCCACTTCCGGGTGGCCCGGAGTTTTGGAATGCAGCTGACGGAAGTTCTGCAGCTCAGACATCGGCAGATCGTAACCGGTGAGGTGCAGCAGGCTGTAAATCAACATGGAGCCGTGGCCGTTAGACAGTACGAAACGGTCACGATCGGCCCAGGACGGGTTGCTCGGGTTGTGGTTCAGGAAATCACGCCACAGGACTTCGGCAATGTCAGCCATACCCATCGGGGCACCCGGATGACCGGATTTGGCTTTCTGTACTGCGTCCATGCTCAGCGCACGAATAGCATTGGCAAGCTCTTTACGTGAGGACATTTTGACTCCAGATCGGATGATGAAGGCCATACCCGCAACGACTTGACGACAGCGCGTTTTGGGCTACGCCGGAAAAAAGTGCCAACAATGTAACCCAAGCCGCGTGTCATGTACATGGAGCATCCTTTTGCCGCTTCAGAAATCTCCGGATCACACTCGCATGTTGCGCAATCTGCTCGCCCGCTTGTTGTTCTTTTCTTTATACTTAGCGAGAGCGCGGATTCATCTGTAAATCGCGCACTTTTAGAACAATCCTCATTTCGTGTGGAAGAAAAAACATGAAGATTCGCGCGTTACTGCTTGCTATGGGCATGGCGACGGTATTGACCGGCTGCCAGAATATGAATTCCAATGGACTGCTCTCCTCAGGGGCCGAGGCTTTTCAGGCCTACAGTCTGAGCGACACGCAGGTTATCGCGTTAAGCAACCAGGCCTGTACGGAAATGGATGGTAAAGCGACTATCGCGCCAGCCGGCAGCGAGTACGCGAAGCGCCTGAACAAAATCGCCACGGCGCTCGGCGATAACATCAACGGACAAGCGGTCAACTACAAGGTCTACATGGCGAAAGACGTGAATGCCTTCGCGATGGCGAACGGCTGTATTCGTGTCTATAGCGGCCTGATGGACATGATGACGGACAACGAAGTCGAAGCTGTGATTGGCCATGAAATGGGTCACGTTGCGCTCGGCCACGTGAAGAAAGGTATGCAGGTGGCGCTGGGCACTAACGCCGTTCGTGCAGCCGCAGCCTCAGCGGGTGGGATCGTCGGCAGCCTGTCGCAATCACAGCTCGGCGATCTGGGGGAAAAACTGGTGAACTCGCAGTTCTCCCAGCGTCAGGAAGCGGAAGCGGACGACTACTCGTACGATTTGTTGCGCAAACGCGGTATCAGCCCGGCGGGTCTTGCCACCAGCTTCGAAAAACTGGCGAAACTGGAAGAAGGTCGTCAAAGCTCAATGTTTGACGATCACCCGGCCTCCGCAGAACGTGCGCAACATATTCGCGATCGTATGAAAGCAGACGGGATTAAGTAACATTCAAGCGTGCCGGATGATGGCGTAAGCGCCTTATCCGGCCTACAGAACTACAGAACTACAAATTTAGTCCGGTGATCGGGCGTTATTGGCGAAGCCAGTTTGAGCCTGGACAGCGCACAGCCACCGGAGCGTACACGGAGTACGTGAGGATGGCGAGCACTGCCCGGGTTCAAAATGGCGAGTAAAATAGCCCGAAACCCGTTACTCGCCTTTCTTCGCTGCCTGAATGTACAGCATCTCCAGCGCCAGCGTTGCCGCCGCCAGGGCGGTGATTTCTGACTGATCGTAAGCCGGCGCCACTTCCACCACGTCCATCCCTACGATGTTCAGATCTTTCAGGCCGCGCACCAGCTTGATGGCGCGATCGGAAGTCAGACCGCCAATCACTGGCGTACCGGTCCCCGGCGCGAATGCCGGATCCAGGCAGTCGATATCAAAGGTCAGATAGACCGGCATGTCGCCGACAATCTGTTTCACCTGAGCGATGATGTCATCAACGCCGCGATCGTTCACCTGGCAGGCGTCCAGCACGGTAAAGCCGTTGTCTTTGTCGAATTCTGTACGAATGCCGATCTGCACGGAGTGATTCGGATCGATCAACCCTTCGTTCGGCGCAGTGTAGAACATGGTGCCATGGTCGAACTCACAGCCATTCGCATAAGTGTCGGTGTGGGCATCGAAATGGACCAGCGCCATTTTGCCAAAGTGTTTCGCGTGCGCGCGCAGCAGCGGCAGCGTCACAAAGTGGTCGCCGCCAAAAGAGAGCATCCGTTTACCGGCTGCCAGCAGTTTCTCTGCATGCGCCTGCAGTTTTTCACTCATTTCACGCGCGTCGCCAAAAGCGTAAACCAGGTCGCCGCAGTCCACCACGTTCAGACGCTCACGCATGTCGAAATTCCACGGGAAGCGGTTGTGTTCCCAGGCCAGATTCGTTGACACCTGACGGATCGCCGCCGGGCCGTGACGTCCGCCCGCGCGACCGGACGTCGCCATGTCAAACGGCACGCCAGTGATCACCCAGTCGGCATCGCTGTCATACGGCTGGAAATTCATTGGCAAACGCAGGAAACCAAAGGCGTTTGAAACCAGGGAGTTATCGTACTGATGACCTAAGGTGCTCATGGCAAAAACCTCTTATTCGTCGATATAAAAAAACCCTCCCGCGTCGTTAGGCCCGACGAGAAAGGGTTTGATTCGTAAACACAGTAATTGAGTAAATTATCGCTGCTTAATTGCCCAGGTTCAAGTCGCCCGGGCATCAGCCATTATTCATCTTCAAGATACGTATAGCCGTACAGACCCGCTTCGAACTCTTCGAGGAACTGCTGCTGCAGCGCATCGTCCAGGCCGGTTTGTTTCACCTGATCGCGGAAGTGTGTCAGCAGCGTTTTCGGATCCAACTGCACATATTGCAGCATGTCCGCTACGGTATCCCCTTCATCCGACAGCTCAACTTCTACACTACCGTCCGGGAAGACAAACACGTCCACCGCTTCGGTATCGCCAAACAGGTTGTGCATGTTGCCGAGGATCTCCTGATATGCGCCGACCATAAAGAAACCGAGCATCGGCGGGTTATCCGGATCGTACTCAGGCATCGGCATGGTGGTCGCAATGCCATCGCCGTCGATGTAGTGATCGATAGCGCCGTCGGAATCACAAGTGATGTCCAACAGAACCGCACGACGTTCAGGTACCTGATCCAGCCCTTCCAGCGGCAGGACCGGGAACAGCTGATCGATCCCCCACGCATCCGGCATTGACTGGAACAGCGAGAAGTTGACGTACATTTTGTCCGCCATACGCTCTTGCAGTTCATCAATGATCGGACGATGCGCGCGGTTTTGCGGATCCAGCTGTTTCTGCACTTCGTGACACATGCTCAGATAAAGCTGTTCCGCCCAAGCACGTTCCTGCAGGCTGAAAGTGCCGGAGGAGTATCCGATGTGGATATCGTGCAAATCCATCTGGCTGTCGTGCAGCCATTCGCGCAGCGAGCGACGGGTGCCCGGCTCGTGCATCTCCTGCCAGGTTTCCCACATGCTTTGCAGCGCGCGCGGCGCGTCGTCAGCCGGAGCAACAGGCACGGTATATTCGTTACGCTCAACGCCGATGATGTTGGACACCAGCACCGTGTGGTGCGCGGTCACCGCACGACCGGACTCGGTGATCACCGTCGGATGCGGCAGACCATTTTCTTCGCAGGCATCGCCAATCGCCCAGATAATGTTGTTGGCGTATTCGTTCAGGCCGTAGTTCACCGAGCAGTCAGACTGCGAGCGGGTTCCTTCGTAGTCAACACCCAAGCCGCCGCCCACATCGAAGCACTGAATGTTGACGCCGAGCTTATGCAGCTCAACATAGAAACGGGCAGACTCACGCACACCGGTGGCGATATCACGGATATTCGCCATCTGCGAACCAAGGTGGAAATGCAGCAGTTGCAAACTATCGAGACGCCCGGCTTCACGCAGCGTTTCCACCAGTTGCAGAACCTGCGTTGCCGCCAGGCCAAATTTGGATTTTTCGCCGCCGGAGGACTGCCATTTGCCAGACCCCTGCGAAGCCAGACGCGCACGCACGCCCAGACGCGGAATGACGTTCAGACGTTCGGCTTCATCCAGCACAATGGCGATTTCCGACATCTTCTCGATGACCAGATAGACTTTATGGCCCATCTTCTCGCCAATCAGCGCCAGGCGAATGTACTCACGGTCTTTATAGCCGTTACACACAATTACCGAACGGGTCATCCCGGCATGCGCCAGGACCGCCATCAGTTCCGCTTTGGAACCGGCTTCCAGACCCAGCGGTTCGCCAGAATGGATTAAGGATTCGATGACGCGACGATGCTGGTTAACCTTGATGGGGTAAACCAGGAAATAGTCACCGTTATAACCGTACGACTCACGCGCGCGTTTGAACGCCGCGTTAATAGAGCGCAGGCGGTGTTGCAGGATCTGCGGGAAGCAAAACAGCGCCGGCAGGCGTTGCCCTTGCGCTTCACGTGCTTTCACCAGCTTAGCGAGATCGACGCGCGCTTCGGGGACGTCAGGGTCCGGGCACACGCTAATGTGACCCAACTCATTGACGTCATAGTAGTTATTGCCCCACCAGGCAATATTGTAAGTACGCAGCATCTTGCTGGCTTCCTGGGAGCTCATTGCAACCTCCTGCATGGAGCGTAGTACACCCTGTTCGCCTGCTGACGAAGGCGAACCCAAAGACATGTCGTCAGACATAGCGAACCTCAAATTTTATTAACAAGTGTAAAACAGTTGACTACTATCGCAATCCGAAGAGGCGATAACAACCCATAAACAGTCGGATTTTCCAGCAGAAAGTGCTGGTACTCCGCCTGCGCGACCGGTTTCTTTTTCATATCATTGTAAAACACGTAACCGAACTTACGTATGACGGTTCGGCGAAACCACGAGAAAACTCTTGTTTCCACAAGAGCGCCCTTGTTCAGTCCTTAGTGCCAGTTACCGGCTCTGGAGTCCTGAGAAGCGCCGAGATGGGTATAACATCGGCAGGTATGCAAAGCAGAGATGCAAATTGTGGAGGACATACGCACACCAGAACGGTGCGACAGATTCAGCAAAATACAACGGTTCATTATCTCTTATCACCTCCATGGTCGCTCCATCAGGAACGCACCCACAAGCCAAAGCTAACGTTTTAACCCGGCTGGAAGTGGCGACACGAAGAAAACGTCGTGTGCTTTTTGTATGAGCCGCGCGCCGCGTTTTATACCGACAACAGAATGAAAAAGCAAAACATAAATGCGCAGATTGTCAGCAGTATCTGTAAAAATTTCCCCTCATGTTTTCAACATAGTGAGAGCTGATTCAAAAAACAGTGGAAATCGGGTGAAGAAGTGACCTAAAATAGCCATCCAGATGTTAATCCATCCATACTGATTAACACTCAGACTGCCAGTGTCACTAACCTGCAGGCCTTGGTAGAATCTTCTGCTTTGGCTTTTCCGCACAACAGTTTGAGCTAACCAAATTCTCCTTAGGTGAAATAAAACATGGCAAAACACCTTTTTACGTCCGAGTCCGTATCAGAAGGGCATCCTGACAAAATCGCAGACCAAATCTCTGATGCCGTGCTCGATGCTATCCTGGAACAGGATCCGAAAGCGCGCGTCGCGTGTGAGACCTACGTGAAAACCGGCATGGTTTTAGTTGGCGGTGAAATCACCACCAGCGCATGGGTCGATATCGAAGAGATCACACGTAATACCGTGCGCGAGATTGGCTATGTGCATTCCGACATGGGCTTTGATGCCAACTCGTGTGCTGTCCTGAGCGCCATTGGTAAACAGTCTCCGGATATCAACCAGGGCGTTGACCGTGCCGATCCGCTGGAACAGGGCGCTGGCGACCAGGGCCTGATGTTTGGCTATGCCACCAACGAAACCGACGTGCTGATGCCTGCGCCGATCACCTACGCGCACCGTCTGGTGCAGCGTCAGGCTGAAGTGCGTAAAAATGGTACCCTGCCGTGGCTGCGCCCGGATGCGAAAAGCCAGGTGACCTTCCAGTACGACGACGGCAAAATTGTCGGCATCGACGCCGTGGTGCTCTCCACCCAGCATGCGGAAGAGATCGATCAGACGACGCTGAAAGAAGCGGTGATGGAAGAGATCATCAAGCCGGTTCTGCCGACCGAATGGCTGAACTCTGCCACCAAATTCTTCATCAACCCGACCGGCCGTTTTGTTATCGGCGGCCCAATGGGTGACTGCGGTCTGACCGGTCGTAAGATCATCGTTGATACCTACGGCGGCATGGCGCGTCACGGTGGCGGCGCATTCTCCGGTAAAGATCCATCGAAAGTGGACCGTTCTGCAGCTTACGCAGGACGTTATGTCGCGAAAAACATCGTTGCCGCAGGCCTGGCTGACCGTTGTGAAATTCAGGTTTCCTACGCGATCGGCGTGGCTGAACCGACTTCCATCATGGTGGAAACCTTCGGTACCGAGAAAGTGTCTGCTGAGCAGTTGACGCTGCTGGTTCGCGAGTTCTTCGATCTGCGTCCGTACGGTCTGATTCAGATGCTGGATCTGCTGCACCCGATCTACAAAGAGACCGCTGCGTACGGTCACTTTGGTCGCGAACATTTCCCGTGGGAAAAAACCGACAAAGCCGCTCTGCTGCGCGACGCTGCCGGTCTGAAGTAAGCGACCGACATCCGTGACGTAAGGCCAGCCTCGCGCTGGCCTTTTTTCTTTACGCCCCGCCAGAAATTCCTCCGCACGCCATTAATTGAAACCGCTTACACCATGGGGTGAAAGTACTCGTTTCAGAATAATCACTTTGCATGTTCTGGCTTTCTCTGCTGTTACATTTTATTTCAGCTAAGTCTTAAATCTACGCAAACGTGATACACCTCAGTTTAATTAATCTATAATTTTCAACTTATTAATGTAAATGACGATAAACGGGCAGTGTAACCGATTACACTTACGTGATAACAATCACATATTTTTGCGGTGTACTCACCTACCCTAATTATCAACAAAACTGATAACCCAAACGGAGGGCATAATGCCTGACAATAAAAAACAGGGGCGTTCCAATAAGGCGATGACATTTTTTGTCTGCTTCCTTGCAGCCCTGGCAGGATTACTTTTTGGCCTGGATATCGGCGTTATTGCTGGCGCATTACCGTTTATCACCGATGAATTCCAGATCTCCGCACATACTCAGGAGTGGGTCGTCAGCTCCATGATGTTCGGTGCAGCAGTCGGTGCGGTCGGCAGCGGCTGGCTCTCTTTCAAACTCGGGCGCAAGAAAAGCCTGATGATCGGCGCGATCCTGTTTGTCGCCGGTTCGCTGTTCTCCGCGGCAGCGCCGAACGTTGAAGTGCTGATCCTTTCCCGCGTCCTGCTGGGTCTGGCCGTTGGCGTGGCGTCTTACACCGCCCCGCTGTACCTGTCTGAGATCGCGCCGGAAAAAATTCGCGGCAGCATGATCTCTATGTACCAGTTGATGATCACCATCGGGATCCTCGGCGCCTATCTGTCGGATACCGCCTTCAGCTACAGCGGCGCATGGCGCTGGATGCTGGGCGTGATTATCATCCCGGCGATTCTGTTGCTGATCGGCGTCTTCTTCCTGCCGGACAGCCCGCGCTGGTTTGCAGCAAAACGGCGCTTTGTCGATGCTGAACGCGTATTGCTACGCCTGCGTGATACCAGCGCAGAAGCCAAACGCGAGCTGGATGAAATCCGCGAAAGCCTACAGGTGAAACAGAGCGGTTGGGCGTTGTTCAAAGAGAACAGCAACTTCCGTCGCGCAGTGTTCCTCGGCGTGCTGTTGCAGGTGATGCAGCAGTTCACCGGGATGAATGTCATCATGTACTACGCGCCAAAAATCTTTGAAATGGCGGGTTACACCAACACCTCAGAGCAGATGTGGGGCACCGTGATTGTCGGTCTGACCAACGTGCTGGCCACCTTTATCGCTATCGGTCTGGTTGACCGCTGGGGTCGTAAACCGACACTGACGCTGGGATTCCTGGTGATGGCGGCCGGAATGGGGATCCTCGGAACGATGATGCATGTTGGCATCCACTCCCCGTCCGCGCAGTACTTCGCTATCGCGATGCTGCTGATGTTCATCATTGGTTTTGCGATGAGCGCCGGTCCGCTGATTTGGGTGCTGTGTTCTGAAATCCAGCCGCTGAAGGGCCGTGATTTTGGTATCACCTGCTCGACGGCAACCAACTGGATTGCCAACATGATCGTCGGCGCGACGTTCCTGACCATGCTGCAAAACCTCGGTAATGCGAATACCTTCTGGGTTTACGCTGGTCTGAATGTGCTGTTTATCCTGCTGACGCTGTGGCTGGTGCCGGAAACCAAACACGTCTCGCTGGAGCACATTGAACGTAACCTGATGAAAGGTCGTAAACTGCGCGAAATCGGCGCACACGATTAATCTGCCCTTTGCGTCCTCCCCCACGGGAGGACGCCTTCCTCTTGCAGTCCCATCCCTGTCGCACTATTCTCTGCCGTTATGAAAACCGCCCGTCTCCCTATTGCTGTCCAGCAAGCCGTCATGCGTAGTCTGCGCGATAACCTCGCTCAGGCTAACCTGAAGCTCGGCTGCAGCTATCCCGAACCCACGTTGGTGTATCAACAACGTGGCACCTCTGCCGGCACCGCCTGGCTGGAAAGTTACGAAATTCGCCTAAATCCGGTGCTGCTGATGGAAAACGTCGAAGCGTTTATCAACGAAGTGGTGCCGCACGAACTGGCGCATTTACTGGTGTGGAAGCGATTTGGTCGGGTTGCGCCGCACGGTAAAGAGTGGAAGTGGATGATGGAAAGCGTGCTCGGTGTCCCCGCACGCCGCACGCATCAGTTCGAACTGCAATCGATACGCCGCAACACTTTCCCATACCGCTGCCGGTGTCAGGAGCATCAACTGACCATCCGCCGCCATAATCGCGTGGTGCGCGGCGAAGCCACCTACCGCTGCGTCCACTGCGGCGAACCCTTAGTGCCGCTTAAATAACCAGAACTATCAGGAACTTTCCTGATCTGACTGATTGCATCACACATCAACTTTCGTTACGTTGCGGGCTCGCTTTGATACGGAGTTCATGATGTACCGTCCTCTTTTTTTGGCTACCGCCTTTTTTACGGTAGCCCTTTCGGGCCAGACGTTGGCCGCTGGCATTAACAGTTTCTCACAGGCAAAGACCGCAGGCGTCAAGGTTAACGCCGATGTCCCTGGCGACTTCTATTGCGGATGTAAAATCAACTGGCAGGGCAAGAAGGGGGTCGTCAATCTCGACTCCTGCGGCTACAAAGTGCGAAAGAACGAGAATCGCGCCAGCCGAATCGAATGGGAACACGTCGTTCCGGCATGGCAGTTTGGCCACCAACGCCAATGCTGGCAGGAAGGCGGACGGAAAAACTGCGCCAAAGATCCGGTCTATCGCAAAATGGAAAGCGACATGCATAACCTGCAACCCGCCGTCGGTGAGGTGAATGGCGATCGCGGTAACTTCATGTACAGCCAGTGGAACGGCGGCGAAGGTCAATATGGGCAGTGCGCCATGAAAGTCGATTTCAAAGAAAAGATCGCCGAACCACCCGCCCGCGCGCGCGGTGCGATTGCGCGGACCTACTTTTATATGCGCGACCAGTACAACCTGACGCTATCCCGCCAGCAAACCCAGCTTTTCAATGCCTGGAACAGGCTGTATCCAGTTACCGACTGGGAGTGTGAGCGCGACGAACGGATCGCGAAGATTCAGGGAAACCATAACCCTTACGTGCAACGCGCTTGCCAGGCGCAAAAGAGCTAACCTACACTAGCGGGATATTTGATTAACCCCTTACCCCGCGCGGCGAGACTGCGTGGGGAGATGACGCGGATTTATAACTATGCGCATTCCCCGCATTTATCACCCAGAACCCATCACCGCCGGCAGCCAGATTTCCCTGTGCGAAGATGCCGCCAACCATATCGGACGCGTTTTGCGGATGGGGCCAGGTCAGGAACTGCAGCTGTTTGATGGCAGCAATCAGGTTTTCGCCGCTGAAATCACCCGCGCCAGCAAAAAAAGCGTCGACGTAAAGGTGCTACATGGCGAGATTGACGATCGTGAATCGCCGCTGCACATCCATCTTGGCCAGGTCATGTCGCGCGGCGAGAAGATGGAGTTCACCATTCAGAAATCGATCGAACTGGGTGTAAGCCTCATTACGCCACTTTTTTCTGAACGCTGCGGCGTTAAACTGGACAATGAACGTCTGAACAAGAAGCTCCAGCAGTGGCAGAAAATCGCCATTGCCGCCTGCGAACAGTGTGGTCGCAACCGGGTGCCGGAAATTCGCCCGGCGATGGATCTGGAAGCCTGGTGTGCAGAACAGAACGAGGGGTTGAAACTGAACCTCCATCCCCGCGCCAGCGACAGTATCAACACATTGCCACTTCCGGTTGAGCGCGTTCGTTTGCTGATTGGCCCGGAAGGTGGGCTGTCAGCAGAGGAAATTGCCATGACCGCACGCTATCAGTTTACTGATATTCTGTTAGGACCTCGCGTTCTGCGTACTGAGACAACTGCGCTCACCGCCATTACCGCGCTTCAGGTGCGATTTGGCGATCTGGGCTAACGGAGAAGAATAATGATCAAGCTCGGCATCGTGATGGACCCCATCGCAAGCATCAATATCAAGAAAGACTCCAGCTTCGCTATGCTGCTGGAAGCGCAACGTCGTGGTTACGAACTTCATTATATGGAGATGGCCGATCTTTATCTGATTAACGGTGAAGCCCGCGCCCGCACGCGTACCCTGAGCGTCGAGCAGAACTATGATAAATGGTATGAGTTTACCGGCGAGCAGGATCTGCCGCTGGACGCCCTCGACGTCATTCTGATGCGTAAAGATCCGCCGTTTGATACCGAGTTCATCTACGCCACCTATATTCTGGAACGCGCGGAAGAAAAAGGGACGCTGATCGTCAACAAGCCGCAGAGCCTGCGTGACTGTAACGAAAAGCTGTTCACCGCCTGGTTCTCTGACCTGACGCCGGAAACGCTGGTCACTCGCAACAAAGCGCAACTGAAGGCGTTCTGGCAGAAGCACAGCGATATTATTCTCAAGCCGCTTGACGGCATGGGCGGCGCGTCGATCTTCCGTGTTAAAGAAGGCGATCCGAACCTCGGCGTGATTGCGGAAACCCTGACCGAACATGGTACCCGCTACTGCATGGCGCAGAACTATTTGCCAGCCATTAAAGATGGCGACAAACGCGTGCTGGTCGTTGATGGAGAACCGGTTCCGTACTGCCTGGCGCGCATTCCGCAGGGCGGCGAGACCCGTGGCAACCTGGCCGCAGGCGGTCGCGGTGAACCACGTCCGTTAACCGAGAGCGACTGGGAAATCGCGCGCCGTATCGGGCCGACACTGAAAGCCAAAGGACTGATTTTTGTCGGTCTGGATATCATTGGCGATCGTCTGACCGAGATTAACGTCACCAGCCCGACCTGTATCCGCGAGATTGAAGCCGAATTCCCGATCTCCATCACCGGGATGCTGATGGACGCTATCGAAGCACGTTTGCAAAAATAATCAGCCATGAACCAGTGCTGTAGGCCTGATAAGCGTAGCGCCATCAGGCATTAAGACACCGATGCCGGAGGGCGACACAGGCGTCTTATCCGGCCTACAGTAGTGACATCCGTGCGCTTTACCCACATACTGACCCCTGTTGCTTTTTTGAACCAGGAAACAGAACCTCTGACAATGAATTTACAGCATCACTTTCTTATTGCCATGCCTGCTCTCCAGGATCCGATTTTCCGCCGTTCAGTGGTGTACATTTGCGAACATAACGAAGATGGCGCAATGGGGATTATTGTGAATAAGCCTCTGGAAAATCTCCAGATTGAAGGGATTCTGGAAAAACTAAAAATCGCGCCAGAACCGCGCGATCCGGCGATCCGTCTGGATAAAGCAGTGATGCTTGGCGGCCCGTTAGCGGAAGATCGCGGGTTTATCCTGCACACGCCGCCGTCGCGTTTTGCCTCCAGTATCCGCATCTCGGATAACACCGTCATCACCACGTCTCGCGACGTGCTTGAAACCTTAGGCACGAATGAGCAACCTGCCGATGTGCTGGTCGCGCTCGGTTACTCCTCCTGGGAGAAAGGCCAGCTTGAACAAGAGCTGCTGGACAACGCCTGGCTGACTGCCCCTGCCGATCTCAATATCCTGTTTAAAACACCGATTGCCGATCGCTGGCGTGAAGCCGCCCGACTGATCGGTATCGACATCCTGACGATGCCCGGCGTGGCGGGGCATGCCTGATGAGTGAAACATTACTGGCCTTTGATTTTGGCACCAAAAGTATCGGCGTGGCGATTGGTCAGCGGGTAACCGGCACAGCGCGCGCCCTGCCCGCGATTAAAGCGCAGGACGGTACGCCGGACTGGAACCTGATCGAACGCCTGCTCAAAGAGTGGCAACCGGATGAGATCATCGTTGGCCTACCGCTGAATATGGACGGCACCGAGCAACCGCTCACTGCGCGCGCGCGCAAGTTCGCCAACCGCATTCACGGGCGTTTCGGCGTTACGGTCACCTTACACGATGAGCGACTCAGCACCGTCGAGGCACGCTCCGGCCTGTTTGAGCAGGGTGGCTATCGCGCGCTGAATAAAGGTAAGATCGATTCCGCCTCCGCCGTTATCATTCTCGAAAGTTACTTCGAGCAGGGCTACTGATCCCATACGTTGCTTAAAGCCGTCCTTGTGCCTGTCGCTGTTGCAGGCTCTGGGCAAAGGTCATCATCCCCATCTGCTGCCCGGTCTGAATGACATGGGGTAACTGATGGGACTTCCCTTCCCGAATCAAATTCCCCGCTGCCGGCGTGTTGATCAGCTGTTCATACAGCGCAACGCGCCCCTCCTGCTTGTCGGGTTCCAGTTTCTGCGACAGTACGGCGCGCAGACTGCCTGCCAGTTGGCTGCGCACCGGGTCTTTTTCCTGCGCCGGAAAAGAATCAATCAGTCGCTCGATCGCCTGCGCGGCACCGCGCGTATGCAGCGTCGCCAGCACCAGATGCCCCGTTTCCGCCGCCGTTAGCGCCAGACGAATGGTCTCGCTGTCGCGTAGCTCTCCCAGCAGAATCACATCCGGATCTTCACGCAGCGCCGCGCGTAATCCGGTGGCAAATGAGGCGCAGTGCAGTCCTGCTTCACGCTGCTGAATCAGGCAGCGCTGGCTGGTGTAGATATACTCGATGGGATCTTCCAGCGTCAGAATATGTCCATCGATATGCTGATTCAGCCACGTGACCATCGCCGCCAGGGTAGTTGATTTTCCGCTGCCTGTCGCCCCAGTCACCAGAATCAAACCATTCTCGCTGCGGAGCAGTTCGGGCAGCACAGAAGGCGTCCCCAGCGTTTCCAGCGTCGGGCACTGCGTCGGCAGCAGCCGTAGCGCCAGCGACGTCCCCTGCCGCTGGTGAAAGGCGCTGGCCCGCAGGCGCTGGTTATCCGCGAGCGAAACCGCGAAATCCAGTTGCCCATTTTGTCGTAACGCCGCCTGCTGCCCCTCATCCAGCCAGTCCGCCAGCAGTCCGGTAATGTCGGTTGCGGTAAAGGGTGCACGCTCCATGCGTCCCCGTTTTCGCCAGCGCGCAGGCCACGCATTGCTTAGGTGTAGATCCGAGACGTTATGCTTTACACTAAGGGCCACAATTTCTTCCATATTCATAGACAGATCCTCGGAAAATGAACGATATCGCGCATAACCTGGCACAGGTCCGGGACAAAATCTCAGCCGCCGCATCGCGTTGCGGGCGCGCTTCAGAAGAAGTTACGTTACTTGCAGTGAGTAAAACCAAACCTGCGAGCGCCATCGAAGAAGCCATCGCCGCTGGTCAGTTAGCCTTTGGTGAAAATTACGTGCAGGAAGGGGTGGAGAAAATTCGCCACTTTCGCGAGAAAGGCATTGCCGGCCTGCAATGGCACTTTATCGGCCCGTTACAGTCCAACAAAAGCCGTCTGGTGGCCGAGCACTTTGACTGGTGCCATACTCTCGACCGCCTGCGCATTGCTACCCGGCTGAACGAACAGCGTCCGGCAGAACTGGAACCGCTGAACGTGCTGATTCAAATCAACATTAGCGATGAAAACAGCAAGTCCGGCATTCCACTGGAGGAACTGGACGCACTTGCCGCTGAGGTCGTCGAATTACCGAATCTTCGTCTGCGCGGTCTGATGGCGATCCCTGCCCCTGAGTCAGATTATGTAAGGCAGTTTGAAGTTGCCCGCCAAATGGCTGTAGCATTTGCCGGGCTGAAGACGCGCTATCCTGACGTCGATACCCTGTCGCTGGGTATGTCGGATGATATGGAAGCCGCCATTGCGGCGGGTAGCACGATGGTACGTATCGGCACCGCCATTTTTGGTGCACGTGATTACACAAAAAATTAAGGAAATCTGAGGAACGCCATGAATACGTTGACCTTCTTGCTCTCAACGGTAATTGAGCTGTACACCATGGTGCTGTTATTGCGCGTGTGGATGCAATGGGCTCGCTGTGACTTTTATAACCCTTTCTCCCAGTTTGTGGTGAAAGTGACGCAACCGATTATTGGGCCACTGCGCCGTATTATTCCCCCGATGGGACCAGTCGACAGCGCATCGCTGCTGGTTGCGTTTATCCTCAGCTTTATCAAAGCGATAGTGCTGTTTAAAGTGGTGACGTTCCTGCCGATCGTCTGGATCGCCGCTGTGCTGATCGTGCTCAAAACCATCGGGCTGTTGATCTTCTGGGTGCTGCTGGTGATGGCCATCATGAGCTGGGTAAGCCAGGGCCGTAGCCCGATTGAGTATGTGCTGATTCAACTGGCCGATCCGCTGCTGCGCCCGATTCGTCGCATTCTCCCGGGTATGGGCGGCATCGATTTCTCGCCAATGATTCTCGTCCTGCTGTTGTACGTGATCAACATGGGGATTGGCGAGGTTCTGCAGGCAACCGGTAATATGCTGCTGCCGGGGCTGTGGATGGCGCTATGAGTGCCGTAACCCGCTGCGATGACGGACTGGTTTTACAGCTCTATATTCAGCCGAAAGCCAGCCGCGACAGCATTGTCGGTTTACATGGCGACGAACTGAAAGTCGCCATTACCGCCCCGCCGGTGGATGGCCAGGCGAACAGTCATCTGGTGAAGTTTCTCGGTAAGCAGTTCCGCGTGGCAAAGAGCCAGGTTGTCATTGAAAAGGGCGAACTTGGCCGCCATAAACAGGTTAAAATCATTCATCCGCAACAGATCCCGCCAGAAGTCGCGGCATTAACTGATTAGGTATCCTATGCAAAAAGTAGTCCTCGCAACCGGCAATGCCGGTAAAGTGCGTGAGCTCGCGTCGCTGCTCAGCGATTTCGGGCTTGATGTGGTAGCGCAAACGGATCTCGGCGTCGATTCTGCCGAAGAGACCGGGCTAACCTTTATTGAAAACGCGATCCTGAAAGCGCGCCATGCCGCACAAATCACCGGTTTACCGGCGATTGCCGACGACTCCGGTCTGGCCGTTGACGCGCTGGGCGGCGCGCCGGGCATCTACTCTGCGCGCTATGCCGGTGAAGACGCGAGCGATCAACAGAACCTGGAAAAGCTGCTGCATACCCTGAAGGATGTGCCGGACGAACAGCGTCAGGCGCGCTTCCACTGCGTGCTGGTCTATCTGCGTCATGCTGACGATCCTACACCGCTGGTGTGTCACGGCAGTTGGCCGGGCGTGATTGCGCGTACGGCATCAGGCAACGGCGGCTTTGGCTATGACCCAATCTTCTTCGTGCCTTCGGCAGGTAAAACCGCTGCCGAACTGACGCGTGAAGAGAAAAGCGCGATTTCCCACCGTGGACAGGCGCTGAAGCTACTGCTGGAAGCCTTACGTAATGGTTAAGTTGCCGCCGCTGAGTCTTTACATTCACATCCCGTGGTGCGTGCAGAAATGCCCGTACTGCGATTTCAACTCGCATGCATTAAAAGGTGAAGTCCCGCACGATGATTACGTCCAGCATCTGCTGAGCGATCTCGACGCGGACGTCACGTATGCGCAGGGCCGCGAAGTGAAGACGATTTTCATCGGTGGCGGTACGCCGAGCCTGCTTTCCGGCCCGGCGATGCAAACGCTGCTCGATGGCGTGCGTGCGCGCCTGAATCTGTCAGCGGATGCGGAAATTACGATGGAAGCGAATCCGGGTACGGTCGAAGCCGATCGCTTTGTCGATTATCAGCATGCCGGGGTAAACCGTATTTCTATCGGCGTGCAGAGCTTTAGCGAAGCAAAACTGAAGCGTCTGGGACGCATTCACGGCCCGCAGGAGGCCTGCCGCGCGGCGAATCTCGCCAGCGGTTTAGGCCTGCGCAGCTTTAATCTCGATTTAATGCACGGCCTGCCGGACCAGTCACTGGACGACGCCCTGGATGACCTGCGCCAGGCAATTGCGCTGAATCCGCCGCATCTCTCGTGGTATCAACTGACGATTGAACCAAATACGCTGTTTGGTTCCCGCCCGCCGGTGTTACCGGACGATGATGCACTGTGGGACATCTTCGAACAGGGCCACCAGTTGTTAACCGCCGCAGGTTATCAGCAGTATGAAACCTCAGCCTATGCCAGACCGGGCTACCAGTGTCAGCACAACCTGAATTACTGGCGCTTTGGCGATTATCTCGGCATCGGCTGCGGCGCACACGGTAAAGTCACGTTCCCCGATGGCCGCATTCTGCGCACCACCAAAACGCGCCATCCGCGTGGCTATATGCAGGGACGTTATCTGGAAAGTCAGCGCGATGTGGAGCAGGTCGATAAACCGTTTGAATTTTTCATGAACCGATTCCGTCTGCTGGAAGCCGCCCCCCGCGCTGAATTTACTCAGTATACGGGACTGAGTGAAGAGGTAATTCGTCAGCAGATCGATGACGCCATAGCCCAGGGGTATCTGACCGAATCCGCTACGCACTGGCAGATCACCCGGCACGGAAAACTGTTTTTAAATTCGCTGCTTGAGCTGTTTCTCCCCGAATGATTCTGGATGCGCCGGTGGCGCATCCCTCCCATTACCGGAGAACTCCGTGGCGTCGTAATTCATCGGTCTCTTTTTTCCAGCGATCATAGCCTTCATTGATATCGTCAATCTTGATATGCAGATCCGTCTGCTGCATACGAAGTTTAGAGGCAGCTATGTTCAGCGGATACTGTCCTTTTTCATACGCGATCCAGTCAGCTAGCGCTTTTCGGCTGAGTTCTTGCGATTTCAGAAAGACCTGCCGTCTTTGCTCTTGTATATCGAAATCTCTCTTTTGCTGAATGGGCGTTTCATAACAATTGTCACTCTTTTTATGACATGCGTCTAACGCTGGCTGATACACTTCTTTTGCATATTTCTCGGCAAACGCACTGCTGTCGTTCGCTTTGACAAAGTCATCGCGCACTTTAAACATCTTGTGGAATGCCTCTTCCCGGGTCAGTGTTTTACCATCAGACGCTTTACCCCAATAGTCATCGGCCTTTTGTTGAGCAACAGCTATTTGTTTATCCAGCGTTTTTATTTGTTCTTCGAGGTGGGCGATCGACTTTTTCTGCGCGATATATGAAGCATCAATTTGACTGAATCGGTAGTTAAAATCATCTCCATTTACGATGAGATATTTATCGTTGGTTTTAATATCAGTAATAACCCGCCCTTCATTGCTGGCTGCCGCTTGAAAGGAATAGAAATTCACCCTCCAGCCGGAAGCAGGTGTCCCTGTACTGGTTAACATCGCGGAAAATTTAACCGGTCGATCTTTTATCCAGGTACGTTCCACAAAGTAATAATCCGCAGCCATACCGATGCCGGTATAAAGATCATCACTGGAAGAGACGTCGCCCTCCGCAGACCAGGTGGCCTGATTACCAGTGGAATCAAGATTTTTTAAGGTGACAGAATTCAGTTTAAGCACGCCGTGATACTGCTTACTAAACGCATCTTTCAAGACGCAATCGCCAGGTTGAGCGACTTCCGCCCAGCTATAACCTGAAACCAGCGTAAAAAACGCCGCACCTGCTATCCATTGTCGAAACATTTGCGGACCTCCCGTCCAGAATAATGCTAACCGCCACCATCATAATTAAAATGATCGTTAGCAGATTAATGATTCACTGGTCAGAGAGATATTTCAGAAAACTGCCCCAGCCGCTTGACTGGGGCATCAGCGATTAATACTGATTAAACATCGTCTGGATCTGTTTCGGATCTTTAGTCTGAGTCAGCGCCAGTTGCAGCAGTACGCGTGCCTTCTGTGGGTTCAGAGAACCAGAGGCAACGAAACCGTACTTCGCATCATCGATTTCAGCATCCTGCGTGGTTGAACCAGTCGGTACGCGGGAAGAACGCACTACAACAGTTCCTTTATGCGCTGCGGTTGCCAGCGTATCGAAGACCGTTTTGTACAGGTTGCCGTTACCCACACCAGCGCTCACAATCCCATCATAACCGGCATCCACCAGCGCTTTTGCCGGCAGATCGGAAGCATTCGCGTAGTTATAGACGATACCGACCTTCGGCAGTTCATTCAGCTTAGAAACGTCGAACGGCGTGGAGGTGGTGTGCTTACGCGCAGGCGTACGCTGGTAGTCGATTTTACCGTTATGAATGTAGCCCAGCGGTCCGTAGTTAACGGATTTGAAGGTCGCCACATCGGTGGTGTTGGTTTTGGTCACGTCGCGCCCGTCAAGCACGGTGTCATTCATCACGACCAGCACGCCACGGTTGGCAGAGGCTTTATCCGCCGCTGTCACTACCGCGTTATAGAGGTTGAACGGACCGTCCGCGCTCATTCCGGTAGACGGACGCATTGCGCCAACCAGCACTACCGGCTTGTTGCACTTCACGGTCAGATCGAGGAAGTAAGCGGTCTCTTCCATGGTGTCAGTACCGTGGGTAATCACGAAGCCGTCGGTGCTGTCACACTCGTTATTGATCTTTTTCGCCAGGGTTAACCAGACGTCGTCGTTCATATCCTGCGAACCGATATTGACAACCTGCTCACCCTTAACGTTAGCGATATCCTTAAGTTGAGGAACGGCTTTGACCAGATTCTCTACGCCAACTTTGCCCGCCGTATAGTTAGATTTGGTTGCGGAGTCACCGCCACCGGCAATCGTCCCGCCGGTCGCTAAAATGGTAACGTTCGGTAAGGCGAGTGCTGCACCGCTGAAACCCATTACCAGTGCTGCCAGTGCCGTTTTCCTGAAAAACTCCATGTTATTTCTCCAGTTACGTGAATTTGCCGCATTATCCCAATGCCAGAGCTGAATAATGTGATTTCATCCAATTAACCAGACAAATGTATCTATCAGATTGTTAAATTTAGAGGTGGATATCAAAACGAAGCGGAAAGGCAAAAGAAAATGGCACAGAGGCGATCTGTGCCATTGTTTTATATGAAAAGTTTATTTAAGCGTGCTGACCAGCGCCTTGCGGTTATCTTCCAGCGTCACCACGCGGCTGCAGACATCTTTACCGAACTGCTGGAAATCTTTTTCCTGATTCTTCCATTCGGTCTGGATCGCGGATTGTAATCCGCCGAGACTGCCCAGCACGCCCTGCAGTGGATTCCCACCGCCTTTCAGAACGGCTTTCGCCCCCATCTCGTTGATGCTGTCCTGCAAAATGCCGCCCATCGCCTGATTCACCAGTTGCTGACCGTCGGCACGCACCTGATCGATAGCTTTATAGTGGAAGGTCAGACCGTCAGTACGATGCTCGATAATCCGGTTCATCTGCTCTTTCAACTGGGCATCCAGTTTCGTCAGACGCCCCCGCATGTTACTGCTCTCGCCCACTTCTTTGGCGATAATTTTATCCAGCGCCACGCGCCCTTTTTCGACACGGTTTCTGGCACCTTCATCAATCCACGGCAGCGCGCTGCGCAGTTCGGCCTGGTAATCTTTCGCCTGCTCGCGTTGTGCGGCGCTCAGCGTGTACTGCTTACCGTTGTACATCACATTGCCGTCCGGCGTGATCACCAGGTTGCCGTTTTCACCCTTCACCTGCACCGTTTGCGGGCTCAGAATCACATCGTCACGCGGCGTGACGCTGCACTGGTAGTCTGCATGAGCGGTCATCGCCGTTACAGAAAGGGCTGCCGCCAGCAGCGTTTTGCGCATCATAACTTTCCCTCAAGACAAATCGGGCCAGCAAATGCTGGCCCCGTATGCGTATTTAGTCCCACCAAACGTCGAAAAGTTCGCTGGTACGCACTTCTTCAAGTTTGTGTTCTTCCAGCCACTTACGCACAATCGCCTGATGTTCTTCAGTGCATTTGCCGATTTCCTGCATGCAGATCAGACCTTCCCAGGCCAGATAACCGCTGCCGTCAAAAGCCAGTTTGTTCGGTTCAATAACGTCATTGATAAAGTCATCAACGGTTTTATCAACCTGCTCTTCAGATGTACCTTCCGGGAAACGCCATGCTACCGAAAATCCTAATTCCTGGAATTCGTCAATATGCATTTTTTTACGCAGACGACGGCTACGGTTCTTTGCCATTATTTCACCCTCTCGAACATTAAGTCCCATACGCCATGACCAAGACGATGGCCACGTTGTTCAAATTTGGTTACCGGGCGCGATGGTGGGCGCGGTACGTAATCGTGACTCTCTGACAGGTTTTTATATCCGTCAATGGAGGACATCACTTTAAGCATGTGCTCGGCATAGGCTTCCCAGTCAGTCGCCATGTGGAACACGCCGCCCAGCTTCAGTTTGCTTTTGACCAGCTCGGCAAACGGTACCTGAACGATACGGCGTTTATTATGACGTGCTTTGTGCCACGGGTCAGGGAAAAAGAGCTGAACCATCGTTAAAGAATTGTCAGGAATCATTTTATGCAGCACTTCGACTGCGTCATGGCACATCACACGCAGGTTCTCAACGCCCTCGTCATGGGCCGACGCCAGACATGCGCCCACACCAGGCGAGTGAACTTCAATACCGAGGAAATTTTGCTCCGGACGCGCTTTCGCCATTGCCACCAGTGAGGCGCCCATACCGAAGCCAATCTCCAGCGTAACCGGCGCTTCACGGCCAAACAACGTCGCGAAATCCACCGGATCTTCGCTGAATTCAACGCCCATCACCGGCCAGTAGTTTTCCAGCGCGTGCTCCTGCCCTTTGGTCAGCCGCCCCTGGCGACGAACAAAACTACGAATCCGGCGCAGTGGACGGCCGTTTTCATCAAATTCCGGTGAGATGACGTCGTTTTTCATAAAAGTTAAGTCTGCTTGTGATTAAGGTCTGAAAACGGGCATTATCCAAAGTTAGTTGCCGGATGCAAGTAAAGGAAGCGCTCACGCTGCGGAAAGTTCCGGTTTACACCCTGTTGCCTCTGTGCTGCAATCTTGCCCCCAACAATAATGAATTCGGTGACCATGCAAGCGTCTCAATTTTCAGCCCAGGTTCTGGACTGGTACGATAAATACGGGCGAAAAACCCTGCCCTGGCAAATTGATAAGACGCCTTACAAAGTATGGCTCTCAGAAGTGATGCTGCAACAGACCCAGGTGACGACGGTCATTCCTTACTTTGAACGGTTTATGGCCCATTTCCCGACGGTGACCGATCTCGCCAACGCGCCGCTGGACGAAGTGCTTCACCTGTGGACGGGGCTCGGTTACTACGCCCGGGCGCGCAATCTGCACAAGGCGGCGCAACAGGTAGCCACGCTGCATAACGGCGTATTCCCTGAAACCTTTGAAGACGTGGCGGCGCTCCCCGGCGTCGGGCGTTCAACCGCCGGCGCCGTGCTGTCACTCTCGTTGGGTCAACCTTTTCCGATTCTTGACGGCAACGTTAAACGCGTGCTGGCGCGCTGCTATGCTGTTAGCGGCTGGCCGGGTAAAAAAGAGGTTGAGAAAAAACTCTGGGATCTGAGCGAGCACGTTACACCGGTGAAAGGAGTGGAGCGTTTTAACCAGGCGATGATGGATTTAGGCGCGATGGTGTGTACGCGCTCAAAACCGAAATGCTCGCTGTGCCCGTTGCAGAACAGTTGTGTCGCCTGTGCGAATGACAGCTGGTCACTTTACCCTGGCAAGAAACCGAAACAGACGCTGCCTGAGCGGACAGGCTATTTTCTGCTGCTGCAACATCAGGACGACGTCTTACTGGCACAACGCCCGCCAAGCGGATTGTGGGGTGGGTTATTCTGTTTTCCGCAGTTTACCAGTGAAGAGGAATTACGGGAATGGCTGGCGCAACGGCATGTGAACGCTGATAATTTGACCCAACTTAACGCGTTTCGCCATACCTTCAGCCATTTCCATCTGGATATTGTGCCTATGTGGCTTACTGTGTCTTCATGCGGTTCATGCATGGATGAAGGCAACGCGCTCTGGTATAACTTAGCGCAACCGCCATCTGTTGGCCTGGCGGCTCCGGTGGAGCGTTTATTACAGCAGTTACGTACCGGTGCCCCCGTTTAACGCACCGGACGATGAAGAGGATAAGTTATGAGCAGAACGATTTTTTGCACTTTCCTGCAGCGTGAAGCAGAAGGACAGGATTTCCAGCTGTACCCGGGCGAACTGGGAAAACGCATTTATAACGAGATTTCAAAAGAAGCGTGGGCGCAGTGGCAGCACAAGCAGACTATGCTTATCAACGAAAAGAAACTCAATATGATGAACGTCGAGCATCGCAAACTGCTGGAACAAGAGATGATCAACTTCCTGTTTGAAGGCAAAGACGTGCATATCGAAGGTTATACGCCGGAAGATAAAAAATAAGCACGTTGCCGGATGGCTCAACGCTGTCCGGCAACACCGCACAACGACAAACACAACACGCACTCCCGGAATGATGAAAAAATTTCTCGCGCTTGCCGTTATTGCGCCGTTGCTCATCTCCTGTTCCAGTTCGACCAAAAAAGGCGATTCTTATAATGAAGCCTGGATCAAGGATACCAACGGTTTTGACATTCTGATGGGGCAGTTTGCCCACAACATTGAAAATCTGTGGGGCTATCAAGAAGTGCTGATCGCCGGTCCAAAGGACTACGTGAAGTACACCGATCAGTACCAGACCCGCAGCCATATTAACTTTGACGACGGGACCATTACCGTTGAGACCATCGCCGGGACTGAACCTGCGGCACATTTGCGGCGCGCCATCATTAAAACGTTGCTGATGGGTGATGATCCCACCTCCGTCGACCTCTACTCTGATGTCGATGACATTCAGATCTCCAGAGAGCCGTTCCTGTACGGCCAGGTGCTCGATAACACAGGTCAGCCGATCCGCTGGGAAGGCCGGGCGACGAAATTCGCCGATTACCTGCTGCAAACGCGGATGAAAAGCCGCAGCAACGGGATCCGCATGATTTTCAGCGTGACAATTAACCTGGTGCCGAATCACCTGGATAAACGTGCGCATAAATACCTCGGCATGGTGCGCAAGGCATCCCATAAATATGGCATTGATGAGTCGCTGATTCTGGCGATTATGCAGACGGAGTCATCCTTCAACCCATACGCAGTAAGCCGTTCCGATGCGCTGGGGCTGATGCAGGTGGTTCAGCATACCGCCGGGAAAGACGTTTATCGTTCCCAGGGCCGCTCCGGTGTCCCGAGTCGCAGTGAACTGTTCGATCCAGCCAGCAACATTGATACCGGCACCGCCTATCTGGCGATGCTCAACAATGTCTATCTGGGCGGCATCGATAACCCAACGTCACGACGCTATGCGGTGATCACCGCTTACAATGGCGGGGCGGGCAGCGTACTGCGCGTCTTCTCCAGTGATAAAGTGCAGGCCGCGAATATCATCAACAGCATGACGCCAGGGGATGTGTACCAGACGTTAACCACGCGTCACCCCTCTTCTGAATCGCGCCGTTATCTGTATAAAGTCAATTCCGCGCAAAAAACCTATCGGCGGAACTGATGCTTCTCTTCCCCGCTCCCGGTAAAACGGCGAGCGGGCGACCCAAAACGTGACAAAAGTCACTTTTTCGCATTGCAAAAAGGTATTGTTTTGCAA
The DNA here is from genome assembly GCF_018323885.1 of Citrobacter amalonaticus. NCBI lineage: Bacteria > Pseudomonadati > Pseudomonadota > Gammaproteobacteria > Enterobacterales > Enterobacteriaceae > Citrobacter > Citrobacter amalonaticus. The sequence goes on along the minus strand of NZ_AP024585.1, from coordinate 797,371 downwards.
TTATTTGTCACAGGTAACAAAAAATCACCCATCGTCGTTGATAGAATCACATCATACAGTCACGGCATTTGTGCCAATCGAAACATTCATTCGCCTTCCTGTGTGAGGAAATTAACATGAATCTTAAGCTGCAGCTGAAAATACTCTCCTTTCTGCAGTTCTGCCTGTGGGGAAGTTGGCTGACCACCCTCGGCTCCTATATGTTTGTCACCCTCAAATTTGACGGTGCTTCTATTGGTGCTGTCTATAGCTCGCTGGGGATCGCGGCGGTTCTGATGCCGACCCTGTTGGGGATCGTGGCGGACAAATGGCTCAGTGCAAAGTGGGTATACGCCATCTGTCACGTGGTGGGTGCAGTGACGCTGTTCATCGCCGCTGAAGTCACGACGCCGGGTGCGATGTTCTTTGTGATCCTGCTTAACTCACTGGCATATATGCCAACGCTTGGGCTTATCAACACCATTTCCTATTACCGCTTGCAGAACGCAGGCATGGACATCGTTACTGACTTCCCGCCGATTCGTATCTGGGGCACCATCGGTTTCATCGCCGCCATGTGGGCCGTGAGCTTCTCCGGTTTTGAACTGAGCCATATGCAGCTGTATATTGGCGCGGCGCTCTCTGTGATGCTGGTGCTGTTTACGTTGACCCTGCCGCACATTCCGGTGGCGAATCAGCAGAAGAATCAAAGCTGGACTTCTATGCTGGGTCTGGATGCCTTCGCGCTGTTTAAAAACAAGCGTATGGCTATCTTCTTCATCTTCTCAATGATGCTCGGCGCAGAACTGCAAATTACCAACATGTTCGGGAACACCTTCCTGCACAGCTTCGACAACAACCCGCTGTTCTCCGGAAGCTTTATCGTTGAGCACGCGTCGGTGATGATGTCGATCTCGCAGATCTCCGAAACCCTGTTCATCCTGACCATTCCGTTCTTCCTCAGCCGTTACGGGATCAAGAACGTCATGCTGATCAGTATCGTGGCGTGGATGTTGCGCTTCGGCCTGTTCGCCTACGGCGATCCGAGCCCGTTTGGTACCGTGCTGCTGGTTCTGTCGATGATTGTTTACGGCTGCGCCTTCGACTTCTTCAACATCTCCGGTTCGGTGTTCGTTGAGAAAGAAGTTCGTCCGGAAATCCGCGCCAGTGCGCAGGGCATGTTCCTGATGATGACCAACGGCTTCGGCTGTATCCTCGGCGGCGTGGTAAGCGGGAAAGTGGTAGAGCATTACACCCTGAACGGCATTACCGACTGGCAGACCGTGTGGCTGATTTTTGCCGGCTACTCACTGGTTCTGGCCTTTGCCTTCGTGGCGCTGTTTAAGTACAAGCACGTTCGCGTCCCGACCGGCACGCAGACCGTCGCACATTAATCTCTCTGTCGGATAAGACGCTTTCGCGTCTTATCCGGCCTACTCCGATACACCTGGCCGGATAAGCGCAAGCGCCATCCGGCATTCTCTTTCGATTACTTCAACACATACCCGTATAACCGTTTAATGCCATCGGCATCGGTTTCACTATAAACGCCCTGCAACTCCGGCGAGAACCCAGGCAGCATATTCACCCCCTCTTCCAGCGCCAGGAAATAACGCTGTACCGCACCGCCCCAGACTTCGCCCGGCACTACGCACAGCACGCCCGGAGGATACGGCAGCGCCCCTTCCGCCGCGATACGGCCTTCAGCATCACGAATGCGCACCAGTTCAACATCACCACGAATAAAGGCGCTGTGGGCATCCTGTGGGTTCAGCGCCACCGTCGGGAAACTCTCCTGACGGAACATCGCTTTTTGCAGATCCTTCACGTCAAAACTGACATACAGATCGTGCATCTCCTGACACAGTTCGCGCAGGGTGTAGTCGCGATAGCGCACCGGATATTTATTGAAGATAGTCGGAAGCACCTGTGCAAGCGGCGTGTCGTCTTCGATATGCTGTTCAAACTGTGCCAGCATCGCCGTTAAATGCGCCATTTTTTCCGGACTCTCGGCGGGCGTCAGCAGGAACAGAATCGAGTTGAGATCGCACTTCTCCGGCACAATACCGTTTTCACGCAGGTAATGGGCCAGAATGGTGGCCGGAATACCAAAATCAGTATAACGTCCGGTCTGCGCATCAATACCCGGCGTGGTGAGCAGCAGCTTGCACGGATCGACAAAATACTGATCGTCGGCATACCCTTCGAAGCCGTGCCATTTCGCTCCCGGCGCAAAGCTGAAGAAACGCCGCTCGCGGGCAATCACCTCGGTGGGATACGACTGCCACGCCTTACCCTCCACAACCGGCGGAATGAACGGCGCAAGCAGCTTACAATGGGTCAGGATAGCCTTACGCGCCTCAATCCCCAGCGTCACGCACTCTGCCCACAGACGTCGACCACTCTCCCCTTCGTGGATTTTGGCATTGACATCCAGCGCGGCAAACAGCGGGTAGAACGGACTGGTTGAAGCGTGCAGCATGAACGCATTGTTCAGCCGCTTATGCGGACAGAAACGCGCCTGACCACGAATGTGATTATCTTTCTTGTGGATCTGCGAGGTCTGTGAGAACCCGGCCTGCTGTTTATGCACCGACTGGGTGACAAAAATACCCGGATCGTTTTCATTCAGCTCCAGCAGCAGCGGCGAGCCGTCGGCCATCATTGGGATAAACTGCTCATAGCCGACCCAGGCAGAGTCAAACAGAATGTAGTCACAAAGATGACCGATTTTGTCGATCACCTGACGGGCATTGTAGATCGTGCCGTCGTAGGTTCCCAACTGGATGATTGCCAGCCTGAAGGGACGCGGCAACTCTGCCTTTTCTGCGGCTATGTCGCGGATCTGTTCGCGCAGATACGCTTCATCAAAGCAGTGTTCATCGATCCCACCGATAAAACCAAACGGGTTACGGGCAGCCTCCAGATATACCGGAGTCGCCCCCGCCTGAATAAGCGCACCGTGGTGATTCGATTTGTGGTTGTTGCGATCGAACAGCACCAGATCACCCCGCGTCAGCAGCGCATTGGTGACCACTTTATTCGCCGCTGACGTGCCGTTCAGGACAAAATAGGTTTTATCGGCATGGAAGACTTTGGCGGCAAACTTTTGCGCATCTTTGGCTGACCCCTCGTGAATCAGCAAATCCCCCAATTTCACGTCGGCATTGCACATGTCGGCACGAAAAACATTTTCACCAAAGAAGTCATAGAAATGACGCCCGGCTGGGTGCTTTTTAAAGAATGCACCGTGCTGATGTCCCGGACAGGCGAACGTGCTGTTTTTCATTTCCACATACTGCGTCAGCGTGTCGTAAAACGGCGGCAGAAGGTCTTCCTCATACAGGCTGGCGGCAGATTCCAGCTCCAGCCACTCCTGCGCAGTACCGCGAATAACGGCGGTCGCGCCTGCGGGTAGAGCTATGTTCTCTTCGGTGAGAATAAAGACCGGCAGATGAAAGCCCGTGCGTTTGAGTAACGCAAGAATGCCGCTACGGCTATCGGTAACGGTCATGACGACGGCAGCGACATCGGTAAAGTCGGTACTGTCCAGCGCCACAACGCCGCGATGAGTAGATAAACGAGAAACCAGTTCACTACTGGCGGCAATGTTCATTGATTTCATAAGCGCAAAAACCCGTTTCGGGAGAATAAGAGTCCCGGACAAGGCTCATTGCCCTGCCCCACGAGATGTTTAGGTCAAACTGGTCACCAGCTCCGACCGCCAGACATCAGTAAAAGCAGACCGTTTCTGATTTTACTGTTGTCCTGCAGTGAGCATACGTTGCCCTCACCGCATGGTGAGTAAGAAGGAAGGAATAACGAGAAGGGGCAGCCATCGCGCTAACCGGCGATGCGAAAGGCGATGTGGAGGTGTTGCGTTCATCCCATGCGGCCCCGAACAGACTGGAGAAAATTCGCGCAATCATGGCACCTTTAACCAGGAGGGGCAAGATTTAATTCTTATGCACACTTGTTGCGGTTAAACAACACTGTAAATGAGAACCAGGTCATAATAATGCACTTTGAAAACATAATGAGCAGGAGCTTACGTGGTAATTGGACCTTTTATTAACGCCAGCGCCGTTTTGGTGGGTGGTGTTATTGGCGCCCTTCTTAGCCAACGTTTGCCGGAACGGATTCGTCTCTCCATGACCTCTATTTTCGGTCTCGCGTCACTTGGCATTGGGATCTTACTGGTGGTCAAATGCGCCAATCTTCCGGTTATGGTGCTGGCAACGCTGGTCGGCGCGCTAATTGGTGAGTTTTGCTATCTGGAAAAGGGGATCAACACCGCCGTCGCCAAAGCGCAGACACTCTTTATGCGGTCGGGTAAAAAGCAGCCCCATGAATCGTTTATCCAGAATTATGTCGCCATCATTGTCCTTTTCTGCGCCAGCGGGACGGGGATTTTTGGGGCTATGCGCGAAGGAATGACCGGCGATCCGAGCATCCTGATTGCTAAATCCTTCCTCGATTTCTTTACCGCCATGATCTTCGCCTGCTCTCTGGGTATCGCCGTGTCGGCTATCGCGGCTCCGATGCTGCTCATCCAGCTTTCACTGGCGACCTGCGCGGCGCTGATATTGCCGCTCACCACCCCCGCAATGATGGCCGATTTCAGTTCGGTCGGGGGATTATTGCTGGTCGCCACTGGTTTACGCATCTGCGGGATTAAGATGTTTGCCGTGGTCAATATGCTCCCGGCGCTGCTCCTCGCCATGCCGCTTTCCGCAGCCTGGACCGCGTATTTCGCTTGAGAATGCGTGCAATAACAGCAAAGTGGTGATAGATTGTGCAGTCTGCGTTGAATTGAAGAAATTTCGTTGACGAAACGAGGCGGATCGGTTTTAATGCGCCCCGTTGCCCGGATAGCTCAGTCGGTAGAGCAGGGGATTGAAAATCCCCGTGTCCTTGGTTCGATTCCGAGTCCGGGCACCACTTATTCAGAGAACCCGCCCAAAAGGCGGGTTTTTGCTTTTAGCGAACCGGACTCTTCATCGAACTCCGTTCGATTATTCGCCGCAAGCGGCTCACCCCTTCGGGGCCAGCGCGACAAGCGCGCTGTTCAACGCCTGCGGCGTTAGTCCGAGTCCGGCACCACTTATTCAGAGAACCCGCCCAAAAGGCGGGTTTTTGCTTTTAGCGAACCGGACTCTTCATCGAACTCCGTTCGATTATTCGCCGCAAGCGGCTCACCCCTTCGGGGCCAGCGCGACAAGCGCGCTGTTCAACGCCTGCGGCGTTAGTCCGAGTCCGGGCACCACTTATTCAGAGAACCCGCCCAAAAGGCGGGTTTTTGCTTTCAGGACTACGGTCGATTTCTGGTCGGTGCAACACATTATTGATGTGCTGGATCTCTCGCCATTTTTGCAGATACTTGCTCTTTTTAAAGGCATCGATGCTCTTTAATTGGTTTTCTCTTAATTTTCACCATGAGCTGTCTGCGTTCAGTTTAGGATCATCATATTTCTAATTATTCCTGGAGATTAAAACCTAAGGGAATATCTGACTTGGCTGTAAACAGAAGATATTAGTATTATATGGGTAAATAACACTAATATTCTCAGTCAGGAATACCCCCCTACTAACCGGATACTTTCAACAGCGGCCTAATTATTAAAAAAAAGCAGATCAATTCACACTAAAAAAGTCGCTCTTCCCATAGGCTGTAGGCGCTGGTTCCGGCAATACAGTGTTCCTGAGTGAGACTTTCATAAGTGAACGATACCGTTTCCTCTGGCTGACCACCGCTGTCGGCAATGGTATGAGGAACTGACAGGTGGATATCTGAAATTCGTGCCTTAATCAGTTTCACTTTGTAATACAGTTCATTGATACCGAAACGGTTGGTACGATAAAATTCAAAATCACACGTCAGGCATTCGTTTTCGGTAATAGCTTTGCTCAGTAACGGCGTAGATTTATCCACCGGCTTATGGATGTTAAGGCTAAGATGATTCACGTTCTGTGCGCGGGTAAGCCCATGAGACAACCCCAGCACCATAATCTGATCCCTGTGCGTAATCTGTGCCTTATTGCCAATGGAAGCTTGGGAAGAGCAACCTGCTGAGATCAGCCCCTGAAGGTCGCCGTTCAGTGTCAAATAAACCGGATTTGCCATGATAAACTCCTTTTATTTCGTCGCTATTTTTCGGGTTTAGTTTTCTTTTCCGGCATTTCGCCGTTTTTCAATAGCAGCCAGCGGCTTAACACACCGTCCAGCCGTTCATTAATCTGTTTTTCCAGGGCCTCAGCATTCTGTCCCTGTACGCGGGCATCCTGATACTGCGTCAACAGTGCCTCCAGCGGAGCCTCCTGACCCAGCCCCCGCTCAGCCTGCCAGATAACGTTCTTTATATAAGAAAGAGTCAGCCCTTCTTTCTCGCGCTGCATCACCAGGTCAGCAAAGGCGTGTAAATCCTGGCGGGTCTGCAACCAGCCCCGTAGCTGTGGACTGTTCTGCGCACGGTTTTTCAGAATATCGTTCCACTGTGCGGTTGCCTGCTGCTGTTGCAGGCTCTCCGGCCAGAGACTGTCCGCCGTTCGCATCATCTGCATTCCAGTTTCCAGCAGTTGCAGCGGCGACGTTTCGGGAAGTTGTTGCAGGCGTTCATCATAAGTGTCCAGTTCCGGGGAGACCAACCAGATGCTGGCTGCTCCCTGAGCGGTATCACGAACTTGCGCGAGTTGACGTTGCAGGGGATGTACCAGCCACCACCAGAGTGAGATCGAAATAACAGCAGTACAGGCGACACCGGTTACGAAACCTTTCAGCAGACTGCCTGTCCTTGCGTTATCTGCATTCTCCGACATACCACGCACTCTCACCCGCATTTCTGGCAACTCGGGGAGTGGCGGCACGGACTCTGCCGTAGTGGAAAGAGTACTTTCAGGCGTGTAGACCAGCGTTCTGACCATCGGCTGAGAGGAAGTATCAACACTACTTTTGGGCAGCGGCTCAAGGCACTTTCTTGTATTTTGAATAAAATATAATAGGTTATCCACACGCGGCTGGCGCTTCAGCTCCACCTGCTGGAGCTTGTCACTGATCATCTGTAAAGCACGTTCAGTACGATGCAGCAGCGGCAGATCGTTTTCCGCAAAAGATATCTGCTGGCGCAGAATATTCCCGGTACGGGTATTGAACCAGTCCAGCATCTCTGTCCGTGCAGAACCGCCCTGCGGCCAAAATTTATCCCATTCATGCGTAATCATCGCCGCCAGCAATTCGGTTCCTTCGCAGAAACCCACCAGCCCCTGCGTGCGGGTGCGTGCCAGCGTATAGTATGTCGCAGTGTGTAGATCCACTCCGTTGGTTTTGAAAATAGCCAGTGCCAACGATTCCACCAACCTCCAGTTCAGCTCCGGTTGCGACGGATGGCTGGCCTTGTTGATTTCCTCGCGAATCGCGATAAATTCCGGCAGGTTACGTGGGTCAACCCCCGTAGTAATGGTCTGAGTATAATCAGATGAATTCATTTTATTTCTTATCCACTGATGTTACAGGTGCTGAGGTATTATCAGGCTTATCATCCTCAGGATGATATTCAAATTGTTCGCACATTTTGAGATCTTTCACATAGTGAGCGCCTGAAAGAGGGCCTCTAAGTCCACAAGAAAAGTACTTCCCCAAAGGAAAAAAAGAAATATACAATGATAGAGGGAGAGTAAGGATAAATGCGATAATAATATAGCCGAAGATAACCTTTGAGAGGTTACCCCATAATTTCGCGAGGTGAAAAGTAAAAGGGAGGAACAAAAATAAAAACACCAATACATCAAAGTACCCTATAACAGGGAGATATAAAAATGCGAGCACGTCCCTCCAACTGTAGTAGACGGTATCCGCACCTGCAATAATATATATTATTGCAGTACCAGAAACATCGGCAAAAAAAACCAACGCACCAGTTAGTACCGTAACGGAAAATAAACACAAAAGAATAAATTTCATTTTTTCTTTTAATGGCATTTTTCTCGCTGCTATTTCCGGTATTTTTTGCATAAAAATTCCTTACCAGCGTGCATTCATCAGGCCAAATGTAAAGGGATCGGCATGTTCAAAATTCCACCTATTGATGTCCTCCTGGGCCGTCATCCCCTCTCGGATTACTGCAATTAACTTGTCAGATAAATGATATTTACTGTCCAGATAATCTAACGCAAGAGTAATTAAGAAACCTATAGCCACAATCAGCACTATCCCCGCCACAACAGGAAATACAATACCAGCAGAAGCAGCAACTGTAGAGAAAAGCCCACCGGCCATAACCAGAATTTTTGTCACAAAAATCGTAACAATAATTTTTGCAACATCCATCGTAATATTACCAATAAAGGCCGCCACATCATGGTCTGATTTAAAAATGAGTTCTACCGTGTGCCAGGCAAGTGAAAACCAGAGACAAAACTTCGCACCTTCGATGATACCGCTATTAATGCCTGCTTTGCCAATCCCCAACTCCAGTACCCGGGGATTGTTAATTTTATAGCGAGTCCCCTGAAGAATACGCCGCAGCGACGCATAACCGGTAATTTTAACGTACACCTGTCCACCATGCTTGAACTGAATAGCTTTAATCCCGAGTCCCTTTAACCGGTAAATGATTTTATCCGCCTCAGCATAACTTATCAGTTTGCTGATATTCTTCCCCCCGGTCGCAGCATCTTTGATATTTCCTGCGTAAGTAGTGGCAAGCTTCACCGGACCACTGCTACACAAATCATCCACTACACCCTGAGCCTCTTCCAGTGTCAGTAACATAATATGCTGCGTATTCTTCTCAAACGCCTCTGCCAGTCCCAATGTGTCAAGAATATAGGGATGCTGCGGAATTAACTGATTGATCGGGACATTACCACGCAGTGTATCACCGAGATAATCCGCCCATGACGGATTCTGGTCACTGAATTTAGACATTCCTGCCTCCATAAATTCTGGATATGAAAGGTGCTGGCAAACGTCGGGGCGTTTTTTGCCCCTGCCGTTGCAATTTGTACATCCACCTGTTGAAATGCATCATCATCACGTCCTGTATCTTCAGCATCCGACAATTACCTCCTCAGTAAAGCGTATCCGGCAGCCGGAACTGGCTGAACAGCCCGCCGCTGAATGGGTTGTCTTCAGTGTCAGCGTGTATCCGGTAGACCATCGCGCCACCGTCAACGTTAAAGCGCACGCTGAATGTTCCCTCTTCCACGCTGGTTAGCTGTCCGGCTCCGAACAGGCGGAACTGCGCCCACGGCCCGTTGAAACTGATACTGCGCGGTGCGCCACCGCTGGTACCCACCAGCGTCAGCTTGCTTTCATTGCCTTCGCGCATGTTGTTCGGCCAGACCAGATGCGCGGTGTAGTTACGACCCTGGCTGTAGTCCACTAACTGACCGTCGAGGTTCAACACGCTACGGCGTTTGTTGCCGGAAAGCGAAACGGTCTCCACCGCAAACTGCGTTCCCAGGCCATTCTGTTTACTGAAGAAGATGTCGCGGATTTTCTGTGCGGTATCCAGTTGCCGGATGACATCCTCACGGATAATGACACCGTCGCCCCCGTCACGGCTCAGGTCATTTTCAATGAACAGTTTCAGGTTTTGCTGCCAGAAAGTATCCAGCACGCCATCCGGTTTAAAGAAGCGCTCAAATGCATCCAGAGACACATCCTGCGAAGAACGAGGATTAAATGGATAACTATTTGCCAGTTGTTCGTTAAACGGTTTTACCACGTTGTCGCGCCAGTCAATTTCCATATAGTGAACCGCTTCTACCATCACCACATGCCAGGCCTGATCTGCCAGTTTTCCCACCCAGCGGTTAAGCGGCGCAGGCAGAGTTTTCGCCATCTGCCGGGTCGCAAAAATAGGGTCGCTGCTGTTCTGGTCAAGGCGTAACTGAACGGCTTTGAGTGCCGATTTACCGGGTACCGGTGCGTTCTGGATAGCCAGCAGATAGCGGTGCAATTCCGTTAACTGCTGATAGACCGCTTGCAGGGTATTTTCTTTATTATTCTGAACCGCCAGCGTGCTGTTTTCCGGCGCAAACTCATGACCGAGACGGGTCAGCAGACGATAATCCGGCTCTCCCAATGCTTCTGCGCGTTCTTTATCAGATAGCTTTTCGGAAAGAACGGTCGGCTGTGTGTTATCCCGCAACGCCGTCAACGCTCGTTGTAGAGGCTGGTCGCCGCTGATAATCTGCTCCAGCGCGGCGGTTAACTGCGCAATGGATTCATAATCGCGTACGTTAAGGTTATCCATCCCTGACCGCCAGGTGGCGGTGTAGTCACTAATATACTGTTCGGTTAACTGGCGCTGGATTTCAGCACGGTCTGCGTCACTGTATTTAACACTGTGAATAATATTCAGTACCCAGGAATCCATTGCCGTCAGTTCCACCAGTTCATCACGCTGCTTCACAAAATAACTCTGGAGCCCATAGCGGGTAAGAAACTGCGGGACAACCAGCTTATTGTCATCTGAGGAAACAAATACCTGTTCGAATGTTGGGCCAACCTGATCGCGCAGGTTCAAATCGGCGGACAGTACTCCCAACGCCCGGGTTTTAAGGCTCTGGTAGACCCGCTGGTAAACGGGCAGTTTGCTTAACTCTTTCTGTGCTGACACCACCGGTTTGTCATACGGTGCCCAACGACCGATCGCGTCCCCATCACCCGCAGCACGTTCAGCATGCCAGTCGGTATGTTTCAGCGCATAGTCGAGATGAGACATCAGTTGCACTTGGGTATCGCGCTGGCCGTGGAACTTATCACTCCAGCGCTTCGCCATGTATTGCTTCACTACGTCATTATTACGTCCGCTTTTGTCCTCCAGCATTCTCATCACTCGCAGCACGGCGAGTTTTTCTTCGCTCTCCGGTGGGGCGGCATCCATTTCTTTCACCAGACCGTTGAACAAGGCGGGCAGATAACGCTGCTCCAGTAGTTGCAGATAGGTTTGCTCCACATACGGCCCGACACGCCTTCCCTGGTACAACCCCATATCGGCCAGTCGACTGCGATCGTCCCAGTCGCCGTAGGCCAACGTCGCATCGCGTACTGGATTGAGTAATGGCAATTGTAGATCACCGTAGTCATCCATCCCCTGGGGTGGCCTGATCGCCATAAAGGCCTGAGCTTGTTTCAGTACCTGGATACCGGAGGCGTAGTTAACATCGTAATAATGGTGCCAGCCGATGATGAGCAATAGCGCCAACGCTCCACCCGCGGCAGAAAAGACGGTAAGACGTCTACGGCTGCTTACCAGCCAGGCGCGGCTTTCGCCAGCCAGGTTCGGCTCCGACAGAAGTACCTGGGGAAACAGATTGCGGGTAAAGTAAGGTACGGTATCCACCAGTGGCCAGGCACTTAGCGGATTACTGCCGAGCCGGTATTGCCGGGCGGCAGACTGTGTAAAGATGTCATCCATCTGACCGCGTTGCAGTGATGACGTCAGATACACGCCACGCAGCATCACGTCCATATTTTCACCGTCCAGAAGACCATCAAGCAGGGTCACCAGAGACTCCCTGCTTCCCTGCATCTGGCGAATAAAACTGAACAATGAACTGCGCATATGGCTCTGCGCCAACATCAGATCGGGCATGGACTGGTTCATCCGTTCGCACCAGTCCTGCCAGAAAGCGTTCAGTTCGGTACGCCAGTCTTCACTTTCATGGGCGCTGAGAGTAAACGTAACCCCGAGGATGGTATCGCGATCTTTTTTGTTCAGCGACTGAAACAGGGCTGCAAAACCGTACAATAAGTCCAGCCGGGTCAGCACCACGTAAACCGGTAACTGGCAGTGAAGATACTGACGTATATCCTGCAAACGGCTACGCAGCGTCTGCAACAGATGTTCGCGGCGGCGTTTGTCGGCCGTCAACAGGTCGGGTAAATCGAGGGTGAGAATGATCCCGTTCAGCGGTTGGCGGGCACGTTTTTCCACCAGCCATCCCAGTAGATGTTCCCATAAGCGGCGATGCAGAATATCCGCATCAGGTTGTTCACAGAGTGCGCCGTCAATATCAAAAATCACCGCCTGTTTGCCAACATGTGGCGTCAGATATACGCGTTGCTCTGCACCGCGTACCGCTTCCGGTGTATAAATGATATCGGATGGGAAACCTTCCCGTAACAGGGTGGTTTTGCCGCTCCCGGCAGGACCGATAACCATATACCACGGCAATTGCCACAGGTAACGGCGGTTGTCGAGATGACGCTGTAAACGCAGCAGCCACCTGTCGAGGTAGCGCTGTTGAATATTCAACTCCACACTGAGCGGGTCCTGCGCTTCCTCGCGCTGCAACTTTTGCTGTTTCTCAAGCTGCTGCAGACGCTTCATCACCCGGACAGTCAGCCACCCCAGGGCGACAATCCCCCACGCCGCTGTCGCCAGCCAGCGGTTTGTCAGCGGTTTGAGCCAATGTTCGTCATAGAATGACCATGACGGGCCTTTCCACCAGATCCATACCAGCAGAAAGATCCATGCCAGCACCAATAGCCATAACGCGGAGACCTTAAATTTTGGCATCGCCGGTCGCAAAACAGATTTCATTCCGCTGAAGAGTCGGGGGGTCGGTAATCTCACAAAAACTCCTGTTGTTTCTTACTGTTCTGCCGTGAACTTCTGCTTGAGCTGTTTGAAGAGTGAGGGCTCCCAGTCTGCCACCACCATTCGCAAGCCTTCTTCGGACAGCATCCGGTATTGTTGCTGCGCAAGTTTTACCATTCCGGCCTCTTCCATTAGCTGAGCGCCCTGGTACAGGCGGTGGAACTGATCGCGGGGATCGCCTTCTGGCAATGTCTCCAGGTACTGCAGTGCAGCTTCCAGCCCTTGCTCGGTAAAACATGCCCTGGCAGCTTGCATTTCCTCTGTGGATTGCAGTACTGGTACGGCCTGACTGTGGGATGTTGATGAGGTCAGCCACCGTTTTGTCTGCTCGCTGATAAAAGGTGTGCGGTCGTTAAACAGCAGATCGGCAAGCGCCGGAAGACGCGCAAGAAAAAAACCAGCTTCCTCACGGATGGCCTCTTCTGCCTGCCTGTACCCGAGACGCTGTGCTATCTGTGCGGAAAGGTAATGCCCGTCCAGCCAGTACGGAGCCAGCAGCAGGCTCTGCTCCACCTGCTGCCACAGCGCCAGATCCACGCAGGTTAACCGGGACTGATACTCTGCAGCCATATCAGCAGAAACCGCCGCCAGCGGGGTACGACCATCACTCTCGGCCGGAGGCGTGCTGGTAATGGTTTGCCAAAGCGCATGGCGGCGTAGACGGTAGCCCAGCGGCGAGTCAGGTTTGCGTTCGCAAAGGATAGCGGCGACTTTCAGCAACGTGTCGCGCCAGGCAGTATCGTCGTGACTGTCGACAGTCACCTGCGGAGCCGGAACAGCAGGCACGGTGGTGATAGTCTGCGGGGCGTCACGTGCAGGTATGGTGACATCCTGCGGTACGTTGTCAGACATTCCCTGAGAGGAAGATAACGCAGGCCCGGCATCATGGAATGCGCGCTGAAAAAGTACGAGCAGATCATCCGTCGCCAGTGCCAGTTCTGGAACATCCTGCATCCGCCAGCTTTGCGCCAGTGTCGCCAGTTCACCCAACACCGCGTCGCGCTGTGCTGTGGTCGCTTTTCCTACAAAACCGGGTATACCTGCGTCAAAACGTTTTATGACCTGTGCTGCAAAACGTTTTTTGTGCGACATGCGCGGCGCAGTCACTGCCCAGTAATGCTCTACGTACAGCGCCAGCAGGCGCAGGGCCAGCGGCAGGTTGCCTGCATGTTGCAGAGTACGCAACAAATGCGCCAGCAGACGAAAATCTTTACACTCTGAGGCCAGAAGCACCAGTCCCCGACGCTGTATTTCCGCAATATCAAGCTGACCGTGCGCCAGCGAACCGAGTTTGACGATTTCTCCGTCAATATACTCCCACTCAGGAGAGTCATCTTTCAGAGCGCCGCTCAGTTTTTCTTCCGGTAGTGTTTCCAGCAGGTGCGAAATCCAGACATTCGGGTCACGCAGATCCATTGCCATTTCTTATTCTCCCGCCCAATGACAGGCTTCACGCAGCGGGGCGATAGCCTGCGCCAGTCCATTGATATTAAAAGTGAGTTTTCCGGCAGCGCTCTCCGGACCGGTATCAATAGTAAGCGTCTTCGCGCCAAACAGCTGTTTAATCTCGTCGATGCCGGATAATCCCCGGCTGGATTCCAGAAGCGTGCCGTTTTCACGCACAAACCAGCGGCTGTGGAATGTTTTGTCATCGGCACTCAGGCTGACGGCGATATCATGTGTATCCATCGCTTTGATCAGCGCCACCTGCATTCGGGTAATATTGTCCACACAACTCAACATCAGCACCGGGCGCGGCGGAACATGACCAATAGCTGGCGTGGTGATCACCACCATCGGACGTTCTCCTGGCGTCTGCGTTACCAGCAGTTCCGTACTCTTATCCTGACGGCGTTTCTCCTGCTCCGTGGCGCGAGTCCAGGCTTCCCCCACAAAACTGGCCCTGACCAGCGCACCGTTAAACCCCGCCGGTGAAAGAGGGGCGAGCAAATTGTCATAACAGTCAAGACGTTCCAGGGCTGCTGATTCACGACGACAGGCCTGCATTGCCTGTAGCGTCGCCTGCTCGTCATCTGATATAGCCGCAGCTGTACCCTGCACGATGCCAGATGCAGAGGGTGTTTCTGCGGGTACGGATCCGGCAAACAGTCCTGTCAGCAGGCCGACCGCTAACAGCCAGAACTGGCGTGTAACGCGCATCCCACTCATAAAGTGATGCCATCCGTTTCCTGCGACAACACGGGCTCATCGGCGGATGGAACATCCTGCACATCTGCCATGAATCTCCCTTCTGACACCGACAACCGAATGCTGGCAATGGGTGTGTTTGAGGCCATTTTCTGCAATAACAATAATGAGAGTGGCGGCAGCATTTCGCCGTCAATCACGGACTCCAGCATCCTCGCGCCATTTTCAGCGCGGGTCACGCGGCTCATGATTTCATCAGTGACTTCCGGTTCAATCATGATGTCCGCGCTAAAGCGGCTGCGCAGTACATTGTCCAGACGGGCAAGCTTTCCGGCGATAATGATGGCGAGCGTCTCTTTTGATAACGGCAGGTATGGCACCACTTCCATCCTCGCCAGTAACGCCGGTTTGAAGAAGTCTGCCAGCACCGGGTACAACGCTTCCTGCATAATTTCCGGGTTGTCGGCATGTTCGACAATCACCTGGTAACCGAGGTTGGAGGTGAGGAAAAAGACGATATTTTTACAGTCAATCAACCGGCCTTCGCCATCTGCCATTTCGCCCTTGTCGAATGCCTGGTAAAACAGGTTGAGCACGTCCGGATGGGCTTTTTCCACTTCATCCAGCAGCACCACGGAATACGGTTTTTGACGGATAGCTTCGGTCAGCACACCGCCTTCACCATAGCCGACATAGCCCGGCGGGGAACCAATCAGGCGCGAAACGGTGTGTTTTTCCTGGAACTCAGACATATTGATGGTCGTCAGGTACTGGCGACCACCGTAAAGCAGTTCAGCCAATTGCAATACGGTTTCGGTTTTACCCACGCCGCTGGGACCCGCCAGCAGAAATGCGCCGAGTGGGCGTCCCGGACGACGCAAATCGGCGCGTGCGGTGAGAAGATGTTTATGCAGGTGCTTAATGGCCAGATCCTGACCTTTAATTGTGTCGCCCAACCACAACGGCAGATCGGTGATAACTGACATTTCATTCTGTGACAGGCGGTTAAGCGGCACGCCGGTCCATTCGGCAATCACGGAAGCGATCTGTTTTTTATCGACGTGCGGGGAAACCAGTAACTGCGCGTTATGCAGGTCGTCCAGTTCGGCGGTCAGTTGGGCCAGCCGTTCTGCGAGAGATAGGGTTTCCGCTTCATTAGCCTTATCAGTGAGGGATGCATTGCCATCGGTTTCCAGTGTGGCCAATAATTGCTGGCGCAGCGCGATAATAGCCTGCACCCGTGTCTGTTGTTGACGCCAGGCCTCTTCCAGCGCCTTCAACTCATTCTGTGCATCATCATGTCGAACATGAACTTCATCCAGCCGGGCGGTATCAGTATGTAATCCAATACGAATTTCCCGCTCAAGCTGGCGGATTTCCGCTTCGTACTGATGGCATTGGGTGGCGAGGGCAGATATTTTCTTTGGCGGCGATGAGAGGTTAATCGCCACACGGGCGCAGGCGGTATCCAACACATCGATAGCTTTATCAGGTAACTGACGTCCGGAAAGGTAGCGCTCGCTTAAACTGGCTGCCGCCTGTAAGGCTTCATCATCGATCAGCACGCCGTGAGACTGCTCATACACCGCCGACAGGCCGCGCAGAATAACAGTCGCTTCCGCCGCCGTAGGTTCACTGACCTTCACAAGCTGAAAACGGCGCGACAGGGCAGCATCTTTCTCAAAATATTTTTTGTACTCGCTCCAGGTAGTGGCGGCGATCGTTTTCAGTTCGCCACGCGCCAGCGCCGGTTTGAGCAGGTTAGAGATATCAAGCCCTCCTTGCTGGTTGCCCGCGCCAATCAGAGTATGTGCTTCATCAATAAATAATATGACGGGTGCTGGCGAGGAAATCACTTCCGCCATCAGCCCTTTAAAGCGCTTCTCAAACTCGCCTTTCACTGATGCTCCGGCCTGCAATGCGCCGAGATCCAGTGTCATAATGTCGGTGTTTTTCAGCTTATCCGGTACCTGGCCTGCAACAATGCGCAACGCCAACCCTTCAATCAGCGCGCTTTTACCGACGCCCGCTTCGCCCACAACCACCGGGTTGTTCTTGCGCCGGCGGCAGAGAATGTCGATCATCAGATCAATTTCATGGTCGCGACATAGCACAGGATCGAGCCGACCATGACGGGCATCCTCCGTCATATTCTTCGTGTAGCGCGCAAGCAAACTGTCCCCCGTCTCTGCCAACACGCTGACAACCTGCCCGTCCGTACTCTGTATCGCCGTTTCCGCCGACTTCCACGTCCACTGAGCAAAATCCTGTTGCAGACAATCGCGATTAATACCGGTCAGCAAGCGGGCGGCAGCAGGCGGCACATAGCGCAAAGGGGAATGCAGCAAGGCCAGAAGGAGCACGCCACCGCGCAGTTCACTGTGCTGCATCTCGGCTGATGCCAGCAACCAACCTTCTTTCAGCCACTCAACCAGCATCGGCGAAAACGCCGGGTAGCTCTCCGTTGTTCGCGAAGTCGCGTAACTTTCCACTATTAACGCCCGGCGAAGTTCACTCGCGTCAATCTCCGCCTGTTCAGCAATCACTCTTATATCGCTGCGTACCATCGCCAGCATCTGCAACAGTACATGTGCCACGGTAATTTCCGTTGCCTGCTGACTCATACATTCTGCCGCGGCGGCCTCCAGTGCCTGCCGGGAAAACGCATTCAGATGCTTAACCAGAGAGGCCAGATTAATCTGGATCATATGTGTATCCTTACCTGGCAAGCAGCCGGTTCAGTTGATGCAAAATATCCTGCGTCTGACTGTCCAGTCGCAGCATCCAGAACAGATAAAACAGTGCCAGCACGACAATACCGCCAACGAAGATATGTTTAATGGTCAGCCGCTTTATCAGTTGATAGCGCCCGCCCTGTGTTTTCTTATCCTGATGCAGTAGCGGAAACGGTGCATCGCCGCGCAGGGTATGCAGGACGTGGTGCAGGCGGCGGTAGATCTGATCAAATTCCCCTTGATCCTGGACGGCCACTTTGTAGCGCCCGCGAAATCCCAGCGAAAAGCAAAGAAATATAAACTCAAGCAGATCCTGATAACGCTTCGGTTCACGTATCAGGCGTTCGAGCAGAATAAAAATCTTCTCCCCTCCCCACGCTTCATTGTGAAAATGGACCAGCAACGACTGTTTGATCCATTCATTTTTGTTTGACCAGCCGTTACCCAATGCTGCTTCATCGATAAAGGTGCAAAGAACATAGCGAAACGAGACAATCACACCCGGTTCGTAGCCCTGCTCCTGAAGCAGTTGCTCCACAGCCTGAACGTCCGTCACGACCTGCGCAAAAAGGTGTTCCGGCATGCTCTGACTGTTCATCCCATCCACGCGCATGACCATCCCCAGCAGTGGCGTGGCGGCGTCAATCATCGGGTTGAGACTGTTTCCGCGCAGGGGGAGTCGATACTGGCGGCTGGAGAGGTCTTCACCCACATCGTGTACCACAGCACTCTTCTTATCCTGTGTATTCCCTGTAGCCTGGCGGTCATTCATGGCGTCCGACGGGAGGAACTGCTCGCTCATGTTCTTAGCTCCTTATCGCCCACAGCTGGATACCCAGATCCGGAAAAGTACCGGAGATATGCAGCGCCAGCGCTCCGGCTTTCACAACGTCCTGCCAGGCGGCAGCGCCTTTATCCAGCTCGAAATAAACAAAACCGTCGTGATACGGTAACTGGCGCGGGGCTGCGGTGCGGGGCGTCAGTGGAACACCCGGCACCTGGACGCTGACCATATCGCGGATTTTGTTGGTAGCCGCGATTTTTGACTGCTGGGTAAACTGATGAATAAGCTGGCTGTGCGGCATCCGCGCGCGTACCGCCAGAATGAAAGTTCCGGAGCGTAACAGTGTAGGATCATTGACCGTGGCGACATAAAACCCGTCGGAGAAGACGAGCGGCAGATTCTGAGCGCGTGGCATCAACACGGTATTGAGCGCCCGGCGCAGTTCCGGGATCACTGTATTAAATGAATGCGTCAGATCGCGGTGGTTGTAAACTTCCACCGAACAGGGCAGCCGATTGTCTTCTGTAAAGGTCATCAGCTCACCCAATAGCCGGACAAGATCCAGATAAAACGCTTCCGGATGCAGGGTATGCAGGTGTGAGCGGTGGGTGAAATGCATCTGATTGCGGTTAAGCATCTGCAGCATCATAAACTCAGCCACATCCGCGATACCGCTCTGCTCCGGGGAACCAATACGCTTTGCCAGTTCGCTGGCGCGGTTGCTGATAAGCCCCTGCACATCACCGGCAAACCCGCTCAGTTCCGGGCTAACGCGGATAGCCTGGCAGGTCGGGATAAAGCTTTCATCCAGCACCAGCGCACCATTGGCCTGCTGGCTGAGAATGCGACACAGCGGCAACGTGACCATCGCACTGAGATCGTCCGCGCCGCTGACGATTTTCGCCGCCAGTTGCCCCAGAACAATTTGTTGCACGTCGCCATCATCGGAGTGTAAATCACGGACATCGGCGCGGGCCAGACGGTAACGTTCCGTTCCCTGCCCGGCACTTTGGCGGCCTTCAATTTCACAGGTGATATCACTGATAACGGGCAATGCCAGATAGATGTCCTGGCTTCCGGACCGGGAAAGATCGCGCGGTTGATACGGTTCGGGGAGCTGATCCTGCTCCGGAATGTTGAACACTGTACCATCCGGCATACAACCCGCCGCATTGTTCAGCATGAGTTTTCCCTGGGCAAGCAACTCGGTATTGATCGACAGCGAGGTGAATCCCCAGGCAAAATCAGCCTGTGCACTAATACGCTGGTTCAGCAAATATTCCTGATTGCGCTGCTGTTGCTGGAAGTGCTGCGGCAGGGCAAACAATCCCTCCTGCCAGATCACTTTATTTTTCATGTTCGCCATCGTCAGTCGTCCTCTTTTTTCATTTCAATACTTCCCTGTCGTACATGTACCAGCAGGCGGTAGCTGTGGCCGGTACCTTCTACCGGTTCGATTTGTTTCCACTCGGTAGCCTGGTCATCGGAGAAATAAGCTACAACACCAATAAACTGCGTCTTTTCATCCATCTTCACTGGCGGCAGTGTTTTTAGGGTGTCCGGTAGCAGGTTAAAATCCTGGTGGTCGATATAGTTCTTGCCCAACACATCCGGCAACGGTGTACTGGCCACCGTGTCATAATCAGCAGCCTGTAATTTTGAGTCATCGCTCATATAAATCAGCTGTACGTCGACTGCCGCAGCCTCACCATCCGCATTGGTATTGGTGTCAGGCTCGGTCAACAGCGTGACTGTCACTTCTGAGGGTTGCTCCGCAGGCTTTCCAACCTGAATGTCCGGATTCTTAATCACCTGGCCGAGCTTTTTCACCGTTTCGCAGCCTGTCAGGGTGAGACTGAAAAGCACCATCACCATCCAGGTACGAAAAAAGCGTCCTGTCATGCTTCCGGCTCCCGCTGTTTCTCACGTAATACCCGGTCATACACCTGGGCATAAACCTCATTAAACAGCATCTCAAAACCCTGCTGACGATCGGACGCCAGCTCGTCGTAATAGTGGCTGTACATCTGCCAGGCGCCAGCATCGTCCAGTGGCTGGCGCAGTTCATGACTGCGGCGATACTGTACAAAACGACGCATCAAGCTCTGTGGCGAGAAAGCATCCAGTAATACGCGCAGCGATTCGACAATCGCTGCGCGGTTTGCTTCTTCATGGTGCCGGACATTACGCAGGCTCTCGCCAACTGCGGCAGGCGCCGCCAGATGCACCGGGCTTTTACCCTCCGCAAACATCACATCGAGGGCGGCGGTGTAATCCATGTTCAGGCGTAACGGGTTATCCTCCAGCGGGCGCAAATGTTTATCGGAAAGGCTGTTGCGACGCTGTTGTAGATCGAGTAAACCCCTGATGGCCGCCTGCAACGTCCGACCCGCCTCCTCAAGAAAATCATCCGCATCCTGTGAATTACGTACAGAAAGCGAGCTACCCAGTCCACGTAACAGCGGGGTGACGGCAAGATGAAGCTGGGCTGTATCCACCGGGGAGGCGACATCGCCATGACGGGTCTGGGGATCGGGATAGACTGGCGGCAGATCCATAAACGGTTTGTCGATCGCCCCATCCTTTACGGGCTCAGAAGACCGGACAGGCACAATCCCGGGAACCGCATCGCCCACCACCGTCAGCCTTTCCGCCTGGAGAGCCTGGAGCGGATCAGCTGAAAAGCTGTTGACGACAGTATCGGCAAGCTGGTGCATCCGGGGCATTCCCGGATATGCGGGCTGGCCGTCCGTCGTCAGTAGCGCGTCCGACAGGTGGTCGCGGTTGGTAACAATGGTTTCAGGCGCCGCCATCTGCTCACCGTAACTGACCAGCTTTCCTTCATGGATAAATACCTTCAGAGCCAGCGCCCCCAGAACGATTTCATCCCCTTGTCTCAGACGTACCAGTCCGGCCCCCGTAGACACAGGAGCAAGGTTAATCATGAGTCCAGACGCCAGGCTACGCAGGCAAAATGCGCCATCATGTTGCACCACCTGGCAGGCACGATCGGCCACAGAGCCTGCCCGGTCCTGTAACGGCCAGTGGCATGCAGATGCGCTGCCAATAACCCCGCCGTCAGCAGTAAACAAACATTTTGCAGCGCGTCCGCTCTCCAGCTCATTGCCGTTCATCACCTGTAGTGTCAGTGACAGTGCGCGCGACTGCGTTTTTTCCTCAGTCATATGCGGTTCCATAAAATTAATCCCTGATGTGGAGAGTGACGGATGGCGGTGCCTTCGGCAGACCGATAAACGCCGTGCGTCCGATACAGGATCGGGAGCGGTCGCCCAGTCGCATTCCCTTCGCCTGATCCGGTGCAAGCGAGAGCTGGAGATCCCATGCAAATTGATCGCGCAGCAAAAAGGAGACAAACATGATCAGTGCCTGATGGTTTTCACCTTCCGGTAAAAAGGAGAGGTAGCGTGCCATTGTGAGATTACCGATCCGCAGCAGAAATTTTCCGCTGCGATCCGGCACTCTGGCGCCGAGGGTAAAATTAACGCCAATCACCGAGCGCCCCGGCACATACCCGGCAGTTTTACGTTTGGGATTGCGCACGCCCAGCCGGTTCTGCTGTGCGGGCTCCACCGCCACCTTACGCAACTGCCAGTTTTCAATGCTGACATCCGCCAAATCAAAGCAATGGCTGACCAGGTTGCTCACCACGTCCGGCGAGCGACCGGGAGTGGCCAGTATCCCGGCATAAGCCAGCATCTTGCTGTGGTTGATCGCGAGCCTGTCACGCACACTCGGGTTCCCCAACCCGACCAGCGCGTACATCCGTTGTGAGAACGAATCGGTTCCTCCGTTACGAAAACAGATGTAATAGCGGTACTTACGCCAGGCATGGTAAGCAAACTGCGTCCAGCGATGGCTAAACAGATCGAGGAATGCGTTCAGCCCCTCTTCATTCTGCGCGGATTCGTGCGCCATCCGGTCCAGATAGTAGCCAGGCAACGGCGATTGGCTGCCAGAAAACCCGAGAAATTTTGTCGTCAGGGTAAACTGACCGGAGTCACTGCGCTCGAGCGTGCTCAGGTCACTGACCGGAAAGGCAATACTGGCGTCGGATTTAAACAACACCACTTCCTGCTCTGGTTCGGTACGTAACGAAGGCTCACGGTCTGCGCCGCCATATCGGCGGTACAGCGATTCCATGAGGACAAAAAAATTCATCCCGCGCACATCCGGAAGAGGTGACATTTCCCTTACATCAGGGCGTGCTGGCCAGTGTGTTGCCATTCCCAGGACTCCTGACTTTCCGTGTTAATAATTTTGAGGCAGTGAAATGAGTTAATGCTGGCGTATAACGCAAAAAAGCATGACAGCACGGTGCCCAACAGATAGATCTCACCTTCACAGATAAAAGGGGCGGGGTTAATCCAAAGTGTGGTGGACAGACCCCGAACCGGTACGCCTTTAAACAGACGGTCAACCGGACGAGACTCCATTTTTTCGATGGCATCCAACTTTTGAGAAGAAAGCCGGGCTTGCTGTGGATGATGAACCCCTGGCAAATCGAATGTGCGCAGCACCTGGATCAACGCCTCTCTGTCCAGCAACGAAAGGTAATTCAGGTTCATGCAGGAGATCAGTGACCAGTGCATATCGCCATCCGTCACCGGATAAAGCGGACGAGTTGGACGCGTGACGTTGCTAAAAGAAGCCACCGCCGGATTTTTATTGACAGGGACACTGATATCACCAGTATGCAGCGAGGCGGGCAACATCCGGTTGGTACACACCAGCGAGGCGGTAAAAACTTCGCCATTCAGTCGGGAAGGGTCAGGCTGACTGCCATCCGCGTGCACGAAGGCAATAGAATGATCCAGACCATGGTGAAACAGTGAGGTTTTAGTACGGTGGTGCCAGTAAACAACTTCACGCTGCCGACTGTACTCAATCTGATGCTGAAACCCTTCGAATTCGGGCCAAAGACGAAACGTTTTACCCTGACTTACTGTTGGTAGCTTACTGGACACAGATTTTACCCGAAAGATGTCATAACATTCCGGGCTTTGCTGGCTAGCGCACAACGGATACTGAGGCACACTGCCATCTGGCCTGACGGGCTCAGAATGGTAAGTAAACAGGTTTACCGCTGGCGTGCAGTAAGGGCGGAGTGAATTCTTTCGCAGTTTGATATCTACAGGTAATGGCAGATTAAAATGCAAACGCAGTGTAAACGCGGCGACTGGGAAATCTGCTGGTAGCGATATGGCTCCCTGCAAATGAAAGAAGAAAAAGCTCTCCGGGTAGCAAAAATACTCCTGAAGTACGCGGTAGCCGCTATGGACGTTTTTCGGCCACGGTAGCAGTGCATCCTCCCGTTCAAAACCGGCCGACTTCAGCCACATTTCCGGCAATGACACGCAATGCTCTCCGGCAACCAGTTCCGCATCCATCAATCGCTCACTGAACCACAGATAGAGCTGATAGCGGGTATAATCATCCTCATTCCCCAGCCAGAAAGTGAGCTTATTCAGATCCAGTTCGCCGGGAGAGACATTTCCTTCCGTAAAAAAATCAATCTCAATTATGCCCTCTTTGAGAGTACTGGCATTACGGACATCCTGGACCGAAAGAGGTTGCAACCAAACATCACGCGCCAGAGTAAAATGGCAGGCGGGTTGTATAACCTTATTATCTTCATCGCTCAGCGCACCATTGGTAGAAATCTGGGTACTGCTCCCCGTCAGCGTTTTTATCAGTTCATCGCGGCAGACCAGGACGGGCGATTTCAGTTCCTTACCGGGCTGATATTCAATTACCGACATGGCCGGAATCGGACGCAGATAATTCGGCCACAGCATGTTGATCAGACTATGCGTGAATTCAGGAAACTCATCCTCAAGTTTCTGCCGCAAGCCACCGGAAAGGAAAGCAAATGCCTCCATCAGACGTTCCACATCCGGATCACCCTCTTTCCCGGTCAGAAACCGGGCCAGATAAGGTTTTTTCTCCGCCAGCAGCTTGCCAAGCTGACGCAGATAATCCAGTTCTTCGCGGTAGAAACGTTCTTCAAAGGCCATCAGGTTTACTCCACGCACCAGTGCTGGTGGTTATCCAGCAGAATGTCAAACTCCAGAACATCCTGCCTGTCGCTGAAATTCATATATGCCACGATGTGAAAACGCAGTTCCAGCGGCACGTGGATATCCTCTACGGAGGTTTTCACCAGTACATCTGAAATACGGGGTTCGTAACGCAGGATGCAATTTTTTATCGCCTGAACAATCCACTCCCGGATGTTCTGGTGATCAGGGGACTCATCATTAAAATCCGCAATCCCAAGATCCGGTGAGCCATAACAGCTATCAGAACGGGTGTTAAGGATATTGCGCAGGTTATCGCGTACAGAATGCAACAGCGCCGCCTTTGGACGCTGGCGTGAGGACGGTTTGGTCGCCTCTCCTATGCGCTCAAACAGACTCCCCCCGGACACCCGTTCCGTAATCATGATCACTCCCTGTCCAGACGTCCGACTAAGGACAATTCAAACGATGCCCCCATATACTTGAAATGAGGACGGACGCTCAGAGCAACCTGATACCAGCCTGGCTCGCCTTCCACATCGGAGACTTCAATCTTCGCCTGGCGTAATGGCTTACGACTGCGGACTTCAGAAGGTGGGTTTTCCTGGTCGGCAACATACTGGCGAATCCAGGTATTCAGTTCACGCTCCAGATCTCCTCTTTCTTTCCAGGAGCCAAGCTGTTCGCGTTGCAGCACTTTGATGTAATGTGCCAGCCTGTTGATAATAAAAAGGTAAGGGAGCTGCGTACCGAGTTTGTAGTTGGTTTCAGCCTCTTTACCTTCTGGTGTATTCGGGAAAACTTTCGGTTTTTGCACCGAATTGGCAGAAAAGAAAGCTGCGTTATCAGAGCCTTTACGCATCGTCAGGGTGATAAAACCCTGCTCTGCCAGCTCATATTCTCGCCTGTCGGTAATGAGAATTTCTGTCGGAACTTTGGCCTGTAGCTGGCCCATTGCCTCATATAAATGCACAGGCAGGTCTTTGACCGCGCCGCCACTTTGCGGACCGACAATATTCGGGCACCAGCGGGTTGACATGAAACTTTCAGCCATATTGGCCGCCAGAAGAAATGCCGTGTTTCCCCACAGATAATGCTCGTGATTTTTGCTGACATCTTCATGATAGTTAAAACTTTTCACCGGATTTTCATCAGGTGCATAAGGGTGACGCAGCAGGAAGCGTGGTGCCGTCAGGCCCAGATTGCGGGCATCTTCTGATTCACGCAGTGAACGCCATTTTGTGTAAGCGGGTCCTTCGAAAATGGCGGCGACGTCTTTAATGCCGGGAAGTTCGGTAAACGAATCCAACCCAAAAAACTCCGGAGAAACTGAAGACAGGAATGGACTGTGAGCCATTGCGCTAACCGCGCTGATATATTTCAGCAGCTTCATATCTGCGGTGGTGTTATCGAAAGTGTAGTTACCAATTACGGCGGCGACAGGTTCTCCACCAAACTGTCCGAAACCGCTGGAATAAACATGCCGGTAAAATCCTGACTGAGTGATTTCTGGGGCAAATTCAAAGTCATCCAGCAGCTCCTCTTTGGTGGCGTGCATGATATGAATTTTTATGTTTTCACGCGGATCGGCATGGTCAACCAGTAGCTTCAGTGAGCGCAGGAATGACTCCAGCTCCTGAAACTCCGGGGCATGGAGAATGAGATCCATCTGGCGTCCCATACGCGCATCAATATCGGCAATCATGCCGTTAACCGCGAGGATATCGACAGATTCAGCTTCATCATCCCCCTGCAACAGCGCAGTGATAAAAGCGGTTACCCCCTGACGGGCAATATCGTAGCTTTCTGATTCCGGTTTGAACCGGGTCTGCGCCATGATTTCATCCAGGAGACCGGACGCGGCAGCCGGCGCAGTGGAAACGGATACTTCCGGTAATGTAATGTCTGACATACTGAAATCCTTGTACAAGTTATTTCCGACCTGCGATGCCCAGTTCCGCAATCAGTTGCTCACGGCTCGTTTCGTCATCAAGCAATGCTTTTAGCTGCGCACGGAAAGCCGGGATGTTTCCCATCGGCCCCCTAAGCGCAACCAGTGCTTCACGCAGTTCCAACATTTTGCGCATCTCCGGCACCTGGGCGGCAATATTGTCTGGTGAGAGATCGGCCAGTGATTTCACCTTCAGGTTGATATTCATGCTTGCGTCAGGCGTCTCACTGAGAGCAGAAGGAACCGAGAAATCGCGCCCAATACCCGCCTGCTCAAGTACGGCGTTAAAAGTATTACGACTGATAGCAACCGGTTGACGCTCATCAAGGGGAGTCTCGTCAGCGCCTCCCGTCAGGTTGCCCGTGACCAGCAAATTAAGTGGCAGTTCCACTTCGGCGGTCTGATTTCCTGTTTTTGGCTGAAATTTGATATTTACGCGTTCTTTAGGCGCAATACTGCCGCCACTGTCACTCTTTCTGCTGCTCATAATAATAGTCCATCAAGTTATCGTTCGTGCCATGAACTCAGCATGTTCGGTACCGCAATAGAAATATACTAACAATGCCGTTCTGGTGGCGGTAAAATAGATTTGAAGACCCTGCTTGATTTTTATTTTACGCTCAGAAAAAAATTTGAAAAGCACTTTTTCTTCGAACAAAAGAGAGGTATTCTGCAGAAAACCAGCGGATATCACACTAAAAAGTAAACCCATAGAATCCCAGCAAAACAACAAGTTATAATAAACAAAAGCAGCAAACACATAAAGACAACATATAATGAATGACTATGTTTTACCGCAAAAACATTCAACCCAATGTTAATTAAAGGATTGCTGATGGATGATTGAAGGAGCGCTAATTAAGATAAACTCAAAAACAGAATTTAACAGGCAATGAATATAATATTATTCATGATTAATTTATTACGCACGCCATGCAAGTCGCAAAATTATATAACTAAAATTAAATACATATTTAATTTGCATAGATGGAATTAAAGAGACTCATTTTCTGGCTCTTGCTATTTATTCACAGGAAAACTGATTACAGACAAATTCAGCGGTCACGATAATAGGCCGTATTGCTATCGACCTGTCAGGGATTAATGACAGGCCATCGTAAGTAGTAGTTGAACAAAACCACAAGGAGTTTACAAATGCCTACACCCTGTTACATTTCAATGACAGGCCAGACCCAGGGAAACATCACCGCAGGCGCATTCACTGCCCCTTCCGTCGGTAATATTTACGTTCAGGGTCACGAAGACGAAATGCTGGTTCAGGAATTCAGTCATAACGTTACCGTGCCGACTGACCCGCAGTCAGGCCAGCCTTCCGGCCAGCGCGCCCATAAGCCGTTCATTTTTACCGTCGCGCTGAACAAAGCCGTTCCGTTGCTCTATAACGCGCTGGCTTCAGGAGAAATGTTGCCTACCACCGAATTGCACTGGTGGCGTACCTCTGTTGAGGGTAAGCAGGAGCACTTCTTCACTACCCGCCTGACCGATTCCACTATCGTGGATATTGACTGCCACATGCCACACTGCCAGGACGGTGAAAAGCGCGAATTCACCCAACTGGTAAAAGTCTCCCTGGCCTACCGCAAAATCGAGTGGGAACACGTTAAGTCGGGCACTTCTGGTGCAGATGACTGGCGCGCACCGCTGGAAGCATAAGTTAAGTCAACAGCATCTGCCCCATACGGGTCGGGTGCTGTTTTTGTATTACGCCGCATACAGAAAGGCTGTCAGTAAGGAGTTACGTTTTCACGGGAGATGGCGGACGCCGGAGACTTCGGCGGTAGCGTGCCTGAACGCGAGCGTAACGCTGTACTGTCACAGCCGATTTACTATCTGGTTTTGTTTTTTCCTGAATATCAGCGAGGTTAATATGTCGTTAAAAGGGCTGCGTTTTACGTTGGACGTGGACGGGCAGTTGCCAGGAACATTCGCAGTGGTCAACTTCCGGCTGATACAGAATTTATCATTTCCTTTTATAATGGATGTGGATGTCGCCAGCGAGGAGTTTGGCCTCAGGGTAGACAATCTTCTGGAGAAAAAAGCCACGCTGGCCATCTGGCAGGGACCAAAAGCGTTGCGTTATGTCACCGGCGTGGTGGCCAGCTTCGGGATGAAAGAGAACAACCGCTGGCAAATGCTATACCGTCTTCGTATCCAGCCACCTCTGTGGCGCTGCGCCCTACGCCAGAACTTCCGTATCTTCCAGCAGCAGGATATCCAGACCATTTCGACCACTCTACTGGATGAAAACGGCGTGACCAACTGGACGCCCTCCTTTAATGCCGACCACCCTCCCCGCGAATTCTGTGTGCAGTATGGTGAAACCGATCTGGAATTTCTGTCCCGCCTGTGGGCGGAGGAAGGAATTTTCTTTTACGACAAACTAGCCCAGAACAACCTGGATCAGAAACTGACGCTATGTGATGATGTGGCCGGATTGTCCCCCATAAAAGAAGCCATCACCTTCAACCCAAACACCACTACGGAAGTGACCACTGAATGCATTAGCGCGTTTCATTATGAAGCGAGTGTTCGTCCCTCCTCGGTACTGAGCAAAGATTACACCTTCAAAACCCCCGGCTGGGAAGGTAAGTTTAACCAGCAGGGCGAGAATCTGAACAGTCAGTTCACACAGTATGAAATCTACGACTATCCGGGGCGTTTTAAGGACGAACAACACGGACTGGATTTTACCCGCTACCAGATGGACGGTTTGCGTAACGATGCGGAAAGAGCCAGCGGTTCAAGCAATTCCCCGAAATTATGTCCGGGCGTCCGTTTTACACTAAAAAACCACCCACAGAAAACGTTGAACCAAGAATGGCAGGTGGTAAACAGCCTACTGACAGGCACGCAACCTCAGGCAATGCATGGCAGCCAAGGGCTGGGAACTACTCTGATTAACCAGTTTGCCACTATCCCGGCCGACCGTACCTGGCGTTCACGTCCTTTACCCAAACCCAAAGTAGATGGCCCGCAAAGCGCTATTGTCACCGGCCCGGCAGGAGAAGAAATCTTCTGCGATGAACATGGGCGGGTACGGGTGAAGTTCCACTGGGACAGGTACAACCAGAAAGATGAGAACAGTTCCTGCTGGGTACGTGTTTCTCAGGCATGGGCCGGAACCGGATTTGGTAATCTGGCGATACCGCGTATAAACCAGGAAGTTATTGTCGATTTTCTTAACGGCGACCCGGACCAGCCCATCATCATGGGGCGTACCTATCACCAGGATAACCGCTCCCCCGGCGGCCTGCCCGGCACAAAAACCCAGATGACCATTCGCTCCAAAACCTACAAAGGCAATGGTTTTAACGAACTGCGTTTTGAAGATGCCACCGCAAAAGAACAAATCTACATGCATGCTCAGAAGGACATGATAACTGAGGTGCTGCACGACAAGACTACAACCGTTGATCACGACCATAACGAGACAGTGAAGAATAACCAGACGGTCACGGTCGTTGTTGGCCAGACCGTTAAGGTGGGCACCAAGAAAGAAGGTGGACACGATCAGAAAACCACGGTGGCAAACGATCAGGAAACGACAGTCCTGAATGATCAAAAACTGCATGTCGTCCATGACCGCCATAAAAATGTCGACAACGACCAGACCACCACGGTTACAGGGTTTGACACCGAAACCGTGGTGAAAGATCAGAAAGTCAACGTTAAGCAAAGCTATACGCTCGATGTAACCAAAGAAACGAAGATCATTTCAGGTGAACTTATCGAACTGACCTGCGGTGCCAGTACCATCAAATTGGAGAAAAGCGGGACGATAACTATCACCGGAAAGCAGTTTGATTTTAAAGCCAGCGGCCCGGTCAATATTAAAGGCAAGAAGATCGATCTTAACTAACACAAGGGATGTGGAATGATACAGGTTGAGAATCACACGCCATTTCCCGTTATGGCGTTTGAAAAGCATGGGCGTCTTGGTTACATCTTTGATGTTATTGCATTCAGAATGACATTTCGCCTGAAAAACGGTTATTACGCCGATCTGGCTGATGAGCAGGCTGCGCTGATCACGGCAGATGAATATTACGGAGAGCCGGAAACAAGCAGCCTGAAGTCTGAAACCGATTTGGTTGTCTATAAGCGAAATACCGACATTCACGTGATCGGTAGCGCCAGCGCGCTGGGTGGCTCAGGGACGCAATGGATGGCAGGTATTCGTGTTGGGGATTTTTCAAAGCGTCTCATGCTGTCCGGCCCACGATGCTGGCGCTATGAAAATCATCGCTGGCGGCTGGGACAGGCAGAAAGCGTTGATTCTGTCCCTTTACGCTATGAACTGGCCTACGGCGGTGTCTGGTCTACAGGCGACGGACCGGAGGATAAGCAAACTTTTTCCGCGAATCCGTCAGGATGTGGTTACTATCCCACTATCCAGCATCTTGATATCACACAAGAATACCGCGCCCCCCAATTGACACGATTTTCTCAAGATGATGAGAATAACAGTCATCATATTGACACAATCTGTACCCCGCAGGGGACAGGGCCTATGTCACGCTGGTGGCAGAACCGCCTTCAGTATGCCGGAACCTACGATGATCACTGGCGTGAAAACTGCCGCCCTTTTTTTCCTAATGATTTCAGTGAGCTTTTTTACAACAGCGCCCACCCTGAGCTGATATACCCAGCTCATTTATCAGGTAATGAACCTATTGTACTTGAAGGGCTCCTGCCAGAATCCAGCCGGGTGGTGACAGGGTTGCCTGGTTACCAGCCGGTTTGTGTTCTGACAGATATCAATAATCACCTCCATACCCGACTTCCTGTCGCAGACACCTTAACAATAAATCTGGATGAACGTTTGATCTACCTTACCTGGAGGTTAACGGTGCCTGTTGCGCTGCAAATGCAGGAAGCGGTGCTGGGCTGTCTTGTCCCCCCCCAGACGAAAGGAGCTTGTCATGGCAGATAAACATATTGCAGATGGTGAAAGTGCATTCCTGGCTGTAAATAGCTCACCGGATGCCTGCCAGGTCGGTGATGTTGTTGTACCTTTCGATAGCTTCCAGCTTCTGAGTAACAAAAAGCAGTACAGCGAAACGGTATGGGCGCGGGGTTTTTCGGTTCTGAATGTAGGTTCCGTGATTGCCGGTACGCAGAGTAATGCCGGGAAGGGAGTGATCTCAGGGACATCACTCAGCAGTGGTGATTGTACGGTGCTCAGCGGCAGCCCGACTGTATCCGTGGAAGGGAAGGCTGTAGCCCTGCATGGCTCAATGGTCGGAATGAACAATATGAACTGCCAGGGGACGCTGCTGACAAAGCAAGCACCGCCTAATATGGCAGTTAAGGATAATGCCCAGCCCTGTAATAATCCGCCGGTTTCTTCGCCACGCCTTGAGGAACTGATGAAATCCCGCCAGGAGGTCAGCAATAGTCTGTTGGAATCACTGCGGGAATCTCTTGATTTTAGCAAGGGAATAAATTCAGCAGATGAATGGGCGAAAGAGCAAATAGATAAATTACGTCCAGTCCCTCTGGTGAGTGGCTCCGGGCAAATGATCTATGACATGGAAACAGGCGCAGAAATACCAGTAGAGATCTATAACGCTCAGAACGAAATAAATGCAGGGGTCGTGCGGGGGGTACTGGGTTTTGGCCGTAGTATGGTGTCCGGTATAGCCTCTCTGGGAAACATGCTAGACCAGCATTTTCTGGAAGATCCCCGGGTAAAGCCGCTGGATATGAATATCTTGATGGAAAATATCCGTCTTGGAAATGTCTGTCTTGAGGGTATTGAGAAACAGATCAGTGATACCTGGGGTGGTATTAAAGATAAAACCAGTAAAGCATGGGATGACTTTCAGAATGCTTCTGCCGGGGATAAAGCGGAGATGGCGACACGAGCACTGGCTGAAATAGCAACATTGCTGTTGCCAGTGTCGAAAGTTGGGCTAGCGAGTAAACCTGGTGCGGCGGCTGATGTGATCGACACAGCCAGAACGACAGAATTCGTGAAAGCTGCTGATGCCGCAAATGATGCAAAGACAGCCTTAGGGACTGCGAATGATCTCGAGAAAACCGCAGATGCCAGCAAAACTGCATCATCCCTGAATAAAACCGACGATGCACTCAGTGAAGCAAAAAATGATGGCCTATACGTTGAAAAAAACGGAACCCCCATAGAAAACAATCAATCCAGCAGTGCCGACAGCACTCTTTGTTCCCAACCTGGAGATCCGGTAGACGCCGGGAGCGGTGATTTTCTCCAGCAGCACAGCGTACTCTCTCTGCCTGGCTCCCTGCCCCTGACGCTGACTCGCTTTTATCGCTCGCAGGCAAAAAAAACCGGGCTTCTGGGGCCAAAATGGACCGATGAATGGTCCAGCATGCTGACGGTGCATGGCAATGAAATGCATTTTACTAACCATGAAGGTGTGGACTTATATTACCGCATCCCGCAGAACGGTATTTTCCGCAATACAGTAAACACCCGCCAGGCGTATTACAGGTTGTCGGGGGATATACGTGATGAACTGACCATTTTCGATCGCCGTTCACAACACTCGCAGGTTTTTTCTTTAACAGATAACGGTACTTACCTGTTATCAGCAATCCATGATCGTTATGGCAACCGGGCTGATTTTCTCCGCACGGATGGCCTGTTGACGGGCATCCATCACAGCGATGGTTATACGCTCTCACTAGTCTGGCAGCAGCGGCAGCTGATGAGTATTGACCTCGTGACGCCACAGCGTCATCGCCTCGTCACCTGTCACTACGATAAAAACGGGTATCTGGCGGAGTGCGATTCCTTCCAGTTTGCACATTTATGGCATGAATATACCGCTGAAGGATGGATGACCCGCTGGCGGGACACCGATAAAACCTGTGTGGATATCGTCTATGACACGCAGGGGCGCGCGGTTAGCACCCTGTCAACAGAAGGCTACTTTGATGACCGGTTTATTTATAACGATGAAGAGAAATGTACCACCTATCTGGATGGCGAAGGTGGCGAAACCCGTTACTGGTACAACGAAGATGGTCTGGTCACGCTCAGTATTGATCCGCTGGGCAGAGCGGAAAAGACCCTCTGGAATAACACCCGCCTTCTCTCCCGCACCGATGCGCTGGGGCGCACCACGGAATATGACTACAACAGCGAAGGTGAAATAAGCCGTGTATCCCTGCCGGGCGGCTACAGTCTGTCTTATGACTATAACGAGTCCGGGCAGTTAATCCGGCTGACCACACCCGGTGACCAGCTGTGGCAGTGGGAGTACGACGATAAAGGCAGCATGGTCTGCCTGACCGACCCGCAGGGGCGCAAGCAGCAGTTCAGCTACAGCGAACAGGGTGATTTGCTGGCGCGGATTATGCCGGGCGGGGCCACCTGGCGCTGGAGCCACGATGCGCTGCACCAGGTCCATGAAGCTGTTGCGCCGGATGGCGGCGTGACGCAGACCGGACAGGATTTTCTCGGTCGTCTGTTAAGCGTCAAAGACCCGCTGGGATTCACCACGCAGTTCCGCCACAGTAAAAATCACGCCGGACCACGGGGCAGCGTGGAGGAAATCAGCCGCCCGGACGGTGTCCGCGAGCTGATGCGCCAGAACAGCGAAAAGCTGCCGGAGAGCTTCACCGATGGCGAAGGGAAAACCACCCGTTACGAATACGGTGCCTTTGACCTGCTGAGCGCCGTCATCCGCCCGGACGGCCAGCGGCTGGAATGCCGTTACGATAAACTCACCCGCCTGACCGAAATCATCAACGCTGAAGGTGAAAGCTACCGGCTGACATATGACAGGGCCGGGCAGCTTATCGCCGAAACCGATTTTACCGGGCGCACACTGCGCTACGAATACGATGCCGCAGGGCGCTGTATCCGCACCAGCTTCCCGGACGGCACGCACCTGCACCGCCGCTATAACGTGACCGACCAGGTGACGGATGAAGATGTCACGCAGGGTGACAGTGACCGTATTCTCAGCACCACCACCTTCCGCTATGACACGCTGTGCCGCCTGGTGGAGGCGAAAAACAATGATGCCACCGTCACCTGTGAATACGATGATGCCGGCCGGATAACCGCCGAAACCATTAACGGCAGACGCACGGAATACCGCCACGACGATAAACTGGATACGGTGGCGCAACGTACCACCGGCGAAATAACCGAGCAGTTCACCCGTAACCTGATGGGGTATCTGACGTCATGGCAGATAGCAGACCACGCACCACTGCTGTTTGAGCACGACCTGCGCGGTCAGGAGACATCCAGACGAAGCGAAGCCGGTTTTTACCAGCGACTTGGCTACACGCAGACCGGGATGCTGACCACGCAGCGGGCCGGGAGCCAGGCAGAGCCACAGGCCAGGAACAAAGACCTGCAACGCCAGTGGCTGTATGACAAAGCCTACAATCTGTCGATGATATCGGACTCGCAGCGCGGGACGATGGTCAACAGCATGACGGCGAATGACCAGATAAGCCATGCCACCTGGACGGGCAGCGGCAGTACCCTGATGCGCGAGGAGCGCTTCACTTACGACAGCAACCTCAACATCACCCGCCGCCAGACGTGGGTGAACGCGGTGATGGAGAGTGAGGCATACCAGCATCAACAGCATCAACAGCATCAACAGCATCAACAGCATCAACAGCATGGCAGGGTGACGTCACGGGAAAATAAAGAATGGCGACACTCAACGCAGCGGATTAACCCGGACACCGGCAGACCGGAGGAAGGGAAATTTGTCCGGGTGGTCAGTGCGCACGGCATCACCTGGAAATACGATGTTAACGGTCACCTCGTGGAAAAGCTTGTCGACAAAGGCGGCTACCGCCCTCTCCTCTGGCGCTACCGCTGGGATGCGCGAAGCCAGCTGACCGGGCTGGAAACACCGGAAGGCGAACGCTGGGAATACAGATACGACCCGTTCGGCAGGCGCATCAACAAACGCTGTACCAACCGGGACAAGCCCGGCATGGATTTTCACTGGAATGGCGACCAGTTGACCGAAGAAATTCCGGTTAACACCGATGGCACTCCGGACGACGAAAACGCGATTCGCTGGATATATGAGCCGGGAAGTTTTACGCCACTGGCACGTTATGAAAAGGGACAACTGCACTACGCGGTGACGGATACGGTGGGCCGCATTCAGGAACTCCTGACCGAAGACGGCGAAATCGTCTGGCGGGGTAAGCAGCCGTTATGGGGCCGGGAGGAAAGCCGGAACAAGGAAGATGCCCCTTCCTGCCACCTGCGTTTTCCGGGGCAGTATGAGGATGCCGAATCAGTGCTGTACTACAACCGTTTCCGGTACTATGATTGTGATACGGGACAGTATCTTTGCGCGGACCCCATAGGACTACGTGGGGGGATAAACAATTACGCGTATGTACCTAATCCGCTTGGTTATATTGATCCGCTAGGACTATGTAAAACAGACATAAAGAACGATGGCCCATTATTACCTGATTCAGCATGGCATAAAAATGCTCCTAATCAGGTCACTCCCGGCACAAAAGAATTGGAACATTTCAAATTCAATCCTAAAACAGGTGAGTTAGAATATTCTACCGTCAGGTATGACCAATATGGTAGACAGATAGAGCGAGTTGATTACACTAGTCATGGATATGGTAATCCATCAGCTCCAGACTATCACTCCAATCCTCATACACATAATTATGAATATGGTCCGGGATATAGTCCAAAAGGAAAGGAAACCAGAACTAATACAGGTGGTAACTAGCATGGAATTTGATGAAATCAATAGAATTCTTATAGATAACAATATATTGAATGCAATGCATATAGATATTGATCCTATTTCATTTAAATATAATTTATTGCTTTCATTAAGTGATGATGAAAGTTCAAGTGATAAAATATCCCTTTATTTTTATGATGTTAGTAGTATCAAAACGAAAGATATAGGTGGCGGGTTAACACAGTTCATGCATCTAAAAATATCAATGGTTGATATTTTTAATGATCGTAATAAATATATAATAGAAGATGTTGAGGATGAAAAAATATCATTCGAATTTAATGCTGTTGATTTTCTTGGATAAATAAAACATATGGCCGAGAAGATACGTAATTTCTTCCCGGCCCTTATTATTTAATCCCCGTTCACCACATTATTTACCCCCGCCTTAATATGCTTCATCGACTTTTTCACCTGATAAAGCTCCTTCCGTAGATCTCTCACTTCGTCTGTCTCCACAATCAGAGTCAAACACCCCTCGGAGATCTTCACGGTCACGCTCGCCCCGGTATCAAATCCCGCTTCTGCCAGCCAGTCACCCTTGAGATGCAGACTGGGAATGCGTGAGTAATAGGTGGTCATGTGAGTTTTACTGCATGTTGCTCTGCCCATTCAGCAAGTACAAGTGAGATAAATTCCGGACCATTATCCATGCGTAGCATGACCGGATAGCCGCGATCCTGTCGAGTACCCGGACGACGCGCAGAGCTGGCAGATTCAGATCGATTTCAATCGACAACGCCTCACGGTTAAAATCATCAACGACATTGAACGTGCGAAAACGACGGCCACAGACCAGGGCATCATGCATAAAATCGACAGACCAGCTCTGGTTCAGCGCTTCCGGTGTGGCCAGTGGCGAGGGATTACGTACTGGCAACCGTTGTTTGCCTTTACGGCGAAAATTCAGTTTCAGCAGACAATAAATACGATGGATCCTTTTGTGATTCCACGGGTATCCCTGCCGCCGCAGAACCTGGAAAAGTTTTGGAAAACCGTACCGTGGGTATCGCTCTGCCATTGCCTGCAACGTGACAATAATGGGCTCGTCACGCGTGATATCCGCACGGTAATGGTAAACCGTTCTGCTCAGGTTAAGACTCCGGCAGGCCTGACGGATACTGAGTCCAGATGTCATTATCAGATGAGTGACCAGCTCACGCTTAAAGGCTGGTTTTAAAGCTTTTTTTCGATAACGTCTTTCAGCGCCCGGTTCTCAAGGCTCAGGTCGGCAAACATCTGTTTGAGACGCCGATTCTCGTCCTCAAGTTCCTTGATCTTTTTAATATCAGAAGCCTCCATGCCGCCGTATCTGGACTTCCAGTTGTAGTAGGTGGCTTCAGATATACCGGCCTCCCGGCAGACATCCTTAACAGTTCGTCCGGCTTCAACCGATTTAATGACGGCAATGATCTGATGCTCAGTAAAACGGGCTTTACGCATAGCGATCTCCTTTGTTGGCAGATTGATTATGCCGGAGGATCTCTAAATGTGAATGGCACGATTATGCGGGATACTTACAGTATAAACTTGTAATGGGTGATGGTTCACGTAGTGGGCCATCACCCTGTTAGAAATATTTTTATTTTTTCATGCGCGAGAATATTTGTTTATCGATCAATGAGTCTCACTTGCCGGACTTCATAAACGAACTCTGGTTCATTTATATATTGTATAGCTATATCCCAAAGTGGATTAGTCCTGTCATTTAGGTTTTCCGCAAGTACCTTGATTTCTTCCGGCGCGTCGTCTCGGAAATATCCTTTTTTATCTTTGTTCTTATCATAACTGACTCCTGTTATCTCGAACTTTAATGGCTTTACGCGCTTAGATTTTTGTTGCTCTATGTCTTTGTGCGCGGTTTCCCATGTTAAGGCGCGAACCATCAAGTAATAGCTATGCTCATCAAACCTGCTATTTATGATGTATGAAGATTTCGGTGGATATTGTGGGTGAATTTTCCTCTTGTATAGCCCACCCGTGACAAACTTGAAGTGCAGATCGTCTGATGACATCTCATAGCGTCGACAGTTAGATATGTCTATCCAATATCCTTTTGATTGAGCCAAATTTTTTTTCACAAAGAGGATTGCACAGGCTTCCTCGGTATGAGCATATTCGCGGTATCTTTTAAGGAGTAAGTTATCCATGTGTGAGCCAACCTCGAAGTATTCATATTGCATAAATTTTAGTGTCTTTGAGACTATATAACATATGCACACATCTTCTTGTCAAGATAATAAATATTAATTTTTACAGATCTAGTTTTACTTTATTTCTTATTAGTACCATAACCATAACGTATCTTTAGACTATAAAGATAGCCTCACTGAATAACATTTACAACCAAATAACACACAATATCTGATATGGCTTTTAGTCACTTGACAAAAACTTTAAATGTATTATTGATTTATTAATGAGCATAAATATAAAAATAAAGCTCCTGTTTTGATAGCCGCCAAACAATTACAAAAAGGAGCACTAAAGGAAGGTAAAATGTTGTTTGAAGATAATATCTTTAATATGGAAAACTATAAAAGTCAAATACAAAAATACGCATTATGCTGCGATGACTTCAATGATGGTGTATATAGAAACCTAAAAGAAAGGGCGTTATTAAAAAATATATAGGGTTTAATAACAGATGGTTTGTGAATGGTTTTGTTTTCGACATAGACCATGATAATGGCGCAATCGTCTGGGATCTTGTAGGCTTACCGAAGCCTGACACGATAATACAGAGTACAAAAAATGGTCATGCGCATTTGCTCTATGCCTTAAAAAAGTCCAGTTCTAAAAACTGACTCGACAAGAATAAAACCGTTAAAGCTGGCATCAATTGTTCAATGTGGGTTTACAGAAAGATTAGATGCTGACAGAGCGTATGCAGATATTTTAATGAAAATCCTTTAAATACTAAAGAATGGCATACAACGTGGACAGATACTACGGCATATGACTTAAGCTATTTAGCTGATTTTGTTCATGATACTGTTAAGATAAAATTCTCAGAAAAAGCAAGTATAAAACTGAATGGAAAAATGTTTGCATTAAAGCGGACACAATCAGATAAAACCACATCTACTTTCAAAAACAATGATATTTCGATTACGACGATACAATCTTCATTACAAAAATCAAATATGGAAGAAGAAGGTAACGATGTCAAATTAAGCATCACCATCAGGGCAAGAAACAGTGAGAAGAAATTTTATCTGTCTGGATACTGTGGTATTTAGAAGAGTGCGTTAAGCATTCTCTTTCACATTAAACAGCCTACTGCGTCATTACAATTCCACTACCCAACTTAATAACTAAACATCGTCTATGACCAAATACCTTCTGGATAATAAAGAGAGCAGATTATGGTTTTTGAAAAACCAAAGGTTAGGAAAGTATTATTCAGATGACAAAATTAGTGTGCCACAACAACCGCAAATCGACAGTACTGAGAACCAGGTTGAGAAGCAAAAAAATCCGTAATCCCTGGGAGATTACGGATTTTTACACATCGACTGCATCGGTCAGCTTTCGGCTTTAGAAACATGCTCCGGCTATAACCGTATCCTGCTGAGAGCTCACCCCTTCACCACAATCAACGGTTCAATGTCGCTCTCTTTCTTAATAACCAGCGATTCGTCGCCACGCAGGCAGGTGCCGCCGTAGTTGCCGCCAACGGTAAAAGTGCACACCTGAATATACTTACCGGCAACGTTTGGCAGACACCATAATTGCTGATAAATGTTCTTCTGTGCAGCAAATTTCCCGCTGGTTTTGTCCAGCAGCTCTTCCTGATGGCTGACCAGGTCGATATTGCTGCCACAGCGACCCGCAATCGGTTTCACCGCATAACCGGTTTGCGCCAGTTCATCATTGACGACAAAATCGGTATCCAGCAGATAGCGGTGGTGCGGGAAAAGTTGCCACAGGATCGGCAGGATCGCTTTGTTACCCGGGATCACCGTCCACAGCGGCTCAAAGACCAGCACTTCCGGGCGCAGTAGCACATCGATCAACCGCACATCCTGATGGGTATGTCCGGTACGAATCGGCACGGCGGCATACTCGGTTTCGCTGACTTCACGCACCTGCTCAATCGCCGTTTCCCATGCCCAGGTTTTCCAGACGCAGTTAACCAGGCGTCCTTCACCATCAATGAGTTGTCCGGCATCGTCCCAGCGCAGTTCATCCAGCCCACGCAGGATCTTACTTTCAAACCCGGCCTGATGCAGCGCCTGCTGCATAAACTGGGCATGATAGTTCTCCTCAATATCCTTATCCTGCATGATGTGCACGAATGGACGCGCGTGGCTGTGTTTCCAGGCCCCCGCCAGCTCATTGAGCAGACCTTCCGCCGGGTTATGTCCTTTACCGGTATAGCCCTGCTCCGCCCAGCGTTCGAGGATTAGCCCCGCCTCGGTATGGCACGACGCGGAATCGGCGTTGTATTCGTACACTTTCAACCCGCGCTCATCCATACAGAAATCCATACGACCGGTGATCATATGGTGGCGACGGCGCTGCCATGAGAGACGCAAACGCGGCCAGAGGATTTTGGGAATGTCGAACAGCGCCAGCAGATTGTCGTCTTTCAGCACCTTGTCTGTAGCGTGCAGATACATCAGATGCAGCTCGTTGGTCGCTTTGATCAACTCCTGTTCGGCACTCTCGGTCATTGTGAAATACTGATACGGATCCTGATTGATCACGTGACCGTTCGCTGTCACATAGGCTTTTTGCAGCGGATCCTGTTCATCCAGCCATTTACCGTCAAACTGGCCGTTTTCTTCCAGTCTTGCCGCGCCAATCTTCAGCGAATCATTGGCGATCTCCGGCTGTGGCAGGCTGTGCCGGGTATCGTCGGTCTGGATCATCCAGCCCAGAATAGTAGTGTCGTCAAAGGTGTCTTTCAGGGTATAGCAGCCATTTTCCACCACCATCTCCAGCTCACGCGTCCACTGCTGTCCGGGAGGAAGCGGCGTGTGAATGACGTTCTGCTCGGCAATGCGGATTTTGTTATCCAGCAATTGAGTGATAATCGCGACATGGCCGGTGTCTTTAAATTCTCCGCCTTTCTGCCAGATCAGCAGCGCCCCGGCGACCGGTGCGCGAGGCGACCCGTTAGGAAACGCCTGTAGCGGCAGAATGTTGTCGTTCACCACTTCGCGCAGGAAACGCAACGAGAAAATCTCCCACGCCATGCCGACATCGGTGAACACCGCACCATAATTCAGGAAGAGGAAACGACGCGCGAATTCGACGCACTGCCATTTGTGGCCCATGTATTCGTTGTCGATGTAGCTGCGAAACGCGGCGTCATCGTCATAGTCCCGCGGGTCGAGGGAGCTGTAATCTGAAGAGTAGATCGCTACACCACCGGGGGCATAGCCCAATAATGTCCCGAACGGGGCATCCTGACTGGTCGTTCCTTTGCTCATGCACCTTACCTCAAAACTATACAGCTGGGCAGCTTCTGCTTGCCTGCCCTACACCGCCGACCATCATACACCTCAACGCAGCGGGTGCGTGCGCAACAACGAAAAATAGACAGGTGTAAATGTGCCGATCTGTTAAAGGTACGGATGGCGACCTGCTACACTGCTTCAACACAACCACTCAGAAGGCAGGTCAACATGTCAGATAACACTTATCAGCCCGCGAAAGTCTGGACGTGGGAAAAATCCAATGGCGGTGCGTTCGCCAACATCAACCGTCCTGTCTCCGGTCCGACGCACGACAAAACGCTGCCGGTCGGTAAACATCCGCTTCAGCTCTATTCGCTGGGTACGCCGAACGGCCAGAAAGTCACCATCATGCTGGAAGAACTGCTGGCACAGGGAGTGAGCGGTGCGGAATATGATGCCTGGCTGATTCGCATTGGCGAAGGCGATCAGTTTTCCAGCGGCTTTGTGGAGGTGAATCCCAACTCGAAGATCCCGGCATTGCGCGATCATTCGCAAAATCCACCGGTGCGTGTGTTTGAGTCGGGCTCGATCCTGCTGTATCTGGCAGAAAAATATGGTTATTTCCTGCCACAGGATTTAGCAAAACGTACAGAGACATTGAACTGGCTGTTCTGGCTGCAGGGTGCAGCGCCCTTCCTCGGCGGTGGTTTCGGTCATTTCTACCACTACGCGCCGGTGAAGATTGAGTACGCGATCAACCGCTTTACAATGGAAGCCAAACGCCTGCTGGACGTGCTGGATAAACAGCTGGCGAATAACGCTTACGTGGCAGGCGATGAGTACACCATTGCCGATATGGCTATCTGGCCGTGGTTTGGCAACGTGGTGCTGGGCAATGTGTACGATGCGGCAGAATTCCTTGATGCGGGCAACTATAAAAATGTGCAGCGTTGGGCAAAAGAGATAGCGGAACGTCCGGCAGTTAAACGCGGGCGAATCGTGAACCGGACCAACGGACCGTTGAATGAGCAGCTTCATGAACGTCATGATGCCAGCGATTTCGAGACCAATACCGAAGATAAGCGCCAGAATTAACGCTAAAAAATGCCGGACAGAACCTATCCGGCATTCACTCTTATGCGCTGGTGACGTCGTACTCCATACGGCGTAGTGCATCCAGCGTGGCTTTGGCTTCTTCTTCATCGATGATGCTCATCGCAAACCCCACATGCACTAACACCCACTGCCCGACCAGTTCCGCAGGACTGCCTTCACAAATCAGCGCAATATTCACATCACGCTTGATGCCGCACACTTCCACCTGCGCAAGCTGGTGAATATCTTCACCGACGGCCAGAACCTGGCCTGGAACGCCTATACACATGTCTGACTCCGCCCCATGTCACATCATGGGTTATTCAACTTCAATACTTTTCACTTTCAGCGAATCGCCGGTATCAACACGCAGTCGGTCGCCATGACAACGCGGACATTGCGCATCGTGTTGGGTGATTTCAACCGCCTGACTGCAATCCCAGCACCATGCCTGCGCCGGTTTGTAATCGATGTGCAATTCACAGCCTTGCGCCACCGTCCCCTGGCAGACAATATCAAAACTAAAACGTACCGCGCTCTCTTCAACACAGGACAGCGCGCCAATCTCCAGCCACACGCCGGTGACGCGCTTTACGCCATGCTGTTCAGCCTGCTGTTGAATGATTTCAACCGCACTCTGGCAAAGAGACAGCTCATGCATTCTGCAAACCCCGACGCCCGAACAGCAGCGCGCGACGGCTTGTCTGCGGCGCATCCGGATCGCTGACCGGCAGCGACAACAGCATGCGCGCGCAGTCATCAGCCAGACGTACGCCCTCTTCAGACGACATACTGTGATTGAGCGGTGACATCAGCGAGCAGGAGAGGTATTGCGATACACCATCCAGTTCGCCCACCGTGAATGTCATCGTGCCATACGGCAGACGCAACCCAAGCTTTTCACTGACTTTACGCACTGGCCAGAGCTGGTCTGGTCCGGGGAAAATCAGCGCGCTCAGCATCCACGGCGTAATCACACATCCCGTCCACTGCCCTTCAAACAATGTAAAGTCAGAGACATACACTGGCATATCAGGATGTAGAAAGGACAGATCGTGCATTGAACGCTGCGCAATCGCTTCAAACGCAGCCTGAACCTGTGCTTTCGGAGCAGCCTGGAACCCGGAAATCTCCTCAGACATGCGTCGCCTCCCGAGGGATCGCTTCAACGCCCGACTCACGCAGCGCAGCCAGAACCTGCGCAAGCGCAGGTTCAATCATCGCTTCAACTGTTGGCGTTAAACCAATATTCGGCTCCAGCGATTCCGGAATGACGCCAATCAGCGT
The DNA here is from genome assembly GCF_018323885.1 of Citrobacter amalonaticus. Taxonomy (NCBI): domain Bacteria; kingdom Pseudomonadati; phylum Pseudomonadota; class Gammaproteobacteria; order Enterobacterales; family Enterobacteriaceae; genus Citrobacter; species Citrobacter amalonaticus. The sequence goes on along the minus strand of NZ_AP024585.1, from coordinate 753,574 downwards.
CAGTTTTTTCGGAAACTCGCCGGTAAAGCGAAGGGCCGACAGAACGTCGGCCAGGCCCAATTGATGCGGGGAGATTTTGTTGGTAAACAGCGCCGGCACTTCATCATCCCGCAGGACCATGATCGTACCCGGGGTGTTTTTTCTCGAGACAATGGCGTCCGCGATGATCAGATGATCCCGGTTCGCCATGTCGCCGAGCAACTCCATACCCGCCGTACCGCCATCGAGGATTTCAACGAAATCCGGCAATTCATATCGCTGCTCTAAGGCTTCAACGATACGAACGCCGATGGCTTCATCGGTCAGCAAAATATTGCCGACCCCTAAGACTAAAATCCGCATTACAGAACCTTCACAGAGACAACTTCGTTCCCGTCAGCGTCAACAACGTGTACCGCACACGCCATACAAGGATCGAAGGAGTGAATAGTACGTACTACTTCAAGCGGTTTTTCCGGATCGGCAATCGGCGTACCTACCAGCGACTGTTCGTACGGACCGACGTCATCGTTGAAGTTACGCGGGCCGGAGTTCCAGGTTGACGGTACAACCGCCTGATAGTTACTGATGATACCGTCTTTAATCACCATCCAGTGAGAAAGCATCCCGCGCGGTGCTTCAAGGAAACCCACACCTTTAAATTCGCCTGTCGCCGGAATATTCGGTTTCACGAACGTGGTGTGGTCACCTTTGCCGATATTGGCAATCAGCGCGCTGTACTGATTCTGCAGGATACCCTGTAGTTCACAGCAGTGAACGGTACGACCAATAATACGCCCCAGCGTAGAGTGCAACTGCGCCACTTCCAGCGTTTTGCCCGTCAGCTTCTGATAAATCGCGATGATTTCATTCAGTTTCGCTTTCGTGGCCTCACGTCCGGACGCCAGTTTAACCAGCATATTCGCCAGCGGCCCCACTTCGACGGTTTTACCGTAGAAGGTCGGAGATTTCACCCATGAATATTTGCCATCATCCGACCAGCCGTTATATTCCGGAATGGTCGTCCCTTCCCACGGTGCCTGCGGAGCTTCGTCTTTATACCAGGCATGTTTGGCGCTCTCCTGGATCCCTTTGATCAGGTACTCGTCGGAGTGAGAGGAGATCGGACGATAGCTCGCCAGATCGGCATTCTCAATATAACCGCCAGGGAACAGGAAGCTGCCGTTTTTACCGTCGGTCGGGAATTCCGGCGCAGCCAGATAGTTGACCGCCCCCTTACCGCGCTCCAGCCATTCTGGATAGAACGCGGCGATAACCGCAGTATCGACCTTGTACACCTGTTCAACAAAGTCGCTCAGCTTGTCGATGAAGGACTTGATGTACATCAGGCGTTCCAGGTTCAGTACGCCCAGACCGTCGAGGTTGATCGGGTTGGCAACGCCCCCCACCGCCAGGTTCTGGATGTGCGGCGTTTTACCGCCCAGCAGTGCCACCACGCGGTTAGCATCACGTTGGCATTCCAGCGCCTGTAGATAGTGAGCTACCGCAATCAGGTTCACTTCCGGCGGCAGTTTCATCGCCGGATGTCCCCAGTAACCGTTGGCGAAAATCCCCAACTGGCCGCTGGCGACCAGGTCTTTGATCTTGTTCTGAACTTTCGTGAACTCTTCCGCGCTGTTCAGATGCCAGGTCGACACGCCGTTCAGCATCGCTGACGCTTTTGCCGGATCGGCTTTCAGCGCCGAGGTAATATCCACCCAGTCCAGCGCCGAAAGCTGATAGAAGTGAACGATATGGTCATGAGTGGTATGCGCTGAAAGAATGATGTTACGGATGTATTGTGCGTTAACCGGAACGTCAATGTTCAGCGCGCTTTCTGCCGCACGAACCGAGGAGATCGCGTGCGTAGTCGTACAAACACCGCAAATACGTTGCACAATCATCCACGCATCACGCGGATCGCGATTTTTCACGATCTCTTCCATGCCGCGCCACATGGTACCGGAGGCCCATGCTTTTGATACAACGCCGTTTTCGATTTCGCAATCGATACGTAAGTGCCCCTCAATACGGGTTACGGGATCAATAGTAATTCTCTGGCTCATGCTTTGCTCGCCTCATGACGATTGTGATCGTTTTGTTTTAAAGGAGGAAGTATCGGCAGTAGACGAATGAGTACGATGTAAGCGCAAATCTCAATAGCCACAAAACCAATAGAAATCAACAGTTCTTCCCAGGTTGGGAAGTAGTGGTAACCGCCGCCTGGATTAAATGCCACCAGCGAATAGGACAGACGCCATGTCGCGCAACCCAGCAGCGCGCTGAGCGCAGACAGGTACAACATGCGTGAATCATTACGCCATTTAGCAACACGCAGGACGACCAGCGGGAAGACCATCAGCACGACTTCAAGCCAGAACATTGCTGAGTAGAAATCGCCGGCAAAGGCATACGACAGCTTGCCCCGGTAAACCAGCTCACCAAAGCGCAGCACGACAAAAATCGCCAACATCACGCTGATGGTGTTCGTCAACTTGATGAACAGGTTCTTCTCATCCGGGCCTTTTCCTCTCAGGCCAGCCTGAACCAGAGAGCCTTCGAAGATGACGATCGAGAAGCCCATAATAAAGGCGGTCAATACCGAGAACAGCGGCAGCATTTCATAGCTTTGCCACAGCGGATGCACCTTGTAGCCTGCCGAGATCATCAGCGAGCCCATTGAGGACTGGTGCATGGTCGGCAACAGCGCTCCGAGAGCGATGATGAAGAACATCAGCTTATTCAGGCGTTTCAGCGACACCTTCCAGCCCAGACGTTCAAACAACGCAGGGGCAAATTCCAGCGCCATCACCCCAATGTAGATGGTCATACAGACCGCCGTCTCGAACAGAACCGAGTTCACGTTGAAGTGACCCGGAATGTAGAAGTACGGCAGGTTCCAGTAACGACCCACATCAATGGTAATCGACAAGCCACCCAGAGAATAACCAAACAGACTCGCCAGCAGCGCCGGACGCACCAGCGGATGGTATTGTCCCCGGTTGAAGACATACACCGCCCATGCCAGCGCCCAACCGCCACAGGCAAAGCCGGTGCCGATTAACAGGTCAAAGGCAATCCAGACGCCCCATGGGAAACCGCCGTTCAGATCGGAGACAGACCCCAATCCAAATACCAGACGCTTCACGATCAGGAGCATACAGAGGATGATTAACGGCCCGAAGATGATGACCGGTTTGCTGATAATTTTGCCGCCCAGCGGTTTAGGATCATGACTCATGATCGTCTCCTCCGTCGTGATGGTCGTTTTTGGTATTACGACGAACCAGCACGGTCAAGCCCGCCAGCACGGCCAGTGGTAGCATCATGCCTTTATACAGGGTGTGTTGAACATGTTCGGAACGCGCGCCGGTTGAAATCTCATCCAGCTTCGGCAGATCCAGATTCTCGTAAGGCACCCCGGTCAGTACCAGCACCTGAGTCCCACCGCCCTCTTTTTCACCGTAAAGATGTGGATAGTACTTCGGCACAGTATGCACGTAGGTATCGCCCGTTTTCAGGGTTTGACGCGGATAGTGGTATTCGCTGCCAGGCTTCAGCGCCAGACGCTTTTGCGCCTCGGCCATCAACTCTTCACGGGTACCAAAAATGACCGCACCGGCAGGACAAACCTCAACACAGCCCGGCAAGCCGCCCTTATCGAGACGCTCAACGCCTTTCTGGTTACACAATTCACATTTGTGAAGCGCACCAAACGGGTTGTTGTAGTCATACTTCGGCACGTTGTACGGACAGGCAACCATGCAGTAACGGCAGCCGGTACAAACGTCTTTGTTGTAATGAACGATGCCGGTTTTCGGATCTTTTTTCAGTGCGGAAACCGGGCAGACGGAAACGCAGTTGGGATCGACGCAGTGCATACACTGTTTCTTGATGTATGCATAGCCGTTCTCTTCCTGATCTTTATTCACGCCTGTACCGCTACGCCACACCTGAATGATGTTATTGGTGTACGGCGACAGTTTGTCGTTGTTCGACCAGGTCTGCTCCCCTTCCGGGTTACGCGCCGGGAAGTTGATATCCTGACACTTGGTCACACAGGCCTGACAGCCCACGCACAGCGTCGAGTCATACAACATACCCAGAGAACCGGGGATGGGCGGGCGATTTTCTGCAGCCGCGTGGCTGATAGACGGCGCAGCGCCTAACAGCAACGCCCCGCCGGAGGCTGCTTTGATAAAGTTACGTCTGTTCACGGTTATTCTCCCCGTGAGTCAGCGTTATCTTTCTTTTGCTGACGCCCCAGTTCACGTACCGCCATCACGCTGACGCCGGCTACCAGACCGACAACGCCGCCAAGCAACCCAATAGCGCCGGCAGAAATGTTGCCGCCCTCTTTCATGTTCACATCAGGTTTTTCGGAACGAGGTGTCTGATTTTCCACGTGAGCAAGTTGGTGAATGCCCTTATGGAAACCAACGCCTTCTTCGTTGCAGCCGTAGCATGGGTGACCAATCGCCACCGGCCAGACGCCGCCAACGTCGCAGAATTGCAGTGTGGAGCAGTTGCCCCAGGTCTCAGGCCCTTTACAGCCGAGGTGGTAGAGGCACCAGCCTTCGCGGTGACCTTCATCGCCGAACTCTTTCGCAAAGCGACCCGCATCGAAGTGCGGACGACGTTCGCAGTGCTCGTGAATCAGGCGGCCATAGGCGAAGGTCGGACGGTTTTTCGCATCCAGCTTCGGCGGCTTGCCCCAGGTGATGATATGGGCGACGGTCGCCAGGAAGTTATGCGGGTTCGGCGGACAACCCGGAATGTTGATGATGGTTTTACCCGGCAGAACTTCCTGCAGGCCAACCGCACCGGTCGGGTTCACGCCAGCAGCAGCGACGCCGCCCCATGCAGCGCAGGAACCGATAGCGATAATTGCCGCCGCGCCTTCTGCCGCTTTGCGGATATGATCCACAATGGGCTCACCGGCAACCATGCAGTAAATACCGTTATCTTTTAGCGGGATGGAACCATCAACGACCAACACATACTGCCCTTTGTATTTCTCGAGCGCATTGTGTTTGTTCTCTTCAACCTGGTGGCCGAAGGCGGCGGAAAGCACCTCATGGTATTCCAGAGAGATGGTCTCCAGGACAAGGTTTTCTACCGTAGGGTGGGTCGCGCGAAGCAGGGATTCGGTACAGCCCGTGCATTCCTGAGCACCAATCCAGACAACCGGCGGGCGCTGCGGACGGGATACCGACTCAGCCATTTCGGCGGCGGCTTTGCTGCTAAGCCCCATTGTGGCGGCGAGTGCTGCACAAAGCTTCATGAAATCACGGCGGTTGACGCCATGGGAATTGATGAGAGTGTTATCTCCAGTCATTTTATAGTTATTCCGTTACGAAGACCTGGCTCTTATTTTGCATCAATCGCAAAACCGTAACTGCGATCGGTGCGCCATTTACCACACTTTTGTTATGGTTATGTAGTCTATGATACTGCGAGGGGATACTAAAACGAAGGGAATAGCCGGTAGTGTAATTAATTAAAGCAAGATAATACCCCCTTTGGATCAACCTTCGAGTCGATAGCCGGCCATAAAAAAACGAATCGTGATGCTGGACTGATTTTCCCGAAAGAAATCCATCACCATTTCTTTATCTAACCCATAGCGACGCGTCAGGATCCCCGCTTCCCAGGCGCTGAGTTGCCTGTCGCCGGTTTTTTCAAACATGCGATGCGAGAATCCTAGTACGAAGCCACGTTTATAATCCGAACAAAATTTCGCTACGTTTCGGGCGCTGTCAGCCTGCGTGGCGTTTAATCCGGCCATCAGACCCTTGCCAAAATGATTATTCATGACCTCTCCTCAATCGCTATACAATAAATTATATAGCGATATTTTAAGCAAAGGCCAGAGGGTTCAGCGACTTTTTACTGGGCCTTAGAATGCCACCCATTCATCGCCTGCCGCTGTGGGAGTCGGGCGTCGCTGCCCGGCGGGAGCGGCACCTTTTCCGGGGAGACTGGGGGCGTCATTTTGCGATAACCGGAACTGTTGCACAGAACGTTGTAAATCTTCCGTTTGTCTCTCCAGCGCCGCAGCCGCGGCGGAAACCTGCTCCACCAGCGCGGCGTTTTGCTGCGTAACGCCATCCATCTGAGTAATCGCAACGCCCACCTGCGAAATCCCTTTGCTCTGTTCTTCAGACGCCGAGGCAATTTGTTTCATGATGGTGTTCACTTCCGTCACGCCACGCAGGAGCGCCTCCATCGTTGAGCCGGTATCCTTCACCAGCGTCGCGCCGTGGTCGACGCGGCGCACGGATTCGGCAATCAGTGTTTCAATCTCTTTTGCCGCGTTTGCACTGCGGCTTGCCAGATTACGCACTTCACCTGCGACGACGGCAAATCCACGCCCTTGCTCACCCGCACGCGCCGCTTCGACCGCAGCGTTCAATGCAAGAATGTTGGTCTGGAAGGCAATGCTATTGATGACGGTCGTAATTTCCGCAATCTGCTTCGAGCTGGCGGAAATTCCGTCCATGGTCTCGACCACTTCGGACACCAGCGAACCGCCTTTTCCTGCCGTGCGTGATGCCGCATCAGCCAGAAGACTTGCCTGACGGGCGTTATCCGCATTCAGTTTCACCGTTGCGGTGAGCTGCTCCATGCTGGCAGCCGTCTCTTCCAGCGCCGCAGCCTGCTCTTCCGTTCGCGATGAAAGATCGTTGTTGCCGCTGGAGATTTCAGTGGCGCCGCGCCAGATATTATCGCTGCCAGAACGGATAGTATTCACGGCGTCGCGCAGACTGTCCTGCATCGCCCGTAATAAAGGCACTAATTGGCCGACGCAGTTGCGGCCAATATCGTCAATCGGCTGACTGAGATCGCCCTGAGCAATCTGGCGAAACTGTTGGCGGATCCGCGCCAGCGGTTTCACCAGCATGGTCACCAGATAGCGATCGGTGAAGAAGAGAATTGCAATGCCCAGGATCACCGCGCCAATGATTAGGGTACGGATGATCGACGTTTTGCCATCTACCATGACGCGGGTTTGATCGAGCATCACACCTGCGGCCTTATTAAAGCGTTCTGCACTGGCACCAAACGCCCGGCTCAACGCAGGCGTCACATTATTCGCCTGCTCACTCCATGCACTCTGCGTGCCCTGCTGCGCCAGTTGCATTTGCGGCGTGACGCCTTTATCGAGCAGATCCTGCCAGCTCGCCAGCACCGCAGCGGCAACCTCAGGATCCATCGGCCCTGGCGAGAGCGTTTTCATTTCCTGCAACTTTTTGCTCATGTTATCCAGCGCCTGCTGCACGGGAGCGAAATCCGGCGTGCCGCCACTGGCTTTCAACTCCATCGCACGACTGAGGCGGGTAACAAAGCGGAAATATTGATCGTTGCCCTGGCTGAGCACCGTCATCTGGCGAACAAGATGGCGATCGACTTCGTTGCCTTCTGACACTTTTGACAGCGCGTGAACGCTATATAATCCCACTCCTGACCAGAGAAGACAAAAGACGCCCAGTATTGTCAGCATGACAAGACGAATGGTGAAGTTTTGCAAAAGTCGCATAGATATATCCTTGCCATATTAAAGGGATTCGCCATCTGGCGAGACTCACCTTCGTTATCGGCAAAGAGTGAAGAATATATACTTACTTTTAGTTTTTTTACTCTCGCAAACAATATCCCTGGTCGCTGTATACATATAAAAGATAATGAAAAATGCCAGCAGTATTAATCAATCGTTTATTTTCCTTTTTTTTATCATAAATATTTATCAAACCATCCCAACGTTCGTTTCCATGCTAATTCGGCGGCAGCCTCGTCATATCGCGGTGTGGAATCATTATGAAATCCGTGGTTTACACCGGGATAGATCCAGGCTTCATAGACCTTATTGTTGGCCTTCAGCGCGGCTTCATAGGCGGGCCAGCCTTCATTGATATTTTTATCCAGCGCCGCGTAGTGCAGCAGGATCGGCGCTTTTATCTTCGGCACATCCGCAGCGGCAGGCTGGCGACCATAAAACGGCACCGCACACGCCAGTTCAGGATAGGCCACGGCAGCGGCATTTGAGACGCCACCGCCGTAACAAAATCCGGTGATCCCCACTTTCCCGCTGGCGTCCGGGTGTTGCTTCATAAACTCGACGGCAGCGAAAAAGTCATTCATCAGCTTTGTCGGATCCACTTTCTGCTGCAAGACCTTCCCTTCTTCATCGTTTCCTGGATAGCCACCTACCGAGCTTAAACCGTCGGGTGCCAGCGCAATGTAGCCCGCTTTTGCTACCCGCCTTGCAACATCTTCAATATAAGGATTCAGCCCCCGGTTCTCATGTACCACCACCACGGCGGATACCTTGCCCGTTGTGTTGACCGGCTTCACCAGATAGCCGCGCACGCTGCCATGACCGTTTGGTGACGGATAATGAATATATTCAGGCAATATATCGGGATCGGTAAATTTCACCTGTTCCGCCAGCGCGTAGTTGGGCTTGAGCATATTGAAGAGCGCCAGCGCCGTCACCCCGCCAACGGCGTACTTTGCCGCAAGATTGAGGAACTCCCGTTTTGAGATTTTCCCGTGGGCGTAGTAGTCATAATAATCGAGTAATTCTTGCGGAAAATCTTTGGCTGTCAGACGCGTCATCGCATATCTCCGGGATTTGTGATTCTATAAGCATAGAATGAAAACGCTGTTTCGAAAATTCATCACAAGAAAGGAGACATCATGTCCTGGAACGCCTCCCCTGACCGCTATGAGAATATGCAGTACCGCTACTGCGGTAACAGCGGCCTCCAACTGCCTGCGCTATCGCTCGGTCTGTGGCACAACTTCGGTCACGTACAAGCCCTCGACTCGCAGCGCGCACTGTTGCGAAAAGCCTTTGATTTAGGCATTACTCACTTTGATTTAGCCAATAACTATGGGCCGCCTCCGGGCAGCGCCGAAGAAAATTTCGGGCGTCTGCTGCGCGAAGACTTTGCCCAGTATCGTGATGAACTGATTATTTCGACCAAAGCCGGTTACGACATGTGGCCAGGTCCTTATGGTTCCGGCGGCTCGCGTAAATACCTGCTCGCCAGTCTCGATCAGAGCCTGAAACGGATGGGCCTGGATTACGTCGATATTTTCTATTCTCATCGCGTGGACGAAAACACGCCGATGGAAGAGACGGCGTCTGCGCTGGCACACGCTGTGCAAAGTGGGAAAGCGCTGTATGTTGGTATTTCGTCATACTCGCCGGAGCGGACACAAAAAATGGCTGAGCTTTTGCGCGAATGGAAGATCCCGCTGCTGATCCATCAGCCCTCTTATAACCTGCTGAACCGCTGGGTGGATAAAAGCGGTTTGCTGGATACGCTGAAAGCCAATGGCGTGGGCTGCATCGCCTTTACGCCACTGGCGCAGGGATTGCTCACCGGGAAGTATTTGAACGGCATTCCGGACGGTTCACGTATGCAGCGCGAAGGGAAGAAAGTGCGCGGTCTGACTGAGAATATGCTGACGGAAGCTAACCTCAGCAGTCTGCGTCTGCTTAATAAGATGGCGCAACAGCGCGGTCAGTCAATGGCGCAAATGGCGCTTAGCTGGCTGCTGAAAGACGATCGCGTCACTTCCGTGCTGATTGGCGCAAGCCGCCCGGAGCAACTGGAAGAAAACGTTCAGGCGTTGAAAAATTTGTCGTTCACCACAGAAGAATTGACGCAGATTGATAAGCATGTCGCTGACGGCCAACTGAACCTCTGGCAGGCATCGTCCGATAAGTAACGTTCAGCGCCGGGTAGCGTTAAGGGCTGCCCGGCCTGTTCTGTCAGTGCTTATGGCGGTTTAACCGGTCGAGGCAGCCCATCAAAAACGCCGACAAGACGAAAGTGAGATGGATAATGACGTACCACATCAGCTTGTTATCCGGCACGTTTTTCGCATCCATAAATACACGCAACAGATGAATGGAAGAGATAGCAACAATCGAGGCCGCAACTTTGTTTTTCAGTGAGGTCGCATCCATCTTCCCCAGCCAGTTCAGTTTTTCCCGTCCCTCAGCGATATCGAGTTGCGAGACGAAATTCTCATAGCCGGAAAACATCACCATTACCAGCAGTCCCCCGACCAGCGTCATATCCACCAGGGACAGCAGCACCAGAATCAGGTCAGCTTCTGCCATCGAAAAGACATTGGGCAGAACATGAAAAATTTCCTGAAAGAATTTTAGCGCCAGCGCAACCAACGCCAGCGACAAACCAAAGTAGACCGGGGCCAGCAGCCAGCGAGACGCATACATAACGTTTTCGAGAAAGCGTTCCATAAATTCCTGTGATGTTGCAAAAACCGGGCGACAGTATATCCCAATTGCGCAACATCAGATCAACATCCTCCTTAAACATCGTCGGGATTGATCCACGGGCGCTGATACTCGGGCCACACCAGCGCCACCAGCGATGGATACGCCTCGACGCTAAACTCCCGGAAGCACTGGCGTAAGTTCAGCACATCAAGATCGGAATGGGGAACTTTTTCGCCGTTGAGACAGCGTTTTTTTATCGTGTCGTAGTATTTATACACCGCTGAATTGAGATCGCTGCAGCGTCGCTGGGCGTCAAACAGTCCTGGCGTGTCATTCAATTGCGCCATCGTCATGCGTTTTATTGTTGCGTGAAGGAAATCAATATATTCGTGATTGACGCGCCAGTACCATACCGGTGTAATAGCATTCATCAGCGCGGAGAAATGGTCCTCCCCCTCTTCTTTAGTCAGCGGTATTGATTGAGTCTCAGAGGTCAGTTCTTCAGCGTTGTGCGGTTTATTAAACTCGCGCATTAATAAAAGCACGCCGCCGGTCAACAATAGCAAGGTAATGACAGAATAAAAAATACTGTTCATAGAATGACTCCATTTTTTTTGATTCTAAAATTACCCCATGTTATTGTCAACGCGACCTGCCAAATAAAAATAACTATACATTTGATATTAAAGGATATTGTGACATGCTGCCTGAGCACCTTGTCCCACCGCGTTTTCATCTGTCAGCGTCAGGTCAGACGGAAGAAACAGTAGAAAATAATGATAATTTCACTCAGGGAAAAACAACCCTCAGTGATTATGAGGCCGATATCTTAATTAGCACAACCGCCACCGGGCAATCTAAAAATATCCTACTCGAAGAACGTGACCGTCATTTTAAAGAACGTCTTGAGCGAGTAGCGAAAATTGAGACTTTCGCTCGGGTTATTAATGCGTTACAGGCTGAAGGCGATATCGATGCCCAGACCTTAAGTAAAATAATCACTGAAATGACCACGCATATAAATGAAAACGGCAACGAAATTTGGCTTAACTTAATTACCCGGGAGAAAGACTCACCCCTTTTCTATTCTCTGGACGACGAACAATGATTAAAGATGTTGAAGATAACAATGTCTATTTGGCTTTAGATGAGAATAAAAGCGATCAATTTATCTTAAAGCAGAATCTTGCCGCACTCATCGCCAATAAAAATGCGGTCCTCGAAAGCGTGGCGCAAGAAGTGACTTCTATTCCTGCGGCGCTGGTTCGTCTGAAATGGCAAAACCGGCGGGAAATATACGCGCTTCAGGTGAAGGAAGAGATTTATGGCGCGGCGATCAACGCCATTATCAAACAGAACCCGGCGCTGGGTGACAAAATCATGGCGCGACTGGAGAGCACCTGGCAGCATTTGCTGGCTCGTGAGACCGCCACGCTGCGACTGACGCGCAAACTGGCCGAAGGAAACACCCGCACGATTACCATCACTACCGTTGCGCTCAATGAACGTCAGGTGCAAACCCGGCGCGATGGGCAATAAAAAAGCCGGGTAGCGATAACGCCGTACCCGGCCTTTCTTTCATTGTGCCCATGGCGACAACGATTATTTCGCTTTCGCGACCTCTTCGCCGACCAGACCGATCTTCAGATAACCAGCCTGATGCAGCGTGTCCATCACCTTCATCAGGGTTTCATAGTCGACGGTTTTATCCGCACGGAAGAAGATCGTGGTGTCTTTCTTCCCTTCGGTCAGCGCGTTCAGTTCTGCCACCATGGTCTCGTCCGTCACCGGATCGTTACCAATGAACATGCTGTTGTCCGCTTTGACCGACAGATAAACCGGTTTTTCCGGACGCGGTTGCGGCGTACTGGAGGACGCGGGCAGATTGACCTTCACATCCACTGTCGCCAGCGGCGCAGCCACCATAAAGATGATCAGCAGTACCAGCATAACGTCGATAAACGGCGTCACGTTGATTTCATGCATTTCACCGTTATCGTCCAGATTTTCATTAAGACGCATTGCCATGAAACATTACCCTACACGTAATTTCTGCGCGGTACGCACCGGACGGGCAGATGCGCTTGCATCCAGATCCAGGTCGCGGCTTTGCAGTAACAGCACCTGTGCCGCTACATCGCCCAGCATCGCTTTAAGACCGCCAATCTGACGGGCAAAGATGTTATAGATAACCACCGCAGGAATGGCCGCAACCAGACCGATGGCTGTCGCCAGCAGCGCTTCAGCAATACCGGGGGCGACGACGGCGAGGTTAGTGGTCTGCGTTTGTGCAATCCCGATGAAACTGTTCATGATACCCCAGACCGTACCGAAGAGACCGACAAATGGCGAAATCGCCCCGATGGTCGCCAGGTAGCCATTTCCGCGCCCCATCTGACGTCCCGCTGCCGCAACGCGACGCTCCAGACGAAAACCAGTACGCTCTTTAATGCCTTCGTTGTCTTCACTGCCCTGAGACAGTTCCAGTTCGTTCTGCGCTTCATTGAGCAATTGGGTGCTTAAGCTTTTGGCGCCAAAGTTTGCTGCGATATCGCTTGCCTGATCCAGAGAGCGGGCGTCCGCCAACAGCTGCTGTTCGCGTTTAAGCCGACGCTTCAGGGAGAAGAATTCAACGCTCTTACTGAAGAAGATAGCCCAGGTGACCACTGACGCCAGAATCAGACCAATCATCACGCACTTAACCACGATATCGGCGTGCTGATACATACCCCAGACGGAAAGATCCGTCTGCATCAAATTATTACCCACTCTGTATCTCCAGGACGCAAATCACAAATTCTGAGCGTAATAATATCAAAACGACGTCGAATTGATAGTCGTTCTCATTACTATTTACATAGTGCCGCACCTTTGGTTTCTTTTCCTTGCGCTTACGCAGTAAAACGTCACGGGAGGCGATTTTGATAAAATATTGTGCTTTATCCCGTTCCTGGGGATGCGCATTTTTCCATTCGTGATAGTTTAGACGTCCAGACGTATAAAAACAGGAAACCCAACATGGCAGATAAACAACTGGACACCCGACTGGTCGGCGCAGGGCGCAGTAAAAAATACACGCTGGGCTCAGTGAATAGTGTGATTCAGCGCGCTTCTTCGCTGGTTTTTGAAACGGTCGAAGCCAAAAAGCACGCCACCCGCAACCGCGCCAACGGCGAACTTTTTTACGGGCGCCGCGGCACATTAACCCATTTCTCGCTGCAGGAAGCGATGTGTGAACTCGAAGGCGGCGCTGGCTGTGCGCTCTTCCCCTGCGGCGCGGCGGCCGTCGCCAATACGATTCTGGCTTTTGTCGAACAGGGCGATCACGTGCTGATGACCAATACGGCCTATGAGCCGAGCCAGGATTTCTGCACCAAAATCCTCGGCAAACTGGGTGTGACCACTGGCTGGTTCGATCCGCTGATTGGCGCTGACATAGTTAAGCATCTTCAGCCCAACACCAAAGTCGTTTTCCTCGAGTCTCCGGGTTCCGTGACCATGGAAGTCCACGACGTCCCGGCAATTGTCGCCGCTGTCAGACGCGTTGTGCCGGACGCCATCATTATGATCGATAACACCTGGGCGGCGGGTATATTGTTTAAAGCCCTCGACTTCGGTGTTGATATTTCGATTCAGGCTGGGACCAAGTACCTGATTGGTCACTCGGATGCCATGGTCGGTACCGCCGTTTCGAACGCCCGCTGTTGGGATCAACTGCGCGAGAATGCCTATCTGATGGGACAAATGGTCGATGCCGATACGGCCTATATGACCAGCCGCGGGCTGCGCACCCTGGGCGTGCGTCTGCGCCAGCATCATGAAAGCAGTCTGAAAATTGCCGAATGGCTGGCAGCCCATCCACAGGTCGCGCGGGTCAATCATCCGGCGTTACCAGGCAGTAAAGGACACGAATTCTGGAAACGTGACTTTACGGGGAGCAGCGGCTTGTTCTCGTTTGTGCTGAATAAAAAGCTCAATAATGACGAGCTGTCCGCTTATCTGGATCACTTCAGCCTCTTCAGCATGGCCTATTCGTGGGGCGGTTTTGAGTCGCTGATTCTGGCCAATCAGCCTGAACAGATTGCAGAAATTCGCCCGGAAGGAGGTGTGGATTTCAGCGGCACACTGATTCGTCTCCACATTGGTTTAGAGAATGTTGACGATCTGATTGCAGATTTAGCCGCCGGATTTTCCCGCCTCGTGTAAAATTGACGCCAATGGACATCTATGCAGACACGTCGAACGAAATTGTCTGCATTTGTTGCGCCCGGGATCAAGTCATCCGGGTCCGTTCAGGAGTACAATAGGATTATTAAGGCGTAAACGCTGTTCCACAGGAAAGTCCATGGCTGTCATTCAAGATATTATCGCTGCGCTCTGGCAACATGATTTTGCCGCGCTGGCGGACCCACATGTTGTTAGCGTCGTCTACTTTGTGATGTTTGCCACGCTGTTTTTAGAGAATGGCCTGTTACCGGCCTCATTTTTGCCCGGCGATAGTCTGCTGCTCTTAGCAGGCGCATTGGTCGCGCAAGGCGTCATGAGCTTTGTTCCTACCCTGCTGATCCTGACGACAGCGGCCAGCCTCGGCTGTTGGCTCAGTTATATTCAGGGACGCTGGCTGGGCAATACGCGAACGGTAAAAGGCTGGCTGGCGCAACTTCCGGCGAAATACCACCAGCGCGCGACCTGCATGTTTGACCGTCACGGTCTGCTGGCGCTGTTGGCAGGCCGTTTTCTGGCGTTCGTGCGCACACTACTGCCAACCATGGCGGGGATTTCCGGGCTCTCTAACCGTCGCTTCCAGTTTTTCAACTGGCTGAGCGGGCTGCTGTGGGTCGGCGTGGTCACCAGCTTTGGCTACGCACTTAGCATGATCCCGTTTGTGAAGCGCCATGAAGATCAGGTCATGACCTTCCTGATGATCCTGCCCATTTTTCTGCTGGCGGCGGGGTTGATCGGCACGGTGGTGGTGGTGATTAAGAAGAAATACTGCAGCGCCTGACCTGAATCCAGCCGGATGACACGACGTTCATCCGGCTGACTCACAATAACGTTAACTCCCCTGCATAGTGCGGATCCGCGCCGCATCTTCCCCCGGCGTCACCCCGAAATAGCGCTTAAATTCACGACTAAACTGCGACGCGCTTTCATAACCCACCCGCATTGCCGCCGCGCTGGCCTTCATGCCGTCGTGAATTATCATCATCCGCGCTTTATGTAACCGATAGGTTTTCAGATACTGCAACGGCGATGTGCTGGTCACTGACTTAAAATTATGATGGAACGCAGAAACGCTCATATTGGCTTCGGCCGCCAGTTGCTCGACGTTGAGGTTTTCGGTGTACTTATTTTCAATGCGTTTGAGCACACGGCTAATCAGGCTGAAATGGGTCTGGCGACTCACCAGCGCCAGCAGCGCGCCGCCGCGTGGCCCGGTCAGAACGTGATAGAGGATTTCACGGATAATCTGTTTACCGAGGATCCGTGCGTCCAGCGGTCGCTCCATGACGTCGAGCAGACGTTCCGCCGCGCAGAGGATCTCTTCTGAGAGCGTGGCGGAGTTGATCCCACTTGCCGCCATCGACGGCTGAAAGTGTTCGTCTTCGCCAATGTCCATCAGCAGTTCCTGCAATTGCAGGATATCGACATTGATGCGAAATCCGGCGAGCGGTACGTCCGGAGTCGCATAGGTTTCACATTCGAAGGGTAAAGGTACGGTCAGCAGCAGGTATTCATTGGCGTCATAACGGAAAACCCGCTCATTGATGTAACCGATTTTATGACCGGAAAAGAGAAATATGATGCCGGGGTCGTACATCACGGGTGTCCGTAAACCCGGTTCAGTACCGTACAGCAGACGGATGTCCGGCAGCAGCTCATTGAGCTTATGTTCATTGTTTTTCAACTGCTTAACTTTATCTGTCAGCAGTAAACAGATCTCTTCGCGGTTCATAACGGGTTATTTTCTCAACGGATGACGACGCCTTGATTGTGCGCAAATTTATCGCTTTTCTCCAGCGCCCTGGAGAAATGGGCAAGACATTGGCAGAAATGAGCATTGAGAGGATAGCCGCGCACGACCACAATGTTCTCCATCCGGCAGACCCTCCTGCCCTCTTTTTTTACCCACATAAGGGAACGAGCAATGAATAACTTTAATCTGCATACCCCGACCCGCATTCTGTTTGGTAAAGGCGCAATCGCTGAACTGCGCGCACAAATCCCACAAGACGCACGCGTGCTGATCACCTACGGCGGCGGCAGCGTGAAAAAGACGGGCGTACTGGCGCAGGTCCAGGAGGCGCTGAAAGGCCTGGACGTGCGCGAATTTGGCGGCATTGAGCCTAACCCGTCGTATGAAACGCTGATGAACGCAGTCAACATCGCCCGTGAAGAGAACATTACCTTCCTGCTGGCCGTCGGCGGGGGTTCTGTTCTTGATGGCACCAAATTCATCGCTGCTGCCGCCCACTATGCGGATGGCGTTGACCCGTGGCATATCCTGCAAACCAGCGGTAGCGATATCAAAAGCGCAATCCCGATGGGTTCTGTGCTGACGCTGCCGGCGACCGGTTCTGAATCCAACAAAGGCGCGGTTATCTCGCGTAAAACCACCGGCGACAAACAGGCCTTCCATTCTGCCCATGTGCAGCCGGTCTTTGCGGTACTGGATCCGGTTTATACCTACACCCTTCCGCCACGTCAGGTGGCGAACGGTGTGGTTGATGCGTTTGTGCATACCGTTGAACAGTACGTCACATATCCGGTTGATGCCAAAATTCAGGATCGCTTCGCGGAGGGCATTCTGCTGACGCTGGTGGAAGATGGCCCGAAAGCGCTAAAAGACCCGGAAAACTACGATGTACGTGCGAACGTTATGTGGGCAGCCACCCAGGCGCTGAACGGCCTGATTGGCGCAGGCGTGCCGCAGGACTGGGCAACCCATATGTTGGGCCATGAACTAACAGCGATGCACGGTCTGGATCACGCTCAGACGCTGGCGGTCGTACTGCCCGCACTGTGGAATGAAAAACGCGATACCAAACGCGAAAAACTGCTGCAATATGCAGAGCGCGTGTGGAACATCACCGACGGTTCTGAAGATGAGCGTATTGATGCCGCGATTGCAGCCACCCGTAATTTCTTCGAGCAACTGGGCGTCCCGACTCGCCTGTCTGGCTATGGCCTTGACGGCAGTTCAATCCCGGCTCTGCTGGCGAAACTGGAAGAGCACGGCATGACGCAACTGGGTGAGCATAAAGACATTACCCTGGATGTCAGCCGCCGCATTTACGAGGCAGCGCGCTAAGCTTTTTTCACCTCTGACTTTCGTTTTTGGGCATTTCGTCCAGACTTAAGTCACCTTACATCACCGGAGTCCCCCTCCGGTGATGAGCACATGAAGGAGGAAAAATGGCAAACCAAACCGTAATTAAGCTTCAGGATGGCAATGTAATGCCCCAACTGGGGTTAGGCGTATGGAAAGCCGGTAACGACGAGGTCGTCTCCGCCATTCATAAAGCACTGGAAGTCGGCTATCGGTCCATAGATACCGCCGCCGCCTACAAAAATGAAGACGGCGTCGGCAAAGCGTTAGCCAGCGCAGGTCTCCCCCGCGATGAGTTGTTCATCACCACCAAGCTATGGAATGACGATCAGAAACGCCCCCGCGACGCGTTGATGGAGAGTCTGGAAAAACTCCAGTTAGATTATCTCGACCTGTATCTGATGCACTGGCCGGTTCCGGCAATCGATCACTATGTTTCCGCCTGGCAAGGCATGATCGATCTGCAAAAAGAGGGGCTGATTAAGAGCATCGGTGTGTGTAATTTCCAGGTCAACCACCTCCAGCGCCTGATTGACGAAACGGGCGTTACGCCGGTGATTAACCAGATCGAACTGCATCCGCTGATGCAACAGCGCCAGCTACACGCGTGGAATGCGACGCACAAAATCCAGACGGAATCCTGGAGTCCGCTGGCACAGGGTGGCGAAGGCGTTTTCGATCAAAAAATCATTCGTGATCTGGCGGATAAATACGGTAAAACACCGGCGCAGATTGTCATTCGCTGGCATCTGGATAACGGTCTGGTCGTGATCCCGAAATCCGTCACGCCATCGCGTATCGCCGAGAACTTCGACGTCTGGGATTTCCGACTCGACAAAGACGAACTTGGTGAGATTGCGAAGCTCGATCAGGGCAAGCGCCTGGGGCCCGATCCGGATCAGTTCGGCGGCTAATTCCCTTCTCTTTTAATAAGCCCGGTGTTTACCACCGGGCAACCCCATTATCGCCCGGCGACTTTGGTACGCTTTTTGTTGGCGGCTGGCGTCTGACGCTGATGCGCCACCGGCGTATGCTTGGTCAGCGCCGGACGGGTGTTACGGTTCTGACGGCGCGCTTCGCGCATCTCTTCCAGCGTCGGCGCCGGTACCAGACACTCACGACGTCCACCAATCAGATGTTTTTTCCCCATCTCTTCCAGCGCCTGACGGATCATCGGCCAGTTAGCCGGATCGTGGTAACGCAGCAGCGCTTTATGCAGACGACGCTGCTTATCTCCCTTCGGCACCACCACATCTTCACTCTTATAGCCAATCTTACCCAGCGGGTTTTTGCCGGTGTAATACATGGTGGTCGAGTTGGCCAGCGGCGACGGATAGAAGTTCTGCACCTGATCGAGACGGAAGCGATGTTTCTTCAACCACAGCGCCAGATTCACCATATCCTCGTCACGCGTTCCCGGATGCGCGGAGATGAAGTACGGGATCAGATACTGCTCTTTCCCGGCCTGCTTCGAGTAGAGATCGAACAGTTGTTTGAAGCGGTCATAGCTGCCCATACCCGGCTTCATCATCTTCGACAACGGCCCTTCTTCGGTATGTTCCGGCGCAATCTTCAGATAACCGCCGACGTGGTGGCTAGCCAGCTCTTTGATATAGCGCGGATCTTCCACTGCGATGTCGTAACGCACGCCGGAGGCAATCAGGATCTTCTTGATGCCTTTCAGATCGCGCGCGCGGCGATAGAGGTTGATCGTCGGCTCGTGGTTGGTATCCATATGCGGACAGATATCCGGATAAACACACGACAGGCGACGACAGGTCTGTTCTGCGCGCGGTGACTTACAGCGCAGCATATACATGTTGGCCGTCGGTCCGCCGAGATCGGAGATCACGCCGGTAAAACCCGGCACGGTATCGCGGATCGCTTCAATCTCATTGATGATTGAATCTTCAGAACGGCTCTGAATAATGCGTCCTTCGTGTTCGGTGATCGAACAGAACGAGCAACCACCGAAACAGCCGCGCATGATGTTGATCGAGAAACGGATCATCTCGTAGGCCGGGATGCGGCTGTTGCCGTATGCCGGGTGTGGCACGCGCTTATACGGTAGGGCAAAAACGCTGTCCATCTCTTCAGTAGAGAGTGGGATCGCCGGCGGGTTGATCCAGATGTAGCGATCGCCATGCTTTTGCATCAGCGCACGCGCACAGCCTGGGTTGGTTTCATGGTGCAGGATCCGCGAAGCGTGCGCATACAGCACTTTGTCGCCCTTCACTTTTTCAAAGGACGGCAGCAGAACGTAGGTTTTTTCCCACGGTTTCGGACGCGCGGGCTGCACGGTAATGGCTTTCGCTTCCTGCTTTTTCGGGGAAACCGGTTTGTTGTCGGCGCACGGCAAATCTTCACCATACGGATGCGGGATCGGATCGATTTTCCCCGGCGTATCCAGACGCGTGGAATCGACACCGCTCCAGCCAGGCAGCGCTTCTTTCACCATAATCGCCGTGTTACGCACATCGCGGATCTGATCGATGGTTTCACCCATCGCCAGTCGGTGCGCCACTTCCACCAGCGGACGCTCGCCGTTGCCAAACATCAACATGTCGGCTTTTGAATCCACCAGCACGGAACGGCGCACAGTATCAGACCAGTAATCGTAATGCGCGGTACGACGCAGGCTCGCTTCAATACCACCGAGGATCACCGGCACATCTTTCCACGCCTCTTTACAGCGCTGGGTATAGACCAGCGTGGCGCGGTCCGGGCGCTTGCCCGCGACGTTATCCGGCGTGTAGGCATCGTCATGGCGCAGGCGGCGATCGGCAGTGTAGCGGTTGATCATCGAGTCCATGTTGCCAGCGGTTACGCCAAAGAACAGGTTCGGTTTGCCCAGACGCATAAAGTCGTCTTTGCTGTTCCAGTCCGGCTGCGCAATGATGCCGACACGGAAGCCCTGTGCTTCCAGCATTCGACCACAAATCGCCATACCAAAACTCGGGTGATCGACATAGGCGTCGCCGGTTACCAGAATAATGTCGCAGCTATCCCAGCCAAGTTGATCCATTTCGTCGCGTGACATCGGCAAAAAAGGAGCGGGACCAAAACAGGCCGCCCAGTACTGAGGCCAGGAGAAGAGATCTCTGTCTGGCTGGATCAGGGATATTGCGCTCATAGTGCTTCCAAAAATGGTAAAAAAATAATCAAAGGCCGGCGATTATATGCCGGAACGAATGAGAAATCGAAGGATAATCTCTCTCGCATCGTCGCGAGAGAGAGGAGGATTACGCCGCCGGATTCACCAGAATCTGACCGATTGAACCACGGTCCGCCATTTCCAGCGTCTGGCTGTGGAAGTAAAACGGGAAATGCGCCCAGGACGGCTGTCCGTAGTAAACCAGCAGCTCTACCTGCCCATCCACCCAGACGGTATCTTTCCAGCCACGATCTTCCGGGAATGGCATCGCGCCGTTGACGTTACGCACGAGGAACGACACCCCTTCAATGTGGAATGACTGCGGCATATCGGCCCGCACCGTCCAGCGCTCCCAGGAACCCTGCTGCGCAGTGATATCAATGCGGTTGACGTCCCATAACTGGCCGTTAATGCCTGGATCGTCGCCCAGACTGATGTCGCGACTGCGAATTGGCGTACCGCTCATGATCTCGGTCGGCAGCAGACGCATCGGCAGGCTGTCGGTCACCAGTGGCAACAGACCAGTTGGGCGCAGCGTTAACACCAGCGTGGACACCAGAATGCTCGACGGTTCAAAGAACCCCCGGATCCGGTCGACAATGCTCGCTGCCTCACCACAGGTAATCGACACTTCATCGCCATTGGTCATATCAACCAGAATTTCGCGGCGCTCGCCGGGTGCCAGCGACAACTGTTTTACTGACACCGGTGCCGGCAAAAAGCCCTGGTCGCCGGAGATAACATGCAGCGCGCGACCGTCGCTCATCTGCAACTGATAACGACGGGAGTTAGAGGCATTCAGCAAACGCAGACGCACCCAGCCGCGGGACACTTCCACGTAAGGGCTTTGGACGCCGTTGACCAACAGCGTATCGCCGACAAAACCGCCGCTGCCAGGCTCGCTGTATTCCGGCGTGCCGAAGTTATCCAGCCGCTTGTCCTGAATAATAATCGGGAAGTCATCGACACCGTAATGGTTGGGGATCGGCAGCGATTTACTGACCTCATCTTCAACCAGCCACATCCCGGCCAGGCCATTATAAACCTGCTGCGCGGTACGGTTCGGCGTATTGGCGTGGTACCACAGCGTGGCGGCGTTCTGGCGGATGGGCAGTACCGGCGCCCAGTCCGCGTTTGGCGACATCATGCGCGCCGGACCGCCCATCAGCGGACCCGGCACCTGAAGACCGGCGATAGTCATCGAGACGTTTTCTGCCAGACGGTTACTGTAGATCAGCTTAACGTCATCCCCTTTCCAGACGCGGATCGTCGGCCCGAGATAACGCCCGTTAATCCCCCAGACCGGCGCTCGCGTGCCCTGGGTAAAGGACCAGTGCGAACGCTGCAGCGTCATAAACAGCGGCTGGCCCCGGCGGGACTCCAGTAGCGGCGGAACGGGCAGCGGCTGTTGCTGACCGGCAGCATGGGCCCTCAGCGGAACGGCACCTGCGCACAGCGCGATCCCCGATGCCTGAATGAACTGACGCCGACTGAGTGACATATAAGCTCCATGTAAAACTGGCTAAATTACGGGCAGGAACTCGTTTCCTGCAAAAACTCGTCATACTCCAGGCTGCATGCGCGTTGGCTTGCAGCACGAATGAGTAAGCATTTATCGCTGAATCACACTTTTCCGGCGGCTTCGCGCTCGGCGACTTCTTTATCCAGTTCAGCGATCTTTTGTTCCATCAACGAGCGGCAGTGCGCGGCCAGTTCACGAACCTGATCTTTGCCATACTGACTGATATCCACCGGCGGCAGCATCTCCACAATCACCAGACCATTCTTCAGGCGATTCAGATTAATTTTATTCGAGGTATTGGAAACGCACACCGGAATAATCGGGACGCCGGCCGCAATCGCGGCATGAAACGCCCCGGTTTTAAACGGCAGCAGGCCACGACCCCGGCTGCGGGTGCCTTCCGGAAACATCCAGATGGAGATACGACGCTTTTTAAAATGATTCACCACTTCAGCAATCGTGCCGTGCGCTTTTGCGCGGTTATTACGGTCGATCAGCAGGTTCCCTGTCAACCAGTAAAGCTGACCAAAAAACGGGATCCACAACAGGCTCTTCTTCCCGACGGTCACGGTGGGCGGCTGCACGATATTCGCGGCGGTCACCATATCGTAGTTATTCTGATGGTTAGCGATATAGATAGCGTTGCCGTAGCTTTCCGCATCCGCGGGTTTACGGCACTCTACCTTCAGGCCGAACAGCGGCGCCAGGCGACCAAACATATGCCCGAAGGTCGCGACGTGTTTTGGGTTACGCGGGCTCAGCAGGCAGTAAAGAGAACCGAAAACACAAACCAGAATGGAATAGATAACGGTAATAATAAGTCGAAAAATAAATAGCATAACAACCTCTGAAGGCCTAAGAGCCCGGGATTCTACGTCACCTGCTATCAGGTTAGGGTATTGTTAATGTGGCTCTCTGGAAAACTGTATTGTTAATCGCGACTCACGAATAAACAACGGTTTTACGGGAAATTTTACTGTCATCCGGCCTGGCGGTATCGTTACAACCGCAGGCCGGATAAGGTATTAACGCCGCCATCCGGCACGATAGTGTTGCCTGATGGCGGCGCGTTGCCTCTTATCAGGCCTACTTATGCCTTCAGGCGTTTAACAGCATTTTACTCTTCGCTGTCGCCACTGCTGGCACGACGCGGCGAATCAATGTCGATGCGATCGATGCGTTGCAAACCGCGCATCAACGTCCCGCGACGGCCGCGCTCGCCGGTCACTTTCTGCAATTCCTCAGGGCGCAGCTTGATTTTGCGTTTCCCGACGTGAATCGTCAGCGTACTTTGCGGCGGCAGAACATACAGCAGCGCCAGCGCATCGTCACCACGCGCCGCATCCGCAGACGGAATGTTGATGATCTTATTCCCTTTGCCTTTCGACAACTGCGGCAGATCGCTGACCGGGAACATCAGCATACGTCCGGCCGTCGTTATCGCCAGCAGCATATCCGTTTCATCTTCAATCACCACCGGCGGCATCACGCGGGCGTTTTCCGGCAGCGTGATGAGTGTCTTACCGGCACGGTTGCGCGCCACCAGATCGTTGAACGTACAGACAAAACCGTAACCCGCATCGGATGCCATCAGCAGTTTCTGCTCATCGCCTTCCATCAGCATGTGCTCAACGGTCGCGCCTGGCGGCAGCGTCAGTTTGCCGGTCAACGGTTCGCCCTGACCGCGCGCCGACGGCAGCGTGATCGGATCAATGGCGTAACTACGTCCGGTGGTATCGATAAACACCACTGGCTGGTTGCTCTTCCCTTTCACAGCGGATTTAAAGCTGTCGCCCGCTTTGTAGTTCAGTCCCTGTGCGTCGATGTCATGACCTTTGGCGCTACGCACCCAGCCCATCTGCGACAACACGATCGTCACTGGCTCAGACGGCAGCATGTCGTGTTCGCTCATTGCTTTCGCTTCTTCGCGCTCGCGAAGCGGTGAACGACGATCGTCACCATAGGCGTCGGCATCGGCCTGCAGCTCTTTCTTCAGCAGGGTATTCATTTTGCGTTCAGACGCGAGGATCGCCTGTAGCTGATCGCGTTCTTTCGCCAGTTCATCCTGCTCACCGCGAATCTTCATCTCTTCCAGTTTGGCGAGATGACGCAATTTCAGTTCGAGGATCGCTTCGGCCTGCGTTTCGGTAATACCAAAACGCGACATCAGCGCGGGTTTCGGCTCATCTTCCGTACGGATGATCTCAATGACTTCGTCAATATTGAGAAACGCCACCAGCAAACCTTCCAGGATATGCAGGCGTTTGAGGACTTTCTCGAGGCGATAGTTCAGGCGACGACGCACGGTATCGCGACGGAACGCCAGCCATTCGGTGAGGATCTCCAGCAGGTTTTTCACCGCCGGACGCCCGTCAAGACCGATCATATTAAGGTTAATGCGATAGCTCTTTTCCAGATCGGTGGTGGCAAACAGGTGGTTCATCACCTGTTCCATGTCCACGCGATTGGAACGCGGCACCACCACCAGACGGGTCGGGTTTTCGTGGTCTGACTCATCGCGCAAATCGTCTACCATCGGCAGCTTTTTATTGCGCATCTGCGCGGCGATTTGCTCCAGCACGCGCGCGCCGGAAACCTGGTGCGGCAGCGCGGTAATTACCACCGCGCCGTCTTCTTTCTTCCACACCGCGCGCATGCGCACGGAGCCGCGCCCGTTTTCATAAATTTTACGAATCTCGGCGCGCGGGGTAATGATTTCCGCTTCGGTCGGGTAGTCCGGGCCGTGGACAATATCCAGCACCTCGTCCAGCGTGGTTTTCGGCTGCTCAATCAGGGTGATCGCGGCTTTTGCCACTTCACGCAGGTTGTGCGGCGGAATATCGGTCGCCATGCCGACCGCGATACCGGTTGTACCGTTAAGCAGGATGTTCGGCAGACGCGCAGGCAGCATTTTCGGCTCCTGCATTGTTCCGTCGAAGTTTGGCACCCAGTCAGCGGTTCCCTGGCCGAGTTCACTCAGCAGCAGTTCGGCGTATCTGGACAGGCGGGATTCGGTATAACGCATCGCCGCGAAGGATTTCGGATCGTCCGGCGCCCCCCAGTTCCCCTGGCCATCAACCAGCGGATAACGGTAAGAGAACGGCTGCGCCATCAGCACCATGGCCTCATAGCAGGCGCTGTCTCCGTGCGGGTGGTATTTACCCAACACGTCGCCGACGGTACGGGCGGATTTTTTAAATTTGGCGCTGGCATTCAGCCCCAGCTCTGACATCGCATAGACGATGCGGCGCTGAACGGGTTTCAGACCATCACCAATAAACGGCAACGCCCTGTCCATGATGACGTACATGGAGTAATTCAGATAGGCGTTTTCCGTGAATTCATGCAGCGCAAGGCGCTCTGCCATATCGCTCATTAATCGTGATTCCTCAACTGTAAGCCCGCCAGATACCCGGTATCTTTTCAGGCAATATTGCCGCAGATACTACCTTATCTGACGCGTTGAGTCACAAAGAAAAGGGCCGCGAACGCGGCCCTGACAGGGATTATTTGCTGACTTTACTGATTTGCTTCACGTCAATTTCAACGGAATTCCAGTCTTTATCCACTTCACCCTGAATTTCAACGGTATCCTGCGGGGTAACCGTCACGCCATTCCAGCGTTTGTGGTCGATATCGACATTGATGGTGCCTGTCGCATCTTTAAACAGATAGAGGTCATCGGAAATACGTTCAACGATGTTGCCGCGCAGCGTCACCCAGGTGTCATCACGCAAGGATTTCGCACTTTCTACCGTCGTGCTACTACCGTTAGGCCCCTGGAAGCCGCCGCTCTGCGTTTGCGTCGCGGACGGGCCAGAAAAACCACCCTGCTGCGCGGCCAGAACCGGTGCGGAGCAGAGCGCCATGACGGCAACAATTGCAGCCAGTTTTTTCATGATCATTTCTCCCTTTGATGTCATTTCACATCCATTAAATACGGTAATCCTTAACAAGTTCTTAAGGCAAAAAAAGTCTCTTTTTTTGCTGTACATCACGTGCAACATCGCGGTTTACTTGCCTTTATCACAGCGGGTGCAGGGATGAAAATATGCGAATTTTACTGGTTGAAGATGATGCGTTGATTGGTGACGGCATTAAAACCGGGCTGAGTAAAATGGGCTTTAGCGTCGACTGGTTTACCGAAGGTCGTCAGGGAAAAGAAGCGCTCTACAGCGCGCCTTACGACGCGGTGATCCTCGATCTCACGCTGCCGGGAATGGACGGGCGCGATATTCTGCGCGACTGGCGCGAACAGGGAAAGCGCGAGCCGGTGCTGATCCTCACCGCACGCGATGCGCTGGCCGAACGCGTCGAAGGGCTTCGACTCGGGGCCGATGATTATCTGTGTAAACCCTTTGCACTGATAGAAGTCGCCGCCAGACTGGAGGCGCTGATGCGTCGCGCCAGCGGTCAGGCCAGCAGTGAATTACGCCATGGGCGAGTGAGCTTACGTCCCGGCGATCGGGTCGCGACGCTGGCGGGTGAGCCATTGATACTCAAGCCAAAAGAGTTCGCGCTTCTGGAATTGCTGATGCGTAATAAAGGTCGCGTGCTGCCGCGCAAGCTCATTGAAGAGAAGCTGTATAACTGGGACGAAGAGGTCACCAGCAATGCCGTTGAAGTGCACGTCCACCATCTGCGGCGCAAACTGGGCAGCGATTTCATTCGCACCGTTCACGGCATCGGCTATACGCTTGGCGAGGCATCATCGTGACCCAGCGACTCAGCCTGCGCGTCAGGCTTACCCTCATTTTTCTGATTCTGTCAGCCATTACCTGGGCGGCATCGAGTTTTGTCGCCTGGAAAAAAACAACGGATAACGTCGATGAACTGTTTGATACCCAGCTGATGCTCTTCGCCAAACGCCTGGTTACGCTCGATATCAATGAACTGCACGCCACCGAACGGATGGCGCATACGCCAAAGAAATTCAAACACGGTCATGTTGATGATGATGCGCTGACCTTTGCCGTCTACACCACGGACGGCAAGATGGTGCTGCACGACGGCGATAATGGTCAGAACATCCCCTATAGCTACCGCCGGGAAGGCTTTGATGACGGCAAGTTAAATGGCGATGACGATAAATGGCGTTTTATCTGGCTGACTTCCTCCGATGGTAAGTACCGCATCGTGGTCGGTCAGGAGTGGGAATACCGTGAAGATATGGCGCTGGCGATTGTGACGGCGCAACTGGTTCCCTGGCTTATCGCCCTGCCGCTGATGCTGCTGTTGTTGATTATGCTGCTGCATCGGGAGCTCATGCCGCTTAAAAAGCTGGCGCAGGCGTTGCGTCTGCGCGATCCGGAATCCAGCGAGCCGCTCAGCTCACACGGCGTCCCGAGTGAAGTGCGCCCGCTGGTCGAATCGCTCAACCAGCTTTTTACCCGTACCCATAAGATGATGGTGCGCGAACGGCGCTTTACCTCAGACGCCGCCCACGAACTGCGTAGTCCGTTAACGGCGCTAAAAGTCCAGACGGAGGTAGCGCAGCTTTCTGATGATGATCCGCAAGCACGCGAGAAAGCGCTGATGCAACTCCATACGGGCATCGATCGTGCCACGCGTCTGGTCGACCAGTTGCTGACGCTTTCCCGTCTCGACTCGCTGGATAACCTGCAGGACGTCGCCACGCTCTCTCTTGAGGAAGTGCTTCAGTCTGCGGTAATGGACATCTGGCAACCCGCGCAGCAGGCGCAGATTGATGTGCGTTTGCAGATCAACGCTCATAATGTGACGCACACCGGGCAACCGCTACTGCTCAGTTTGCTGGTGCGCAATCTGCTGGATAACGCCATCCGCTACAGCCCCAAAGGTAGCGAGGTGGATGTCACGCTTGACGCCCGGCAGTTTACGGTCAGAGACAACGGCCCCGGCGTCACGGCAGAAGTCCTGCCTCACATTGGCGAACGCTTTTATCGCCCGCCCGGACAGCAGGTTACCGGCAGCGGGCTGGGCCTGTCGATTGTCCGTCGCATTGCAGCCCTGCACACAATGACAGTGTCGTTTGACAATGCGCCAGACGGGGGTTTTATCGCGACAGTGAAGTGGTAATCGTCGATTATTGCGCCAGATGCAAAAGACTTTGCACATTTTGCTAATTTCACCCTACCGGCTGTTGACGTAAAATTAGCCTCAAACGCATTTCAGAGGATTAATAATGAGCAACATCCTGATTATCAACGGCGCGAAAAAATTCGCACACTCCAACGGCCAATTGAACGACACCCTGACGGAAGTCGCTGACGGCACTCTGCGCGACCTCGGGCATAGCGTCAAAATGGTCCGCGCTGACAGCGATTACGACGTGAAAGAAGAAGTGCAGAACTTCGTCTGGGCGGACGTGGTTATCTGGCAAATGCCAGGCTGGTGGATGGGTGCGCCGTGGACCGTGAAAAAATACATTGATGACGTGTTCACCGAAGGCCACGGCACACTGTATGCCAGCGATGGTCGTACCCGCTCAGATGCTTCAAAGAAATACGGCTCCGGCGGTCTGATTCAGGGGAAAAAATACATGCTTTCTCTGACCTGGAACGCACCGATGGAAGCCTTCACCGATAAAGATCAGTTTTTCCACGGCGTGGGCGTTGATGGCGTTTATCTGCCGTTCCATAAGGCGAATCAATTCCTTGGAATGGAAGCGCTGCCGACCTTTATTACCAATGACGTCATTAAAATGCCGGATGTACCACGTTCTGTTGCAGAATATCGCGAGCATCTGCAGGCGATTTTTGGTTAACTGGTAACCTGGAATTAGAAGGAGTTAACCATGCTTACAGTTATTGCTGAAATCCGCACCCGTCCGGGACAACATCACCGTCAGGCCGTCCTCGATCAGTTTGCGAAAATTGTTCCAACCGTACTGAAAGAAGAAGGCTGCCACGGCTACGCGCCGATGGTAGATCATGCGGCAAACGTGAGTTTTCAGACCATGGCGCCTGATTCAATCGTGATGATTGAGCAGTGGGAAAGCATCGCGCATCTTGAAGCGCACCTGCAAACCCCGCATATGAAAGCCTACAGCGAAGCCGTTAAGGGCGATGTGCTGGAGATGAATATTCGTATTCTGGAATCCGGTATTTAAACATACCGCGTTGCGCCGGGTCAGCCATCAGCGTCAGACCCGGCAACAGCGACCTCAGGGCAACGCTTTTTTCAATCTCCGTACCGCTTCTTCAAGCTCATCCGCCGTTGGCGTCGCAAAAGACATCCGTAGCGTCCGTTTGTCCGGCTTATCACAGAAAAAGAACTCTCCCGGCACGAATACCACTTTTGCCTGCAGTGTGCGGGAAAGCCATGCCGTGGTATCAAAATCATCACGGAACGTCCCCCACAGGAACATCCCACCCTGCGGCATATGGAATGAGATATGCTCGCCCAGTTCGCTGCGAATCGCGTCCGCCAGCAAATAGCACTTCTCACGGTACGCCTGACGAATGAGCTGAATTTGATCGTCCAGACGGCCTAACGTCAAATAGCTGGCGGCCATTGCCTGCGAATGCGCGCTGGTATGCAGATCGGTCGCCTGTTTAACGATGGTCGCTTTTTGTCTGATCCATTCCGGCAGTACCACCCAACCCACACGCAGGCCTGGAGCCAGAATCTTGGAAAAAGTCGAGGTATAAATCACCTGCTCAGGGCATCCGCTCTCTCGGGCATGCTGGAACAGCGTTTTATAGGTCTCGTCTGTGAAATTGATTTCACCGTAGGGATCGTCTTCGATGATGGCAAAGTCATGCTGTTTCGCCAGTTGAACCAACTTCTGACGACGGGAATCACTAAGAACCACGCCACCGGGGTTACCGAACGTCGGCACGATGTACACAAACTTGATCGTGTTGTTCTGCAGCAAAACTTCCAGATCGTCTACGATCATGCCGTCTTTATCGGTACCGACAGACAGAATATCCGCCTGAGACAGTTGCAGCACCTGCAAGGCGGCAAGATAGGTCGGACGTTCGACGACCACTTTGTCGCCCGGATTGATCAGCGTTCTCACCAGAATATCCAGCGACTGCTGGGACCCATTGGTCACCAGAATGGCGTCGGACGCAGTCTGAATGCCTCGCTTCTGACACAACTGAGCGATCGCTTCCCGCAGAGGCGGAAAACCTTCACTCAGACCATACTGGAACGCATCCAGAAACTGGTTTTCCATCATGTTACGCGTGGCCATTTCCAGCCCTGTATTATCAAACAGTTCCGGGCTGGGAATGCCGCCGCCCAGCGATATCACGCCAGGCATTTTGCTATGTTTGAGTAATTCCCTGATAGCGGAGGGTTTAAGGGCGTCGACGCTCTTAGACAGATGTGTGTTGTTCATCCTGTTTCCTTATTATGTATTTTTGGCGTCCATCCCCGGTCAGTGCCATAACGTCAATCCGCGTTCTCGCCTCGATTGAGCCTAATAGACCTCTCTGGCAAGATCAATCAGATATCCTGAAAGCAAAAGGGTAAGCCATGATGGCTTACCCTTTTTATTAACAATGAAACGTATAATTACCCGTCGATATCTGCGAGGTCGCCTTTTTCCTGCAACCAGTTACGGCGATCTTCAGAGCGTTTCTTCGCCAGCAGCATATCCATCATGGCGTTAGTGCGCTGATCGTCCTCATCATCAATGACGAGCTGGACCAGACGACGCGTGTTGGGATCCAGCGTGGTTTCACGCAACTGCATCGGGTTCATTTCACCCAGTCCTTTAAAGCGCTGTACGTTTGGCTTGCCTTTCTTGCGCTTCAACTGTTCCAGTACGCCCGCTTTCTCTTCTTCCGTCAGCGCGTAATAAACCTCTTTGCCGAGGTCAATTCGGTACAACGGCGGTAGCGCGACGTAGACGTGTCCATGTTTCACCAGCGTGCGGAAATGCTTCACAAACAGCGCGCACAGTAGCGTGGCGATGTGCAGACCATCGGAGTCCGCATCCGCCAGGATACAGATCTTACCGTAACGTAACTGGCTCAGATCGTCGCTGTCCGGATCGATGCCGATCGCGACAGAAATATCGTGCACTTCCTGTGAGGCCAGTACTTCATCAGAAGAGACTTCCCAGGTGTTCAGGATCTTACCCTTCAGCGGCATGATCGCCTGATATTCACGATCGCGCGCCTGCTTGGCGGAGCCGCCCGCCGAGTCCCCTTCCACCAGGAACAGTTCGGTACGATTCAGATCCTGCGCGGTACAGTCCGCCAGTTTTCCCGGCAGCGCCGGACCGCTGGTCAGCTTTTTACGCACCACTTTTTTCGCCGCGCGCAGTCGGCGCTGAGCGCTGGAGATCACCATCTCCGCTAACTGCTCGGCTGACTGGACGTTCTGGTTCAGCCACAGGCTGAAGGCATCTTTCACCACACCAGAGACGAACGCTGCACACTGACGCGACGACAAACGTTCTTTGGTCTGTCCGGCAAACTGTGGATCCTGCATTTTCACCGACAGCACGTAGGCGCAGCGATCCCAGATATCTTCCGCTGAGAGCTTCACGCCGCGCGGCAGAATGTTGCGGTATTCGCAGAACTCACGCATCGCGTCGAGCAGCCCCTGACGCAGACCATTGACGTGCGTCCCGCCCTGCATGGTCGGGATCAGGTTCACGTAGCTTTCGGTCAGGAGTTCGCCGCCTTCCGGCAACCACAGCAGCGCCCAGTCGACCGTTTCCGTGTCACCGGAAAAATTGCCGATGAACGGTTTTTCCGGCAGCGTCGGCAGGCCGTTTACCGCTTCGCGCAGATAATCGTTCAGGCCATCCTGATAGCACCAGCGCTGTTCGCTGTTATTAACTTCATCTTTAAAGGTGATTTCAACGCCAGGGCACAGCACAGCTTTGGCTTTCAGCACGTGCGTTAAGCGCGAGACAGAAAAACGCGGGCTGTCGAAAAAGGTTTCGTCAGGCCAGAAATGGACGCTGGTGCCGGTATTACGCTTGCCGCAGGTGCCAACAACCTGCAAATCCTGAACCTTGTCGCCGTTCTCAAACGCAATGTTATACACCTGACCATCACGACGCACGTTCACTTCCACGCGCTTCGACAGGGCGTTGACCACGGAGATCCCTACGCCGTGCAGGCCGCCGGAGAACTGATAGTTCTTGTTCGAGAACTTGCCGCCCGCGTGCAGCCGACAGAGGATCAGTTCAACCGCCGGAACGCCCTCTTCCGGGTGAATGTCCACGGGCATGCCGCGACCGTCGTCGATAACTTCCAGAGATTGATCGGCATGTAAAATCACATCCACGCGTTTCGCGTGGCCCGCCAGTGCTTCATCGACACTGTTATCAATCACTTCCTGCCCAAGATGGTTAGGGCGGGTCGTATCGGTATACATCCCTGGGCGACGGCGTACCGGCTCAAGCCCAGTGAGTACCTCAATGGCATCAGCGTTATAAGTTTGCGTCATGGTTTTAATAGCAATTCGAAATGATTGTCAGCAACTGTGCAGTCCAAGGAAATCGACAATCGGGTTGAAATAATCTTCGAAGCCCGTGAATGCATGGTTTCCACCTTCAATAACAGTCTGGCGGCATGAGGCGTAATACGCCACTGCCTGGCGGTAGTCCAGCACTTCATCTCCCGTCTGTTGCAGCAGCCAGATTAAATCCGACGCTTCCAGCGGGTCGATCTGCATGACTTTAAGATCGTAAATATGGCGTGACTCTAGCACATATTGCTGCCCCGTGTAGGGGTTCTCGTTCTGACCGAGGTAGTCAGTCAACAGTTCAAATGGCCGGACAGCCGGGTTGACGACAACCGCGGGCAGCATAAAGCACTGTGACAGCCAGGTGGCGTAATAACCGCCTAATGATGATCCCACCACGCCCAGCGCCTCGCCGCCATGCTCCAGTACGATAGACTCCAGCATCTCTGCGGCATCGGCCGGATACGGCGGCAGCTGCGGCACAACCATCTCGACATGAGGATAGTGTTCGTGCAGCCAGTTTTTCAGCAGGCAGGCCTTCGCCGAACGGGGCGAGCTATTGAAGCCGTGCAGGTAAAGAAGCGTAGACATCAGTAGCCTTCAGAAGCGGTATCAGGTCGGAACTCAGTCCCTTGCAAACGACAGACGTCTGTTTTCAACGTACCGTCGGCAAACAGCTCCAGCGTACGCCAGCCAGGGCCGATGCTATCAAGGGTAAAGTTCGCACAATGGGGTTTGAACTGAACGCAGGTGGAGGGCGTCGCCAGCAGACGGCGGCCATTCCAGTCGAGATCCAGTTCCTGATGAATAGGCCCGCAAAGCAGATATTTCACGCGCGGATAATTCACCAGCACGTTGTCCAGTTCCGCCGCGTTACGCAGGCTGTGTTGATCCAGCCAACTGCATCCCGCAGGCATGGGGTGATGATGCAGAAGCAACAGAGTGTGACGCTCAGGGGCCGCAGCAAGTTTACGCTCCAGCCACTCGAGCTGAAATTCGCTCAGTTCACCGTGAGGTACGCCGAAGACCTGACTGTCCAGCAGCAGAATTTGCCACTGCTCGCCAACCATGACGCATTTTGCAGGGGAGATCCCCGCCTCTTGTAATGCGCTATACATCGCAGGCTGGAAGTCATG
Source organism: Citrobacter amalonaticus (assembly GCF_018323885.1). NCBI lineage: Bacteria > Pseudomonadati > Pseudomonadota > Gammaproteobacteria > Enterobacterales > Enterobacteriaceae > Citrobacter > Citrobacter amalonaticus. The sequence continues at coordinate 719,779 of NZ_AP024585.1, read as the reverse complement.
ATTACCGGGCAACCAAACGCAAGGCGCACGAAAGCTTGCGATGCCTTCAGCAAAATGCTGATAAGCCGCAGAGGTTTGATCCTGAGCTAAATCACCTGTCGCCACGATCAGATCGTATTCCTGCCCCTCGGCATGAATGGCATCCAACACGGCCTGGTAGCTTTCCCAGGTGTTTACGCCCAATAGCGTTTCGTGCTTTTCGGCAAACAGGTGAGTATCAGTAATTTGTAAGATCCTGACCCTGGCCTCACCAGCCAGAGAAAGGTTTAACAGGCTTTCCAAATGGTGTCCTTAGGTTTCACGACGCTAGTAAACCGGAATCGCCATCGCTCCATGTGCTAAGCAGTATCGCAGCCAATCGGCCAGAAACTGATTAATTTGATGCTTTTCGTCGCGTTGATGCAACTTTTTATTTGGATAATCATACCGTGCTTTGAAGCGAAAGATCTGCTGACTTGAACACACTTCGGCGACCATTGCGTCATGGTAGAGCCGTACAGTCAGTGACGGCAGGCTCCAGTAGGTGATGGTCGGCGCCGTCTGCTCGATGGTCACCAGCGTGGTGTATCGGGTCGATTCAACGATCGTAATCCGATATTGTGCGTTGCCCACCTGGTAACTCACCGTTTCGCCAGGCGCATCATTACGCGGCAGCAGACGTCGCAGTTGCGAAAAGTTCGTTTCGCAAAGACGCATCATTTCAGGGAAGTCAGGTGTATAGCGCTTCATTTTTTCCACTCGTTTATTAGCTCTTTATAGTGCAGTTGCAGCCATTGCAGGGCGATGACCGAAGCCGCGTTATCAATTTTCCCCTCTTCTACCCAACGGTAAGCCTGCTCCCGGCTTACCACATGAACCCGAATGTCTTCGTTTTCATCAGCCAGACCGTGAATCCCGTTTGCGGTCGTGGCGTCCACTTCACCCACCATAATTGACGAGCGCTCACTGGTGCCGCCAGGGCTTGCCAGAAAACTGAGCACCGGTTTCGTCCGTTTTACCTCAATGCCGGCCTCTTCCATCGCTTCACGGCGGGCCACATCCTCAACGCTTTCACCCTCTTCGATCATCCCGGCCACCATTTCCAGTAGCCACGGCGTTTCACTGGTGTCATAGGCCGCGATGCGCACCTGCTCAACTAACACCACTTCATCCCGCTCAGGGTCAAAGGGTAGCAAGACTGCCGCATGGCCGCGCTCAAAAATTTCTCTACGCACTTCCTGGCTCATTTCACCGTTGAACAAACGGTGGCGAAAGCGATAAAGATCCAGCGAAAAAAAACCGCGATATAGCGTTTCTCGTGCAATAATTTCTACATCGTTTTTGGCGAAAGTTACTGGCGAGTTGCCTGATTTGCGCATTGTGCCGTCCTGTACCAATAGTGATTTAAATGTGAATTTCAAGGGCGTTTGACTGCCGTTTCATCGACCTTGTGGTAAATTGGTGCAAATTAACGCCTGATGGCACAGAACGCCAACTTTTTGCGGTGGCGGATTCTGCTAGAATCAGCAATTATTTTTAAAATTTGATCAGCGCTAAATACTGCTTCACAACAAGGAATGCAAATGAAGAAATTGCTCCCCATCCTTATCGGCCTGAGCCTGTCGGGGTTCAGCACACTGAGCCAGGCAGAGAACCTGATGCAAGTTTATCAGCAAGCACGCCTGAGCAACCCGGAATTGCGTAAATCCGCCGCCGATCGCGATGCTGCATTCGAAAAAATCAACGAAGCACGTAGTCCTTTACTGCCTCAACTGGGCTTAGGTGCCGATTACACCTACAGCAACGGCTACCGCGATGCTAACGGCGTGAACTCAAATGCCACCAGCGCGTCCTTGCAATTAACGCAGACCCTTTTCGATATGTCGAAATGGCGTGCGCTGACCCTGCAGGAAAAATCGGCGGGTATTCAGGACGTGACTTTCCAGACGGACCAGCAGACGCTGATCCTCAACACCGCGAGCGCCTATTTTAAAGTGCTGAACGCCATTGACGTTCTCTCTTACACCCAGGCGCAGAAAGAGGCGATTTATCGTCAGTTGGATCAAACCACCCAGCGTTTCAACGTGGGTCTGGTGGCCATCACTGACGTGCAAAACGCCCGTTCGCAATACGATACCGTGCTGGCCAACGAAGTGACCGCCCGTAACGATCTCGACAATGCGGTTGAAGAACTGCGTCAGGTTACCGGCAACTACTACCCGGAGCTGGCATCGCTGAACGTTGACAGCTTCAAAACCGACAAGCCGCAGGCGGTGAACGCCCTGCTGAAAGAAGCCGAAAACCGCAACCTGACGTTGTTGCAGGCGCGTCTGAGCCAGGATCTGGCACGTGAGCAGATTCGCCAGGCGCAGGATGGTCACCTGCCAACGCTGGACTTAACTGCCTCTACCGGCGTATCTGATACCTCCTACAGTGGTTCGAAAACCCGCGGCAGCGCGGTAGGCTCCCAGTATGACGACAGCAACATGGGCCAGAACAAAGTCGGCCTGAGCTTCTCGCTGCCGATTTATCAGGGCGGGATGGTGAACTCGCAGGTGAAACAGGCGCAATACAACTTTGTTGGCGCCAGTGAGCAACTGGAAAGTGCCCACCGTAGCGTAGTGCAGACCGTACGTTCTTCCTTCAACAATATCAATGCGTCAATCAGCAGCATTAACGCGTACAAACAAGCGGTGGTTTCCGCCCAGAGCTCATTAGACGCGATGGAAGCAGGCTACTCCGTGGGTACACGTACTATCGTTGATGTATTGGATGCGACCACCACGCTGTACAACGCCAAGCAGCAACTGGCGAATGCGCGTTATAACTACCTGATCAACCAGCTGAATATCAAGTCAGCGCTGGGTACGTTGAACGAGCAGGATCTGGTGGCGCTGAACAACACGTTGGGCAAACCGATCTCCACCTCGCCGGAACACGTCGCGCCGGAAACCCCGCAGATGGACGCGAACGCTGACGGCTATGCCGCCAACGCGACAGCGCCCGCCACGCAACCGGCGTCGGTACGTTCTTCCAGCAGCAACGGTAAAAATCCGTTCCGTAATTAAACGCGATGACGGGGCTGCGGCCCCGTCTGAACGTAAGGCAACGTAAAGATCCCGCCATTGTTCCGCATTCCCGCCTCTTCTCGCTTCATTTTCAACCACTCATCCTCTATCCTGAGCAGTAATAACCACTGGGTCCAGGAAAGACGAAAATGAAACGGACAAAATCCATCCATCACGCCTCGTTCCGCAAAAGCTGGAGCGCACGCCATCTGACGCCTGTGGCGTTAGCCGTTACCGCTGTGTTTATGCTGGCGGGCTGTGAGAAAAGCGATGAAACCGTATCGCTGTATCAGAATGCGGATGACTGCTCGGCAGCCAATCCGGGTAAAAGTGCAGAATGTACCACCACATACAACAATGCGCTGAAAGAAGCGGAACGTACCGCGCCAAAATATGCCACTCGCGAAGATTGTATCGCTGAGTTCGGTGAAGGCCAGTGTCAGCAAGCCCCTGCTCAGGCAGGCATGGCGCCAGAAGCGCAGGCACAGCAGTCCAGCGGCAGTTTCTGGATGCCTCTGATGGCGGGCTATATGATGGGCCGCATGATGGGCGGCGGCGCGGGCTTTGCGCAGCAACCGCTGTTCAGCTCGAAAAACCCGGCCAGCCCGGCTTACGGTAAATACACCGATGCGGGTGGTAAAAACTACGGCGCCGCACAGCCTGGTCGTACGATGACGGTTCCTAAAACCGCCATGGCGCCGAAACCGGCAACCACCTCTACCGTAACGCGCGGCGGCTTCGGTGAATCTGTAGCCAAACAGAGCGCCATGCAGCGTAGCGCAAGCGGCACCTCCACGCGTTCAATGGGTGGCTGATACGCATGGAAAGAGTCAGTATTACCGAACGCCCGGACTGGCGCGATAAAGCCACGGAATACGGTTTTAATTTTCACACCATGTACGGCGAACCGTACTGGTGTGAAGATGCCTATTACAAACTCACGCTTGCCCAGGTTGAAAAGCTGGAAGATGTGACCGCTGAGCTGCACCAGATGTGTCTCAAGGTGGTCGAGAAAGTGATCGCCAGCGACGAACTAATGACCAAATTCCGTATTCCTAAGCACACCTGGGGCTTTGTTCGTCAGTCCTGGCAGACAAACCAGCCGTCGCTCTACTCGCGTCTTGATCTGGCGTGGGATGGCTCTGGCGAACCGAAGCTGCTGGAGAACAACGCCGATACTCCGACCTCGCTGTACGAAGCGGCGTTTTTCCAGTGGATCTGGCTTGAAGATCAGATCAATGCGGGCAATCTGCCGGAAGGCAGCGACCAGTTTAACAGCCTGCAGGAAAAGCTCATCGAGCGCTTCGCCGAGCTGCGTGAGCAGTACGGCTTCCAGCTTCTGCATCTGACCTGCTGTCGTGATACGGTTGAAGATCGCGGCACCATTCAGTATCTGCAGGATTGTGCAGCGGAAGCGGAGATCGCCACTGAATTCCTCTATATCGAAGATATTGGGCTGGGTGAAAAAGGTCAGTTCACGGATTTACAGGATCAGGTGATAGCCAACCTGTTCAAACTCTATCCGTGGGAGTTTATGCTGCGCGAGATGTTTTCCACTAAGCTGGAAGACGCTGGCGTGCGCTGGCTGGAGCCGGCCTGGAAAAGCATTATCTCCAACAAGGCGCTGTTGCCGCTGCTGTGGGAAATGTTCCCGAACCATCCGAACCTGCTTCCCGCTTATTTCGCCGAAGACGATTATCCGCAGATGGAAAAGTTCGTCGTGAAACCGATCTTCTCGCGTGAAGGCGCAAACGTCTCCATTATCGAGAACGGTAAAACAATCGAAGCAGTGGAAGGACCGTACGGTGAAGAAGGCATGATCGTACAGCAGTTTCATCAACTGCCGAAATTTGGCGACAGTTATATGCTGATCGGTAGCTGGTTGATCAACGATCAGCCTGCCGGGATCGGTATTCGCGAAGACAGAGCGCTGATCACTCAGGATCTGTCCCGCTTCTACCCGCATATTTTTGTCGAGTAATTGAGAACGCCGGGTGGCGACTCCGCCTTACCCGGCATTAATCATCCCACCTGTACCGACAGCATACTCAGGCTGCCCATCTCGATACCATCAACCGGGATCGTCATCGGTTCTTTACCATCCCATGCGCCCAGCACATACAGCAGCGGCAGATAGTGATCCGGTGTCGGGTTCGACAGTGAGCCGCCTTCATGATCGAGATAATTGACCAACGGATGCTGCTCAACCGGTCCCTGCCAGCTCAGGTTCGCTTTGACAAAATCATTGAACGATGTCGCCCACGGATACGGGTTATTATCGCCGTGCCAGCGCGCCGTGCGCAGGTTATGCACTACGTTGCCGCTGGCCACCAGCATGATGCCTTCATCACGCAGCGCCGCCAGTTTACGCCCGATTTCAAAATGCCAGGCCGCCGGTTTGGTGCTATCAATGCTCAACTGCACCATGGGGATATCGGCATTCGGGTACATCTTTATCAGCACACCCCAGGAACCGTGGTCAAAGCCCCAGGCTTCTTTGTCGAGCGCAACCGGCACCGGTGCAAGCAAATCAACCAGGTGCTGCGCCAGTTCAGGTGAGCCGGGCGCCGGGTAATGCGTGTCGTACAACGCCTGCGGGAAACCGCCGAAATCATGAATGGTCTTAGGCGCTTCCATCGCGGTGACGCCGGTACCTCGGGTGTACCAGTGGGCAGACACCACCACAATCGCTTTCGGACGCGGCAGTGTCTCCCCAAGCTGCTGCCAGGCGCGGGTATACAGGTTATCTTCCAGAACGTTCATCGGACTGCCGTGTCCCAAAAACAATGCTGGCATACGAATTGAAGACATGATGATATCCTTACTCAGGGAGTCATTTTGATGGTCTTACAATACCCTCTTTCGATGAATGAAGAACTCTGATAACCATGATGATGATCATCAGTTATTTTGAAGGTCAGCGAGATGTATAAGGAGTCATTGATGTCAGTACCTTTAATTCTGACCTTACTGGCGGGGGCCGCCACGTTCATTGGCGCGTTTCTTGGCGTACTGGGGCAAAAGCCCTCTAATCGCCTGCTGGCGTTTTCGCTCGGATTTGCCGCCGGGATCATGCTGCTGATCTCTTTGATGGAGATGCTGCCCGCCGCGCTGGGTACAAAGGGAATGCCGCCAGTTCTGGGCTACGGCATGTTTATCATCGGCCTGCTGGGTTATTTTGGTTTGGATCGTCTGCTTCCACATGCCCACCCGCAGGATCTGATGCAAAAAAGAACGCAGCCGATTCCTGGCTCGATTAAACGTACCGCCATCCTGCTGACGCTGGGGATCAGTCTGCACAACTTCCCGGAAGGAATTGCCACCTACGTCACCGCCAGCAGTAACCTGGAGTTAGGATTCGGCGTCGCGCTGGCGGTTGCCCTGCATAATATTCCGGAAGGTCTGGCAGTCGCCGGGCCGGTCTATGCGGCCACCGGTTCTAAACGAACCGCGATTTTCTGGGCGGGCATTTCCGGGATGGCAGAAATATTGGGCGGTGTGCTGGCGTGGCTAATTCTTGGTAGCCTGGTGTCACCTGTCGTTATGGCGGCGATTATGGCCGCAGTCGCCGGCATTATGGTTGCGCTGTCGGTGGATGAACTGATGCCGCTGGCAAAAGAGATCGATCCCAACAACAACCCCAGCTATGGCGTTCTGTGCGGAATGTCGGTGATGGGGCTGAGTCTGGTCATACTTCAGACGATGGGGATCGGGTAACAGAGAGGGCAGGAAGCGGTTATTCCTGCTCTTTAGTCATGACGCGTTCTTCATCATCACGACGAAGTAATTTATTGCGGATTTCCATTAGCGCATCACGATCCTGCCGAAACGCCTTACAGTAGCGTTTCATGTGGCAAACATATCCCACGACCACCAGAACAATTAATACAATCCAGTACCAGGCAATAAACATCCTTTTACCCTTAAAATTTAACATTAACAGATATTTAGCGTTAAAATTTAACATACCTATAAGTAGGTAGGATTATATACTGGCATAGTATGAAATCGAAAAGATGATTTCGATCATAGAGAAAAAGATTGGATGTTTATTAACCGACAGGATGTTTGAAAAAGCGAAATTTGCCGGATAAGGTGCTTGCACCACTATCCGGCAAGGCAGAGTTAGCTGGCTTTACGTTCGTGCGCCTGTCGGTAAGCCACCAGGTCTTCGATCGTCACAACAGCCATATTGTGTTTGCCTGCAAAGTCGATGCACTCCGGCGCACGCGCCATGCTGCCATCATCATTGGTCAGTTCACACAGGACACCCGCCGGTTTGAAGCCCGCCAGCGTCACCAGATCGATGGTCGCTTCGGTGTGGCCACCGCGGGTCAATACGCCGCCCGGCTGAGCGCGCAATGGGAAAACGTGTCCCGGACGGTTCAGATCGGAAGGTTTTGCGCCATCGGCGATCGCCGCACGAACGGTCGTCACGCGATCGGCTGCGGAAACGCCGGTTGTAACACCTACCGCCGCTTCAATAGTCACGGTAAAACCGGTGCCATAAGCGCTGGTGTTATTTTCCACCATCATCGGCAGATCGAGTTGTTTACGACGATCTTCGGTGATGCACAGGCAGACAATACCGCTACCGTGACGGATGGTCAGTGCCATCTGCTCAACGGTCATGGTTTCTGCCGGGAAAATCATATCGCCTTCGTTTTCACGATCTTCGTCATCCAGCACCATCACACCGCGGCCTTCGCGCAGCGCAGACAGAGCGTGTTCGACACGTTCAAAAGGCGTACCAAAAGAGGAAAGTAGCGTCTGATTCATGGTAAAAAAACCTCACTAAAATTATGGTTACCAGAATCAGGGCAGTCTTAGGAGTACCGACAAGCGGCAAAAAAATAACGTGAGCGGGTCCATGCCCGACTGGATCGTTACTCTCTCCCATCCGGACTCTAACCGTCGGCCCCGGAATTACACCGGATCTGCTGACCTTTAGGTTTGCACCCAAAGCGCTCGCGGGCTTTCAACCTGAGTTGATTTACCGCCGGTGGGGAATTTCGCCCCGCCCTGAGAATAAGCGGATTAACTATAACCCTATTGATTACCTTCATCAACGCCTTTACCCGCATTAACATCACACAATTCTGGTTTATGCCTTACGCAGATCGCACTACAATGAGCGTTAACACTTACCAGTTCAGGGAAACCACTATGATTGACCCGAAAAAAATTGAGCAGATCGCTCGCCAGGTTCACGAGTCGATGCCGAAAGGGATCCGGGAGTTCGGGGAAGATGTCGAGAAGAAAATCCGTCAAACGCTGCAATCTCAGCTGACGCGTCTCGATCTGGTGAGCCGCGAAGAGTTTGATGTTCAGACCCAGGTACTGCTACGCACCCGTGAAAAGCTGGCGCTGCTGGAGCAACGTTTGAGCGAGCTGGAAGCGCGTCAGGCCACTGAAGAAGTCAAACCTGCGCCCGCCATCCCACCAGTAGAACCGCAAGCGTAAAAACAGCAACGGGCCGCAAGGCCCGTTGACATATCAATGTTCCACTTCTAACTTTCTGGCGTTCATTGCCTGCTGGCAGTAGTGCGCGTAGCGTTTGCAAAACCAGCTGCGGTGCTCTTCATCCATATTGCCGGTAACCGCCTGGATATCAACAGGGCGACCTTCAGCCTGCATTCTGGCAAAACTCCGCGCCAGGAAATCGAAATTGTTCATCGAATAAACACTGTTGTTCATTAGCATATCCTCCAGTCGGTGAATCTCTGTTAAGGTCATATGCTTTTTTCTGATACCAGTATTTACCGGGAGGCGTAGCAGGTTTGTACATATTGTGCGCAAATCAGTTGCCTGATGTCACACTTTGGGAACACGGGTGATGCCCGATTTCCAGACATCACCGCCAGTGGTTATTTATCGCTGTCTTTCTGAATTTTTTTGATGATATTGGTGGTGGAGCAACCGTCTTCAAAGTTGAGCACCAGCACTTCGCCGCCGTTGGCCCACACCTCTTCACTACCGGCAATCTCTTCTGGCTTATAGTCACCACCTTTCACCAACAGATCCGGTAATACGCCTGCAATCAGGCGCTGCGGCGTATCTTCTTCAAAGGAGACCACCCAGTCAACGGCTTCCAGCGCGGCCAGCACGATCATCCGCTGTTCGAGCGGATTCACCGGGCGCGTTTCCCCTTTCAGCCGTTTCGTCGATGCATCGCTGTTGACCGCGACAATTAAGCGATCGCCCAGCTTACGTGCGTTTGCGAGATAGGAGACGTGACCGGCGTGCAGAATGTCAAACACCCCGTTGGTCATGACGACTTTCTCACCACGCTTACGGGCACTGGCAACGGCCTGCTTCAGCTCGTCTTCTGTCATCACGCCAAAGCCGGTTTCCGCACGGCCGCGTACCGCGTTTTCCAGTTCAATAGGCGACACAGTGGAGGTCCCCAGCTTACCGACCACCACACCCGCCGCCGCATTGGCAAAGAAGCAGGCTTCTTCCAGCGAATTACCGGCAGCCAGCGTCGCCGCCAGCACACCAATAACCGTGTCACCCGCACCGGTCACGTCATACACTTCCTGCGCCTGCGTCGGCATATGCAGCGGGGCCTTGCCCGGCTGCAGCAGCGTCATCCCTTGCTCAGAGCGGGTGACCAGTAGCGCGGAAAGCTCGAAATCGGCAATCAGCTTCATGCCACGTTCAACAATTTCTTCTTCGCTTTTGCATTTTCCTGCCACCGCTTCGAACTCAGAGAGGTTTGGCGTCAGTAGCGTCGCGCCGCGATAGCGGGCAAAATCAGTTCCTTTCGGATCGATCAGCACCGGCACTCCGGCTTTACGCGCCAGCGCGATCATCTGCTGAACGCTGGCCAGCGCGCCTTTCGCATAGTCAGACAGCACCAGCGCCCCAATCGAGCTCAGCGCCTGGTTGATACGCTCATGCAGCGGCTGCGGATCCACACCTTCAAAACCTTCTTCGAAGTCGAGACGAATCAGTTGCTGGTTGCGTGAAAGCACGCGCAGTTTGGTGATAGTAGGATGGGTCGGGACAGAAACAAAGTCGCATTTCACGTTCACGTCCGCCAGCGTTTTGCTGAGCGCGCGCGCGGCATCGTCAATACCGGTCAGTCCGACCAGGCGCGAATTTGCTCCCAGAGAGGCAATGTTCATCGCCACGTTCGCCGCACCGCCCGGACGTTCTTCGATGGTATCGACTTTCACCACCGGTACCGGCGCTTCAGGTGAAATACGGCTGGTGGGCCCGTACCAGTAGCGATCCAGCATCACATCACCGACAACCAAGACTCCTGCACGTTCAAACTCTGGCAGCGTTACTTTCATTCCTGTCTCCTGAGAGATTCAAAATTTGCGCGCGATAATAGCACACTTCATTCTTCAACCAGACACTTCTGCCAGCTTGCCCGCACCAGCGTACGTTCCGCCTCAAAACACGTTTGCGCCACATGGCCTGGCAGCTCCTGTAAGGCAAGGTGATGTAACTCATCGCGCAGCGTGGTGTAGGCGTGGGTCAACGCCATCGCCTCCTGCTCGTCCATAATGTCGTTTTGCGCTAACAGTTCCAGAATGCGCACATTATCCGACCAGCGGGTCAGTTTGGGTTTGTCATGGGCATAACGTAGCACCAGATATTGCGTGATAAATTCGATATCCGTAATACCGCCTTCATCAGCTTTAATATCAAAGCGATCGCGATGTTTATTGCCCAGATGCGCGCGCATTTTTTCACGCATTTCGCGCACCTCGTTCTGCAACGTTTTGCCATCGCGAGGCTGCGTCATAATATCGCGACGCACCGAATCAAACTGCGAGGTCAGTTGCGGGTCGCCGTAAACCACTCGTGCGCGCACCAGCGCCTGATGCTCCCACGTCCAGGCCTCATTTTTCTGATAATCCGCAAAGGACTCTGTGGAAGTCACCAGCATCCCCGCCGCCCCTGACGGACGCAACCGGGCATCTACTTCATACAAGATGCCCGAGGAGGTGCGGGTGCTGAACAGATGCATAATGCGCTGCGCCAGCCGCAGATAGAACTGCCGCCCGTCAATTTCCCGCTCGCCGTCGGTCATCACGTCAACGGGGCAGTCATGCAGGAAGATCAAATCGAGATCGGAGCTGTAGCCCAATTCCCAACCGCCCAGCTTGCCGTAGCCCACCACCGCAAAACCGCGCCCTTCCCGCTCGGTAAGATGGGTCGGCTGGCCGTAGCGCGCCACCATTTGCAGCCACGCTTGTTGCACAACGGCGTCAATCATCGCCTCCGCCAGCCAGGTCAGGTGGTCGCTGACTTTCATCACCGGCAGCGTACCGGCAATATCCGCGGCGGCAATACGCAGCAGTTGCGTTTGCTTGAACTGCCGCAGGGCTTCCAGCTGTTGTTCTTCATCATCTTCCGGGACGCGCAGTAAATACTGGCGTAACTCATCACGATACGCGTCAGTCGCCGTCGGCTGATAGAGCGTATTCGGATCGAGCAGTTCATCGAGCAGCAGCGGATAGCGCGCCAATTGACTGGCGACCATCGGCGACGCTGCGCAGAGCGAAATCAGATGCTTCAGTGCGCCGGGGAATTCACTCAGCAGCTCCAGATAGGTGGTGCGGGTGACAATTCCCACCAGCAGCGGCGTAATGCGCGACAGCGGGAGAGACGCGTCCTGGCGCGTGCAGACATCACTCAGCAGGTGCGGCATCAGGTGGTCGAGCACCTGGCGACCGCGCGGGCCTATCGTGCGTTTATCCAGTTCTTTACGGAAATCGGCAATCAACGCCAGCACGCGCAGGCGATCGTCATCCGTAAGATGCGACAGCACCGGCGGCGTGTCATCTTCCTGCAAGGCATCCTGCCACAGTTCGCGCCACTGTTCCGAGAGCGCATCTTCCTGCGTGTCAGTTTCGTCATCGCCTATCAGCTCGTTAAACACGCGCCGAACGTTCGCCATGTGCCCTTCCAGCGTTTCCATCAGCTGCGACCAGTTATCCGCATTCATTCCCCAGGCCAGCCGCGCCCGGTTAAGTTCATCGCCCGGCAGCGTCTGCGTCTGTTCATCGTTAATGCTTTGCAGCAGGTTTTCCAGTCGACGCAGGAAGAGGTAGGCCAGTCGCAACTGTTCGGCATCGTTTTCCGGCAGCAAATGCAGTGCGGCGATCGCGCTTAACGTCGGCAGCAGTGAACGCGATTGCAGCGACGGCTCACGCCCGCCGCGAATCAACTGAAATACCTGCACAATAAATTCGATTTCGCGAATGCCGCCCGCGCCGAGCTTGATGTTATCTTTCAGCCCCCGGCGACGAACTTCACGCGCAATCATCCCCTTCATATTGCGCAACGACTGGATCACACTGAAGTCGATATAACGGCGGAAGACGAATGGGCGCAGCATGGCGCGCAGTTCATCGACATAACGACCGTCGGTATCGCCCATGATCCGCGCCTTGACCATCGCGTAGCGCTCCCAGTCGCGCCCTTGCTCCTGGTAATAATCTTCCAGCGCCGCAAAACTCAGCACCAGCGGGCCGCTGTCGCCAAACGGACGCAGCCGCATGTCCACCCGATAGACAAAACCATCCTGGGTAGGCTGATCCAGAACCTTGATCAGCCGCTGCCCCATGCGTGTAAAAAACTGCGCGTTATCGAGTTCGCGGCGTCCCCCCTGGGTAGAGCCGTGCTCAGGCCAGGCAAAGATCAGATCGATGTCCGAAGAAAAATTCAGCTCACCGCCGCCCAGTTTGCCCATGCCCAAAATCAGCAGCGGCTGTGGGATACCGTCCTGACTGCACGGCGTTCCCCATTCCCGACAGCAGGCGTCGTACAGCCAGTCGCGTGCGCTGACGATCAGCGTTTCGGCCAGATGGCTTAACTGTTGCAGAATGTCGGTATCGTCCACCAGCGACAGCGCCTGCGCCCAGGCAATGCGCACCATCACGCGGCGGCGAAACAGACGCAGCTCATGCATCAGCGCCGCTTCATCATTCACCGTTGCCAGCGCCGCCTGTAACCATTCGCCGTACTGTTGCCAATCATCGGCCTGCGGCGGCGCGCTTTCCAGTTCCGTCAGCCAGTGAGGATGTGCAATGATGCTGTCCCGCACAAAATCACTGAATGTAAGTACTGACTTCGCTTGTACGCCAGATACGGATTCAGGTAACTGCTCTGCAATGGTTTGCCAGTACTGCTGTAACGGTGACGAAAGCGGCTTCATTAAAAGGTTCCTTGTAACGTTGCCGGATGGGGGCATTACGCCTTATCCGGTCTACAAAACATGTCGATCCGTAGGCCTGATAAGCGCAGCGCCATCAGGCACTCCGGTTATCGTTTCCCGCTGTGCAACCAGAACGGTTGCTGGTTGTTCGCCTCATTGCGGAAATGTTCAATTTCAATGTGTTGGCCGTTGGCAATAGCGTGATACAGCCCTTGCCAGTTCTCCAGCCAGGCCTGAACCACCGGCGTATCGTAATACCCCGCCAGCAGTAAAACGGTGTCGATATCGCGGCGTAAACGCGGCAACTGATCGTGATACTGGTCACCCAGCGGTTGTCCAAAAACGCTTTTCAGCTCAGCGGCGGTACGCGAAAGATGGATATCGGCGAAGCGCTTGAAAGAATCCGCCATTTTGGCCTGCGCCTTTGCATCCAGAAACGGCTGCCAGGCCTTGGTCACCAGCCACTCAGTCAGCGCCAGTTTCGCCATCGCCGTTTGGGTGGTATACACCGCCGTCACGGCAGAAACCGCAGAAGCGATGGTCGCTTCCGACTGGGTGAGCAGATCACGTAAGTGAGCACTCGCTTTACGCGGAACGATGCCGCCAAACAGCATCAGGGTGTGACGCACCAGGCCCATCGCGGCCAGCACATGCGCCTTCGCGGCCTTATTGTCGCGAACCCAGAGTTCTTCGTGGTACTGCCATTGTGCCAGCGCCAGCTCCAGAGCGGCTTCCAGCCCGTGTTCCACGCTGGCTTTCGCGGGTGCTTTCAGCACCGCAGTCGGTTTGATCTCGCGTGGAGGATTCCCCTGCGCCAGATGATACCCACGCGCCGCTTTACTCAGGCTGCCCTGGCGCAGACCCGCCTGGTTCACCAGCTGATTCGCCAGCTTCAGAACCGCCCGGGTGTCGCCGCTCAGCAGTTCAAGCTCCAGCTCGCAAATCGGCTCCGCCAGTTCACCTGCTTTCACTTCGCCTAAATCGAGGGCGATTTCAATCTGGCTGCCATCCACGGTCAACAGCCATTTTTCACGTTCAAAATCGGTGCTGAACAGCGGCTGCACGCGGGAGAGGAGATCGGCAGGCAGCTCACCGTTGGGCCACACCTCCGGCGGAAATTGCGTTAAATCCAGCGTGGGCTCATTCAGGGGAACATTGTATTCCGGTCGCTGGTGTAAACCGCCGGTCACTCGTCCGGCAATTTTTAGGGTCATCTCATAGCGACCTTTCTCCCCACGAATACGCAGCCCCATATCGTGACCACGCAACCACTTATCCTCGGTCTCGTAGTAAATATTCAACAACGGGCTGGGTGCATGATGCTCGCCTCCGAGCGTATTCAGATGGTCACGCAGCGCGTTCACGGCGTCGTGATTAACGATAAATTTTAATTCAATTTCCTGAGCCATGGCCTTGTACTTACCGGTTATGTCACATAAGAGAGAATCACGACGAACTTACGGTGATCTTTTTTGTCAGTAGATAGTATTTTGCGCCAAATTGCCATGCAACGAGCAATTTGACGGGCGTAAAAGTTTTGAAGTAGCGGTAAACCGGACACAGATGATTCCGATTGATGTTGAATGCTTTGCGTAGAGACACTGATACCACTACTATCGTTCCACTTTCTATGACAATAACGACAGCCTGATGCCAAAATTACGCCTGATTGGATTTATGTTACTCGCACTTAGCGCTACTGCCGTGTCTCACGCCGAAGAAAAGCGCTATGTCTCTGATGAACTGAACACCTGGGTCCGCAGTGGTCCGGGGGATAATTATCGCCTCGTTGGCACGGTCAACGCGGGCGAAGAAGTCACACTGTTACAAACTGACGCCAACACGAACTACGCGCAGGTTAAAGACAGCACCGGGCGGACGGCCTGGATCCCGATGAAAGAGCTGAACAGCACGCCCAGCCTGCGCACCCGCGTGCCGGATCTGGAAAATCAGGTCAAAACGCTGACCGATAAGCTCAACAATATTGACACCACCTGGAATCAACGCACGGCTGACATGCAGCAGAAAGTGTCGCAGAGCGACAGCGTGATCAATGGGCTGAAAGAAGAGAATCAGAAGCTGAAGAACGAGCTGATTGTGGCGCAGAAGAAGGTCAGCGCCGCGAATTTGCAGCTTGATGATAAGCAACGCACCATCATCATGCAGTGGTTTATGTATGGCGGCGGCGTGCTGGGGCTTGGCCTGCTGCTCGGTTTGATCCTGCCGCACATGATCCCAAGCCGAAAACGCAAAGACCGCTGGATGAACTAAATCGCCTTCTCCGCCACACTGTCATATGATTAAGGGATTGTATTTCCCTGGAGAGGTGGTGTGGCGTGAAGATTTATCTGGTCGGTGGTGCGGTTCGGGATACGCTGTTAGGGCTACCGGTTAAAGATAAAGATTGGGTGGTGGTTGGCGCCACGCCGCAACAAATGCTCGACGCGGGCTACCAGCAGGTAGGTCGCGATTTTCCTGTTTTTCTCCATCCGCAAACCCACGAAGAGTATGCCCTGGCGCGTACCGAGCGTAAGTCTGGCTCGGGCTATACCGGATTCACCTGTTATGCCGCGCCGGACGTCACGCTGGAAGACGATCTCCAGCGCCGTGACCTGACCATTAATGCCCTGGCGCAAGATGGTGACGGTGAGATCGTCGATCCCTATCACGGTCGGCGCGATCTGGAGCAACGCCTGCTGCGCCATGTTTCACCAGCCTTTAATGAAGATCCGCTTCGCGTCCTGCGGGTGGCGCGTTTTGCCGCCCGCTATGCGCATCTGAGCTTCCGCATTGCTGACGAAACCATGGCCCTGATGCGCGAAATGACGCACGCCGGTGAACTGGAACACCTGACGGCAGAGCGCGTGTGGAAAGAGACCGAGAACGCGTTAACCACGCGTAACCCGCAGGTCTATTTCCAGGTCTTACGCGACTGTGGCGCGCTACGCGTGTTGTTCCCGGAGGTTGATGCGCTGTTTGGCGTCCCTGCGCCAGCGAAGTGGCATCCGGAAATCGATACCGGGATTCATACCCTGATGACGTTGTCGATGGCGGCGCTGCTCAGTCCGGAAGTTGACGTGCGTTTTGCCACGCTGTGTCATGACCTCGGCAAAGGCCTGACTCCGCCGGAGCTCTGGCCGCGTCACCACGGGCACGGCCCGGCGGGCGTCAGACTGGTCGAACAGTTATGCCAGCGCCTGCGCGTCCCGAATGAAATCCGTGATTTAGCCAAACTGGTGGCGGAGTTCCACGATCTCATCCATACCTTCCCGATACTGCAACCTAAAACCATCGTGAAACTGTTTGATTCAATCGATGCCTGGCGCAAACCGCAACGCGTGGAGCAAATTGCGCTCACCAGCGAAGCTGACGTGCGCGGACGGACGGGATTTGAAGCCGCGGATTATCCGCAGGGGCGTTTGCTGCGGGAAGCGTGGAAAGTGGCGCAATCGGTGCCCACCAAAGACGTTGTCGAGGCCGGATTTAAAGGTATTGAGATTCGCGAGGAGTTGACCCGACGCCGGATTGCGGCGCTTGCCCGCTGGAAAGAGACTCGCTTCCCGAAGGCGGTCAATTAAGGTGTGAATGCCGGATGGCGCTGCGCTCATCCGGCATGAGAGGTCGGTCAGAAAAACACCACGTAGACCGCCGCGGCGACGATAAAACGATAGATCGCGAACGGTATGAAGGAGATCCGCTTAATCAATTGCAGGAAGGTTTTGATGGCAACCAATGCAACTACGAAGGCGGTGACAAAACCGACGGCAAACATGGGGATATCAGCCGCCGTCAGAAACGACCAGCTTTTGTAGAGATCCAATGCGGTGGCCCCCATCATCATCGGTACGGCCAGCAGGAACGAAAATTCAGACGCGGCATAACGGCTCACACCCATCAGCATCCCGCCGGAAATGGTCGCCCCGGAACGGGAGAAACCCGGCCACAACGCCAGGCACTGGAAGCAGCCAATCATGAATGCCTGACGGTAAGTCATGTCGTCCAGACCCGGTGCGCGCGGTTCTTTCGGTTTCAGACACTCTGCAGCGATCAACAGTAAACCGCCCACCACCAGCGCATACATCACATTAACCGGGTTAAACAGCGATTTGATCGTATCGTGGAAGACCAGTCCCAACACCACCGCCGGGATCATCCCCAACAGAATGTGGATCAGCGTTAAACGGCCTTTACTTTCCCCTTCACGCTGCAACGGACGACCAAAGTGAATACCGATCAGGCCAAACAGACGCCGCCAGAACATCACCACTACCGCGAGAATGGACCCCAACTGGATCACCACTTCAAACGTCTTTGCCGTATCACCCTCAAATCCCAACAGGTGGCCCACAATGATCATGTGTCCGGTGCTGGAAACTGGCAAAAACTCCGTCAATCCTTCGACCACACCCAAAATTGCCGCAATCAGCAGCGAGTGCATATCGCTCATCAATAAACCCCTAAGTAGAAAAATTTACAGCGCAAAATGATCCAGCTTCATACCCTCAATAATTTGCGTGCAGCCAACGCACATGCAACCTGAAGTATGACGGGTATAGGACTCTTTTATATCCGTTTGGTTTAACAAATATGAAGATAATTATTTTTCTTTCAGATTATTGCTACGCTCAATGATTACGCCCACATTGGCCGCGCGCGCCACCGCGCCGGGCTTACTGAGTTTGATGCGCACCCACGGCGAATTAAAGCGCGTCAGCAGCAGTTCGGCCACCTCTTCGGCAACGCGCTCCACCAGCGCGAAACGCCCGCCTTCTACATGATTAACAATCGTCTCGGCGATATCCGCATAGCTCAGGCAATCGGCGACATCGTCACTTTTTGCTGATTTTCGGTTATCCCATGCCATTTCGATATCGAACACCAGCTTCTGTTCAATCGTCTGTTCCCAGTCGTAAACACCAATAGTGGTGATTACCGAAAGTTGCTCTATAAATACAATATCCATCACGACCTGCCTGCTTTTTGGCTAACCCGGATACCACTTCCGGCGAAATATGCGTATTATCCACAGAAGTAGCGTTTTACACGACATTTTCAAAACGGAACAGCTTATGAGTGCAATCGCGCCTGGAATGATCCTCTTCGCGTACCTCTGCGGCTCTATTTCCAGTGCCATTCTGGTCTGCCGCATTGCTGGCTTGCCCGATCCGCGTAGCAGCGGCTCCGGCAACCCTGGCGCGACCAATGTGTTACGAATCGGTGGCAAGGGAGCAGCCGCAGCGGTCCTGATTTTCGACGTCCTGAAAGGGATGTTGCCCGTCTGGGGCGCGTATGCGCTGGGCGTTAGCCCGTTCTGGTTGGGTCTTATCGCCATCGCCGCCTGTCTGGGGCATATCTGGCCAGTCTTCTTTGGCTTCAAAGGAGGAAAAGGCGTGGCAACAGCCTTTGGCGCTATCGCGCCTATCGGTTGGGATCTCACCGGCGTAATGGCGGGCACCTGGTTGCTCACCGTTCTGTTAAGCGGCTATTCATCGCTGGGAGCGATCGTCAGCGCGCTGATTGCCCCGTTCTATGTCTGGTGGTTCAAACCGCAGTTCACCTTCCCGGTCTCCATGCTGTCGTGCCTGATTTTGCTGCGCCATCATGACAACATCCAGCGCCTGTGGCGCCGCCAGGAAACGAAAATCTGGACCAAACTGCGCAAGAGACGCGAGAAAGATCCCGAGTGAAGTTGGCCGGAAATGGCGTTGTCCAGCCCGGCCTACAGCACCTGATAGCCCTCGTCCGGCTTGCCTAAGCGCTGCTGGCACCATGCTGCCAGAAACTCCACACAGACTCTGAGCTTCACGCTGCGGTACAGTGGTTCCTGATATACCGCCCAGATGTTGGCGCTCTGCGCATATTCCGGCAACACTCGCACCAGTTTGCCGCTTACCAGAAACGGCTGCACATCCCACTCTGAACGCAACATGATGCCTTTGCCCTCCAGCGCCCATTGCAGAACGACTTCACCGCTGTTGGAAGAGAGATGCCCGCTCACTTTGACCGATTTTTTCGTCGTGCCATTTCCCAGTTCCCATATTCCGTGCGTCATGTCACGCTCTTTTGTCACCAGGCAATCATGGTGACTTAATTCCTGCAAGGTTTTGGGTTCAGGATATTTTTGTAAATATTCTGGGGAGGCACACAATATTCTTTTATTCTTTGTTAACAAATGCGCAATATAATAATCCGGGATCTCATCGTTAATACGAATATCGAGATCGATATTATCCTGAACCAAATCAATTTGCCGATCGAAGAGTTCAAAATGGACCTGTAACTCAGGATAATTGCGCATCAATTCGGTAATCGCAGGTGCAATATGACTGCGGCCAAATCCGAAGCTACAGCCAATACGAATCATCCCTTCCGGGCGCGTTTTGATTTGCGTCACATCATCAATCAGGCGCTGATATTGCGTCAGGATCACCAGTGCCTGTTCATAACAACGCTGACCGCTTTCCGTCAGCGCCACCCCGCGCGCCGAGCGGTTAAGCAGCGTAGTGCCGAGCGTAGTTTCCAGAATCTGGATCCGCTTCGTCACAAAGGCAGGCGTTTGTCCGAGGGCGCATGCTGCGGCGCTAAAACTGCCCGTATGGACGATTTCCACCAGCACCTGAAGGTCTTTGGCTAAGGGCCAGTTTTTGAGCATTTTTCGGGGTGTCCATGATAATTGATACCTGAAGTGTAATTCGCAATCTAAGGTTAATCTCTGCCTTTGCTCAATTTTCATCATCTTTCTTCAGCATCATTCACGAACTGTTAATTGCATATACACAGTGGCAAATAATATAAAACCACACATTCAATGGTAGTTTGTGAGGGAGAATTTATTTCCAGACAAATAAAAGAACTGGAGTTGACATGATGAGCAATAAAAATAATCAAAATGCGGTTAATACGCTGACGGAAATAGTCGCCAATTTTACCGCCATGATTTCCACGCGCATGCCCGACGATGTGGTGGACAAATTAAAACAGCTACGGGATGCCGAAACCTCAAAGATGGGGCAAATCATCTACCACACGATGTTCGACAACATGCAGAAGGCTATCGATCTTAACCGTCCGGCTTGCCAGGACACCGGTGAGATCATGTTCTTCGTGAAGGTTGGCTCCCGTTTCCCGCTATTGGGTGAGTTGCAAAGCATTCTCAAGCAAGCGGTGGAAGACGCCACGGTGAAAGCGCCGCTGCGCCACAACGCGGTAGAAATTTTTGACGAAGTGAATACCGGTAAAAACACCGGTAGCGGCGTACCGTGGGTGACATGGGACATTGTCCCTGATGGCGAAGACGCGGAAATTGAAGTTTACATGGCCGGCGGCGGCTGCACGTTGCCGGGGCGCTCCAAAGTGCTGATGCCTTCCGAAGGCTACGAAGGCGTGGTGAAGTTCGTCTTTGAAAACATCTCGACGCTGGCCGTCAACGCCTGCCCGCCGGTGCTGGTCGGTGTGGGGATCGCCACCTCCGTTGAAACCGCCGCCGTGCTGTCCCGTAAAGCGGTACTGCGTCCGATCGGCACCCGCCATCCGAACCCCAAAGCGGCAGAGCTTGAATTGCGTCTGGAAGAAGGGTTGAACCGGCTGGGCATTGGCCCGCAGGGGCTCACCGGCAACAGTTCGGTGATGGGCGTGCATATTGAATCCGCCGCGCGTCACCCGTCGACCATTGGCGTCGCTGTCTCTACCGGCTGCTGGGCGCACCGTCGCGGTACGCTGCTGGTCCATTCTGACCTCTCCTTCGAAAACCTGTCTCACACCCGGAGCGCGTTATGAAAAAGATCCTCACAACCCCGATCAAAGCCGAAGACCTGGAAGACATCCGCGTTGGCGATGTGATCTATCTGACCGGTACGCTGGTGACCTGCCGCGACGTCTGCCACCGCCGCCTGATCGAACTAAAGCGCCCGATCCCCTACGACCTCAACGGTAAAGCGATTTTCCATGCCGGACCGATCGTGCGTAAGAACGGTGAAAAATGGGAGATGGTCTCCGTCGGCCCCACCACCAGCATGCGCATGGAAGCCTTTGAAAAAGAGTTCATTGAGCAGACGGGTGTCAAACTGGTGGTGGGTAAAGGCGGCATGGGGCCGCTAACGGAAGAAGGTTGCCAGAAGTTCAAGGCGCTACACGTGATCTTCCCGGCAGGCTGCGCGGTGCTGGCAGCCACTCAAGTGGAAGAGATCGAAGAAGTGCACTGGATGGAGCTCGGTATGCCGGAATCGCTGTGGGTTTGCCGGGTGAAAGAGTTCGGTCCGCTGATTGTCTCTATCGACACCCACGGCAACAACCTGATCGCCGAAAACAAAAAACAGTTCGCCGAACGTCGCGGTCCCATCGTCGACGAAATCTGCGAACACGTGCATTACATCAAATAACCCTTCCGGAGAGGCCTCGGCCTCTCCCTCTTTCGCAGGGATACGACAATGGCACCTTTATCTGGTTGGTGGCGATATCTGGCTCCGCTGGTGGTCATCGCCATTATTGCTGTTTTGCCCGTCCCCACCGGTCTTGAGAGCCACACCTGGCTCTACTTTGCGGTCTTTACCGGGGTTATCGTGGGACTCATTCTGGAACCGGTACCCGGCGCAGTCGTGGCGATGATTGGGATATCAATTATCGCGGTTCTCTCGCCGTGGCTTTTGTTCAGCCCCGAACAACTCGCCCAGGACGGATTCAAATTTACGTCCAAAGCGCTCTCGTGGGCAGTTTCTGGTTTTTCTAACTCGGTGATCTGGTTGATTTTCGCCGCCTTCATGTTTGGCACCGGCTATGAAAAAACCGGCCTCGGTCGGCGTATCGCGCTGATGCTGGTGAAAAAAATGGGGCACCGCACGCTGTTTCTCGGCTACGCGGTGATGTTCTCCGAGCTGATTCTTGCTCCCGTTACACCGTCTAACTCCGCACGCGGCGCAGGGATCATCTACCCGATTATCCGCAACCTGCCGCCGCTCTATAACTCAAAACCCAACGATCCCAGCGCCCGTTCCATTGGTTCTTATATTATGTGGATGGGGATCACCGCCGACTGCGTGACCAGCGCCATTTTCCTGACGGCGATGGCACCGAACCTGCTGCTGATTGGTCTGATGAAGACCGCGTCCCATACGGCGCTGAGCTGGGGCGACTGGTTCTTAGGCATGCTGCCGCTGAGCATTCTGCTGGTTCTGTTGGTGCCGTGGCTCGCCTATGTGCTATATCCGCCCGTGCTGAAGTCGGGCGATCAGGTGCCACGCTGGGCGGAATCGGAACTCAAAGAGATGGGGCCGCTCTGCTCGCGTGAGAAAAAGATGCTGATGTTGATGGTAGGCGCCCTGGTGCTGTGGATCTTCGGAGGGGACTACATCGATGCCGCGATGGTCGGTTACAGCGTCGTTGCCCTGATGCTGGTGCTGCGCATCATCTCCTGGGATGACATCGTCAGTAATAAATCGGCGTGGAACGTCTTCTTCTGGTTGGCCTCACTTATCACTCTCGCAACCGGACTGAACAACACCGGCTTTATCACCTGGTTTGGAAAACTGCTGGCGAGCGGATTGAGCGGCTACTCACCGGTGATGGTGATGATCGCGCTGATCGTGGTGTTCTGGCTATTGCGTTACTTCTTTGCCAGCGCCACGGCGTATACGTCCGCGCTGGCACCGATGATGATCGCCGCCGCGCTGGCGATGCCGGAAATTCCCTTACCGGTCTTCTGCCTGATGGTCGGTGCGGCTATTGGTCTGGGCAGCATTCTCACTCCGTATGCGACCGGACCAAGCCCTATCTACTATGGCAGCGGTTATCTGCCGACCGTGGATTACTGGCGGCTGGGGGCAATTTTCGGCCTGATTTTCCTGGTGCTGCTGCTGGCGACCGGGCTTATCTGGATGCCTCTCGTTTTGCTTTAACCCCGTTGGGGCGGCAGGGCTGTCGCCCCTTTTTTCCATAAGCGTCTCATATGACCGTTTTCCCGCCGCGCTGAGGCATACTTTTTGCTATGCAAACACCCTCACGCTGAGAAGGGAAACGCTCTGGAAACCCTTGCGCACAAGACACCGACACGGGGCTGGCAGGCCGTACTCGACCTGCGGTTTAGCCATACCGCGCACAAAACGGTGCTCACGCACGCACGCCACGTCGGTCCCCTGACGGTTCAACGGCCATTTTATCCGCAAGACGATGTTTGCCACCTCTATTTACTCCACCCGCCCGGCGGAATTGTCGGCGGTGATGAGCTGCACATTTCCGTCACGCTGGACGAAAACAGTCACGTATTAATCACCATGCCCGGCGCGGGTAAGTTTTATCGTAGCGCAGGCCCACAGGCGTGCCTGCATCAGACGTTCACGCTGGCCCCAAACGCGACGCTGGAATGGCTGCCGCAGGATACGATCCTGTTCCCCGGCGCTAACGCCAGCCTCCGCTCCGTATTTCATCTCACCGCTGAAAGCCGCCTGCTGGGCTGGGATCTGCTCTGCCTCGGGCGACCGGTTATGCAAGAAACGTTCAGCCACGGCACGCTGCATAACCGTCTGGAGATCTGGCGCGACGGGCAGCCGCTGCTCATTGAACGCCTGACGCTGAGGGATGGGGATCTCTCGGCCATCGCCAGCCAGCCGTGGTGCGGTACCCTGCTCTGCTATCCGGCTACGGAACAGATGCTCGACGGTGCGCGGGAACGTCTTGCTCCGCTCGGTGATTATGCCGGGGCAACGCTCGTCGACTCACTGCTGACGGTTCGTTTTCTGGCTGACGACAACCTGATTGTTCAGCGCGTCATGCGCGAAATCTGGCAGTTTTTACGCCCGCTGTTAACCCAAAAACCACCGCACCTGCCGCGCATCTGGCAAACCTGAGAGACGCTTATGGAACTGACCCCCAGAGAAAAAGACAAACTGTTGCTCTTTACCGCCGCGCTGGTCGCAGAACGCCGACTGGCGCGGGGTCTGAAACTGAACTACCCGGAATCGGTGGCGCTCATCAGCGCATTCATCATGGAAGGCGCGCGCGACGGTAAAAGCGTCGCCTCGTTGATGGAAGATGGCCGCCACGTTCTGAACCGTGAGCAGGTGATGGAAGGCGTTCCGGAAATGATCCCGGACATCCAGGTGGAAGCGACCTTTCCAGACGGTTCGAAGCTGGTCACCGTTCACAGCCCGATCGTCTAAGGAGAACCCATGATTCCAGGCGAATACCGGATCGCAGCGGGAAACATTGCGATCAACGTAGGGCGCGAAACGCGCACGATCGTGATAGAAAACCATGGCGATCGCCCTATTCAGGTGGGATCGCACTACCACTTTTACGAGGTCAACCCGGCGCTTCGCTTTTCCCGCGAATCCGCGCTGGGTTTTCGGCTGAATATTCCGGCGGGAACGGCGGTACGTTTTGAACCGGGCCAAAAGCGAGAAGTCGAACTGGTTCGAGTGGCGGGCGCACAGCGTATTGTTGGCTTTCGCGGCGACGTCATGGGTGCGCTGGAGGTGAAGCATGGCTGAGATTTCCCGGCAGGCTTACGCCGACATGTTCGGCCCGACCACCGGCGATAAAGTGCGTCTGGCGGACACGGATCTGTGGATCGAAGTGGAAAACGACCTCACCACCTATGGCGAAGAGGTGAAATTCGGCGGCGGCAAAGTGATCCGCGATGGCATGGGCCAGGGACAGATGCCGTCTCAGGAATGCGTGGACCTGGTGATCACCAACGCGCTGATCGTCGATCACTGGGGGATCATCAAAGCGGATATCGGCATTAAAGACGGCAGGATCTTTGCCATCGGCAAAGCCGGGAATCCGGATATTCAGCCTGACGTAACGATCCCGATCGGCGTCGCCACCGAAGCGATCGCCGGTGAAGGCAAGATCGTGACCGCAGGCGGCGTGGATACCCATATTCACTGGATCTGCCCGCAACAGGCGGAAGAGGCGCTGGTCTCCGGCGTGACGACAATGATTGGCGGCGGTACCGGACCGGCAGCTGGCACCAACGCCACCACCTGTACGCCGGGGCCGTGGTACATCGCCCGGATGCTACAGGCGGCGGATACGCTGCCCGTCAATATCGGTCTGCTGGGCAAAGGCAATGGCTCCCACCCCGATGCACTGCGCGAGCAGGTTGCCGCCGGTGCCATCGGCCTGAAAATTCACGAAGACTGGGGCGCGACGCCTGCGGCTATCGACTGCGCGCTAACCGTGGCCGATGAGATGGACATTCAGGTGGCGCTGCACAGCGATACTCTGAACGAGTCAGGCTTTGTCGAAGATACGCTGGCGGCGATTGGCGATCGTACCATCCACACCTTTCACACCGAAGGGGCCGGCGGCGGGCATGCGCCTGATATCATCACCGCCTGCGCGCACCCGAATATCCTGCCCTCCTCTACTAACCCGACGCTGCCCTATACCGTCAATACCATTGATGAACACCTCGACATGCTGATGGTTTGCCACCATCTCGATCCGGATATTGCCGAAGACGTGGCCTTTGCCGAATCACGGATCCGTCGGGAGACCATCGCCGCCGAAGATGTGTTACACGATATTGGCGCGTTTTCTCTGACCTCATCGGATTCACAGGCGATGGGGCGCGTGGGAGAAGTGATCCTGCGCACCTGGCAGGTGGCGCACCGGATGAAGGTTCAGCGCGGTCCCTTGGCCGAGGAGACGGGGGAGAACGATAATCTGCGCGTGAAGCGCTATATCGCCAAGTACACCATTAACCCGGCACTGACCCACGGTATCGCTCACGAAGTCGGCTCCATTGAAGCCGGAAAGCTGGCGGATCTGGTGCTCTGGTCACCGGCCTTTTTCGGCGTAAAGCCTGCAACGATCGTGAAAGGCGGCATGATCGCCTGCGCACCAATGGGGGACATCAATGCTTCCATCCCCACGCCGCAACCGGTGCATTACCGCATGATGTTTGGCGCGCTCGGCGCGGCGCGTCATCATTCCCGGTTGACCTTTCTGTCGCAGGCGGCGGTGGAAAACGGTGTCGCACAGCAGCTCAATTTGCAAAGCCAAACCGCCGTGGTGAAAGGCTGCCGGACGGTGAAAAAAGCCGACATGATCCACAACAGCCTGCAACCGACTATCACCGTGGATGCCCAGACCTACGAGGTCCGCATCGACGGCGAACTCATTACCAGCGACCCCGCTGACGTTCTGCCGATGGCGCAACGTTACTTTTTATTTTGAGGAGCCGAGATGCTGTTATTGACGCAACGCGTTGACACCCCAGCGCACATCACCGCCACGCTGACGCTGCCGATTGATATCCGCGTGAAGAGCCGGGCGAAAGTACAGCTCAATGACGGGCGTGAGGCGGGGCTGATGCTGCCCCGAGGCTTGCTGCTGCGCGGCGGTGATTGCCTGAGCACTGAAGATGGCACGGAGGTGGTAGAAATTATCGCTGCCAGCGAAGCGGTATCGGTGGTGCGTTGCACCGATCCGTTCCTGCTTGCGAAAGCCTGCTACCACCTCGGCAACCGTCACGTCCCATTGCAAATTTTGCCGGACGAACTGCGCTATCACCACGATCACGTTCTGGACACCATGCTGCGCCAGTTCAGGTTAGAGGTGACCTTTGCCCATCTGCCGTTTGAGCCCGAGGCCGGGGCGTATGCCGGTGAATCCCACGGCCATCACCACAGCCATGCGCACTGATGCGTGACGCACAACAGCAGTTGCGTTTGCTGCAACTCGCCAGCAGCAGCCTGCCGGTGGGCTCGTTTACCTGGTCCCAGGGGCTGGAGTGGGCGGTTGAAACCGGCTGGGTGAACAGCGTGGACACCTTCGAATGCTGGCAAACCCGACAGATGGAAAATAACGTTTTCACCGTCGACCTGCCGCTGTTTGCCCGTCTGTATCACGCCTGTGAGCAGGATGATATTGACGCCGCACGCCGCTGGAGCGCGTATCTGCTGGCCTGCAGGGAAACCCGCGAGCTGCGGGAAGAAGAACGTAGCCGGGGTGTCGCGCTCACCCGACTGGTGGTCGACTGGCAGCCAGAGTGCCCGCAGCAATGGCGCGCACGTTTTGCCGACAGTCAGCTCTGCGGTATGGCCTGGCTCGGCGTGCAGTGGCGCATTCCGCTGCATGACCTGGCGTTAACGCTCGGCTACAGCTGGATCGAGAGCGCCGTGATGGCCGGCGTCAAGCTGGTGCCGTTTGGCCAACAGGCCGCGCAACGGCTGATTATTTCACTTTGCGCGCAATACGCCAAAGGCATGGCGCAAGCGCTGGCGTGTCCGGACGACCGTCTGGGTTCCGCCACGCCGCTGGCGGCCATCGCCTCTGCACGCCATGAAACCCAATATTGCCGTTTATTTCGCTCCTGAGGAGAGACAATGAGTGAGTACAAACATCCCCTGCGCGTTGGCGTAGGCGGCCCGGTCGGTTCCGGTAAAACCGCCCTGCTGGAAGCGTTATGCAAAGCAATGCGC
This sequence comes from Citrobacter amalonaticus, assembly GCF_018323885.1. Classification (NCBI taxonomy): domain Bacteria; kingdom Pseudomonadati; phylum Pseudomonadota; class Gammaproteobacteria; order Enterobacterales; family Enterobacteriaceae; genus Citrobacter; species Citrobacter amalonaticus. Next base: position 692,132 of record NZ_AP024585.1, on the reverse strand, counting down.
GATCGCTGGCAACTGGCGGTGGTCACCAACGATATCTACACCAAAGAGGATCAGCGGATTCTCACCGAAGCGGGCGCACTGGCGCCGGAACGTATTGTCGGTGTAGAAACCGGCGGCTGTCCGCACACCGCCATCCGCGAAGACGCCTCGATGAATCTGGCCGCGGTGGAAGCATTAAGCGAAAAATTTGGCAATCTGGATTTGATTTTTGTAGAGAGCGGCGGCGACAACCTGAGTGCTACCTTCAGCCCGGAGCTGGCGGATCTGACGATCTATGTGATCGACGTCGCCGAAGGGGAAAAGATCCCGCGCAAGGGCGGACCAGGGATCACCAAATCGGATTTCCTGGTGATCAACAAAACCGATCTCGCCCCCTATGTCGGCGCGTCGCTGGAGGTGATGGAGCGCGATACGTTGCGCATGCGCGGCGAGCGCCCGTGGACATTTACCAATTTGAAATCGGGTGACGGTCTGGCGACGATTATTGCGTTTCTGGAAGACAGAGGAATGTTGCGGGTGTAATGCGGTGTATTGCTGAGTGGCGGCTTCGCCTGACCCGGCCTGCGGTCTTGTCGATCCGGTAAATGCAGAGAATAGATTTGTAGGCCCGGTAAGCGTAGCGCCACCGGGCAGGACAAACCCTACTTAAGCTGCTGGCAGTTCCGCCAACGGCCAGCGTGGACGCACGGTCACGCCGAGATCCGCCGTGGCGCCCGCTTTAAAGCGCACCATACCGGCATAGGCAATCATCGCCCCGTTATCGGTGCAAAATTCCGGACGGGCATAAAACACCTCACCACGACGTTTTTGCATCATCTCCGCCAGCTTCGCGCGCAGCGTGCGGTTGGCGCTGACGCCGCCTGCCATCACCAGACGCTTAAAGCCGGTCTGATCCAGCGCACGTTTACACTTGATCATCAGCGTATCCACCACCGCGTCTTCAAACGCCCGGGCGATATCAGCACGGGTTTGATCATCGCCGCCGTTATTGCGGATAGTATTCGCCGCAAAGGTTTTCAGCCCTGAGAAGCTGAAATCCAGCCCCGGGCGATCGGTCATGGGCCGTGGGAAAACAAAACGTCCAGCGGTGCCCTGCGACGCCATTTTCGACAGCATCGGGCCGCCTGGATAGTCAAGCCCCAGCAGTTTGGCGGTTTTATCGAACGCTTCACCGGCGGCATCATCAATCGACTCACCCAACAGTTCATACTGTCCGACACCAGTCACGCTGATAAGCTGGGTATGTCCCCCCGACACCAACAGCGCCACGAAGGGGAATTCCGGCGGGTTATCTTCCAGCATTGGCGCCAGCAGATGTCCTTCCATGTGGTGTACGGGGATAGCGGGCACATTCCACGCAAACGCCAGAGAACGACCGACGGTTGCACCGACCAGCAGCGCGCCAACCAGACCCGGCCCTGCGGTATACGCCACCGCATCAATCTCTTTTGCACTCAGTCCCGCCTCTTTCAGCGCCGCCTGGATCAACGGCACCGTTTTGCGGACATGATCGCGGGAGGCCAGTTCAGGCACGACCCCGCCGTAGTCAGCATGTAATTTCACCTGACTATACAATTGGTTGGCTAACAGACCTTTTTCGTCGTCGTAAATGGCGATGCCGGTTTCATCGCAGGATGTTTCAATTCCCAGTACACGCATGACTTGTTTCTACCTCACTTTAATACCGCGCAGTGTAGGTCGAATGCGGGTAGATGTATACCCTCACTCCCGATTTCGTGTATACTCTCCCCCCTTATAAAAGTCCCTTTCAAAATCGCATCGGTGCTTTACAAAGCAGCAGCAATTGCAGTAAAATTCCGCACCATTTTGAAATAAGCTGGCGCTGATGCCAGCAGCAAACCGAATTTATTAAAGGTGAGAGTTACATGCCGGTAATTAAAGTACGTGAAAACGAGCCGTTCGACGTAGCACTGCGTCGCTTCAAGCGTTCCTGCGAGAAAGCAGGCGTTCTGGCGGAAGTTCGTCGTCGTGAGTTCTATGAAAAACCGACTACCGAACGTAAACGCGCTAAAGCTTCTGCTGTGAAACGTCACGCGAAGAAACTGGCTCGCGAAAACGCACGCCGCACTCGTCTGTACTAATCTCTGTCGGGGGCTGAGGCTCTCGATTCAGACCGAGTTGTAGTTGTAAGGCCGTGCTTCCGAAAGGAATGCGCGGCTTATTTTCGTTTATATACGTCATCATTCAAGCTGCCTCTGCGCTCGCTCACCCCAGTCACGTACTGATGTACGTTCCTGAGGATTCGCTCTTTTGCCGCCTTGATGCAACCTGAATGATTTTGTGTATATGAGTCATAAAAAATAAACGGGGCATATGGCTGGACGAATCCCACGCGTATTTATCAATGACCTGCTGGCACGAACCGACATCGTCGATCTCATCGACGCGCGGGTAAAGCTGAAAAAGCAGGGCAAGAATTATCATGCGTGCTGTCCGTTCCATAACGAAAAAACCCCCTCTTTCACCGTAAACGGTGAAAAACAGTTTTATCACTGCTTCGGATGCGGTGCGCACGGCAACGTCATCGACTTCCTGATGAACTACGACAAGCTCGAGTTCGTGGAAACCGTCGAAGAACTGGCGGCCATGCATAATCTTGACGTCCCGTTTGAAGCAGGCACAGGTCCCAGCCAGATAGAGCGCCATCAACGGCAAAGCCTTTATCAACTGATGGATGGCCTGAACACGTTTTATCAGCAATCTCTGATGCAACCCGCCGCTACCCCTGCGCGCCAGTATCTGGAAAAGCGAGGACTCAGTAGTGAAGTGATCGCGCGTTTTGCTATTGGCTTTGCGCCCCCCGGTTGGGACAACGTCCTGAAACGGTTTGGCGGCAATAGCGAAAATCGCCAGTCACTGGTGGATGCGGGCATGTTGGTCACCAACGATCAGGGACGCAGTTACGATCGCTTCCGCGAACGGGTGATGTTCCCCATCCGCGACAAGCGTGGCCGGGTGATAGGTTTTGGTGGTCGTGTGCTGGGTGATGCCCTGCCGAAGTACCTTAACTCCCCGGAAACCGATATTTTCCATAAGGGCCGCCAGCTGTATGGCCTTTATGAAGCGCAGCAGGATAACGCCGATCCGCAACGTCTGTTAGTAGTGGAAGGCTATATGGATGTGGTGGCGCTGGCGCAGTATGGCATTAACTATGCCGTGGCTTCGCTGGGTACTTCAACTACCGCCGATCATATCCAGCTCCTGTTCCGCGCCACGAACAACGTCATATGCTGTTATGACGGTGACCGGGCAGGACGAGACGCCGCCTGGCGCGCGCTGGAAACCGCTTTGCCGTACATGACAGATGGTCGTCAGCTACGCTTTATGTTTTTACCTGATGGCGAAGACCCCGATACGCTGGTGCGGAAAGAGGGGAAAGAGGCATTCGAAGCCCGGATGGAGCAGGCCCTGCCGCTCTCCGCGTTTTTGTTTAATAGCCTGCTGCCACAGGTGGACCTGAGCACTCCAGACGGGCGTGCGCAGTTGAGTACGCTGGCGCTGCCGCTCATCACACAGGTACCGGGTGAAACGCTGCGCATTTATCTGCGCCAGGAATTGGGAAACAAGCTTGGCATTCTGGATGACAGCCAACTTGAACGATTGATGCCAAAATTGTCTGAAAGTGGGGCTTCCCGACCCGCTCCGCAGCTAAAACGCACGACCATGCGTATACTGATAGGACTGCTGGTGCAAAATCCGGAACTGGCACCGCTGGTGCCGCCGTTAAGCGGTCTGGATCAGAATAAACTGCCCGGACTTGGTTTATTTGCCGAACTGGTCAACACGTGTTTGTCCCAGCCCGGGCTGACTACCGGACAGCTTTTAGAACACTATCGTGGCACAAATGATGCGGCCACCCTTGAAAAACTGTCGATGTGGGACGATATAGCAGATAAGGATATTGCTGAAAAAACCTTCACCGACTCACTCAACCATATGTTTGATTCGATGCTTGAGCTGCGCCAGGAAGAGCTAATTGCCCGCGAGCGCACACACGGTTTAAGCAACGAAGAACGCCGGGAACTCTGGACATTGAACCAGGAACTGGCGAAGAAATAACTGAAGCAGACAAAATCATTCGAGTTGTATCAAGGCAGCAAGAGAACGCCGCTAGCGCAGAGACAACTTGAAGGGTGAACTATTTAACGGCTTAAGTGCCGAATAGCGATCGGGAAGCCCCCGACAGCCGCACTGAGAGGCAGCGGCACAAATATAAGTACGCCCTCGCTTTAAATGTTGGCAGCAACGGCTTGCTGACGCTAATCAAACGAATTAAGTGTGGATACCGTCTTATGGAGCAAAACCCGCAGTCACAGCTGAAGCTTCTTGTCACCCGTGGTAAGGAGCAAGGCTATCTGACCTATGCCGAGGTCAATGACCATCTGCCGGAAGATATCGTCGATTCAGATCAGATTGAAGATATCATCCAAATGATCAACGACATGGGTATTCAGGTGATGGAAGAAGCACCGGATGCCGATGATCTGCTACTTGCTGAAAACACCACCAGTACCGACGAAGACGCGGAAGAAGCGGCCGCGCAAGTTCTGTCCAGCGTAGAGTCAGAAATCGGTCGTACCACTGACCCGGTTCGCATGTACATGCGTGAAATGGGTACCGTTGAACTGTTGACCCGCGAAGGCGAAATCGATATTGCGAAACGCATCGAAGACGGGATCAACCAGGTTCAGTGCTCCGTTGCCGAATATCCAGAAGCCATTACCTATCTGCTTGAGCAGTACGATCGTGTTGAGGCTGAAGAAGCCCGTCTGTCCGATCTGATCACCGGTTTTGTCGATCCGAACGCGGAAGAAGATTTGGCGCCGACCGCCACTCACGTTGGCTCTGAGTTGTCTCAGGAAGACCTGGATGACGACGAGGACGAAGACGAGGAAGAAGACGACGACAGCAGCGATGACGACAACAGCATCGACCCTGAGCTGGCGCGCGAGAAGTTCGGTGAACTGCGTACGCAGTACGAAGTCACGCGTGACACCATCAAAGCGAAAGGTCGTAGCCACGCCGATGCTCAGGCTGAGATCCTGAAGCTGTCTGAAGTGTTCAAACAGTTCCGTCTGGTGCCGAAGCAGTTCGACTACCTGGTGAACAGCATGCGCGTCATGATGGACAGGGTTCGTACCCAGGAACGTCTGATCATGAAGCTCTGCGTTGAGCAGTGCAAAATGCCGAAGAAGAACTTCATCACCCTGTTCACCGGCAACGAAACCAGTGAAACCTGGTTCAACGCAGCTATCGCGATGAACAAACCGTGGTCCGAAAAACTGCACGATGTGGCTGATGACGTTCACCGTGGCCTGCAGAAGCTGCAACAGATTGAAGAAGAGACCGGCCTGACTATCGAGCAGGTCAAAGACATCAACCGTCGTATGTCCATCGGCGAAGCGAAAGCGCGTCGTGCGAAGAAAGAGATGGTTGAAGCCAACTTACGTCTGGTTATCTCTATCGCCAAGAAATACACCAACCGTGGTCTGCAGTTCCTGGATCTGATTCAGGAAGGCAACATCGGTCTGATGAAAGCGGTCGATAAGTTCGAATACCGTCGTGGTTACAAGTTCTCCACCTACGCAACCTGGTGGATCCGTCAGGCGATCACCCGCTCTATCGCGGATCAGGCGCGCACCATCCGTATTCCGGTGCATATGATTGAGACAATCAACAAACTCAACCGTATCTCTCGCCAGATGCTGCAAGAGATGGGTCGCGAGCCGACGCCGGAAGAGCTGGCCGAGCGCATGCTGATGCCGGAAGACAAGATCCGTAAGGTGCTGAAGATCGCTAAAGAGCCGATCTCCATGGAAACCCCGATCGGTGACGATGAAGATTCGCATCTGGGTGATTTCATCGAGGATACTACCCTCGAGCTGCCGCTGGATTCTGCGACCACCGAAAGCCTGCGTGCAGCAACACACGACGTACTGGCCGGTTTGACCGCGCGTGAAGCGAAAGTCCTGCGTATGCGTTTCGGTATCGATATGAACACCGACCACACGCTGGAAGAAGTAGGTAAACAGTTCGACGTGACCCGCGAACGTATCCGTCAGATCGAAGCGAAGGCACTGCGTAAACTGCGTCACCCGAGCCGTTCTGAAGTCCTGCGTAGCTTCCTGGACGATTAATCCCGTCGCATAAACTGCAAACGCCACCTTCCCGGTGGCGTTTTTTTTACATTCCGCGCACGATCAGCGCCTCATCCAGTTCCCTGAAGGCTTCCACCAGTTTATCCAGGGTAATACGGCTCAGTCCGCTGGTATTCGGCAACACCCACACCTGCGTTGCGCCAATCGTTATGCTCTGCTTTCCCCACTCTACGCCGCGCTGGCTGAAGCCTTGTTCAAACGCCTGCTTACCTAATATCGCCAGGGCATGCGGTTGATAATCTTCAATTTTGGCAATCAGTTGACGCCCACCATCATGCAGTTCTTTACGCGAAACCTCATTAGCCTGCACCGTCGGTCTGTCGACCAGTTTGGTCACACCACAGCGAAAATCCAGCAAGTGTTCTGCTTCTTTCGGTTTGAGTTGGCGATCGGTAAAACCGGCCTGATGAATCACTTTCCAGAAACGGTTTGCCGGATGCGCAAACGGAAACCCCGTCCCGGCAGAAGAGAGCCCCGGATTGATGCCGCAGAACACGACCCGCAGCCCCGGCGCTAAAATATCTTTTACCATGAATACCTCACAACGATACGTCATGAGAAAAGTATAACGGATTGAAAATACGTTGTTTAATAAAACAGCATACGTACGGTTATGGCTGGATTGCGCGCAGGAGTTACTTTATAATTCACCGCCACGGCCCCTTAGCTCAGTGGTTAGAGCAGGCGACTCATAATCGCTTGGTCGCTGGTTCAAGTCCAGCAGGGGCCACCAAATTTTAGCTTTAAAATCATATAATTAAGCCACTTGAAAGAGTGGCTTTTTTGTTGGCAGTGGTCAGTGTCCCCTTTTTGTCCCCTCACTTGCCCCCACAGTCATCTATCCCTTAGTTGTTAGCACTTCACCGAACCATGACGATTGAACGCTTTGCGCTTTTTTTACATACTGTTTCAATCTCATTTGCCAAAAATTTTTAGTCAGGATGACAATATGACTTCGTACAATGAACTGAAAGAATGTATCCGCCTTGAAGTCATTGGCCATGACAAATCCTTTTCATGGCGTAAAGCGTTACTTCGTACCCGACGCAACCAGAAGAAGCACTTCCTGTTCTGGTGGCGTATTGCTTCATGGCTCTATGGCCAGAATAGTCAGTTCAAAAAGCGCATTGCCCGCAGGATTGAAAACCGCCTCAAGTACCGGCACAGCGTTGATATTTCTCTGTCATGCAAAATCGGCAAGGGTTTAAACATTGCTCATCTGAACGGTATTGTCATTACTGACAATTGCGTGATTGGTGATTTCGCCGACCTGAAGCAAGGCATCACCATAGGGTTACGCACCGACAGTGCCGACGCGATGATACTCATTGGTGATCATGTTGATATTGGCTGTAACTCGTCCATTCTGGGCGGCAAGGTTACGATCGGAAACAATGTCACCATTGGAGCGCATTCACTGGTGCTTCAGAACATCCCCAGCGACACCGTTTATAAAAATAAGATCACGCCAGTGTATACATCCAAACTACCGCAGCCGGAATATCAGGAAAAGCAGCCATTTGTCACAAGTAATGCGATAAAAGTATCGCCTCGTGCCGCAGAAACAGTGCTGTAATTTCTCTGAACAAATTTCAGTTGAGAAGATTTCATAAATTTACCCGCAGCCCACGCCAACTCTGCAAGTAAATCAATGGCTTTCAGCATCAGGATTGATACTCTCACGGCCATCAGTACCGACAGCAACCCTGACTGCATAGTCTGGATAACGGGGTAATTCAAAAACAGATTTCATAGAACCTGAATAAACCATCTCCTTTTATAAAAAAACGGCATTGCTTTATGTGAACCAATCGATATATATCGCGCAGAACTCTCTGAATCACGATAAGTAAAAAACAAAAACCATTATCAAAGAATTATCTCAATAGTATTATGTAAAATAGTCAAATTATTCTCGAGATATATCTCATTTTAATTGTTTGCTCACAACCTTATAATTCACCACAATATTTATACACAATAAGGGACAGCTTAATGCTATTTTTTAAAGGAAATACAGGTCTATTCTTTGCTGCTATACCTTTGCTAATGTGTTTTCCCCAAAACGTGACTGCAGGAGACCTGACTGGCTGTAGCGCCAAGAAACAGAACATTCAAACGCAGATTAGCTATGCAAAAGCGCATCACAACACCCATCGGCTTTACGGATTAGAGAGAGCACTCAGGAGAGTCGAAGATCATTGTACTGATGAATCCTTGCGAAAAGATCGTCAACAGAAAATCAGAGAAAAGCAGCATAAAGTCAGTGAACGAAAGTTTGAACTGAAAGACGCAGAGCAAACCGGGGATCCGAAGAAAATCGCCAAAAAACGAAAAAAACTTGAACAAGCGCAAGAAGAACTCACTGAGGTTCAGGCAGCGTTGTCGAGGTAACCTTTATTTCAGCGAGAGCCCCCCTTCCGCCACGGCCAGGCCAAAGAGAAAGATATCGTAAACGCTAAATCTGACGGCTGAATATCTTCAGCTGGAAGGTTTTGCTTTCGCTGAAATAACGTTATCGCCTAAAAATCTGGGCATCAACTGCTTTACGAAGAGTAATCGTGATAATTTTTAAATCATTGTGATTAATTAATTGTAAAAAATCACCATAAACACCTTATATTTTAATAAATTACTGCCAGCACCACTTAAAAATAGGATTATTCCGGACAACCTCGAGAGGCGTCTTATATTCATTCCCCTTTTACTGCTTTACTATAACCACCATAGGAAATGCCATAGCCTTTATTTCATAGTGTGCTTATTCAATAGTATTCCAGATACATCAACAGTTAATTTTATAATTGACAAGGTTAGTTCTCACTAGTTAACAACGTCCTGAGAACTTAGTAAGTCATATGATTTAAAAAATCACTGAGCAGCTATCGCTGTCCGCAGAAAATTAATCAATTTTGATCTAAATCATCTATTTTCATTATATTGAATTAATTAAAAAAGGAATTATTCCATGGTAAAAAAAAGCATTCTTCATACATTAATCGCCTCCTCTGCTTTAACCTTTGCAATAACCACTGCATATGCGCTTCCTGTCACCGGTGGCACAATTAATTTTACGGGCAAAGTTGTCGATGCCAGTTGTACCGTCTCAGCTGGCAGCAGCACCCAGACAATTACTATGGAACCGGTAAGCACAACCCGACTGAAAGTCGTCGGTGATACGGCCAATCCTACGGATGTGCCAATCGTCCTTGAAGAATGTAACACTAATACATCAAACACGGTACAGGTTCTTTTCTCAGGCAACAGCGTTTCCGGTGACTCGACGGTATTATCTTTAACTGATAATGGAAACTCAGCAAAACAGGTTGGGATCAAATTATATGATAGCGAGAACAATGAAATTAAGCTTGATGAAATGACCAGTCCATTCAGCTTAACAACTGGAGAAACAACTCTAAACTTCACTGCAAAATATTATGCTTTAGGTCAGGCAGAGGCTGGCGATGTAAATGCGACGGCAACTTTTACCATGATTTATCCTTAATCTGTCATTGTTTAAAACCTCAGTATCAATTAAGGGCATATTTATGCCCTTAATTGAATAGCAAGCCGCCAGTCTGAAAGATATTTTTCTTACAGTAAAAGGGAGCGTAATTTGAAAAGGTTTTTTTCACTGCTAGTTATAACTGCGTCTTTGCTCTTACTCGCCACCAGCTCTTCATTTGCCGGCGGCGTCGGGCTTGGCGTAACCCGTCTTGTTTATCCTTCAGAGGCCAGGCAAGTCTCTCTTTCCGTAAGAAACACAAATGAGAATATGGCGTTTCTTATTCAACCCTGGGCTGAAGATAGTCATGGCAACAAGACAAGTGATTTTATCATCACACCACCGCTCTCGGTGCTTAAGCCCAAAAGCGAAAAAATGCTGCGCGTAATTTATGCAGGTCCTGTGTTGCCTACAGATAAAGAGAGTGTCTTTTGGTTGACGGTAAAAGCGGTCCCACCCTTAAATGAAGATAAAAGGGGAAATGTTCTACAACTGGCATCGGCAAACAGAATTAAGGTCTTTTATCGTCCGCAGACGCTAACGACAAGAGTGCAGGATGCGCCTGCTATGTTAAGTGTTAAAAAAAATGTAAGGGAAATAGAATTAACCAATCCTTCACCTTATTTTTTAACGTTGGTGAATTTATCGGTGAATGGCCGACATTTAAATCCATTGATGGTTCCGCCTAAAGACAGCGTAAAGATTAAAAACGACTCAGCCAGCAGTGGAGAGATAACATTTCAGACAATTAATGACTACGGCGCACAAACTAAAGCGATAACGCTACATTTCTAATCTGTCTGAATGATGTGATACCGACTATCAGGACTTGAAGTAATATGGATGCCGAACGTTCTCTCACCTATATAAAACCCTTATTTTATCCACTGGGATAGTCTTATTTTTCTTTTTAACCACTGATAAAAGTCAAGCGGCAGGGTATAAATTCAATCCTGCATTCATCAGTGACAACACCAATATCATTGCTGATTTGTCATCATTTGAACTGGGGCTTGAAGTACAACCTGGATATTACAAAGTTGATATTTTCGTCAATAACAAATACCTCAAAACAGATACTTTACTGTTTCAGGTAAAAAATAAAGAAAATAGATCAATTCTGTCACCATGTATGTCTCTTGCTGCGCTGAGTGAACTGGGAATGAACCCAGTCGTATTGCATAAAAATAAATCAAACCTCAGCACAGAATGCGTGGATTTTAGCCTGTGGCCGGAAGTCACAGTGGTATTTGATCAACAAATGATGAAAGTAACCTTCTCCATTCCGCAGGTTTTGTTAAATAATAAAGCGAGAGGGGCAATTGATCCTGAGCAATGGGAAAGTGGAATCACCACAGCAATGCTGAATTACACCTTTAGTGGCAGCGATTATCACTACCGCAGAAGCGCTAATTCCAGACAACGCAACTACTTTCTTGGTCTTAACGGGGGAATCAACTGGGGAGCATGGCGTTTCAGAAACCAACAAAACTGGATCTATAATACGCAAAACGGTGGCGAATGGAGCCATATCAACAGTTACTTACAACGTGATATTCGCTTCCTGAGAAGCCAGATAACACTGGGCGAAACGAATACCTCTTTCAATATATTCGACTCTGTCGGACTACGTGGCATTCAGCTTGAGTCAAAAGATTCCATGCTCCCCGACAGTCTGCAGGGATTCGCACCGACAGTACGGGGGATTGCTAAAAGCAATGCTAAGGTGACAATTCGCCAGAACAATAACGTTATTTATCAGACATTTGTTGCACCTGGCGCTTTTGCTATTGAAGACTTATACCCAACGTCAGCAAGTGGCGATTTAAACGTTGAGGTCGCAGAAGAGAACGGTCAGTCGACAAATTATACTGTACCCTACTCCAGTGTGCCCAACCTGGTCAGAGAAGGACATGTGAAATATGCTCTCAGTGCAGGCCATTATCGCTCTGGTTTAAAAAACGAACAAAACACGCCATTTTATACGCAAGCCTCTTTATTCTGGGGTACGCCCTGGGGTTTGACGCTTTATGGCGGCATGCAATTATCAGAGCGATATACGTCTACTGCGCTTGGAATCGCCAGGAACATGGGTGCCTGGGGCGCTGTTTCTCTGGATATGACCCATGCTGAAAGTGAGTTGTCGAATAATAAAAAGTATCGCGGCAATTCACTGCTATTTCGCTATGCAAAGTCAGTTACAGACTTCGGGACAAACTTAAATTTTGCCGCTTACCGCTACTCTACCGATGGCTTCTACTCGTTAAGTGATACTACGTATAAAAGGATGAGTGGCGAAACTGTAGAATATAACACTGATGCGAATGGCAATCCGGTGGTGAATACTACGAATAGCTATAATCTACGCTATGCCAAAAAAGCCATGTCTCAAATCCTGCTATCACAAAATTTACACGGATATGGCTCCGCCTATTTTTCGTTTAATCATCAGAATTACTGGCGCTCGGAGAAAAAGGCCACCAATATGCAGATCGGATACTCTGGAAATATTGGTAATCTTTCATATACATTATCCTATGCCCAGAACAAAAAACCCTGGAATGCGGAAAAAGATAAACTCGTAAACCTTGCGGTTTCTTTACCCATCTCAAGTTTATTGACGAGCGCCTATACAAACACGGCAAGAATAAACACCTCGATAATGAGTTCTGATAAGGGCGATTATAATGAAATTATCGGCCTTAGCGGCAATGCTCTGGATTATAATAAACTCAGTTATAATATCTATCAGTACCGCCAGCGCCATTCCACAGATGGCGGAAATATCGCCTTAAATTACAAAGGTCGCTATGGTATTACCGATCTTGGCTATAGCTACTCCAGAGAAAGTCAGTTTATGAAATATGGCTTTACCGGTGCAATGGCACTTCACGAGGATGGCCTGACCCTGGGACAACAGTTGGGAAACACTAACATTCTGGTTAAAGCCGAGGGTGCATCAGATGCTGAACTTGTGAACGGCACCGGTATCCAAACTGACGGACGCGGGTATGCGATTATTCCTTACGCTACCGCATATCGTGAGAATCGGGTTCAGCTGCGAGAAGAAACATTAGACCCAGACGTTGAGCTGGATGAAGCGGTTAAAACCGTCATCCCTTCCGAGGGAGCCCTGGTGCGCGCTACGTTTATAGCTCGGGTAGGGAAGAAAGTCATGTTCAGGATTGTGAAGGACGATCGCCAGTCTTTACCGTTTGGAACCATCGTGAGTGCAGACGAGAGTGACGGCAATATAAGCAACGGCATTATTGATGATTCTGGCATTGTTTATATTAGCGGGCTGCCAGACGTAGGCCGATTAACTGCCAGATGGGGGAAGAAGCATGAACAAGTCTGTACTGCGGAATATGATATCAGGACAGTAAAAAGTAATAACGTAACAGGTATTTATTCTACGTCGGTAAGGTGTAAGTAATGAAAATCACAATATCATCATCTGTTTTTTTTCTGGCATTCTGGATGCAAAACGCATTGGGATATGACGTTCTGCTTAATGTTACAGGCCACATTACCGCAAGCGGTTGTATTCTGGACAGCGAGTCTGAAATCATAGACATCGATATGAAAGATATCAATATCACGCAATTAGCGCAGTCCAGCAACCGTGTTCCAGTGATCCCATTCACTATCAGACTGAAGGACTGCGCGGCTTCTGTTAGCGGCGCCGTAGTGACCTTTTCCGGAGTCCCGGATAATACAAACAGTGATTTTTTAGCGCTTGCAGGAGGTGGTGCCAGTGGGGTGGCAATAAAACTTATGGATAAAGATAAAACGATCGTTCCGATAAACAGCACTTCTAAAAACTATTTACTCACAGACGGAAATACGATGGCATTACAATTCTATGCACAATACATCGCCACGGGTTCTCTCCTCAGTGCAGGAGATGCAAATAGTACGGCTACATATACAGTGACCTTTCCATGAGTGTTTTTTAACGCGTCATTGTATAACGCCATTTTAATAACACAAGGGCTAATTTCATTAGCAAAAAAAATGGAATCCGTCAGTAATGAAGATAATATTAAAAATATTTGTAACGATTTTACTTATTCCGTTCAGCTATTCGGTAAAGGCGATTACCGCCACTACACCCCAGATAATACTTTCCCCAGCGCCCATTATGGTTACCCAGAATGCCGATGCCTCCTCCTTTGGGCAGCAGATTGGGCCGACAACGACCGCCAGCATTGACAATGTATTTAGCTGCTCTAACTGGCTTTACCCATGTAAATCTGCGTCCGTAAAGCTGGACAGCGGCATTCAACCTTCTGGCGTGACGCTAACGGTAAATGGCGTGGTTTACGGTGTTTATGAAACAGGAGTACCCGGCATTGGTTTTACTATTGGCGTAAAGGACACCAAAGCATCTCAGTATATTCCCCTTACAGATAAAGAAAGCCAAACCTGGAGTGGGGCAGTTGGTCAGATAGGGTTTGATGTACAGATCAATTTCGTCAAAATCAGCGGACGCCTCGAAACCGGAGTAATCACGACGCCGGAAATTACCGCTGCAGTCATGACAGGCCACGAATCAGTTTCCGGCGTGGCTGCTACATCAAAAATAATCATTAGCCCCACTACGATTTCAACGATTGCCAATGGGTGTGAGGTAGACCAGTCTTTAGTAAGCTTTCCTCTGGGAGAGGTCAGTGAGAATGTATTTAAAGGCGTCGGCAGCCATTCTGAAGGTATCTCATCCTCGATTACGTTGAACTGCGATGCTAATATAACTTTAGCCATGGTTATTACCGATCAATCCGATACTTCTAATACCAGTAATATTGTAGGATTGACTTCCGACTCTGACGCCAAAGGGATTGGTGTACAATTTTTTGTCAACAGTGAAGAACCTTTTCATTTAGGACCAGATAGCTCATTAAAAGGCACGACAGGCCAGGTTCAGCTTGTTACAACCCAGGATAAGGGAAATGTGGTGGTTCCTATAACGGCAAAATATGTACAAACGGGTAATATCACGGTTGGCAGCGCTAACGCAATTGCCAGTATTACATTCTCCTATCAATAGGCCACCATAATTAAACTACTGTAAACAGCATAACAAAATTATTCGAGAGAGAGAAAACCATTTTTTCTCAATTATTTTTCGATAGTACAAAACCATGCAAAAGATTGCATGGTTTGCTATCAGGTATTGTAGGTGCTGATACTATCCTTAAACTTTTGGATACACAGCTCGCTAAATGTTCGCAGACCATGTCGCCTGACTGCCTTCATTTTATATCCACTTATCGTCTTCACGGATAAGTTCAATGTTTTTGATATTTGGCTTTGCGAGTACCCTTTAAACAACAGATCGAGTACCTCATACTCCTTTTGAGTCCCTTTTAAAACATTGCCCCAGATATCTCCTAAAAAATAATCTTCTGTAATCTTCGGAGGTGCTTGCAACATAAACTTTATCGCTTCCCTTAAAAAAGAGTAGGATGTTCTTTTGCATACTACCAGGTCGGATAGATGATTAATAATTGGAGAGTAATTTTCCTTTCTGTCTGTCAGCGTCACCATAAAAATACTTTTACCTTTTTTCCTTTCCAGATGAATTTTCTTGGCATGCATGTTTATATTTGCGGCATCACCGTTAACAAACCAGACGTAGCAGTCACTTTCTTGATATATGTAACCCAGCGTTCTGTTCATTTCATTAATAATGTATTCAAATGTGATATTACTTAACTGACAGGGGTAATCAGATCGACTTAAGATCAAAGTATATCCTCCATACAAGGTGTGCGCATATAAAATAAAATCGATAATCGCTCAATGTTGTATTTCCGTTTTGAGCAATCTTTAGGACTTATCTTACTGGCGTTTTTAAAGTTTGTTCACTCATTTAATCTGAAGATTTATTCGTGAGTAAAATACAATATAAATAAGATCCCTTAAGAACTCATGAGATAAAATAAAACATTATAAAACAATAGGTTATTGTTTTATTAAGCCTTTCATTGCAAACATAATGAATATGGTTTTTATTTACATTTATACTGTTATTGAAGACGAAAATGTTAAGTTTCCTGCTATTTACAAGACCTTCTTTGCAGACCACCTTCTGATAGAAACATCGTTTTTGTCTTTGCATACAAAACACCAATGCTTAATCAACACGCATTCTTGTGTTTTATGATTTTTTATTCTATAATTTTTAACCTCTGAAATAATGACTACACTTAATAAACCAGTGTTCTAATGAATGAAACAAAAATACCTTATTAACGATATTGTTTATTTTTATCCTGCTAATCAATTACTAGAGCCCGTATCCGAGGATAAAAAAAGTGTATCTTTAAATGTCCCGGCGAGTAGATGTTTAAAACTTTTATTAGAAAAGAAAGGGGAAATTGTAACAAAATATGATTTTTCGCAGGACGTATGGGAAAGTAGAGGTCAATACACCAGCATAAATGCTCTCTATCAGAATATATCTTTAATACGTAAAGCATTACGTGAGGTTGGTATTTCACAGGATGTAATTCATACCATTCCTCGCGAAGGATTTAGCTTTTTAGGAACCGCTATTCTCCTGGAAGAGGAAGAAAGTATTGCAGATAGTTATATCAGTTCTGACCCTGTGGCCAAAGAGATCAGTATACCCGAGGTTTCTGTAAGTTATAACATGGATGTTATAAATCACATTTACTCTGTACAGGACACCTACTCGCAGAAAATTCATAACGACACCGAGAAGGATTCATCCTCAAAACAGAAAATGAATGCCAAACTATGGACAATTGTTCTCAATTGTATTGATAGTGCCTATCAACATAAATGGCGAGCAATATCATTCGCCTTATTATTGGCCTTATTACTTTATGTGCCATATTATTATACGCTTATACAAGATAACCGTAACTTCTTTTCCAATTATCGTCAAATTGGCGTTATAAATAACTGTACAATTATGAAAAGTTTGAATGACAAACTAAGGCAAAAAGAAGATTACTTATCTATTTTTACAGATAAAAATATTCACTGCGAATCGGAAAAGAGAGTTTATATAGCAATAGATACTCGTGGCACAAAAGTATTCATGCATATCTGTGATAAAAATACAAATAATACGGCCTCATGCTATTCCACTTTTTTCATCGAGCGTTAATATGAAAGCAAAGATCTGTTTTCTTTTTTTATTGGTCGCGATTGTTTTATCCCCTTTTTTTATATATCTATTTGATAATTATAATAAAAATAACTTCTCCTGTTGGGGCAACATCAGTTTTAAAAGGCTCGAGGGAACCTATTCTGTTAAGGTCAGATATGTGTTCAATGGCGATTCCGGGAAGGTCATTACTATCGGAGAATATAATGAGCCAGGATTACCAACGCGAAAAGTTACGCAGAATTTATCCTTTAAATTCACCAGGGAAGGCGATGAATACACAATGATATCAACACTCTCTTTACTGACTGCTTCTCAGGCCAGGCTTTTAAGCGGCGTAGTCCCTGATTTTTATCTCTATGAAGATCGTGGTTTACAGCTCTTCATACATAAACAGGGGAGCGATGGACTGGTTTTCAGAACTGCGGCTTTGCCAATATTTATCTGTACCTTACAGTAACACCGCGAAACGCTCATCTGGACAATAATCGGTGAAATCGCCTTATCCCGAATACTCAGTCCACAGGCTACTTCCCTCAGCATCTGTGACTCCAACACCTAATTCCTTCAGAGCAATGAGGGCTGGCGAGAAATCGCCGGCCCTTATTCTTTATTAAGCATAATGAAAGCTCTCACCGCAACGGTGAGAGCATCAAGGCAGGTTGTTGGCTTCACGCGCGCTCAACTTCGACCAGTTCCTGAAGCTGCTCACGCATGTACAATGAAAAATATTCAGGGTCTCTGATCAAAACCCGTTCACCGGCTTCAAACTTCTCAGCCCACTTAACCAGTTTTTGCGTAAATCCAGGGTTCCACCCCTCCCGCTCACCACGCGCAACGATATCCGACGCACTTGCCGGGCAGCCCAGCTCTTTCAAATATTTCAAAATTCCTTTCGCCGTGCTTTCATCCATAGGTTCTGGAGATGAGGCCGAGGTATTCATACCGTTGATGAAATCTAATGCTTTATCAATGACTGCAGGCATACTTTTATCCTTAAAATTTACCATGTAAAACACAAGACTACTCTATGACCTTAAACCGATTTCAGCCTCAAAGAAATCATTAAATTTCATTGTCCCGACGGCGCTCACTTTACTTGTTGTGCCAGTACGCCGCCACACGGACTAACTGCTGATCAAACGGTTCCTGCTCAAAGCGTTGGCTAAGATTTTTCACCACCTTCCCTTCCCCGGTAATCCAGATGAAATAATCTTCTGTCGGCACGTCAATCTGCGCCAGTCGTGCGGCAAGCGCCTGCTCATCGTGTCCCAGCCATTCAATGGAAAAATCGCCCAGATGCGCGAGGTAATCCTGATATGCCGGATCGGCGACGCTCACCAGCGCGGTCACCGTCGGTTTTACCGGTAAGCGATTCAGCGCCTCAAGACGACGCCGCAACGCTGGCATACCGGACTCATCACAAACATAGAGCTGGTAAGCGTAGTCTTCCGGCACTACCAGCGAACCACGTGGTCCGCCGATGGTTAGCGTATCGCCTTCGCGCGCTTTCATAGCCCAACGGCTCGCCACACCGCCGTCGTGAATAAAGAAATCCAGCGCCAGCTCATGACGGGCTTCATCGTACAACGGTGTGTAATCGCGAGAAGCCGGACGCACGCCCTCGCCCCAGACAATCCCTTCCTCCGTTACGGTTGGCGGAACAAACCGGCTGCCGGGTTGCGGGAAAAACACCTTGCTATGGTCGTCAAAGCCGCGCGAGTTAAAGCCTTCCAGCGCATCGCCACCGAGGACAATACGCTGAAAACCCGTCCCGATGCGTTCTACGCGCAAAACGGTAAGTTCGCGAAAGCGCAGTTCATTGCGCACGCGCTGAGGGTAACGTGAAGTTTTATTCATCATTTTTGACCTTCGTGTGATAATCAGATATATCTAAATACAGTTTTCAAATGATAATGATTGTTAATAGCCAGAATTGCAAGTCATTTTTTGATAGCATCTGCTGTGTTACTGCCTTTACATATTTATCATTTAAATTCATAGTATTAGTAAAATTTTCAACACTGCTCTTGTCAAAATCTTCATTTTAGATATAAATTAGATATATCTAAACAAAAGGAGGTTATCATGCGACATCATCATGAAGGTTGCTGTAAAGGCGAAGGGCATCATCACGGCGGTTGCGAACATCGTCACGGTAGAGGTGGCGGTGGTGGACGGCGTCAGCGCTTTTTTGGCCATGGGGAGCTGCGTCTGGTGATTCTGGATATTCTCTCCCGCGAAGCCAGCCACGGTTATGAGCTAATCAAAGCTATCGAGAATCTGACGCAAGGCAACTATACGCCGAGTCCTGGCGTGATCTACCCAACGCTGGATTTCCTCCAGGATCAGGCCTTTATTACGGTTAGCGAAGAGGATGGGGGGCGTAAAAAAATCACTCTCACTGACACCGGCGCACAATGGCTGGAAGAGAATCGTGAACATCTCGGCCACATTCAGGAACGCGTCAACGCACGCAATGTCGGCTTTGAACTGCGTAAGAATCCGCAGATGAAACGAGCGCTGGAAAACTTCAAGGCAGTGCTGGATCTGAGAGTGAATCAGGGTGACATCAGCGACGCACAGTTAAAAAAGATCATTGGCGTGATCGACCGTGCGGCGCTGGAAATCACTCAGCTTGATTAAGCAGGCAAGGCGTCGCCGTCACGAACACGGAACACTTTCACCATCTCTTTTAAGTGTAACGCCTGCTCATTCAGTGACGCCGCTGCCGCAACGGACTCCTCGACCAGACAGGAGTTCTGCTGGGTAGTGGCGTCAATCAGGCCAATCGCGCTGTTGATCTGCGAAATCCCCTCGGTTTGCTCACGACTGGCCTGGCCGATCTCCCGCAGGATCACATCCATCTCCTCGACGTTGTTGACCATGCCGTTTATCAGTCCGTTAGCCTTCTCGACCAGTTGCATCCCTTCCTGGGTCTGACCGGTGGAATCCTCAATCAGATGGCGGATCTCGCTGGCAGAAGATGCGCTCTTTTGCGCCAACTGGCGTACTTCCCCTGCCACCACGGCAAACCCACGGCCATGCTCACCGGCTCGCGCGGCTTCAACAGCTGCATTAAGCGCCAGAATATTGGTCTGGAATGCAATGGAGTCAATCAGGTTGATGATGTCCGACATGCGGTTAGATGTTTCATTAATCACCCGCATTTTTTGCGTTACCTGATTCATCATCTCGCCATTGTTCTTCACAACGGTCGCCGCCCCCGCAGAGAGCTTCGTCGCTTCTCCGGTATGTTCGGCCGTGTTTTTTACCGTGGCGGTGATCTGCTCCATTGACGCGGCGGTCTGCTCAACGGAGCTCGCCTGTTCTTCGGTACGTGCAGCCAAATCCTGGTTCCCGGCGACGATCTGCGCTGCCGCGCTGGAGATATTCTCCGACCCGTTCTGGACTTCCTGGACGATCTCCAGCAGGCGAGTTTTCATTACCATCAGCGCATGCAGCAGTTCGCCGGTCTCATCTTTCTGCGTGGTGAGGATATTGCGGGTCAGGTCGCCCTCGGCAATCGCTTCGGCAAACTGCACCGCTTCATTCAGTGGCCGGGTGATGGAACGCACGATATACCAACCCATCATACAACCCGCGGCAATACCGATGAGCGCCAGCGCGATAAGCAACGCCCGGTTCGCAGTAAAATCACTTTCCACCTGCGCGCCAGCACGCAACATCTGCGCATCTTCAATGGCGATCAGCGCCTGAACTTTCTCTTTATAGGCCTGCTGTACATTGACCGTCGTGGTCATCATCTCCTGCATTGCCGCCTGTCGGTTATGGTTTTGTAGTTCCTGCAAAATGCGGAATCGGGAGGCGAGATATTGCTCGCGCACATCACGGATCCCGGAGATGACCTTTTTCGATTCGGCATTTAGCGGCGCAGCGTCCAGTTCATCCAGCAACACCGTAATCTGCTGGCTAATGTTGTCGAGCTTTTTCTGGGACGTCTGGGTCCACCGCCCCTCTTCGTCCATCAGCATCAACTGCTGCGTGCTGACAAAATCCTGAAAATGATCGATGAGCTTGTTGGCTTTTACCGTGATGGGATAGTCATTGGTAATGATGTTTTGCATACCGCTGTTGGCGCGGTCCAGGCTAAATAATGAAAGGCCTGAACTCACCATCATCAGTACAATAAACAATCCAAACGCGATAAATAATTTTGAGCGGATCTTCATGTTACGTAAAAACATATATTCTCCCTGGAGATAGTTTTTCTTCAGACAGATTCCTTTATCGGTAACAAACTCACTAACTTTATGATATTGATCGCTTTTTATTATCAATAACTGCCGGCAAATAGTTTTTGACGATGAATAAAGGCAGACCGATCGTTATATAAACGATTTTTTATGATGTCCAAATAGCCCAAAGACAGAAATGAAAAGATACGAATAAAATAAAAAAACCACCCGTAGGTGGTAATATTTAATATGTTATTAACATTATTATTACAATGACGCTTACCATTACCGGTAAGCGTTGATGCGGATAAAAGAAAGGATTAGTGCAACACCGTCACGGCATCCGCCAGACGGCTGGCACGGTGTTTAACCATGGCGGACACCTGCGCGCTCTCTTCAACCAACTCGGCGTTCTTCTGCGTGATGTCGTTAAGTTCGCCTACCGCACGCGTCAGACTGGTCAATCCGTCGGACTGTTCAAGCGTTGAATGGCTGATCTGCGCAATCAACTGAGTGACGTTTTGTACCTGAGAGACAATATCATCCATCGTACGTCCCGCGGCGTGGACCTGCTGAGAACCCGACTGCACTTTATCCGCACTGGCATCGATTAGCTTACGAATATCATTCGCCGCGCTGGCGCTGCGGCTGGCCAGATGGCGCACTTCACCCGCCACGACGGCAAACCCTTTGCCTTGCTCACCCGCCCTGGCCGCTTCAACTGCGGCGTTCAACGCCAGAATATTGGTCTGGAAAGCGATGTCGTTAATCAGCGTGGTGATGGTGCCAATGCGCTGCGTGCTGTTGGCGATGTCATCCATGGTTTTAATCACGGTGTCCATTGCTTCACCGCCCTGTGCCGCCGCGCTACTGGCGGCAATCGACAGCTTATCGGCGGCGGATGCGGTTTCGGAGTTTTGTTTTACCGACGCCGCCATTTGATTCATGGTGGTCACCGTCTGCTGGACGTTATCGACCGTCTGACGCGTATGCTTATTCAGATCGTCGTTGCCTTTCGCTAAGGCTTCGCTGCCGTTTCTGACGCTCGACACCTGGCTTGAAACGTCGTTAATTAGCCAGCGACACATCAGACCAAGTTGCCCGACAGCGCGTAGCGTCAACCCCAGTTCATCACTGCGATTCAGATGCGCCACGCTGTTTCGCTCACCGGTCGCTACCTTCAGCGCCTGCTTCGCGACGTTCTCAATCGGACGAACAATCTGCCACTCAAACGCCGCTGTACCCAGTAGCATCACCAGCACACACATCAGTTGTGCAAGCCATGGCGCACCAGACAGGTGTAGCACCGCCGCCAATACCACGTAGATCAGCGCCATCACGCTGCGGACCCGCCAACGCACCGGCATTGCCGGTAGTTTCCCGAGCCATCCTTTACGCACCACCAGTCCTTTGTGGATCCGGCGTCGACAACGACCTTCATTGAGCGCCTTGTAAAGCGGCTCAACCGTGGCGATCTCCGCATCCGTCGCGCGGGTGCGAATTGACATGTACCCCGTCACGTTCCCCTCGCGCACCATCGGTACCGCGTTCGCCCGAACCCAGTAGTGATCGCCATTTTTACGGCGATTCTTGACGATGCCGCTCCAGGGTTCACCCTGCTGCAGGGTGTACCACATGTCAGCAAAGGCTGCTTTCGGCATGTCCGGGTGACGCACCAGGTTGTGCGGTTGCGCCAGCAATTCATTGAGTGAGTAACCGCTAATATTGACGAACGTATCGTTGGCGTGCGTGATGTAGCTGTGGAGATCGGTTGTCGACATGAGGGTCGTATCGTCATCCAGCGGTGTATTTTGCTGGGTAACGTAGAGCTGAGAAGACATAGTCGCGTCCTGTGCAAGTTATCTGGTTGTTAACTTCTTGTCAGATGTTATTTCGGCGCTAACAGATTTATCTTTAGATGTTAAATTTGATTTAGATCGCAATTTGCGATTAAACCTCATATTTTGTACGAATTCTAATTGATTGATTTAAAATACTTTCAAGTTGAAACTATAAAATCACACTGTGGGACGCGCACTGTTATCGCGCAAAATTTGCACTATTTCTGCGCAATCGCCCCTTCTGACGCCGCGCTCGCACGGTCTTCATTTTGCACAAAAACCCAGCAAGTGTTAACAAATGAGATTAAATGTTGCGCAATAACAGTTCTCCCTGGTGTTTATCCCGATTTTCATCAGCGCCGCCGGGATGGCGCAATCCCTGCAATACTTAAATCGGTATCATGTGATACGCGATCTCCGGGAGCATATTTTGAACAGGTTACCTTCCAGCGCATCGGCTTTGGCCTGTAGTGCGCACGCACTGAATCTCATTGAGAAGCGAACGCTTGATCATGAGGAGATGAAAGCACTTAACCGAGAGGTGATTGATTACTTCAAAGAGCATGTCAATCCGGGATTTTTAGAGTATCGCAAATCTGTTACCGCCGGCGGGGATTACGGAGCCGTAGAGTGGCAAGCGGGAAGTCTGAACACGCTTGTCGACACCCAGGGACAGGAGTTTGTCGACTGCCTGGGAGGTTTTGGAATTTTCAACGTGGGGCACCGTAATCCAGTTGTGGTTTCCGCCGTACAGAATCAACTCGCGAAACAACCTCTGCATAGTCAGGAACTGCTTGACCCACTGCGGGCCATGCTGGCAAAAACCCTTGCTGCCCTGGCGCCCGGAAAACTCAAATACAGCTTCTTTAGCAACAGTGGTACTGAATCGGTCGAAGCGGCGCTGAAACTGGCGAAGGCGTATCAGTCACCACGCGGCAAATTTACCTTTATCGCCACCAGCGGCGCGTTTCACGGTAAGTCGTTGGGCGCGCTGTCCGCCACCGCCAAATCGACGTTCCGCAAGCCGTTTATGCCGCTGCTGCCGGGCTTCCGTCATGTGCCGTTCGGCAATATTGAGGCCATGCGTACCGCGCTCAGCGAGTGCAAAAAAACCGGAGATGATGTGGCTGCGGTGATTCTGGAGCCTATTCAGGGTGAAGGTGGCGTGATCCTGCCACCGCAGGGTTATCTCACCGCCGTACGTAAACTCTGCGACGAATTTGGCGCGCTGATGATCCTTGATGAAGTCCAGACCGGCATGGGGCGTACCGGCAAGATGTTTGCCTGCGAGCATGAGAACGTGCAGCCCGACATTCTCTGCCTGGCAAAAGCGCTGGGCGGCGGCGTGATGCCGATTGGCGCGACGATCGCCACCGAAGAGGTCTTCTCGGTACTGTTTGATAACCCCTTCCTGCACACCACCACCTTCGGTGGCAATCCGCTGGCCTGTGCGGCCGCGCTGGCCACCATCAATGTGCTGCTGGAGCAGAACTTACCGGCACAAGCGGAACAGAAAGGCGATATCCTGCTGGACGGTTTTCGCCAACTGGCGCGAGAGTTCCCTGACCTGGTGCAGGACGCCCGCGGGAAAGGGATGCTGATGGCAATCGAGTTTGTCGACAATGAAACCGGCTACAATTTCGCCAGCGAGATGTTCCGCCAGCGGGTCCTGGTTGCCGGAACGCTCAACAACTCGAAAACGATCCGCATCGAACCGCCGTTAACGCTGACCATTGAGCAGTGTGAGCAAGTGCTGAAAGCCACGCGTAAAGCGCTGGCGGCGCTGCGGGTGAGCATAGAAGAGGTGTAAACAGCTTGCCGGGTGATGAAACACCATTCTGGCCTGTGAACAAATGCCCCCTGCCCGGGGGCATTTTTTGAATCCCATCACAATCATCGCATTCCCCTTTTCCCTTTTCCCTGCCGACGACTAAATTAGACACTCATCCGACCACATAACAATAATTTTACATACTGGACAATCTTATGCGCTATCCGTCGCTGTTCGCCCCGCTTGATCTTGGTTTTACTCGGCTTAAAAACCGCGTGCTGATGGGTTCAATGCACACGGGACTTGAAGAGTATCCTGATGGCGCGGAACGCCTGGCCGCTTTCTATGCCGAGCGAGCCCGGCAAGGCGTCGCACTGATTGTCACGGGTGGCATCGCCCCCGCGTCGTCTGGCGTCACGATGGAAGGCGGCGCGACGCTCAATGACGCCCGTGAGGTGCCGCATCACCGCATCATCACCGACGCGGTTCATCGTGAAGGCGGGAAAATAGCGCTACAGATCCTGCATACCGGGCGCTACAGCTATCAACCACAACTGGTAGCCCCTTCCGCAATTCAGGCCCCCATCAACCGGTTTACCCCGCACGCACTGAGCCACGAAGAAATTCTGCAACTGATAGAAGACTTCGCGCACTGTGCCCAACTGGCACGGGAGGCGGGTTACGACGGCGTGGAGGTCATGGGCTCGGAAGGGTACCTGATTAACGAGTTTCTCGCCCTGCGCACCAATCAGCGCGACGATGAATGGGGCGGTGATTATACCAATCGTATGCGCTTTGCCATTGAAGTGGTACGTGCGGTGCGTCAGCGGGTGGGGAACGACTTTATTATTATCTACCGCCTGTCGATGCTTGATCTGGTGGAAAAAGGCGGCACTTTTGCAGAAACAGTGCAACTGGCGCAGGCCATTGAAGCCGCAGGCGCAACGCTCATCAACACCGGAATTGGCTGGCATGAAGCGCGCATTCCCACCATCGCCACGCCGGTACCGCGCGGCGCCTTCAGTTGGGTAACGCGTAAGCTGAAAGGGCACGTTTCGCTGCCACTGGTCACCACTAACCGGATTAACGATCCGCAGGTTGCCGATGAAATTCTGGCGCGTGGTGATGCCGATATGGTGTCGATGGCGCGCCCGTTTCTCGCGGATGCCGAACTGCTGTCGAAAGCGCAATCGGGGCGTGCCGATGAAATTAACACCTGCATCGGCTGTAATCAGGCGTGCCTGGATCAGATCTTCGTCGGCAAAATCACGTCGTGCCTGGTGAATCCCCGCGCCTGCCATGAAACCAAAATGCCTGTTGTTCCGGCTTCCACAATAAAAAATCTGGCTGTCGTCGGCGCGGGCCCGGCGGGTCTTGCCTTTGCTATCAATGCGGCGGCACGCGGTCATCATGTCACCCTCTTTGATGCGCTGGGCGAGATCGGCGGGCAGTTCAATATTGCCAAACAGATCCCCGGTAAAGAGGAGTTTTATGAAACGCTCCGCTATTACCGTCGGATGATTGACGTCACCGGCGTCACCCTGAAACTCAATCATTATGTTGCAGCAGACGATCTGCAGGCATTCGATGAGGTGATCCTCGCCAGCGGGATCGAGCCGCGCAGGCCGCCGATCGACGGCATCGATCATCCGAAGGTTTTAACCTACCTCGATGTCCTGCGTGACAAAACCCCGGTGGGGAATCGGGTGGCGATCGTTGGCTGCGGCGGGATCGGCTTTGATACCGCAATGTACCTGAGTCAGCCCGGCGAACCCACCAGCCAGAACATTGCCGATTTCTGTGTGGAATGGGGTATCGACACCAGCCTGCAACAGGCCGGCGGATTACGTCCGGAAGGCCCGCATCTGGCTCGCAGCCCGCGTCAGATTGTGATGCTCCAGCGTAAGGCCAGCAAACCCGGCGAGGGACTGGGAAAAACCACCGGTTGGATCCATCGCACCACGTTGCTTTCACGCGGTGTGAAGATGATCCCGGCAGTCAGCTATCAGAAGATCGACGACACCGGTCTGCACGTGTTGATCGGTGGTGAAGCGCAGACGCTGGAAGTCGATAACGTCATTATTTGTGCGGGTCAAGAGCCGCGACGTGAGCTGGCAGAACCGCTGCATGCGGCGGGAAAGACGGTGCACTTAATCGGCGGCTGTGATGTAGCGATGGAACTGGATGCCCGCCGGGCCATTGCCCAGGGCACCCGTCTGGCGCTGGGAATTTAATTCATTGCCCGGTCACATTGTGCGTGCCGGGCATGGGCAGTTCGCTTAGCGACGGCGGCCGACTTTCACCGCTTTGAGCACCACAAACTTATTGTTGGTCGCAACGGTGGCGCAGTTGCCGAAGATCTTCTTCAGCTTGTGGAAATAGTCGAGGTGACGGTTGGCGACGATATACAGCTCGCCGTTGATCTTCAGGCAGCGACGGGCGTGGTGGAACATTTCCCAGGCAATGTTATCCGTCAGTGCATGCTTCTGATGGAACGGCGGGTTGCACAGTACGGCGTTAAAGCGAAAAGGCTCAACCCCGGACAGCGCGTTGTTAATCATAAACTCACAGCGATCGATGGCTTCAGGCAGGTTAGTTTCCACATTCAGACGGCTGGACGCCACCGCCATTGGGGATTCATCGACAAACACCACGCTCGCCTGCGGATTTTTTTCCAGCAGCGTCAGACCAATTACCCCGTTGCCACAGCCGAGATCGACAATCTCCCCTTCCAGATTCTCTGGCAGGTGCTGCATAAAGAAACGGGCGCCAATATCCAGCCCGGTGCGGGAGAAGACGTTGGCATGGTTATGGATGGTCCAGTCGGTGCCTTCCAGTTTCCAGCTCAGCGTTTCCGGCGCATCAGCCAGAGCCGGCTCGCTGAAGGTGCAATTGATGAGACGCGCCTTTTTCCACGCCAGCGTGGTAGTCGTTGGACCGAGCACTTTCTCAAACAGCTCCAGCGTGGAGTTATGGATATCCCGCGCCTTCGCGCCAGCAATGATACGGGTTTGCGGGGTCACCACTTTTCGCAGCGCGCGCAGCTGTTGCTCCAGCAGTGCCAGCGTTTTCGGCACTTTGATCAGCACCACGTCCGGCGCCTGCGGGTACTCTGCCGTGCTGTCGAGAAACTTGACGCTGGACTCCGCGAGGTCGTTATGGCGCAGGTTTTCCCGCGTTGCCAGTTCGCTTAAATACGAATCACCAATGCTGTACGGCGACTGCTCCGCCAGCGCACAGCTCAGCGCACCGAAGGTATCATTCAGGATCAGCACCGGGCCGCGAATCTCCGTATCGTCCACCTGTTGCAGCAGATAATCATCGGCCGCTTCCCACGCCAACAGTGGGTTAACGTCGTCCGTTTCCGGGAAACGTTTTAGTGTCAGTGAACGGAAACCGTTGTCTGTGTGGCTCATCGGCCCTCCTGAATGGTAAAATTTCGGCGTATCCCGTAAAAGGGTGCGTGAGTATACACTTTTTATGATTTGCATGGGTGACGATGAGCCAATTAACTTACCTCCAGGGCTACCCGGAGCACCTGCTTTCTCAGGTGCGCACGCTGATTGCCGAGCAACGGCTGGGCGCGGTGCTGGAAAAGCGCTATCCGGGAACGCATGATTTCGCGACGGATAAAGCGCTCTGGCAATACACCCAGGATCTGAAAAATCAATTTCTGCGTAACGCCCCGCCGATCAACAAAGTGATGTATGACAATAAGATCCACGTGCTGAAGAATGCGCTCGGCCTGCACACAGCGGTCTCTCGCGTACAAGGCGGCAAGCTGAAAGCGAAAGCCGAGATCCGCGTCGCCACCGTGTTTCGCAACGCGCCGGAACCCTTTTTGCGAATGATCGTCGTCCACGAACTGGCGCATCTGAAGGAAAAGGAGCACAACAAGGCGTTTTATCAGCTTTGCTGTCACATGGAACCGCACTATCACCAGCTGGAATTTGATACCCGCCTCTGGTTGACGCAGTTGTCGTTAAAGGAAACTGCGCAGTAGCGCACTGGCTTTGTCATAAAGGCGTGCTAAATTGACGACAGAATCCCTTTATGGAGCCTGAAGGCATTTATGATACGTTTCGCAGTGATTGGCACAAACTGGATCACCCGCCAGTTTGTGGATGCCGCCCATGAGACCGGCAAATATAAGTTAACCGCAGTCTATTCCCGCAGCCTCGAACAGGCGCAAACCTTCGCCAATGATTACCTCGTCGAGCATCTGTTTACCTCGCTGGATGCGATGGCGCAAAGCGAGGCGATTGACGCCGTGTACATTGCCAGCCCGAACTCGCTGCACTTTCCCCAGACCCAACTGTTTCTGAGCCATAAAAAGCATGTGATCTGCGAGAAGCCACTGGCGTCGAATCTGGCCGAAGTCGAAGCCGCCATCGCCTGTGCGCGGGAAAATCAAGTGGTGCTTTACGAAGCGTTTAAAACCGCCAGTCTGCCTAACTTCCTGCTGTTACAACAATCGCTGCCGAAAGTCGGTAAAATGCGCAAAGCGTTCCTCAATTACTGTCAGTACTCGTCGCGCTATCAGCGCTATCTTGACGGCGAAAACCCGAACACCTTTAACCCGGCCTTCTCCAATGGCTCGATCATGGACATTGGCTTCTACTGCCTGGCTTCCGCTGTGGCGCTATGGGGAGAACCGCACAGCGTACAGGCCTCTGCCAGTCTGCTGGAGAGCGGTGTCGATGCCCACGGCGTGGTGGTGATGGACTACGGTGATTTCAGCGTCACCCTCCAGCATTCCAAAGTGAGTGATTCCGTTGTCGACAGTGAAATTCAGGGCGAAGCCGGATCGCTGGTGATCGAAAAAATCTCCGAATGCCAGAAGGTTTGTTTTGTTCCGCGCGGCGGGAAAACCCAGGATCTTACCCAACCGCAGCACATCAATACTATGCTGTATGAGGCACAGGCGTTTGCAGCACTGGTGGACGCCAATGAAGTGAATCACCCTGGATTGTCCAACAGTCGCATCACGGCAAAATTGTTAACCGAGATTCGTCGCCAGACCGGCGTCACCTTCCCGGCAGACGATGTCAGCCGCGCAGCGACTGCGTAAAACATTGTAAAACAGATGTTACAGGCCATTGACGGAATGCATGGCCTGTCATATTTTGTTACCTGCAAAGGGGAGTAACTTCATTGTCGGTCGATCGTCATTACGATGTGTGAAAAACCACATCCGGTCACCGGGCAACGACAAAGGAATGCGCTAACGCATTCTTTTTTTGTTGTAAGTGAGACCTTGCCGGAAGGCGAGGTCTATGCATAAAAAGCAGCGGCTGACGTCTTCCGACGTTGGCCGTTTTTTTTATGTGTAAGGAATGATGATGAATACTGTCGGCACACCGTTGTTATGGGGCGGATTCGCTGTTGTTGTGGTGATCATGCTGGCTATCGACCTCTTTTTGCAGGGGCGTCGTGGCGTACATACGATGACCATGAAGCAAGCGGCTGCCTGGTCCCTGGTCTGGGTCACGCTCTCGCTACTGTTTAACGCTGCATTCTGGTGGTACCTGGTACAAACCGAAGGCCGCGCCGTCGCCGATCCGCAGGCGCTGGCGTTCCTCACGGGTTATCTGATCGAAAAATCCCTCGCGGTCGATAACGTCTTTGTCTGGCTGATGTTGTTCAGCTACTTCTCGGTGCCGCCAGCCCTGCAACGTCGGGTACTGGTCTACGGCGTGCTGGGTGCCATCGTGCTACGTACGATAATGATTTTTGCTGGTACCTGGCTGATTACGCAGTTCGAATGGATGCTGTACGTGTTTGGCGCTTTCCTGCTGTTTACCGGGGTAAAAATGGCGCTGGCGAAAGAAGATGACGCCGGCATTGGCGATAAGCCTCTGGTGCGCTGGCTGCGCGGACATCTGCGCATGACGGATACTATCGAGAACGAACATTTCTTCGTGCGTAAAAAGGGTCTGCTGTATGCCACGCCGCTGCTGCTGGTGCTGATTCTGGTGGAACTGAGCGACGTTATTTTTGCGGTCGACAGTATTCCGGCTATTTTTGCTGTTACGACTGACCCGTTCATCGTTCTGACCTCGAACCTGTTCGCGATCCTGGGCCTGCGTGCCATGTACTTCCTGCTGTCGGGAGTTGCAGAGCGGTTCTCTATGCTGAAATACGGTCTGGCGGTGATCCTGGTGTTTATCGGTATAAAGATGCTGATCGTCGACTTCTACCATATCCCGATTGCGATTTCGCTCGGCGTGGTATTTGGCATCCTGGTCGTGACGTTACTGATCAACGCCTGGGTCAACTACCAGCATGATAAGAAACAACAGGCGTAATTCTGTCGTGCCGGGCGACGCTAGCGCGTCCCCGGCCAATCGATAATCTGGCCTCTGCTTTTTGTAGAACATGTCACAATATTGTTAACACCAAGTTACAAAACATGACCGCAGCATGAAATCCAGCATATTTCGCTTCCCGAAGCGTTATCTTTCCTTATACTCAACCAGGCAAACACTTTGTTACATCCGGAAAGCGGCGTCCATAGAACGCGCGAAGGATGAGCAACAACACACTGTAAGGATCAAGAAATGACTACGCAACGTTCATCGGGGCTGCTACAGCGTTTGGCTCAAGGAAGCCTGGTTAAACAAATTTTGGTCGGTCTCGTACTGGGGATCATACTGGCATGGATTTCAAAACCGGCAGCCATTGCCGTTGGCTTGCTCGGCACATTGTTCGTCGGTGCGTTAAAAGCCGTCGCCCCGATTCTGGTTCTGATGCTGGTGATGGCGTCGATCGCCAACCATCAGCACGGGCAAAAAACCAGCATTCGCCCGATTCTGTTTCTCTATCTGTTGGGGACGTTTTCTGCGGCGCTCGCCGCGGTAGTCTTCAGCTTCGCCTTCCCTTCAACGTTGCATCTGGTCACCAGTTCGCATGATATCGTGCCGCCGTCAGGCATTGTAGAAGTACTGCGTGGTCTGCTGATGAGTATGGTCTCTAACCCCATTGATGCGCTGCTGAATGCCAACTATATCGGCATCCTGGTGTGGGCGGTCGGCCTTGGTTTTGCCCTGCGTCACGGCAACGACACCACCAAAAATCTGGTCAATGATATGTCGAACGCCGTGACCTTTATGGTGAAACTGGTGATCCGCTTTGCCCCGATTGGTATTTTTGGTCTTGTCGCATCGACCCTCGCCACCACCGGCTTCTCCACGCTGTGGGGCTACGCGCAACTGCTGGTTGTGCTGGTCGGCTGTATGGCGCTGGTCGCGCTGGTGATCAACCCATTGCTGGTATTCTGGAAAATTCGTCGCAATCCGTATCCGCTGGTTTTTGCCTGCCTGCGTGAAAGCGGCGTTTATGCTTTCTTCACCCGAAGTTCAGCAGCGAATATTCCGGTGAATATGGCGCTGTGTGAAAAACTGAATCTGGATCGCGATACCTATTCCGTTTCTATTCCGCTGGGCGCCACCATCAATATGGCGGGCGCGGCGATCACCATTACGGTGTTAACGCTGGCAGCGGTGCATACGCTGGGCGTTCCGGTGGATCTGCCCACCGCGCTGCTGTTGAGCGTGGTCGCCTCGCTGTGCGCCTGCGGCGCATCCGGTGTTGCAGGTGGCTCGCTGCTGCTGATCCCGCTGGCCTGTAATATGTTTGGTATCCCGAACGATATCGCCATGCAGGTGGTTGCTGTCGGCTTTATCATCGGCGTGCTGCAGGATTCCTGTGAGACGGCGCTGAACTCCTCCACTGACGTCCTGTTTACCGCGGCAGCCTGCCAGGCTGAAGACGAACGTCTGGCGAATAACGCGCTGCGTAGCTAAGCCTTAAACCCTTCCGTCATCTGGCGGAAGGGGTCTCTTCCTGTACGCTTTTCTCAATTTTGAATGGATCGATTCCCCGGCGTTTCATACGCCAGAAACGAATAATGTTCAGCCCGTTCATCACCAGAAAACTGCCTTCAATCAGCGTTCCGCCGATCGATCCCAGCCAGAAGTTGTGTACCACCCAACAGGCAGTCGCACACCACATCACGCAGCGCACCGTTAATCCTTTACAGCGGAACAGCGCCCAGGTACTGGCGAGCGTGCCGATGATGGGCAGAATTTCCATCGCATGCTGTAGTTTCGCCAGCCCTAGCACCAGGGTGAGGATAATGAACAGCGCCATCACCCACAGTTTGCGGGTGCGCATCGACACCAGAGTACGCACGGTATTGAGTTCCGCGCTCATCCCGGCGGGCCAGGCGCCCATCAGAAAGAAGTGTACGCCTATCGTGGCGCTATAGACGGCAAGCTGGAGTCGGAAGCGGCGCTCATCGCGGTTGAAAAACGTCGTAATGCCAATCAGAAACGCGAGCACACCGACGCCCTGAGCCAGCCAATACGCGGTCATAAACGACATCAACTCCATTAACAATGCCTGATGGCGCTGCGCTTATCAGGCCTGCCAGCGTAGGCCTGATAAGGCGTTTTGCCGTCATTCGGCACTTTTTACAACGTTACGCCGCTTTTAAAGATAGCCAGTTCGCGGAAATCATTGCGTTCGTTGCAGGTCTGCTTACCGTTGGCGAAATCGACGATGGTATCAATGAACTCATTCAGCAGTTGCGGCATCGCTTTGCCGTGGATCAACTGGCCCGCATCAAAGTCGATCCAGTGCTTTTTCTTCGCCGCCAGTTCGCTGTTGGTGGCAATTTTCACCGTCGGCACAAATCCGCCGTAAGGAGTACCGCGACCGGTGCTGAACAACACCATGTGACAACCGGCACCCGCCAGCGCACTGGTGGCAACCGCATCATTACCCGGCGCGCTCAGCAGATTCAGACCGTGGGTTTTCAAACGCTCGCCGTAGCGCAGCACGTCAACCACCTGACTGGAACCCGCTTTCTGCGTGCAGCCCAACGACTTGTCTTCGAGCGTAGTGATCCCACCGGCTTTGTTACCCGGCGAAGGGTTTTCGTAAATCGGCTGATTGTGGGCGATAAAATACTGCTTGAAGTCATTGACCATGGTGACCAGTTTGCCGAACGTTTCTTCGTCGCGACAGTGACTCATCAACAATTGCTCCGCCCCGAACATCTCCGGCACTTCGGTCAGCACGGTGGTGCCGCCGTTGGCAATCATGTAGTCAGAGAAGCGACCAAGCATCGGGTTCGCGGTGATCCCGGAAAGCCCGTCTGAACCACCACACTCCAGACCAAACTTCAGCTCGCTCAGTTTCCCCGGCTCGCGTTTGTCGTGGCGCATCACGTCATAAAGCTGATGAAGATGCTCAAGTCCCGCCTCCACTTCATCGTCCTGATGCTGACAAATCATAAAGTGCACACGCTCAGGATTGAAGTCGCCCAGCGTTTCGCGGAAGGCATCGACCTGGTTGTTTTCACATCCCAGGCCAATCACCAGCACCGCGCCGGCGTTCGGATGACGGACCATGTTTTGCAGCATGGTGCGGGTGTTGATGTGATCGTCGCCAAGCTGCGAGCAGCCGTAGGTGTGGCTGAACAGGAAGACACCGTCAGTGCCCTCAGCATCATTCGTCTCTTTCAGGAAACGGCTCTGGATCTGGCGCGCAATCCCGTTGACGCAGCCAACGGTTGGCAGGATCCAGAGTTCGTTTCGTACCCCGACGTCCCCATTAGCGCGACGATAAATCTGCACGTCGCGATCCGCCGGTTGCGCAGGAAGATCCTGAAAATCGGGTTGATAGCGATACTCATCCAAATCGCTCAGATTGGTGCGAGTATTGTGGGCGTGAATATGTTCACCCGCCGCAATGTCCGTCAAAGCATGGCCGATAGGCTGACCATACTTAATCACGTACGCCCCTTTCCTGATGTCACTCAGCGCAAATTTATGTCCGCGAGCAATATCCTGGCGAAGCGTTACGGTGTGGTTGTCCACAGTGACTTCCGTTCCCTGCGCCAAATCAGCCAGCGCGACCGCAACGTTATCCTGCACATGGATTTTGATGTATTGCATATCAACCCCGGACCTTAGTTCAGTTCAATGGCGAAGTAATCACGCGCATTGTTAAAGCAAATGTTTTTCACCATCTCGCCCAGCAGTTGACTATCAGCCGGGGCTTCACCGGCCTGCACCCAGCGGCCAATCATCTGGCAGAGAATGCGACGGAAGTATTCGTGACGGGTATAAGACAGGAAGCTGCGGCTGTCGGTCAGCATGCCGACAAAGCGGCTTAACAGACCCAATTGCGCCAGTTGCGTCATCTGACGTTCCATGCCGTCTTTCTGATCGTTGAACCACCAGCCGGAACCGAACTGCATTTTGCCCGGCATCCCTTCCCCCTGGAAGTTGCCGATCATGGTGCCCAGCACCTCGTTATCGCGCGGGTTCAGGCAGTAGAGAATGGTTTTCGGCAACAGGTTTTCTTCATTCTGTTTGCTGAGCAGTTTTGATAACTCTTCCGCCATCGGACGGTCGTTGATGGAGTCAAAGCCCACATCCGGCCCCAGCAGTTTGAACTGGCGCAGGTTGTTATTGCGCAGGGCGCCAATATGGTATTGCTGTACCCAACCGCGACGCGCATATTCCGCCCCCAGGAACACCAGCACAGCCGTTTTGAACTGCGCCACTTCATGTTCGTTCAGCGTCTCGCCTGCCAGGCGACGTGCCAGAATGCTATCCAGTTCAGCGTCGCTGGACTCTGCGAACAGCACCACATCCAGCGCGTGGTCGGAAACTTTGCAGCCGTGCGCCGCAAAATGATCCAGACGTTTGGTCAGCGCGCTTTGCAGATCGGTAAAGCGGCGAATGTCGGTGTCCGACACTTCACCCAGTTTTGCCATGTAATCGTTGAAGGTCGCCTGCTCAATATTGAAGGCTTTATCCGGACGCCAGCTTGGCAAAACTTTCACGGAGAAGCTGCTGTCTTTTGCGACCGTTGCGTGATGCTCCAGCGAATCGATCGGATCGTCAGTCGTGCCGACCATTTTCACGTTCATCTGCTGCATGATGCCGCGTGCGGAGAATTCATCCTGCGCCAGCAGTTCGTTGCACTGATTCCAGATTTCGTCCGCCGTCGACGGAGAAAGCAGCTTACCTGTCACGCCGAATGGGCGACGCAGTTCAAGGTGCGTCCAGTGGTATAACGGGTTGCCGATCGTATGCGGAACCGTCGCCGCCCACGCGTCAAACTTCTCGCGGTCAGAAGCGTCGCCGGTACACAGGCGCTCAGCGACACCGTTAGTGCGCATCGCGCGCCATTTGTAATGGTCGCCTTTCAGCCAGATGTCATACAGATTCTTGAACCGGTAGTCTTCGGCGATTTGCTGTGGCGGCAGATGGCAATGGTAATCGAAGATAGGCTGGTCTTTCGCATAATCATGATACAGACGGCGGGCAAATTCAGTATCAAGTAGAAAATCTTCTGTCATAAACGGGGTCATTATCGTCTTCCTCTCAACGAGTGCGTCTGATTGCTTATGTAGCGATGCTGACAAAGTTATCACACCAATTTCCATAGTCTGTAGATATTTTCGTGAGGTAGATCAATAAATGCCGACAAATTGTTTACCCTCGAAGTGGTAAACATCGCCTCAAGCCGCGCCAGCTCTGGCATCGCCTAATCGAAATAATAACCACGCTAAGATTCATACTTTTGTGATGGCACTCACCTTTTAAAGTTGTATGACAAGTTATCTTTCTGCCGTCGCGATACATAAGCCGACGGAATGCATAGTTACCGATGATTCATCATCGGATTGACCGGTACGGAAACCGAATTAGCAAAATTTATTTATGGCAACGTTCGGGCGTACCGGCTTTTTTTGGTTACCCCGTCGTAAACAGCATCCTCTGCCACAGGCAGGAAGATGACCGCGATCTTTGCGGAAATAACAAAACGATGAGGTTTTACATGCGTAAAATTAAAGGGTTACGTTGGTACATGATTGCGCTGGTGACGCTTGGCACCGTGCTGGGTTACCTGACGCGTAACACTGTGGCGGCAGCTGCGCCAACTCTGATGGAAGAGTTGCACATCTCCACCCAACAGTACTCCTATATCATCGCAGCCTATTCTGCTGCTTACACTGTCATGCAACCTGTTGCCGGCTATGTGCTGGATATACTGGGCACCAAAATAGGCTATGCAATGTTTGCCGTGTTATGGGCCGTTTTCTGTGGCGCAACCGCATTGGCAGGAAGCTGGGGGGGCCTGGCGCTGGCGCGCGGCGCGGTCGGTGCGGCAGAAGCCGCGATGATCCCGGCGGGGCTGAAAGCCAGTTCCGAATGGTTCCCGGCGAAAGAACGCTCCATTGCGGTCGGCTACTTTAACGTCGGCTCCTCTATCGGTGCGATGATTGCCCCGCCGTTGGTTGTCTGGGCGATCGTGATGCACAGCTGGCAGATGGCGTTCATTATCTCTGGTGCCCTGAGCTTCATCTGGGCCATGTCCTGGCTTATCTTCTATAAGCATCCGCGTGACCAGAAAAAACTGACGGACGAAGAGCGCGACTACATTATTAATGGCCAGGAAGCGCAGCACAAAAACAGCACCAAAAAGAAAATGTCACTCGTGCAGATCCTGCGTAACCGCCAGTTCTGGGGTATCGCCCTGCCGCGTTTTCTGGCAGAACCAGCCTGGGGGACGTTTAACGCCTGGATCCCGCTGTTCATGTTCAAAGTCTATGGCTTTAACCTGAAAGAAATTGCAATGTTCGCCTGGATGCCGATGCTGTTTGCTGACCTCGGTTGCATCGTGGGGGGTTACCTGCCGCCGCTGTTCCAGCGCTGGTTTGGTGTCAACCTGATTGTCTCACGAAAAATGGTCGTTACGCTGGGTGCTGTGCTGATGATTGGCCCAGGGATGATCGGTCTGTTCACCAGCCCGTACATCGCCATCATGCTGCTGTGTATTGGTGGTTTTGCTCACCAGGCCCTGTCCGGTGCGCTGATTACACTCTCTTCTGATGTCTTTGGTCGTAACGAAGTGGCCACGGCGAACGGTCTGACCGGGATGTCTGCCTGGCTGGCGAGTACGCTGTTCGCCCTGGTGGTCGGTGCGCTGGCAGACACCATTGGCTTCAGCCCGCTGTTCGCAGTACTGGCCGTGTTCGACCTGTTGGGCGCGCTGGTTATCTGGACCGTGCTGCAAAACAAACCGGCCAGTGAAGTCGATTCTGGCCCGCAGTTTGATGAACCGGCAGCGCAAAGTTAGCCTGCCGACGGATAACGCATAAGCAATCTCAGCCGCCTGCTGGCACCCGCAGGCGGCTTTTTCGTTTCTGCGTATAGAGCCAAACTCGCGAAAGTGGTATAACAAATACAGTCTGCCGTATCATGCCTGGAGTGCATATGGAAATCACCGAACCACGACGTTTGTATCAACAACTTGCTGCTGATTTAAAAGAGCGCATCGAACAGGGCGTTTACCTGGTGGGTGATAAATTGCCTGCAGAGCGTTTTATTGCCGATGAAAAAAATGTCAGCCGTACCGTGGTTCGTGAAGCCATCATCATGCTGGAAGTCGAAGGGTATGTTGAGGTCCGTAAGGGGTCCGGGATTCATGTGATTTCCAACCAACCGCGCCACCAGCAGGTCACCGACGAGTCGCTGGAGTTTGCCAACTACGGTCCTTTTGAATTACTCCAGGCGCGTCAGCTTATCGAAAGCAATATTGCAGAGTTTGCCGCCACCCAGGTCACCAAGCAGGACATCATGAAACTGATGACGATCCAGGAACAGGCGCGCAACGAAAAATGTTTCCGCGACTCCGAATGGGACCTGCAATTCCACATTCAGGTCGCGTTAGCCACGCAGAACTCCGCACTGGCCGCTATCGTGGAAAAAATGTGGACTCAGCGCAGTCACAACCCGTACTGGAAGAAACTGCACGAACATATTGATGCGCGTACCGTCGATAACTGGTGCGACGACCACGATCAAATCCTGAAGGCACTGATCCGCAAAGACCCGCATGCGGCAAAACTGGCGATGTGGCAGCATCTCGAGAACACAAAAATCATGCTGTTCAATGAAACCAGCGACGATTTTGAATTTAATGCCGACCGTTATCTGTTTGCCGAAAATCCGGTCGTTCATCTCGATACGGCGGCTAACGCGACAAAATAAACGTTCTTGATTCGACAGGCGCGCCGTTGCGCCTGTCAGTAAGCGAAAGGTATAAAGTGTCAGCCTGTGTAAATCCTCTCGCCACCCTCTCCTGCGATCAGCAAAATCACATTTCAAGGACGTGTAATTTCTATAACGGACTACGTTGACCTTTGTTACAATTAGATGCAATTCGAATTTATGTTTGTCAGTGCTTGCTTACTTCATAACTTTTAACAGGGAATAGTTCAGGCCGCGGCTTTGCGCCGTCCGCACACCATGTAAAACACTAACAATGATGCGGCGTAGCAAACTGTTTAACCCGGCGTGACGTTAACCAATTCGACCTGGAATACTGAATGGAACTTTTGACTCAATTACTGCATGCCCTCTGGGCGCAGGATTTTGAAACACTGGCCAATCCTTCCATGATTGGCATGCTGTATTTTGTTTTATTTATGATTCTGTTTCTGGAGAACGGGTTGCTGCCAGCCGCCTTTTTACCTGGCGACAGTTTGTTGGTGTTAGTGGGTGTTCTGATTGCCAAAGGCGCCATGGGCTTTCCGCAAACCATTCTGTTGCTGACCGCAGCCGCAAGCCTCGGTTGCTGGCTCAGCTATATTCAGGGCCGATGGCTGGGCAACACCCGCATCGTACAAAACTGGTTATCGCACCTGCCGGCCCACTATCATCAACGCGCTCACCATTTATTCCATAAGCATGGTCTTTCCGCCCTGCTGATTGGTCGTTTTATCGCGTTTGTTCGTACCTTGCTGCCGACCATCGCTGGCTTATCCGGCCTGAATAATGCCCGCTTTCAATTTTTCAACTGGATGAGTGGCTTGCTGTGGGTGCTGATTTTAACCAGCCTGGGTTATCTGCTGGGGAAAACGCCGGTGTTTCTGAAGTATGAAGATCAACTGATGTCATGCCTGATGCTGTTACCCGTCGTGCTACTGGTTTTTGGCCTGGGCGGTTCACTGGTCGTCCTGTGGAAAAAGAAATACGGGAATCGAGGGTAAGGGATGCTGAAACCGCGTATAACCCTTAAACAACTGGCCTGGAGCACCGCGTTTCTGCTGACGTTGAGCGCCATGCTGTTGGTCTGGTCAACGGTTCGTCAGCAAGAATCCACGCTGGCGATCCGCGCCGTCCACCAGGGGGCCAGCATGCCGGACGGCTTCTCGATCTGGCATCACCTCGACGCTAACGGCATTCGTTTTAAAAGCATTACACCAAAGAACGACACTCTGCTCATCACTTTCGATTCCAGCGCCCAGAGTGCCGCCGCCAAAGCGGTGCTCGACAAAACGCTGCCGCGCGGCTACATCATTGCCCAGCAGGATGATAACAATCAGGCCGTCCAGTGGTTGTCACGTTTACGCGATACGCCACATCGGGTAGGGTAATCTCCAGGAATCCGAATCATATCACCCACTTTGGTGATTTCTGCGATTAATGTCTATGATTAATGAGGCGATGGGGTCACCCTGTCGCTTTATCACTGGATCATCGTTCCTGAATTCATGGGGACGAGTCACAATGGAAGGTTCAAGAATGAAATACCGCATCGCTTTCGCTATCTCCCTTTTCGCTCTCAGTGCTGGCAGCTACGCTAACACGCTTTGCCAGCAAAAAGAGCAGGATATTCAACGGGAGATCAGCTACGCCGAGAAGCACAATAACCAGAATCGCATCAATGGGCTAAAAAAAGCGCTCAGCGAAGTCAGGGCCCACTGTACTGACAGCAAGCTGCGTGCCGATCATCAGGAAAAAATTGCTGAGCAGAAAGAAGAGATCGCCGAACGTCAGCGCGACCTCGCCGAAGCGAAGCAAAAAGGCGATGCGGACAAAATTGCCAAACGCGAGCGTAAACTGGCTGAAGCGCGAGCGGAACTGAAAGAGCTCGAAGCTCGCGACTACTAAGTATCAGTACCACTTACTCACCTGGAGAAAACTATGTCGAAAGAAAACACATCGGAACATCTGCGCGCTGAGTTGAAATCCCTGGCCGATACGCTGGAAGAGGTGCTGAACTCCTCTGGTGATAAATCGAAAGAAGAGTTGAGTAAGATCCGCAGCAAAGCCGAGCGCGCGCTTAAAGAGAGCCGCTATCGCCTCGGTGAAACGGGTGATGCCATTGCTAAACAGACTCGTGAAGCCGCTGCGCGTGCTGACGACTATGTGCGCGAAAATCCGTGGACCGGCGTCGGGATTGGTGCGGCCGTGGGCGTCGTGCTGGGCGTTCTGCTGACGCGTCGTTAATGATGGCGGCTCCTCATCACGCACAAGGGCCCGGGAAAAGCGTTCTGGGTATCGGGCAGCGGATTGTCACTCTTCTCGTTGAGATGGTGGAAACGCGGTTACGTCTGGCCGTCGTCGAGCTTGAAGAAGAAAAGGCGAACCTTTTTCAGCTTCTGCTGATGCTGGGACTCACCATGCTCTTCGCTGCATTTGGTTTGATGAGCCTGATGGTGTTAGTCATCTGGGCCGTTGACCCGCAGTATCGGCTCAATGCGATGATTGCCACCACGGTCGTGCTGCTGGCACTGGCGCTGATTGGCGGGATATGGACGCTGCGAAAAGCACGGCGCTCCACATTGTTACGCCATACGCGCCATGAACTGGCAAATGACCGGCAATTGCTCGAGGAGGAGAGCCGTGAGCGGTAAAGTCGAACGTGAACAACGTAAGGCCCGACTGCTTCGTGAGATCCAACAGCAACGGCTGGATCTTTCAGCCAGTCGTCGTGACTGGCTGGAAGCCACGGGCGCTTACGATCGTGGCTGGAACACCCTACTGAGTTTGCGCTCCTGGGCGCTGGTCGGCAGCAGTGTGATGGCCGTCTGGACGATTCGCCACCCTAACCTGCTCGTGCGTTGGGCAAAGCGCGGGTTTGGCGTGTGGAGCGTCTGGCGACTGGCTAAAAAGACGCTACGCTCAACCGTTGCCTGAGGGTGCTTCGCTTATCCGACTCTCACATTCAATAAGTAGGCCGGATAAGGCGTAGCCGCCATCCGGCAACGGTACCAGGAGCGCTTCGCTTACCCATCCACAATATCACCCCACTACAAAATCAAATTTTTTGAAAAATATTGACAGTTTTCCTTGCTAACAATTCTCATTCTTCACGCTTATGATTCTCTCCATCGACAGCAATGTCGCGGAACGCCGCGAAATTGCACCCAAAAAACAAACTCAGCAGTCTGTGTAGTTCCTGGAGAGAAGAATGAAAAAATTAGAAGATGTTGGTGTACTGGTAGCGCGTATTCTGATGCCAATCCTGTTTATTACCGCAGGTTGGGGAAAAATCACCGGTTACGCAGGTACCCAACAGTATATGGAAGCGATGGGCGTTCCGGGATTCCTGCTGCCACTGACCATTTTGCTTGAGTTCGGCGGCGGCCTGGCGATTCTGTTCGGTTTCCTGACCCGTACCACCGCGCTGTTTACCGCAGGCTTTACACTGCTGACCGCGTTTATCTTCCAC
This sequence comes from Citrobacter amalonaticus, assembly GCF_018323885.1. NCBI lineage: Bacteria > Pseudomonadati > Pseudomonadota > Gammaproteobacteria > Enterobacterales > Enterobacteriaceae > Citrobacter > Citrobacter amalonaticus. Next base: position 649,952 of record NZ_AP024585.1, on the reverse strand, counting down.
AGCAACTTTGCGGAAGGCGTGAACTCACTGATGTTCATGAAAAACCTGACCATCGCTGGCGGCTTCCTGCTGCTGGGCATCACCGGTCCGGGCGCATTCAGTCTCGACCGTGTACTGAACAAAAAGTGGTAAGCGCTCTATAATGAATGAAAAAGAACGAGGGGATTTTCTCCTCGTTTTTTCTATCTGAGGGAAAAAACATGGGACAACTGATCGACGGCGTCTGGCATGATACCTGGTATGATACCAAATCCACCGGGGGCAAATTTCAACGTTCGGTATCGGCATTCCGCAACTGGCTCACGGCGGATGGCGCGCCGGGTCCTTCCGGCGAAGGCGGTTTTGCGGCAGAAAAAGACCGCTATCACCTGTATGTTTCTCTCGCCTGTCCGTGGGCGCACCGTACGTTAATCCTGCGTAAGCTCAAGGGTCTGGAGCCGTTTATCTCCGTCTCGGTCGTAAATCCACTGATGCTGGAAAACGGCTGGACCTTTGACGATGATTTTCCGGCGGCCACAGGCGATACCTTATATCAGCACGAATTTCTGTATCAGCTTTACCTGCACGCCGATCCCCATTACAGCGGCCGCGTCACCGTGCCTGTTTTGTGGGATAAAAAGAACCATACGATTGTCAGTAATGAATCTGCTGAAATTATTCGCATGTTCAATACGGCGTTCGATGCGCAAGGGGCAAAAGCCGGGGACTACTATCCCCCAGAACTGCGCAACAAGATCGACGAACTGAACGGCTGGATTTATGACAACGTTAACAATGGCGTCTATAAAGCGGGCTTCGCTACCAGTCAGCAAGCCTATGATGACGCGGTAGAAAACGTCTTTACCGCGCTGGCGCGGCTGGAGCAGATCCTCGGTCAGCATCGCTATCTGACAGGTAATCGGCTTACAGAGGCTGATATTCGCCTGTGGACAACACTCATCCGCTTTGATCCGGTGTATGTCACACATTTCAAATGCGACAAGCATCGCATCAGCGACTATCTCAATCTGTATGGTTTCCTGCGCGATATTTATCAGATGCCAGGGATCGCGGAAACGGTCAATTTTGACCATATTCGCCACCACTATTTTCGCAGCCATAAGACGATTAACCCGACAGGCATTATCTCCATTGGCCCGTGGCAAGACCTCAAAGAACCACACGGGCGTGACAGCCGTTTCGCCAAGTGAACCCAGGCACCCTTCAGGGTGCCTGCTCAATTTACCCTTCAAATATTTACCCTCTCATCATTCGCAACTATTCTTTCTTTGATTGCTTTAAAAACAAGTGATTGACACACGATTGAGGTAAAAATGGATTGGTACTTAAAGGTTTTAAGAAATTATATCGGCTTTGGCGGACGCGCCCGGCGGAAAGAGTACTGGATGTTTATTCTGGTCAACGTCATTCTGACATTCGTTCTCGGCGTACTGGATAAACTCCTGGGCTGGCAGCGTGCCGGAGGAGAAGGCATTCTGACAACAATTTACGGAATTCTCGTCTTTTTACCCTGGTGGGCAGTTCAGTTTCGACGTCTGCACGACACCGATCGATCGGCCTGGTGGCTGTTGTTGTTACTGATCCCCGTCATCGGCTGGCTGGTGATCCTCATTTTTAACTGTCAGGACGGCACGCCCGGCGAAAACCGCTTCGGACCTGATCCAAAATCTCTCCCCTGAGAAAGTGAAAAGGCAGCGTTACCCGCTGCCTTGATCCTTTTATTTACGCTAACCTGTTGTTCTGGTTAGTGCCCAGATACTGATTCAGATTCAAAACATATTTCTTAAAACTATTAATAATAGATATATTTTTCCTGAGATTTTCTTAATTAATTAGAATGCAAATGACCTTCATAAAATACCATGCTATATTTTGCCCTCTTTTAATTAATAAGGATGTTATATGAATTGGTATTTGAGTGTAATAAAAAATTATACCGGTTTCAGCGGTCGCGCACGTCGAAAAGAGTACTGGATGTTTGCGTTAATCAACATGATCATCTGTGCAGTCCTGAATGTTATTCAGGCTGTAATCGGCATGGAAACACCCTATATCTCAATTATTTATAGCCTTGGCATTCTGCTGCCGAGCATTGCGGTGGCGATCCGTCGTTTACACGATACCGAGCGCTCCGGCTGGTGGTTGCTGCTCAGCCTGATTCCGATTATCGGAACAATCGTTATTATTGTATTCCTGTGTCAGAACGGTACTGCCGGTGCTAACCGTTTTGGTGCCGATCCTAAGCAAAACGAGATTAATTAATCCTTTTTCGGGGCAATCTTTTTGCCCCGATATCAGTCATCCGCAACGCGTTATTTTTTCATAAAGAGTTTGGGTATTTCACGGAGGCACCAGGCCTTTGCTTCTCCCATACTGTCTCGCCGCCAGGCCATAATGATGTCAATCTCGCTGGTCGATTCCGGGCTGACCACGCGCAGCCGTCCTTCTGCAATATCCTGTTCCACCAGCGGATACGGCATCGTCGCCACCCCTAATCCTGCCAGTAACGCCTGACGCTTATCTTCGATGGTGCTGACGGTAAGGCGCGCTTGCTTATCCAGCAGTTGCACGGTTAATACCGGACGTTCACGCGCGGTATCCGCGACCGCTACGCCGCGATACTTCACCCGCGTCACTTCCGACAGCGGTTCCGGCTCCTGATGAATCGGGTGATCCGGCGCGGCAACATAAACGTTCATCAGGGTATACAGCTTACGGGAGTTAATTTCTGACGATGAACGAAAGTGCATGTCCGGTGCCACAACAATATCCGCCCGGCCCTGTTCCAGGCGTTCCCACGCCCCCGCCAGCACCTCGGTGATCACTGAAAGCTGCGTATTGGCTTTAACAGCCAGTTTGTCGATCAGCGGGAAGAAGGCCGGGGTCGGCACCAGCGCCTCGGTCACAATAGTCAGATGCGTCTCCCACCCTCGCGCCAGCGCCTCAGCGTCTGTGGTGAGCTTATCTGCCGCCTCTAGCAGCACACGCCCTCTTTCCAGCAGCATGCGCCCAACGTTAGTGAATTTTGTTCGATGTCCGGAGCGGTCAAACAACACCACATCCAGCTCTTCTTCCAGCTTCTGCATGGTGTAGCTAAGCGCTGACGGCACGCGCCCCAGTTCATCCGCCGCTGCGGCGAAGCTACCGCGGCGATCTATCGCGTCCATTACGCGTAATGCCTCAAGCGTTAATGCCCTTTCTTTGGCCATGTCGTTCTCATTCAGGAAATTTGAACATACCGGGCAGAATATCTGGCTAACAATGCAGCGTCCAGCCCCTTAACATAAAAGGAAGTAAAGAGAGGTCAAGAACTATGATTACTACCCGAACAGCCAAACAATGCGGACAAGCAGACTACGGCTGGCTGCAGGCCCGTTATACCTTCTCCTTTGGACACTATTTCGACCCGAAACTGCTGGGCTACGCATCGCTGCGCGTGCTCAATCAGGAAGTACTGGCACCCGGCGCGTCCTTCCAGCCGCGCACCTGGCCAAAGGTAGACGTGCTCAATCTGATTCTTGAAGGCGTTGCAGAGTATCGTGACAGTGAAGGCAACCACGTTCAGGCCCAGGCGGGTGAAGCGTTGCTGCTCGCGGCGCAGCCGGGTATCAGCTACAGCGAACATAATATCAGCAAAGACAAACCGCTTACGCGTATGCAATTGTGGCTCGACGCCTGTCCTGAGCGCGAGAATGCTCTGGTGCAGAAGACAAAACTGACGAAAGTTAAACAGCAACTGATCGCCTCACCCGATGGTGAGAACGGCAGTCTACAGCTGCGCCAGCAGGCGTGGGTACACCATATTGAGCTGGATCAGGGCGAGTCGCTGAGTTTTCAGCTTCATGGCCCGCGCGCTTATTTGCAGTCCATTCATGGCACCTTTCACGCCGTCACCCACGATGAAGCGCGTGAAGCGCTGACCTGTGGCGACGGAGCCTTTATTCGTGACGAAGCTAACATAACGCTCGTTGCCGATACGCCGTTACGCGCTTTGCTGATAGATTTGCCGGTGTAATCGGTAACCGGAGTGGTGTATGAGTAAGAAAGCAAAAAAACAGGCCCCGACAGGGAAAGTGGCAACGGCAGAAACCAACACCGCGCCCCGTGCGTTTGACTACGAGGCGATGCTGACCGAGCTGGAAGCGATTGTCGCAGACGCCGAAGTTCGTCTTTCCGAGGAAGAAGCTGCCGCCTGAACCTCATTGCCGGATGACTGCGCAAGCGCATTATCCGGCCTACATATTCGTAGGCCGGATAGCGTCGCGCCTTCAGGCAGTCAGCCCTTCACTTAATGCGCTTTATGGGCCATGATCTCGATAATCTGTTTGTCCGTTTGCTGCATGGAATGACACGCCAACGCGCACAGGTTGGCAATAGACTGTTCCACGTCGTGCGCCACAATCCCTTCGTTACCCGTAACCGCCGTATCGTCCAACGCCATCAGCACCGCCTTCCACGCCGCAGAAGCACTGGTGGAGACCTTCATCGCGCAACTGTTAGATGCCCCATCGCAAATCATTCCGCTGACATCGCCAATCATGCTGCTGATCGCCATCGAGATCGTGCTGTAGCGCCCTTCGTCCACCAGCCAGGCCATCCCTGCCGCTGCCCCCATCGCGGCGGTCGTCGCGGCACACAGCGCCGACAGACGCGGGAGCTGATGGTGTATGTAGATCGCACTCAGATGGGAAAGCATCAGCGCACGCGCCAGTTTCTCCTCATCGGCGCCAAAGTGCTCGGCCACCACCATCACCGGTACCGTAGCGGTGATCCCCTGATTGCCGGAGCCGGAGTTACTCATGGCAGGCAGCGTCGCGCCGCCCATACGCGCATCCGACGCCGCGCTGGTTCGGATAAGGATCGCCGTCGAAAGATCGTTTGCCAGCAGACCGCGTGCGCACTGCTTTTGCAGCGTCGCACCGATATGCAGCCCCCAGGTTGCGCGCAGCCCCTCTTGTGACAGCGCGCCGTTGAGTCGGGCGGCGTCGAGAATAAAACGAATAGCGTCGAACGGTACGGTATTCACAAATGCCAGAATCTCTTCCAGCGTGGTCTCAGAAAGCACCGAGAGCGGCGATTCCTGCGCCTCATCGTCCGCGTTCGCTTGCTGAGTAAACTTCACGCCGGTATCGGTTTCGATCCGCACAATGTGAGTATGACCGCCGACAATGGTGACGCACGCCCAGCCGTCATGGCTATAGACCTTCGCGCGAGAAAACAGGATGTCATCACAGGGTTGCTGCAACATCACCGACACCTTGCCCGCTTTCAGCATCGCCTTCGCATCGGTAATGGCTTGCGCGGAGGCATCCTTCAGCACCTCCAGTCCGGCATTCGCATTCCCGCCCAGTGCTCCCAGCGCGGCAGCGATGGGCAGCCCAACCATACCGGTTCCCGGCACCGTCACCCCCAGTCCGTTTTTCATCAGATTGGGCGAGACCCAGGCATCGATTCGCTCCACCGCGCCATGCAGTTCAGAGGCCGCAACCGCGGCCGCCAGCGCCAGAGAAACCGGTTCCGTACAGCCCAGCGCAGGTTTCACCTCTTCCTGTACTGCGCGGATGAAACGCTGCCACAACGGATTTTTTATAGTCTCAGACATAACAACAACCTTCAGGATAAATCAGGAAAAAGCCAGGAACGGAGATACGCACAGCAGCAAACCGGTGACGATAATCAGATACAGCGACACCCCTTTGTATTTGTGCAATGCAGGTACTTTGTAGACCAGCCAGGCGGGGATCAAACATCCCACCATGCCGAAAATAGGGCTACAAATCGACGTAAAGCTCAGAACCGGTGCGTTAAGCACAATAGCGCTCCAGGCCAGTAAAATGGCAAACACCATGATGCCGCGCTGTACCAGCGTTTCATTGATCTTCTCAGCCGGCAGTTTGCGGCGCAGAATGTTCATCGCAATCCCCTGCGTGGCTTCGCGAAAGCCGAGATAGACGCCAAAGAACGCGGTCATCACGGCGAAAATATTCAGGATGACACTCACAACTTTCACCCAACCGGCGCCCGCGCCGCTGATGAACTGTGCAGCAATCGCCAACGCGGAGATATTCTGCTCATAGGCTTTAACCGCTTCGTCGTGTCCCATTGCCAGCGTAAAGGAGACGGCATAGAAGAACACGGTGACAAACAAAATGCCGAAGGCAATATTCATGGCACGTAGCGCTTTATGACGCGCCACCTCAACGGATTTCTCACGGGAACGGTAGGAAATCACCATCGGGCTCAGGGTCTGGATAAACAGGATTGAGGTCAGGGTAAACGGCAGCGTGATAATCGCATTCTTCACCAACAGCGCCATCGGCGGCAGCGCGCCAATGTTGTATAAGTGCCACATCCCAACCATCGATACGCCCAGTGCCGCCACGACCAGCAGTTTGGTCAGCACCATGCCGGTAGAAATTTTGAACAGCAGCTTTTCGCCGCGTGAGGAGATGGCGACCAGGATGCAAATCAGCACCAGACCATAGAACGGGTTATCGGATAACAGTCCCTCTGTCACACCAAAAGTATGCAAATAGGAGGCGCTGTCGTTGGTGATTGCGGTGGAATAGACAAACATCCAGATAACCAGCATCACAAAATACAGTGCGCCTAACAGGATGCCCCAGTTTTTCCCCAGATACCCACTGATGACGCTGGGATAATCTTTGCACTCCGGGGATTCCGCCAGCGTGTTAATAAACAGACGCTGGAACAGATACATGGCGGGATAACCGATAACCGATGAGAGCAAAAAGACCCACAGCCCCATCAAACCGACCTGCACCGGGAGAAAAACAATCCCCGCGCCAATCGCCATCCCGATACTCATAATGACCCAGCCGGTGTCGATGCTGTCGAATTTAATCGCTTCCCGCCATTCGCTTTCCGTCATTCCCGCCCGGCGCGCCGGGGCGCTGGCGTCGAGCACTACGCTGTTGTTCGTTGCCGTTTCCATAAAATTCTCGCTCATTATGTAGGGTATATTTTTAATTTTTGTCGTGCCGCATCAAGGCGATACGCGGTACGGGGTTTGCAGGCGAGTCATTAGAATGAAAAAAAGGATACGCTCAGGCGCAGAGAAAAACGTCACAAAATAACCCTGATATTTTCTATTGGTTAAGAAAATCTTCCTACTTAAAAAGAATAACGTGTCATTTTTTTCTAAATTTGAAGAAGATCACAACAAAAAAGCACACCGACGTGTGCTTTTAGATGGCTGACAATGGATAAAATGCCCGATGACGCAGGTTTATCGGGCAAGCTTTCTGGCGTTCGCTAACTGCACACCACTTTGATCGCTAAACCACCGCGTGATGTTTCGCGGTACTTATCGTTCATGTCCTTACCCGTCTCGTACATCGTTTCGATGACTTTATCCAGCGAGACACGCGGTTCGGAGGTGCGGCGCAGCGCCATACGTGCGGCGTTGACCGCCTTGACTGCGTTGATCGCATTGCGCTCAATACACGGGATCTGCACCTGCCCGGCAACCGGGTCGCAGGTTAAGCCGAGGTTGTGCTCCATGGCAATTTCCGCCGCGATGCAAACCTGCGCCGGGCTACCGCCCAGCAGTTCGGTCAACCCCGCCGCCGCCATGGAACTGGCCACGCCGATCTCCCCCTGACAGCCAACTTCCGCCCCGGAAATTGACGCATTCATTTTGTACAATGCCCCAATGGCCCCTGCCGCCAGCAGATAGCGGGCAATGGAGTTGGCATTCAGCGGACGACGGAATTTATCGTAATAGGCCAGAACGGCTGGAATAATGCCGCATGCCCCGTTGGTGGGCGCGGTCACCACGCGTCCGCCCGCCGCGTTCTCCTCACTGACTGCGAGAGCAAACATGTTGATCCAGTCGATGACGTTCATCGGGTCGCTGGAGAGACTGTCACTGGAGACCAGCAGACGGCGTAACGCCACCGCGCGGCGCGGTACATTCAGCGGGCCGGGTAAGACGCCTTCGGTATTCATCCCGCGTTCTATGCCAGTGTGCATCACTTCCCAGATCTGAGCAAATCCGGCATCAATCTCCGCCTTGCTGCGCAGCGCCAGTTCGTTTTGCATCATCAGCCCGGAGACTGAAAGGCCATTGCGTTCGCACAGTTTCAGCAGTTCGCTGGCGGAATGAAAATCATAAGGGACCGGCGCTTCCACGTCATGCGCCTGACCAAAGCGCTCTTCATCCACGATAAACCCGCCGCCAATCGAGTAGTAGGTTTTACACAGCAGCGTTTCCTGGTTTTCCCAGGCGGTGATCCGCATTCCGTTCTCGTGCCTTGGCAGCGTTTCACCATGAAAAACAATGCTATCGGTAACCGGGAAATCGACGACATGTGTACCTTCAGCAACCGGCAAGCGGCCGGTACGGGTCACCTCGTCAATAAACGCGGGGATGGCGTCAATGTTGACGCTTTGCGGCGAGTTTCCGGCCAGCCCCATCATAATGGCGGTATCGGTCGCGTGGCCTTTTCCGGTCAGCGACAGTGAACCATACAGATCAACCGACATGCGCGTCGTGCGCGATAAGCTTCCACTGCTGACCAGTTGATCGATAAACCGTTTTCCTGCATTCATCGGCCCTACGGTATGAGAGCTGGAAGGACCAATACCAGGTTTGAAAATATCGAATGCGCTAATCATTTCTACACCCTCGGACTCGTTCAGTGGAGACCAGGTTTTCATACGCATAGTGAATCGGGGCGACCCGCAGACCGCCCCGATAACGTTACATCGCCTGGGTGAAAGTACGCGAAATGACGTCCTGCTGCTGCTCACGGGTGAGCGCGTTGAAGCGCACAGCGTAGCCGGAGACGCGGATCGTCAGGTTCGGATAGTTTTCCGGATGTTCAATGGCATCCAGTAACATCTCCTTGTTCATTACGTTAACGTTCAGGTGCTGACCGCCTTCCACGTGCGCTTCATGGTGGAAGTAACCATCCAGCAGCCCGACCAGGTTGGTTTTTCGCACCGGATCCTCTTTGCCGAGTGCCGCAGGCACAATCGAGAAAGTGTACGAAATCCCGTCCTTCGCGTAAGTGAACGGCAGTTTCGCCACGGAAGTCAGCGAGGCGACAGCGCCTTTACGGTCACGCCCGTGCATCGGGTTAGCGCCCGGCGCAAATGGCGTTCCCGCGCGGCGTCCATCCGGGGTATTGCCGGTTTTCTGTCCGTACACCACGTTGGAGGTAATAGTCAGAATCGACTGCGTCGGTACCGCGTTCCGGTAGGTCGGCAACACTTTAATTTTCTTCATAAAGCGTTCAACCAGATCGCAGGCAATGCTATCCACGCGCTCATCATTATTGCCGTACTGTGGATATTCCCCTTCAATCACGAAATCGACCGCCAGCCCGTTATGGTCGCGAACCGGTTTCACCGTCGCGTACTTAATTGCAGAGAGCGAATCCGCCGCTACCGACAGTCCGGCAATCCCGCACGCCATCGTGCGATAGACGTCACGATCGTGCAGCGCCATCAGCGACGCTTCGTAACTGTACTTATCGTGCATGTAATGGATGATGTTCAGTGCGCTGATGTACTGCACCGCCAGCCAGTCCATAAAGTGGTCCAGACTGTCCATCACCGTGTCGTAGTCCAGCACGTCGTCCAGCAACGGCGCGGTTTTCGGCCCCACCTGGATTTTCAGCTTCTCATCCACCCCACCGTTGATTGCGTACAGCAGCGTTTTGGCAAGATTGGCGCGCGCCCCGAAGAACTGCATCTGCTTACCGATAACCATCGGACTCACGCAGCAGGCGATCGCATAGTCGTCGCTGTTAAAGTCGGTCCGCATCAGATCGTCGTTTTCATATTGCAGTGACGAGGTGACGATAGAGACCTGTGCGGCATACTTTTTAAACGCGACTGGCAACGCTTCTGACCACAGCACGGTGAGGTTTGGCTCCGGTGCCGGCCCCATCGTGTGCAGCGTATGCAGATAGCGGAAGGAGTTTTTGGTCACCAGCGTGCGACCATCCAGCCCCATCCCGCCGATCACTTCGGTCGCCCAGATCGGATCGCCGGAGAACAGCGTGTCAAACTCCGGCGTACGCAGGAAACGCACCATCCGGATCTTCATGATGAAGTGGTCGATCAACTCCTGCGCCTGTTGCTCTGTCAGGATACCGGCATTGAAATCGCGCTCAATATAGATATCGAGGAACGATGCGGTGCGGCCCAGCGACATCGCGCCGCCGTTTTGCGATTTCACCGCCGCCAGATAGGCAAAGTAGACCCACTGTACCGCCTCCTGCGCATTACGCGCCGGGCGAGAGATATCACAGCCATATTTCGCCGCCATCTCCTGCATTTGCAGCAACGCGCGACGGTGCTCCGCCAGCTCTTCACGCAGGCGAATCGTGGCTTCCAGATTCTGTCCCCACTCCAGATTTGACTGGAGATCGGCGAACTGCAGCTCACGCTCACGCACCAGATAGCGGATGCCGTACAGCGCCACGCGACGATAATCACCGATAATGCGCCCACGACCATAACCGTCCGGCAAACCGGTCAACACACCGGATTTACGGCAGCGCAGCATGTCCGGAGAATAGACGTCAAAAACGCCCTGGTTGTGGGTTTTACGCAGTTCGGTGAACAGGTACTCGAAGTTCGGATCCATCTCACGACCATAAGCATCGAACGAACTTTTGATCATGTTGACGCCGCCAAACGGATGCAGCGCACGTTTCAGCGGTTTATCCGTTTGCAGGCCGACAATCTTCTCCAGTTCCTGCTCAATGTAACCCGCATCGTGCGCAGTAATCGTGGTCGCAATATTGGTATCGAAATCGACCGGCGCATGGGTCGCGTTTTCGATACGAATGCCCGCCATCACCTTTTCCCACAATGCCGTAGTGGCAGGCGTTGCATCAGCAAGGAAGGATTCATCCCCTTCATAAGGCGTATAGTTGTGCTGAATAAAATCACGGACATTAATTTCTTCTTTCCAGTCCGTACCTTTAAAGCCAAGCCATGCTTCGGCATACAGCATATCGCTGGTATCGATATCTACCTTCATGAAAAATAATCTCTCTACAGAACAACAAATAAATTAGGCGTATTCCACGGCTGCGTTAATGCGGCCTAATTGAATCGCATCGAGCGCAATCATTTTTTCTTCGTTCGTCGGTATTACGGCGCAAATAACCCGGGCATCAGGGGTGGAAATAATGCGCTCGCCATGAGAATTCGACAGGTTATTTCGGTCGCTGTCGATATTCACTCCCAATACCGTCAGATGTTCAACCACCAGACGACGAATTAATACCGAGTTCTCACCAATACCTCCGGTGAAAATAATACCGTCCAGACGGTGTAACGAAGCGGCATGTCCGGCAATATGACGGGCAATGCGGTGAACAAAGGTTTTAATTGCCAGCTGTGCGCGCTCGTGTCCTTCATGCCAGGCTTTTTCCAGCACCCTTAAGTCGGACGACAGGCCAGAAATCCCGAGCAGACCGGACTCTTTGTTCACTACCCGCTCCAGATCGCTCAGAGTCTGTTGGGTTTCACTGGCGACCCACGCCATCGCGCCGAAGTCCACGTCGCCGCTACGCGTGCCCATCATCAGCCCTTCCAGCGGCGTCATCCCCATTGACGTGTCGACGCTGTGACCATTACGGACGGCACAAATTGACGCACCGTTGCCGAGGTGGGCAATCACCAGGCCGGAGTCCTGTTCGGACAGCGCAAGCAGTTCATGCCCGCGTTGAGAAACATAGCGGTGCGACGTTCCGTGGAAGCCGTAACGCCGCACGCCCAGCTCTTCGAAATACTTCCACGGCAGGCCATACAGGTAAGCTTCTGGTGCCATGGTCTGATGGAAGCTGGTATCAAACACCGCCACCTGCGTGACGCCGGGGAACAGATGCTGTGCGGATTCAATCCCGCTCAGATTGGCGTAATTATGTAATGGTGCCAGTGGTGAAACACGGCGAATATTGTCAATGACCTCATCAGTAATAATTGCTGACTCGGTAAAAATATTTCCGCCGTGGGCAATACGGTGGCCAATTAAGGCCACGCTGTCATTTAAATTACGTTTTTCCAGTTCAAACGCAATCGCCTTTAATGCGCCTTCGTAGCTGTGGTGAGCCAGCGTCACTGGCTCACCTCCATTTACCGATAAGAACGCATTTTCCGAGTTAATACCATCCGCAATGCCTGCCATTAATACGTCGCAGTTATTTGCATCCAGTACTGAAAACTTAATTGAAGACGATCCACAATTAATAACCAGAACTATCGGAAACTCATTCATTTCACTACTCCGCTCATCCTGAGCTTAAGGATTAAAACAGTTTGTACACGATGTTCAGAATGGTCAGCAGACCGATGACGGTGACAAACACGTTATCCAGACGACCGCGATATTTCGCCAGTGACGGTGCCTTACGAATGGCATACATCGGCAGCAGGCACAGCAGTGAGGCAATAATCGGCGCACCCATCGCTTCAATCAGGTCCAGAATGTTCGGGTTGGCGTAAGCCACAATCCAGGTGGACCCCATGATGAAGATCATGCTGATGGTGTTGAGTTTGCCGGAGGAAACCTTCGTTTTATCGCCTTTGTAACCGAACTTCAGCACCAGACCATTCAGCCCTTCCAGCGTGCCCAGGTAGTGACCGAAGAAGGATTTGAAGATGGCAACCAGCGCAATAATCGAGGCGCCATATTCCAGCACGATGGCGAAAGTCGACTTCGTTCCGGACAGGGAAGCGAAGTGGTTTGCCAGATAAGACAGTACCGGAATGTTCTGTGCTTTCGCATCTGCCATGTTTGCCGGAGAGAGCGTGAACAGGCAGCTAAAGGCGAAGAACATAACCACAGCGACCATCAGCATGCTGGCGCGAGAGATGATCTGAGAACATTTCTGCTCGGTGTATTCACGGCCAAAATCTTTCTCATATTCTTCACGTTTAGAGACCACGAAAGACGAAACGATCGGCGAGAAGTTGAACGAGAACACCATGATGGAAATCCCCAGCCACACGGTGACCAGAATGCCATCGTGACCGGTTAAGGCGATATTACTGATATCGACCTGGTCGATCACCGCAGAGTTCCAGTAAGGGATCAGCGACAGCGAGATCAGCACCAGGCTGGCAATGAACGGCCATACCAGGTAGCTCATCACTTTAACCATCAGATCCTTACCAAACCAGATAACGAACGCCATCAGCAGCAGCAGGAACAGCGCCACAAAACCACGGTTCAGCGCCGGCAACTGTAACTGGTTTTCCCAGAACGTCATGAACGTGTTGGTAATGGTGACGCCATAAATCCACAGCAGCGGACAAATCGCGAAGAAATAGAGGAACGTGATGACCACGCCGCCCGTCTTACCAAAGTGCTCTTCAACCGTTTCCGTGATGTTGCCGGACGGGTTTGACCCGGACAGACACAGACGTGCCAGCGCACGGTGGCAATAAAAAGCGATGGGGTACGCCAGTACCAACATCAAAAGAATGGGGATTAAGCCGCCAAATCCTGCGCGGATGGGGAAGAACAACACCCCGGCGCCGATGGCTGTACCAAATAAACCCAGTGTCCAGGTGGTGTCTGATTTACGCCAGGACGACTGTTTTGTCTGGCTGGATACAATGCTGTCAGAAGTACTCATATCCTATCCTCAACGAAGAGATTAATAGCCGGATTTACGCGTCTGCTAAACCCGTAATTTGCGATACACGAGAAAGATCGATATTGCCGCCAGAAATAATGCTGACCGTTTTTCTGTTCTGGATATAGGCATCTAATTTCCCGCTTAATAAAGCAGCACATGCCAGTGCACCAGCACCTTCTGTCACCACTTTGTTGCGTTGAATTAAAGCAATCATGCTGTTACGAATTTCGTATTCGCTGACCAGGACAATGTCATCCACTAATTCACGCACAATTTCGTAAGTTAATTTACCCGGGCGGGAAACATCACAACCATCCGCCAGGGTGCCGGTCGTTCGGTGCGTGGTTATTTCTCCAGCCTGATAAGACGCCGCCATGCCGTGTACGTTTTCAGACTGCACACCAATCACTTTAATGGTCGGGTTAATAGATTTAATGGCAATAGCAATACCGGCGATTAAACCGCCGCCGCCGATAGGAACAATCACGTTATCGACGTCATACAGGTCTTCCATAATTTCCAGACCGATAGTACCCTGGCCGGCAATCACTTTCGGATCGTCATAAGGCGGGATAAAAATACGCCCTTCCATTTCGACAATCTCACTGACTTTGGCGATAGTGTCATTGAAGTTATCGCCGTGCAGCACTACTTCCGCCGAGTAGTCACAGGTGGCGGCCACTTTCGATTTCGGCGCCCCCTTCGGCATCACCACTTTGCCATCAATACCCAGCATCGCGCAGGAGAGAGAAACCCCTTGAGCGTGGTTACCCGCTGAACAAGCGACAACGCCTTTACGTTTTTCCGCATCCGTCAATGAACTGAGTTTGTTAAATGCGCCACGAATTTTAAATGAGCCGGTACGCTGCATGTTTTCAAACTTAAGGAATATTTCCCCTTTGCAGCGCTCACTAAAATAGTTTGAGCGAGGCATGCCTGTTTTATATATTTTCCCCGCCAGTCGTTTTTTTGCTTCGAGGATATCTTCAATGGCAACCGGGAGATCGTAAGTAATGTGCATTGTAACCTCTTACCTGATAGTAAAGTAATAGATAGCCGTAACCAACGTCTGATATTAAGAACGATGGTATGAATTGAGGATTAAATTAAATTTAATCGGTTAGTTAATTTCAATTAATTGCTTTCGTCTGCAACCTTTATAAGATGAATACTCTTTGGCTAATTCAACCAAAACCGATGCGGCTTTTTTAATACGATAGTTTTTTGACCATATTGCGGCATAGCGAGCAATGGGTAATGATTCTTCCACAGGGAGAGTAATAAACTGGTTCGAACCAAAGGGTGCGGCCATATCGCACGGAATCACTGTCAGAAAATTAGCATTGAGGACAAGATTGTAAATGGTCACAACGGAGTCGGTTTTAACGATGTTTTCGATGCTAATGCCATTTCTTTGCAGGGTGGTGAGGAGTTCGCTGTAGTAGCCCATATTCGTTTGTGGCAACACCCACTGTTCGTTCTGCAACGATTCCAGTGTGGTGGTGCCGGTGCATGTTCGGGACTTATTCGCCACCAGCACGAACTCCGACTCAAAAAGCGGTTCGACGTGCAGATCCTGCAATTTCATTTCATCGCTGAGCGTACCAATCGCAAAGTCCAGTCGCCCGTCGCGGATCGCCGGCAGGAATGAGGAGAGTTGCGCCTCATACATGGAGACCTGTGATTTTGGGTAGACCTCTTTGAACTTCTGGATCATATCGGACATAAAGGTAAAGCCAATCAGCGAAGGAAACCCGAATGAGATATCAACCACCGTGTTGTCGGTCATGCTGTTCATCTCATTCACCATGTTCTTCATCTCACGGGTGATGGATTCGGACCATGAGAGTAAAACCTGCCCAGCCTGAGTTAAGGTGACGCCGGTATTTTTGCGAACCACCAACTCAACGCCAAAATAAGCTTCAATATCGTTAATAATTTTACTAACAGCTGGCTGAGTTAACCCTAACTCTTTTGCCGCAGAACCGATAGAACCGCTTCTGATTACTTCCTGAAAGACCACCAACTGCTGTGTTTTTGGGAGAGCAAACGTATTCATATCGACCTGCGTTAATAACCTTGTTGACGGCGTGAAGTGTAACAAATTACTTGAAGCAGGATATGTGCGACCACTCACAAATTGCCTTCACCTATATTTCAAGTGGTTATTTGTAAATAAATAAACCTTTTGCATTCAATTAGTTATATAAACATCATGTCACTTTAGTCTGATTTTTGTCAAAAAAATAGGGGGGGATAACAATATTTTATGGCGATAACACGCGTTATTTTCCCCTCATATCTAAAAATGAGGAATGACGATATTTCAAGCAATTATCGTGCAGTTAATGGTCAATTTGTTCATTAAATTTAATGCGCAATCCCTCAAATTTAATTATGTTTAAAACATAAATTGGATTAAATAATGTTATACATCACATTTTTTAGCCCTGTTTGTTTATAAATAAACATTGAATTTATCAATAATTAAATATATACACACAAACAATTATCATTCACAACAATATATTAACACTGAGTTTCTCTGTTTTTGTAGCGTGTAATTTTGTGAAGTCGATCGATTGCTTTTTGTTTCTATCGAGATATTCATAGAAAGTAGCGTTTTGTGTTGGCTGTCACATAACAAGAAATTTCTTAATAGCCGCAGGTTCCAGAACGCTGCCGGATGGCGATGCGACGTATCTTATCCGCCCTACAGGTCCCCGTTCCCCTTCACCGTTCACAGGCCTGATAAGCGAAGCGTCATGACCGGTAAGCCGCTTTCTTCCAGGTATAGCGTCGTGGACCGTCATTCATCTACATCATCTGCAAAGCAAAAACCCGCCGAAGCGGGTTTCTACATGAAAGTGGTGAAGCTGACCGGTAAGCCGCTTTCTTTCAGGTGTAGCGTCGTGGACAGTCATTCATCTACATTATCTACAAAGCAAAACCCCGCCTGGTGGCGGGGTTCTTAAAGTGGTGAAGCTCACCGGTAAGCCGCTTTCTTTCAGGTGTAGCGTCGTGGACAGTCATTCATCTACATTATCTACAAAGCAAAACCCCGCCTGGTGGCGGGGTTCTTAAAGTGGTGAAGCTGACCGATAAGCCGGGTTCTGTCGTGGACAGTCATTCATCTAGGCCAGCAATCGCTCACTGGCTCAAGCAGCCTACCCGGGTTCAGTACGGGCCGTACCTTATGAACCCCTATTTGGCCTTGCTCCGGGTGGAGTTTACCGTGCCACGGACTGTTACCAGCCGCGCGGTGCGCTCTTACCGCACCCTTTCACCCTTACCTGATCCCACTTGCGTGGGCCATCGGCGGTTTGCTCTCTGTTGCACTGGTCGTGGGTTTCCCCCCCAGGCGTTACCTGGCACCCTGCCCTATGGAGCCCGGACTTTCCTCCCCTCCGCCTGTCTCCCCCGAAAGGGACGACGACGAAGCGGCGACTGTCTGGTCAGCTTCGGCGCGCAGTATAGAGGGTTTGCACGCCCTTGTCACCCTGCACTGCGCATTCCCACCGCCAGCGTCGCCGCAATGTTTCGCGACGCCCGGTAAATGTTGTCAAATGCGCCGCGAAAGGCCTCTTCCAGCGTGCCAATACTGGTCAATACGCTGAATACAGCATCGATACCATATTGATGCACCACGCCGACATCCCGCGTCAGACTGCCCGCAATGCCAATCACCGGCTTGTGGTATTTCTTCGCCACGTTAGCCACGCCCACCGGCACTTTGCCGTGAATGCTCTGGCTGTCGATGCGCCCTTCACCGGTAACAACCAGCGTACAGTCGTGAATATGCTCTTCCAGATTAAGCGCCTGGGTGACGATCTCAATCCCGCTTTTCAACTCCGCGCCGAGGAATGCCATCAGCGCTGCCCCCATGCCGCCCGCCGCACCTGCGCCTGGGACGTTTTTCACATCCACACCCAGTGATTTTTTAATAATATCCGCGTAGTGAGCCAGATTGCGGTCCAGTTCGAGGATCAGCGGTTCCGTCGCCCCTTTTTGCGGGCCAAAGATCCGAGAAGCTCCCTGTTCGCCCACCAGCGGATTGGTCACATCACAAGCAACGCGAATAGCACAATGTTTAATGCGCGGATCCAGACCAGACACATCAATGGTATTGAGAGTGTTCAGACTACCGCCGCCGTAGCCAATTTCAGTTCCGTTGGCATCACACAGCTTCGCGCCCAGCGCCTGAACCATCCCGGCACCGCCGTCATTGGTCGCGCTCCCGCCAATGCCGATAATAATATTGCTCGCCCCACTGTCCAGCGCCTGCAAAATAAGCTCCCCGGTGCCGCGCGAAGTGGTAATCAGGGGGTTACGTTTTTCGGGGGGGACCAGCGCCAGTCCGCTGGCGGCCGCCATTTCAATAAACGCGGTCTTTCCATCGCCTGACATGCCCCAGTTGGCATTCACTTTTTCACCCAGCGGTCCGGTCACCAGAGCGGAATGTGCAGAACCGTGTGTGGCGGCAATCATGGCTTCAACCGTCCCCTCACCCCCATCGGCGACCGGAACGGAAACATACTGCGCATCGGGGAAAATTTCCCGAAATCCTTTTTCTATCGCCTGCGCTACCTCAGTAGCAGAAAGGCTTTCTTTATAAGAGTCTGGGGCAATTACGATTTTCATGATGATCGCCTGTTACTGCACAACGCCGGATGGCGCTTTACTTATCCGGCCTACAATCCAGGCCCGGATCGCGATACGCCATCCGGGCGCAAGGTCATTAGCGAGTGACTTCCACTTTCGCCAGTTTTTCGTAATAGCATGCCAGAGCACTGTGGTCGGCGGTTCCCAGGCCATCAGCACGCAGCGCCTGCATCATCTCCATAACAGCCGCGGTCAGCGGAAGCTGAGCACCAACACCGTGAGACGTATCCAGCGCGTTTGCCAGATCTTTAATGTGCAGATCGATACGGAAACCCGGCTTGAAGTTACGATCCATCACCATCGGCGCTTTCGCATCCAGGACGGTGCTGCCTGCCAGACCACCACGGATCGCCTGATAAACCAGATCCGGGTTTACGCCGGCTTTGGTTGCCAGGGTCAGCGCTTCAGACATCGCGGCAATGTTCAGCGCCACAATCACCTGGTTCGCCAGTTTGGTGACGTTCCCCGCCCCGATATCACCGGTATGAACAACAGACCCCGCCATCGCTTTCAGCAGATCGTAGTATTTATCGAAAATCGCTTTGTCGCCGCCAACCATCACCGACAACGTGCCGTCGATCGCCTTCGGCTCACCGCCGCTCACCGGCGCGTCCAGCATATCGATGCCCTTAGCTTTCAGCGCGTCGCTGATCTCACGGCTCGCCAGCGGCGCGATGGAGCTCATATCGATCAGCACCGTCCCCGGTTTCGCCCCTTCGATAATGCCGCCTTCGCCCAGCGCAACCTCTTTCACATGCGGAGAGTTTGGCAGCATGGTGATGATCACATCACACTGCTCAGCAATCGCTTTGGCGTTAGACGCGGTTTCTGCACCTGCCGCGATAACGTCAGCGATCGCTTCAGGATTACGGTCAGAAACCACCAGCGAGTAACCTGCTTTCAGGAGGTTTTTACTCATTGGTTTACCCATGATACCCAGGCCAATAAAACCAACTTTCATCGTCATATCAATTATCTCTCTTGTTTCGGTGGTGGTTATTTCTTAAAGGAATCAGCCAGTTTCTGCGTGGCGGAACGGAACACGCCCAGGTCGCTGCCGACAGCAACAAACGTGGCCCCCCATTCCAGATAGCGACGGGCGTCGGCATCAACCGGTGCCAGAATGCCGCTCGGTTTGCCGTGCGCTTTCGCCCGGGCAAAGATGTGCTGAATGGCTTTCTGCACCTCAGGATGAGAGGCATTGCCGAGGTGGCCTAACGCCGCAGCCAGATCGCTTGGACCAACGAAAATACCGTCGACACCTTCGGTGGCGGCGATAGCATCGACGTTATCCACGCCCTGCTGGCTCTCAATCTGCACAATGATGGTGATGTTTTTGTTGGACTGCGCGAAGTAATCCGGGACGGTGCCAAACATGTTGGCGCGATGCGATACGGACACGCCACGGATCCCTTCAGGCGGATAGCGCGTCGACGCAACGGCGTTCACTGCCTCTTCTTCTGTTTCAACAAACGGAATCAGAAAGTTGTAAAAACCGATATCCAGCAGACGTTTAATAATCACCGGCTCATTGGTCGGTACACGCACCACTGGCGCGCTGGAACTGCCTTTCAACGCCATCAGTTGTGGAATAAAGGTGGAGACATCATTTGGCGCATGCTCGCCATCCAACACCAGCCAGTCGAAGCCCGCCAGTCCTAAGACTTCGGTACTGATGGGGCTTGCCAGCGCTGACCAGCAACCAATCTGAATCTGATGCGCAGCCAGCGCTGCTTTGAACTTGTTCGGGAAGATGTCGTTATTCATCACTTTTACCTTGTCACTTAACCGTTAATTATTTCTGCAGTTCCATACGTTTAATGTCACCGACAATAAACAGGTAACACACCATTGCCATCAGCGCGGAACAGCCAACGAATACCAGCGCGGCGTTGAAGGAATGCAGTTCACTTACCAGGTAACCGATAACCAGTGGCGTTACGATAGATGCCACGTTGCCAAAGACGTTAAATACCCCGCCACACAGGCCCACAATCTCTTTCGGCGCGGTGTCCGAAATCACCGGCCAGCCCAGTGCGCCAAATCCTTTACCAAAGAAGGCCAGCGCCATCAGCGTCACCACCAGCGCGGTGTTGTCGGTGTAGTTGCACAAAATGATGGTGGAAGCCAGCAGCATTCCCAGCACAATTGGCAGCTTACGCGCAACGGTGATAGAAAAACCGCGCTTAATCAGATAGTCCGAGAACACGCCGCCCAGTACGCCGCCAGCGAAACCACATAGCGCCGGAATCGAAGCCACCAGACCCACTTTCAGGATCGACATTCCTTTTTCCTGAACCAGATAAATCGGGAACCAGGTCAGGAAGAACCAGGTGATCGTGTTGATGAAATACTGTCCAAAGAACACGCCAAGCATCATGCGGTTGGTCAATAACTGCTTGATGTAATGCAGTTTTGGACCACTTGCCATGGAGCTGCCCGGTTTTTTGTGGTCCATATCCACGACCGCACCGTTTTCAGAGATGAACTTCAACTCTTCTGCGGACATCCGCGGGTGATCGGTGGGGTTATGAATCAGTTTGACCCACAGCGCCGTCAGGACAAATCCAATCACGCCCATCACAGTGAAGACGTGCTCCCAGCCCCAGGCAAAGGTCAACCAGCCCAGCAGCGGCGAGAACAGTGCCAGTGAAAAATACTGAGCAGAGTTAAAGATTGCCGACGCGGTTCCACGCTCTTTGGTCGGGAACCAGGCCGCTACAATACGGGCGTTTGCCGGGAACGAAGGCGCTTCCGAGAAACCCAACATAAAGCGCATAAAGAACATGGAAACCCCGGCCCAGGCCAGCGGGAACATATCCACGAAGCCTTGCAGGAAGGTGAACAGCGACCAGAAAAACAGGCTCCAGGTGTACACTTTTTTCGAACCAAACTTATCGAGCAGCCAGCCGCCGGGAATTTGCATCAGCAGGTATGCCCAGCCAAAGGCAGAGAAGATGTAGCCCATTGACACAGCACTCAGCTGCAACTCTTTGGCGACTTCGGTACCGGCAATGGATAGCGTCGCCCGGTCCGCGTAGTTAACCGCTGTAACAATAAAAATTATCAGCAGAATTAAATAGCGGGTATGCGTACCTTTCTTTTTTTCTACAACGGTATCCAGGATCATTTTATTTACCTCAGGCACTTAAGCAGACACATTTATTATTATTTATTGATGACAGACGCTATCGCTTATTAATAAATACAGATACTCATTTCGTGATTCAGTATAATCAGGCAGAGAGCATTACGCATTGTGCAGATGCTCATTAACGATGTTAATTACAAATAATATTTTGAGCAAATGCACATAACGCTGGGCGCTGATGCACATATTTACGCTTTACCGCCCCTGATAGCCGGGCTTTCACCATAACGAGTGACCTGGATCACATTCTTATTTTTGAACTCCTGACATCCTTATTTCACGACAGGTCTTCCTTATTTTAATAATCAGATTCGCAGAATCTTTCTATATTATTATCACCCCGGTTGGAGAATACTGGACAATGGCCAACATCGACATCAGACAAGAATCGCCGAGCGCATTTTATATAAAGGTCCACGAAACAGATAATGTGGCGATCATTGTTAATGACAATGGTTTGAAAGCCGGGACGCGATTCCCGGATGGACTGGAGCTGATTGAACATATTC
Source organism: Citrobacter amalonaticus (assembly GCF_018323885.1). NCBI lineage: Bacteria > Pseudomonadati > Pseudomonadota > Gammaproteobacteria > Enterobacterales > Enterobacteriaceae > Citrobacter > Citrobacter amalonaticus. Next base: position 628,002 of record NZ_AP024585.1, on the reverse strand, counting down.
CACAGGGACATAAAGTCGCGCTGGTGGATATTCCGGTTCATGGTGAAATCATACGTTACGGTGAAGTGATCGGCTACGCCGTGCGCGACATTCCGCGCGGAAGCTGGATTGATGAATCCATGGTTGAGCTACCGACAGCGCCGCCGTTGAACACGCTGCCACTGGCGACCAAAGTTCCGGAACCGCTGCCGCCGCTGGAAGGCTATACCTTTGAAGGCTACCGCAACGCCGATGGTAGCGTAGGCACCAAGAATCTGCTCGGCATCACCACCAGCGTGCACTGTGTGGCTGGTGTGGTGGATTATGTCGTCAAAATCATTGAGCGCGATCTGCTGCCTAAATACCCGAACGTCGATGGTGTGGTCGGACTTAACCACCTGTACGGTTGCGGCGTGGCAATTAACGCGCCGGCAGCTGTGGTGCCGATCCGCACCATCCATAACATCTCGCTGAACCCAAACTTTGGCGGCGAAGTGATGGTCATTGGCCTGGGCTGTGAAAAACTGCAGCCGGAACGTTTATTGGAAGGTACTGACGATGTGCAAAGTATTCCGGTCGACAGCGCCAGCATCGTCAGCCTTCAGGACGAAAAGCATGTGGGCTTCCGTTCCATGGTCGATAATATCCTGCAGGTCGCTGAGCGCCATCTGGTTAAACTGAATCTGCGCCAGCGCGAAACCTGCCCGGCCTCTGAACTGGTTGTCGGCATGCAGTGCGGCGGCAGCGATGCGTTTTCCGGCGTGACGGCAAACCCGGCAGTGGGCTACGCCTCTGACCTGCTGGTACGCTGCGGCGCCACGGTGATGTTCTCCGAAGTCACCGAAGTGCGTGATGCGATTCATCTGCTGACGCCGCGCACCATCAACGAAGAGGTAGGTAAACGTCTGCTGGAAGAGATGGCCTGGTACGACAACTATCTCGATATGGGAAAAACCGATCGCAGCGCTAACCCCTCTCCGGGTAACAAAAAAGGTGGTCTGGCGAATGTGGTGGAAAAAGCGCTGGGCTCAATTGCGAAATCCGGTAAAAGCGCGATTGTCGAAGTGCTCTCTCCGGGTCAGCGCCCGACCAAACGCGGTCTGATTTATGCCGCAACGCCCGCCAGCGATTTTGTCTGCGGCACACAGCAGGTCGCGTCCGGGATCACCGTTCAGGTGTTCACCACGGGTCGCGGTACCCCCTATGGCCTGATGGCCGTGCCGGTGATTAAGATGGCAACCCGTACCGAACTGGCAAATCGCTGGTACGATTTAATGGATATCAATGCGGGTACCATCGCCACGGGCGAAGAGACCATTGAGGAAGTCGGTCAGAAACTGTTTGAGTTTATTCTCGATGTCGCCAGCGGCCGTAAGAAAACGTTCTCCGATCAATGGGGACTGCACAATCAGCTGGCCGTATTTAACCCGGCGCCAGTGACCTGATATTTTCGAAACGAAAGCAACCGAGAAAACGGGGATTAATCCCCGTTTTTTCTTTTCTGTCCGCGAAAGATAAGGTGATAGTGCTCGCAGTTTTGAAGGTTAATTTTTCGCCCGCCATTTTTCGATTTTCGTTGGTGTAAAAATCCTAACCCGTTGAAAGAAAGAATAATGTCTGAGCCCTCCCTTTTCGCCCTCTTTTCGTTTTGATAAAAGAGAAACCTACCGAAAAGCCGGGCTGTTTTAATGCGATAATTCCCTCATTTTTCCCCCTTTGACTTTCCCCTTTGTTAAACACAAGATTCAATGGCTTCTGTAATTTACCTCACCGACATTCTGACCCGAATAAAGAGGGAAGTTATGTATACCTTGAATAAAAATAATGTCGCCCTGGCATGCCTTTTTTCCTGTTTACTGGCCGCGCCGGCGGTTGCCAGTGCAGAAGGCCAGACGACAGATAAACCCGTTAAATTACGCTATACGCTATGGGATCGAAATCAACTTCCCGGCGAACAGCAACTGGTTAATGAGTTTGAAAAAAACAATCCCGGTGTGAAAGTTGAAATTGAACTAACGCCCTATGATCAATATTTCATAAAACTCAGTTCAGCGGTCGGAGGAAATGTGGCGCCGGATGTATTCTGGATGAATATGCCGAATTTTCAGCAGTACGTTAAAAATGGCATGCTGGAACCACTGACCCCTTATTTAAAAGACAAATCATCACCAAATCTTGATGATTTCGTGAAAAGCTCTGTCGATGCTTATCAGTACCAGTCTGCGCAATACGCTATTCCACGTGATATCGACGCGATTGCCGTGTGGTATAACAAAAAAATGTTTGATCAGGCTGGCGTAACCTATCCCGATAAAAACTGGACGTGGGACGATTTAAAACAGAAATCGGAACAGTTACGTAAAAATCTGGATCAGCATTCTTATCCGTTGGCGATGGATCTCGGCAGCGGTCAGGACAGTTACTTTAACCTGCTGCTCCAGGCCGGCACTCAGATTGTCCTGCCAGAGGGTAAAACGGACGTTGCCAGCGACAACGCGATCGCCATGTATCGCGACGTTCAGGGAATGCTGAAGGCAGGATTGCTCCAGCCGCCAGGCGAAATGAAAGCCGCCGACGTCTTCCAGTCCAACCGAGTGGCGATGATCTACGCGGGCTCCTGGTGGGCGCTGCCGTTCTCGCAGAACGAACTGATTAACGATCATGTCGGCGTAGTCCCGATGCCCAAAATGGCAGAACAGGCTGGCGTCTCTCATAGCCTGGCATTCGCCATGTCGGCCAAAAGCCAGCATAAAGAGGCCGCCTGGAAATTCATTGAATTTATGAGTTCAGAACATGCGCAGCAAACGCTGGCGGCGGGCAAAGTGGTGATTCCGGCCAATCAGAAAGTCGCCAAAGCGTGGGCGGAAGGCTTTAAGGATGTTGATGTTTCCGCCTATATCGATTCACTGGCATTTTCTCATAAATATCCCACTGCCGGATCCAATACCGCGAAATGGAATAGCATTCTCAACGACGGGCTGAAAAAAGTCTGGATGGGAAATGATCCGCAACAGGTTATGCCGGGTGTCGCAAAACGCGTTGAGCGTGAAATGCAGAAATAATCGTGAGGGAGCCTTGCTCCCTCTCACCTCTCCTGCGTTAACCCATTTATTGTTTGTAAAGTGAGCATCCCGGAGTCTGTATGAGCTATTCAGATGAAGCGGCATCCCCGCCGTTATCGGCCAAGGAACCCCATAAAAAATCCCTGACCCGACTGGAAAAAGAAGAACGTTTCTGGGGGTGGATAATGATTCTGCCGCTGTTGGCAGGATTAGTTATTTTTTACTTTACGCCGTTCTTCCAGAACGTATTTTACAGTTTTACCGATCTGGGCGAGTTTCAGATCTGGACGACAATCAATCTGGATAATTACATTAATTTATTCAGCGATGATGAATTCCGTTCGGCGATAGTGAATACGCTGGCCTATGTTTTTATTTGTGTGCCGGTGATCACGGTCCTGTCTTTACTGCTGGCGATTGGTTTAAACCAGGCGATTCGCGGTCAGTGGCTGTTCCGTACGCTGTTATTTCTTCCGGCCGTTACGATGCCTGCCGCCATTGCGATGGTCTGGCAGTGGTTGATGAACCGTAATTTCGGTTTACTCAATCAGATCCTGGCTTATTTCGATATTCCCGCCATTGGTTGGTTATCCGATCCGGATATTGTCCGTCTGAGCGCCTCACTGGTTATTATCTGGTCGGCTATCGCTCTGAAGATGATCATTCTGCTCGCCGGCTTGCAGGGGATCCCGAAGCAGATTTATGAAGCCATGTCTCTGGATGGCATCAGTAAACTGCGCGGCTTCTGGTCAATTACCCTGCCGCTAATGATCCCGACGCTGTTCTTCGTTCTGGTGATCTCGTTTATCGAAACGCTGCAAATATTCGATGTGGTGTATCTGCTGTTTGGCAGTTCTTCCATGGTGGACGATCAGACCATGACCATCGCTTATCTCTTTTATAAATACGCCTTTATCTACCATGAAAAAGGGTACGCCTCCGCGATTGCCGTGGTGATTTTCGTTATCACGATGGTACTGACCCTGCTGCAGATATGGATAGGCAAACGGCTTAAAGCACAGTAAGGCAACCACTATGTTCATGACAAAACGTGAAAAATGGCTGATTTATGGCCTGATGATCCTGGCGACGCTGGTCACGGTGGTTCCCTTTCTCTGGATGATCATCACCTCGTTTAAAACCCAGGCGGAAAGTATTGCCTTTCCGCCGATCCTGCTGCCCGCCAATCCGGGGTTTCAGGCGTACGATAAAATCTTGCATGAGATGCCGTTTGGTAGCTTTTATTTTAACTCGATCGTTTCCACGCTGGTTATCGTCATCTTACAGACGCTGATTGCCGCGATGGCGGCGTATGGTTTCTCCCGCCTGCGTTTTAAAGGGCGCGATCTCCTCTTTATGCTCTGCATTTCGATTCTGATGGTTCCCGGACAGATCTTTTTGATCCCGCAGTTTTTAACGATCGAGAAAATAGGTCTGCTGAACTCCATTCCAGGCCTGGTGCTGCCGGGATTATTCAGTATTTATAGCGCCTTTTTATTGCGCCAGTTTTTTCTTTCCGTACCGAAAGAGCTGGAAGAAGCGGCCATTATGGATGGTTATAACCATTTAACGATCTTTTTCAAAATCATGCTGCCGCTGATTAAACCGGGACTTATCGCCTGCGTCATTATTAACGGGTTGTGGAGCTGGAATAACTTAATGTGGCCGCTCATCGTCAATACCTCAATGGACAAAATGACGCTGCCGGTGGGTCTGGCCTCGCTCTCCGGTCGCGCCGGGGTGGAGTATCCCATGCTCATGGCGGGAGCGTTGCTCGCGATTATCCCCATGTTGTTACTTTATATCTTCTTCCAGCGCTATTTCATTCGTGGCATCGCCGGTGCCGGAATTAAAGGATAAGGGGCATTATTATGTCAGGCATTCAATTACAGTCAGTAGGCAAAATCTATCCGAATGGCTTTCAGGCGATTCATGGCGTTGACCTTGAAATTCACGATGGCGAATTTATGGTTTTTGTCGGGCCATCCGGCTGCGCCAAATCAACGTTACTGCGCATGATCGCCGGTCTGGAAGAGATTACTCATGGTCATATTTCCATTGGCGAACGGTGCGTTAACGACTTGCTGCCAAAAGAACGTGGCGTGGCGATGGTTTTTCAAAACTACGCCCTCTATCCCCACATGACGATCTACAAAAATATGGCCTTCAGCCTGCAGGGCAAAATGAACAAGCAGGAGATAGATGTTCGTGTGCGGGAAGCCGCGCGCAAACTGGAAATCGAAACGCTACTCGACAAAAAACCGGGTCAACTTTCAGGGGGTCAGTGCCAGCGCGTTGCCGTCGGCAGAGCCATTGTGCGTAAGCCTGAGGTGTTTTTGTTTGATGAGCCGTTGTCCAATCTCGACGCCAAACTGCGCGTGTCAATGCGCGTGCGCCTGACGGAACTTCACCGCCAACTGCGTCACGAAGGCGTGAACGCGACAATGGTGTATGTCACACACGATCAGATTGAAGCGATGACCATGGGTGACCGCATTTGCGTGCTCAACGGTGGACGGATCATGCAGGTCGACACGCCGGGCAATATCTACCATCAGCCAAAGAATAAATTCGTGGCGGGTTTCATTGGTAACCCGGCAATGAATATCCATCTTCTGGGGCTCGACCCGCACACGCACGGACTGCGTCTGAATGACGCGCTGACCTTGCCCTTAACCGCACGACTTATCTCCCAACTGACGGATTATCCGCACGACAGCGTCTGGTTTGGCATTCGTCCGGAGGCGATTCAGTTGGCGCAGCACAACGATCCTGCGGCTTTCGACGCCCGGATCACCAACGTGGAAAGAATGGGCAATGAAGATCTCCTGCATTTCGATATCGGCGCACAGCAAATGATCCTGCGAGTCAATTCGTCACCGGACTGGAGTCCGCTGCCCGGCGAATCGATCAGGGTGAAATTCAATCTTGAAGCCGCCTTTTTATTCGATAAGCAGAATGAAGAAAATTTAGCCAGTGCCTGAAATCGCGAACGTCATCATCAGGTGCAAGCAATTCCAGTTTGTTTTTTTAATGCCCCGCCGCGCAGAACAACGCGAACGCAGGCAAGGGCAAAATGAGAGGCTTATATGTGTGCAAAGAAAGTGACCGTGTTAGTGGTGGGCGCAGGCGCGCGCGGCGAAATCTATTCTCGCTACGCGCTTGAGCATCCGGACCGCATGCAGGTGGTCGGCGTGGCGGAACCCAGAGAGGCGTATCGCCAACAGTTTGTCGCTCAGCATCAAATTGAGCAGGAAAACATCTTTCGCGACTGGAAAGAGGCGGCGGCCCGCCCACGAATGGCAGATGTCGTACTGATTTGTACTCAGGATACGATGCACAAAGAGCCTGCCGTCGCGTTTGCCGACCTCGGCTATCATATTTTGCTGGAAAAACCGATCGCTCCCACGCCGGAAGAGTGCCGCACCATCATCGCTGCGGTGAAGCGCAACAACGTCTTATTGGGTGTCGCCCACGTTCTGCGCTACACCCGCTATACGCAAAAACTCAAGTCCCTGCTCGACAGCGGGGTGATTGGCGATATCGTCAGCATGCAGCATCTTGAGCCGGTGGGTTACTGGCACCAGGCGCACTCTTTCGTTCGCGGCAACTGGCGTAACGAAGCGGAATCGTCGTTTATGCTGTTACAGAAATCCTGCCACGATATGGACTGGATCCGCTACATCATGGGCGATCGCTGTCAGGATGTGACCTCATTTGGCAACCTGAGTCATTTCGTAAAGGAGAACCAGCCGGAGGGTGCCGCCGACCGCTGCCTGGATTGCCAGGTTGAGGCGAGCTGCCCCTGGTCAGCCTGCAAAATTTATCTCGGCGAGGATCACAAATGCACGCCACATTTCCGTCGCGTGCTGACGGCGGATCCCACCGAGGAAAATGTCCGTCAGGCGCTGCGCGAAGGTCCGTATGGCCGCTGCGTTTATCGCTGTGATAACGACGTAGTGGATCATCAGGTGGTCAACTTGCGTTTCGCGCATCAGCAAACCGTGACGTTCACCATGACCGCCTTTACCCGTATGGAAGATCGAAAGACGCGTCTTTTCGGTACGAAAGGCTATCTCGAGGGCGATGGCGAGCAGATCCGGGTGTTTGATTTTCTGACGGACAGCGAGACGCTCTACACGATCGACGAGATCGCCGCAGGCACGCAGACCCAAATGGGAGGCCACGGCGGCGGGGATTACTATCTGATGGATCGCTTTATTCACGCCGTGATGGCGGGCGATCAAAGTATGATTCTCTCCGGCCCGGATGAATCGCTGGAAAGTCACTTAATGGTCTTTGCCGCAGAGCGCGCTCGCAAGGAAAACTGTCTGGTTACACTGTGAAATTCGAGGAGATGTGGCATGTTTTACGGTGTTGATATTGGCGGCACAAAAACTGAAATTGTCGCCTTTGATAAGGAAATGCAGGTTTGCTGGCGCAAGCGCGTAGCCACGCCGGTTCAGGATTACGAACTCTTTCTCTCGACCTTTACCTCGCTCATCGATACCGCCGGCTGGGCTACGGGAATGCAGGGCAAAATCGGCATTGGCATGCCTGGATTGATGGACAGACATACCGGAAAGCTGCTGTCGTCGAACGTCCCCTGTCTGACCGGACGGCAGGTGATGGACGATCTGGCGCACCGACTCAACCGCTCGGTGGCCCTGGACAATGACTGCTGCTGCTTCGCGCTGTCGGAGGCGCATACCCAGCAGGCCCGTCAGTTCTCGCGAATCTTTGGCGCCATTATTGGCACCGGCATGGGCGGAGGACTGGTGATCGACGGGCAGCTCTATCGTGGGCGCAACCGGATGGCCAGCGAGTTTGGGCATTTACCGCTGCCCGCCACCTTTATGCGCCGTTATAACCTGCCGGAGATCACGTGCGGCTGCGGCTTACAGGGCTGTCTGGAGCGCTACCAGTCCGGCCCCGGTTTACTCTGGCTGCATAAGCACTTTAGCGGGGAACAGCTCAAAATGGAGACGCTGCTGGGAAATTACCGTCATGGCAACGCCAGCGCCGTCGCCACGGTTGAGGCGTGGATTGATATGCTGGGCTGTACGCTGGCGCAGTTGCAGCTCATTCTGGATGTCGACGCCTTTGTTCTGGGCGGCGGCGTCTCTAACATTGAGGAAATTTACACCTTACTGCCCGGCGCCATGTCGCGCTATCTCTTCCCGGGGCTCGCCCCCGCGAATGTCTTCCCGGCCGTGCATGGCGCATCCAGCGGCGTACGCGGTGCCGCCCTGCTGCTGGTCGAACAGGATGCACTGATGCACTAAGCGATCGCCGGCAAAACACGCTTTTGCCGGCGTTCTCTCTTATTCATCCACGATAACGACATCCACCCCCATCTGGCTGAGCGCCTGATGATAATGCTCCGGAATACCACTGTCGGTAATCACCCGGTCAATACCGCTGATTTCACTGATCATGCAAAAACTTTTGCGGCCGAACTTGCTGGAATCCGCGACGACCGTAACCTCCTGCGCTACCTGACACATCACCTGGTTAAGGTGCGCTTCCCCTGGATGCGGCGTGGTGATCCCGTCTTCCAGACAAAATCCATCAACGCCCAAAAAGAGCTTATCAAACCGATACTGTCTGAGCTGATGTTCCGCTGAAGGACCATACAGCGAGTAAACGCTTTGCCTGACATTTCCCCCTAATATCATGACATCCACCCGTTCAAAATTGGCGAGTTCCCAGGCAATGTTCAGCGCATTGGTCATCACCACCAGATCGCGACGACTTTTAAGCAACGGAGGAATAAGCGTGGTGGTCGAGCCAGAATCGAGAATCAACGTGTCGCCATCTTTCACAAAACTGGCCGCTTTTTCGGCAATCCGCGATTTCACATCGCGGTTCAGCCGGTCTTTGTCCTGTAAGGGGCGATCGAGGGCAAAGTGTTGATTTAATACGGCGCCGCCATAAGAACGCATGACGCAGCCTTTCTGCTCGAGATAACGTAAGTCATTGCGGATAGTGACGCTTGAGACGCCGAAATGCACGCTCAGGGGTTCGACACGAACACTACCTTGATCGCATAACAGATCGATGATTTGCTCGCGACGTCTTAAGTTATCCAGCATTGCTTTTGCTCCATTGCATATTGTTATGTTTTAGCGATTTATCGCTTTCGTTTTCTTTTTAATATATTAAATCAGAAGACTTAAGGCGAATTTGTGAACGCGTCCGCAGCGCGGATTTTGGCAAAAAAGCCTGTTTTTCTTTCGTTTTATCTAAACCGAAAATGAAAAATGCGAAACATCGAAAAGCGTGCAGGACAGGTGAGCGGGAGAAGGAGACGAAAAATCAGTGAAAAAACGAAAGCGGGTTCGGCAAAAACCCGCTGACATTTTTCTTTTTGCTTAATTGAAGGACATCACATTTTTGTGATTTTCACGACGCCGCCTGGACGATAATGACCTCAACGCCACTGCGATGAAACTCCTTCAGGCTCTCTTCCGGGATGCCTTCATCGACGATGATGGTGTGAATACGTTGGGTATCAATAATTTTATGCAGGCTCGAGCGGTTAAATTTACTGGAGTCAGTGACCACGATAATCCGTTCCGCCACTTCACACATCCGGCGATTTAGCCGGGCTTCGTCTTCGTTATGAGTACTGACGCCTCGCTCTAAATCAATGGCGTCGACGCCCAGAAACAGCATATCGAAGTGATAATTCTGCAACGACTGCTCGGCCTGGTCGCCATAAAATGACTGCGACTGACGACGCAGATGACCACCGGTCATCAACAATTCCACGCCGTCTGCTTCCAGTAAGGCATTGGCGACGTTCATCCCGTTGGTCATTGCAATCACATCGCTATGCTGACGCATCAGGCGCGCAATCTCATAGGTCGTGGTACCGGAGTCCAGGATCACGCGGTGACCCGGTTTGATCAACTCCACGGCCGCTTTGGCGATACTGCGTTTCACCGCCGTGTTCAGTGAGCTTTTATCTTCGACGGAAGGCTCCGCACCTGGCGTATTACTGTCGCAAATCAATGCGCCGCCATAGGCGCGAACGGCGATCCCCTGCTTTTCCAGGAACGCCAGATCGTTGCGGATCGTCACCGTGGAAACGCCAAACAATCCCGAAAGATCGTTCACCTGTACGCTTCCTTGCTGCCGCAACCGCTGGATAATTTGCTCACGCCTTTCGCTGGTGCCTGACACCCGCTTGTCTCCAGAAGCATCGGTATTGCTCATAAGAAATCCTTTGGCTAATTCTTTCGTTTCATTTCGTTTCGCCTATTAACGCCTTTCTTTTATCGGAATGCAAGCCGAAAAAAGTCGACCTGAAGGGCAAAAAACCCCGCTGAATGCTTTCATTATGTTTCTTTTGTGAAACAGATCGGAAAACTATTATCTTTCGTTTTATTTTTATAAGACCATGATGCAGTATCAAGTGAAACAAAACGAAAGATTGTATGTCGCAGTTATCTGACCTGGAGAGGAAAGTGAAACATCTGACTGATATGGTGGAACAGCATAAACGAGGTAAGACAAACGGAATTTACGCCGTTTGTTCCGCGCATCCGTTGGTGCTGGAATCCGCAATACGTTACGCACAGGCAAATCACTCGCCGCTGCTGATTGAAGCAACCTCAAATCAGGTTGACCAGTTTGGCGGTTACACGGGCATGACCCCAGCCGATTTTCGCCATTTTGTCTGCCAATTGGCCGACTCACTTAATTTCCCTCAGGAGCAACTGATTCTGGGGGGCGACCACCTCGGCCCTAATCGTTGGCAAAACCTGGCCGCAGAACCGGCAATGACCAATGCCGACGAACTGATCAGAAGCTATGTCGCCGCCGGATTCAAAAAAATCCACCTTGATTGCAGCATGTCCTGCCAGGGCGATCCCGTGCCATTGACCGATGCCATCGTCGCGGAACGTGCCGCGCGCCTGGCGAAGATTGCCGAAGAGACCTGCATTGCTCATTTTGGCGAGTCTGATCTGGTTTATGTGATTGGCACTGAAGTGCCGGTACCGGGCGGAGCCCATGAGACGCTCACCGAACTGGCTGTCACCACGCCTGAGGCCGCACGAGCGACACTGGAAGCCCATCGTCACGCCTTTGAAAAGCAGGGACTCAATGCCATCTGGCCCCGTATCATCGCGCTGGTGGTACAACCCGGCGTTGAGTTCGACCATACCCACATCATTGATTATCAACCACAAAAAGCCGTCGCGTTAAGCAAGATGGTGGAAGCGTATGACACGCTGGTTTTTGAGGCGCACTCCACGGACTACCAGACGCCGCAGTCGCTGCGCCAGTTAGTGAAAGATCACTTTGCCATCCTGAAAGTCGGCCCGGCCCTGACCTTCGCCCTGCGCGAAGCGCTGTTCTCGCTGGCCGCCATTGAAGAAGAGTTACTCCCGGCAAAAGCCTGTTCCGACCTGCGTCATGTCCTTGAGAGCGTCATGCTCGATCGTCCGGAATACTGGCAGAGCCACTACCACGGCGATGGCAATACCCGCCGTCTGGCGCGGGGCTACAGCTATTCCGATCGTGTTCGTTACTACTGGCCAGACAGCCAGATTGATGAGGCGTTTGAACGACTGGTGCGCAATCTGGCGGATGAGCCGATTCCCCTGCCGCTCATTAGCCAGTATTTACCTTTGCAGTACGTGAAAGTGCGCGAGGGAGATCTCAATGCCACACCGCGAGAACTCATCATCAACCATATTCAGGACATACTGCAGCAGTACCATGCCGCCTGCCAGGGCGTAACGTCCCAAAACGGATAACAAAAAAGAGGAACACGCTATGCCAAATATTGTACTCAGCCGTATCGACGAAAGACTCATTCATGGTCAGGTCGGGGTGCAGTGGGTCGGATTTGCGGGGGCAAATCTGGTCCTGGTCGCCAACGATGAGGTGGCAGAAGACACTGTGCAACAGAACCTGATGGAGATGGTGCTGGCAGAAGGGATCGCCGTGCGCTTCTGGTCGCTGCAAAAAGTGATCGACAACATTCACCGCGCCGCCGACCGGCAGAAGATTTTGCTGGTCTGTAAATCCCCCACCGATTTCCTCAAACTGGTCGAAGGTGGGGTGCCTGTTACACGCATCAACGTCGGCAATATGCACTACGCCAATGGCAAACAACAGATTGCCAAAACGGTCTCTGTCGACTCGACCGATATTGCGGCGTTTAACGGCCTGAAAGCCGCCGGGGTGGAATGCTTTGTTCAGGGCGTTCCGACAGAACCTGCGCAGGATCTCTTTAAACTCATCTGAGGCCTTCACCATGGAAATTAGTCTGTTACAGGCTTTTGCATTAGGTATCCTCGCCTTTATTGCCGGCCTGGATATGTTCAACGGATTAACACACATGCACCGCCCGGTGGTGCTTGGGCCGCTGGTCGGCCTGATTCTGGGCGATCTGCATACCGGTATTTTAACCGGCGGTACGCTGGAACTGGTGTGGATGGGACTCGCACCGCTGGCAGGCGCGCAACCGCCAAACGTCATTATCGGCACTATCGTGGGTACGACGTTCGCCATTACAACTGGGGTGAAACCGGATGTCGCCGTGGGCGTCGCCGTGCCGTTTGCCGTGGCGGTGCAGATGGGGATTACGTTCCTGTTCTCCGTGATGTCCGGGGTGATGTCCCGCTGCGATCGCATGGCGGCGAATGCCGACACCGCCGGTATTGAACGGGTCAACTATCTGGCGTTACTGGCACTGGGGATTTTCTATTTTCTGTGTGCGTTTCTGCCGATTTACTTCGGTGCAGAGCACGCGAAAACGGCCATTGATGTTCTGCCGGAACGGCTGATTGACGGTCTCGGCGTCGCAGGCGGCATCATGCCAGCCATCGGCTTTGCCGTACTGCTGAAAATCATGATGAAAAACGTCTATATCCCTTACTTTATCATCGGCTTCGTGGGAGCCGCCTGGCTCAAACTGCCGGTACTGGCGATCGCCGCTGCGGCACTGGCCATGGCGCTGATCGACCTGCTGCGTAAATCTCCAGAACCGACGCAATCTGCGGCCCAGAAAGAGGAATTCGAAGATGGCATCTAATCAACAAACGCTTCCGACTGTTTCCGACAGCGACGAAACGCTACTTTCCGGCGTAAACGAAAACATCTATGAAGATCAGAGTATTGGCGCAGAGCTGACCAAAAAAGATATCAACCGGGTGGCCTGGCGTTCCATGCTGTTGCAGGCGTCGTTTAACTACGAACGTATGCAGGCTTCCGGGTGGCTGTACGGGCTGCTGCCTGCGCTGAAAAAGATCCACACCAATAAACGCGATCTGGCGCGCGCCATGAAAGGCCACATGGGTTTCTTCAATACCCACCCCTTCCTGGTGACGTTTGTCATTGGCATCATTCTGGCGATGGAGCGCTCAAAACAGGACGTTAACAGCATTCAGAGCACCAAAATTGCCGTTGGCGCACCGCTCGGTGGGATTGGCGATGCGATGTTCTGGCTGACGCTGTTGCCTATTTGCGGCGGCATTGGGGCCAGTCTGGCCTTGCAGGGCTCCATCCTCGGCGCAGTGGTCTTTATTGTGTTATTTAACGTGGTGCATCTGGGTCTGCGTTTTGGCCTGGCGCACTATGCTTATCGTATGGGGGTCGCCGCCATTCCGCTCATCAAGGCCAATACGAAGAAAGTGGGCCACGCGGCGTCTATCGTCGGGATGACGGTCATTGGCGCACTCGTGGCGACCTATGTGCGTCTGAATACCACGCTCGAAATCAAGGCGGGTGATGCGGTCGTTAAGCTCCAGGCAGACGTTATCGACAAACTGATGCCCGCTTTTTTACCGCTGGTCTATACCCTGACGATGTTCTGGTTAGTCCGTCGCGGCTGGAGTCCGCTGCGCCTCATCGGTATCACCGTGGTACTGGGCGTCGTCGGCAAGTTCTGTCACTTCCTGTAAAGCAAAGAGGTCTTCGATGTTAGGTATTATTTTGACGGGGCACGGTGGGTTTGCCAGCGGTATGGAAAAAGCGATGAAACAGATCCTCGGCGAGCAGTCGCAGTTTATCGCCATCGACTTTCCGGAAACCTCCACCACTGCGCTGCTCACCTCGCAGCTTGAGCAGGCGATTGAACAACTGGACGGCGAGGAAGATATCGTTTTCCTGACCGACCTGCTTGGCGGCACGCCGTTTCGCGTCGCCTCTACGCTGGCGATGCTGAAACCAGGCCGGGAAGTGATCACTGGCACCAACCTGCAATTGCTGCTGGAGATGGTGCTGGATCGCGAAGGACTCAGCAGCGAAGCATTTCGTGTGCAGGCGCTGGAGTGCGGGCATCGCGGCCTGACCAGCCTGGTCGATGAGCTGGGGCGTTGTCGCGAGGAGCACCCCATCGAGGAAGGAATATGACGCAGGTTTTGCGTGCCAGACGCCTGCTCACCGAGCAGGGCTGGCTGGACGATCATCAGTTGCGCGTTGAAGAAGGCATCATCACGGCCATCGAGCCGATTGCTCCGGGTATCACCGTGCGCGACGCCGAGCTACTGTGTCCCGCCTATATCGACACCCACGTCCACGGTGGCGCGGGGGGCGATGTGATGGACGATGAACCGGACGCACTGGACAAGCTGGCGATGCACAAAGCGCGTGAAGGGGTTGCCAGTTGGCTCCCCACCACCGTCACCGCGCCGCTGAAGACGATTCACCGAGCGCTGGAGCGCATCGCTCAACGCTGTTATTCCGGCGGGCCTGGCGCCCAGGTGCTCGGAAGTTATCTGGAAGGGCCCTACTTCACGCCGCAGAATAAAGGTGCCCATCCCCCGGAGCTGTTTCGCGAGCTGGACCTCACGGAACTTGATGAGCTGGTCGCCATGTCACGACAGACCCTGCGGGTGGTGGCGCTGGCACCGGAAAAACCGGGCGCCTTGCAGGCGATTCACCATCTCAGGCAACAGGGTATACGGGTGATGCTGGGGCATAGCGCGGCAAGTTGGGCGCAAACCCAGGCCGCCTTTGACGCAGGCGCGAGCGGACTTGTGCACTGCTACAACGGTATGACCGGACTCCATCACCGTGAACCAGGAATGGTTGGCGCAGGACTCACCGATCCACGCGCGTGGCTGGAGCTCATCGCCGACGGGCACCACGTCCATCCGGCCGCCATGAAGCTCTGTTGCTGCTGTGCCAAAGAGAGGCTGGTGCTGATCACCGATGCGATGCAGGCCGCCGGTATGCCCGACGGAAACTACACGCTGTGCGGTGAAAAGGTCGACATGCACGGCGGAATCGTGCGAACCGCATCGGGTAGCCTGGCAGGCAGTACGTTGTCGGTAGATGCGGCAGTGCGCAATATGGTTGAACTGACAGGAATTGCCCCTGAGGAGGCGATCCATATGGCCTCGCTCCATCCAGCGCAACTGCTGGGGATCGACAGCCACTTAGGATCGTTAGCCGTGGGCAAACGTGCCAACATGATCGCTCTCAATGGCGGACTGCATTTACAACAGATCTGGATTCAGGGTCAGCGCCTCCCCCTTTGACCCTTTTTTTCTCCAGGGCCTTCGATCATGAATCGTAAGGCCTTTCTTTTCCTTTCGCTTAAGAAAACCCTCACCTCAGAACCTTCAGAGAGAATTATTACAGATCAATAAGATAAAAACGCTCTCCGTACAATCGATCACACTTTTCGTTTTATTTCATTTCGCATCATTGAACTTTCGATTTCTTTCCTATAGATTTTAATCAATCGATCATGTGAACAAGTGAAACGAAACGAAAGATAGCGACATTTTGCCAGCGTCTGATGTGGAATTCACAAGACTAAGGACTTACGATATGCCAGAAACCTATACCCCTGCAGCGGCAACCACCGGAACCTGGACTGAAGAAGAGATCCGCCAGCAGCCTGCCAGTTGGATCCGATCGCTGACGAACATTGACGCGATACGTACCACGATCGACAACTTTCTTGCGCCACTACTGCGTAATGACGATCTGCGGATCGTGCTGACCGGGGCAGGTACCTCGGCATTCATTGGCGAGATCATCTCTCCCTGGCTTGCCAGCCACACGGGGCAAAACATCAGCGCCGTTCCGACCACCGATCTGGTCACCAATCCGATGGATTATCTGAATCCGGCGCATCCGCTGCTGCTGGTCTCGTTTGCCCGTTCCGGCAATAGCCCGGAAAGCGTCGCCGCAGTGGAACTGGCAAACCAGTTCGTCCCTGAGTGCTATCACCTTTCGATCACCTGCAATGAAGCGGGCAGCCTGTACCAGAACGCGGTGGCAAGCGATAACGCTTTTGCTCTGCTGATGCCGGCAGAAACACACGATCGCGGTTTTGCGATGACCAGCAGTATTACCACCATGATGGCCAGTTGCCTGGCGGTGTTCGCACCGAAACTCATCAACAGCCAGACCTTCCGCGACGTCGCGGATCGCTGCCAGACGATCCTGTCCTCACTAGGTGATTTCAGCCACGGCGTGTTTGGCAATGAAAACTGGAAACGGATCGTCTACCTCGGCAGCGGCGGATTGCAGGGTGCCGCGCGTGAATCGGCCCTGAAAGTCCTGGAACTGACCGCCGGTAAGCTGGCGGCATTTTACGATTCTCCAACCGGTTTCCGTCATGGACCGAAATCACTGGTGGATAACGAAACGCTGATCGTGGTGTATATCTCCAGCCACCCTTACACCCGGCAGTACGATCTCGATCTGCTGGCAGAGCTGCGTCGCGATGATCAGGCCATGCGCGTTGTTGCCATTGCAGCCGAAAGCGATTCCATTATCGAAGCCGGCCCGCACATTTTGCTGCCGTCTGCGCGTCATTTCATCGATACCGAACTGGCGTTCTGCTACCTGATGTATGCCCAGGTCTTTGCGCTCACCCAGTCCATTGCAGTCGGTAATACGCCGGATACCCCTTCCCGCAGCGGTACGGTCAACCGCGTGGTGCAGGGCGTCGTTATTCACCCGTGGCAGGCTTAAGAGGATCCGATCATGAGTATCATTTCCACGAAGTATCTCTTGCAGGATGCCCAGGCAAAAGGCTACGCCGTTCCGGCCTTCAACATCCATAATGCCGAGACGATCCAGGCGATCCTCGAAGTGTGTAGCGAAATGCAATCACCGGTGATCCTCGCCGGTACGCCTGGCACCTTTAAACATATCGCGCTGGAAGAGCTTTACGCGCTGTGCACCGCCTACTCCACCACCTACGGCATGCCGCTGGCGCTGCATCTCGATCATCATGAATCGCTGGACGACATTCGCCATAAAGTGAACGCCGGAGTGCGCAGCGCCATGATCGACGGTAGCCATTTTCCGTTTGAAGAAAACGTGAAGCTGGTGAAATCGGTGGTGGATTTCTGCCACGCCCGCGATTGCAGCGTCGAAGCGGAGCTGGGGCGACTGGGTGGCGTCGAAGATGACATGAGCGTTGACGCAGAAAGCGCCTTTCTGACCGATCCGCAGGAGGCCAAACGCTTTGTTGAGCTGACCGGCGTCGACAGCCTTGCCGTCGCCATCGGTACCGCGCACGGCCTGTACACCAAAAAGCCGAAAATCGATTTCCAGCGTCTGGCTGAAATTCGTGAAGTGGTAGATATTCCGCTGGTGCTACATGGCGCGAGCGATGTGCCTGACGACTACGTGCGCCGCACGATAGAACTGGGCGTCTGTAAGGTTAACGTCGCCACTGAACTGAAAATTGCCTTTGCCGATGCCGTGAAAGCGTGGTTTGCCGACAACCCACAGGGCAACGATCCGCGCTACTACATGCGCGTCGGTATGGATGCAATGAAAGAAGTCGTGAGAAGTAAAATCAATGTCTGTGGATCGGCCAATAAACTTTTAGTCGACCACGAGTTATCGTAAGCGAGTCGGCTTTATCATCACTACACAAAAGCGCTATCTGATTAATATCAGGTAGCGCTTTCTGGCCAAATAGCGGAGGAGAATAACGAGATTACATCACGCTGAATTAATTAATGAATGCGATACGGTAAGAATAATATATTTCAACAAGTTCAGTCATTCAATTATTTTATGGTGAGGATTTAAATATGAGCAGTCCAAATATCCTGTTAACGCGTATTGATAACCGACTGGTGCATGGTCAGGTGGGTGTCACCTGGACATCAACGATCGGTGCCAATCTGCTGGTCGTCGTGGATGATGATGTCGCTCAGGATGAGATTCAGCAGAAATTAATGAGCATCACCGCAGAAACCTACGGTTTCGGTATCCGCTTCTTCTCTATAGAAAAAACTATCAATGTCATCGGTAAAGCAGCGCCGCATCAGAAGATCTTCCTGATTTGCCGCACCCCGCAAACAGTCAGAAAGCTGCTCGAAGGCGGTATCACGCTTAACGACGTGAACGTCGGCAATATGCACTTCTCAGAAGGCAAAAAGCAGATCAGCAGTAAAGTTTATGTCAATGAGCAGGACCTTAATGATCTGCAGTTCATTAAGAAACATGGCGTAAACATTTTTATTCAGGATGTCCCTGGCGATCAAAAAGAAGCGATCCCGGAGTAAATAACAAGCCAACGTTTTCATAGTAAAGGGACTTATTTATATGAGGTGTTTACAATGAATGAAATAACGCTTTTACAAGGGATATCCCTCGCGGCACTAGTCTTCTTTCTGGGAATCGATTTTTGGCTGGAAGCCTTGTTTTTATTCAGACCAATTATTGTCTGTACGCTCACTGGCGCCATTCTTGGCGACATTCATATTGGTTTGATCACCGGCGGTCTGACCGAACTGGCTTTTGCTGGTTTGACGCCCGCCGGCGGCGTACAACCGCCAAACCCCATCATGGCAGGATTGATGACCACGGTGATCGCCTGGTCTACCGGCGTGGATGCCAAAACCGCCATCGGCCTTGGCCTGCCGTTCAGTCTGCTGATGCAATATGTGATTCTGTTCTTCTATTCCGCTTTTTCCCTGTTTATGTCCAGAGCCGACAACTGCGCAAAAGAAGCCAACACCCGCGCATTTTCCCGTCTGAACTGGCTAACGACGCTGATTGTCGCCTGCTCTTACGCGATTATCGCGTTTCTGTGTACCTATCTGGCGCAGGGTGCCATGCAGGCGCTGGTGAAAGCCATGCCCGCCTGGCTTACTCATGGTTTTGAAGTCGCGGGCGGTATTCTGCCTGCCGTTGGTTTTGGTCTGCTGCTGCGCGTGATGTTCAAAGCACAGTACATTCCTTATCTGATCGCCGGCTTCCTTTTTGTCTGCTACATCCAGGTCAACAACCTTCTCCCGGTCGCTGTCCTCGGCGCGGGCTTCGCCGTGTACGAGTTTTTCAATGCCAAAGCTAAACAGCAGGCGCAACCCCAGCCTGCCGCCCATAAAAATGATGATGAAGAGGATTACAGCAATGGGATCTGAAATCAGTAAAAAAGACATTACTCGTCTTGGCTTCCGCTCTTCGCTTCTGCAGGCGAGCTTTAACTATGAAAGGATGCAGGCGGGCGGCTTTACCTGGGCGATGCTGCCGATTCTGAAAAAAATCTATAAAGATGATAAGCCGGGCCTGAGTGCGGCCATGAAAGATCATCTGGAATTTATCAATACCCACCCAAACCTCGTCGGTTTTCTGATGGGGCTGCTTATCTCCATGGAAGAGAAAGGAGAAAACCGCGACACCATTAAAGGCCTGAAAGTGGCGCTGTTTGGCCCTATTGCCGGGATTGGTGATGCCATTTTCTGGTTCACTTTGCTGCCGATCATGGCGGGGATCTGCTCCTCTTTCGCCAGCCAGGGCAATTTGCTGGGGCCGATTCTGTTCTTCGCCGTTTATCTGATGATCTTTTTCCTGCGCGTCGGCTGGACTCACGTCGGCTATTCGGTTGGGGTAAAAGCCATTGATAAGGTGAGGGAAAACTCGCAGATGATCGCCCGCTCGGCGACCATCCTCGGGATCACGGTGATTGGCGGTCTGATCGCGTCTTACGTCCATATTAATGTCGTGACCTCTTTTGCCATCGACAGCACGCACAATGTGGCACTACAAAAGGACTTCTTTGATAAGGTCTTCCCGAACATTTTACCCATGGGCTACACGCTGTTGATGTACTACCTGCTGCGGGTGAAAAAAGCACATCCGGTATTGCTAATCGGTGTCACCTTCGTGCTTTCTATCGTCTCTTCCGCACTCGGCATTTTGTAAACTGAACGGGGCGCGACAGTACGTGCGCCCCTCGTCAAAAGGATGACTGACCAATGCAATGCATACAGTACTGCGACCACTACGATGCGCTCAGCGATCGCGCCAGCGAACGATTGATTCAGGTTATACAGGACAAACCTGACGCGACGATTTGCCTGGCGACCGGTGCCACACCTGAACTGACCTATCGTTTCTTTGTCGAGAAAATACAAAAGAATCAAGTTGATATCCGAAACGTGACCTTCGTGAAGCTCGATGAATGGGTGGGGATTCCCTTACACACACCGGGTACCTGTGAATCGTTCCTGCAACAGCACATCGTGCAACCGCTTGGCCTGCGCCCGGAACAGTTGATCGGCTTTCAGTCGGAAAATATCGATGAGAAAGAGTGCGAACGCGTGACGGATTTGATTGCCCATCGGGGTGGCCTTGATTTATGCGTACTGGGTATCGGCAAAAATGGTCATCTGGGGCTGAACGAGCCGGGAACCGCGCTGGAGCCGTGTTGCCATATCAGCAGGCTTGATGACCAAACGCGCCATCATGACATGCTGAAAACGGCCGGTCGTCCGGTGACACACGGTATCACGCTGGGACTGAAGGAGATCCTCAATGCAAAAGAAATTTTGCTGCTGATTGCCGGGGATGGCAAGCAGGCCGCTGTCGAAAAATACCTGACCGCTACCGTGACGACGGCTGTTCCGGCCTCGTTTTTGTGGCTGCATGACAATACGACATGCTTACTGGATGGCTCGCGTTATTCTGATCGGTAGCCACTCATCTCAGCAGACACGCTACAACTTTGCAGCGTGTCTGCTGAATTTACTCCCCCTGCTGCTCCAGCGCGTACTTATACAGCGCGTTCTTCTTCACGCCGTGGATTTCTGCCGTCAGCGCTGCCGCTTTTTTTAGTGGCAGCTCGGCCTGTAAGAGTGCGAGAGTGCGCAAAGCATCGGCGGGCAGGTCATCTTCCTGCGCCTTGTGCCCCTCCACAATCAGCACCATCTCGCCTTTGCGCCGGTTCTCATCTTCTTTCACCCACGCCAGCAGTTCACCTACCGGTGCGCCGTGGATCGTCTCCCAGGTTTTGGTCAGCTCGCGCGCCAGCACCACATAACGGGATTCGCCCCAGACTGCGACCATATCTTCCAGACTGTCTAACAGGCGATGGGTGGATTCATAGAAAATCAGCGTACGCGGTTCGGTTTCAATAGCTTTCAGCGCGTCACGGCGTCCCTTTGATTTCGCTGGTAAAAAACCTTCATAGCAGAAGCGGTCGGACGGCAACCCCGCCGCGCTTAACGCGGCAATCGCCGCACAGGGACCCGGCAACGGCACCACACGGATGCCTTGCTCACGACAGGTACGCACCAGGTGATAACCCGGATCGTTGATCAGCGGCGTCCCGGCATCAGAAACCAGCGCGATGTTTTGCCCCTCTTTCAACTTCGCTACCAGCGTTTCTGCTTTTTGCTGTTCGTTATGATCGTGAAGGGCGAACAGTCGGGCATTAATCGCAAAATGCTGCAATAATAATCCGGTATGACGAGTATCTTCCGCGGCAATTAAATCAACGGCTTGTAACACTTCGAGCGCACGCTGGGTAATATCAGACAAATTCCCAATTGGAGTAGGTACAATAAAGAGTTGGCCGCGAGAATTCTCCGCCGATTCGTGTTGTGTCATTGTGTCGTCCGTATTGCCGATTTAATATTGAGCATTGCGTATAAAAAATATCACTGGATACAGTATGGTACCCTTAACATTCTCTCGTTTAAAAGCCGCGCGCTGTCTGCCCATCGTTCTGGCAGCCCTGATTTTCGTCGGCTGTGGCACCCAGGCGCCCGATCAGAGCACTGCCCATATGCAGGGCGCAGCGCAAGCTGATTCCGGCTTTTATCTGCAACAGATGCAGCAAAGCGCAAATGATAGCAAGACCAACTGGCAATTACTCGCCATTCGTGCACTGCTGAAAGAAGGCAAAAGCCAGCAGGCTATCGAACTGTTTAATCAGTTGCCGCAGGATCTGAATGATTCCCAGCGCCGGGAACAGTCGCTGTTAGCCGTTGAAATCAAACTGGCACAGAAAGATTTTACCGGCGCGCAGTCGCTGCTGGAAAAGCTCACCCCGTCTGATTTTGAGCAAACTCAACAGGCTCGTTACTGGCAGGCGCAGATTGACGCCAGCCAGGGCCGTCCGTCACTCTCACTGCTGCGCGCCCTGATTGCTCAGGAACCGCTGCTTAGCGAGAAGGATAAGCAGAAAAACATCGACGCCACCTGGCAGGCGCTGTCGTCAATGACGCCGGAGCAGGCCCAGGCTCTGGTGATCAATGCCGATGAAAACGTATTGCAGGGCTGGCTGGATCTGCAACGCGTCTGGTTTGATAACCGCAGCGATCCGGACATGATGAAAGCAGGTATTGCCGACTGGCAAAAACGCTATCCGCAGAATCCAGGCGCAAAAATGCTGCCAACCCAACTGGTTAACGTACAGAGCTTTAAGCCCGCGTCCACCAGCAAAATCGCCCTGTTGCTGCCGCTAAATGGTCAGGCTGCGGTGTTTGGTCGCACCATTCAACAAGGCTTTGAAGCCGCCAAAAATCTCGGTACGCAACCGGTCGATACGCAGCCCACCGCGCAACCGACTCCGGTTGCGGCCACAACGCCAGCAGACCCGCAGCCGCAGCTGACAGATGGCGTCGCCAGCCCTTCTCAGGCGTCAGTGAGTGATTTGACCGACGAACAGCAGGCCGATCAGCCTGCTCCGGTCAGCGCGCCGCAGGCTACGCCAGCGCAGCCAGCCACCGCAAGCGCGGCGGCAAATCCTTCCGCAGAACTGAAAATTTATGATACCAGCGCCCAACCGCTCGATCAGATCCTGGCGCAGGTTCAGCAGGATGGCGCGAGCATCGTGGTCGGTCCGCTGCTGAAAAACAATGTCGACGAACTGGTCAAAAGCAACACCCCGCTGAACGTACTGGCGCTTAACCAGCCGGAATCGGTACAGAGTCGGGCAAACATCTGTTACTTCGCTCTCTCACCGGAAGATGAAGCGCGTGATGCCGCGCGCCATATTCATGAACAGGGTAAACAGTCACCGCTGCTACTTATCCCGCGTAGCGCGCTTGGCGATCGTGTTGCTAACGCCTTTGCCCAGGAGTGGCAAAATCTGGGAGGCGGTACGGTATTGCAGCAGAAATTTGGCTCAACGGCGGAGCTGCGTATGGGCGTTAACGGCGGTTCCGGCATTGCCTTAACCGGTAGCCCCGTTGCCGCGAGCACGCCGTCTCAACCTGGCGTCACTATTGGCAATTTAACCATCCCGGCCCCACCAACGGATGCGCAAATCAGCGGTAACGGAGGTCGCGTGGACGCCGTCTATATTCTGGCAACCCCGAATGAGATAGCCTTCATCAAGCCGATGATCGCCATGCGCAACGGTAGCCAGAGCGGTGCAACGCTGTACGCCAGCTCACGTAGCGCGCAAGGGAATGCCGGCCCAGACTTCCGTCTGGAAATGGATGGCCTGCAGTACAGCGAGATCCCAATGCTGGCAGGCGCGAACCCGTCGCTGATGCAGCAGGCACTCGGTGCCGTGCATAACGACTATTCGCTGGCGCGCATGTATGCAATGGGCGTCGATGCCTGGTCGCTGGCCAACCATTTCTCCCAGATGCGTCAGGTGCAGGGCTTTGAAATTAACGGGAATACCGGCGCGCTGACCGCCAGTCAGGACTGTGTGATTAACAGGAAGTTATCATGGCTCCAGTACCAGCAAGGGCAGATCGTCCCCGCCAGTTAACGAGCAAGCAGACTGGTGACGCGTGGGAAACCACCGCGCGTCGCTGGCTTGAGCGCAAGGGACTGCATTTCATCGCCGCCAACGTGCGTGAACGCGGCGGCGAAATTGATCTGATTATGCGTGATGGCAAGACAACCGTCTTTATTGAGGTCCGCTACCGACGCTCTGCGGCATTCGGTGGCGCCGCTGCCAGTGTGACGCACAGCAAGCAACGCAAAGTATTACAGGCCGCCCGTTTGTGGCTCGCGTGCCACAATGGGAGTTTTGATACTGTGGATTGCCGGTTCGATGTGTTAGCCTTCACCGGAAATGACGTTGAGTGGTTGAGAAATGCCTTTACCGACTGCTCATAATTGAAGATTCAGAGCAGACCCATTGGGCATATATTGTTGCAGCCAGTTTGGACACGGACAGCGCGGAACCACCGGCGCGTACATGTCGTACGTGAAGAGTGGGAGCACCGCCCAGGTCCAAATGGCAAATAAAATAGCCTGATGGATTAGCTCTTAAGGATTAGCGTGTTAGACAGAATCAAAGTCTGCTTTACCGAAAGCATTCAAACGCAAATTGCCGCGGCAGAAGCCCTCCCGGATGCTATCTCTCGTGCCGCCATGACGCTGGTTCATTCACTGCTCAATGGCAACAAAATTCTCTGTTGTGGTAATGGGACATCCGCTGCCAACGCACAGCATTTTGCTGCCAGCATGATCAACCGTTTTGAAACAGAACGTCCTAGTTTACCTGCGATTGCACTAAATACGGATAATGTGGTCTTAACAGCGATTGCCAACGACCGCCTGCATGACGAAGTGTATGCAAAACAGGTTCGGGCGTTGGGTCATGCGGGTGATGTCTTACTGGCCATCTCGACGCGCGGTAACAGCCGCGATATCGTGAAGGCCGTGGAAGCAGCGGTCACGCGAGACATGACGATTGTGGCATTGACCGGATATGACGGAGGTGAACTGGCTGGACTGTTAGGGCCACAGGATGTTGAGATCCGCATCCCTTCGCATCACAGCGCACGCATTCAGGAAATGCATATGCTGACGGTAAACTGCCTGTGCGATCTGATCGATAACACGCTTTTCCCCCACCAGGATGATTAAGGAGTACACATGAAGGCTTTATCGCCAATCGCAGTCCTTATTTCTGCTCTGCTGTTGCAAGGTTGTGTGGCCGCCGCTGTTGTCGGAACCGCCGCCGTTGGTACCAAAGCAGCAACAGATCCACGTAGCGTAGGCACTCAGGTGGACGATGGAACCCTGGAACTGCGCGTCAACAGTGCGCTGTCGAAAGATGCACAGATCAAGAAAGAAACGCGAATTAACGTGACGGCTTATCAAGGTAAAGTGTTGCTGGTCGGCCAGTCGCCGAATAGCGAGCTCTCCTCACGCGCCAAACAGATTGCAATGGGCGTCGATGGTACCACCGAAGTCTATAACGAGATCCGTCAGGGTGAGCCGATTGGTATGGGCACCGCCTCAAACGACACCTGGATCACCACCAAAGTACGCTCTCAGTTATTGACCAGCGACCAGGTTAAATCTTCCAACGTGAAGGTGACAACCGAAAACGGTGAAGTGTTCCTGTTAGGCCTGGTGACCGAACGTGAAGCCAAAGCCGCGGCGGATATCGCCAGCCGGGTCAGCGGCGTGAAGCGCGTCACCACGGCGTTTACGTTTATCAAGTAAGTCGTTGTGTGCCGGATGACGGCGTAAGCGCCTTATCCGGCCTACAGAATGTACGACCGTAGGCCGGGCAAGCGAAGCGCCCCCGGCATTGCTGTTTTATATCAACGCAATACTTCCCACCATCACACCCGAAATCGCCACCAGCGCACCGGTCAGCCACAGCGCTTTTGCCGGAAACGCTTTACGTAGCATAATCAGCGACGGCAGGCTGACGGCGGGTAATGTCATCAGCAGTGCCAGCGCAGGCGCAGTTCCCATTCCTGCCAGCATCATGGTCTGCACAATCGGGATTTCTGCGGCAGTTGGGATCACAAACAGACAACCGGCTACCGCCAGCGCAATCACCCACAGCAGGCTGTTATCAATAGCGCCATCGGCATGAGGGAACAGCCAGACGCGCGCCGCACCCAGTACCAACACTGCCAGAATATAGACCGGGATGGTGCTCCAGAACAGCATCCATAGCGCTTTACCCCAGCGAACAAAGAACCCGCCCTGCTCGTCCGGCTGCGTGATTTCCACCGGCAATTCAGTCTGCGGAGGCTCTTTCACCCATTTTTGTACCAGCGTCGCCACTACCAGCACCATCGCCAGTCCAGCGACCAGACGGATCGCCGCGAAATGCCAGCCAAGGACAAAGCCCATAAACACCAGCGTCGCCGGGTTTAACAGTGGATTCCCCATCCAGAATGCCAGCGCACCGCCCATCGAAACCTGCTGGCGACGCATCCCCGCCGCCACCGGTGCAGCACAACAGGTACACATCATGCCGGGCAGAGAGAAAAGCGTACCGAACAGCGTGCCGCGAAAACGTGCCTGTCCAAGCGTGCGTAACAGCCAGTCACGCGGGATCAGAACCTGAATCAGCGAGCCGAGGATCACCCCCAATACCGCTGCCTTCCAGACCGCAATGAAATAGACCATCGCATAGTCCCAGGCTGCCTGCCAGGGGTTCGCATCGGCCTGCGCCAGAATAGATTTTCCGATACTGTGTGTTTCTGCGGCGGTGAAGGCTTTACCGTAGTAAGGTTGCCATTTCACATACCAGAGACCAACAATGACGACGAGAAAGAAAAGAGCGGGTTTCCACCATTGAAACGGTGTTGCCGCCTGAGACGAAGACTGACCAGCCATAGCATTCCCCAGGGAGTGTTAGATAATTTTGCCGGTGAATACTACGCCTTTGGGAAATGTTTGGAAATGCTATATTGACGCCGCCTTTTCCCGCAGTTGAGACGATGTCAGGATTGTTACCCCGTCATGTTCAGGCGCAAGCGCTTCCGCCAGCATCGCGCGCGCCACGTCCCGCGCCTCAATCGATTTCCAGTTGCCCGGCAGCAACCGGAACAACGGTGCAAACAGGGTTTCGTTCATCCGCTGCTTTGACCGATCGCCGAGCAGCATCGACGGACGCGCAATCGTCAGCGTTGGCCAATCTTGCGCAATCAGCGCCTCCTCCATTTCCCCTTTTACGCGGTTATAGAAAAACGGCGAATGGGCATTGGCCCCCATCGAACTCACCACCAGCATATGCTGCGCCCCCAGGCGGAGACCGGTCAACGCGGTGTCGACCACCAGCGTATAGTCGGCATGGATAAACGCCTCTTTACTGCCCGCTTCACGGCGGGTCGTGCCCAGGCAGCAAAAAACAATATCGATAGGATCGGTGACCTGCGCCAGCGCATCGGTCAGTTGCGGATCGTGGGGATTATAGACGCCAGGCATATCCGCCAGCGGACGTCGCGTTGGCGCGGCAATGGAATGGATCTTCGGTTCATTAAGCAACATCCGCAGTAAATGTCCGCCAACCAACCCGGTCGCCCCGGTAATCAGTACCTGACTCATCCTCGCTCCTTTCCAGAATTGTCCGCCTTGCACCCTCAGCCCTATCGACCAGGCTTAGTAGTTCACAAGGTAATTATCCATCATCAGGGAAAAATTGCCTTATCCAATGCAGATCCAGCGGAGGAAGCATGAGTAAGAAGATTGCCGTTTTAATCACTGACGAGTTTGAGGACTCAGAATTCACCTCACCCGCAGCAGAGTTTCGTCAGGCCGGGCATGAGGTTATTACGATTGAAAAACAGGCAGGTAAAACCGTAAAAGGGAAAAAAGGCGAAGCCAGCGTCACGATTGATAAAGCGATTGATGAAGTGCGTCCGGCCGATTTCGATGCGTTGCTGTTACCTGGCGGCCATTCTCCGGATTACCTTCGCGGCGATGACCGTTTCGTCACCTTTACGCGCGATTTCGTGAACACGGGTAAACCGGTCTTCGCCATCTGCCACGGACCACAGTTGCTGATCAGTGCCGATGTGATTCGCGGGCGTAAACTGACCGCCGTTAAACCGATCATTATCGACGTGAAAAACGCCGGTGCAGAATTTTACGATCAGGAAGTGGTGGTAGATAAAGACCAACTGGTGACCAGTCGTACCCCTGACGATCTGCCGGCGTTCAATCGCGAAGCATTACGCATCCTCGGTGCCTGACTGACGTAACCACACTAATTTTTTGCCAAAACCCAGGGTGTTGTCGGTGAACTTGAGTTCATCCACGCGGATTTCCCATACCGGCGCGGACAGCATTCTGGCAACCGGGAAGCGGCGAAGATAGGCCTGTCGTGCCGCGTCGCTTTCTTCCCCGGTCAGTTGACGAATCTCGCCTTTAAACTGCACGCCGCGAATCAATGCGACCGTTTTCGGTTGACCATTTACCGTTCCGGCAACGGGCGCTCGCGGTCCGGACATCTGCGCATGACGCGTTTTCTCTTCCGTCAGCAGATAAAAAGCGACCTTTTTGGCGTCGAAAAGGTAAAACGCATTTGCACACCACAGTTCACCTTCGCGATGCACGCACCAGGTCACAACGTGTTGTTTCGCCAGCCAACGACTGATCGCAGTGAGTGTTTCCATCTCGGTTCTCTTTTATACTGGATGACAGAAACGTAACACGCCGAAGGCCACGATGACACCCTGGTATCTTTATCTGATCCGCACCGCCGACAATGCCCTGTATACCGGGATCACGACCGACGTGGCACGCCGCTACCAGCAGCATCAATGTGGTAAAGGCGCGAAAGCGCTACGGGGGAAAGGGGAACTGACGCTGGCATTTTCCGCGCCGGTTGGCGACCGTTCACTGGCGCTACGCGCAGAATACCGGGTCAAACGCCTCACCAAGCGGCAGAAAGAGCGACTTGTCGCAGAAGGCGAAGGGTTTGCAGCATTACTGAATGACCTGCAAACCCCGACGCTTAAAAACGATTAAAGTGATCGTGATACTCGACCAGTCCCGTGACGCCGCTTAGTGCATCATCCGCTAAGCGATGCACCTGGAACGCACTTTCCGTGCCTGGCCAGCGGCAATGCAGATCGTGGTGGGCCGCCAGTTCGAAACCAAAACGGCTGTACAGTGCCGGATCGCCCAGGGTGACCACGGCGGCATAGCCAAATTCATTGAGTGAATCCAGTCCTTCATAAACCAGTTGGCGGGCCAGACCTTGTCCACGATAGTTTTCGTCTACCGCCAGCGGTGCCATACCAACCCACTGCAGATCTTCGCCCTGCACGTCGACAGGGCTGAATGCCACATAACCCACCACCTGACCTTCATCGTCGGTGGCGACCAGACCGAGTGTCAGAAAACCATCTTCACGTAGGTCGTGAACCAGTTTCGCTTCCGCATCGCTTTCGAATGAACGACGCAGCAGGGCATCAATGCCGGGGGCGTCAATGGGAATTTCTACTCGAATCAGCATGGTTCACCTACCGATGTTTGTTTGGTTTCTGGCGAGTATTTCATGCCCGCCTCAACAAAATCCGCCAGTTGCAGCAGCATAACACGCAACGCTTTGGGCATCTGCTCCAGGTCAATGGCATCCATCAGGTTTTTCACATACAACCCTAACTCCGTATCCCCTTCGATCACCAGACGGCGCTGGAAGAAGAGCGTATCCGGATCCTGCTTACGTGCGGCGATCATCAACAGATCGCTGGCATCAGCGCTAAAACTCACGTCGGCTTGCGCATCCTCGCAGACGATCAGTTTGTCATTCTCGACCGAGGTATACCACTTCAGACCGATATCGCGAACCGTAATGCTTAACCAACGGCCTTCCAGGAATTCCAGTTCACCGTCTGCCAGGGCCTGGCGAAACTGCCAGCTCAGGACCTGTTGCAGAACCTGGCGTTGCAGTGCAAAGGGCGTCAGTTTAACTGGCACACTCATCAGAGACGGACCGAAATGTACTAAGCGTGAACGCAGCTTATCTAACACGAGCTTTACTCCCTGTTTCAATTATCCTGCTATTTTGCCATATCAGATAAACGACATAGCGGCGTAAATCAACAATTGCGTACGAAATCTCTACCTCTTTATTACTGATATCAATACGACTTTAACTGCCTTAAATCAAAAATTGTCGCAGCAAGGTTAACTAAAATCCTTGTTCGTTAACAATTATGCGTCCCAGGCGGCGCAATCTTCAGGATAAATTATGGAGCTGCTCTGCCCTGCCGGAAATCTCCCGGCGCTTAAGGCGGCCATCGAAAACGGCGCTGATGCTGTTTATATCGGGCTTAAAGATGATACCAACGCCCGCCACTTCGCCGGCCTTAACTTTACCGAGAAGAAATTGCAGGAAGCGGTGAGTTTTGTCCATCAACACCGCCGTAAATTGCACATCGCCATTAACACCTTTGCGCATCCAGATGGTTATGCCCGCTGGCAGCGCGCGGTGGATATGGCCGCGCAACTGGGTGCGGATGCGCTGATCCTTGCCGATCTCGCGATGCTTGAGTATGCCGCAGTTCGTTATCCGCATATTGAGCGCCATGTCTCTGTTCAGGCTTCGGCAACAAATGAAGAAGCGATCAACTTTTATCATCGCAATTTTGACGTTGCCCGCGTCGTCCTGCCACGCGTGCTCTCGATTCATCAGGTGAAACAGCTTGCCCGCGTGACGCCGGTGCCGCTGGAAGTTTTTGCTTTCGGCAGTCTATGCATTATGGCGGAAGGTCGCTGTTATCTCTCGTCCTGGTTAACCGGTGAATCTCCTAATACGGTAGGCGCCTGTTCCCCTGCCCGCTTTGTACGCTGGCAGCAGACACCGCAGGGGCTGGAATCTCGTCTGAATGAAGTGTTGATCGACCGCTATCAGGATGGGGAAAACGCCGGTTATCCGACGCTGTGTAAAGGGCGTTACCTGGTTGACGGTGAGCGTTACCACGCACTGGAAGAACCAACCAGCCTGAACACGCTGGAACTGCTGCCGGAACTACTGGCGGCGAATATTGCCTCGGTGAAAATCGAAGGCCGTCAGCGCAGCCCGGCCTATGTCAGCCAGGTCGCGAAAGTGTGGCGTCAGGCGATCGACCGCTGTGTGGCCGACCCGCAAAACTATACGCCGCAAGCAGCCTGGATGGAGACGCTCGGCGCGATGTCCGAAGGCACTCAGACGACGCTTGGCGCGTATCACCGTAAATGGCAGTGAGAAAAGCAATGAAATATTCCTTAGGGCCGGTGCTTTACTACTGGCCGAAAGAGACGCTGGAAGACTTTTATCAGCAGGCCGCTGCCAGCAGCGCGGATGTTATCTATCTCGGTGAAGCGGTGTGCAGCAAACGCCGCGCCACGAAAGTCGGCGACTGGCTGGATATGGCGAAGTCGCTCGCCGGTAGCGGTAAGCAGGTGGTACTTTCAACGCTGGCGCTGGTACAAGCCTCTTCTGAGCTGAATGAGCTGAAGCGTTATGTCGAAAACGGCGACTTTTTGCTGGAGGCCAGCGATCTTGGCGTGGTGAATATGTGCGCCGACCGCAAACTCCCGTTTGTCGCCGGACACGCGCTGAACTGCTACAACGCGGTCACGCTGCGCCTGCTGCTCAAACACGGAATGGTGCGCTGGTGCATGCCGGTAGAACTGTCCCGCGACTGGCTGGTGAACCTGCTCAATCAGTGTGATGAACTGGGGATTCGCCAGCAGTTTGAAGTGGAAGTCCTGAGCTACGGGCATCTGCCGCTGGCTTACTCCGCTCGCTGTTTTACCGCTCGTTCGGAAGACCGGCCGAAAGATGAATGCGAAACCTGCTGCATCAAGTACCCGAATGGCCGCGACGTGCTCTCCCAGGAGAATCAACAGGTGTTCGTCCTCAATGGCATTCAGACCATGAGCGGCTATATCTACAATCTGGGGAACGAATTGACGTCAATGCAGGGACTGGTGGATATTGTGCGTCTGTCACCGCTGGGAACCGAGACATTCGCGATGCTTGACGCCTTCCGCGCCAACGAAACGGGGCACGCGCCGTTGCCGCTTACCGCGCACAGCGATTGCAATGGCTACTGGAAACGGCTGGCGGGTCTCGAACTGCAGCCCTGATAAATAGCTCACTTTGTTAACAACATTAACTAATCTTTAATGCAGTATGAAAAGATTAACTGGTAACAAAGTGAGCCGTTATGACTGACAAAACCATTCCTTTCTCGGTGCTGGATCTGGCACCGATTCCTGACGGATCTTCAGCAAAAGAGGCGTTCTCGCACTCGCTGGATCTCGCCCGCCTCGCGGAAAAACGAGGCTACCACCGCTACTGGCTGGCGGAACACCACAACATGATCGGTATCGCCAGTGCAGCAACGTCGGTACTGATTGGCTATCTGGCCGCCAACACCCGGACTTTGCACCTCGGTTCCGGCGGCGTCATGCTTCCCAATCACTCACCGCTGGTCATTGCCGAGCAGTTCGGTACGTTGAATACGCTCTATCCGGGACGCATTGATCTCGGCCTGGGCCGCGCGCCGGGCAGCGACCAGCCGACAATGCGAGCCCTGCGTCGCCATATGGGCGGCGATATCGATAACTTCCCTCGCGACGTCGCTGAGCTGGTGGACTGGTTTGACGCACGCGATCCAAATCCGCAGGTGCGCCCGGTGCCTGGCTACGGCGAGAAGATCCCGGTCTGGCTGTTAGGTTCCAGCCTCTATAGCGCGCAGTTAGCCGCACAGCTTGGCCTGCCGTTCGCTTTTGCCTCCCACTTCGCACCGGATATGCTGTTCCAGGCGCTGCATCTGTACCGCACGCAGTTCCGGCCATCCGCGCGGCTGGAAAAACCGTATGCAATGGTGTGCATCAACATCATTGCCGCCGACAGTAACCGTGATGCAGAGTATCTTTTCACCTCGATGCAGCAGGCTTTCGTCAAGTTGCGGCGTGGCGAAACGGGCCAACTCCCGGCGCCGATTCAAAATATGGATCAGTTCTGGTCGCCGTCAGAACAGTATGGTGTGCAACAGGCGCTGAGCATGTCGCTGGTGGGTGATAAAACGAAAGTACGCCACGGACTGGAGTCTATTCTGCGTGAAACCCAGGCGGACGAGATCATGGTTAACGGGCAGATTTTTGACCATCAGGCGCGTCTGCACTCGTTTGATCTGGCGATGGATGTGAAAGAAGAGTTGGTGGGGTAGTTTTTTTTGCCAGATAGCGGCTTCGCCTTATCCGGCCTATTCAATTCCTGTCGACCCGGTAAGCGTAGCGCTACCGGGCATTTTGGTTACTGGTACACAGGCAATAAATTAAAGCTCGACAGGATATGTACCAGCGCGTTACCGACACCAAAAACCAGAATCAGGACAATCATCGGCTTACCACCCCAGACACGGAATTTCGGGCTACCAAAGCGCTGACGCGATTTACGTGCCAGCAGAGCCGGTACAATCGCGGCCCAGATGGTCGCCGCCAGTCCTGCATAACCAATGGCATACAGGAAACCGTTCGGCCACAGCAACCCACCGGCGATTGGCGGCACAAAGGTAAGCAGCGCCGTTTTGAAGCGCCCCAGCGCCGAATCATCGAAACCAAACAGATCCGCCAGATAGTCAAACAGTCCCAGCGTCACGCCGAGGAATGAACTCGCCACCGCAAAGTTGGAGAACACCACCAGCAACAGGTCCAGACTGCGACTGTTCAGCACGCCGCTTAGCGCCTGAACCAACACATCAATATTGCCGCCCTTCTGCGCGATACCGATAAACTCTGGACGCGGAATGTTTCCCATCGTTCCCAGCAACCAGACGGAGTAGAGCACCAGCGCCAGCAGCGTACCGTAGACCAGGCACTTCACAATAGTGCGCGGATCTTTGCCGTAGTATTTCATCAGGCTCGGGACGTTACCGTGGTAACCAAAGGACGCCAGACAGAATGGCAGCGTCATCAACAGGTACGGCGTATAAGAGGCGTGACTTTCCGAGACGTTAAACAGCGTGGTCGGCGTGACGTGCCCGAGCAGACTGCCGAAGGTCAGGAAAAAAGTAATGACTTTCGCACCCAGCACGATCGCCGTCATGCGACTCACCGCTTTGGTGCTCAACCACACCACAAACGCCACCAACAGGGCAAAACCAAACCCTGCCGCACGCGCAGGCACATTCAGCGACATTTCGCTGAAGGTATGGTGCAAAATCGAACCGCTCGCCGAAATATAGGCGTAGGTCAGGATATAGAGCACGAAGGCAATAGAAATACCGTTGACGACGTTCCAGCCTTTGCCCAGCAGATCTTTGGTGATGGTGTCGAAGCTTGAACCGATACGATAGTTGAGGTTGGCTTCGAGGATCATCAAACCGGAATGCAGCATGCAGAACCAGGTAAAGACCAGCGCCGCCATTGACCAGAAAAACCACGCCCCGGACATGACCACCGGCAGAGAGAACATCCCTGCGCCGATAATGGTGCCGCCGATGATCACCACGCCGCCGAGCAGCGAAGGTGATGTCTGGGTGGTGGTTAGTGTTGCCATTTAGCGATTTCTCCAGCGAATAATGTTGTGACGGCATTTTAATGTGTCGCACTGTACCAGTACAATAGTACAAATGAAATAAAAAAAGCCCCGATAGTTTTACCGGGGCTGTATCTATTACTTTACGTCAGTAAGCAAGATGTTTACGCGTCACGACGACGGCTGGAGCCTTCTTCACGACGTGGTGCACGGCTACCTTCGCGACGTTCGCCGCTGAAACGACGCCCATCACCACGACCACCTTCACGACGCTCACCGCCGAAGCCACGACCACCTTCACGACGCTCGCCACCAAAGCTACGACCACCGCCACGACGTTCAGTGTGCGGCTGTGCATCGCCCAGCAGCTGCATGTTCATCGGCTTGTTCAGGATGCGAGTGCGCGTAAAGTGCTGCAGGACTTCACCCGGCATACCTTTCGGCAGTTCGATGGTGGAGTGCGAAGCGAACAGCTTGATGTTACCAATGTAACGGCTGCTGATGTCGCCTTCGTTTGCAATCGCGCCAACGATATGACGAACTTCAACGCCATCATCACGGCCCACTTCAATGCGGTACAGCTGCATATCGCCAACGTCACGACGTTCACGACGCGGACGGTCTTCACGGTCGCCACGCGGGCCACGATCGTTACGGTCACGCGGACCACGATCGTCACGGTCGCGGAACTCACGCTTCGGACGCATCGGCGCATCTGGCGGCAGAATCAGCGGACGTTCGCCCTGCGCCATCTTAAGCAGAGCGGCAGCCAGAGTTTCGATATCCAGCTCTTCGTCTTCCGCCGTCGGCTGCAGTTTCGCCAACAGCGCACGGTACTGATCCAGATCGCTGCTTTCCAGCTGCTGCTGTACTTTAGCCGCAAATTTTTCCAGACGACGTTTGCCCAACAGTTCAGCGTTCGGCAGTTCAACTTCCGGAATGGTCAGCTTCATCGTGCGTTCAATGTTACGCAGCAGACGACGCTCGCGGTTCTCAACGAACAGCAGCGCACGGCCTGCACGACCCGCACGACCGGTACGACCGATACGGTGAACGTAAGACTCGGAATCCATTGGGATATCGTAGTTTACGACCAGGCTGATACGCTCAACGTCCAGGCCACGGGCCGCAACGTCGGTTGCAATCAGGATATCCAGACGACCGTCTTTCAGACGTTCCAGGGTCTGCTCACGCAGCGCCTGGTTCATGTCGCCGTTCAGCGCGGCGCTGTTATAGCCGCTACGCTCCAGCGCTTCAGCCACTTCCAGAGTCGCGTTTTTGGTACGAACGAAGATAATCGCCGCATCAAAATCTTCCGCTTCCAGGAAACGCACCAGCGCTTCGTTTTTACGCATGCCCCAGACAGTCCAGTAACTCTGGCTGATGTCCGGACGGGTAGTGACGCTGGACTGAATGCGCACTTCCTGCGGCTCTTTCATGAAGCGGCGGGTAATGCGACGAATCGCTTCCGGCATGGTGGCAGAGAACAGAGCGGTCTGATGACCTTCCGGGATCTGCGCCATGATGGTTTCAACGTCTTCGATGAAGCCCATACGCAGCATTTCATCGGCTTCGTCCAGTACCAGACCGCTCAGACGAGACAGATCCAGGGTACCGCGTTTTAAGTGATCAAGCAGACGACCCGGCGTACCGACGACGATCTGCGGCCCTTGACGCAGGGCGCGTAACTGCACGTCATAACGCTGGCCGCCGTACAGGGCAACCACGTTCACGCCGCGCATGTGTTTAGAGAAATCCGTCATCGCTTCGGCTACCTGAACCGCCAGTTCGCGGGTCGGGGCCAGCACCAGAATCTGAGGTGCCTTCAGCTCAGGATCAAGATTGTTGAGCAGCGGTAAAGAGAACGCTGCCGTTTTGCCGCTACCGGTCTGGGCCATACCCAGAACATCGCGACCGCCCAGCAGATGCGGAATGCACTCTGCCTGGATTGGAGATGGTTTTTCGTAACCCAGATCGTTAAGGGCTTCAAGGATAGGAGCCTTCAGGCCCAGATCTGCAAAAGTGGTTTCGAATTCAGCCATGTAGTACGTGTGCCTCAAAATTAATGGCGGCCAGTCTACATAACTCATCATGAAATTGATCTGCAATTTTCATTGAAAAGTGTGAACCGGCTCAAAGTAGGTGTATTAACGAACAACAACGCCCTCACCCGCGAAGGTGATGGCAATCAAAAAGATTACGGGCTGATGTGTACGTCAGCTATTGCTGGTCCGATTCTGCCAGGTCATCTTGGTCCTGGCCCAGGAGCGATAATTCCAACAATGCATATCGGTGCTCAACAAAGTTATGAACGTTGTTAGCCACCGCCAGTTTGAACAATGCCGTAGCGTTGTCCAAATCCCCCAGACTTAGGTAGTACTTACCTAAATAGAAGTTGGTTTCACTGAGATGCTCAGCGAGCGAGGTGTTATCCGTTGCGTCCGCCTTGAGCCTATCCATCAGCGTTGCTTCGCTAATGTTGCCCAGGTAGAACTCGACAATGTTCCATCCCCATTGTTCTTTATCCGATTTCTCGAAGCGCTGTTTCAGCGCGACTTTTGCCTGCTTCTCATCGAGCTTCTGCTCGGCGAGATAAAGCCACAGGCTGCGGAAAGGATCATTGGGATCGTCTTGATAAAACGCCAGCAGATCATCTTGCGCTAACTTATCGCGACCGCCGTAATACAATGCGATACCGCGATTTAAGTGCGCGTAGTTGTAAGTTGGATCAAGCTCAAGTACAGAATCAAACGCTTCATAGGCAGCATCAAAATTGCCTGCCTGCGTTAAATAAATGCCTAAGTAATTGAATACTTCAGGCATATCAGGTCGGATTGCCAGCGCTTGTGAAAAATCATTTCGCGCCAATGCCCTCAGACCGAGACTATCATACAACACTCCGCGCTCATATAAAAGCTGTGCGCGTTCGTCATCGGTTAAAGCCCGACTGGCAAGAATTTGTTCCATGCGTGCCAGAATCACTTCCTGCTGCAAAGTCGGTTGCAATGGTACTGCGAGGACTTCACTCTTACGCCAGGTGGAGTTACTGCATCCAGCCAGCGTGAGTGCTGTTGCCACGAAACACCAGCGCAAAAAAGGCTTCATTTCCCACTCCCGAAGACAACGATTAATTGAACGTCCTGTTCCCCGGTTGCTAACAAGGCGTCCTGCCAGGTTAAAAGCCCTCCGCAACGGCGGAGGGCAAATGGCAACCTTACTCGCCCTGTTCGCTTACCGGAGCTTCCGGTGCGGCGGCAGGCTGAGATTGTTCAGTTGCTTCTTTAATGCTCAGACGTACACGGCCCTGGCGGTCAACTTCCAGAACTTTAACCGGTACTTCCTGGCCCATCTGCAGGTAATCGGTCACTTTCTCAACGCGCTTATCTGCGATCTGCGAGATGTGTACCAGACCTTCTTTACCGCCGCCGATGGCAACGAACGCACCAAAGTCGACGATACGGGTCACTTTACCGTTGTAGATACGGCCCACTTCGATTTCTGCGGTGATCTCTTCGATACGGCGAATTGCGTATTTCGCTTTTTCACCGTCGGTTGCTGCGATTTTCACGGTACCGTCATCTTCGATTTCGATGGTGGTGCCAGTCTCTTCGGTCAGCGCACGGATCACAGAACCGCCTTTACCGATCACATCTTTGATTTTGTCCGGGCTGATCTTAATGGTGTGGATACGCGGTGCAAACTGAGAAATGTCGCCGCGTGGCGCGTTAATCGCCTGTTCCATCACGCCCAGGATATGCAGACGCGCACCTTTAGCCTGGTTCAGAGCAACCTGCATGATCTCTTTGGTGATACCTTCAATTTTGATATCCATCTGCAGCGCAGAGATACCGTCGCGGGAGCCCGCAACTTTGAAGTCCATATCGCCCAGGTGATCTTCGTCGCCCAGGATGTCAGACAGAACAACGTAGTTGTCGCCTTCTTTCACCAGACCCATCGCGATACCCGCAACGGCCGCTTTGATCGGCACGCCTGCGTCCATCAGCGCCAGAGAGGCACCACACACGGAAGCCATGGAAGAAGAACCGTTGGATTCGGTGATTTCAGAAACCACACGCACGGTGTACGGGAATTTATCCAGATCCGGCATCACTGCCAGCACGCCGCGCTTCGCCAGACGACCGTGACCAATTTCACGACGCTTCGGAGAACCGACCATGCCGGTTTCGCCGACGCAGTACGGAGGGAAGTTGTAGTGGAACAGGAAGTTGTCAGTACGCTCGCCCATCAGTTCGTCGAGGCTCTGCGCATCACGGGTGGTACCCAGGGTTGCGGTAACCAGCGCCTGAGTTTCGCCACGAGTGAACAGTGCGGAACCGTGGGTACGTGGCAGTACGCCAGTACGCACGTCCAGACCACGGATCATGTCTTTTTCGCGGCCATCAATACGCGGTTCGCCGGCCAGTACACGGCTACGCACCACGTTTTTCTCGATTGCGTGCAGGATTTCACCCAGTTCGTTAGCGTCCAGGGACTCATCTTCTGCAACCAGCGTTGCGATGGTTTCAGACTTGATCACGTCAACCTGAGCATAACGCTCTTGTTTGTCGGTGATACGGTAAGCGTCGCTCAGGCGAGATTCTGCCAGGGCTGCAACGCGCGCGTTCAGCGCTTCGTTCACCGCTTCCGGCTGCCAGTCCCAACGTGGTTTACCGGCTTCTTTCACCAGTTCGTTGATTTCTTTGATAACCACCTGCTGCTGTTCGTGACCAAACACGACAGCACCCAGCATCTGGTCTTCGCTCAGCAGTTCTGCTTCGGATTCAACCATCAGTACGGCGGCTTCCGTACCGGCAACGACCAGATCCAGTTTGCTCTCTTTCAGCTCGTCCTGAGTCGGGTTCAGTACGTACTGGTCATTGATATAACCCACACGTGCCGCACCGATTGGGCCGTTGAACGGAATACCAGACAGAGACAGTGCAGCAGAGGCACCGATCATCGCGACGATATCCGGGTTAACCTGCGGGTTAACGGAAACGACGGTTGCGATAACCTGAACTTCGTTCACGAAACCTTCCGGGAACAGCGGACGAACCGGGCGGTCAATCAGACGCGCGATCAGGGTTTCGCCTTCGCTTGGACGGCCTTCACGACGGAAGAAGCTACCTGGGATGCGGCCAGCAGCGTAGGTACGCTCCTGATAGTTAACGGTCAGCGGGAAGAAGTCCTGGCCCGGCTTCGCTTTTTTCTGGCCGACAACGGTCACGAATACCGCCGTGTCATCCATGCTAACCATAACAGCGGCAGTGGCCTGACGGGCCATCATGCCGGTTTCCAGCGTAACGGTATGCTGACCGTACTGGAATTTACGAACGATCGGATTAAGCAAAATAATATCCTTTCCAATTTTTTGGCGACACAGACTGAATCGCCGTTAATACCCGATCTTCTGCGCATCCTCGCGACTAATGACAACCCTAACCCATACGAAATTGGGTAAAGCCTCTCATTAGCCGCGCGAACCTCTGCAACGGAAGATCATTCATAGCAACAATACAATAGTTTCCAGTGAATTGCTGCCATCTGCTTGAAAAAAGGGGCCATGAAGGCCCCCTTTTACGAAACTCGCAAGAATTAGCGACGCAGACCCAGACGCTCGATCAGCGCGGTGTAGCGTGCAACATCTTTACGTTTCAGGTAGTCGAGCAGTTTACGACGCTGAGAAACCATGCGCAGCAGACCACGACGGCTGTGGTGATCTTTTTTGTGCTCTGCAAAGTGGCCCTGCAGGTGGTTAATCTGTGCAGTCAACAGTGCAACCTGAACATCGGTAGAACCGGTGTCGTTTGCATCACGACCAAACTCAGAAACGATTTTAGCTGTAGCTTCAGTACTTAGAGACATTTTAAAACTCCAAAGTATTAAGTATGAAAGGACGCCGATCTCTAATTCAGCGTTCCCAGTGTACGCCAGGTGAACTGTTAAAAAATTCACGCGACGTTAAGCGGCAGTATTCTACTCGTAGCGCCTTCTTATCGCAAGACGAACCCGTGCTACACCGGATACTCCACCACTAATCGGCGAGGCGCCACGCGACCTTCGTCGTCGATCTCGCCCATACCGATAAATTTACCGTCATCACCTTCCGTGACACGGACTAACCCTTCCTGCGGGGCGCCGTTCGTGCGAACCGGGTTACCGTTTTTGAAGTAAACCGATGAGGTTAGCGGCAAATTAACGACAGGGTAGTCCGATGCCGGACTGTCCATCGGCATCAACAGCGGATCAAGCAACTGTGCTGCCGGGATCCCCTGTTGCTCCGCCTGTTCGACCATTTCACGCAGACGCTCCAGCGTGACCATACGATCCACCGGATATTTGCTGACCGTCAGACGACGCAGGAAGATCACATGCGCGCCACATCCCAGCTTCTCACCCAGATCGTCAATAATAGTACGAATATAAGTGCCTTTCGAACAGTGCACTTCCAGCTCCAGTTCATCCTCTTCATGACGGATAAACAACAGCTCGTAAACGGTAATCGGTCGGGCTTCACGCGGCACTTCAATGCCCTGACGCGCGTATTCGTACAATTTTTTACCCTGATACTTCAGCGCCGAATACATCGATGGCACCTGCTCGATATCACCGCGGAACGTGTCCAGCGCGGCCGCCAGTTGCTCGGGGGTGAAGGCGACCGGGCGCTCCTGTACGATTTGCCCATCGGCATCGGACGTGTCTGTACGCTGTCCCAGACGGGCAATCACCCGATAACGCTTGTCAGAATCCAGCAGATACTGCGAAAACTTGGTCGCTTCCCCGAGGCAAATCGGCAGCATGCCGGTCGCTAACGGATCCAGCGCCCCGGTATGCCCGGCGCGATTGGCGTTATAAATGCGTTTAACTTTTTGCAGTACATCATTGCTGGACATGCCCTGCGGCTTATCCAGCAGCAGGACACCGTGAATGTCGCGACCACGACGACGAGGACGACTCATTAGTCCTCCTTGCTGTCGTCCGGGTTTACACGACGTTCTTCGTCATGTTTAACCACGTTGGTCACCAGGTTGGACATGCGCATCCCTTCCACCAGCGAATTATCGTAGAAGAAGGTCAGTTCCGGCACGATACGCAGTCGCATCGCTTTACCCAGTAGGCTACGGATGAAGCCGGACGCTTCCTGTAACGCTTTGATGCCTGCCTTAATAGCGTCTTCATCTTTGTCATTCAGGAAGGTGACATACACTTTGGCATACGCCAGATCGCGAGACATTTCGACACCGGAAACGGTGGTCATCATGCCCAGACGCGGGTCTTTAATTTCGCGCTGCAGGATGATTGCGATCTCTTTTTGCATCTCCTGTCCCACGCGCTGCGGGCGACCAAATTCTTTCGCCATAATAAATTCTCCAGACAAAAAAGGGGCCCTAAGCCCCTTTTAAAAATTATTGCCGGGTGGCGCTTCGCTTCCCCGGCCTACGCAAAACCATCTTCTAAGTATTTTGGGTTGCAACAAGGCAACAAGGGCGTGAATCCCCGGAGCATATAACTATGTGACCGGGGTGAACGCTCGTAGCCAACGCAGTGGCGGCCCAAAAGACGACGAAGATTATGCGATGGTACGTTGAATCTCGATGATCTCGAACACTTCGATCATATCGCCAACGCGAACGTCGTTGTAGTTCTTCACGCCGATACCACATTCCATACCGTTACGGACTTCGTTAACGTCATCTTTGAAGCGGCGCAGGGATTCCAGCTCGCCTTCGTAGATAACCACGTTGTCACGCAGGACGCGGATTGGGTTGTGACGTTTGATCGTCCCTTCGGTAACCATACAGCCCGCGATGGCACCAAATTTCGGTGATTTGAACACGTCACGTACTTCAGCCAGACCGATGATCTGCTGTTTCAGTTCCGGAGACAGCATACCGCTCATCGCCGCTTTCACTTCATCGATCAGGTTATAGATGACGGAGTAGTAGCGCAGATCCAGGCTTTCGGATTCAATCACTTTACGCGCAGAGGCATCCGCACGAACGTTGAAGCCAACCAGAATCGCGTTG
This sequence comes from Citrobacter amalonaticus, assembly GCF_018323885.1. NCBI lineage: Bacteria > Pseudomonadati > Pseudomonadota > Gammaproteobacteria > Enterobacterales > Enterobacteriaceae > Citrobacter > Citrobacter amalonaticus. Next base: position 585,511 of record NZ_AP024585.1, on the reverse strand, counting down.
GACGCTGCGGCCAGGGTTGCGTCGGTTTCGGTGATACCACCGACACCAGAACCGATGATCTTCACTTTCACTTCGTCGGTAGACAGTTTCAGCAAGGAGTCGGAGATCGCTTCCACAGAACCCTGAACGTCGGCCTTCAGCACGATGTTCACTTCGTGAACTTCGCCTTCGGTCATGTTGGCGAACATGTTCTCGAGTTTAGATTTCTGCTGACGTGCCAGTTTCACTTCACGGAATTTGCCCTGACGATACAGTGCAACTTCACGTGCTTTCTTCTCGTCACGTACCACGGTCACTTCGTCACCGGCTGCCGGAACACCGGACAGACCCAGGATTTCCACCGGAATGGACGGACCTGCTTCCAGAACTTCCTGACCCAGTTCGTTACGCATCGCACGAACGCGACCGTATTCGAAGCCGCACAGTACGATATCGCCTTTATGCAGCGTACCTTCGCGCACCAGTACGGTAGCAACCGGACCACGACCTTTATCCAGGAAGGATTCGATAACCGCACCGCTCGCCATCCCTTTACGGACCGCTTTCAGTTCGAGAACTTCGGCCTGCAGCAGGATCGCATCCAGCAGTTCGTCGATACCAGTACCTGCTTTTGCAGAAACGTGGACGAACTGGCTCTCACCGCCCCACTCTTCCGGCAGAATGCCATACTGGGACAGTTCGTTTTTAACGCGATCCGGATCGGCTTCCGGCTTATCGATTTTGTTTACTGCAACCACAACCGGCACACCCGCCGCTTTCGCGTGCTGGATAGCTTCGATGGTCTGCGGCATCACGCCGTCGTCTGCTGCAACAACCAGAACCACGATATCCGTTGCCTGTGCACCACGAGCACGCATGGAGGTAAACGCGGCGTGGCCCGGGGTGTCCAGGAAGGTGATCATACCGTTGTCGGTTTCAACGTGGTAAGCACCGATGTGCTGGGTAATACCACCCGCTTCGCCAGAGGCCACTTTCGTTGAACGAATGTAGTCCAGCAGAGACGTTTTACCATGGTCAACGTGACCCATGATGGTCACCACCGGTGCGCGCGGTTCAGCCGCAGCACCCGTATCACGGTCGCTCATTACGGCTTCTTCCAGCTCGTTCTCACGACGCAGGATAACTTTGTGGCCCATTTCCTCGGCAACCAGCTGTGCGGTTTCCTGGTCGATCACCTGGTTGATGGTCGCCATTGCACCCAGCTTCATCATCGCTTTGATGACCTGAGAGCCTTTAACCGCCATCTTGTTCGCCAGATCGCCAACGGTGATGGTTTCGCCAATCACAACGTCACGGTTAACAGCCTGCGCTGGCTTCTGGAAGCCCTGCTGCAGTGCGGAACCTTTACGCTGTTTGCCGCCTTTACCACCGCGAACCGCGGCACGCGCTTCTTCACGGTCGGCTTTGGATTCAGCGTGTTTGTTGCCTTTCTTCGCCGGACGCGCCGCTTTCGTGTTGCGGCCACGGCCACGACCGCCTTCCACTTCACGATCGTTTTCGTCTTCGGCCTGGCGAGCGTGCTGAGAAGTGGTGACATGATAATCGCTCTTATCTTCTTCCACTTTTTCCTGCTCAGCCCACACGCCTGCATTCTCTTCCGCCATACGGCGAGCTTCTTCCGCTACGCGGCGCGCTTCTTCTTCAAGCTTGCGGCGTGCTTCTTCTTCCGCTTTACGCTTCAGCTCTGCAGCTTCATTCTCACGGCGGGCTTTCTCGGCCTGGGCGGTTTTGGTCATATCGTCAGTCTGTTGATTGCTCACTTTGTCTTTTTCCGCAGCTTCGCGTTTCGCTTTATCAGCGGCGTCACGCTTAGCTTGTTCTGCGGCCTCACGGTCAGCTTTTTGTTGCGCCTCGCGTTTGGCCATTTCTTCTGCCTCACGACGGGCCTGCTCTTCCGCTTCACGCTGCGCTTGCTCTTCCGCGGCAAGGCGTTCGGCCTCTTGCGGATCACGTTTCACAAAGGTGCGCTTCTTGCGGACTTCGATTTGTACCGATTTGCTTTTTCCACCGGTACCTGGAATGTTCAGGGTGCTACGCGTTTTACGCTGCAGCGTCAGCTTATCCGGGCCAGAACCATTTTCACGGTTCAGGTGCGCCAGTAAAGTCTGTTTTTCTTGTGCGGACACAGAGTCATCAGCAGACTTCGGGATACCGGCATCAGCAAATTGCTGTACCAGGCGATCCACGGAGGTCTGTATCTCTGCGGCCAGCGTTTTTACGGTTACATCTGTCATGCTGTTCCTTCCTGCTACAGTTTATTACGCTTCGTCGCCGAACCAGCAAATATTACGGGCAGCCATAATCAGCTCACCGGCTTTTTCGTCGGTCAACCCTTCGATATCAGCCAGATCATCAATGCCCTGTTCGGCGAGATCTTCCAGCGTACAAACACCACGGGCAGCCAGTTTGAAGGCCATATCGCGATCTAATCCTTCCAGATTCAGCAGATCGTCAGCCGGCTTGTTATCACCGAGGCTTTCTTCCTGGGCCAGTGCCAGAGTGGTCAGTGCGTTTTTAGCACGCTCGCGCAGTGCTTCAACGGTCGGCTCATCAAGGCCATCGATTTCCAGCAGTTCTTTCATTGGCACGTAGGCCAGTTCTTCCAGAGTGGCAAACCCTTCTTCAACCAGAACAGTGGCGAACTCTTCATCAATATCGAGATATTTGGTGAAGGTATCGATCGCGGCATGTGCTTCAGCCTGATGTTTAGCCTGGAGGTCATCAACGGTCATCACGTTGAGTTCCCAACCGCTTAATTGCGAAGCCAGGCGGACGTTCTGACCATTACGTCCAATTGCTTGCGCCAGGTTACCGGCTTCAACGGCGATATCCATGGTGTGTTTATCTTCATCCACCACGATAGACGCAACGTCAGCCGGTGCCATAGCGTTAATCACGAACTGCGCCGGGTTATCATCCCACAGGACGATATCGATGCGCTCGCCGCCCAGCTCGGTCGAAACCGCCTGTACGCGTGCGCCACGCATACCAACACACGCGCCGACCGGGTCGATACGCTTGTCGTTGGTTTTCACCGCGATTTTCGCACGGGAACCCGGATCGCGAGCTGCGGCCTTAATTTCAATCACTTCTTCGCCAATTTCCGGCACTTCAATGCGGAACAGTTCAATCAGCATTTCCGGCTTGGAACGGGTCACGAACAGTTGCGCGCCGCGTGCTTCCGGGCGAACAGAGTAAAGAACGCCACGAATACGGTCGCCAGGGCGGAAGTTTTCACGCGGCAGCATGTCTTCGCGCAGGATCACCGCTTCAGCATTGCTGCCCAGATCCAAAGAGATATTATCGCGGTTCACTTTCTTCACCACGCCGGTGATGATTTCACCTTCGTGTTCACGGAACTGATCAACAACCATCGCGCGTTCAGCTTCACGAACCTTCTGTACGATAACCTGTTTTGCGGTCTGGGTAGTGATACGGTCAAAGGTCACAGATTCAATCTGATCTTCAACGTAATCGCCCAGGTTCAGGCTTTCGTCTTCAAAACGTGCGGCTTCCAGCGTGATTTCTTTCGTCGGCTGGGTCACTTCTTCAACAATCACCCAACGACGGAAAGTGTCAAAATCACCGCTTTTACGATCGATTTCTACGCGAACATCAATCTCTTGTTCATATTTTTTCTTTGTCGCTGTAGCCAGCGCACTTTCCAACGCTTCAAAAATTTTCTCGCGTGGCAGCGCCTTTTCATTGGATACGGCTTCAACAACAGCCAAAATTTCTTTGTTCATCGCGGGCTTTTCACCTCATCCAGACTGTTAAAAGTGGGGAACCAGGTTCGCCTTCTGGATATTACTCAGCGCGAACACTTCATCTTTTCCTTCGACTGTGACGGTGATCATTTCACCATCTACCGCTTTGATAACGCCCTGCCATTTACGGCGGTTCTGTACCGCCATGCGGAGTACCAGCGAAACTTCTTCACCCAGGAAACGCACATAGTGTTCAGCAGTGAACATTGGGCGGTCGAGACCCGGTGAGGAGACTTCCAGGTTGTAAGCCACAGTAATAGGATCTTCAACGTCCAGAACTGCGCTCACCTGGTGGCTCACATCAGCACAATCATCAACATTGATGCCATCTTCACTATCAATATAGATGCGCAGTGTGGATGTGCGACCGCGAATAAATTCGATGCCGACCAGTTCGTAACCTAAGGCCTCAACTGGCGCTGTAATCATCTCTGTTAATTTTTGCTCTAATGTGGACAAGCCCACCCCCAAGACATAAAAAAAGGGCCTAAAGCCCAGTTATTCTGTAGTCAGATAACAAAAAACCCCGATAAATCGGGGCTTTAGATAACTGAACCCTATAACCGCAACTGCGGTCTGGAGAACCTTCCGAAAGAATTTTTTTCAAATCCAGCTACGAAGGCCATGGTCTTCACAGTATATTTGAAAAAGAACTCTAAGGGAAAGTGGTTGCGGGGGCCGGATTTGAACCGACGACCTTCGGGTTATGAGCCCGACGAGCTACCAGGCTGCTCCACCCCGCGCCTGAAACGTGGCAAATTTTACTCGTTTTGGGTAAAAGATGCAAATACTGCTGGGATTTGGTACCGAGGACGGGACGTAAAATCTGCGCGTATTATATTGATTACCCCCCCATTGTGTCAACCTTGTTAACGACATAACCTGACATGCCGTCATCAGCGTAATTTACGGAAATAAACACGAAACTCTTCCTGTCTCCGTAAAAAGATGATTAAATGAAAACTCATTTATTTTGCATAAACATGCACTGAGAGCAGAAAGCCGATCTCACCATCAGTCTATCAAGCAGGGTTTTATTTTATGACGACGATTCTCAAGCATCTTCCGGTAGGTCAACGTATTGGTATCGCTTTTTCCGGCGGCCTGGACACCAGCGCGGCACTACTGTGGATGCGACAAAAAGGGGCTGTCCCATATGCATATACTGCGAACCTGGGTCAGCCAGACGAGGAGGACTATGATGAGATCCCTCGTCGTGCAATGGAATACGGTGCAGAGAACGCTCGACTGATCGACTGCCGTAAACAACTGGTTGCTGAAGGTATCGCCGCGATTCAGTGTGGGGCATTCCATAACACCACTGGCGGGCTCACCTATTTCAATACTACGCCGCTCGGTCGTGCTGTCACCGGCACTATGCTGGTTGCAGCGATGAAAGAAGACGGCGTCAATATCTGGGGCGACGGCAGTACCTATAAAGGAAACGACATCGAGCGTTTCTATCGCTATGGCCTGCTGACCAACGCTGAACTACAGATCTACAAACCGTGGCTGGATACGGACTTTATCGATGAACTGGGCGGTCGTCATGAGATGTCTGAGTTTATGATCGCCTGCGGTTTCGACTACAAAATGTCCGTCGAAAAGGCCTACTCCACGGACTCCAACATGCTCGGCGCGACGCACGAAGCCAAAGACCTCGAGTTTCTGAACTCAAGCGTTAAGATCGTCAACCCAATCATGGGCGTGAAGTTCTGGGATGAGAACGTGAAGATCGCCGCGGAAGAAGTCACCATTCGCTTCGAACAGGGTCATCCGGTCGCGCTGAATGGTAAGACCTTCAGTGACGATGTGGAAATGATGCTGGAAGCGAACCGCATCGGCGGGCGTCACGGACTGGGAATGAGTGACCAGATTGAAAACCGTATTATTGAAGCCAAAAGCCGTGGTATTTACGAAGCCCCTGGGATGGCGCTGCTGCATATCGCCTATGAGCGTCTGCTGACTGGTATCCACAACGAAGACACCATTGAGCAGTACCACGCCCACGGCCGTCAGTTAGGTCGCCTGCTCTATCAGGGCCGTTGGTTCGACTCTCAGGCGCTGATGTTGCGTGATGGTCTGCAGCGTTGGGTCGCCAGCCAGATTACCGGTGAAGTGACGCTGGAACTGCGTCGCGGAAACGACTATTCGATCCTCAATACTGTGTCCGACAACCTGACCTACAAGCCAGAGCGTCTGACAATGGAGAAAGGTGACTCCGTGTTCTCACCGGACGATCGTATTGGGCAGTTGACCATGCGTAACCTGGACATCACCGATACCCGGGAGAAGCTGTTCGGCTATGCACAGTCAGGGCTGCTTTCTGCCTCTTCGGCTACTGGTTTGCCCCAGGTTGAAAACCTGGAAAACAAAGCGAAGTAACGATTTGATTATTAAATGAAGGCCGCGAAAGCGGCCTTTTTTATCTATGCCAGATAAGTGCAATCCCATGGAGCATAACTTATTAATGATATCTGCTGGATATAGTAGAGGATTTCTACACATCAGAATGTAACAGCAAAAAAGCACTCCTGGGATTATTGATAATAATATTATTCTATTCCCAATTGAGCGAATTTTTATTTATTTATCCTGTATTTCATTCACCTCGTAACTAATGAAAATTGTTCTTCAACGCTGATTTTCGGATTTTTATATTTGCACTCAAAAAGTCATCCTCGATATTCTTTTCATAAACGATGAAGATTAAACCAATTTGGTAATTATCTGAATCAATTGTTAATGAAGAAGCAAAAGGATGTTGCTTATGTATAGTTATAATGAAAATAATTGTCTGAAAATAAAAATGCTTACTATAACGATCATGATGGCGTTAGCACCGTGGAAGGCTATCGCGGTCAACGATGGTACCGTTATGGCTGGCGCGAACCAGACAATAACCTTAACGCCAGGTGGACAATATACGAATACCGCCTCCACTGTTGTTCTGGACGCTTACCGCACCGGAGGTATCATCAGCGGTAACAACGTGGAGATTTATGCTGACCGTACGCTTTATGGTGCGACATATACGCTTTTGAGAGCATATGGAGGTGGGGAAATTCGATTGTCGAATTCGACAGCCAGTCTGACTTCAACCACACAGTCAGGCTCTTATCACGATCGGCTTTTTTTGGCTCAGGATGCTGGAAGTCTATTAAATATTGCCAATACATCACTATGGAGTTATGCCTATCTTGGCGAAGTAAGTAATGGTGCATCTGCGGTTATCAGCAACAGTACAGTCTCCACTGGGCGAGGCGTGAAGGTTACTGGCACCGGCTCGCACCTGGATATAAACAATGATTCTGATATCACCATTCGTGGAGATAGCTACGGTTTAGATGATACAGGAATTAAGGTCACCGGCGGCGCCACGCTGAATATTGAGAACAGTCGGATTACTGTTCTGGATAACGGGGATGATTCAAGCTCATCATTACCGCCGAATCCGGCAGCCATTACCGTCTCGAATGCTCTGGCCCCGAGCGATCTTGCAACCAGAGCCACATTAAATAACCTCTCGATTGAAACAAGAGGTTATCAGTCAAATGCCGTGACTGTCACTCACGGAAATGTCTCCGCAGCGATGAACAATCTCACTATTGTCACACGCGGTCTGGGATCACATGGACTTTATATTGATGCAACTGCAAATGTTGCCTCTTCACTCTCCAATTCTTCCATTGAGACGTTTGGTTACTCCGGCGTAGGGGCGCAAGTCATAGATAATACAGAGTTGACACTGGATAACATCGATATCACATCTCACGGATACCGCTCAACCGGGATTATCGCTGCCCAGAGGGGGAGCGGTTTACCCCAGACAACAATCCTGACCGCCACAGACATCGATATTACCATGAATGGTAAAGACAGTGTCGGTGTGGAAAATACCCGGTCTAAAACCTACCTGAATGATATTCGACTCACGCTTAGAGGTGATAACTCTACGGCCGTCAGTGTTGGTGCGTATATTTATGAGGCCACAGCCCATATTGACAACCTGACAGCACAAGTTTCAGGCAATAACTCGACGGGGATGTTTCTCGGCGGAAGCCCGGATATCAGATTCAATCAGAACAGCATAAACATGACAGGTAATAATAGTCATGGTTTGCTGGTCGGCTACCAGACAATAAGCTCCAGCAGCGCGTTACCGATGGTTGAAAGCCATATTGAAACCCGGGATGGCTACGCAGTGCGAACGATTAATACCGACCTTAATCTTGATTTAACCCGCTCGACGCTGACGGGACGTAGCGGCGGAGAGGCAGGTACAGCGGTCAGTGTCGAAGACAACGGCGCGTACCAGTCCGGTGTGGTGAACGTCGCTGCCAACGACAATTCGCACATTTTTGGTGATGCGGTTTCGCGTTCTGCTAATGCCACGGCGCTGAATATCGCCCTGAATGGTTCATCAACAATGACCGGTCGTATTGTTCGCGGGTACAGTATGGCGCTGGATGAGACCAGCCGCTGGAATGTGACAGGGGATTCCGACATTACGAGCCTGACGAATACAGGCACAGTGGCATTTACTCCACCGGGGGAGAACGGCGTCTTCAAAACCATTACTGTCGGAAATTATCTGGGTGGCGGTATGTTAATCATGAATACTGCGCTGGGCGATGATAGCTCAGCAACCGACAAACTGGTCGTGACAGGTGATACTGCCGGAACCACCAGACTGTATGTAAACAATTTCCATGGGTCCGGCACCACAACGGTAAATGGTATAGAAGTGATAAGCGTGGGTGGGCAATCAGATGGCCTGTTTACGCTTGAAAATCGCGCTCTGGCCGGGGCATACGAATATTTCCTGCATCAGGATGCGGGTGACTGGTATTTGCGCTCTGCACTGGCTCCAGAACCAGAGCCAGAGGCCCCAGTGGAACCGGAAATACCGGTCAACGATCCTGAAGAACCAGAATCACCAGAAATACCGGGCAATGACACGCCAGTTGCGCCTCCATCGCCCGCTGCGGAAACCGAGCAGAAACCGCAAATTTATCGCCCGGAAGCCGGGGCCTATCTCGCCAATATGGCAGCGGCAAATCGTCTTTTCAGCCATACCCTGAAAGATCGTGAAGGTCGGGCACAAGATTCCAGCATATGGTTACGGCAACAGGCGTTCCGTAGTAAATCACAAGACGGCAGCGGTCAGTTGCAGATGCGCGGAAACAGCTATGTCATTCAGGGAGGCGGTGAACTGTGGAGTGGTCAATTCAGCGAACAGGATAGACTCGGTGTAGGCATCATGGCGGGCTATGGCTACAGCCGCGGGAATACGCAATCCACAAAAACACATTATGACGCCAAAAATAGCCTCCATGGCTACAGCGTGGGCACTTACGCCACCTGGTATCAAAATTCAGAGTCCCGCAACGGCCTGTATTTCGACAGCTGGTTGCAATACAGTGCGTTTCGCGCATCGGTGAATGGCGATAGAGTGGCGAGCGAAAGTTATAACATCAGTGGTCTGAGCGGTTCACTGGAGAGTGGCTATCGTCAACCGCTGCACCAGAGCGCTAATGGCTCGCTTTTCATCACCCCGCAGGCACAGGTCATCTGGAGTGGCATTAAAGCCGATCCTCATCAGGAAGTGAACGGTACGCGAGTTGACGGTAGCGCCGGCACCCAAACACGTCTTGGTCTGAATCTTTCGTACGACACGCTGAATGCGCAAACCAGGGGTAAGCAGTTTACCGTTTACGGTGAGGTCAATTGGCTGCACAACACCCGGAATGTCAATGCCACGCTGGACAACGTCCGGGTTGAACAAGCTGGAAGTCGCAATGTCGGGGAAGTGAAACTGGGTCTTGAGGGCCAGGTGACGGACACCCTCACTCTCTGGACAAACCTTGCACATCAGGTTGGAACGAAGAGCTACAGTGATACCTCGGCAAATATCGGTATTAAGTACCATTTTTGAGTCGATGATAACGCACTGAAGCGACCGTATTCTGGAAACAGTCTCAGTCCGCACAGAGAAGCCGTGTCGATGTTCTCCTGACTGACTTTTCAGGGTATGGTTATCAAATAACTCCAACCTAATCGACAATATCTGCCCGGGCTAGTCCCGGGTTCTTTTTATCCGCATCCTGATGCGCCAGCGAACGGTAAGATCGCCGAGAGGCATTCTGGGTTATCAAAGGAGCGGGTAAAAATGAGGAAGGACGTCAGCATTACGCAGGCTTCAGATACGACAATGGACGTCTATTGACGTCCATTGCTTGAATATTGGTACCGAGGACGGGACTTGAACCCGTAAGCCCTATTGGGCACTACCACCTCAAGGTAGCGTGTCTACCAATTCCACCACCTCGGCACAGAAATCTTACTGTGGGATATCGCTGGTCGGCTTAGCCGGAGCAGTTGGCTGAGGCTGTTCGGTTTTCGCCGGCGCGCTCAGATTTTCCCACTCACTTCCTTTATTGGTTTTGTTGCTGTTGATATTGCCCAGCACCAGACTGATGATAAAGAACAACGTCGCCAGCACAGCCGTCATACGGGTCATGAAGTTACCAGAACCACTTGAACCAAACAGCGTAGCGGAAGCGCCTGCTCCGAAGGAGGCTCCCATATCAGCGCCTTTACCTTGCTGCAGCATGATCAAGCCCACAAGGGCAATTGCCACAATAAGGAAAACTACCAAAAGAGCTTCGTACATAATCAACCTGTTCCTTGCGGAGTTGCCGCATACCAATTGCTTCTAACCAATAAAGCGGGATATTTTACTGTTTCCCACTGAAGCGGGTGTGAATACTAACCAAAGCGAATGACCTTCGCAAGGGCAATTTTAGTGCATTGTATCAACTGCGGAAAAAAACAGCAAAAGCCGGGTTTCCCTTTAATAAAAAGGCAGCAAATGCCGCCTTTTTATGCAGTTAAGTCTGTATTACACCGCTTTAACCGCATCCGCAATGCGATGGGCAAACTCGATCACCTGGGCTTCATCTTCGCCTTCAACCATCACGCGGATTAACGGCTCAGTACCCGATTTACGCAGCAATACACGCCCACGACTTCCCAGCGCAGATTCTACGTCCGCAGTCACGGCTTTCACCGTATCATTTTCCAGCGGATCGCCGCTACCGGCGGTGTAACGCACATTTACCAGGATCTGCGGGAACATTTTCATGCCGCTGCAGAGATCGTGAAGGCTCATGTGGTTACGCACCATCGCCGCTACTACCTGCAAACCGGCAACAATGCCGTCACCGGTGGTGGTTTTATCCAGCAGAATGACGTGACCAGAGTTTTCCGCCCCGATACGCCAGCCTTTTTCCTGCATTTTTTCCAGCACGTAGCGGTCACCGACTTTCGCACGGGTAAACGGAATGCCGAGTTGCTTGAGCGCCAGTTCCAGCCCCATATTGCTCATCAGCGTCCCGACCGCGCCACCGCGCAGTTGTCCCTGACGCAGGGCTTCACGGGCGATGATATACATGATCTGATCGCCATCGACTTTATTGCCTTCATGGTCAACCATGATCACGCGGTCACCGTCGCCATCCAGCGCGATACCCAGATCGGCTTTTTCCGCGAGCACGCGGGCCTGCAAGGCACGCACATCGGTGGCACCGACTTCTTCGTTAATATTCACGCCATTGGGCTCACAGCCAATGGTAATCACTTTCGCACCCAGTTCACGCAGCACGTTAGGCGCAATGTGGTAGGTTGCCCCGTTAGCGCAATCCACCACAATTTTAAGTTCGTTCAGGCTTAACTCGTTCGGAAAGGTGCCTTTGCAAAATTCAATGTAGCGCCCTGCTGCATCAACGATGCGGCTGGCTTTACCGAGCTCAGCGGAGTCCACACAGGTGATCTCTTTTTCCATCTCCGCTTCAATGGCTTCTTCGACGGCGTCGGGTAGTTTGGTACCGTCGATGGAGAAGAATTTAATACCGTTGTCATAGAACGGGTTATGCGATGCGGAGATCACAATCCCGGCTTCGGCGCGGAAAGTACGCGTCAGGTAAGCAACTGCAGGCGTCGGCATTGGGCCCGTAAACGAGGCGGACAACCCTGCTGCCGCCAGACCCGCTTCAAGTGCTGACTCCAGCATGTAACCGGAAATACGGGTATCTTTGCCGATGATGATTTTACGCGAGCCGTGGCGCGCCAGGACTTTACCGGCCGCCCAGCCCAACTTCAGTACAAAATCAGGCGTAATCGGCGCATCGCCCACACGGCCCCGGATTCCATCAGTGCCAAAATATTTACGGTTACTCATAGCGTTTGTTTTCCTTTGCGGACAATGTGGCTTCCACCACACGCATCGCTTCTACGGTTTCTTTGACGTCATGGACACGAATGATCTGCGCCCCCTGCATAGCAGCAATGACCGCACAGGCAAGGCTACCGCTCAGACGCTCTGATGGGCCCACATTGAGCAGTTGGCCCACCATCGATTTACGTGACATTCCCACCAGCAGCGGCAGGTTAAAATGGTGAAATTCAGCCAGTCGCGCCAGTAATGTATAGTTATGGGAGAGATTTTTACCGAAACCGAATCCCGGGTCGAGCAACAATTTCTCTTTTGCGATGCCTGCCCTTTCACAACGTGCTATTTGCTCAATAAAGTAGCGATTTACCTCGGCAAACACGTCCTCATATTTGGGCGCTTCCTGCATGGTCTTCGGCTGTCCTTGCATATGCATCAGACAAACCGGTAAACCGGTTTCTGCCGCCGCCTCCAGCGCGCCGGGTTCAGAGAGCGAGCGAATATCGTTAATGATGTGAGCACCGACTCTTGCCGATTCGCGGATCACTTCAGGCTTTGAGGTATCAACAGAAATCCAGACTTCAAAACGTTGGGCAATCGCCTCAACCACCGGGATAACACGCGCCAGTTCCTCTTCCACACTCACATCCGCCGCACCGGGGCGCGTAGACTCACCGCCGACATCAATGATAGTCGCCCCGGCATTAATCATCAGATTGGCATGTTTCACTGCCTCAATCAGCGTGTTGTGCGTTCCACCATCCGAGAAAGAGTCCGGCGTGACGTTAAGGATCCCCATCACATGAGGATGGCTGAGATCCAGTGAAGTGCCCTGGGCATAGAGTTTCATGGTGTTATCCCTGGTATAAATTGATAAGAAAAAACCCCGGAGCAAGCCCCAGGGTTTTCAATTAAACGCAGTCATCAACAACGGTAACTTATTTGTCGCCTAACTGCTCTGACATGGTATTACCTGGGTTCGGCGTGCGCGGTTCATCAACCGGGCGCGGCGCACGAGGCGTGCCATTGTTGTCAGAATTGTTAGAGCCCGGTTCTTCCCAGCCAGCTGGCGGGCGAACATCGCGGCGAGCCATCAGGTCATCAATCTGCGGCGCATCGATGGTCTCATATTTCATGAGCGCATCTTTCATGGCGTGCAGGATGTCCATGTTGTCATTCAGGAGCTGGCGCGCACGATTGTAGTTACGCTCAATCAGTGCTTTCACTTCCTGGTCGATGATACGCGCGGTTTCATCGGACATATGTTTCGCTTTTGCAACGCTACGACCGAGGAATACTTCGCCCTCTTCTTCCGCATACAGCAGCGGACCGAGTTTGTCGGAGAAGCCCCACTGGGTCACCATGTTACGCGCCAGGTTAGTGGCCACTTTAATGTCGTTCGACGCACCGGTAGAAACATGTTCAACACCGTAGATGATCTCTTCTGCCAGACGACCGCCGTACAGCGTGGAAATCTGACTTTCCAGCTTCTGGCGGCTGGCGCTGATCGCGTCGCCTTCAGGCAGGAAGAAGGTCACACCCAGCGCACGACCGCGCGGGATAATCGTCACTTTATGCACCGGATCGTGTTCCGGTACCAGGCGACCAATAATCGCATGGCCTGCTTCGTGGTACGCGGTTGATTCTTTCTGCGCTTCCGTCATCACCATGGAGCGACGTTCCGCACCCATCATGATTTTGTCTTTCGCTTTCTCGAACTCAACCATCGACACGACGCGCTTGTTGCCACGAGCAGCAAACAGTGCCGCTTCGTTCACCAGGTTCGCCAGGTCCGCACCGGAGAAGCCCGGCGTACCACGGGCAATGATTGCCGCGTCGATATCCGGCGCCAGCGGTACGCGACGCATATGTACTTTCAGGATTTGTTCACGACCACGCACATCCGGCAAGCCGACCACAACCTGACGGTCGAAACGGCCAGGACGCAGCAGTGCTGGGTCAAGAACGTCCGGCCGGTTAGTGGCTGCAATAACGATGATGCCTTCGTTACCTTCGAAACCATCCATCTCAACCAGCATCTGGTTCAGAGTCTGTTCACGTTCATCGTGACCGCCACCCAGACCTGCGCCACGCTGGCGACCTACGGCATCGATTTCATCGATGAAGATAATGCACGGTGCTGCTTTCTTGGCCTGTTCGAACATGTCACGCACACGAGATGCACCAACACCGACGAACATTTCCACGAAGTCAGAACCTGAAATCGTAAAGAATGGAACCTTCGCTTCACCTGCAATGGCTTTCGCCAGCAGGGTTTTACCGGTACCCGGAGGGCCAACCATCAGGACGCCTTTCGGGATTTTACCGCCCAGTTTCTGGAAGCGGCTCGGCTCGCGCAGGTATTCAACCAGTTCCGCAACCTCTTCTTTCGCTTCGTCACAACCTGCGACGTCGGCAAACGTGGTTTTGATCTGATCTTCCGTCAGCATGCGCGCTTTGCTCTTACCGAACGACATGGCACCTTTGCCACCGCCGCCCTGCATCTGACGCATAAAGAAGATCCAGACGCCGATCAACAGCAGCATTGGGAACCAGGAAATGAAGATGGAAGCCAACAGGCTCGGTTCTTCTGGTGGTTCACCCACAACCTTGACGTTCTTAGTCAGCAGGTTATCAAGCAGCTTCGGATCGCTTACCGGAATGTAGGTCGTGTAACGGTTACTATCTTTCTTGGTAACGTTGATCTCACGTCCGTTGATACGTGCTTCACGAACCTGGTCGTTGTTGACCTCTTGCAGGAAGGTAGAGTAATCCACCTTACGGCCATTAGACTCGCTGGGCCCAAAGCTCTGGAATACTGACATCAGCACAACGGCAATGACCAGCCAGAGTATTAGGTTTTTCGCCATGTCACTCAAGGGATTAACCTCTTATTACAACTGTGTTAAAAACAGCGTCAGGATACTCTATATCCAGCGTCTTTCAAACTTTCGTCTGAAATCGACCAGTTATGGTTTACGCCCGGTCGCTACAATATACACTTCACGCGAACGTGCGCGAGAAGAGTCCGGTTTACGAACTTTCACCTTCGTAAACAGGGAGCGAATTTCCCTTAGGTACTCATCGAAACCTTCGCCCTGGAACACCTTCACTACAAAACTGCCACCCGGCGCTAGCACATCACGACACATTTCTAACGCCAGTTCCACCAGATACATGGCACGGGGGATATCCACCGCTGGTGTTCCGCTCATGTTTGGTGCCATATCTGACATGACAACCTGGACTTTACTGTCACCCACGCGTTCCAGCAGCGCTTTCATGACAAGTTCATCACGAAAATCGCCCTGAAGAAAGTCCACACCAACGATAGGATCCATAGGTAAAAGATCACAAGCGATGATACGGCCTTTGCCGCCAATCTGCGAGACCACATACTGTGACCAGCCTCCTGGCGCAGCACCGAGATCGACTACCGTCATCCCCGGCTTAAAAAGTTTGTCACTTTGCTGTATTTCATCAAGTTTAAACCAGGCACGGGAACGCAACCCCTTTTTCTGTGCCTCTTGAACATATTTATCGCTAAAGTGTTCCTGAAGCCAGCGACTCGAGCTGGCAGAACGCTTCTTACCTGTCATTTAACTTTCCCATCGGGGCAGAACATCGTTGCCATACGGCGTAAATTTCCACGCACTATTTGGCGATATATGGGAGATGGCGGTAGAATGACCCGTTTTCAATCCCAACGTAAGCAAAAATATACGATGAATCTGAGTACTAAACAAAAACAGCACCTGAAAGGTCTGGCACATCCGCTCAAGCCGGTCGTTATGCTTGGCAATAATGGTTTGACCGAAGGGGTACTGGCCGAGATTGAACAAGCGTTAGAGCACCATGAACTCATCAAGGTGAAAGTCGCGTCTGAAGATCGCGAAACAAAAACCTTGATCGTGGACGCTATCGTGCGCGAAACCGGCGCCTGTAATGTACAGGTCATCGGTAAAATGCTGGTGCTTTATCGCCCGAGTAAAGAACGCAAAATCTCGCTGCCACGCTAAGAATATCCTAAAGTCGAACACAAAACCTGTGTAAAACGAGGGATTTCCCGCAAGCAGGAGAGCAAAATGCCACGCTCTCTTCGTTGATAAAAGGCCGCTATGCGGCCTTTTTCCTTTCTTTACAATACATCAACATCTTGAGCACTTACAGGTATTCTACCTTAGTGATTTCATATTCGACTTCGCCGCCTGGCGTTTTGATCACCACGACGTCATCCTGTTCTTTGCCAATCAGGCCGCGTGCAATCGGCGAATTGACGGAAATCAGGTTCTGTTTGAAGTCCGCTTCGTCATCGCCCACGATGCGCCAGGTCTGCTCTTCGTCATTATCAAGGTTCAGAACGGTGACCGTCGCGCCAAAGACAACGCGACCGTTATTCGGCATTTTGGTGACATCGATGACCTGAGCATTCGACAACTTCGCTTCGATGTCTTTGATACGACCTTCACAGAATCCCTGCTGTTCACGCGCCGCATGATATTCCGCATTCTCTTTCAGATCGCCATGCTCACGCGCTTCGGCAATAGAGGCGATAATTTCAGGACGGCGCACAGATTTCAGAAAATCCAGCTCTTCGCGTAATTTTTCTGCACCACGTAAGGTCATCGGAATCGCTTGCATTTGTTATACCTCTTGAACATTCCTGTAGGGGGCGATTGCTGTGCCCCGGCTGTTAAGCCTGCCCCGGTATGACGTCATACCCGGACCAGAAGCAAAAAAATACCGACCCGGACGCAAGGTCCAGGTCAGCTACAATTCTTAATTTGATACTCATTTTACCCTGGAGTTCCCTATGGGTCATCGTTTACTTTCCAGGGCATTGCGCCGTAGTATGTCGGCTTGTTTCCAGGTTGTTAGCGCGAGATTATGCGATTTTCCAGATTTATCATCGGATTGACCACCAGTGTAGCGTTCAGCGTCCAGGCCGCGAACGTTGACGAGTACATCAACCAGCTCCCTGCCGGAGCTAACCTTGCCCTCATGGTCCAGAAGGTCGGCGCCCCGACTCCCGCAATTGATTATCACAGTCAGCAAATGGCACTTCCTGCCAGTACGCAGAAAGTGATTACCGCGCTGGCGGCCTTAATTCAGCTTGGCCCTGACTTCCGCTTTACGACCACGCTGGAGACCAAAGGCAGCGTTGATGCGGGCGTTCTCAAAGGTGATTTAGTGGCGCGATTTGGTGCCGATCCGACGCTAAAAAGGCAGGATATTCGGAATATGGTGGCGAACCTGAAAAAAGCAGGCGTCACGCAAATCACCGGGAACGTCCTGATTGATACCTCTGTTTTTGCCAGTCACGATAAAGCACCGGGATGGCCCTGGAACGACATGACCCAGTGCTTCAGCGCGCCGCCTGCGGCCGCCATTGTCGATCGAAACTGCTTCTCGATTTCGCTCTACAGCGCGCAAAAAGCGAACGATTTGGCCTATATTCGCGTAGCATCTTACTACCCGGTCACCATGTTCAGCCAGGTTCGCACACTCCCACGCGGCTCTGCGGAGGCGCAATATTGTGAACTGGACGTGGTTCCGGGCGATTTAAACCGCTTCACATTGACCGGGTGTCTGCCGCAGCGTGCCGACCCTCTGCCGCTGGCATTTGCCATTCAGGACGGCGCCAGCTATGCCGGGGCGATCCTGAAAGATGAACTCAAACAGGCCGGTATCACCTACAGCGGAACCTTATTACGCCAGACACAGGTCAATGAGCCAGGCACCATTGTGGCCAGTAAGCAGTCTGCGCCGCTGCACGATCTGCTTAAGATTATGCTGAAAAAGTCGGACAACATGATTGCCGACACCGTCTTCCGAATGATTGGTCACGCACGGTTTAATGTACCGGGAACGTGGCGTGCGGGCTCCGATGCTGTGCGGCAGATCCTGCGTCAACAAGCCGGAGTCGATATTGGCAACACGATTATTGCCGATGGCTCCGGCCTGTCGCGCCATAACCTGATCGCCCCTGCCACCATGATGCAGGTTCTGCAATACATCGCGCAGCATGACAACGAGCTGAATTTCATCTCAATGCTGCCGCTGGCGGGCTATGACGGCTCTCTGCAGTACCGTGCGGGTCTGCATCAGGCGGGCGTCGATGGTAAGGTCTCAGCGAAAACGGGATCATTGCAAGGGGTGTACAACCTGGCGGGCTTTATTACCACCGCCAGCGGGCAACGGATGGCGTTTGTACAATATCTATCGGGTTATGCGGTAGAACCTGCCGATCAACGTAACCGCCGCATTCCTCTGGTTCGCTTTGAAAGCCGATTGTACAAAGATATCTATCAGAATAACTGAGTCCGCAAAAACAAAAACCCCGGCAACATGTCCGGGGTTTTCCTGAGATTAACGCTTATAGATGAACTCGACGCCTTCTTCGTCGTCTTCGTCCCAGTCGTCATCCCAGTCGTCTTCCGCTTCTTCTTCCACTTCAGCGATTTGCTGGCGATGATAATCATCCCACATGAACTCGACTTTCTCTGGCTGCTTCGCTTCTTCCGCCTGAGTAATCGGGTTCTCGATAATAAAAGTCATCACATCCCAGCAGAGATCTTTCACGCCCAGTTGGCTGGCGGCAGAGATCAGATAGTATTTATCTTCCCAGCCCAGCGCCTGGGCGATAGCTTTGGCTTTCTCTTCCGCTTCGGCTTTGTCCAGCAAATCGATCTTGTTGAACACTAACCAGCGCGGTTTAGCTGCCAGATCCTGACTGTATTTTTCCAGCTCGCCGATGATGATGCGCGCATTCTCAACCGGATCGGAGCCGTCGATAGGATCGATGTCAATGAGATGCAGCAGTACGCGGCAACGCTCAAGGTGTTTCAGGAAGCGGATACCCAGACCGGCACCTTCCGCAGCGCCTTCAATCAGCCCCGGAATGTCCGCCACCACGAAGCTCTTCTCGTTATCCATACGGACAACACCGAGGCTCGGCACCAGCGTGGTAAACGGATAATCCGCCACTTTAGGCTTCGCCGCAGAGACCGCACGGATAAAGGTCGATTTACCGGCATTTGGCATCCCCAGCATGCCCACATCCGCCAGCAGCATCAGCTCCAGCAGCAGATCACGCTTGTCACCCGGCGTCCCCATCGTTTTCTGACGTGGCGTACGGTTGACGGAAGATTTGAAACGGGTGTTACCCAGACCGTGCCAGCCGCCTTTTGCGACCATCAGACGCTGACCGTGCTTAGTCATGTCGCCCATGGTTTCGCCCGTGCCCTGATCGATCACACGCGTACCTACCGGCACTTTAATCGTGACATCTTTCCCGCGTTTACCGGTACAGTCACGGCTGGCGCCATTCTGGCCTCGTTCTGCGCGGAAAGATTTCTCAAAACGGTAATCGATCAGGGTGTTCAGGTTTTCGTCGGCTTCCATCCAGACGTCGCCACCATCACCGCCATCGCCACCGTCCGGGCCGCCTTTCGGGATGTATTTCTCACGGCGGAAGCTTACGCAACCATTGCCGCCATCGCCTGCAACGACCAGAATCGTTGCTTCATCAACAAACTTCATTTTACTCTCCGTAAATCATTCGCCTGAGCGGGGCTGCGATACCACCGATTCATGCTTACGTAATCCGCCCCAAATACGATGACCAATGGCGGAGTACATCGCGCCCGCAACCACGACAAACGCACCGAGATAACCGAGAAGGTTTAACATCGGTCTGGCGAAGAAATCGGGCCAGGCCATAGATAAAAGATCTGAAAATAACAGCGTAAACAGCGGGGTGAGCGTGATTAATGCGCTCACCTGCGCTGCCTGCCAACGCGCCATCGCTTCCGCCAGGGCGCCATATCCTACCAGTGTATTCAGCCCACAGAAAATTAAACAGGCAAGCTGCCAGTCACTGAGCTGGGCTATCACACCGGGCTTCGCCAGCGGCAATAGCGCTATCGTACATAAAGTGTACAGTAAAAACAGAATCTGCGGTGATGCCAGACGCCGCAATAACACCTTTTGCGCAACACCATAACTTACCCAGACCGTAGCCGCACCGACGCCAAAAATGACGCCCCAGGTGTAATCGGTCAGCCTGGTAAAAATTTCGATCAGACTGGTGTTGAAGAACATCACCAGTCCGCACAACAGCATTATCGCGCCGACAATCTGCGTACCGCGCATTTTCTCTTTAAGGATAAATACGCTCGCGACCATCATGCCCACTGGCGACAGTTGGCCGATCACCTGCGAAGCCGTTGGGCTTAAATACTGCAGGGAAGAGCTGAACAGGATGAAGTTGCCAAAGAGCCCACCGGTAGCAATTGCCAGCAGAACCAGCCAGCGCGCTTTGCGAAAAATTCGCAGCGGCGGAAGCTTACGCTTCGCGGCCAGAATCGCCCCGAGGCCAATACTGGCGATTAAAAAACGGTAAAAAACGATGGTAGGAGGCTCCATCACCTCCAGCACCTGCTTCATAGCAATTGGCAAAGCCCCCCAACATACCGCCGTTGTGAGCGCCAAAAGAATACCAATGCCAGCCTGCTGCTTCATGCCCGTTTCCCTGCAAGGGCTCGTTATCCGGTGCAAAGCGGTTTCACGAGCATATTTACCGGTCGTCGAATGTAAAAAGCCCCGCAACAGGGTGCGGGGCTTTTATCCGTTACCGGACCACGAAAAACTTACTCAGCAACGATGCTGATGTATTTACGGTTGTTCGGGCCTTTAACTTCAAATTTCACTTTACCGTCTGCTTTAGCAAACAGAGTGTGGTCACGACCGCAACCTACGTTAGTGCCAGCGTGGAACTTGGTACCACGTTGACGAACGATGATGCTACCCGCCAGAACGGATTCGCCACCGAAACGCTTAACGCCCAGGCGTTTAGCTTCTGAATCGCGACCGTTACGAGTTGAGCCGCCAGCCTTTTTATGTGCCATTTAAATCTCTCCTCAGGTCTTAGGCGCTGATGCCAGTAATTTTCACATCAGTGAACCACTGACGATGGCCCTGCTGCTTACGATAGTGTTTACGACGACGAAACTTAACGATTTTAACTTTCTCGCCACGACCGTGAGCAACAACTTCAGCTTTGATAACGCCGCCATCAACGAAAGGAACGCCGATTTTGACTTCTTCACCGTTTGCGATCATCAGAACTTCAGCGAATTCAACAGATTCGCCAGTTGCGATGTCCAGCTTTTCCAGGCGAACGGTCTGACCTTCGCTTACTCGGTGTTGTTTACCACCACTTTGGAAAACCGCGTACATAAAAAACTCCGCTTCCGCGCACACCTTTTCAATGATTCAGAGTGCGCTATAAATATTCACAATAGGGCGCGAATATTACGCAAAACGTGAGCCTTTGACAAGTGCTACAGTCAATACATGAAGAAAAAAAACACAACGTGTACGGTAACGTTTATCTGCGGCGTTTTTTCAGTACAATCAACATATATTTCTAACCCTAAACCCTAAGTTACCTTGCCGCATGATGAGGTAAACGGGGCGAAAAGCCCGGCTTTTGCGATGAATTTAGAAAAAATCAACGAGTTAACCGCGCAAGATATGGCGGGTGTCAATGCGACAATCCTTGAACAGCTTAATTCCGACGTCCAACTGATCAATCAGTTAGGCTATTACATTGTGAGCGGTGGCGGTAAACGCATTCGCCCGATGATTGCCGTCCTCGCGGCGCGCGCCGTTGGCTATCAGGGAAATGCCCATGTCACGATCGCGGCATTGATCGAATTTATCCACACCGCCACCCTGCTTCATGACGATGTGGTGGATGAATCCGATATGCGCCGGGGTAAAGCCACTGCGAACGCCGCGTTTGGTAATGCCGCCAGCGTGCTGGTTGGCGATTTTATCTATACCCGAGCTTTCCAGATGATGACCAGCCTCGGCTCGCTGAAAGTGCTGGAGGTGATGTCTGAAGCTGTGAACGTCATTGCTGAAGGTGAAGTCCTGCAGTTAATGAATGTTAACGACCCGGACATTACGGAAGACAGCTATATGCGGGTGATCTACAGTAAAACAGCGCGTCTGTTTGAAGCGGCGGCGCAGTGTTCCGGTCTCCTCGCGGGCTGTAGTGAAGCCGAGGAAAAAGGACTGCAGGACTATGGTCGCTATCTGGGCACTGCATTCCAGTTGATTGACGATCTGCTGGACTATAACGCCGACGGCGAACAGCTCGGTAAAAATGTCGGTGATGACCTGAACGAAGGCAAACCGACGTTACCGCTGCTGCATGCGATGCGTAACGGTACGCCAGAGCAGGCACAAATGATTCGCCATGCGATCGAGCAAGGCAATGGCCGACATCTTCTGGAGCCCGTGCTGGAAGCGATGAACGCCTGCGGCTCACTGGAATGGACACGTCAGCGTGCGGAAGAAGAGGCTGACAAAGCCATCGCCGCGCTGCAGGTGCTGCCGGATTCCCAATGGCGCGAAGCGTTGATCGGCCTGGCGCATATCGCCGTCCAGCGCGATCGCTAATAACGATGGAATCATCCCGCCACTCTGCGCGGGATGATTCATAAAAGATCTAATAAAACCCGCCGAATCTCTCTATTCCGCTGCAAGCAAAGCAATAACTCTTAATAAATTCTGAATATTCAAACTCTTTACTTGAACATATTAGAACAACAATTCTCTGGGAGTATAGTGTCTTCTGCAAATTGATGGTGCAAATCAACGATGAATGACCATAAACGAGGGGATAAATGGAGAGCAAACTCATTGACTGGCATCCGGCAGATATCATTGCTGGATTACGTAAAAGAGGGACATCAATGGCTGCCGAGTCACGCAGAAACGGATTAAGTTCCTCCACGCTGGCAAACGCCTTAACCCGACCATGGCCGAAAGGCGAGCTGATCATTGCGAAAGCGCTCGGAACGGATCCCTGGGTGATCTGGCCTTCACGATACCATGACGCAAAAACTCATGCGTTTATCGACAGAACGCGCATGATGCGGGCGTCACGTCGTGACAAGCAGGATGTAGAGTAAGGCACAAAGCAGTAGCCCCAGCCATTGGCAATGGGGCTACTGATTTCATTGACGCTTATTCGGCTTTCACGCGCTCGATATTGGCACCCAGGGCGCGCAGTTTATCTTCGATACGCTCGTATCCGCGATCGATATGATAAATACGATCCACGACCGTCGTCCCTTCTGCAATACATCCCGCCAGCACCAGACTGGCCGACGCACGCAGATCCGTTGCCATCACCTGCGCACCGGAGAGCTTATCCACACCGTGACAAATCACGGTATTGCTTTCGATTTCGGCATGAGCGCCCATACGGCTCAGCTCAGGCACGTGCATAAAGCGGTTTTCAAACACGGTTTCCGTGATGAATCCGGTCCCTTCCGCTACCAGGTTCAGCAGCGTGAACTGGGCCTGCATGTCCGTCGGGAATGCCGGGTGCGGTGCAGTGCGCACGTTGACAGCTTTCGGACGTTTACCGTGCATGTCGAGGCTAATCCAGTCTTCACCCACGTCGATATCCGCGCCGGCATCGCGCAGTTTCGCCAGTACCGCGTCCAGCGTATCCGGCTGCGCGTTACGACAGAGGATTTTGCCGCGAGAAATTGCCGCTGCGACCAGGAAAGTCCCGGTTTCGATGCGGTCCGGCAATACGCGATAGACACCACCGCCCAGACGTTCTACGCCTTCGATGGTGATACGATCGGTACCCTGGCCGGAAATTTTCGCTCCCAGCGCAATCAGGAAGTTGGCCGTGTCGACAATTTCTGGTTCACGTGCGGCGTTTTCAATGATGGTGGTGCCTTCCGCCAGCGTGGCAGCACACATGATGGTGACCGTTGCGCCAACGCTGACTTTATCCATGACGATATGCGCGCCTTTCAGACGACCATCCACGGAGGCTTTCACATAGCCTTCTTCCAGCGTGATCGTGGCGCCCAGTTGCTCCAGACCGGTGATATGCAGGTCAACCGGACGTGCGCCGATCGTGCAACCGCCAGGCAGAGAAACCTGGCCCTGACCAAAACGGGCCACCAACGGTCCCAGCGCCCAAATTGATGCGCGCATGGTTTTTACCAGGTCATACGGTGCGCAGAAAACATTAACGTCGCGGGCATCGATGTGCACGGAGCCATTGCGTTCCACTTTGGCGCCAAGCTGACTCAGCAGTTTCATCGAGGTATCAACGTCCTTCAGTTTCGGGACGTTCTGGATCTCTACCGGCTCTTCCGCCAGCAACGCCGCGAAAAGGATCGGCAGAGCGGCGTTTTTCGCGCCAGAAATTGTGACTTCGCCCTCGAGCCGGGTTGGCCCTTGTACACGAAATTTATCCATGATGTTGTTCTCAGTTAAAATTCATCGTCGTTACCGGTGTGACACCCGTAACTCAAAAACCGTTTAGTTTGCGATCGCGCGCCCATTCTGCGGGGGTATACGCTTTGATCGACAGGGCATGAATGCGATTGTCCGCAATGTACTCCATCAGCGGCGCATAGACCGACTGCTGCTTCTTCACCCGGCTCATGCCGTCAAACATCTCACCCACGGCAATAACCTGAAAGTGACTGCCATCGCCAGAGACGTGGACTTCCTGGAGGGAGAGTGCGTTCATCAGCACGCTCTGAATTTCATTATTTTCCATGGGCTCTTCATTCGTCAGATTGTGAATACAGCCCAACATCTTAGAGCAAAGTTGCGCTGTCATAAATAAGCAAAAAGCCTCGCGGGTCAATCCAGCGAGGCTGTAGATAATAACGTACTGATATTACTGACGCGGAAGCACGTCAGCAGGCAGATTATAGAGTTCCGCCAGGGTAAAGACTTTGTCATTCACCCCCGACAACGACACGTTGTTGCCCTGCTGTTTCGCCAGACTGATGAGATGGACCAGCAGCGCCAGTCCCCCCGTATCCACTCGGGAAACCTGACTGAGGTCGATGCAGGTGACACCGGTCATTGCTTCAATGCGCGCATCCCACAAAGGATTAAGCACATCCTGGTCCAGTTCTCCCACCAGCGCCAGCTTGTCACCGTCACGCGTCCAGTTGAGTGACTGAGTCATTACTTCTTCTCTTCCAGCGTGATTTTTTGCTGCGCGATAGATTTCAGTTGCGCCGTCAGTCCATCGATCCCTTTAGTACGCAGCAGATCGCTCCACTCGTTCTGTTTGGTAGTGATCATGCTGACGCCTTCGGCGATCATGTCATAGGCCTGCCAGTGACCCGTCTGAGTGTTTTTACGCCACTGGAAGTCCAGACGCACCGGAGGACGGCCGTTGGGATCGAGGATGGTTACACGGATCGGAACGATGCTCGCATCACCCAACGGTTGTTCCGGAGCAATCTGATACGTCTGACCGTGATACATCGCCAGCGCCTGGCCGTAGGCCTGTTTCAGGTATTCACGAAACGCGGCGAAGTAGGCTTCACGCTGAGCCGGAGTGGCTTCTTTGTAGTAACGCCCCAACACCAGCGCGCCAGCATATTTCACCTGCACATACGGCAGCAGTTCCTGGTCAACCACGTCACGCAGATAGTCCGGATTAGAACGGATTTTCGGCTGTTCGTTTTTCAGGCGGTCGAAGGTTTTCTGCGCCGCTTCATTCATCAACTTGTAAGGGTTGGTCTGATCGGCTGCAATGGCGGTGCTCAGCGGTGCAATCACCAGCAGAGCCACCATCATTAAACGCTTAAGCATAATTCGATTCTCCTGAGATTAATTCGTTGTGCCCGCAGGCCCAGTGGCTTCATTATGGCCTTCGGTCGGCGCCGACGCATCGCCAGAATTCTTATTGTCATCGCCTTTACTGTTGCTGTTGTAAAGGAACTGACCAATCATATCTTCCAGCACCATCGCGGATTTGGTGTCCTGGATTGTGCCGCCATCTTTGAGGATAGACGTTCCCAGATCAGGATCTTCAAAACCGACGTTCAGCGCCAGATACTGTTCCCCCAGCAGACCGGACGTCCGGATGCTCAGCGAACTGGTATCAGGGATGTGGTTATAGCGCTCTTCGATGTCCAGCGTCACGCGCGGTAAATAGGTCTTCGGATCCAGAGAGATATCCGCCACGCGCCCCACCACCACACCACCGATACGCACCGGCGAGCGCACTTTCAGGCCGCCGATATTATCGAATGTCGCGTAAATCGTGTAGGTCGGTTCTGTGCGCATAGAGGTCACATTAGCCGCCTTCAGGCAGATAAACAGTGCGGCCAGCAATGCGGCTAATAAGAAGATCCCCACCCAAATTTCATTTTTTTTCGTTTGCATGAACTCAATTCCCAAACATCAATGCGGTCAGTACAAAGTCCAGACCCAGAACGGCCAGCGACGAGTGCACAACGGTGCGTGTGGTTGCCCGGCTGATTCCCGCCGAGGTCGGAATCGCATCATACCCATTGAATAATGCAATCCAGGTTACCGTAATGGCGAACACCACGCTTTTAATCAAACAGTTGACCAGATCCAGACGCCAGTCGACGGCACTCTGCATCGCAGACCAGAAGAAGCCAGCATCAATCCCCTTCCAGCTTACGCCGACCAGAGAACCGCCCCAGATCCCGACGGCCACAAACAAAATCGTCAACATCGGCAGCGAAATCACGCCCGCCCAGAATCGCGGAGAGATCACCCGGCGCAGGGGATCGACAGCCATCATTTCCATACTGGAAAGCTGCTCGGTCGCGCGCATCAGGCCAATTTCAGCGGTGAGTGCAGAGCCCGCACGCCCCGCAAATAACAACGCGGCGACAACCGGACCGAGTTCACGCAGCAGCGACAGTGCCACTAACATCCCCAGACTGGTTTCCGCGCTATAGGTGGTAAGTACCAGATAGCCCTGCAGCCCCAGCACCATGCCGATAAACACGCCAGAAACAATAATGATCAGCATCGACAGGACGCCCACATTATAAAGCTGGCGCACCAGCAACGGCGCGTGCTTACGAAATTCCGGTTTGCCGACCAGCGCATTGAACAACATTAACCCGGCGCGCCCGAACGTTCTGAGAGTTTTAATCCCCTTGTGTCCCAGCGTCGCCAGTGCATTTAACAGCATGAGTGGCTTAACTCCCTGTTCCGAGTAAATCAGAGTGATAATCGCCCGCAGGATAGCGGAACGGGACCGGCCCGTCTGCAATGCCATCCAGGAACTGACGCACACGCGGGTCGTCATTCTCTTGCAACGCCTGCGCGCTGCCGTGGGCCACAATCTTTTTGTCCGCCATAATATAGGCGTGATCGGCAATGCTCAGGACTTCCGGCACATCGTGAGAGACCACGACGCAGGTCACGCCCAGCGCATTGTTTAATTCAGAAATCAGTTTGACCAGCACGCCCATGGTGATCGGATCCTGTCCGACAAACGGTTCATCAAACATGATGAGATCCGGCTCCAGCGCAATGGCGCGTGCTAACGCCGCCCGGCGCGCCATCCCACCGGACAGTTCAGAGGGCATCAGTTTTGCCGCGCCGCGCAGACCGACAGCTTCCAGTTTCATCATCACCGTGCTCTTCAGTAACGGCGGGGGAAGCGTGGTATGTTCGCGTAGCGGATAGGCCACGTTATCAAACACGTTCATGTCGGTGAACAGCGCCCCGGACTGAAACAGCATACTCATCCGTTTGCGTACCGTGTAGAGGCGCGAGCGAGACATCTCAGGAATGTTCTCGCCATCAAACAAGATCTCCCCCTTGTCTGGCACAATTTGTCCGCCGATCAGACGCAAGAGCGTCGTTTTACCGATGCCCGATGGCCCCATGATCGCGGTTACCTTGCCACGCGGTACGGTCAGAGAGATGTTATCGAAAATGCAGCGGTCGCCGCGCGTAAAGCTGACATCGCGCATATCGACTAAATTCGCCACAGACTGCCCCATTGATTCATCCTTCGTGTTGCTTGTTGATCTCAGCATGGCGTGGAATTCAGCCATGAACCCAACATATTTACAGAATATTACCCGTGCTGGTTAGCTAAAGCTGGCATTTGTTTTACTTTTTAGCTGCATAAAGTCAAAATTAAGACTTCGTTACGGTTTCCAGACGATCCCGGTGGACCGGCGAGTATACCTGAAGAAAGGACTTTAGATGCTTTTAGCAACGGCGCTGTTAATTATTGGTTTATTATTGGTCGTCTACGGCGCCGACCGCCTGGTTTTTGCCGCGTCAATCTTATGTCGAACCTTTGGGATCCCGCCGCTGATTATCGGTATGACGGTAGTCAGTATAGGCACATCTCTGCCTGAAATTATTGTTTCTGTCGCCGCCTCTCTGCACGGGCAGTTAGATTTAGCCGTCGGCACCGCGCTCGGCTCTAACATTACTAACATTTTGTTGATCCTCGGGCTTGCCGCGCTGATCCACCCTTTTACCGTGCATTCCGATGTTCTGCGTCGCGAATTACCGCTAATGTTGCTGGTTAGCGTGGTGGCCGGATCCGTACTGTATGACGGACAACTTAGCCGCAGCGATGGTATCTTTCTTTTACTGTTAGCCGTGTTATGGCTGCTGTTCATTGTTAAAATCGCCCGTCTCGCTGAGCGTCAGGGCAATGACAGCCTCACCCGCGAACAGGTTGCCGAGTTGCCGCGTGAAGGCGGATTACCGGTGGCGTTTTTATGGCTGGGCATTGCGCTGATTATCATGCCGATGGCGACCCGAATGGTGGTGGATAACGCCACTGTGATTGCCAATTTCTTCGCGATGAGCGAACTGACGATTGGCCTGACGGTGATCGCAATTGGCACCAGCCTGCCTGAACTGGCAACCGCTATCGCTGGCGTGCGCAAAGGTGAGAACGATATCGCGGTGGGCAATATCATCGGCGCGAACATTTTTAACCTCACCATTGTTCTCGGCCTTCCCGCTCTGATTACGCCGGGTGACGTCAATCCGCTGGCGTTCAGCCGTGACTACAGCGTGATGCTGCTGGTGAGCATCATCTTTGCATTACTTTGCTGGCGGCGTCCCCGCCAGTCCGGTCGCGGCGCGGGCGTGCTGCTGACCGGCGGTTTTATCGTATGGCTGGCGATGCTGTATTGGCTATCGCCACTTCTCGTTGGATAACTGGAAACAGACATATGTCGCACTTAGCGTTACAACCGGGTTTTGACTTTCAGCAAGCCGGCAAAGAAGTTCTGGCGATTGAACGTGAAGGCCTGGCGGAGCTCGATCAGTACATCAACCAGGATTTCACTCTCGCCTGTGAGAAAATGTTCAACTGCACCGGCAAAGTGGTGGTGATGGGCATGGGGAAATCGGGGCATATTGGCCGCAAAATGGCCGCGACCTTTGCCAGCACCGGAACCTCTTCCTTCTTCGTTCATCCGGGCGAAGCCGCCCACGGCGATCTGGGAATGGTGACCTCGCAGGATGTAGTGATTGCCATCTCCAACTCCGGGGAATCCAGCGAGATCGCGGCCCTGATTCCAGTTCTTAAGCGACTGCAGGTTCAGCTTATCTGCATCACCGGGCGACCAGAAAGCAGCATGGCGCGTGCTGCGGATGTCCATCTGTGTGTTAAAGTACCGCAAGAAGCCTGTCCGCTTGGACTGGCCCCGACAAGCAGCACCACCGCTACATTAGTGATGGGCGATGCGCTGGCGGTGGCGTTATTAAAGGCGCGCGGCTTTACCGCTGAGGATTTTGCTCTGTCGCATCCGGGCGGTGCGCTAGGGCGTAAACTGCTGTTGCGCGTGAACGATATTATGCATACGGGTGATGAAATCCCGCATGTCACCAAAGAAGCCAGCCTGCGCGATGCGCTGCTGGAGATAACCCGCAAGAACCTCGGGATGACCGTGATTTGCGATGATGCGATGAAGATCGACGGTATCTTCACCGACGGTGATTTACGTCGCGTCTTTGATATGGGCGTTGATGTGCGCCAGCTCGGTATCGCCGACGTGATGACGCCAGGGGGCATTCGCGTGCGTCCAGGAATACTGGCGGTCGATGCCCTGAACTTAATGCAGTCTCGTCATATCACCTCCGTAATGGTTGCCGATGGCGACCAGTTACTCGGTGTGTTACATATGCATGATCTCCTGCGTGCAGGCGTTGTGTAGAAATTCAAGGATAAAAAGAAATGAGCAAAGCAGGTGCGTCGCTTGCGACCTGTTATGGACCCGTCAGCGCAGACGTCATCGCCAAAGCAGAGAATATCCGTCTGCTGATTCTTGATGTCGATGGCGTGCTGTCGGATGGCCTGATTTATATGGGCAACAACGGTGAAGAGCTGAAGGCTTTCAACGTCCGTGACGGTTACGGGATCCGTTGTGCGCTGACGTCTGATATCGACGTCGCCATCATTACCGGACGAAAGGCTAAACTAGTAGAAGATCGGTGTGCCACACTGGGGATCACACACCTGTATCAGGGGCAGTCGGACAAGCTGCTCGCCTTTCACGATCTGTTGGCAAAACTGGCGATTGCGCCGGAAAAGGTGGCCTACGTCGGTGACGATCTGATTGACTGGCCGGTGATGGAAAAAATTGGCCTGAGCATTGCCGTTGCGGATGCGCATCCGTTACTGCTTCCGCGCGCGGATTATGTCACGAAAATCGCGGGCGGACGCGGCGCGGTACGAGAAGTCTGTGATTTATTATTACTGGCGCAGGGTAAGCTTGATGAGGCCAAAGGGCAATCGATATGAGTAAAGCCAGACGTTGGGTTATCATTCTACTGTCATTGGCCGTGCTGGTGCTGATTGGGATTAACCTGGCCGATAAAGACGACACGGCGCAGGTGGTGGTGAATACGAGCGATCCGACCTATAAGAGCGAGCATACGGATACCGTTGTCTACAGTCCGGAAGGTGCGCTGAGCTATCGTTTGATCGCCCAACATGTTGAGTATTATTCCGATCAGGCCGTTTCGTGGTTCACACAACCCGTATTAACGACGTTTGATAAGGACAAGATCCCGACGTGGTCAATCAAGGCTGATAAAGCCAAGCTAACCGAGGATCGAATGCTGTATCTTTATGGTCACGTTGAAGTCAACGCGCTGGTGCCTGACGCTCAACTTCGCAGAATTACCACCGATAACGCGCAGATCAATCTGGTGACGCAGGATGTTACCTCTGAAGACCTCGTCACGTTATACGGAACAACATTTAACTCCAGCGGACTGAAAATGCGCGGCAACTTACGCAACAAGAACGCCGAGCTGATTGAAAAGGTTAGAACCTCCTATGAAATTCAAAACAAACAAACTCAGCCTTAATCTTGTGCTTGCCAGCTCACTTCTGGCCGCCAGCATTCCGGCGTTCGCCGTCACGGGCGATACCGAACAGCCGATCCACATCGAATCGGACCAGCAGTCTCTGGATATGCAGGGCAACGTCGTGACCTTCACCGGTAATGTCATTGTGACCCAGGGCACTATCAAAATTAACGCCGATAAAGTGGTCGTTACCCGCCCTGGCGGTGAAGAGGGTAAAGAGGTCATTGATGGCTTCGGCAACCCGGCCACGTTCTATCAAATGCAGGACAACGGTAAGCCGGTAAAAGGCCATGCGTCGAAAATGCATTATGAACTGGCGAAAGATTTTGTCGTGCTCACCGGCAATGCGTATCTGGAACAGCTCGACAGCAACATCACCGGTGACAAAATTACCTATCTGGTGAAAGAGCAGAAAATGCAGGCCTTCAGTGAGAAAGGCAAGCGTGTGACCACCGTTCTGGTTCCGTCGCAGTTGCAGGACAAAAACAAAAACCAGGCTCCGGCTCAGAAAAAGAGTAACTAATTCGTTATGGCAACATTAACTGCAAAGAATCTGGCGAAGGCCTACAAGGGCCGCCGCGTCGTGGAAGATGTCAGCCTGACCGTCAACTCGGGCGAGATTGTCGGTCTGCTTGGGCCGAACGGTGCGGGTAAAACCACCACCTTCTACATGGTCGTCGGCATTGTGCCGCGCGATGCCGGTAACATCATTATTGATGATGAAGACATCAGTCTGCTGCCGTTGCACGCCCGCGCGCGCCGCGGAATTGGCTATCTGCCGCAGGAAGCGTCGATTTTTCGCCGCCTGAGCGTGTACGATAACCTGATGGCCGTACTACAAATTCGTGACGATCTCACCAGCGAACAGCGTGAAGACCGCGCTAACGAGCTGATGGAAGAGTTCAACATTGAGCATCTGCGCGACAACATGGGTCAGTCACTCTCCGGCGGGGAACGTCGCCGTGTGGAAATCGCCCGTGCCCTCGCCGCCAACCCGAAATTTATCCTGCTGGATGAACCCTTTGCCGGCGTTGACCCCATCTCCGTTATCGATATCAAACGCATTATTGAGCATCTGCGTGACAGCGGTCTCGGCGTGTTGATTACCGACCATAACGTCCGCGAAACGCTGGCCGTGTGTGAACGCGCCTATATCGTGAGCCAGGGACACCTGATCGCGCACGGCACGCCGACAGAAATCCTGCAGGACGAACACGTGAAGCGCGTATACCTTGGGGAAGACTTCAGACTCTGATAGGGTAGAAGTTTGCGACGTCATAGCGGGAGAAAACGACTCTGAACATGAAGCAAGGTTTGCAACTCAGGCTGAGCCAACAACTGGCGATGACGCCGCAGCTACAACAGGCGATTCGTCTGTTGCAGTTGTCCACGCTGGAACTGCAGCAGGAACTCCAGCAAGCGCTGGAAAGCAATCCGTTGCTGGAACAAACCGATCTTCACGACGAAGTTGATACCCGCGAAACTCAGGACAGCGAAACGCTGGATACCGCCGACGCGCTCGAACAAAAAGAGATGCCGGAAGAGTTGCCGCTTGACGCCAGCTGGGATGAAATCTACACCGCCGGTACGCCGTCGGGCACCAGCGGCGACTACATTGACGATGAGCTCCCCGTTTACCAGGGTGAAACCACGCAGACCCTACAGGATTACCTGATGTGGCAGGTGGAACTCACCCCGTTCTCCGATACCGACCGCGCAATCGCCACGTCGATTGTAGATGCCGTTGACGATACCGGTTATCTCACCGTTTCGCTGGACGACATCCTCGACAGCATGGGCAATGATGAGGTCGGCCTTGATGAAGTCGAAGCCGTACTCAAACGTATTCAGCGGTTTGATCCCGTAGGCGTGGCGGCAAAAGATCTGCGCGATTGCTTACTGATCCAGCTCTCGCAATTCGACAAAGCGACCCCCTTCCTTGAAGAAGCCCGGTTGATCATCAGCGATCATCTCGATCTGTTGGCGAACCACGACTTCCGTACTCTGATGCGCGTCACACGTCTCAAAGAAGAGGTGCTCAAAGAGGCGGTCAATCTGATTCAGTCACTCGATCCCCGACCCGGGCAGTCGATCCAGACCGGCGAACCGGAATACGTGATCCCGGATGTGCTGGTACGCAAGCATAACGGCCACTGGACGGTTGAGCTCAACGGTGACAGCATTCCCCGCTTGCAGATCAATCAGCACTACGCCGCCATGTGCAACGGTGGGCGTAATGACGCCGACAGCCAGTACATCCGCAGTAATTTGCAGGATGCGAAGTGGTTGATTAAGAGTCTGGAAAGCCGCAATGATACCCTGCTGCGCGTCAGCCGTTGCATCGTTGAGCAGCAGCAAGCCTTCTTTGAGCAAGGCGAAGAATTTATGAAACCGATGGTGCTGGCTGACATCGCCCAGGCCGTCGAGATGCACGAATCGACCATTTCTCGTGTGACGACGCAGAAGTATCTGCACAGTCCACGCGGCATTTTTGAACTGAAGTATTTTTTCTCCAGCCATGTGAATACCGAGGGGGGTGGCGAAGCGTCCTCCACGGCGATCCGCGCACTGGTGAAGAAGTTGATTGCGGCGGAAAACCCCGCGAAGCCTTTGAGCGACAGCAAGCTAACATCGATGCTGTCGGAACAAGGCATCATGGTGGCGCGCCGCACCGTTGCGAAGTACCGAGAGTCTTTATCCATTCCGCCGTCAAACCAGCGCAAACAACTGGTTTGACCCAACCGATAAGGAAGACACTATGCAGCTCAACATCACTGGAAACAACGTCGAGATCACAGAAGCCCTGCGTGACTTTGTGAATACCAAGTTCGCCAAACTCGAACAGTATTTTGACAGGATCAATCAGGTCTATATTGTGTTGAAAGTGGAAAAGGTTACCCACATCTCGGATGCAACACTGCATGTAAACGGTGGCGAAATTCACGCCAGCGCGGAAGGTCTGGATATGTATGCGGCCATTGATGGCCTGATTGACAAGCTGGCAAGACAGCTCACCAAACACAAAGATAAATTGAAACAACACTAATTGTCCGGGCAGTTAGCGGGTGCAGGACGGCCTGTTGTGCAGAACAACAGGCCATTTGTACAGTTAGCGCTCCGAATCCGTTCCGCTGTTGTGGGACGGATTCTTAGGTGAAATTATGATAAATAACGATACGACTCTACAACTGAGTAGTGTACTTAACCAGGAATGTACGCGCAGTGCCGTTCACTGCCAGAGCAAAAAACGCGCGCTGGAAATCATCAGTGAACTGGCTGCAAAACAGCTCAGTCTACCGCCGCAGGTCGTTTTTGAAGCGATCCTGACGCGCGAAAAAATGGGCAGTACCGGCATCGGCAATGGGATCGCCATCCCGCACGGTAAGCTGGAAGAAGATACCCTGCGCGCCGTCGGCGTGTTTGTGCAACTGGAAACGCCCATCGCCTTCGATGCGATTGATAATCAACCTGTTGATCTGCTTTTTGCCCTGCTGGTGCCTGCGGATCAAACCAAAACGCACCTGCATACACTATCGCTGGTGGCTAAGCGTCTGGCGGATAAAACCATCTGCCGTCGACTGCGCGCCGCACAGAGCGATGAAGAGTTGTATCAAATCATCACTGACACCGAAGGCGGTCAGGATGAAGCGTAACTCCCCTTTTTCCCTGGTGAGGAGAAACAGTACATGGTACTGATGATCGTCAGCGGTCGTTCAGGGTCAGGTAAATCTGTCGCCCTGCGCGCGCTGGAAGATATGGGCTTTTACTGCGTGGATAACCTTCCCGTCGTATTGTTACCCGATCTGGCTCGCACGCTTGCCGAACGCCAGATTTCGGCTGCCGTCAGCATTGACGTACGCAATATGCCAGAGTCGCCGGAAATTTTTGAGCAGGCGATGAACAACCTGCCCGAGGCGTTCTCGCCGCAGTTGCTGTTCCTCGATGCCGATCGCAACACGTTGATTCGTCGCTACAGCGATACGCGTCGTTTGCACCCTCTCTCCAGCAAGAACCTGTCGCTGGAAAGCGCCATTGATCAGGAAAGTGACCTGCTGGAACCGCTGCGTTCTCGCGCCGACCTGATCGTCGACACCTCAGAAATGTCGGTGCATGAACTGGCTGAAATGCTGCGGACCCGCCTGTTGGGTAAACGTGAGCGTGAACTGACGATGGTGTTTGAGTCCTTCGGCTTTAAGCACGGGATCCCCATCGATGCCGATTACGTTTTCGACGTCCGCTTTCTGCCAAACCCGCACTGGGATCCGAAACTGCGTCCAATGACCGGTCTCGACAAGCCCGTCGCCGCCTTCCTCGACAGACACACAGAAGTACACAATTTTATCTACCAGACTCGCAGCTATCTTGAGCTATGGTTACCCATGCTGGAGACCAACAACCGTAGCTATCTGACCGTGGCTATCGGTTGTACCGGCGGGAAACACCGTTCGGTGTATATTGCAGAACAGCTGGCAGACTACTTCCGCTCACGCGGTAAAAACGTACAGTCACGCCATCGTACGCTGGAAAAACGCAAAACATGACCGTGAAGCAAACTGTTGAAATCACGAACAAGCTGGGCATGCATGCCCGGCCAGCAATGAAGCTCTTTGAATTAATGCAGGGATTTGACGCGGAAGTCCTGCTACGAAATGATGAAGGCACCGAAGCGGAAGCCAACAGCGTCATCGCATTACTGATGCTGGACTCCGCCAAAGGCCGACAGATTGAAGTTGAAGCCTCCGGTCCGCAAGAGGTTGAAGCGCTGGCGGCCGTCATCGCTCTTTTCAATTCGGGATTCGACGAAGACTGAGTTTTCTCGTTCCGCGGATACCTTCACAGAAAACGCCACCAGGCGTTTTTTTTCGTTTTTGCCCCCTAAACTGTACAATTCGTGCGCTTTTTAACTTAAGAATTACCTTAAGAAAACCTTAAGACAAGTCGTTTAGGTTTCATTTAACCTGAGTGTTCATACTGGATTATTGTCAGTAAATATTTCCAGGATATCACTCATGATTCGTTTATCAGCAGAGACTCCCCTGGGCACCGGACGACATCGTAAGTGTTATGCGCATCCGGATGATGCCCAACGTTGTATTAAGATCGTTTACAACAGTGGACACGGCGGCGACAAAGAGACACAGCGTGAACTGAAGTACTATGCTCACCTCTCTCGCTACCTGAAAGACTGGAGCGGTATCCCTCGCTATTACGGCACGGTCGAGACCGACTGCGGAACGGGTTACGTTTACGATGTGATTGCCGATTACGACGGCAAGCCGTCCATCACTCTCACCGAATTTGCCAAACAATGTCGTTACGAAGACGACTTTGCCGTGCTGCGTCAGCTGCTGAAGACGCTAAAACGCTACCTGCGTGACAACCATATCGTCACCATGACGCTGAAACCACAGAACATTCTTTGTCACCGTATCAGCGAATCGGAAGTGGTGCCGGTGGTTTGCGATAATATTGGCGAAGGGACGTTGATCCCGCTGGCGACCTGGTCAAAATGGTTCTGCCATCGTAAGCAGGAAAGGCTGTGGCAGCGTTTTATCGCCCAACCGGTACTGGCCGTCGCGCTGGAAAAAGACGTCCACCCGAAAGAACGCAGCGGATTGTCACTCTCTTCGCGCGAGGCGTAATGCAGATTTAATGCAGGTGGTGGCGGGTCATAAACGACTCCCCACCCAACTGTCGCATTTGACGCAGTATCCACGCCTGACGGCTACGCACATAGCCTGAAGGTGCTGCGGCCTTAAAGCGCAGAGGATTGGGTAATACAGCGGCAAGCAGCGCCGCTTCTGACTGAGTCAATCGGCTGGCCGGTTTGCCAAAATAGCGTTGTGCGGCGGCTTCGACGCCAAATACGCCATCACCAAATTCCGCGATATTCAGGTAAACCGTCAGGATCCGCTTCTTGCTCCAGACCGTCTCTACACCGACGGTAAGTCCGGCTTCCAGCCCTTTCCGCAACCAGCTACGCCCATCCCAGAGAAAGAGATTTTTAACCGTTTGCTGTGACAATGTTGACGCGCCGCGAATGCGGTTTTCATTACGTTCGTTATGTGACAGCGCTTTTTCGATGGCAGCAACGTCAAAACCCCAGTGGTCCGGGAAGGTCTGGTCTTCTGCGGCAATCACCGCGAGTCCCATCCACGGAGAGATTTCATCCATACTCACCCAGTCGGAATGAGCAACATAGCCAAAGTCACCCTGTAGCCAGGCACCGATCTGCCGCTCAACCATTACCGCTGAAAAAGGCACAGGCACCACGCTAAACAGCGCAATGCCACCGCCCCAGAAAACGGCGAGGATAATCACGACGCGCAATATCACTCGCCTCAGAAAGGCGAAAACTCCTTTTTTCATTCCGCCAGGACCAGCACGCGTGATACCAGTTTTTCGATCCCCATTGCCGCCTGAGCGATGTCCTGCGCCAACATGTAGGCCGGTGTGGTGACGATTTTATTATCTTCATCAACGACGATATCATCGACCGGGCACGGCACATGCTCCGCCCCCATCTCTTCCAGCACTTCCGCTGTATCAATATCGGTCCCGATTGTCAGACGTAGCGGAAAGTCGAAGATTTTCGGCAGCATCGCCGGGGCGATGCACATAAAACCCAGCGGCTTGCCCGACTGATGCATCGCCAGAGCGAGCCCGGCTAAATCCGGATCAACCCGGCATTCACTGCCCTGACTGGCAAAGTTGCTCAAATTTTTGGCCGCGCCAAAACCACCAGGAACAATCAGCGCATCCAGATCGGCTGAGACTGCCTGAGAAAGCGGACGAATGTTGCCGCGTGTAATACGGGCCGCTTCAATCAGTACATTACGGGTTTCCGCCATCGGTTCGCCCGTCAGATGATTAATCACATCGGCCTGCGCTTTGTCGGGTGCAAAGCAGACGGCCTGCGCGCCGCTGCGGGCAATGGACAGCAACGTCAGTACGGTTTCATGAATTTCAGCACCGTCATACACACCGCATCCACTGAGAACTACGCCAATTTTTTTCATTCAAATGTCCTTTTCACCACTATCTGCAGCACATTAATAATTGTGATTAAAATGCTACGCTTCACACATTTAACTGATTCATGTAACAAAGCATTTAAGATTTGCCATCTTAACTGCGTGCGGCCCGAATTTACGCGCTGCGCCTTTTAAATCACAATTATAACTTACGGCGCAGCCATGATTTCCCTGGTGTTGGCGCAGTATTCGCGCACCCCGGTCAAGCCGGGGTCATTTTTTTCCAGCGTTTGCCACCCAGGCCTTTAATACCGCAACGTCGTGTTGCCACTCCTGCTTCATCTCTTCAATCCATTCCCCCACGTTATCTTCCCATGCCGGAAGATCGGGTGACTGGATCTGCTGCCCCAGCTGTTGCAGATGACGAAGGCCAACAGAACCCGCCGCCCCTTTAATTTTATGCCCTTCTTCAACCACGCCTTTTTTGTCACGCGCGGTCAGATTGGATTCCAGAACGCTTAAATAACCTGGCATCATCTTCTCGAACACCGCCAGGCCATCGGTAATTAGTTTCGGCCCCACCAGCTCTATGTACTGTTCCAGCATCGGAATATCTAATAGCGCTTGCGATTTACTGCTCTCTTCAGATTTCACCGTGCACTCCTCCTCATCTTGGGTATCCCAGTACTTCTTAATCATGGCGGTTAACGCCGGTACCGACAGCGGCTTGCTCAGCACGTCATCCATACCGGCATCCAGATACTCTTTTTTATCTTTCAGGACGTTTGCCGTCAGCGCCACCAGCGGCGGCAGATCTTCACGCGCATAACGCTGGGTCAGTTCGCGTGAAATATCGAGGCCCGTCATATCCGGCAACTGAATATCCAGCAACACCAGGTCGTATTCGCCCGGCGTGAACATCTCCAGCGCCGCTTTCCCGGTCATCGCGACATCCACGCTATTACCGAGTTTTTCCAGCACCGAGCGCGCCACAATGACGTTCAGTTCGATATCTTCCACCAGCAGGACATTTAACGCCGGTAGCGGCAAATCGTCATCCTCAAACGCATCTTCAACTTCTTCTGCCACCGCTGGCGCATGGACGGTCAGAGTAAAGATTGAGCCTTTACCTGGCTGACTTGCCACGGTGATATCTCCACCCATGTTTTTCGCCAGACGACGCGAGACCGCCAGACCGATGCCTGTACCGGTCGCTGGTTTTCCGCCGTGACTGTCTTTCACCTGATAATACATGGCGAAGATTTTGTCCTGCTCATCCTGCGGAATGCCGATGCCGGAATCTTCCACTTCAAAGTGCAGAGTACTGCCGGCATCGTAACGTACGCGCACGGTCACCTGGCCCTGCTGGGTAAATTTCACCGCGTTGCTGATCAGGTTCCACAGGATCTGCCGCAGACGCGTGCCGTCAGTCACCACTTTATGCGGCAGCGGCAAGGTCGGGTCGAGCACAAAACGCAGCCCTTTCTGCTGCGCCTGCAGGCCGGAGAGGTTCTCCAGATCGGCCATGAAGCTGGTGAAATCCACTGGCTGGTTATCCAGTTGAACCTTACGCCGCTCCATCTTATCCATATCAATGATATCGTTGAAGATGTTCCCCAACGTCACGGCGGAGACATGGATCGTTTTCAGGTATTTTTCCTGTTCGGCCGTCAGCTCAGTATCCAGCAGAATGCGGCTCAGACCGACAATTCCGTTCAGCGGTGTGCGCAGCTCGTGGCTAATGGTGGAAATAAAGGTGGTTTTATCGCGGCTGGCGCGCTCAAGCGCATCCTGATAGCGCTTGCGCTCGGTAATATCGCGACCAAAACCCATCAGGCCATGACGTTTACCAACGCGATCGTAATAAGGCACTTTGCGGATTTCAAAACAGGCTTTGCGCCCGTCGGGATAATCAAGCCATTGCTCATAGGTCAGCGACACATTATGGCGGAAAACTTTTTCGTCGGTCTCAATGACTTTTTCGGCGGCTTCCGGCGAGTACACATCAGCAGGCTTTAAATGAACCAGTTGTTTTTCGCTTTTGCCGGTGAGCAACTCCATCGCCCGGTTACAGCCGGAAAACTCTTTATCTTCGTTGCGATAAAAAACCAAATCCGGCGAGGCATCCAGAAAAGAACGTAAAAAAGAGGATTGCTGTTCAAGTTGGATCTGCGCCTCTTCGCGCTCTTTGATCTCAACTTTGAGCTGCTCAAACGTGGACTGGCGTTCCGCCTCTGCCTTTTCGCGGTCAGCAATCTCCTGATTCAGCTGCGAAATATTATCTTTCAGTTGGACGTTGAGCTTGAGGTCGCGCTCACGCATCTCTTCCAGCTTTTGCACCAGTCGGGATAACCGCTGACGGGATTCTTCCAGTTGCTCCACCACCACCGACAAAAAATAGACCGCCCAGGGGGTGATTAACAAACCAAAGAAAATGGAGCGGATGACATCGATCTGTTCGACCCGACCATGTAGCACCATGGTGACCGCCATCTGCACCACAATTGCCAGCACAACGAGCGCTAACGCCAACAACAGCGAAAAGCGCACCAGACCCAATTTCATCATCAGGTCCACATAGTACTGCGCCAGCATACGAATTTGCTTCATCAGGGATTTCCTTTACGACAACCTGGCACAATAATACTCAATTCTGGGCAAGACGTTGAAGAATGTGCAAGAAATGCGAATGCCCGTCATAGTTCAGGCGTCAGGCGGAACCCATGCCCGTCCGATCGCAGAACCCTGCACGCCATGCGTATTCAGATAACGATCCAGCTCGACCATCCCGGTCCAGCGGTTTTCGCACCACAACGGTGCCAGCAGCGTGGGACGGCGCGCGCTGGCGGAAATACGATGATAAATCACCTCCGGCGGGGTATGACGGATCATCTCGCCTGCGGTTCGCGTGTAGTCATCCAGTTCAATCCCGTTCAGACGCCCTGCTTCCCACGCTCTGGCCATAATGCTGCCCTTCACGATGTGCAGCGGATGCAGTTTGATGCCATCCACTCCCGTCTCCACCACCCGCTCAAGCGTTTGCAGGCATTCCGCTTGCCGTTCTCCCGGCAGGCCGACAATAAGGTGCGAACAAACTTTCAGGCCGCGCTCACGGGCAAGGCGGGTCGTGCGCTGATAACAGGCAAAATCGTGACCACGATTAATACGGTACAGCGTTTTGTCATGTGCGGTCTGCAGCCCCAGCTCCAGCCACACTTCATAGCCCTGGTCTTTATACTCACAGAGCAGATCGAGAACCGCCTCCGGTACGCAGTCGGGACGCGTTCCCACGCACAGCCCGACAATACTGGCCTGACTGACCGCCTGCTGATACATCGAGCGCAACACCTGCACTTCAGCAAAGGTACTGGTATAGGCCTGGAAATAGGCCAGATAGCGTTTCGCACGATTAACCAGATGCGCCTGGTGCGCGAGTTGTTCGGCGATCGAATGATGCTGCTGCGCTTCATCCGCAAAAGAGGCAACATTACAGAAAGTGCAGCCGCCGCGTCCGATGGTGCCATCGCGATTTGGACAGCTAAATCCGCCGTGGAGCGTCAGTTTATGAACCTTTTGCCCATAACGCCGAGAAAGATCCCCACCAAACATATTGACTAATTTCTGTAACTGCATAATCTGATAGACCGCGCCTTGAAAAGAGGCCAAAGCCTGCCATTTTTAGCCCTTGTCGGCGATGACCTGGATCAATCGCCCCGGCAGGCTTTTATCAATTGCATATCCAGTCAAAATAAACGATATTTCATTCACAACCCAGCCAATTACTTTTCCTTATCTCCGGTCATTTTTTTTATCTTCTGACGTCGATTGCGCAAAAACAGTATCATGAAATGCCATATCGCAACAAACCAGCATAAAACACTACATCTGACGACGAATAAAGCGGAGACATGAGCTAACAAGCGGTTATGACAGTGAGACAGATCACACTCCTCGCCTCGTTTCCAGTACGTTAATTCAATGTCAAAATGATATTATTTTCAATGTTTTCATGAAGATAAATGC
Organism: Citrobacter amalonaticus; assembly: GCF_018323885.1. Lineage (NCBI taxonomy): Bacteria > Pseudomonadati > Pseudomonadota > Gammaproteobacteria > Enterobacterales > Enterobacteriaceae > Citrobacter > Citrobacter amalonaticus. Next base: position 543,323 of record NZ_AP024585.1, on the reverse strand, counting down.
TCTATAGCACATTATTAGAGAAATAAGATTGCCATTTGACCTGTGTGTGGATTCCCGATAACGTGGAAATCCGCTGGAAGCTTTCTGGATGAGCGGTGTGCTCATCATATTTATGCAGTAATTGAGATTCCCTCTGACAGCAAGTCCTCAAACTTGTTTGACCTAAGCGAAATGGATAAAGAGGGCGAATGCGAGGTACGCGTATGACACGCAAACCCCGTCGCCATGCTCTTGGTGTGCCCGTGCGCAAACGGTATCGGAAGGGGGTCTCGCAGAGCCTGGGGAGGTTCACTGATATGTTGTACGATAAATCCCTTGAGAAGGATAACTGTGGTTTCGGCCTGATCGCCCACATAGAAGGCGAACCTAGCCACAAGGTAGTGCGTACCGCCATACACGCACTGGCCCGAATGCAGCACCGTGGCGCAATCCTCGCTGATGGTAAAACCGGCGATGGTTGTGGTCTGCTGCTGCAAAAACCTGACCGCTTTTTCCGCATCGTTGCGCAAGAGCACGGCTGGCGTTTAGCCAAAAACTACGCGGTTGGCATGATCTTCCTGAACAAAGACCCTGAACTGGCCGCCGCCTCTCGCCATATTGTCGAAGAAGAGCTTCAGCAGGAAACTCTGTCGATTGTTGGCTGGCGTGATGTGCCGACCAACGAAGGTGTACTGGGTGAAATCGCCCTCTCCTCCCTACCGCGTATTGAACAAATTTTTGTGAATGCCCCTGCGGGATGGCGTCCGCGCGATATGGAACGTCGTCTGTTCATCGCCCGTCGCCGTATTGAAAAACGACTACAGGAAGACAAAGACTTCTACGTCTGTAGCCTGTCAAACCTGGTCAACATCTATAAAGGTCTGTGTATGCCGGCGGATCTGCCGCGCTTCTACCTGGACCTCGCGGACTTGCGTCTGGAATCGGCCATTTGCCTGTTCCACCAGCGTTTTTCCACCAACACCGTGCCGCGCTGGCCGCTGGCGCAGCCGTTCCGCTACCTGGCGCACAACGGCGAAATCAACACCATTACCGGTAACCGCCAGTGGGCTCGCGCCCGTACCTATAAATTCCAGACCCCGCTGATACCGGATCTGCACGACGCCGCGCCGTTCGTTAACGAAACCGGCTCCGACTCCAGTTCCATGGATAATATGCTGGAACTGCTGCTGGCGGGCGGGATGGACATCATCCGCGCCATGCGTCTGCTGGTGCCGCCAGCCTGGCAGAACAACCCGGATATGGATCCGGATCTGCGCGCCTTCTTTGACTTTAACTCCATGCATATGGAGCCGTGGGACGGCCCGGCCGGTATCGTCATGTCCGACGGGCGTTTCGCCGCCTGTAACCTCGACCGTAACGGTCTGCGTCCGGCGCGCTATGTCATCACCAAAGACAAGCTGATCACCTGCGCATCTGAAGTCGGGATCTGGGACTACCAGCCTGACGAAGTGGTCGAAAAGGGCCGTGTCGGCCCCGGCGAACTGATGGTTATCGACACCCGCAGCGGTTGCATTCTGCACTCCGCCGAAACGGACGACGACCTGAAAAGCCGCCATCCGTATAAAGAGTGGATGGAGAAAAACGTCCGCCGCCTGGTGCCGTTTGAAGATCTGGCAGACGATCAGGTGGGCCAGCGTGAACTGGACGACGATACGCTCGCCAGCTACCAGAAACAGTTTAATTACAGCGCCGAAGAATTGGATTCCGTTCTCCGCGTGCTCGGCGAAAACGGTCAGGAAGCGGTCGGTTCAATGGGTGACGATACCCCGTTTGCCGTGCTTTCCAGCCAGCCGCGCATCATTTACGACTACTTCCGCCAGCAGTTTGCCCAGGTGACGAACCCACCTATCGATCCGCTGCGTGAAGCGCATGTCATGTCGCTGGCGACCAGCATCGGTCGCGAGATGAACGTCTTCTGCGAAGCGGAAGGCCAGGCGCACCGTCTGAGCTTTAAATCACCAATTCTGCTGTACTCTGATTTCCAGCAGCTCACTACGATGAAAGAAGAACATTATCGCGCCGACCGGCTCGATATCACCTTCGATGCGACGCAAACCACGCTGGAAGAGACAGTCAAAGCGCTGTGCGATACCGCCGAGCAAATGGTCCGCAGCGGCACCGTTCTGTTGGTACTGACAGACCGTAATATCGGCAAAAATCGCCTGCCGGTACCGGCGCCGATGGCCGTCGGCGCAGTACAAACGCGCCTGGTTGAGCAGAACCTGCGCTGCGACGCCAACATCATTGTCGAAACCGCAAGCGCTCGCGATCCGCATCACTTCGCCGTGCTGCTGGGCTTTGGCGCGACGGCCATTTACCCATACCTCGCGTATGAGACGCTGGGCCGTCTGATCGACACTCAGGCGATCGCCAAAAACTACCGTACCGTGATGCTGAACTACCGTAACGGCATCAACAAAGGGCTGTACAAAATAATGTCCAAAATGGGCATCTCAACCATCGCCTCCTACCGCTGCTCCAAACTGTTTGAAGCGGTGGGCCTGCATGATGATGTCGTGAATCTCTGCTTCCAGGGCGTGGTCAGTCGCATCGGCGGCGCGGGCTTTGCAGACTTCCAGCAGGATCTGCTGAACCTGTCCAAACGCGCCTGGCTGGCACGTAAACCTATTTCACAGGGCGGCCTGCTGAAGTATGTGCATGGCGGCGAATACCACGCCTACAACCCGGACGTGGTACGAACCCTGCAACAGGCGGTTCAGAGCGGGGAATACAGCGACTATCAGGAATACGCAAAACTGGTCAACGAGCGTCCCGCGACGACACTGCGCGATCTGCTGGCAATTAATCCTGGCGACAACGCGGTCAGCATCGAGGAAGTCGAACCGGCGAGCGAACTATTCAAACGTTTTGATACCGCGGCAATGTCGATCGGCGCACTAAGCCCGGAGGCACATGAAGCACTGGCCGAAGCGATGAACAGCATCGGCGGTAATTCCAACTCCGGCGAAGGCGGCGAAGACCCGGCGCGCTACGGCACCAATAAAGTGTCACGCATTAAGCAGGTGGCCTCTGGTCGCTTCGGTGTCACCCCGGCGTACCTGGTTAACGCCGACGTGATTCAGATTAAAGTCGCCCAGGGTGCGAAACCGGGAGAAGGTGGTCAGCTACCGGGTGATAAAGTGACCCCGTACATCGCCAAACTGCGCTACTCGGTACCGGGCGTGACGCTGATCTCCCCGCCGCCGCACCACGATATCTACTCTATCGAGGATTTAGCGCAGCTGATTTTCGATCTGAAGCAGGTGAACCCGAAGGCGATGATCTCCGTGAAGCTGGTGTCCGAACCGGGCGTCGGTACCATCGCGACCGGCGTGGCGAAAGCCTACGCTGACCTGATCACCATCGCCGGTTATGACGGCGGCACCGGCGCGAGCCCGCTCTCTTCAGTAAAATACGCAGGCTGTCCGTGGGAACTGGGCCTGGTGGAAACCCAGCAGGCGCTGGTCGCCAACGGCCTGCGTCATAAGATCCGTTTGCAGGTCGATGGCGGTCTTAAAACCGGCGTGGATATCATCAAAGCGGCGATCCTCGGAGCAGAAAGCTTCGGCTTCGGTACCGGCCCGATGGTGGCGCTGGGCTGTAAATACCTGCGTATTTGCCATCTCAACAACTGTGCAACCGGTGTGGCAACCCAGGACGACAAACTGCGCAAGAACCATTATCACGGTCTGCCGTTCAAAGTAACCAACTACTTTGAGTTTATCGCTCGCGAAACGCGCGAACTGATGGCGCAGCTTGGCGTGACGCGTCTGGTGGATCTGATTGGCCGTACCGACCTGCTGAAAGAACTGGACGGGTTTACCGCCAAACAGCAGAAACTGGCGCTGTCCCGGCTGCTGGAAACCGCGGAGCCGCATCCCGGCAAAGCGTTGTACTGCACCGAGAACAACCCACCGTTTGATAACGGTGTACTGAACGCACAGTTGCTGCAACAGGCGAAACCGTATGTTGATGAGCGCCAGAGCAAAACCTTCTGGTTCGATATTCGTAACACCGATCGTTCTGTTGGCGCGTCGCTCTCGGGATATATTGCTCAGACCCATGGCGATCAGGGGCTGGCCTCTGACCCAATTAAAGCGCACTTCAGCGGTACCGCAGGCCAGAGCTTCGGTGTCTGGAACGCGGGCGGCGTGGAGCTGTACCTGACCGGCGATGCTAACGACTATGTCGGCAAAGGCATGGCGGGTGGTCTGCTGGCGGTGCGTCCTCCGGTCGGTTCCGCTTTCCGCAGTCATGAAGCGAGCATCATTGGCAACACCTGCCTGTATGGCGCGACCGGGGGTCGTCTGTATGCCGCAGGGCGTGCGGGTGAGCGTTTCGGGGTGCGTAACTCCGGTGCGATCACCGTGGTGGAAGGGATTGGCGACAACGGGTGCGAATACATGACCGGCGGAATCGTCTGTATCCTCGGCAAAACCGGAGTGAACTTCGGCGCGGGTATGACGGGCGGGTTTGCCTACGTGCTGGATGAAGATGGTGAGTTCCGTAAACGTGTAAACCCGGAACTGGTCGAAGTGCTGGGCGTTGACGAACTGGCTATCCACGAAGAGCATCTGCGTGGCCTGATCACCGAACACGTGCAGCATACCGGTTCTCAGCGCGGGGAAGAGATTCTGGCTAACTGGTCAGCCTTCGCTAACAAATTCGCGCTGGTTAAACCGAAGTCCAGTGATGTGAAAGCACTGTTGGGTCACCGTAGTCGTAGCGCAGCAGAGCTGCGTGTGCAGGCGCAGTAAGGGGTAGCAGCAATGAGTCAGAACGTATACCAATTTATCGACCTGCAGCGCGTTGATCCGCCGAAGAAGCCGCTGAAGATCCGCAAAATCGAGTTTATCGAAATCTACGAACCGTTTTCAGAAGGTCAGGCAAAAGCACAGGCGGATCGTTGTCTTTCCTGCGGTAACCCGTACTGTGAGTGGAAATGCCCGGTTCATAACTACATTCCGAACTGGCTGAAGCTCGCCAATGAAGGACGCATTTTTGAAGCTGCGGAACTGTCTCACCAGACCAACACGCTGCCGGAAGTGTGCGGTCGCGTGTGCCCGCAGGACCGTTTGTGTGAAGGTTCTTGTACCCTGAACGACGAGTTCGGTGCCGTCACCATCGGCAACATCGAGCGTTATATCAATGATAAAGCGTTCGAAATGGGCTGGCGTCCGGATATGACCGGCGTTCGCCAGACTGACAAGCGGGTTGCGATCATCGGTGCCGGTCCAGCCGGGCTGGCTTGTGCCGACGTGTTGACCCGCAATGGCGTGAAGGCCGTGGTGTTTGACCGTCATCCAGAGATTGGCGGCCTGCTGACCTTTGGCATTCCGGCCTTCAAGCTGGAAAAAGAGGTGATGACTCGCCGCCGTGAAATTTTCACTGGCATGGGAATCGAGTTCAAACTGAATGTGGAAGTGGGACGTGACGTACAGCTCGACGACCTGCTGCAAGAGTACGATGCGGTATTCCTCGGCGTCGGCACCTATCAGTCCATGCGTGGCGGGCTGGAAAACGAAGACGCCGATGGCGTATTCGATGCCCTGCCGTTCCTGATCGCCAATACGAAGCAGATCATGGGCTTTGGTGAAACCACCGACGAACCGTACGTCAATATGGAAGGTAAACGCGTGGTGGTGCTGGGCGGTGGCGATACCGCCATGGACTGTGTGCGGACCTCCGTTCGTCAGGGCGCAACGCATGTCACCTGTGCCTATCGCCGTGACGAAGAAAACATGCCGGGTTCCCGACGCGAAGTGAAAAACGCGCGTGAAGAAGGTGTGGAGTTCCAGTTCAACGTGCAGCCGCTGGGTATTGAAATCAATGCGAATGGTAAAGTCAGCGGCGTGAAAATGGCACGTACCGAAATGGGTGCGCCGGATGCGAAAGGCCGCCGTCGTGCGGAAATCGTCCCCGGTTCCGAACATGTGGTTCCGGCGGATGCCGTTGTGATGGCGTTTGGCTTCCGCCCCCATAACATGGAGTGGCTGGCAAAACACAGCGTCGAACTGGATTCTCAGGGCCGTATTATCGCGCCGGAAGGCAGCGATAACGCCTTCCAGACCAGCAATCCGAAAATCTTCGCCGGCGGTGACATTGTGCGTGGTTCGGATCTGGTGGTGACCGCCATTGCCGAAGGCCGCAAAGCGGCTGACGGGATCATGAACTGGCTGGAAGTGTAGTAAACCTTTCTGACTCCCCTGCTCTGAGTTCTCGCTCAGGGATGGGGAGTCACCCTTTCTTTTCGCTATATCCCACCTTCATTCTTCGAAAGCGGCTCGCAAATTTCGCCGTAAATGAATGTAATGGGCTGAGTAGAATTGACCGTATATCCCTTTAAATGTACTGATAGCGAGATATTTTCAATCCGTAACTATCATGTCAGGGATAATATGATGGCAACAACATCGGCACAGCCCGCCGGCGATTATCAGCAAATCCACAACGGCATAATCCATCTGCTGGATACTGCCAGGACAGAGACCGTCCGCAATATCAACGCGATCATGACGGCGACGTACTGGGAAATAGGTCGACGTATTGTCCAGTTTGAGCAGGGCGGTGAAACGCGGGCAGCTTATGGTGCTCAACTGATTGAGCAACTGTCCATAGATTTAACCCGGCGCTATAAGCGTGGTTTCTCAACCGGCAACCTGCGGCAAATTAGAGCTTTTTACCTTTATTTTCAGCATATTGAAATTCACCAGACACTGTCTGGCGAATCTTTAAATCTCAAACAACTCGCCAGGATATTCCCGCTGCCCTGGTCAGCCTATGTCCGTCTCCTGTCAGTTAAAAACCCCGATGCCCGCACCTTTTACGAGAAAGAAACATTACGCAACGGTTGGTCAGTACGACAACTCGATCGGCAAATCGCGTCTCAGTTTTACGAACGTACGCTGCTGTCTCATGATAAACCCGCGTTGCTGCAACAGGCTGCGCCCACCGTGCCCGAAGTCTTACCAGAACACGCAATACGCGATCCCTTTATTCTCGAATTCCTCGATCTGAAAGATGAGTATTCTGAATCCGATCTGGAAGAAGCACTGATTAACCATCTGATGGAGTTTATGCTTGAACTCGGGGACGATTTTGCGTTTGTCAGCCGACAGCGCCGGTTACGCATTGACGATAGCTGGTTTCGCGTCGACCTGCTTTTCTTCCATCGCCGCTTGCGTTGTCTGTTAGTTGTTGACCTGAAAATGGGCAAATTCAGCTATGCCGATGCACGACAAATGAACATGTACCTTAACTACGCCAAAGAGCACTGGACAATGCCGGGGGAAAATCCGCCAGTAGGGTTAATCCTGTGTGCGGGAAAAGGGGCTGGAGAAGCGCACTACGCGCTGAACGGTTTACCGAATACCGTGATGGCAAGTGAATATAAAGTGCAATTGCCTGACGAAAAATTACTGGCAGATGAACTCATTCGTTCGCAATTGGCACTGACAGCGCAGCAAGCGGTATCCTCAGAAACATCATTGACAAAATAATGAACGGGATGGATGTGTAAAGCGTAAGACCGGATGGTAAAAACCATCCGGCATTTTCATGCGCCTAACAGGCTGGCGCGAACCTTGACGACAACTTTCTTAATCTCTTTCGGTTCTCCCACGCTGCACCCCGGTTTGTGCGGCTCTCCGGGCATAAATACCGCGAACATGCCTGGCTGTAGGGTAATGGTCTGACTACCCGCTATCTCGCGACAAAGCTGATAATCCTCTTCAACATGTACCTCTTCACATTGCCGCGCAGAATCCGCCACGCCGAAATGAATGCGTTCCTCTCCCGCCAGCAGTAGCTGGATATCGATGTATTGCTCGTGCAGTTCGGCCTTTTTCTCAGAGGCCGATTGCGTGGCAAACTGCATTACGTTCATAAAGATATCGTCCCCGCGTAGCTCAACGCGACCAGGGGATTGCTCCTGCGGTCTGGCGGTCAACGCCAGCGTCAGCGCCTCTTCCAGCACGGGATGTAAACCGGCAGCAGACAACGAACGAACTTCACCTAATATCATCTTTCTCCCCTTTCGCTAACAATGCCGCGCCCAGCAGTCCCGCGTCGTGGCGGTAGTGTGCCGGGCTTAATTCTACGTGATAAACCGAAGGCATCCGTTCGAGACAGGCGCGGACCTGCGACAGATACCCCTGCGCCAGCCCAACGCTGCCGCCGACAACCACCCGCTGACAATCGGTGACCGCTTTCGTATCGGCAATCAGCCGTGCCAGCACCTGTGCGGAGTCAGCGACAAGTCGGCGGGCCTGTTCATCCCCTTCTGCCGCGCGGGCAAAAATGGTTTTCGCATCGCATCCGGCAAGCGAGCCTTGCGCTGCGGCAGCAATACCGCGTCCCGACGCGATAGCCTCGACACATCCCACTCGTCCACAGCCGCACACCGGCCCATTAGGGTCCGCGAGGGTATGACCCAGGTGTCCGGCCAAACCACCGGTACCGGTGACTAGCTGACCGTCGTTGACCACACCGCCGCCGACGCCGGTTGAAACGGTGATAAACACCATATCCCGCGTTTCATCGGCAATTGCATGATATTCCGCCCATGCGGCAGCCTGTGCATCGTTGATCGCCAGCGTTGGTAAGCCGGTGAGGGCTTCTAACGTCTGCACCAGCGGAAAGTGAAGCAACCCGCCCAAATTAGAGGGATTTATCGCCAACAGGTGGCCTTCGCGGATAATCCCCGTCGAGGCTATCGCCACCCGATGCGCTTGCGACTGCAACGGTTGCACCAGTGTTTTCAGCGCGTCGCGTAGTGCCGGAGACGTTTTACTGGCAGGGGTGGGCAGCTCACGACGTTCGCGAATCTGCAAATCATCCTCCACCAGCGCGGCGGCGAGTTTCGTACCGCCAATATCAATGGCCAGCGTCGTCATAGCACCGCCCTTTTCAACGCTGTGTTATACCATTCACAGATGTGCTCCAGCCGGGTAATCGCAGATCCGACCGTCACTGCCCAGGCGCCGTGACGCATTGCTTCACCGGCCTGCGCCGGGGTATTGTAGCGGCCTTCAGCAATCACCCGGCACCCGGCTTCACTCAGCGATTTCACTAGCGCCAGATCCGGTTCATCAGGGGTTTCTGCGGTGGTGTAACCCGAAAGCGTGGTGCCAATAATGTCTGCACCGAGCGCCTGACAGGCCAGGCCGTCCTCCTGTGAAGAGCAATCGGCCATTGCCAGCAACTGGTGGTGATGGATACGCGCCAGTAGCACCGCAACCGGCACCGGACGCACGCGGTCGGTGCCATCAATCGCGATAATGTCCGCGCCAGCCTGCGCCAGCGCATCGACATCCTCCAGAAACGCGGTGATGCGCACTGGAGAATCCGCGAGATCGCGTTTGAGAATACCGATTATCGGTACGGAAACCACGGCACGCGTCGCATTCAGATTCTCAATCCCTTCAATACGTAACGCGACGGCCCCAGCCTGCTCTGCCGCCAGCGCCATCGCCGCCACAATCTCGGGTTTATCCAGTGGGCTGCCGGGAACTGGCTGACAGGAGACAATCAAACCACCACGCGCGGCAATGCTTTTATCCAGTTGTGCAAGTAACGACATACTTCTTCCCTTACGTGTATTGCCCGGTGCAGGACCGGGCAAGTGGATTAACTTTTGCTTTTGACTAAGGGGCTTTTATCACCGCCGAACGGGATAGCGCCGCTGAACGGCTTACCGTCAATGGCATCATGGGTACGCAGCGCCTCCGGTCGCAGCCAGCGCTGGACGCGGGATGGCATATCCAGACCAATCAGTAGAATCACCACAAAGGTCAGGCTGAAAGAGAGCGATCCCAGCGCGGTGCCCAGATCCAGTCGTTGGGCAATCAGCGCCCCCAGGATCGGTGCCAGCGCCCCGCCGAGCGCCCCGACGTTATAGGTGAAACCCAGACCCGCCGCACGCTGATCGGTATCGAAATAACCGCCAATCAGTTTCGGTAAGATTCCGGAGATCCCTTGCCCCAGCATCTGCTGGAAAAACAGAAGTAAACCAAGTACCCAGACATTGGTACCGCCAATGGCAAACACCGGAATGATCAGCAATTGTGAGGCCAACAGACTGTAAACATAAGCTTTGCGGGTCCCCAGCCAGTCACCAAGGAAGCCGCCGACGCAGCAGCCGACCGCAGCACCAAAGCCGCTAAAGAAGAGTACGCGCGCCACGGTGGAAGGATCGTATGCCAGTTCCGTTTTCAGATAGGTGGGCAACAGCGCCTGAATCGGCCACGAGTAGAGGAAAGCAAACAGGACAACAATCATGAGCATCACGCCCGTCGGCCAGCGCTTGCCGCTACTTTGTACCATGAAGCTGATAAAGATCACCGCGCACAGCAAACCCAGTACCGCGACAATCGCCGCATTTTGCAAGTTCCCGGCAAAACAGAACCACAGTGCGGTCGCCGCCGCTGTCGTCATCAGAATGTTGACGACGCGATGTTCACCCCGATAAAGAATATCGACCATCGTGCGTACCGGCGCTTTGCCTTCATGCTTCTCTTTCCAGTCCTCTGCTTCCGGTATGTTTTTGCGTAGCCAGAGGGCAAAAATAATCGGCAGAATGCCAATGAAGAACAGCGCGCGCCAGCCCCAGACCGGCACCACCAGGCTGTAGACCTGAGCCGCAATCACGGCACCAACGGAGAACCCCGAGATCAGAAAACCACTGGCCTTATTACGCAGATGTTTTGGCCAGCTTTCAATAACATAGGTCGCACTGGAACCGTATTCGCCCGCCATCCCCATGCCAATCACCAGTCGGGCAATAAACATAGTGGTGTAACCCGGCGCAAAACCACAGGCCAGCGTTCCCATTGAGAACAGAATAATACTGGTGACCATCGCCAGACGACGCCCATACCGGTCACCCATCGCGCCCAGCATTAACCCGCCAAACCAGCGGGAAATAAAGGCTGCCGAAATCAGGCTCGCCGCCTGAACCGTCGTCAGCCCGAACTCTCCTTGTACTTCCGTCAGCACAAGGGCTATCAACACAAAATCAAAACCATCCAGCAAATATCCCAACCATGCGGCGGAGAATGCCCGCCATTGCGCCCGGTTGAGATGGCGATACCACGGGATGCTTTGGGTAGAAGTACTCATTTTACTCTCCCGACGATTTTTGTTGTTGTGCCGGATGACGATTCAGCCTTATCCGGCACACGATGCTTTTTTGTCGGCCGGGTAAGCGCAGCGCCCCCGGCACTACGTTACGCGATTACGCCTTCTCTGCCATTAACTGCTGCGCCAACGCCTTCAGTTCCGGCAGATATTTTTCATCCACGGGGGCAAACGGCTTACGGCACAGCGGTACAGAAACCACGTCCATATAGTGCAGAACCGTTTTCAGCCCACGGAACACGCCAGCCTTAATGAGGAGATCGATAACCTTATTGCACTCTGTTTGCAGTTTTTGCGCAGTCCGGATATCTCCTTCTTTGAGCGCTTTCACAATTCCCAGATATCGCCAGCCCATGATGTTGTAAGTGCTGCCGATACCGCCGTCCGCTCCGGCCAGCAGGCCTGAAGCGAAAATTTCGTCATAACCGTTATAAAGCACCAGATCCGGATGCTCGCGACGGATCTGCTCCATCTGGAACAGATCGCCCGATGTTTGCTTCAGTGCACCAACGCCCGGCAGGGTGACCAACGTGTTGATCTGATCCAGCGTTAACTTCACGCCGCTCAACGCCGGAATGTTATAGACCACCATCGGCAAACCATCCGCCGAATCAATAATGGCCCGGTAATGATCGCAGTGCTCTTCAAAGCTGAACGGATAGTAGAACGGCGTCACCGCAGAGACCGCGTCAAAGCCGTAACGATGCGCGGCACGGGCGAGCTGCTGGCTCTCATGGGTGCTGACCGTTCCAACGTGAGCGATTAGCGTGACTTTGCCCTTCGCCTCTTCCGCGACGACTTCCAGCACCTGCTCCCTTTCCGCACAGCTCTGTACAAAGGCTTCGCCGGTGGAACCGCCCACGTACAGCCCATCGATCCCCTGAGCGATGTTAAAACGCACCAGCCGGCGCAGGCTTTCAATATCCAGCTTCTGTTGGTTATCGAAAGGGGTTAACAACGCTGGCATTACGCCTCGTAACTCTTTTGCCATAACGACCTCTGTCATGATTAGTGTTATCTAACTGCATACCTTTATACCTGTTATACCAGATCAAATAAGCAGCAATACAATACAGAACGCTTATAGTGCGATCTGCTTCACTAAACGATCGTCAGGATCGCGATCACTTACGCATTTTTGAATGTTGACCGAGGGCGTGCCAGGTGGCGGAAACGCTGTTGAGATGAGATTGCAGTGCGCGATCGGCCTCATCTGGATCGCGTCGGCGAATCGCATCAACGATAGCGATATGCTGCTGATAACTTATATTATTATGCTCGAAGAGCTCGCGATCCGGCACGGTCGGGCGAGCGGCGATCAGCCAGTCCAGCAGCGCAACGTGGATCGCCATAAAGATCGGATTGCCGGGGATCTCCGCCAGCACGCGATGAAAATCGACATCTGAACGGATGAACAGCGTATTGTCATCCAGCGACTGGCTGTTGATCTCCAGCGCTTTTGCCAGCAGATCGATCTGTTCTTCTGTGGCATTCTCCGCTGCATAACGCACGAGACTGGACTCAAAGAACAGGCGCAACTGCTCAAAGTGGGCAATGCCGCCAGGATGTGCGAGGAAATCTTTTGCCATTCCGGACAGCTCACCAATGATGGTATCCGCCGAAGGACGGGAAACACGGGCACGTTCGCCGTTGTTGATTTGCACCAGGCCTTTACGCTTCAGCGCGGCCAGTGCCTCACGCACAGAGGGACGACCAACGTTGAAAAAGGCCATCAGTTCCCGTTCGGACGGCAACTGTTCCCCCTCGCCGAACTCACGGCGACGGATCATCTGCTCTAACTCTTCCTCGACCATTTCCGACAGCTTTTTTCGCGCCAGCGGACGACGGCGAAGGCTACGCCCAATAGTGGCTGGAGAATCTTCTGCTTGAGAATCGAATGCGTTCATAAGACCTATTTGCGAGTCACGGTGACAAACAACAGCAGGCTCATCGTAACACAGGATCGGAAGGAGGGTGAAACCACGGTCGGTGCGATCAAAAACAGGCCCAGCGGGGCCTGTTTTCATCTATTTAACAACACGTAATGCCGGTCGCCCACCACGCGGCGGCGGCGGATCGTCATCCGGATTGTTGTCATCGTCATGATCCGGTTTATCACCATCAATGACTGACATAACGGTTTCGCTCTCTGCGCCAGATGTCGCGTCATCATCATTAAGACTGGCAACATCTTCGTCATAGGCCGCTTCCGGTTCAAACATCGTTCCGGCACCGTTTTCACGCGCATAAATAGCCAGCACTGCCGCTAATGGCACAGAAACCTGACGCGGAACGCCGCCGAAACGCGCATTAAAACGCACCTCATCGTTAGCCAGCTCCAGATTCCCCACCGCGCGCGGTGCAATGTTCAGGACAATCTGCCCGTCGCGGGCATATTCCATCGGAACATGCACACCCGGCAACGTCACATCCACCACCAGGTGCGGCGTGAGCTGGTTGTCCAGCAACCACTCATAAAATGCACGCAGCAGATACGGACGGCGCGGTGTTAGCTGTGACAAATCCATCAGTATTAACCCCGGCCAAGACGCATTTCGCGTTCAGCTTCGGTTAAGGACGCCAGGAAAGAATCACGCTCAAAGACGCGGGTCATGTAACCCTTCAGCTCTTTCGCGCCCGCACCGCTGAACTCAATACCCAGCTGCGGCAGACGCCACAACAGCGGCGCCAGGTAGCAATCCACCAGGCTGAATTCATCGCTCAGGAAATACGGTTTCTGACCGAATACCGGTGCAATCGCCTGCAGTTCTTCACGCAGTTGTTTGCGAGCAACGTCAGCTTCTGAAGCAGACCCGTTAACGATGACGTTCATCAGCGTATACCAGTCTTTTTCGATACGGTGCATGTACAGGCGGCTTTCGCCACGTGCTACCGGGTAAACCGGCATTAATGGCGGATGCGGGAAACGCTCATCCAGGTATTCCATAATGATGCGAGATTCCCACAGGGTCAGCTCACGATCTACCAGTGTCGGGACGCTCTGATTCGGGTTGAGGTCAATCAGATCCTGAGGTGGATTGTCCTTTTCCACGTGCTCGATCTCGAAACTTACACCTTTCTCAGCCAGCACAATGCGGACCTGATGGCTATAGATGTCAGTAGGACCAGAAAACAGCGTCATTACCGAACGTTTGTTGGCAGCGACAGCCATGAAAACCTCCAGGTATATTCAGAATTTTTACTGCTACCAGCCATCGCATGGCCAGTCAGAAGTGATGTCACCCACGTCGGAAAAGTCATCATCGTTCAAAAAGCAAACAAAAAATGAGCAATACCCGATATTTGGGCAGAAAATTGGATGATAGTTTACCAGATTTTGTGACCTTTGTGGTGAGTCGATTCTGGAAATGGGGAAAAAGAGGGTTTTGTCAGAGGATTACGCCAGATTTATCCATAAAAAAACCCGCCGAAGCGGGTTTTTTCGCCAACCGTAATCTGCCAAAGGCAGAAAACAATTAACGTTTGGAGAACTGCGGACGACGACGTGCTTTACGCAGGCCGACTTTCTTACGTTCAACCTGACGAGCATCACGAGTAACGAAGCCTGCTTTACGCAGTTCGGAACGCAGGGACTCGTCGTACTCCATCAGAGCGCGGGTGATACCGTGACGGATCGCACCAGCCTGACCAGAGATACCACCACCTTTAACAGTGATGTACAGATCCAGTTTCTCAACCATGTCGACCAGTTCCAGCGGCTGACGAACTACCATGCGGGCAGTTTCACGACCGAAGTACTGTTCCAGAGAACGTTGGTTGATAACGATTTTGCCGTTGCCCGGTTTGATGAAAACGCGAGCTGCGGAACTTTTGCGGCGACCAGTGCCGTAGTATTGATTTTCAGCCATTGCCTATAATCCCGATTAGATGTCAAGAACTTGCGGTTGCTGTGCCGCGTGGTTGTGCTCGTTGCCAGCGTAAACTTTCAGTTTACGGAACATAGCACGACCCAGCGGGCCTTTTGGCAGCATGCCTTTAACCGCGATTTCAATCACACGCTCAGGACGGCGAGCAATCATCTCTTCAAAGGTCGCTTCTTTGATACCACCGATGTGACCGGTGTGGTGATAGTACACTTTGTCAGTACGCTTGTTGCCGGTTACAGCAACTTTGTCAGCGTTCAGAACGATGATGTAATCACCGGTATCTACGTGCGGAGTGTATTCCGCTTTATGCTTACCGCGCAGGCGAATAGCCAGTTCAGTAGCCAGACGGCCCAGAGTTTTACCGGTCGCGTCAACAACGTACCAGTCGCGTTTTACGGTTTCTGGTTTAGCTGTAAAAGTTTTCATTAAAAGCTTACCCAATAAATAAGTTACACGTTGGTGAACACCCAAACGTTATGTCAGTTGAGGTTCACACGACAAAGTCCGGCAAACCTACCCCTTCGAATAGCCAATGCCAGCACACAAAAAGTTTTGGGAAAAAAACTTTCTTGTAACGTGGGGTCGCAAGATTATAGAGAAGTCGGGGTCAAAGATCGACCCCTTTCTGTGATTTGCACAACAGTTTATTGGCCGCGATCAGGGCATGTGTTCTTGCTTGAGATATTCCTCGCTCTGCATCTCCTGCAAACGCGACAGACAGCGCTGGAATTCGAACTTCAGTCGCTCCCCCTGATACACCTCATATAAAGGCACTGCGGCGCTTACCACCAGCTTGACGTGGCGTTCGTAAAATTCATCCACCAGCGCGATAAAACGACGCGCTTCGCTTTCCATTAACGGTGTCATCACCGGCACGTCAAACAGCATAACCGTATGGTAGAGGCGTGACAGCGCAATATAGTCGTGCTGGCTGCGGGCATCAATGCACAGCGTATGAAATGAGACCGCCAGCGTCTGGTTTTCCATGCCCAGCGTCGGCAATGGACGATGATTAATCTCCAGAACCGGTCCCTGCTGTTCACGTTTGGTGCCAGCCAGCGCCAGCCAGAGGTTATCCATCTGCTGCTGCGTTTCATTATTCAGTGGTGAGAGCCACAAATGCGCCTGGGTCAACGTCCGCAGTCGATAATCCACGCCTGCGTCTACGTTCATGATGTCGCAATGCTGCTTAATCGCATCGATGGCGGGAAGAAAACGCGTACGCTGTAACCCGTTACGGTACAGCTCATCTGGCGGAATATTCGAAGTTGCCACCAGCGTAATACCGCGCGCAAACAGCGCCTTCATCAGGCCGCCGAGCAGCATGGCATCGGTAATATCAGACACAAAAAACTCATCAAAGCACAGCACATCTGTTTCTGCCTTAAAACGGTCGGCCACGATGTCGAGCGGATCGGTTTGTCCCTGCAGCGCGGTTAACTCCTCATGCACGCGCAGCATGAAGCGATGGAAGTGCAGACGCTGCTTACGAACGCCAGGCAGGCTGTGGTAGAACAGATCCATCAGCCAGGTTTTCCCCCGACCAACGCCCCCCCACATATATAAGCCTCGCACCGGCGCGCTGTGTACCTCTTCCTTTTTCCCCAGCAGTTTGCCCACGCGGGCCATAAACCCTTTTGCGTCGGGAACCGCAGGGGGGTTCGCCGTTAACGCCTGGTAAATGATCTCCAGGCGATTGACCGCTTCTCTCTGCACGTCGTCGGGTTGGTGAGTGCCTTCGTTAATGGCTTTCAGGTAACGCGATGTGGGGGTAAAGCTCTGCATGATGTTATTGTTATTCCTTGAAAATCGGTGTGCCGTCGTTCACGGTTGACGAAAAAAAGGCCGTTCTACACTACGCGATATAAAGACGGGATTCCACTTCTGTGGGATTAGCGGTTATAGTGGCAGTATCAGGCGCAGGCATGGAGCCTAAAGCCAACACCCTACGGAAACAAAAGACAACGGGAGATGTTCATGACCTGGGAATATGCGCTAATTGGGTTAGTCGTCGGCATCATCGTCGGTGCTGTAGCCATGCGTTTTGGTAACCGGAAATTACGCCAGCAACAGGCGTTGCAGTACGAACTGGAAAAGAATAAAGCTGAACTGGAAGAGTACCGCGAAGAACTGGTCAGCCATTTTGCCCGCAGCGCCGAGTTGCTGGACACCATGGCTCACGATTACCGTCAGCTGTATCAGCACATGGCGAAAAGCTCCAGCAGCCTGCTGCCGGAACTGTCTGCGGAATCTAACCCGTTCCGTAACCGTCTGGCTGAATCTGAAGCCGGCAACGACCAGGCTCCGGTACAAATGCCGCGTGACTACTCCGAAGGCGCATCCGGCCTGCTGCGTAGTGGCGCAAAGCGCGACTGACTGCACAGCGATAATATTTTTCCTGGGCGCAGCGATTGCGCCCACCTCTTCTCTCCCGTCCCGACTATCATTTAATCATTATCCGCATTGTTAGCAGACTGAAAATTCAATAACATCAAACTGTTTTGAATCGTCTTTCCCTTTACTCAAGGTACGAGAGCAGGATCAATGAAAATACAAACCCAGCTGTTGAGTGCATTAGCGTTAAGTGTCGGGTTAACTCTCTCGGCGCCGTTTCAGGCCATTGCGTCGATCCCAGGCCAGGTTCCCGGCCAGCCCGCGCTTCCCAGTCTTGCCCCGATGCTCGAAAAAGTGCTGCCTGCCGTCGTTAGCGTGAAGGTTGAAGGCACCGCCACTCAAACGCAGAAAGTCCCGGAAGAGTTTAAAAAATTCTTTGGCGATGATCTGCCCGATCAGCAGGCACAGCCGTTTGAAGGACTGGGTTCCGGGGTCATTATCGATGCCGCAAAAGGCTATGTTCTGACCAACAATCATGTGATTAATCAGGCGCAGAAAATCAGCGTTCAGTTGAATGACGGGCGTGAATTCGAGGCCAAACTGATTGGCAGCGACGATCAAAGCGACATCGCCCTGCTGCAAATTCAAAACGCCAGCAAGCTGACGCAAATCACCATCGCCGACTCGGATAAACTGCGCGTTGGTGATTTTGCTGTGGCGGTCGGTAACCCGTTTGGTCTGGGGCAAACCGCCACCTCCGGTATCGTCTCCGCGCTGGGACGCAGTGGGTTGAACCTGGAAGGTCTGGAGAACTTTATTCAAACCGATGCTTCAATCAACCGCGGGAACTCCGGCGGCGCGCTGCTTAACCTGAACGGCGAGCTGATCGGTATTAACACCGCTATTCTTGCGCCTGGCGGCGGCAGCGTCGGGATCGGTTTTGCCATCCCCAGCAATATGGCCCGCATCCTGGCGCAGCAGCTGATTCAGTTTGGTGAAATCAAGCGGGGCCTGTTGGGGATTAAAGGGACCGAAATGTCCGCCGACATCGCCAAAGCATTCAAGATAGATGTGCAGCGCGGTGCCTTTGTCAGCGAAGTACTGCCAAACTCCGGTTCAGCCAAAGCGGGCATTAAGTCCGGCGATGTGATTACCAGTCTCAACGGCAAATCGCTCAACAGTTTTGCTGAGCTGCGCTCCCGGATTGCCACCACAGAACCCGGTACTAAAGTGAAGCTGGGCCTGTTGCGTAACGGCAAACCGCTGGAAGTGGAAGTGACGCTTGATACCAGCACCTCGTCATCTGCCAGCGCGGAGATGATTGCCCCGGCGTTACAGGGCGCGACGCTGAGCGATGGTCAGCTCAAAGACGGCAGCAAAGGTATCAAAATTGACAGCGTTGAAAAGAGCAGTCCCGCCGCACAGGCTGGTTTGCAGAAGGATGATGTGATCATCGGGGTCAACCGTGACCGCGTGAATTCTATCGCTGAGATGCGCAAAGTGCTGGAAGCCAAACCGTCCATTATTGCGCTACAAATCGTCCGCGGTAACGAGAGCATTTATCTGCTCCTGCGTTAAATCCAGATGACCGGGCATCAGCCTCGCGTGTGATGTCTGGTTAACTCGTGATATGCTGCTGCCGTTCCCTTTATTAATGACGCCTCCATCATGTTAGTGAAGCTCTTACGTTCGGTTGCAATTGGTTTGATTGTTGGCGCCATTCTTCTGGCCGCCATGCCTTCGCTACGCAAAATCAACACGCTTTCTGCACCGCAATATGACAGTGCCGACGAGACGCCCGCCAGCTATAACTCTGCGGTACGTCGTGCGGCCCCCGCTGTGGTCAACGTCTATAACCGCAGTATGAACAGCACCGCGCATAATCAGTTGGAAATCCGCACCCTGGGTTCAGGTGTAATCATGGATCAGCGCGGCTACATCATTACCAACAAGCATGTGATCAACGATGCCGATCAAATCATCGTCGCCTTGCAGGATGGACGTGTGTTTGAAGCGCTGCTGGTTGGCTCCGATACGCTGACCGACCTGGCGGTACTGAAAATCAACGCCACTGGCGGTCTGCCGACGATTCCGATCAACGCCGGACGTTCACCGCATATCGGTGACGTAGTCCTGGCGATCGGTAACCCTTATAATCTCGGACAAACCATCACCCAGGGCATTATCAGCGCCACGGGGCGTATCGGCCTGAACCCAACCGGACGACAGAACTTCCTGCAAACGGATGCCTCGATCAACCACGGTAACTCTGGTGGGGCACTGGTGAACTCGCTGGGTGAGCTCATGGGTATCAACACCCTGTCGTTTGATAAAAGCAATGACGGCGAAACGCCGGAAGGGATTGGCTTTGCCATTCCGTTCCAGCTGGCAACCAAAATTATGGATAAGCTGATCCGCGATGGCCGTGTTATCCGTGGCTACATTGGGATTGGTGGTCGTGAAATTGCCCCACTGCACACGCAGGGCGGCGGTATGGACCAAATCCAGGGGATCGTCGTGAACGAAGTGGCGCCGGATGGCCCGGCGGCGCAGGCCGGTATTCAGGTTAACGACCTGATTATCTCCGTGAACAGCAGACCGGCGGTCTCCGCACTGGAAACCATGGACCAGGTAGCAGAGATTCGACCAGGTTCGGTCATTCCGGTGATTGTCATGCGTGATGATAAGAAGCTGACGCTACAGGTCACTATTCAGGAATACCCGGCAACCAATTAGTTATCGGCAATCAGGCAATAAAAAACCGGAGACATATTGCTCCGGTTTTTTATGGCTTCGCGGTTCGCTTACTTGTTAACGAACTCTTCACCCAGTTGAATATCTTTCTTCAGGGTATCCAGCATACCTTCCAGCGCATTCTGCTCGAATGCGCTCAGTTTGCCGATAGACTGACGCTCTTCGACGCCGTTTTTACCCAGCAGCAGCGGCTGCGAGAAGAAACGTGCGTACTGACCGTCACCTTCAACGTAGGCACATTCAACAACGCCTTTTTCGCCCTGCAGCGCGCGCACCAGAGAAAGACCGAAACGAGCGGCCGCCTGGCCCATAGACAGGGTTGCCGATCCGCCACCCGCCTTCGCTTCAACCACTTCGGTACCTGCGTTCTGAATACGCTTGGTCAGGTCAGCGACTTCCTGGTCAGTGAAGCTCACGCCCGGGATCTGCGACAGCAGTGGCAGAATAGTCACGCCAGAGTGTCCGCCGATAACCGGAACTTCAACTTCAGTCGGCAGTTTACCTTTCAGTTCCGCCACAAAGGTGTTGGAGCGGATGATATCCAGCGTGGTTACGCCAAACAGTTTATTTTTGTCGTAAACGCCCGCTTTTTTCAGTACTTCTGCTGCAATAGCGACAGTGGTGTTCACCGGGTTGGTGATGATACCGATGCAGGCTTTCGGACAGGTCGTCGCGATCTGCTGTACCAGGTTCTTCACGATGCCCGCATTGACGTTAAACAGGTCGGAACGATCCATACCCGGTTTACGCGCTACACCTGCGGAGATCAGCACCACGTCCGCACCATGCAGTGCAGGGGTCGCGTCTTCACCGGAGAAGCCTTTGATTTTCACAGCAGTTGGGATATGGCTAAGATCTACAGCCACACCGGGAGTCACTGGAGCGATGTCGTACAGGGAGAGTTCTGAACCTGAAGGCAGTTGGGTTTTTAACAGTAGTGCAAGCGCCTGGCCGATACCGCCGGCAGCGCCGAGGACTGCGACTTTCATCCTAAACTCCTTATTATATTGATAAACTAGTGTTTGTTGCTCCGCGGCGGCGACGTTAAACCACAAATTCGATGAATACAATCACCCGTATTCAATTCTGTGTTGTCACGCGAATTTAGCTTTTATGCATTTAATTGACGTAATCCGAAGCTGTCTGTGCAGTAGAGCAACTTTCCAACAGGTGGTGACAATATACCCTACTACCAGCCCAAAACAACATCAATTTGATAACAATTAATTTACTTTTAAGCTTATTTGCGAGGCGTGACACAGGCATGTTTCTTGATAACAATATTTGATAAAATTCCGCTCTTTCATAACATTATTTCAGCCTTCACTTGGGCAGACTATTTGCATAAAAATTCATCTGTATGCATAATAATGTTGTTTCCACTCTCATACTACGGGTGACTTATGCGAAGCTCAGCTAAGCAAGAAGAATTAGTTAAAGCGTTTAAAGCGCTACTTAAAGAAGAAAAATTCAGCTCTCAGGGCGAAATTGTCCTCGCATTGCAGGATCAAGGCTTTGATAACATCAACCAGTCCAAAGTGTCACGCATGCTGACAAAGTTTGGGGCAGTCCGTACCCGCAATGCGAAAATGGAGATGGTGTACTGCCTTCCGGCTGAACTGGGCGTACCCACCACCTCCAGCCCACTGAAAAACCTGGTTCTTGATATCGATTTTAACGATGCAGTGGTGGTGATCCACACAAGTCCTGGCGCGGCGCAGTTGATCGCCCGCCTGCTGGACTCGCTGGGTAAAGCTGAAGGCATTCTGGGCACCATCGCCGGGGATGACACCATCTTTACCACCCCGGCTAATGGCTTTACGGTAAAAGATCTCTACGAAGCCATTCTGGAGCTGTTCGAACAAGAGCTCTGACCCTCTCACCCCGTCGTCTGAGGCGGCGGGGTAAAACCCTGCTTTAACGTTCACTTCCCGTTATTTTATCTGCCTGTTATTTAGCAAATAGTGCGTTTATCTGCCCAAAATCATTCAATCAGTGAATATGCTCATGCAAAACCGCACAAATCGCAAAATTTCATATCCATATGATTTTATTAGATATAAACAAAAAACCATCACTTTTTAATTCCAGACAGGCATAAAAAAATAAATTTTCATTACTTACGCATCGCTGAAACCATTAGCGTGGTATTAATTTATCACGTGATTAGTGTATACTTGATTTTGTGATGAGGGTCACGAAACGAAGGCCCCCAATAATAAATTCGACGAGGTACTTATCATGAAAATCAAAACAACTGTTGCTGCGTTAAGCGTTCTCTCTGTTCTTTCATTCGGCGCATTCGCCGCAGATTCTATCAACGCAGAACAAGCACAAAATCGCGAAGCGATTGGCTCTGTCTCCGTAAGTGCAATCGGCTCCAGCCCAATGGACATGCATGAAATGCTGAACAAGAAAGCCCAGGAAAAAGGCGCATCAGCGTATCAGATCACCGAAGCCCGTAGCGGTGACACCTGGCATGCCACTGCCGAATTGTACAAATAAACCCTCGTCGTCTAGTCCGACGACCTTGCCCCCGACTGTCGGGGGCTTTTTTATCTCTCAATGACGAACATTAAAACGCAACTGACCTTCCAGTTCTTCTTCTGCTTCATCAAACAACAAAATCAGTGCGCCATAACGCCGGCGTGATTTCTCGGGTAGATGTACAAACTCGATCTCCAGCGGTAACGGCAGCGCTTCACTCATGATGATGTCCCACAGAGAGTCGAGATCGCTTACTTTCTCTTTGGCCAGGCCAAACATTCGCGCAAACTCACGATAAAAGTCGTCCTGATCCTCAATTTCATCAAAATCAAATGTATAGATATTCATCTATCGCCACCTTCCCGATATCGGTCTGACTACAGGCCGCCAATATGCAGGGTTTTCACTTCCAGAAATTCGTCTAACCCCAGAACCGATCCTTCACGTCCCAGCCCGGACTCTTTCACCCCGCCAAACGGTCCCAACTCGGTGGAAACCGCACATTCGTTTATCCCGATCATACCGCTCTCAATAGCCTGAGAGACGCGGAACACCCGTTGTAGGTTTTGCGTATAGAAGTAAGCGGCCAGGCCAAACGGCGTGTTGTTCGCGCGCTCAATTACCTCTTCTTCTCGGGTAAAGCGGAAGCAAGCGGCAACCGGTCCAAACGTCTCTTCGCTCGCCAGTTTCATGTCATCACGACATTCACCCAATACCGTTGGTTGCCAGAAGTTACCGCCGAGTGTGTGCGCTTTCCCGCCCGCCAGCACTTTGGCTCCTTTCGCAACGGCATCTTCCACATGCTCACGCACTTTATCGACCGCAGACGGTTCGATCAGCGGCCCGACGACGACGCCGTCATCCAGGCCATTCCCCACCTGCAATGCCTGAACCGCATCAGCCAGTCTGCGGGTGAATTCGTCGTAGACACTCTCCTGGATATAAAAACGGTTCACGCTGACACAAACCTGCCCGGCATTACGGAACTTATTGGCAATAGCGCCTTTTACCGCCGCATCGATGTCCGCATCGTCAAACACGATATAGGGAGCATTGCCACCGAGTTCCATCGACACTTTTTTCATGGTTTCCGCTGCGTTACGCACCAGCGTTTTGCCGACAGCCGTTGAACCGGTGAACGAAATTTTGCGCACCGCATGGCTTGCCATGATGGCATCGCTGATTTCCGGTGTATTGCCCGCTACGGCATTGAGCACGCCATCAGGGACCCCCGCTTTCTTCGCCAGCGTGAGCAACGCAAAGGCACTCAGCGGCGTGTTATTGGCCGGTTTTATCACCCCGGTACAGCCCGCCGCCAGCGCCGGGCCGAGCTTACGGGTCAGCATCGCCATCGGGAAATTCCACGGCGTAATGGCTGCCACGACGCCAATCGGTTCGCGGGTCGCCAGAATGCAAGAGCCGGGTTTGATCGGCGGGATAATTTCGCCATTGGCACGCTTCGCCTGCTCGGCAAACCATTGGATAAAGCTGGCAGCGTATTCGACCTCACCCTCGGCTTCTTTCAGCGGTTTCCCCTGTTCGGTGGTCATCAACCGTCCTAGCCAGCTTTTGTTTTCGATGATCAATTCATACCAACGGTACAGAATTGCCGAGCGCTCTTTTGCCGTTTTTGCCCGCCAGGCAGGAAATGCCTTACTGGCCGCGGCAATCGCCTCCTCGGTCTGCTGTTTTCCTGCTTTCGCCACCTTCGCGATCGTGTCGCCGGTCGCCGGATTGATCACATCAAAGGTGGTATCAAGCGTTTTCCACTGCCCATCAACCAGATATCCCGTCTGAAAAAGTTCGTTGTCCTGAAGCGTTTGCATGGTGTTTTCTCCTTCTGATGTCCTGCATTGCGCACATCGAATAAGTATAGCCATAAAAAAACCGACGCTTTTGGCATCGGTTTCTGAGGGTTAGCTGTCGGTTAGCGCATGCTGGTACTTGTGCAACATACCGGTCAGTCGTTTCACCGGTTCAGTGACCTGCGGGGGCGCTTCCCAGACTCGCAGCTTTTCCTGATACACGTCCAGCTCATCCAGTAGCTGACCAAAGTAGCGTCGACGCTTGTCGTCATTCACGGCTGAAATGACATGATCCGCCGTACGACGCAACTGCTGGTGGAACGCGGAGAGATCGTCGTTGACCGGAATCGGCGCATCCCGCAGACGCTGGTGCGCAATGATCATGGTCAGCGCCAGACGGAACTTCGGCAAATCCCCCGGGAATTTATTCATCAACAGAAACAGCTGCTGATAAAGCGCGGGAAGATGGTTCTCTTTGCGTCGTACCACGTTGGTGGTCATCGCTGACACCGCCGCAGAAACAAACTGGTTGAGCAGCACACGACCCGTACGATCGCGAGAATTATCGCGCACAATCACAATGACCAGAAAGGCCAGTACGCAGCCCACAATCTGCCCTAACGCACTGTCCAGGAACTGGCTGAAGTGGAAGGTCATCGGGTTATCCAACACGATAATGTTAATGGTACTGGCCAGCGCGCCCATCGACCCCAGACGCCGCTTCTGTACTTCGATCCCCAAAAAGAATCCCAGCACCGCGAGGCTCAGACAAAGCAACAGCATGCTCTGTTGGGTATTGGGGAGGATCACCAGAAAATAGAGCGCCCCCAACGGCAGCGCGGCAAGCGTACCGTAGATAAAGTCGATAGCGACCATGCGTGGGTTCGGCAGACGCATCGCCAGCGAAGTCACCACCGCAATCATCACCATTGCGCCGTTACCGGAAGTCCAGCCTGTCCACAGCCAGAACAGCGTTCCCAGCACACAAGAGAGCGTGGTGCGCCAGAAGTTCACCATGGCATGGTGACGTTCCGCGGACTCGACTTTCACCACTGGTTCTCCCTGCAACACCTCCTCTTCCGTGGCGCTGATTTTGGTATTGCTGATCACGCCACGCTTCAGCAGCAGATAGCGCGTTGCCGCCCCAGCCCAGGTATATAGCGTGACGGGCGTTTCACGCTCACCGGTCCAGGCAATCACCCGGCGCAGGCGCTTAAGCTGCTTATGCACATCCTGCGCGGTTTCAACCGGCATGGCGAAAAACTCGCGGAAGGTATCGGTGATCAGCTCAGGACGCGTGTTCTGGATCAGATAGGTTTCGCAAGATTGCGTAATCATGGTCAGCGACAGGGTATTGATCGCCTTCAGGCGGCGATTCGCCCGCGCCCAGCGGGAGGATTCCATGTTCAGGTTGCTGCGCATTCCTTCCAGCGCCGTGGCCCGACGTACCAGATCGCCCCAGGCTTTGTCCACTTCTTCGCTATCGCCATGTTTAATGCACAACTGCATCAGTTGGTACTGCGCCACCAGCAGGCTATCCAGCTCACGATCGACCTCTTGCTTGATCGATCGTGGAGAAAAGAGCAGATCTGCGATAATGGCGCAGACAATCCCGATGACAATCTCGCTACAGCGTTCTACAGCAAACTGCGGCGTAAGCAGCGGTTCGGTTTGAATAGTGATGACAATAATCAGCGCGGTGTAGCCCGATAACCCCCATGCATAGGAGTTCTCAACGCGCACCAGCGAAGAGATCCACGTACAAAACCCCGCCCAGATACAGCACACCAGAATCATCAGCAAAGGTGCGCGGATCATCGCAATGATGATCACCAGTGCCGCAATACAACCAATAAAGGTGCCGACAATGCGCAACATCCCGCGATAACGAATCGCGCCAGAATACGGTTCGCCGCCGGCGGCAAAGGCCGGACCCGCCGCGACAATCGCCGCCGTCAGCACCGCCCAGCGTGGTGTTTCAAGCTGAAAGTGAAAGCCAACAAACAGCGCCAGGACAATCGCGCAGGCCAGTTTGACCGCAAAGCGAATGTGCTGGTTGGCGATGGAAAAAATGCCCATCGCGATTAACCAAATTCGCGCAGACGGTGCGCCATTTTACGGAAGAACGAATCATTATTTTCGTCACGATCCTGCTTGCCGGTGATCACGACAGTCGCCGTGGTGCCGGCAGGCCACAGATTTTCCTGCTGATCGTCAAGCTGGATACGCACCGGAACGCGCTGCGCCAGGCGTACCCATTCCAGATTGGAATCGATCGTCGCCATGCCTTTATCGTCGCGGGTACTGCTGGCATTGGTGACCCCTGCCGCGATGCTATCGACTCGCCCTTTTAACACCTTATTGCTACCCAACGGGGTAATTTCTGCGCGATAGCCCGGACGGACGCCCTCCAGCTTGGTCTCTTCCATATAGGCCAGCACATAGAAGGAGTTCTGTTTCACCAGCGCCACGGCGGTAGAGCCTCGGGTAATAAACTCACCGGTATAGACGTTCAGGTTAGTCACCCAACCATCCGCAGGCGCGCGAATGACGGTGCGTTCGAGATCTAACCTGGCGAGGTCGCGAGTCGCCTGCGCTTTAGCCAACTGATGTAATACGGTTTGCAGCACGTTATTGGCCTGATCAATCTCTTCACGGGACATCGCCTGGACGCCAAGACGGTTACGACGTCCGGCTTCCTGGCGTTTCTCTTGCGCCAGCACCTGATAATAGGCGACGTCGGCTTCGGCCTCTTCCAGCGCTTTTTGGTAGCGCGGTTGATCGATGGTGAACAGCACCTGATCTTTCTTCACCAGTTGATTATCATGCACCTTAACGGCAGTGATGAGCCCGGCAACGTCCGGCGCGATGGCAACCACGTCTGCGCTGAATCGGGCATCACGCGTCCACGGTGATTCAGTGTAATAGACCCAGGCGCGAAAAATAGCGATGAACGCCAGGATGACCAGTACGAGGGTAATGGCCGTACGGGAGATTTTTCTTGTTAGTGTTTTCACTTCAACCTCAAACGAACAGGCGCGATATCAAGTAAAAGAGACAGCAATACAGCGCAGTATTAAACAGAGCCGGATGCCAGACAAAATCATAGATGCCCGTAGGCACAAGCACCCGGCGCACCAGCCAGAAAATCGCCAGTGACAGAAGCAATTCAAAGAATATCGGTGGGAAGGACAGACCAAACACCACAATAACGGGAAACAGACTCATATTGACCTTGATATTGTAGAGAGTGCAGGCGATACAGTTTTCAGCAAATGTCGACGCGGAGAAGGGCAAGGAAAGCCAGGCGAGAGCGACATAGCCTTTATTTGAATAATAATATATTACCGTAATTGTTATGCTGTTATCTATAATATGTGATCTAAATCACTTTTAAGCCAGAGTGAATAATGGAACGATTAAAGCGCATGTCGGTGTTCGCGAAAGTGGTGGAACTTGGTTCCTTCACCGCCGCTGCCAGACAGCTACAAATGAGTGTTTCGTCGATTAGCCAGACGGTGGCAAAACTGGAAGATGAGCTGCAGGTCAAGCTGCTGAACCGCAGCACGCGTAGCATTGGCTTGACTGAAGCCGGGAAAATTTATTATCAGGGCTGTCGGCGTATGCTGCATGAAGTGCAGGATGTTCACGAGCAGCTTTATGCCTTTAACAACACGCCGATTGGTACGCTGCGCATTGGTTGTTCTTCAACCATGGCACAAAATGTCCTCGCGGGGATCACCGCTAAAATGCTCAAAGAGCACCCTGGCCTGACGGTCAATCTGGTCACCGGTATTCCGGCCCCCGACCTGATTGCCGACGGTCTGGATGTGGTTATCCGCGTGGGTGCCCTCCAGGATTCAAGCCTGTTTTCCCGTCGCCTGGGTGCAATGCCGATGGTGTTATGCGCGGCGAAACGCTATCTCGCACAGTATGGGACACCGGAAAAACCGGCCGATCTCACCAACCACTCCTGGCTGGAATACAGCGTGCGTCCGGATAATGAGTTTGAGCTGATCGCCCCGGAAGGGATCTCCACGCGACTGATCCCACAGGGACGCTTTGTGACCAACGATCCAATGACCCTCAGCCGCTGGCTGACCGCCGGCGCAGGGGTTGCCTACGTCCCGCTGATGTGGGTTATCAATGAGATCAACCGGGGCGAACTTGAGATCTTATTGCCGCGCTACCAGTCCGATCCGCGTCCGGTCTATGCACTGTATACCGAAAAAGACAAACTGCCGCTGAAAGTACAGGTAGTGATTAACTATTTGACCGACTATTTCGTCGACGTGGCACAGATTTTTCAGGGAATGTATGGTCGGGGAAAAGAAAAGTGAGAAATTGCCCGGTGGCGCTGCCGCTTACCGGGCCTATGGGAGCATCAGTTGTTGACCGGACAGGCGTAAACCACTATCCGGCAACTGACAGTCAGGCGGTGCCGCCGACCGTCAGGTTATCCACTTTCAGCGTTGGTTGACCCACGCCCACCGGCAGGCTCTGGCCTTCTTTGCCACAGACGCCGACGCCGTTATCCAGCTTCAGGTCGTTACCGACCATCGAAATCTGCTGCATCGCTTCGATACCCGAACCAATCAACGTGGCCCCTTTCACCGGCTTCGTCACTTTGCCGTTCTCAATCAGATACGCCTCTGAGGTAGAGAAAACGAACTTACCGGAGGTGATATCCACCTGACCGCCGCCAAAGTTTGGCGCATAGATCCCGTACTCTACGGACTCAATGATCTCCTGCGGCGTGGATTTACCCGGCAGCATATAGGTGTTGGTCATACGCGGCATCGGCAGATGCGCGTAAGACTCGCGGCGACCGTTTCCGGTCGGCGCAACGCCCATCAGCCGCGCATTCAGTTTGTCCTGCATGTAACCTTTCAAAATGCCGTTTTCGATCAATACATTGTATTGACCCGGCGTGCCTTCGTCGTCAATGGCCACCGACCCCCGGCGATCCGCCATCGTCCCATCGTCCACCACGGTGCACAGTTCAGAGGCGACCAGTTCGCCCATATGACCGCTGAATACCGATGTGCCGCGACGGTTAAAGTCCCCTTCCAGGCCATGTCCCACCGCTTCGTGCAGCAGTACGCCAGGCCAGCCAGCCCCCAACACAACGGGCAGCGTCCCGGCAGGCGCAGCAACCGCAGACAGGTTCACCAGCGCCATGCGTACGGCCTCTTTCGCCCACGCGTCGGCGCGGACGTCGCCATCCAGATCGGCGAGGAAATAATCGTAGCCAAAACGCCCACCGCCACCGCTGGCGCCGCGCTCACGTTTACCGTCTTCTTCCACCTGTACGCTGACCGACAGGCGCACCAGCGGACGCACATCGGCGGCCAGTGTCCCGTCAGTAGCGGCAACGAGGATCAATTCATACACGCCGGTCAGGCTGGCCGACACTTCCTGCACGCGTTTATCCGCTTCACGGGCAACTTTATCGACGCGGCGCAGGATATCGAGCTTCTCTTCACGGCTCATGCTTTGCAGCGGATCGACAGAGGTGTACAGCGCAGGATACTCAACGGCACCGAGGGTCTTCACTTTCCCGTCGCCATTGTCACGCACGATGGTACGCGCGGCGCGCGCACTCTGTTCCAGCGCCTGCAGACTGATCTGGTCAGCATAGGCAAACCCGGTTTTTTCACCGCTCACTGCGCGAACACCAACACCCTGATCGATATTGTAAGAACCATCTTTAATGATGCGGTCTTCTAAAACCCAGGATTCGTGATAGCTCGACTGAAAATAGAGATCGCCGTAATCAAGACGACGTTCGGCCAGTTGGCCCAGAATGGCAAACAGATCCTGATGTTTCAGGCCGTTCGCCGCTAGCAATTGTTCACTTACCAGGTTCAGACTCATCGTTATTGCTACTCGTTAATGACTGCAGATAGAGGATCTATGTACTGAGAGTGGGGCAATTCCTTGCCCCCGTCAAATCATTGCGAATTTTCTTTCCGCGGCTGGCGCAGGACTTCGTTGATTTGTGGTTTGTCGACCGGACCGGTGATCCGATAGCGCAGAATCGAGACTTTACTCCATAGCGGTCCTAGCACTTTACTGGCGGCAAAGACTGCCGCACCAACGATCGGGTTCACCGCAAACGCGGCGGCTACCCCCACCGTGGCGGAGATTTCCGGTGCCACCACCGCTTCAATATCCAGCTCGCGGCGCACCAGGTTGACCGACCCTTTCATGGCGATATCCGCTTCCAGCCCGTCTACCAGCGTGTCGTCCGTATGCAATATGCCGTCTTTGATCCAGGCAGTGCTGCGAATGGAGTCGAAGTAAAAACCTTCATTGAAGGTATCGCTAAAATCGAAGCGTAGTTTACGCAGCAGCGCGTCAAAGCTCAGCAAGCGCAGCAACTGTCCCGCGTGCCCGGTGCTTAGCTCGGTGATCTCCCCTTTACCCAGACGGGTGCGGATAATGCCGTTCAGCGAGGCTTCCTCCGGCTTCCACGGCGGATTGCGCCAGTGCAGATCGTAATCCACGTTGAACGACGCGTTGCGAATCGGTGTAGAGACGCCAAAGAACCCTGCCGCGGCGTCAATTTTGTTACCCCGCAGTTTTCCTTTTAAAGAGGTACGCTCGCTGCCAGGGGTGTTAACCCACTGTCCGTCCGCCGTCAGCCTGGTGAAACCGGTGTCCAGCAGACCGTTACTCAGGTTCAGAGTGTCACCCTGAATGGCCACATCCGCATCGATGCGTCCGTATTTCTGTCCCCACATCCAGCACTCTTCACAGCGTAACTGGACGTCAGGCCAGCCACGGAAACTAACGCGTTCTACGGATGCAAATGCCGATGCCGGCGTGTCGCTGTTATCCGTTTTGGCCACGGTGGGGTTGTAATAGAGGTATTTGATATTTGCCAGCCACGGTGCGTTATTGCGCATTGCCAGCGTTGCGTTGATCTCACGCCCCTGCGCCTCGACTTTAGTGCCATTCGATGCCGGTTCAGACACGAGGCTCAGGTTGTTCCACTGTTGTCCGCCCAGCGTTAACGCTGGCGTGCGCAGCGTAATGTGTTGCGGGAAGTTCGCGTTGGCACCAACGTTGTCCGCCGCACCTTTCTGGAACAGGGCCAGCCATTGTGCGCCATCCATCGCGGGCAGATTCAGCTCAATGCCTTCGCGTTCAGGCAAAGGCGGCGGCGTCCGGCTTTCCGCCGTCCAGATCGCGCGATCCAGCGTCAGCTTCTGATTTAACAGCCAGCGGCTGTTAAAATGATTTTCCTGTCCGGCGCTACCGGTCAGCGTAAAGCTGCGCAGGTCGCCCGTTGCTTTAATTTTAACGGGTAATGCCTCACCCGCGCTTTTATCCAGCGGAGAAGGTAAGTGACTGCTCACATTCCTGAGATCGCCGTTCAGCTCAACGTTGTAGGTCGTGCCGGAATGATACGGTAGGTCGATACCCACTTTACCGTCCCACGTCAGACTGCCGCTGAGCGCGTCATTAATTTGTGATGGCAGAACGCCAGTACGAGCGGGCTGCCAGTTACCGTTAAGATTCACCGCAACCTGATAGGCTTTCGTCCCTTCCGTGGTGGCGAAATCAACGTTCACTGGCTGATTAAACCAGTTCGCCGTCATCAGCTCGCTTTTCAGGTTGCCATTGGTAAAGCTGAATTTGCCGCTGAGGTTTTTCAGGGTGCTGTCGAGCGGTTTGATGAAGAGGCTATTATCGCGCAGCGACACATCGCCTTTTGCGGTAACTAATTCGCCGTCCAGCGGGATATCCAGATGTAAGCGAGCATTCACATCGCCGTCGATCTGCAGTTGCTCAAGCGTGGCACCCAGCGAATCCTTCAACGGCGTGTCGTCAAAATACGGACCTACCGCCTTGCCTGGCCCCTGAATATCAGCATCAATCAGCAACTTCTCTTTGGCGTAGTCCGGGATGACCGCCGTCAGGTTCGTGGCCTTCACGCCGCCTAAATTGACGCCATCGGTTTTCATCCACAGGCCGTCATTCAGGAAATCCAGCTCGATATTCAGGTCGGTCAGCGCAGGCCAGTCCGGCTGAAAGGCAAATCTCGCATTGCGTAATGGGACCAGCACTTCAAACTGGCCTTCGTTGTGCTTGTACGGGAACAAATGCGGATTACCGCCATACACCAGCGTCGCGTTTTCCGCTTCTCCACCCTGAATCGCACCGCTGAGATAGTCCACCAGCGCCTTGCCCATCAGATTTTCCGGGAAGTAACGCCAGGCCTGAGAGC
This sequence comes from Citrobacter amalonaticus, assembly GCF_018323885.1. Taxonomy (NCBI): domain Bacteria; kingdom Pseudomonadati; phylum Pseudomonadota; class Gammaproteobacteria; order Enterobacterales; family Enterobacteriaceae; genus Citrobacter; species Citrobacter amalonaticus. The sequence goes on along the minus strand of NZ_AP024585.1, from coordinate 510,684 downwards.
CGTCATCAGTGCTGATACCCGCCAGAATCCCCAGCCAGGGGTCATCGCCTGTCGGCTGTAGATAGCGGAAGCCGCCACGCGCATGGACCGCTTTCGCTTTCACATCAATATTACGTCCGTCCAGCTGAAAACCGTTGTCATTCTTTAGCCAGTTCAGCGTGGCAACGCCGTCTTCAATTTCTAATGGCGCACGGAAGACCGTTTCGTAGGGCATTTTGGCCTGTTTCATCGACGCGGTCAGCGCGCCATTTTCCACACTCCCGGAGAGCGTTCCGGAGAAGTGCTCTGCCCCTGGCAACAGCTTCCACTGTTTCCACGCCAGATCGCGCCATGAGGCCTGAAAACGCGTCTTTTCCGTGGCCTGAAGCGGGATATCCAGCGCCAGGGTATCGATATTTCCGCTCGGTTGGGTGGCAAGCCAGATGTCACCCAGCTCGGGCGAAAGCTTCGACACCATCGGGCGTAGCCCCTCAAGCCCGGTCAACTCCAGATGGCTGGCGCGGATGCGCAGTTCGTCACTGCGTTTTCCGTCTGCGCCACCGACTTCCTGCTCGGGGATCCAGGCGAGCTGTAGCGCACCGCGCGGCCAGGCCTTGCCGTCCATCGTGATGCGAGTATCGGGAATAGAAAACTGCCAGCCCGGCTGTTCACGACTGATATGCGCCGTCAGATTGTCGACAGAGAGCGTATGGAGGTTATTGTCGCCTTTCCAGCTCGCGCCCCCCTGTTTCAGCCAGACATCGCCACCGGCGATCTCACCTTTGCTGATGGTCATCCAACCTTCGAGGCTAAAGCGCGCGGTCTCCAGCGCCACGTTATCCTGCATCCATTTTCCCAGCCACGGCTTCACGTCGATATCGTCGGCCTGCAACCAGACCCGACCATTATTCAGCAACCCTTCATCATCACGCAGATCCATGCGCACCTGCATGACGCCGTGCTGACCGGTCAGACTGGAGAGGCTGACTTGTCCTTCCGCGCGGTGGCGGTTTTTACCATTAACCCAGGTCAGTTGCGGAATCGCCAGTTCGGCGCGCTGACCGGAGAGCGTCAGAAAGCTGATTTGACTGTCGCGGAGATCGAAGTGATCGAACTGGCGCAGGAAAAGATCGTTGATTCGGCTGGCTTCCAGACCGTCACCGCTTTCGCTGCGTTCAATCGGCGTGTTGGTACGGAAATTCAGTTGCCAGAAGGTGAGATCGCGAAATTGCCAGCGCATGTGCAGCAAACTTTGCCAGACATCCAGCCCCAGGGTAACGCGTTTTACCGAAAATTCGCCGCCGTCTTTCAGTTCCGCGCGGATATCACGTGCTTCGAGAGTGGGTCCAAAATTTTGCCAGTTGGCGGAGATCTGGCTGGCCTTGACCGGCAGCCCCGTCGCAGACTCAATTTTGCTGAGGATCGTCGGACGCCAACTGTCGAGATGCGGTAATGCCAGGCGCAAACCACTGACCAACAGCGCTACGACAACGACGAGCGCGGCTCCAGTGAGCAATAATATCCCCGGCAATCGCCTCACGCGTCTCTCCTTGTCTGCCTGAAAATGCGCCGCCCGTCACGCGGCACCGTATCGGTTTACATCATTACGACGTCAAACTGCTCCTGGTTATAGAGCGGTTCAATTTGTACTTTCACCTGTTTGCCGACAAAAATCTCAACTTCCGCCAGCGCGTGCGACTCTTCCCCTTTCAGGGTTTCCGCCACTGCCGGAGAAGCATAGACCAGGAAGCGGTCGGAGTCGTAGGCGTGGTGCACGCGAACGATCTCACGCATGATCTCATAGCAGACAGTTTCCACCGTCTTCACCGTGCCGCGTCCGTGACAGGTCGGACATTCGTTGCACAGCACATGCTCCACACTCTCACGCGTGCGCTTGCGCGTCATCTCCACCAGACCCAACTGCGAAAAACCGTTAATGCTGGTTTTCACCCGATCTTTACTCAGCGCCTGCTCAAGCGAATGCAGAACCCGGCGACGGTGATCCTCATTATTCATGTCGATAAAATCGATAATAATGATACCGCCGAGATTACGCAGTCGCAGCTGACGGGCAATCGCCTGGGTCGCTTCAATATTAGTGTTGAAGATGGTGTCATCAAGATTACGATGACCGACAAACGCGCCGGTATTAATGTCGACGGTGGTCATCGCTTCAGTTTGATCGATAATCAGATAGCCGCCGGATTTCAGTTCCACTTTGCGCTCCAGCGCTCGCTGGATTTCATTCTCAACGTCAAAGAGATCGAAAATCGGCTGGCGTCCGCTGTAATGCTCCAGCTTGCTGGTCATTTCCGGGATGTATTCCGCAGTAAACTCCAGCAGGGCTTCATAGGTCAGACGGGAATCCACGCGAATGCGGTCTAACTGTGCGTCAGCAAAATCACGCAGTACACGCTGCGCCAGCGCCAGCTCGCCATACATCTGGTAACGCGTCTGCGGACGCTTTTTGCGCTCCATCACTTTGGTCCAGACGCGCTTGAGGTACGCGGCGTCTGACGCCAGATCGTCTTCACAAACGCCTTCTGCCGCAGTGCGGATGATAAATCCACCCTGCTCGTCACAGTACTCAGCGACCACTTTCTTCAGGCGCTCACGCTCGGCTTCACTTTCGATACGCTGAGACACACCCACATGCGAGGCGCCGGGCATAAAGACCAGATAACGAGACGGTAAAGTGATGTCGGTGGTCAGACGCGCGCCTTTGGTGCCCAACGGATCTTTCACCACCTGCACCATCAGATCTTGCCCCTGACGCACCAGCTCCGAAATATCGCGAACAGTAAACTGCTTCTGCTCTTCACCCGCCACGCATTCGGTGTGCGGCATAATGTCGGAAGCGTGAAGAAACGCGGCTTTATCCAGCCCAATATCTACAAAAGCCGCCTGCATACCCGGAAGTACGCGACTGACCCGACCTTTGTAGATATTGCCTACGATCCCGCGTCGCGCTTCGCGCTCAATATGAATTTCTTGCAGAATACCGCCATCAATGTACGCCACGCGTGTTTCCGATGGCGTTACGTTTACCAACAATTCAGCCGTCATGTGTATCCCTTTTCTCACGCAGTGAGTTAAAATTGCTCAGCAACTCATACGTTTCAACCAGCGGTAAGCCGACTACGGCGTGATAGCTGCCATTTATCTTCCTGACAAAACAGCCACCCTGCCCCTGAATACCGTATGCACCTGCTTTATCCATCGGTTCACCGCTGGCGATATAGTCAGCGATATCCGCATCCGTCAACGCTCTGAACGTCACCTCGGTTATCACCAGGCAGTCAAGCACATACTGGCTATCCGCCAGCGCAACGGCCGTCATCACCTGATGCGTTTGCCCGGACAATTTGCGCAACATCAGCGCCGCATGGTGTACGTCACGTGGCTTCTCTAACACTTCCCCATTGAGGATAACGATGGTATCCGCCCCCAGAACAGGGAGATCGCGCGGCGTCTGCGCCACGCCGGCCTGGGCTTTTTCTCGCGCCAGACGCGACACATATTGCTGTGCGCTTTCCCCCTCGCCACGCGTTTCTTCGATTCCCGTAACTATACGTTCGAAAGAAACGCCTAACTGCGTGAGCAGTTCCTGACGACGCGGCGAACCGGAAGCTAAGTATAGAGATGTCATAGAAACCTTTATTGCACTGCAAATTGCTGGCGGACTTTACGCATCAGCAAGAAAAGCCACGGCCAGAGCACTCCGTTGACTACACTACTCCAGAACACTTCAGGTCTGAAAGAGACGTTGATCACTAAAAACTCTGACCAGAAAACAATAATATCCACCACCAGCGAAAGCAACATCACCACCAGTGCCTGCTGCCAGAGCGCCAGATTGCGAAAGAGCTGAAATTTCAGCGCAACCAGGTAAGCGATGATGCTCATCGACAATGCCCGCACGCCAAGCGTGGAACCACTAATGAGATCCAGTATGGCACCCATCACGAAACCTGTGCCCACATTGACGCGATGCGGCAGGGCGAGGATCCAGTAGAGTAAAATAAGCAGCACCCAGTTTGGCCGAAAGACAATGATCTCATCCGGCCAGGGCATCACTTGCAATAACAGAGCGATAAAGAACGAGAGCCAGATAACCCAGCGACCCTGGCTACGATAGCTTGCCACTACTGGCCTCCCGGCGCACGCGCTGGAGGCGGCGTCGCACCCGCTGGCGGAGCGGCAGGTGATGACGTGATACCGGTTGCTGGCGCAGGCACGGGCGACGGCGGCCCCATCATGTCCGGAGACGGCAACACTTGCGGCATCATCTGCATCAGACGTTCATTCGCCACGCGATGCACATCTTCCGGCGTCATCGGGTTGGCGCCGTTACGGTCGGCCCCCCACAGCAACAGCAGATAGCGCAGACGCTGTAAGCCCGCAGTAGGACGCGCCTGAATCACGGTGTAAGCACGTTGAGTATCCAGCTTAACGGAAGAGACCACGCCAACCGGATAGCCTTCCGGGAAACGACCGCCCAGACCAGACGTAACCAGCACATCGCCAACGCGAATATCGGTATTGGCTGGCAGGTGTTCGAGTTGCAGATCGTCGGTGCAGCCGTTACCGGCCGCGATCACCCGGATGTCGTTGCGCAACACCTGAATGGGTAAGGCATGCGTGGCATCACAAATCAGCAGGACGCGGCTGGTCAGCTTCGCCACCGCGACGACCTGACCGACAACGCCTTTGTCGCTGATTACCGGTTGGCCTTCGTAAACGCCGTTCACGCTGCCTTTGTCGATAACCACCTGGTCGCTGTAGGGATCGTTAACCGTGGAGATGACCTGCGTCACCATCTTTTGTTCATCCTGACGCAGCGGCGAACCCAGCAGCTCGCGCAGGCGCGCGTTCTCCTGTTTGTACTGCCCCAGCATCAACAGTTCACTGTTTTTCAGCAGCAGTTCCTGGCGCAGCGCCCGGTTTTCAAGCTCAAGCTGGTCGCGTGAGGCGAGCGTTTGCGAGACGCCATCAAGCAGTTCACGGGGACCATTGGAAATAAAGTAGAAAGGACTGACGGCGGTATCCATGTAGGTACGGATCTGACTGAACGTACCCAGGCGGCTGTCGGCAATAATAACGCCGAGCGCCACCAACACCGCCAGAATAAGGCGAATCTGTAGCGAGGGGCCACGGCTAAAAATTGGCTTCATAAGTTTGCGTATTCTCGTATCAGAGTCGGCAGGACAGCATAATGCTCTCCTGCCGGCACCCGATTACTCTTCGCTGAACAGGTCGCCGCCGTGCATGTCGATCATTTCCAGCGCTTTGCCGCCGCCACGCGCCACACAGGTCAGCGGGTCTTCAGCGACAACAACTGGAATACCGGTTTCTTCCATTAACAGACGATCAAGGTTACGCAACAGCGCGCCACCACCAGTGAGCACCATTCCGCGCTCGGAGATATCAGACGCCAGTTCCGGCGGGCACTGTTCCAGTGCAACCATCACCGCGCTAACGATACCGGTCAGCGGCTCCTGCAGGGCTTCCAGAATCTCGTTAGAGTTCAGGGTGAAGCCGCGAGGAACACCTTCTGCCAGGTTACGACCGCGCACTTCGATTTCGCGCACTTCGTCGCCCGGATAGGCAGAACCAATTTCATGCTTGATACGCTCTGCGGTGGCTTCACCGATCAGAGAACCGTAGTTACGGCGCACATAATTAATGATGGCTTCATCGAAGCGATCGCCGCCGATACGAACAGAAGAAGAATAGACCACACCGTTCAGGGAGATAACGGCGACTTCCGTCGTACCGCCACCGATGTCCACAACCATCGAGCCGGTTGCCTCAGAAACGGGCAGACCCGCACCGATTGCCGCCGCCATCGGCTCTTCAATCAGGAAGACTTCGCGGGCGCCAGCGCCCTGTGCGGATTCACGAATAGCACGACGCTCAACCTGAGTGGCACCAACCGGTACGCACACCAGCACACGCGGGCTTGGACGCATAAAGCTGTTGCTGTGCACTTGCTTGATGAAGTGCTGGAGCATTTTTTCAGTCACGAAGAAATCGGCAATAACGCCGTCTTTCATTGGGCGAATAGCAGCAATGTTGCCCGGCGTACGACCCAGCATCTGCTTCGCATCATGACCTACTGCAGCCACGCTTTTCGGTGAACCGGCACGATCCTGACGAATGGCCACAACGGAAGGCTCATTCAATACGATGCCTTGTCCTTTTACATAAATGAGGGTATTCGCGGTACCCAGGTCAATGGACAAGTCATTGGAAAACATGCCACGAAATTTTTTCAACATACTAAGGGATAATCCTGAAAGCTGGGGCGGAAAACAAAATCCGCTTACTTTACCAACCACACGCAGCAGCGACAAGGCGCAAAAATCATCTGCTACGGTGAAAATTAGTGCAGTTCGTTTCCTTTGTTACAAATCTCTACCTGAGTCCCTCAGGGCTGAGTACTTCAGCAGCAATCCTCGCCCTCATTTGCAACCGGTTTAAGGTCATTCACCTGCATATGTGCTGTTACAAAATGGCGAGCAGACAAGCACACCCCCATGAAGGCACAGCGCGCGTTATTCTACGTGAAAACTGAACAAACGGCAGGTTAAACCGAGTATCTTTGAGAATATTTTTTCACATTGGTATCCAGCGGCTGGGAGGCAGCAAAAAAATCCCCCTGTCCACCGGAAACACCACGCGCTGTCAGCGTCTGCCACTCACCGCGCGAACGTACACCCGTTGCGTAAACCTGGGTGCTGGTGCCTGAGCACGCCTCCACCAGGCTTTGAACCAGCAACTGGTTTTCCGTTCGCTTCTCAATGTTCCTGACCAGACTCGGATGAAGCTTGATCAATTCCACATTGAGTTCCTTAATCCAGCTGGTACTCACCAGCGTTAAACCCGCCTGCGTGACGGCAACCCGAACGCCTAATGCATTCACTAAGCGGATAACGGGCTGCAACCGGCTGATGTGTTGACCTACATCCGCCTCCGCAAGTTCAATAATTATGCGTTTTCGTTGCGATTTTTCACACTGCATCAAGGTATCGCGTAACCAACGCTGAAAACGTGGACGAATCAGCGACTCTACCGTCACCTGCATCGCCAGATTCTCTTCCGGCCAGTAGTTTAGCAGCGGAATGACGCGGCTTATTTGTAAGCGGTCATACTCTTCTGATAAACCGAACTGTAAAACCATCGGCATGTATTCCGCCGTGCTGACCTCTTCATTACCATCAAAGATGCGGCACATCAGTTCCCGATGATGCACATGTCCGTCCCGAGTGACGGCCGGTTTCTGATAAATTCGCGGGCCGCCGCGGCTGAGCATCTGCTCAATCAGCGTTCGCCAGCGCACGTTGCCACGCCCTTTTTCCGGCAACGAGTCGTCATACACCGCCCAGCTATTTCCGCCCTGCAACACAGCATTGCGGGTCGCCGCCTCTGCATGTTCCATCACCTGTTCAGTCGACTGCCCGCTACGCCAGGCGCAAATGCCGATATGTACCATATCGTCACGATCGAGCATTTTATTAGTCGGAAGTGCATCGACTGCTTTTAAAAGTTGTCCGGCTACGCTTTCCGCCTCTTTCAAAGTACGGTGCGGCAGCAAAACGGCAAAGTCGCTGCGATGGTAGCGCGCCAGTAGCGACCCCGGAAAACGCATCATAAAAGTAGACAATAAATTGATCAGACTAAACAGTTCTTCTTCGGCGAGGTTACGCCCCCAACTGTCACGCAACAGGTTAAAGTCCGGCAGGCGAATCATCATCACCACGCCATGCGCGCCGATCTTCTCCTGATCGTCCAGCAACGTCGCCAGTTGGTTGTCAAAAAAGAGCCGATTGCTGAGGCCGGTTTTGGTGTCCTGCGCGGCGTAAGAGCGAATCAGCGTATCGAGACGGCTCCGCTGCTCCTGGGCGCTCTGGATTTCGGACAACAGCATATCCAGCGCGCTACTGGTGCGCGCCGGCCATTCATAGACCGTACCCCGTACACTGGCTCCCCGTTCTCCATTCAAAATTCGCGTCGAACGCATCTCCAGCAGTTCCTGACCGGAAAGTTGACGCTGTAGCCAACGTACCGACAGAAACAGCATCAGTACAATAAAACCAATGGCCAGCGTGAGCGGTGCCGTCGTCATCAGTGAATGAAAATAGTTGCCCATCGGATCCTGATAGACCAGATCCATCGTCATTCCCGGGTGCTTCATCAGCGGAACCGAGAGCTCGCGAAAGAGATTACTGGTGCCAACCGGGCGATAGCTACTGTTACGGGTTTGGCTATAAATGACCTTTTCACCCTGCAGCAGATCGACGCGTACGACGTCGGCAGACACCATCAGTTCGTCAATTTGCGATGTTAACTGTTTGAAATCGCGTGAAACAAGATGCGTGTCAATGGCTGTCGCCACCGCCTGGACACGATGGGCCATCTTGTACTGGATGGCGTTGTAAAAGCTCAGCGAGCAGCCGATCAGGGTGACAAAGATCGTTAACCCGGTGAGCAGCGTGACAAAAGCTGAGAATTTCGTCGTTAATCGCATCCTTGAGTTAACTCCGACGGTTGAATTGCGACACGAAACTGCTTAACCAAACGCAAAATTCGTCCGGTTGCGCAAAGAGTGAGTGCATACTACCAAATCAGGTGTATCTGGCAATTTATTGCGTTGCATCGGATTCACGTTTCAATTAGCGAGTATAGTCTTCAGACGTCATTTTCCAATCCACCATGCAGAATTGAGGACAGGTTATGCAGGCTTTGATCTTAGAACAGCAGGACGGTAAAACCCTTGCTTCCGTGCAGACTCTTGAAGAAAGTCGGCTGCCGGAAGGCGATGTCACAGTGGATGTCCACTGGTCCAGTCTGAACTATAAAGATGCGCTCGCCATCACCGGAAAAGGAAAAATCATCCGCAACTTTCCGATGATTCCTGGCATTGATTTCGCTGGCACCGTTCGGACCAGCGAAGATCCTCGTTTTCATGCGGGGCAGGACGTGTTGCTGACCGGTTGGGGCGTTGGCGAAAATCATTGGGGTGGCCTGGCAGAACAGGCACGCGTGAAAGCGGACTGGCTGGTTGCGCTGCCAAAAGGGCTGGACAGCCGTAAAGCGATGGTGATCGGCACTGCCGGGTTTACTGCCATGCTGTGCGTGATGGCGCTTGAAGAGGCGGGCATTCGTCCGCAAGACGGTGAAATCGTGGTCACCGGCGCCAGCGGCGGTGTCGGCAGTACCGCGGTCGCGCTGCTGCATAAACTGGGCTATCAGGTTGTTGCGGTGTCCGGACGTGAAAGCACCCATGATTATCTCCGCCAGTTGGGCGCAAGCCGTATTCTGGGTCGTGATGAGTTCGCCGAATCCCGTCCACTGGAAAAACAACTGTGGGCCGGGGCAATTGATACCGTGGGTGATAAAGTGCTGGCGAAAGTGCTTGCGCAAATGAACTACGGGGGCTGTGTCGCCGCCTGTGGTCTGGCGGGCGGTTTTGCCCTGCCAACGACAGTGATGCCGTTTATTTTGCGCAACGTTCGTCTGCAAGGGGTGGATTCTGTGATGACGCCACCGGCGCGCCGTGCTCAGGCCTGGCAGCGTCTGGTGAATGACTTACCGGAATCATTCTATGCACAGGCAGCAACGGAAATTTCACTGGCTGAGGCGCCGAAGTTCGCCGATGCCATCATTAATAACCAGGTACAAGGCCGTACGCTGGTTAAAGTGAAGTAAACACAAACGCCGTAGAAATTTACACTTAATTAACGAAATTTCGCTGCGCACTGACAGACTCCCTGCCATAGTAACTACGCATTATATGTACGCCTGGAGTCTGTTATGAAGAAATTACGTCCACTCAAAGAAGCCGATGTCACTGCCGAATCGGCTTTCTTTATGCATCGCCGCCAGGTGCTGAAAGCGCTGGGGATCGGGGCTGCCACGCTGTCGCTGCCGATATCCGCGCAGGCGGATCTGTTGAGCTGGTTCAAAGGCAACGATCGTCCACCCGCGCCCGCCGGCAAACCGCTGGAATTCAGCAAACCCGCCGCATGGCAAAACACGCTGCCTTTAACGCCAGAAGATAAAGTCACTGGCTACAACAACTTCTACGAGTTTGGTCTGGATAAGGCCGATCCTGCCGCCAATGCGGGCAGCATGAAAACCGATCCCTGGACGTTGAAAATCAGTGGTGAAGTGGCTAAACCATTAACCCTGGATCACGATGCGCTCACCACACGCTTTCCTTTAGAGGAGAGGATTTACCGGATGCGCTGTGTTGAAGCCTGGTCGATGGTGGTGCCGTGGATTGGCTTTCCTTTACATAAGCTGCTGGCGCTCGTCGAACCCACCAGCAATGCAAAATATGTCGCGTTCGAGACGCTTTATGCGCCGGACGACATGCCGGGACAAAAAGATCGCTTCATTGGCGGCGGTTTGAAATATCCTTATGTCGAAGGATTGCGCCTGGATGAGGCGATACATCCCCTGACGCTGCTGACCGTTGGCGTATACGGTAAAGCGTTACCGCCGCAAAACGGCGCGCCTGTACGCCTGACAGTGCCGTGGAAATATGGCTTTAAAGGCATTAAATCGATCGTCAGCATTAAACTGACCCGCGAGCGGCCCCCCACCACCTGGAATCTTGCCGCTGCCGATGAGTACGGTTTTTACGCTAATGTGAATCCGCATGTTGATCACCCGCGCTGGTCGCAGGCAACGGAACGATTTATCGGCGCAGGCGGGATTCTGGATGTCCAACGGCAACCCACCCTACTGTTTAACGGCTATGCCGATGAAGTGGCCTCGCTGTATCGCGGCCTGAATTTGCGGGAGAATTTCTAAGTGCGGCTGAGTGCAAAACAGATTATCTGGCTGAAAGTGGCGCTTCATCTGGCGGGATTGCTACCATTTCTCTGGCTGTTCTGGGCCATTAACAACGGCGGGCTCAGCGCCGATCCGGTAAAGGACATCCAGCACTTTACCGGTAGGACAGCTCTGAAATTTTTGCTCGCTGCCTTGCTGGTCACGCCGCTCGCACGCTACGCTAAACAGCCATTATTGATACGCACCCGTCGTCTGCTGGGGTTATGGTGTTTCGCCTGGGCTACGCTGCATCTGACCAGTTACGCGCTGCTAGAGTTAGGTATCCATAATCTCGGATTGTTGGGACGAGAACTGATTACGCGCCCGTATTTAACGCTTGGGATCATCAGTTGGCTCATCCTGCTCGCGCTGACGCTAACATCAACACAGGCAGCACAACGAAAATTGGGTAAGCGCTGGCAATTTTTGCACAACTTCGTCTATCTGGTGGCGATCCTCGCGCCGATACATTATCTGTGGTCGGTGAAGATTTTGTCACCTCAACCCATCATTTATGCTCTGCTCGCACTGCTGCTTTTGGCCTGCCGTTACAAGAAGTTCCGCCAGTGGTGGCGCTAGTTCGGCGAACTGTGCAGTCGGTTACAAAATGCAGAGACTCGGATGTTATTTGTGTGTTAGCGGTTGATTATCTTCCCTGATAAGACCAGTATTTAGCTGCCAATTGCTACGAAATCATTATAATGTGCGACCTTGGCTCCCTGGACAGCGTTTTTAGACCGCTGAAAAGGTGACAATCGAGCATTGAAGGTATATTTTGTTTTTTGCCGGAGGATTGCAGCAAATCGCTGCATGTTAACCGACAAGTCTCACATGAATCGTTGAGGCGGAATATACCGGCGTCCTGGCAGGCGCAAGCCGTTTTGCCATCGGGACTCACGCTTTACAGACAGCGCTTAATGCCTGTCACAATCACACTAAACAAAGAGTACGGAACCCACTCATGGATATTCGTAAGATTAAAAAACTGATCGAGCTGGTTGAAGAATCAGGCATCTCCGAACTGGAAATTTCTGAAGGCGAAGAGTCTGTACGCATCAGCCGCGCAGCGCCAGCAGGTAGCTTCCCGGTGATGCAACAAGCCTACGCTGCACCAATGATGCAGCAGCAACCTGCTCTGTCTAACGCAGTTGCTCCGGCAGCAGAAGCGCCGGCAGCCGCCGCAGCAGAAATCAGTGGTCACATCGTACGTTCCCCAATGGTTGGTACTTTCTACCGCACCCCGAGCCCGGACGCTAAAGCGTTCATCGAAGTGGGTCAGAAAGTCAATGTAGGCGATACCCTGTGCATCGTTGAAGCCATGAAAATGATGAACCAGATCGAAGCGGACAAATCAGGTACCGTGAAAGCTATCCTGGTCGAAAGTGGTCAACCGGTAGAATTTGACGAGCCGCTGGTCGTCATCGAGTAACGAGGCGAACATGCTGGATAAAATTGTTATCGCCAACCGCGGCGAGATTGCATTGCGAATTCTTCGTGCCTGTAAAGAACTGGGTATCAAGACTGTCGCTGTGCACTCAAGCGCGGATCGCGATTTAAAACACGTATTGCTGGCGGATGAGACGGTTTGTATTGGTCCGGCTCCGTCCGTAAAAAGCTATCTGAACATCCCGGCTATCATCAGCGCCGCTGAAATCACTGGCGCGGTAGCGATTCACCCGGGTTATGGCTTCCTCTCTGAGAACGCCAACTTTGCTGAGCAGGTTGAACGCTCTGGCTTTATCTTCATCGGCCCGAAAGCGGACACCATCCGTCTGATGGGTGACAAAGTATCGGCGATCACCGCGATGAAGAAAGCTGGCGTCCCGACCGTACCGGGTTCTGACGGCCCGCTGACCGACGATATGGATGCGAACCGTGCCCATGCAAAACGCATCGGCTATCCGGTTATCATCAAGGCGTCCGGCGGCGGCGGCGGTCGCGGTATGCGCGTAGTACGCGGCGATGCCGAACTGGCGCAATCCATCTCCATGACCAAAGCGGAAGCGAAAGCGGCTTTCAGCAACGACATGGTTTATATGGAGAAATACCTTGAGAACCCACGCCACATCGAAATTCAGGTGCTGGCAGACGGTCAGGGTAACGCGATTTATCTGGCGGAACGTGACTGCTCTATGCAGCGTCGTCACCAGAAAGTCGTCGAAGAAGCACCGGCACCGGGTATTACCCCGGAACTGCGTCGCTTCATTGGCGAGCGTTGCGCGAAAGCCTGTGTGGATATCGGCTATCGCGGCGCGGGCACCTTTGAATTCCTGTTCGAAAACGGCGAGTTCTACTTCATTGAAATGAACACCCGTATTCAGGTTGAACACCCGGTTACCGAAATGATCACCGGTGTTGACCTGATCAAAGAACAGTTGCGCATTGCTGCTGGCCAGCCGCTGTCGATCAAGCAAGAAGAGGTGCAGGTCAAAGGCCACGCGGTGGAATGCCGTATCAATGCTGAAGACCCGAACACCTTCCTGCCGAGCCCGGGTAAAATCACCCGCTTCCACGCGCCAGGCGGTTTTGGCGTGCGCTGGGAGTCGCATATCTATGCCGGTTACACCGTACCGCCATACTATGACTCCATGATCGGCAAGCTTATCTGCTACGGCGAAACCCGTGATGTGGCGATTGCCCGCATGAAAAACGCGCTGCAGGAACTGATCATCGACGGTATTAAAACCAACGTTGATCTGCAGACGCGCATCATGAACGACGAGCACTTCCAGCAAGGTGGTACTAACATCCACTATCTGGAGAAAAAGCTCGGCCTCACTGAGAAGTAATTCTCGGTGCACAGCAAAATGGGCTCGGAAGAGCCCATTTTTTTACACCGATTTATCTTCTTCTAAGGCCCGAATTTTCGGGCCTTCTCTTTTTACCGGCGAGAAGAAAATTCAGACATTACGGAATATTTTCCACCACCCAGAAAGAGCATACAAAACCCGCCACACAGATATATAGCCTGTAACTCCAGGGCCCACGCTCCCTGAGACGTCAGAGCCAATACTTTCCCGTCCATCACCAGATACGTCGCAAACAGCATTGTGAAGGTAAAAATTGCCGCCGCATAACGTGTCATGACGCCGAGAATCAGCATTAACGGCGCGACGATTTCGCCGATGAACGATCCCCACGCGATAAAAGCCGGCAAATGGTGAGATTCCAGCAGGAACACGACTGCGCCAAGTCCGTGTTTCGCTTTCGCTACGCCATGAAATAGCATGAGTCCGCCAAAAACCACCCGCAGTATTAATTTTGCCGCATCCGGGTTATTAGTATATCGATGAAATACTTCATCCCATTGTTTTAACATTCTGTGCAACTCCCTTTCATCCCTTTTCTCTTTAGTAGGTGTACTGGAAACCTATCCGGAAACGTGTTTGCCTGTCGTCTTGCAGTCTGTTGACGGAGACATTGCCAATCTCAATATAAGGTGCCCAGTTTTTGGTGACAGAGTAGGCGACCTTCATGTCATGCTCATAGTCGGCGTGACTTTCATTATAAATATCGGTATTGGCATGTAAGTAAACAAAGTTGTATTCAAACTTCCAGTCACCGGTCTTATAGCCAAGCCACGCGTCATAACGCCCAGTTGCTTTATTATTCAGGTCTTCATTATCCTGCAAGGTGTAATCATAACGATAGCGCAGGTTCAGATAAAAACCATTACCCAGTACGGTCCCGAGTAACAGGTTAGGTTTATAGATGGTATTACCCGAATTACTATCAATATTAAAAGCAGGGATCAGATACATTTTGGGATTAAGGATAAAGCGATAGCTGATAGTGGCTTCACTACCGTTATTATCTAATTCATTAAAAGGCTCATTTGCATCGTCACCACTTGATTTATAACGGGTCTCGACAGAGAAACCGAATTGGTTATCAAACCGATGCGCAAAATAGATACGATCTTTATTAATTTTTCCATCATCGAAGTAGTCGTGACGTAAATCGATAACAGATTCAGCGGCCAGGACATTGCAGCTAACCAGTATTGCCACCGCACTAATAGTCATTCTCTTATTTAATTTCATATTAAAGTCCATGTATGAACGCAAAAAAAGACCTTTCCGTCTCTGACAGAATTAAGAAAAGGCATTGCCACTGAGAATCTCGCTACTCAGAAAACCCGATAACAGGTTCAGCGCCGGTTAAGAATATTATTGTTATATCACCCTGTAAATTGCAGTCATTAATAAAATATGAGATCTGGCGAGCAAAATAAGAGGCATAAGAAAACATCCATATAAATAGCCATTGAGAAAAAACAGCGCATTCATCGACTTTATATAGTCGTCACAGCTTATTACGTCATTAATTAATAACATACCGTTAGTCGCCTTATTATTAATTAATAACGGAGGAGCTATCTAATTTAGGTACTTTGCCCAATAAAAACGAGAGTAATCAATATTATTATCTAAAACAAAAATAGAAAAATAAAAATAGAATACGTTGATTTTCAGAACAGTTCGTTTTGATTAATTGATCGTGATTATTTTGTCTCCTCACCCCACAGGGGCAAGATCGTTCTTCAGCCGCCACCTTTCTCTCCCCCCTGACCAGCGGCTTAAGGTACAATCCCCGCTTTCTTTTTCAACAAGGGACAAAAAATGGACAAACGTTTTGTTCAGGCCAATAAAGAAGCGCGTTGGGCGCTATGGCTGACCCTTCTCTATCTGGCTGCCTGGCTCGCCGCAGCTTACATTCCAGGGGTGACGCCGGGCATAACCGGGTTGCCGCACTGGTTTGAAATGGCTTGCCTGTTAACACCGCTGATCTTCATTTTGCTGTGCTGGGCCATGGTGAAATTTATCTATCGTGACATTCCCCTGGAGGATGACGATGCAGCTTGAAGTCATTCTGCCGCTGGTTGCCTATCTGGTTGTTGTGTTCGGTCTTTCTGTTTATGCCATGCGTAAACGGCAGACCGGCACCTTCCTGAATGAATATTTTCTGGGTAGCCGTTCCATGGGGGGGATCGTCCTGGCGATGACCCTGACCGCGACATACATCAGCGCCAGCTCATTTATTGGTGGACCTGGTGCGGCCTATAAATACGGACTGGGATGGGTGTTGCTGGCGATGATTCAGCTTCCCGCCGTCTGGCTTTCGCTGGGGATACTCGGCAAGAAATTCGCCATCCTTGCCCGTCGCTATAATGCCGTCACCCTCAACGACATGCTGTTTGCCCGCTACCAGAGTCGCCTGCTGGTGTGGCTGGCGAGCCTCAGCCTGCTCGTGGCGTTTGTCGGTGCCATGACCGTGCAGTTCATCGGCGGCGCACGCCTGCTGGAAACGGCGGCGGGTATTCCCTATGAAACAGGCCTGCTGATTTTCGGTATCAGTATCGCGCTGTATACCGCGTTCGGCGGCTTTCGTGCCAGCGTACTTAACGACACAATGCAGGGACTGGTGATGCTGATTGGCACCATCGTGCTGCTGGTCGGTATCGTGCATGCGGCCGGTGGCCTGAGCCATGCCGTAGAGACCTTAAACACCATCGACCCAAAACTGGTTTCACCGCAGGGCGCCGATGACATTCTGTCTCCGACCTTTATGACCTCATTCTGGGTACTGGTCTGTTTTGGTGTGATCGGTCTGCCGCATACGGCGGTGCGCTGCATCTCCTACAAAGACAGCAAAGCGGTACACCGCGGGATAATCATCGGTACCATCGTGGTGGCGATCCTGATGTTTGGTATGCATCTTGCCGGCGCGCTGGGTCGTGCGGTTATCCCTGACCTGACGGTGCCGGATCTGGTGATCCCCACGCTGATGGTCAAAGTGCTGCCGCCTTTCGCCGCCGGGATCTTCCTTGCCGCGCCAATGGCGGCCATTATGTCGACGATCAACGCCCAGTTGCTGCAAAGTTCCGCTACGATCATTAAAGATCTCTATCTTAATATTCGCCCGGAACAGTTGCAGAACGAGACGCGGTTGAAACGAATATCGGCGATGATCACCCTCATCTTAGGCGCGCTGCTCTTACTTGCCGCCTGGAAACCGCCAGAGATGATCATCTGGCTGAATCTGCTGGCGTTTGGCGGTCTGGAAGCCGTGTTCTTGTGGCCGCTGGTGCTTGGCCTTTACTGGGAGCGCGCGAATGCGACCGGAGCGCTGAGTGCGATGATTGTCGGCGGCGTGCTGTATGCGATTCTCGCCACCTTTAACGTTCAGTACCTGGGCTTCCATCCGATTGTGCCCTCGTTGCTGCTAAGTTTGCTGGCTTTCCTGGTCGGAAACCGTTTCGGTTCTCCTGCCCCGCAAGCCGCTGTATTGACTACTGATAAATAAAGAGTTTTGCCATGCCATGGATCCAATTAAAACTGAACACGACGGGCGCTAACGCGGAAGCATTGAGCGATGCCCTGATGGAAGCGGGTTCCGTTTCCATCACCTTCCAGGACACGCACGACACGCCGGTTTTTGAGCCATTGCCGGGCGAAACACGCCTGTGGGGCGACACCGACGTTATCGGTCTGTTTGATGCCGAAACCGACATGAAAGAAGTCGTCGCCATCCTGGAACACCATCCGCTGCTGGGCGTCGGGTTCGCGCATAAAATTGAACAACTGGAAGATAAGGACTGGGAACGCGAGTGGATGGATAACTTCCACCCCATGCGTTTTGGCGAACGCCTGTGGATCTGCCCAAGCTGGCGCGACGTGCCGGATGAAAATGCCGTCAACGTAATGCTCGACCCCGGTCTGGCGTTTGGTACCGGCACTCATCCCACCACCTCACTGTGCCTGCAGTGGCTCGACAGTCTCGATTTAACCGGTAAGACCGTTATCGACTTTGGTTGCGGTTCCGGCATCCTCGCAATTGCCGCACTGAAACTGGGCGCCGCAAAAGCGATCGGTATCGATATTGATCCGCAGGCGATTCAGGCCAGCCGTGATAACGCCCAGCGTAATGGTGTATCAGAACGTCTTGAACTCTACCTGCCACAGGATCAGCCAGACGCCATGAAAGCCGACGTAGTGGTCGCCAACATTCTGGCAGGCCCATTACGCGAGCTGGCACCGTTAATCAGCGTCCTGCCCGTTACAGGCGGTCTGCTGGGCCTTTCCGGTATCCTTGCCAGCCAGGCGGAAAGTGTTTGTGAAGCTTATGCCGATCTCTTCGCTCTCGATCCGGTGGTGGAGAAAGAAGAGTGGTGTCGAATCACGGGCCGTAAGAAGTAACCCTGTCTCCCGCGCGTGGCCGTACTACCGGCCACGTTTTTCAGCATTTCGCCCGCTCCTTCCTCTTCCTCTCATACGGTAAAATAGACGCGTAACTCATTGAAGTTGCAAATATAAAAAACTATTTTATTCATTGGAAGAATTTCATGAACCCTTTTTTGAGCAAGGCAACGCTTCTCGCGTTAAGCATCATGTCATCCACCGCGATGGCGTCACACTGGAGCTATGAGGGTGAAGGATCCCCGGAACACTGGGGCGCACTCAGTGAAGAGTATAAAACCTGTCAGACCGGGATGAATCAGTCCCCAATAAACATCGACCAGTCGGCAAATGCCCACCTGAAGCCCCTGAAAACCCACTACACTGAGGGCCCCATTACTCTCATTAACAACGGTCACACAATCCAGGCCGCGTTAAAGAGCGCAACGGCTGATACCATCGCGATTGACGGGACTCCGTTTACATTGCAGCAATTCCACTTTCATGCCCCAAGCGAAAATACGGTTCACGGTAAACATTACGCGATGGAAATGCATCTTGTGCACAAAGACGCAAATGGTGCTATCGCCGTTGTTGCGGTCATGTTTGATAAAGGGGCGGCAAACACTGAGCTGGACAAACTGTGGGCGACTATGCCTGAACAAACCGGGCAGGACGCTAACGTCACCTCACAAATGGATCTGAATGCCCTGCTGCCGAAAAACAAACGCTTTTGGCGTTTCAGCGGTTCACTGACCACACCGCCCTGCTCTGAAGGGGTAACCTGGATTGTCATGAAGCACCCTCTGACGCTGTCCGCCGCGCAGTTAGAAAAATTCAGCCATACGATGCATCATGACAATAATCGTCCGCCCCAACCGCTGAACGGTCGTGTCGTGGTCGAGTGATGACCGATGCGTTGCGCAATCATCTGCTGAAATGAGAGCGATGTCACATTAACTCAAGATAATCTGCTGATTAATTCAGCAGATTATCTTGCAAGCCCGCGCAGATTCGAAGAAAAAATGAGAAGTTACGCAAAATTATAAGCGTACAGAATTTCGTCACGCTTTTGTAATGCAATGATTTGTATGGCTAATTATTTTATGGCGTTGACGTTAACGGCGATTCTTTGATCCACCGCAGAGGATTGGTCAAAGTTTGGCCTTTCATCTCGTGCAAAAAATGCGTAATATACGCCGCCTTGCAGTCACAGTATGGTCATTTCTTAACTCATGCGCATCGGACAATACCAGCTTAGAAATCGCCTGATCGCAGCGCCCATGGCTGGCATCACTGACAGACCTTTTCGGACGCTGTGTTATGAGATGGGAGCCGGATTGACCGTATCCGAGATGATGTCGTCTAACCCGCAGGTTTGGGAAAGCGACAAATCCCGTTTACGGATGGTGCACGTTGATGAGCCAGGAATTCGCACGGTGCAAATTGCCGGTAGCGACCCTGTTGAGATGGCCGATGCCGCACGGATTAACGTGGAAAGCGGCGCCCAGATTATTGATATCAATATGGGGTGTCCGGCTAAAAAAGTGAATCGCAAGCTCGCAGGTTCAGCCCTCTTGCAGTACCCGGATTTAGTGAAGTCGATACTAACCGGGGTGGTTAATGCAGTGGACGTTCCTGTGACCCTGAAGATTCGCACCGGCTGGGCTCCGGAACACCGTAACTGCGTAGAGATTGCCCAACTGGCTGAAGACTGTGGCATTCAGGCTCTGACCATTCATGGACGCACCCGCGCCTGTTTGTTCAATGGAGACGCTGAGTACGACAGTATTCGGGCAGTTAAGCAGAAAGTTTCCATTCCGATTATCGCGAATGGTGACATTACTGACCCGCTTAAAGCCAGAGCTGTGCTTGACTATACGGGGGCTGATGCCCTGATGATAGGCCGCGCAGCTCAGGGAAGACCCTGGATCTTTCGGGAAATCCAGCATTATCTGGACACTGGGGAGTTGCTATCCCCCCTGCCTCTGGCAGAGGTTAAGCGCTTGCTTTGTGCGCATGTTCGGGAACTGCATGACTTTTATGGCCAGGCAAAAGGGTACCGAATCGCGCGTAAACACGTCTCCTGGTATCTCCAGGAGCACGCTCCAAATGACCAGTTTCGGCGCACATTCAACGCCATTGAGGATGCCAGCGAACAGCTGGAGGCGTTGGAGGCATACTTCGAAAATTTTGCGTAAACAGAAATAAAGAGCTGACAGAACTATGTTCGAACAACGCGTAAATTCTGACGTACTGACCGTTTCTACCGTTAACTCTCAGGATCAGGTAACCCAAAAACCCCTGCGTGACTCGGTTAAACAGGCACTGAAGAACTATTTTGCTCAACTGAACGGTCAGGATGTTAATGACCTCTATGAGCTGGTACTGGCTGAAGTAGAACAGCCCCTGTTGGACATGGTGATGCAATACACCCGTGGTAACCAGACCCGTGCTGCCCTGATGATGGGCATCAACCGTGGTACGCTGCGTAAAAAATTGAAAAAATACGGCATGAACTAATCTCGATTAGCTAATTGCTTGTTTAAAAAGGCGCTACTCGGCATGGGGAAGCGCCTTTTTTATACGCCTCTTTTGTGGAGCCGATATGAACTCACGATGTGAGCCACACTACTTTGGTGATGAATCCGCGTCGATCATCCACGGAGATGCGCTGACAGAACTTAAGAAACTCCCCGCTGAAAGCGTCGATTTAATCTTTGCCGACCCGCCTTACAATATCGGAAAGGATTTTGACGGGATGGTCGAGTCCTGGGACGAAGACATCTTCCTGGGCTGGCTGTTCGCGTGCATTGAGGAGTGTCATCGGGTGCTGAAAAAACAGGGCACGATGTACATCATGAACAGCACCGAAAACATGCCGCATATCGATCTCAAATGCAGAACGCTGTTTACCATCAAAAGCCGGATTGTCTGGTCTTATGACAGTTCAGGCGTGCAGGCGAAGAAATTCTTTGGCTCAATGTACGAACCGATCCTGATGATGGTCAAAGATGCCCGACAGTACACTTTCAACAGTGACGCTATTCTGGTTGAGACCAAAACCGGTGCGAAAAGAGCGCTGATTGACTACCGTAAAAACCCACCACAACCTTACAACACGCAAAAAGTTCCGGGCAACGTCTGGGAATTTCCCCGCGTGCGTTATTTGATGGATGAATATGAAAACCATCCGACGCAAAAACCTATCGCCCTGCTAAAACGGATCGTTTTGGCCTCCTCCAATCCTGGCGATACGGTGCTGGATCCCTTCGCCGGCAGCTTTACGACAGGTGCTGTGGCCGTGGAATCGGGACGTAAATTCATCGGTATTGAGGTCAATAATGAGTATGTGAAGATGGGGCTCAGACGGCTGAACATCAGCTCACACTACTCCCAGGAAGAGCTGACGAAAATCAAAAAGAGAAAGACGAAAAACCTGTCGAAAAAGAGTCGAACGGCGTCAGATGTGGTGAAGATGACAGCAAAGTAAAAGCATTGTAAGCCTGCTTTTCAGGACGCATTTTTCGTGTATATTTCCTGCACGCTTGGGCATGAATACACAGGATTTGGCAATGATTCGTAAGTATTGGTGGCTGGTTGTTTTTGCGGTCTCCGTGTTCCTTTTTGATGCGTTACTGATCCAGTGGATTGAACTGATCACCACAGAAGTCGATAAATGCCGCAATATGGATTCTGTCAATCCGCTCAAGCTGGTCAACTGTACCGAATTACAATAGCGTGTCATTGATAGACAGGAGAAATGATTATAGGGTTTCCGATGTTAATTGCATGACATATCCATCAGGAATTAACATCCTTAATACATTATCCACCAGCGCCGGTGCCTGCTGATAAAGATCGTAGCGGGTAGAATTCATCAACCAGTTTTTCACGATCCCGCTAAAACTACCGTGAATAATAATTAACACAACGTCTAAATCCAGGGTTCTGGAAATTAACCCTTCCGTCATACTCGCCTGCAACGCGTCGCGTAGTCCCCTCTGGCTAAACCCAATTTTCTCGCGTATTTCCTGTTCTGATATCATCCCCTCATGAAATTCACATTTATGATATAAAATTTGCAGCAAGGCCTGCTGCCGGGGAATTTCCGCGATATATTGTAATCCGGCAATTAACTTTTCGCGCAACCGCTGCAAGGGATTATCGCAGTCATGCAAAGCTAACCGGTCCTGAATAAGATCACGTAATGGCGGTTGCTGTTGCCAGAGTTCATTGAAGAGCTGCGTTTTGTTGTCAAAATGCCAGTAGATAGCCCCCCGCGTGACCTGGGCCGCGTCGGCAATGTCGTTAAGCGTCGTGTTGCCAACGCCTCGCGTGGCAAACTGGATGATTGCAGTCTCAATCAAATGTTGTCGCGTTTTTAACGCTTCGGCTTTTGTTCTTTTAGCCATAAGTTATCGTTTCAGGAGCAGGATAAAAAACAGAAATATGGCAATTCACAATTGCCGTTCAAAAAGAACTGTATCACCTCATCCGTTCCGAGATGAAACAAAAGCGAATAGCCTCAGCACAAAACATTCAATCAAATAACCCCCACAAATAAAAACCAACAAAAACATTCATACAACAAATGTACATTTCCAAATATATTAGCCAGCAACAAGGCATGACAAAGAAAAACAAAATGAAAAGACAAAGCCATCACTTTTTTGTTTTTACGTGCCGTAGACCCGGCCATAAAATAACTATCGCTTACATCGCACGCTAATAATTTGTAGGATAGCCAACTATTATTTCTTCGTGCACGTTATCGCCTTACCGTTATCCGGTAAATAACGAGCTATTGGTTTTTAAGGAACAGTAATGACGAAACATGCCAGGTTTTCACTCCTGCCCTCATTTATCCTCATCTCTGCTGCGTTACTTGCCGGTTGTAACGATCAGGGAGATAAGCACGCTCAGGCAACCGAACCGCAGGTGACCGTTCATGTGGTTACCGCCGCGCCATTAGCAGTAACCACCGAACTGCCAGGACGCACCTCGGCATTCCGCATTGCGGAAGTTCGTCCACAGGTCAGTGGTATTGTTCTCAAAAGAAACTTCACCGAGGGCAGCGATGTTCAGGCCGGGCAGTCACTGTATCAGATCGATCCTGCCACTTATCAGGCAGATTACGATAGCGCGAAAGGGGAACTGGCGAAAAGTGAAGCTGCCGCCGCCATCGCACACCTGACGGTTAAGCGCTATGTTCCGCTGGTAGGGACAAAATACATTAGCCAACAGGAATACGACCAGGCGATTGCAGATGCGCGTCAGGCCGATGCGGCAGTCATTGCCGCACGAGCCGCAGTGGAGAGCGCACGTATCAATCTTGCTTACACCAAAGTCACCTCGCCGATCGATGGTCGTATTGGCAAATCCAGCGTGACGGAAGGTGCGCTGGTCACTAATGGCCAGGCAACAGCACTGGCTACCGTGCAGCAACTCGATCCTATCTATGTCGATGTCACACAGTCCAGCAGCGACTTTATGCGACTGAAGCAGTCCGTTGAACAGGGTAGCCTGCATAAAGACAGCGCCAGCAGCAGCGTCCAGTTGGTGATGGAAAATGGTACGGCGTATCCCCTGAAAGGGACATTGCAGTTTTCGGATGTCACGGTGGACGAAAGCACAGGCTCCATCACCCTTCGCGCCGTCTTCCCTAACCCACAGCACGCTCTGCTGCCGGGGATGTTTGTTCGCGCTCGCATTGACGAAGGCGTTCAGCCCAACGCTATTTTGATCCCCCAGCAGGGCGTAACGCGTACGCCTCGTGGCGATGCGACGGTACTGGTCGTCAATGACCAGAGCCTGGTTGAGCCACGCGCCGTTGTCGCTTCGCAGGCTATCGGCGACAAATGGCTGATTAGCGAAGGCCTACATCCAGGCGATCAGGTGATTGTCAGCGGATTACAAAAAGCCCATCCCGGCACGAAAGTGAAAGCTACCACGGATGCCAATACTCCTGCGGCAAAAGCGGCGCAATAAGGTAACCGAACATGGCAAATTTCTTTATCAGGCGTCCTGTTTTTGCCTGGGTTCTGGCCATCATACTGATGCTGGCGGGCGCTCTGGCGATTATGCAACTGCCCGTTGCGCAATACCCAACTATCGCGCCACCAGCGGTAGCCATTTCCGCGAACTATCCAGGGGCAGATGCGCAAACGGTGCAGGATACGGTGACTCAGGTTATCGAACAGAATATGAACGGTATCGATAACCTGATGTATATGTCCTCCACCAGCGACTCTGCGGGTAGCGTGACCATTACGTTAACCTTTCAGTCCGGAACCGACCCGGATATTGCCCAGGTGCAGGTACAGAACAAACTGCAGCTGGCGACGCCATTGCTGCCTCAGGAAGTTCAACAGCAAGGGATTAGCGTAGAAAAGTCGAGCAGCAGTTTCTTGTTGGTGGCGGGGTTTGTCTCTGACGATCCGCAAACGACCCAGGACGATATCTCCGACTACGTCGCCTCAAACGTAAAAGATACGATCAGCCGCCTGAACGGTGTAGGTGACGTCCAGCTGTTTGGCGCACAGTACGCGATGCGTATCTGGCTGGATGCGAATCGGCTGAACAAGTACCAGCTCACACCGGTCGATGTGATCAATCAACTAAAAATACAGAACGACCAGATTGCAGCAGGTCAGTTGGGCGGAACGCCTGCTCTACCGGGGCAGCAACTGAACGCCTCTATCATTGCGCAGACGCGACTGAAAGATCCTGAGGAATTCGGCAAAGTCACATTACGGGTAAACAGCGATGGCTCTGTCGTTCGCCTTAAAGATGTCGCTCGTATCGAGCTGGGGGGAGAAAACTATAACGTTGTCGCCCGAATTAACGGTAAACCGGCTGCGGGTCTGGGGATCAAACTGGCGACCGGGGCCAACGCTCTGGATACCGCCAAAGCGATTAAAACCAAACTCGTTGAGCTGCAACCCTTCTTCCCGCAAGGGATGAAAGTGGTTTACCCGTATGACACCACGCCGTTTGTGAAGATCTCCATTCACGAAGTGGTAAAAACACTGTTCGAAGCGATCGTCCTGGTCTTCCTCGTGATGTATCTGTTTTTACAGAATATCCGCGCAACGCTCATTCCGACGATTGCGGTTCCCGTTGTGCTATTGGGTACATTTGCCGTGCTCTCGGCGTTTGGCTACTCGATCAACACCCTGACGATGTTTGGGATGGTGCTGGCGATCGGCCTGCTGGTCGATGACGCCATTGTGGTAGTGGAAAACGTTGAACGGGTGATGATGGAAGAAAAGTTGCCGCCCAAAGAGGCAACCGAGAAATCCATGTCGCAGATCCAGGGGGCGCTGGTTGGGATCGCGATGGTGCTGTCTGCCGTCTTCATCCCGATGGCCTTTTTCGGCGGCTCCACCGGGGCTATTTATCGCCAGTTTTCCATCACGATTGTGTCGGCAATGGCGCTTTCGGTTCTGGTGGCATTGATCCTGACGCCGGCACTTTGCGCAACGCTGCTAAAACCAGCGTCCGCCGAACACCACGAGAAGAAAGGCGGATTTTTCGGCTGGTTTAATGCCAAATTTGATCTCAGCGTTAACCACTACACCAACAGTGTCAGCGGCATTGTGCGCAAAACCGGACGCTACCTGCTCCTTTACATCCTGATTGTTGTCGGAATGGGGGTACTGTTTTTCCGTCTCCCCACTTCCTTCCTGCCTGATGAAGATCAGGGCGTATTCATGACGATGGTTCAGCTACCCGCAGGTTCAACCCAGGAACGAACCCAAAATGTATTGGATCAGGTCACCCATTACTACCTGACTCACGAAAAAGCGAACGTTGAAAGCGTGTTTACGGTCAACGGTTTTAGCTTTAGCGGCCAGGCGCAGAACGCGGGTCTGGCCTTCATCAGCCTGAAGCCCTGGGATGAGCGTAGCGGCAAGGAAAACAGCGTTGAAGCGGTAATTGCGCGTGCAACTCGCGCGTTCAGCCAGATCCAGGATGGACTGGTCTTCCCCTTCAACATGCCGGCGATAATTGAACTGGGCACCGCGACGGGTTTCGATTTTGAACTGCTTGACCAGGGGGGGTTGGGGCACACAGCGCTAACATCAGCACGTAATCAGTTAATGGGTATGGTGGCTCAGCATTCCGATCTGCTGGTCCGTGTTCGACCTAACGGCCTGGAGGATACCCCTCAGTTCAAGCTGGATGTCGACCAGGAAAAAGCACAGGCGCTTGGCATTGCGCTGTCAGACATTAACGAAACCATCTCTGCGTCGTTAGGCGGCAGCTATATTAACGACTTCATTGACCGCGGACGAGTAAAGAAAGTGTATGTTCAGGCAGATGCGAAATTCCGTATGCTGCCAGAAGATATCAATAATCTGTACGTTCGTAGTGCTAACGGCGAGATGGTCCCTTTTTCAGCCTTCAGCTCAGCCCGCTGGGTGTATGGTTCTCCGCGCCTGGAACGCTTCAACGGTATGCCATCGATGGAGTTGTTGGGTGAGGCGGCCCCCGGTCGAAGCACCGGTGAAGCGATGGCCATGATGGAAAGTCTCGCGTCAAAACTGCCTAATGGTATTGGTCATGACTGGACGGGGATGTCATATCAGGAACGTTTGTCCGGCAATCAGGCGCCGGCACTGTATGCTATCTCGCTGATCGTCGTGTTCCTCTGTCTTGCCGCGCTGTATGAAAGCTGGTCCATTCCGTTCTCGGTGATGCTGGTGGTCCCGCTCGGCGTGGTGGGTGCCCTTTTGGCCGCTTCCCTGCGTGGGCTAAATAACGACGTCTATTTTCAGGTCGGACTGTTAACCACGATTGGGCTTTCCGCGAAAAACGCCATTCTGATCGTGGAATTTGCCAAGGATCTGATGGAGAAAGAAGGTCGTGGCCTGATCGAGGCAACGCTTGAGGCTGCGCGCATGCGCCTGCGCCCTATTCTGATGACCTCACTCGCCTTCATCCTCGGCGTAATGCCGCTGGTCATCAGTCGCGGGGCAGGGAGTGGCGCCCAGCATGCAGTCGGAACCGGTGTGATGGGAGGGATGCTGACAGCAACGCTGCTGGCTATCTTCTTTGTCCCGGTGTTTTTTGTGGTCGTCAGAGGCCGGTTTAACAAATCCCAGCGTTAATGTGTAAATTAAGGCGTCTACGGACGCCTTTTTCCTTCAGGTATCTTTCTTTATTTATTAAACAGATAGTCATTTGCACTGCGGAATACTAAATTCACTCCTTCATTATTTTTACAATTCACATGAATTGAGATTATTCCATATGCCAATCTTTTTTTAAGCGGTGGTAAAATTCATTTCGTATTCGCAAAGCAGCATTCCCTGTTGCTGCATTTAGCGGAACGCTTATTTTTGAGGTAACACCATGAAAAGATTAATTCCAGTAGCATTGCTCACTGCATTGCTGGCGGGCTGTGCACACGATTCCCCCTGCGTTCCGGTTTATGATGATCAAGGACGTCTTGTTCATACCAACACCTGTATGAAAGGGACGACTCAGGATAACTGGGAAACCGCAGGCGCCATTGCTGGCGGGGCCGCAGCGGTTGCAGGCCTGACGATGGGGATCATCGCACTGTCAAAATAACATTCTCAGAGCGCGGTACTTGCCGCGCTCTTAGCCTAAGAATACGGTTTTTCATATCATTCAATGTGTTGAAAAATACGTGTTCTAATACATTTTAATAATCAATAACGTCCACCCCTTTCTCTTTTCGCATTTATCTTTCAATACTCACGCTCTCGATATTCACGCCTGAAATCGTTATTTCATTTTGCGAGCATTATTTTAAATATTTTGCTCCAAAATGTGGCTTACGTTTCAATTTCGCACCATTTCAGGGCGCTGCTTTTATTTTTTCCTGTCTACACTCTGCTTATTGCGTCGGATATTCACGCGCAAAACCTGGCATTACCTTTGCTTAGAAGAGTATGGCCAATGCCACAGACAGGTTAAAGACGTTGCAGAACGTCTCTCTATAACAATAATTTCTTTGCCACACAGGATGCATTATGAAAAAGATGATGATAGCCACACTGGCTGCGGCCGGTGTGCTGCTTGCGGTTGCCAATCAGGCACATGCGGGAACCACGCTGGATGCTGTAAAAAAGAAAGGGTTCGTACAATGCGGTATCAGTGACGGTCTTCCCGGTTTTTCTTACGCTGACGCAGACGGGAAATTCTCCGGGATAGATGTGGATGTTTGCCGTGGCGTTGCCGCCGCCGTCCTGGGAGATGATACAAAAGTAAAATATACCCCTCTCACCGCAAAAGAACGCTTCACCGCATTACAGTCTGGCGAAGTCGATCTTCTCTCCCGTAATACGACCTGGACCTCCTCACGTGATGCAGGAATGGGCATGTCCTTCACTGGCGTTACCTATTACGATGGCATTGGCTTCCTGACCCACAACAAAGCGGGTCTGAAAAGCGCGAAAGAGTTAGATGGTGCCACCGTTTGTATTCAGGCGGGAACAGATACGGAACTGAACGTGGCGGATTATTTCAAAGCCAACAACATGAAATACACCCCGGTGACTTTTGACCGCTCAGATGAGTCGGCAAAAGCGCTGGAATCCGGACGTTGCGATACCCTCGCCTCTGACCAGTCCCAACTGTATGCCCTGCGCATCAAACTCAGCAACCCGGCTGAATGGCTTGTACTGCCAGAGGTGATCTCGAAAGAGCCGCTGGGGCCAGTTGTTCGTCGCGGTGATGACGAATGGTTCTCTATTGTGCGTTGGACGCTGTTTGCCATGTTGAATGCCGAAGAGATGGGCGTGACATCGAAGAATGTCGATGAGAAAGCGGCGAACCCGGCAACACCAGATATGGCACATCTGCTGGGCAAAGAAGGCGACTACGGCAAAGATCTGAAGCTCGACAATAAATGGGCTTACAACATCATCAAGCAGGTGGGTAACTATGCGGAGATCTTTGAACGCAACGTCGGCTCGGAAAGCCCACTGAAGATCAAACGTGGACAGAACAATCTCTGGAATAACGGCGGCATTCAATACGCACCGCCGGTGCGTTAAGTCGTTGTGATGTAACGGGCGCCGCACTAGCGGCGCTCAGTTCAGAGTTATGGTTACCGAGGCTTTCTTATGTTCCATCGCCGCTCAAATGTAAAAGGGTCGCTCTCCTTTTCAAACCCTGCGGTCCGCGCCTGGCTGTTCCAGATCCTCGCCATTCTTGCGGTCGTTGCAGTTGCTATCTATCTCATTCATAACACGATTAATAATCTAAGCAGTCGCGGCATTACCTCGGGCTTTGCCTTTCTCGACCGTAGCGCTGGGTTTGGCATCGTCCAGCACTTAATCGACTATCAGCAGGGTGACACGTACGGACGTGTTTTTGTGGTGGGTTTGCTTAACACGCTGCTGGTTTCCGCGCTGTGTATTGTCTTTGCGTCATTTATCGGCTTCTTTCTCGGGCTGGCACGCCTTTCAGATAACTGGCTACTGCGTAAACTCTCGACGATTTATATTGAGACCTTTCGTAATATCCCGCCTCTGCTGCAAATCTTTTTTTGGTACTTCGCGGTTCTGCGCAATTTGCCCGGCCCCCGTCAGGCCGCAAGCGCGCTGGATATGGTCTTTCTGAGTAATCGGGGACTCTATATCCCGTCTCCGCAGTTAGGGGAAGGCGTACTCGCTTTCGTGCTCTCGGCAGTGATTGCCATTGCGCTGTCCGTGGGTCTGTTCCGCTTCAATAAAATGCATCAGATGAAAACGGGACAACTTCGCAGAACCTGGCCTACTGCATTAAGCCTGATTGTGCTGCTGCCGCTCATCGCGCATTGGCTTTTTGGCGCGGCGCTGCACTGGGATATCCCACAACTACGCGGCTTCAACTTCCGTGGCGGAATGGTGCTCATTCCTGAACTGGCAGCCCTGACGCTGGCGTTATCGGTATATACCTCGGCGTTTATTGCCGAAATCATTCGTGCAGGCATTCAGGCCGTTCCCTACGGTCAACATGAAGCCGCCCGTTCTCTCGGGTTACCTAATACTGTGACCCTTCGCCAGGTCATCATTCCTCAGGCACTTCGCGTCATTATTCCACCGCTGACCAGCCAGTATCTGAATATTGTCAAAAACTCATCGCTGGCCGCCGCCATTGGCTATCCCGACATGGTATCGCTGTTCGCCGGGACGGTACTTAATCAGACCGGACAGGCCATCGAAACGATCGCCATCACGATGTCGGTGTACCTGATCATCAGCCTGAGCATCTCGCTGCTGATGAACATCTATAACCGGCGAATCGCCCTCATTGAGCGCTAAGGAATCATGATGACAAAAGCACTGCTGTCTCATCCCATGCGCCCGGCCAGTAACGGCCCTGGTCGTTCGATCGTATGGGTACGGAAGAACCTCTTTTCCAGTTGGTCAAACAGCCTGCTGACGCTGTTCTGTCTGTGGCTGATGTGGGAGTTAATTCCCCCTTTGCTGAACTGGGCGTTCCTGCAAGCCAACTGGGTGGGCTCCACGCGTGCTGACTGTACCAAAGCTGGCGCCTGCTGGGTGTTTATTCATGAACGATTTGGACAATTCATGTATGGATTGTACCCACATGATCAGCGTTGGCGTATCAACCTGGCGTTGATCATTGGGTTGGCTTCCATTGTGCCGATGTTCTGGAAAGCGTTGCCGGGTCGCGGGCGTTATATCGTCGTCTGGGCCGTGATCTACCCGATCACTGTCTGGTTCCTGTTGTATGGCGGATTTCTTGGTCTGGATCGCGTTGAAACACGCCAATGGGGTGGGCTGACGCTGACCTTAATCATCGCATCCGTCGGGATCGCGGGGGCACTGCCATTAGGAATTTTGTTGGCACTGGGACGTCGCTCCCACATGCCCGTCGTGCGGATCTTATCCGTCATTTTTATCGAGTTCTGGCGTGGCGTCCCGCTGATCACCGTCCTGTTTATGTCTTCGGTCATGCTGCCGCTGTTTCTGTCAGAAGGAACCAGCATCGATAAGCTTATCCGGGCGCTGGTTGGCGTGATCCTCTTCCAGTCGGCCTACGTCGCGGAAGTGGTTCGTGGGGGGCTGCAGGCATTACCGAAAGGGCAATACGAAGCAGCAGAATCGCTGGCGTTGGGCTACTGGAAAACCCAGGGGCTAGTCATTCTTCCCCAAGCTCTGAAGCTGGTGATCCCTGGACTGGTGAACACCATTATCGCCCTGTTTAAGGATACCAGTCTGGTCATCATCATCGGTTTGTTCGATCTGTTCAGCAG
Source organism: Citrobacter amalonaticus (assembly GCF_018323885.1). NCBI lineage: Bacteria > Pseudomonadati > Pseudomonadota > Gammaproteobacteria > Enterobacterales > Enterobacteriaceae > Citrobacter > Citrobacter amalonaticus. Next base: position 479,442 of record NZ_AP024585.1, on the reverse strand, counting down.
CGTGCAGCAAGCGACAGTTGACCCTGCCTGGCTGGGTATGTCGACAGAAGGCTATGTCTTCGCTGCTCTGATTTACTGGATTTTTTGTTTCAGCATGTCGCGCTATAGCCAGCATCTGGAAAAGCGCTTTAACACCGGGCGTACACCGCACTGAGGATTCTATGAGCCAACTATTAATACAACCTGCCGACGCGATGATTACGCTGGAAAACGTCAATAAGTGGTACGGACAGTTTCATGTCCTTAAGGATATCAACCTGCGCGTTAAACAGGGGGAACGCATTGTGTTATGTGGGCCTTCAGGTTCGGGAAAATCAACCACCATCCGCTGTATTAACCATCTGGAAGAACATCAACAGGGACGAATTATTGTCGATGGCATTGAGTTGAATGAAGACATCCGCAACATCGAGCGCGTCCGACAGGAAGTCGGCATGGTATTCCAGCACTTCAATCTCTTTCCTCATCTGACGGTTTTGCAAAACTGTACGCTGGCACCGATTTGGGTGCGTAAGATGCCGGTAAAAGAAGCCGAAGCGCTGGGGATGCACTACCTGGAACGTGTGCGTATTGCAGAGCACGCACATAAATTTCCAGGGCAGATCTCCGGAGGACAGCAACAACGCGTTGCCATTGCCCGCTCGCTATGTATGAAACCCAAAATTATGCTCTTTGATGAACCCACGTCGGCGCTGGATCCCGAAATGGTGAAAGAGGTGCTGGATACGATGATTGGCCTGGCGCAATCAGGAATGACAATGCTTTGCGTCACGCATGAGATGGGATTTGCCAGAACGGTGGCTGACAGGGTGATCTTCATGGATCGTGGGGAAATTGTTGAGCAGGCCCCGCCGGATGAGTTTTTTGCACATCCTAAATCAGAACGTACTCGAGCATTCCTGTCTCAGGTGATTCATTAGTCGTTTGCTCTGCCGGGTGACGGCTTCACCTTACCCGGCCTACCGTTTTTTCGGCGTATAAACGCAAAAAGGCCATCCTTTCGGATGGCCTTCTCACTTGTTTGATGTCTGGCAGTTCCCTACTCTCGCATGGGGAGACCCCACACTACCATCGGCGCTACGGCGTTTCACTTCTGAGTTCGGCATGGGGTCAGGTGGGACCACCGCGCTACAGCCGCCAGACAAATTCTTTTCCACTGTGCCGAACTTTAACCTAATTAAGTGGTGCTGATACCCAGAGTCGAACTGGGGACCTCACCCTTACCAAGGGTGCGCTCTACCAACTGAGCCATATCAGCACGCTAAATTTGATGCCTGGCAGTTCCCTACTCTCGCATGGGGAGACCCCACACTACCATCGGCGCTACGGCGTTTCACTTCTGAGTTCGGCATGGGGTCAGGTGGGACCACCGCGCTACAGCCGCCAGGCAAATTCTGTTTATTAACCCGCCTTTCGCCGGTTAATCTAATCTGTAATCACGCTGAAAATTTTCTCTCAATTCCGCCAAAACAGCTTCGGCGTTGTAAGGTTAAGCCTCACGGTTCATTAGTACCGGTTAGCTCAACGCATCGCTGCGCTTACACACCCGGCCTATCAACGTCGTCGTCTTCAACGTTCCTTCAGGACCCTTAAAGGGTCAGGGAGAACTCATCTCGGGGCAAGTTTCGTGCTTAGATGCTTTCAGCACTTATCTCTTCCGCATTTAGCTACCGGGCAGTGCCATTGGCATGACAACCCGAACACCAGTGATGCGTCCACTCCGGTCCTCTCGTACTAGGAGCAGCCCCCCTCAATTCTCCAGCGCCCACGGCAGATAGGGACCGAACTGTCTCACGACGTTCTAAACCCAGCTCGCGTACCACTTTAAATGGCGAACAGCCATACCCTTGGGACCTACTTCAGCCCCAGGATGTGATGAGCCGACATCGAGGTGCCAAACACCGCCGTCGATATGAACTCTTGGGCGGTATCAGCCTGTTATCCCCGGAGTACCTTTTATCCGTTGAGCGATGGCCCTTCCATTCAGAACCACCGGATCACTAAGACCTGCTTTCGCACCTGCTCGCGCCGTCACGCTCGCAGTCAAGCTAGCTTATGCCTTTGCACTAACCTCCTGATGTCCGACCAGGATTAGCTAACCTTCGTGCTCCTCCGTTACTCTTTAGGAGGAGACCGCCCCAGTCAAACTACCCACCAGACACTGTCCGCAACCCGGATTACGGGCCCACGTTAGAACACCAGCCATTAAAGGGTGGTATTTCAAGGACGGCTCCACACGAACTGGCGTCCGCGCTTCAAAGCCTCCCACCTATCCTACACATCAAGGACCAGTGTTCAGTGTCAAGCTATAGTAAAGGTTCACGGGGTCTTTCCGTCTTGCCGCGGGTACACTGCATCTTCACAGCGAGTTCAATTTCACTGAGTCTCGGGTGGAGACAGCCTGGCCATCATTACGCCATTCGTGCAGGTCGGAACTTACCCGACAAGGAATTTCGCTACCTTAGGACCGTTATAGTTACGGCCGCCGTTTACCGGGGCTTCGATCAAGAGCTTCTCCTTACGGATAACCCCATCAATTAACCTTCCGGCACCGGGCAGGCGTCACACCGTATACGTCCACTTTCGTGTTTGCACAGTGCTGTGTTTTTAATAAACAGTTGCAGCCAGCTGGTATCTTCGACTGATTTCAGCTCCACGAGTAAATCGCTTCACCTACATATCAGCGTGCCTTCTCCCGAAGTTACGGCACCATTTTGCCTAGTTCCTTCACCCGAGTTCTCTCAAGCGCCTTGGTATTCTCTACCTGACCACCTGTGTCGGTTTGGGGTACGATCTGATGTTACCTGATGCTTAGAGGCTTTTCCTGGAAGCAGGGCATTTGTCACTTCAGCACCGTAGTGCCTCGTCATCACGCCTCAGTGTTAAAGTGAACCGGATTTACCTGGAACACACACCTACACGCTTAAACCGGGACAACCGTCGCCCGGCCAACATAGCCTTCTCCGTCCCCCCTTCGCAGTAACACCTGGTACAGGAATATTAACCTGTTTCCCATCGACTACGCCTTTCGGCCTCGCCTTAGGGGTCGACTCACCCTGCCCCGATTAACGTTGGACAGGAACCCTTGGTCTTCCGGCGAGCGGGCTTTTCACCCGCTTTATCGTTACTTATGTCAGCATTCGCACTTCTGATACCTCCAGCATGCCTCACAGCACACCTTCACAGGCTTACAGAACGCTCCCCTACCCAACAACACTTAGTGTCGCTGCCGCAGCTTCGGTGCATGGTTTAGCCCCGTTACATCTTCCGCGCAGGCCGACTCGACCAGTGAGCTATTACGCTTTCTTTAAATGATGGCTGCTTCTAAGCCAACATCCTGGCTGTCTGAGCCTTCCCACATCGTTTCCCACTTAACCATGACTTTGGGACCTTAGCTGGCGGTCTGGGTTGTTTCCCTCTTCACGACGGACGTTAGCACCCGCCGTGTGTCTCCCGTGATAACATTCTCCGGTATTCGCAGTTTGCATCGGGTTGGTAAGCCGGGATGGCCCCCTAGCCGAAACAGTGCTCTACCCCCGGAGATGAATTCACGAGGCGCTACCTAAATAGCTTTCGGGGAGAACCAGCTATCTCCCGGTTTGATTGGCCTTTCACCCCCAGCCACAAGTCATCCGCTAATTTTTCAACATTAGTCGGTTCGGTCCTCCAGTTAGTGTTACCCAACCTTCAACCTGCCCATGGCTAGATCACCGGGTTTCGGGTCTATACCCTGCAACTTAACGCCCAGTTAAGACTCGGTTTCCCTTCGGCTCCCCTATTCGGTTAACCTTGCTACAGAATATAAGTCGCTGACCCATTATACAAAAGGTACGCAGTCACCCCATTAAAGAGGCTCCCACTGCTTGTACGTACACGGTTTCAGGTTCTTTTTCACTCCCCTCGCCGGGGTTCTTTTCGCCTTTCCCTCACGGTACTGGTTCACTATCGGTCAGTCAGGAGTATTTAGCCTTGGAGGATGGTCCCCCCATATTCAGACAGGATACCACGTGTCCCGCCCTACTCATCGAGCTCACAACACATGCAATTTTGTGTACGGGGCTGTCACCCTGTATCGCCGGCCTTTCCAGACCGTTCCACTACCACACATGCTGATTCAGGCTCTGGGCTGCTCCCCGTTCGCTCGCCGCTACTGGGGGAATCTCGGTTGATTTCTTTTCCTCGGGGTACTTAGATGTTTCAGTTCCCCCGGTTCGCCTCGTTAACCTATGGATTCAGTTAACGATAGTGCAACGAATTGCACTGGGTTTCCCCATTCGGACATCGCCGGTTATAACGGTTCATATCACCTTACCGACGCTTTTCGCAGATTAGCACGTCCTTCATCGCCTCTGACTGCCAGGGCATCCACCGTGTACGCTTAGTCGCTTAACCTCACAACCCGAAGATGTTTCTTTCGATTCATCATCGTGTTGCGAAAATTTGAGAGACTCGAACACACCATTAACAGTGTGTCGTTTCAATTTTCAGCTTGATCCAGATTTTTAAAGAGCAAAACTTCGCAGCGCACCCTTTCAGGTACACTCTGAAGTTTTCTTGATTACGTTCTACAGTATGGTGGAGCTATGCGGGATCGAACCGCAGACCTCCTGCGTGCAAAGCAGGCGCTCTCCCAGCTGAGCTATAGCCCCATACAATGTAGTCAGAACCTCTGTACCGATAATTTTTCCTGAGACAAGGCGTGGAATGGCGAAGCATACTTAAAGTATGCGAGTCGTTTCACAACGCAGTATTCAGGGAAAATTTGGTAGGCCTGAGTGGACTTGAACCACCGACCTCACCCTTATCAGGGGTGCGCTCTAACCACCTGAGCTACAAGCCTGTAGAGGTTTTACTGCTCGTTTTTCATCAGACAATCTGTGTGGGCACTACAAAGGCAGGTTCTTTAAGGTAAGGAGGTGATCCAACCGCAGGTTCCCCTACGGTTACCTTGTTACGACTTCACCCCAGTCATGAATCACAAAGTGGTAAGCGCCCTCCCGAAGGTTAAGCTACCTACTTCTTTTGCAACCCACTCCCATGGTGTGACGGGCGGTGTGTACAAGGCCCGGGAACGTATTCACCGTGGCATTCTGATCCACGATTACTAGCGATTCCGACTTCATGGAGTCGAGTTGCAGACTCCAATCCGGACTACGACATACTTTATGAGGTCCGCTTGCTCTCGCGAGGTCGCTTCTCTTTGTATATGCCATTGTAGCACGTGTGTAGCCCTGGTCGTAAGGGCCATGATGACTTGACGTCATCCCCACCTTCCTCCAGTTTATCACTGGCAGTCTCCTTTGAGTTCCCGGCCGGACCGCTGGCAACAAAGGATAAGGGTTGCGCTCGTTGCGGGACTTAACCCAACATTTCACAACACGAGCTGACGACAGCCATGCAGCACCTGTCTCACAGTTCCCGAAGGCACCAAGGCATCTCTGCCAAGTTCTGTGGATGTCAAGACCAGGTAAGGTTCTTCGCGTTGCATCGAATTAAACCACATGCTCCACCGCTTGTGCGGGCCCCCGTCAATTCATTTGAGTTTTAACCTTGCGGCCGTACTCCCCAGGCGGTCTATTTAACGCGTTAGCTCCGGAAGCCACGCCTCAAGGGCACAACCTCCAAATAGACATCGTTTACGGCGTGGACTACCAGGGTATCTAATCCTGTTTGCTCCCCACGCTTTCGCACCTGAGCGTCAGTCTTCGTCCAGGGGGCCGCCTTCGCCACCGGTATTCCTCCAGATCTCTACGCATTTCACCGCTACACCTGGAATTCTACCCCCCTCTACGAGACTCAAGCCTGCCAGTTTCGAATGCAGTTCCCAGGTTGAGCCCGGGGATTTCACATCCGACTTGACAGACCGCCTGCGTGCGCTTTACGCCCAGTAATTCCGATTAACGCTTGCACCCTCCGTATTACCGCGGCTGCTGGCACGGAGTTAGCCGGTGCTTCTTCTGCGGGTAACGTCAATGGCTAAGGTTATTAACCTTAACCCCTTCCTCCCCGCTGAAAGTACTTTACAACCCGAAGGCCTTCTTCATACACGCGGCATGGCTGCATCAGGCTTGCGCCCATTGTGCAATATTCCCCACTGCTGCCTCCCGTAGGAGTCTGGACCGTGTCTCAGTTCCAGTGTGGCTGGTCATCCTCTCAGACCAGCTAGGGATCGTCGCCTTGGTGAGCCGTTACCTCACCAACAAGCTAATCCCATCTGGGCACATCCGATGGCAAGAGGCCCGAAGGTCCCCCTCTTTGGTCTTGCGACATTATGCGGTATTAGCTACCGTTTCCAGTAGTTATCCCCCTCCATCGGGCAGTTTCCCAGACATTACTCACCCGTCCGCCACTCGTCAGCAAAGCAGCAAGCTGCTTCCTGTTACCGTTCGACTTGCATGTGTTAGGCCTGCCGCCAGCGTTCAATCTGAGCCATGATCAAACTCTTCAATTTAAGTTTGATGCTCCTAGAATTAAACGTCGTAATGAATTACGTGTTCACTCTTTGAGACTTGGTATTCATTTTTCGTCTTGCGACGTTAAGAATCCATGTCACTCTGAGTGCCCACACAGATTGTCTGATAAATTGTTAAAGAGCAGTTGCGACGCGCTTTAGCGCTCTGTCGCGAGGTGGCGTATATTACGCTTTCCTCTTTTAGAGTCAACCCTGATTTTCAGGATTTTTCTCTTCGCTGTGACGACCATCTTGTGAAGCGTTCCACTTTGTCGTCTCAACGGAGGCGCATTATAGGGATCCCATTTTTTTGCACAAGCCTTTTTTAGATCTTTTTTTCCGTTCGCTGCTTTTTCATCCCTTTCGCTCCATTCATGCGCAATTTGGCGAATTTTTGATAGCTAAAGCACTTGCGCAAGGCCAGAAATGCAACCAAAGTCATCATTACTGTTCTCTTTCCTTGAGGTAAACATGTCTGACGTATTACGTCCTTATAAGGATCTTTTCCCACAGATTGGCCAACGGGTGATGCTCGACAGCAGCAGTGTGATCATTGGCGACGTTCGCCTGGCAGACGATGTGGGGATCTGGCCGCTTGTCGCGATCCGTGGCGATGTAAATTACGTTGCGCTCGGGGCGCGTACGAATATTCAGGATGGCAGCGTGTTGCATGTCACGCACAAATCCGCCTCCAACCCGGATGGCAACCCGCTCATTGTAGGAGAAGATGTGACGGTCGGGCATAAAGTGATGTTGCACGGCTGCATCATTGGCAACCGGGTCCTGGTCGGTATGGGATCGATTCTGCTGGATGGCGCGGTGATTGAAGACGACGTAATGATTGGGGCGGGAAGCCTGGTACCGCAAAACAAACGCCTGGAGAGCGGCTATCTCTATTTGGGGAGCCCGGTCAAACAGATCCGGCCGCTAACAGAGGAGGAGAAAGCGGGTCTGCAATACTCCGCCAGAAATTATGTGAAATGGAAAGACGAGTATCTCGCTCAGGGTAACCAAACCCAGCCATGATCGTCTTCTTGCTGGGACTGGATCAGTGCTTCCGCTTCTTCTTCCAGATCCCAGCGATGTTCGCAAAAGTGAGCTAACCATTGTTCCGTCGTTTCACCACCAAAGCGATTCGCCAGCGTTTCTCCCTTAATAGCGCACATTAACTGCATGCCATTAACCAGCGCGGGAAAGCAGACCGCTTTTTTCTGCGCGTCCCACTCTTCCCAGTCTGGAAACTGGATGGCCTGATTCATGCGGATAACTCCTGCTTGAGACGCGCAATCACTGGCTCAATTTCCGGCAACACACCGTGCCAGAGCAGAACGGCATGAGCTGCTTGCCCCACCAGCATCCCCAGACCATCGGCATAACGTTTCGCGCCCTGGCGTTCACACCAGGAGAGAAACGGCGTATTGCCCTTTTGGTAGAACATGTCGTAACAACATACCGCCGGACGAATGAGCGATGCCGGGATCGCCGGGATCTCACCGCTGATGCCGCTGGAGGTGGCATTGATGATCAGATCAAACTCATGTCCTTCCAGCTCATCCATACCCAGCGCCTGCACGCTACCTGTATGTGCAAAAACCTGTGCCAGTTCTTCCGCACGGGATGCCGTCCGGTTAACAATCGTCACCCCGCAATCCAGAGAAAGCAGCGGTAACAATACACCACGCGAAGCGCCACCCGCGCCAATCAGCAGGATACGTTGCCCCGGCTGGATAAATGACAGACGTTCGAGGTCACTTAGCAGACCGATGCCGTCGGTGTTGTCACCCAGCAACCGACCATCTTCGAGCCGCTTGATCGTATTCACCGCACCGGCTAAGGCTGCACGCTCGGTGAGTTCATCGGCGCGGGCAAATGCTTCTTCTTTAAATGGCACTGTGACGTTCATTCCTTTACCGCCGTCGGCAAAGAACGCGTTCAGTGTGTTGATGAAATCATTAACAGGCGCCAGCACACGGCCATACGGATGCGCAATCTGCAGCTGCTGCGCAAATTGCTGATGAATAAACGGCGATTTGCTGTGCGCGATTGGATTACCAAAAACAGCATAGGTTTCCATCATCTTACCCCTGTCGAAACAACTCGCCCGTCAGGGCATCACGGATTTCCGAAGGATTCAATCGACCTCCGGTTTCTCCTGACACCACCGGGAAGTCTGTACCAAACTGTGTGCGAACTTCCTCAACCGTACGGCAAGGGGGTAATCCACTCAGGTTGGCGCTGGTTGAAACCAACGGTTTGCCATAAGCCTGGCACAAGGCGACCACCAGCGGATGATCCGTCACGCGCACCGCCAATGAATCAAAGCGCCCCGTCAACCAACGAGGCGTCGTCGCTGGCGCAGGGAAAACAAAGGTCACCGGACCAGGCCAACGAGCAAACACGGCATCACGCTGGGCATCGGTCAACATACTGTCGTCAATATACGGCTTGAGCTGCTCAAAACTGGCGGCGATCAAAATTAACCCTTTATCCACCGGACGCTGTTTCAAGGCCAACAGACGATTTACGGCCACTTCGCTATCGGGATCGCACCCGACGCCAAAGACGGCTTCTGTTGGATAGGCGATGACATTCTCTTTATTCAGTACCTCTATTGCGTCAGCGATAGGGTCTGTTGGCAGGTTATTATTCACTTGTTTGTTCCGCCGAAACCGGCTTTCCACATTGTTTACTGGCGCAAAAGTGCTTCACACCCTGCGCGGTTTTCTTTTCGATGAGTAGCGGATAGTGGCACTCAGGACACTCTCCGGCTATCGGTTTGAAGTTAATGACAAACTGGCACTCCGGATAGCGATCGCAGGAGTGGAAGGTTTTGCCATAACGGGAACGCCGCTGGACCAGATGGCCCGTCTGGCATTGAGGGCAGGTAATAGCGGTTTCATCGGGTTTATCAATGAGCTCGGTATGCTCACATTCTGGATAGTTGCTGCAGCCGATAAACATACCAAAACGCCCCTGGCGCAACACCAGTTCGCCGCCGCAGTCAGGGCAATGTTTCCCCTCCAGAACTTTGACGATATGTCCGTCCGCTGAGGATTTCAACGGACGGATATAGTCACATTCCGGATAGTGCGAGCAACCAAGAAACGGACCGTGTTTCCCGGAGCGAATCACCAGTTCAGCCCCGCACTGTGGGCAGGGCTCATTTTTACGCACCGAAAACAGTGCTGATTTAGCCATAACAACTCATGCTGAATTAAGGTTGATTAATGCAGCATACCTTCATTCACTTCAAAGAGTAATTCTTCCATTTGCTGATATGCATTTTCACAACCTGGAATATTGAACAAAACCATCAGGATGACCCACTTCAGGTCTTCCAGGTCGAATTCTGCGGTATCCAGCGCGAGCACTCGTTCAATCACCATTTCTCGCGTTTCGAGGTTTAGCACCTGAATCTGCTCAAGGAATAACAGGAATCCCCGGCAACTGGCATCCAGTCGGTCACACTCTTCTGGGGTATAAATACGCACAGAGAGAGGATCGGAGGCGAGCTGCATCGGCTCGGCAAGATCTTCCTGATAGTCAGCAAGCTTTTCCAGCCACAGGAGCGCGTTGTAGATGTCTTCACGATCAAAACCGGCGTCGGTAAGATCCCGTTCAAGTTTGTCCTGATCCACACGTAATTCAGCTTCATTGTGGATATATGTCTCAAACAAATACATTAGTACGTCGAACATGGCATGCCCTCCTCAATCGGACATAGCCGCCGGGTACAACTGCGATCCATCCTGCTAACTCCAGTTCGAGTAGCTGAGCCACTACCTCTGGCACAGGTTGGCCGGCACGTTCAGCGACGACGTCAACAGGTGTTACCTCATCTCCTACGTTAGCCAGGAGCTCGGGAAATGGCAATGCTGCGCCTTCCTGATCTGATGAATAAAGTGATTTTTCAGGCTCATCTGGCAGCCAATGCAAGCCGTACTGCAAATTTTCCATGATTTCCTCTGGGGCCGTCACAAGGGTGGCACCCTGCTTCACCAGCCAGTGTGGCCCTTCGCTTCCGGGGTTGCCGATGGGGCCAGGGATGGCGAACACCTCTCGTCCTTGCTCTAACGCACAGCGCGCAGTGACCAACGAGCCACTGCGTAATGCCGCCTCAACCACCAGAACCCCTTTACTCAGACCGCTAATGATACGGTTCCGGCGGGGAAAGTTGCGCGGTAAAGGGGCCATCATTAACGGAAATTCGGACACCAGCGCGCCTCCCGTTTCCAGCAACGCATCGGCCATCCCGGCATGTCGGCGGGGATAGACGGATTGCAGGCCGTTGCCTAATACGGCAATGCTTTTCCCCTTTGCCTGGATCGCCGCCCGATGGGCGATGCCATCAATACCTCGCGCCAGACCGCTGGTAATGGTGATATCCCAACTGGCCAGTTTCTCACAAAACATCTGCCCCCATCGTTCACCATACCAGGACGGCGTTCGGCTTCCCACGACGGCGAGTTGAAAATCATGGAGACATCGCGGGGAGCCAACGACAAAAACCGCACCGGGATAATCTTCAATGGCGCGAAGCTGTGCAGGATAATCTTCACTGTCTGCCAGTAATAAGTGATGGTGCGGCAACTCAAGCCAGCGAAGGGTTCTTTCCAGTTCTTTTTCCGGAAAGGTCAAAAAGCGCGTTGCCTGGGAAGGGGAAAGGCCGGCACGCCGCAATGCGGCGATATCAATAGCCGGCTGTGATATCAGTCCGTGAGCGACGCGCACCATCTCATCGCCGAACAACTCATTCACAGCCATTAAACGTAGCCAAATTTCGGTACGGGTCATCCTTATCCCCCTGCCACAAGCAGTCTTAGCAATCTTTGCGATTGGTCACTGATGCTGTCAATCAGAGGGGGATTTGTCTAGAATAGAGGTAATAATCTTTCCAACTCCTGAACACAACTCTGGATAACTATGTCAGTTTTGCAAGTGTTACATATTCCGGACGAGCGCCTTCGCAAAGTCGCAAAGCCGGTAGAAGAAGTGAATGCAGAAATTCAGCGTATCGTCGATGATATGTTTGAGACGATGTACGCGGAAGAAGGTATTGGCCTCGCAGCAACGCAGGTTGATATTCATCAGCGGATTATCGTCATTGACGTGTCGGAAAATCGTGACGAACGCCTGGTGTTAATTAACCCGGAACTGCTGGAAAAAGAAGGCGAGACCGGTATTGAAGAAGGTTGTCTGTCTATTCCGGAACAGCGTGCTTTAGTGCCGCGTGCTGAGAAAGTGAAAGTTCGCGCGCTCGATCGCGAGGGTAAACCGTTTGAACTGGAAGCCGACGGCCTGCTGGCTATCTGTATTCAGCACGAGATGGATCACCTGGTCGGTAAACTGTTTATCGATTATTTGTCACCGCTGAAGCAGCAACGTATTCGTCAGAAAGTTGAGAAACTCGACCGCCTGAACGCACGAGCTTAAGGACAAGAATCACCGTGTCAGACTCACTACGTATTATTTTTGCGGGTACACCTGACTTTGCAGCGCGTCATCTTGACGCGCTGTTGTCTTCTGAACATCACGTCGTCGGGGTATTTACCCAGCCCGATCGCCCGGCAGGTCGGGGAAAAAAACTGATGCCGAGCCCGGTAAAAGTGCTGGCAGAGGTAAAAGGCATACCGGTTTTCCAACCCGTTTCCTTGCGCCCGCAGGAAAACCAGCACCTGGTTTCTGACCTGAATGCAGATGTTATGGTCGTCGTCGCGTATGGTCTGATTCTGCCGAAAGCCGTGCTGGATATGCCGCGTCTCGGCTGCATTAACGTCCACGGTTCGCTGCTGCCGCGCTGGCGCGGCGCGGCGCCCATTCAACGTTCTCTTTGGGCTGGGGACGCCGAAACGGGCGTGACCATTATGCAAATGGACGTGGGTCTCGATACGGGCGATATGCTCTATAAGCTCGCCTGCCCCATCACCGCGAAAGACACCAGCGGCACGCTGTACGACAAGCTGGCGGATCTTGGTCCGCAGGGGCTGATCGAAACGCTGAAGCAGTTAGCTGAGGGCCGTGCAAATCCGCAAGTGCAGGATGAATCGCTAGTCACTCACGCAGAAAAGCTCAGTAAAGAAGAAGCGCGCATCGACTGGTCGCTTTCTGCGACACAACTGGAACGTTGCATTCGCGCATTCAATCCCTGGCCAATGAGCTGGCTGGAAATTGACGGCCAGCCGGTAAAAGTCTGGCAGGCATCCGTAATAGCGACGCCGACGCTGGCAGAACCGGGAACCATCCTTGACGCCACGAAACAAGGCATTCAGGTCGCGACCGGCAATGGAGTCCTGAACCTGCTCTCATTGCAACCCGCCGGGAAAAAAGCGATGAGCGCCCAGGATCTTCTGAATTCACGTCGGGAATGGTTCATTCCTGGCAACCGTCTGGTCTGACGGTCACTTCTGATAACGCCCGGTGTTACCGGGCCTTTTTATTTTTGCGGTTATGAATAAGAAACTTAACTTACGCAGTATGGCGGCGCAGGCCGTTGAACAGGTCGTCGAGCAAGGGCATTCACTGAGCAATGTCCTGCCGCCGCTACAACAAAAAGTCTCCGATAAAGACAAAGCGCTGCTACAGGAACTCTGTTTTGGGGTTCTGCGTACGCTGTCGCAACTCGACTGGTTGATCAACAAACTGATGTCCCGCCCAATGACGGGAAAACAGCGCACCGTGCATTACCTGATAATGGTGGGATTCTATCAATTACTGCATACCCGAATTCCTCCACATGCAGCGCTGGCGGAAACGGTCGAAGGTGCCGTAGCGATAAAGCGCCCGCAGCTTAAGGGGCTAATAAACGGTGTTCTGCGTCAGTTCCAGCGTCAACAAAAAGTACTGCTCGCGGAATTCGCCAGCAGCGACGCGCGTTTTCTGCACCCTGGCTGGCTACTTAAACGCCTGCAAAAGGCGTACCCCACCCAATGGGAAGCGATTATTGATGCCAACAATCAGCGCCCCCCGATGTGGCTACGTGTGAATCGCATACACCATACGCGCGACAGCTGGCTGGCATTGCTCGAAAACGCCGGGATGAAAGGTTTCACTCATCCCGACTATCCCGATGCCATCCGTCTGGAAACAGCAGCACCGGTCCATACGCTTCCTGGGTTCGATGAAGGATGGGTCACCGTTCAGGACGCCTCTGCTCAGGGGTGCGTGGCCTTCCTTGCTCCGCAAAACGGCGAACACATTTTAGATCTGTGTGCAGCACCAGGCGGTAAAACCACCCACATCCTCGAAGCGGCTCCCGAAGCAAACGTGCTGGCAGTTGATGTGGATGAACAACGACTCTCCCGCGTTTATGACAACCTGAAACGTCTTGGGATGAAAGCGGCGGTTAAGCAGGGTGATGGGCGTTTCCCTGCACAATGGTGCGGCGAGCAGCAGTTTGATCGTATCCTGTTAGATGCCCCCTGCTCTGCAACCGGAGTTATCCGTCGTCACCCGGATATCAAATGGCTTCGCCGCGATCGTGATATTACCGAACTGGCAAAGCTACAGGCTGAAATTCTTGATGCCGTCTGGCCGCATCTGAAATCCGGCGGCACGCTGGTCTATGCCACCTGTTCCGTTTTGCCGGAAGAGAACAGTCAGCAGGTTCACGCCTTCTTACAGCGTACGACGGATGCCATGCTGAGCGAGACAGGCACACCCGAAATGCCGGGTCTTCAAAATCTGCCGGGTGCAGAAGACGGTGATGGCTTCTTTTACGCTAAGCTAATCAAAAAGTGATGGGATAACGGGTCACGACTGATGAAAATAATCATTCTGGGCGCAGGACAGGTGGGTGGAACGCTGGCAGAGAACCTGGTCGGCGAGAACAACGACATTACCGTAGTGGATACCAACGGTGAACGCCTGCGCAGCCTGCAGGATAAGTTCGATCTGCGTGTCGTTCAGGGACACGGCTCGCACCCACGCGTGCTGCGTGAAGCCGGGGCGGATGATGCGGATATGCTGGTTGCCGTGACCAGTTCTGATGAAACGAACATGGTTGCCTGCCAGGTGGCTTATTCGCTGTTTAATACGCCGAACCGAATCGCCCGTATCCGCTCTCCCGATTATGTCCGTGATGCGGACAAGCTGTTCCACTCAGAAGCCGTACCTATCGATCACCTGATCGCGCCCGAACAACTGGTCATCGACAGCATTTACCGCCTGATCGAATATCCAGGCGCATTACAGGTCGTCAATTTCGCAGAAGGCAAAGTGAGCCTTGCCGTCGTAAAAGCCTATTACGGTGGCCCACTGATCGGGAATGCGCTCTCAACGATGCGGGAGCATATGCCGCATATCGATACCCGCGTTGCGGCGATTTTCCGTCACGACAGACCGATCCGCCCACAGGGCTCCACCATTGTCGAAGCGGGCGACGAAGTCTTCTTTATTGCCGCTTCCCAGCACATTCGTGCGGTGATGAGCGAACTGCAACGCCTCGAAAAGCCTTACAAACGCATCATGCTGGTTGGCGGCGGTAACATCGGGGCAGGTCTGGCGCATCGTCTGGAAAAAGATTACAGCGTGAAATTGATCGAACGCGATCAACAGCGCGCTGCCGAGCTGGCCGAAAAACTTCAGAATACGATCGTCTTTTTTGGCGACGCCTCTGATCAAGAATTGCTGGCCGAAGAGCATATCGATCAGGTCGATCTGTTTATTGCCGTTACCAACGACGATGAAGCTAACATCATGTCAGCGATGTTGGCTAAGCGCATGGGGGCGAAAAAGGTGATGGTGTTGATTCAACGCCGCGCTTATGTCGATCTTGTTCAGGGTAGCGTGATCGATATCGCGATCTCTCCCCAGCAAGCAACCATCTCGGCTCTCCTTAGCCATGTGCGAAAAGCGGACATTGTTGGCGTCTCTTCATTACGCCGTGGCGTCGCAGAAGCGATTGAAGCTGTCGCTCACGGCGATGAAAGCACCTCACGCGTTGTCGGCCGAGTCATCGACGAAATCAAACTGCCGCCAGGCACGATTATTGGTGCTGTCGTGCGTGGTAACGATGTGATGATTGCTAATGACAACTTACGCATCGAACAAGGCGATCACGTCATTATGTTCCTGACGGATAAAAAGTTTATTACCGACGTCGAACGCTTATTCCAGCCAAGTCCTTTCTTCCTTTAACATTGAAGGGTGCATTGTTTGCACCCTTTTTAATCCCCTGATTTATCAAGGCTTAATTCATAATCTTAATCTCAATACTTAAATGGCAAATGCCTTAACATTTGTTAAACTTATTAACGTCAGCTGCATAGGGAGAATATAATGAGCATTATTAAAGAGTTTCGCGAATTCGCGATGCGCGGGAATGTTGTCGATTTGGCAGTGGGTGTCATTATCGGTGCGGCGTTCGGTAAAATTGTATCGTCACTGGTTGCCGATATCATTATGCCGCCGCTGGGTTTGTTAATTGGTGGGATCGATTTTAAACAGTTTGCCGTCACATTGCGTGATGCGCAGGGAGATATCCCGGCCGTTGTGATGCATTATGGCGTGTTTATTCAGAATATCTTCGACTTTGTGATTGTCGCCTTTGCTATTTTCATGGCAATTAAGCTCATTAACAAACTCAATCGTAAGAAAGAAGAGCCGGCGGCTGCACCTGCACCGACGAAAGAAGAAGTCTTGCTTACTGAGATCCGCGACCTGCTGAAAGAACAGAATAATCGTTCTTAACAGACCGCAGAAAGCAGAAGGCCAGTGGTAAAAAAGTGATTCACTTTCTTGCCACTGGCCTCCCAGTTACCCCGGTTACCGTGTTTGCCTTTACGTAAATAACTCCCTTTCCCTTTCTTATTCTTTTCAACACGCTGTCTGAATAGCGGGTCATGTAATAATGCCTCAATGGCATTGTCCTTTATCTGCCCTTTCGTATGCTGATAACGACTCATAATAACTCCAGTTTGTAGTTTAACGGCGGGAGTGTAGTCCCACCTGTCTGATAAATCAACAGCCCGACGCCACTCCACTGGCTCCTTGTTCAAGAGCTTCCAGAATTGAGCAGTACACACTGCTATGCGCAGTGCCACAGCAGGCATCGTTCAAACGCTGCAATGAACGCTGCATGCTTTGCAGTTCGGCAATACGAGCTTCAACTTCTTTCAGCCTGTCCTGCACGATCCCTTTGGATTCCTGACAGGTATGATGTTCAGGATCGATACGGATCGATAACAATTCACGGATCGACTCAAGGGTAAAGCCAAGCTGTCGGGCATAGCGGATGAATTTAAGCCGTTGAAGATCCTTTTCCGTATATAACCGGAAACCGCCTTCAGTGCGCACCTCATGCTCCATCATCTGCTGCTTTTCATAGTAGCGGATCGTATCAGGGGTCACTTCCGCCAGCTTTGCTAACTCACCAATTCGATACATGTCCACTCCATTAATTATCGTTAATTTTATGCAGCAACTTATCAGCATACTCAGCGCGTAAAAATTCCGTGCTCAGACCGGACTGCCGCAGCTTCAGTTCCAGCAGTGACAAACGCCGACTCACTTCCTGATACTGCGGATCATCCTGCCGCAGGCCTTTCAGCAGATCCAACAACTGGATGGCTTCTTTCCGCTGCTCCAGTTCGGGTGGGAGACAGCCTGCGTTCTTCAGTAAGCGATAACCGGCACGTAGCTCATCAGGCACATGTGAATCATCATCCAGCACCAACGGTTGGCCAGCACCGCGAAGATCTTCAAACTCACCTTTTCTTTGTGCATCGATGATATGACGCTCTGCCCACTGGTCCAGTAACCACATAATGACTCCAGGGGATGAACAAAAAGAGTACAGATATTGTAGATAAGTGGGGGTGCTGCGGATATAAAAAAACCCGCCGAGGCGGGTTTTTTTACGTTACTACAGATTACTCTGCAGCAGCTTCTGCTTTCGACTCAGAGCGATCAACCAGCTCGATGTATGCCATCGGCGCATTGTCGCCTGCACGGAAGCCACACTTCAGAATGCGAGTGTAACCACCGGCGCGGCTCGCGAAACGCGGGCCCAGCTCGTTAAACAGTTTTGCCACGATCTCGTTATCACGAGTGCGGGCGAATGCCAGACGACGATTAGCTACGCTATCAGTCTTGGCAAGAGTAATCAGCGGCTCAACTACGCGACGCAGCTCTTTCGCTTTAGGCAGGGTCGTCTTGATGATTTCATGACGAACCAGTGAACCTGCCATGTTGCGGAACATAGCCTGGCGATGGCTGCTGTTGCGGTTCAGTTGACGACCACTCTTACGATGGCGCATGACCTTATCCTTCTCAGTAAAACCTTAACCTGTGATCCGGTTACTCGTCAGCGATGCTTGCCGGTGGCCAGTTTTCCAGGCGCATGCCCAGAGACAGTCCACGGGAAGCCAGCACGTCTTTAATCTCAGTAAGAGATTTTTTACCAAGGTTAGGCGTCTTAAGAAGCTCAACCTCAGTACGCTGTACCAGATCACCGATATAGTGGATAGCTTCTGCTTTAAGGCAGTTAGCAGAGCGGACAGTCAATTCCAGATCGTCAACAGGGCGCAGCAGGATCGGATCGAATTCTGGTTTCTCTTCTTTCACTTCCGGCTGACGTACATCACGTAAATCAACGAAAGCTTCCAGTTGTTCTGCCAGAATGGTCGCCGCACGACGAATCGCCTCTTCAGGATCGATTGTGCCGTTGGTTTCCATTTCGATGACCAGCTTGTCCAGGTCGGTACGCTGTTCTACACGCGCTGCTTCAACATTGTAGGCAATACGCTCTACAGGGCTGTAGCATGCGTCGACCAGCAGACGGCCGATTGGGCGCTCATCTTCTTCCGAATGAATTCGGGTAGAAGCCGGCACATAACCACGACCGCGCTGAACTTTGATACGCATGCTAATAGACGCGTTCTCATCGGTCAGGTGGCAGATCACGTGCTGCGGCTTGACGATTTCGACATCCCCGTCATGGGTAATGTCGGCTGCAGTCACAGGGCCAATGCCAGATTTATTCAAGGTAAGAATAACTTCATCTTTACCCTGAACTCTCACCGCCAGCCCTTTCAGGTTGAGCAGGATTTCAAGGATATCTTCCTGAACGCCTTCTTTGGTGCTGTACTCATGTAGTACACCATCAATCTCAACCTCGGTCACCGCGCAACCCGGCATCGATGAGAGCAGAATACGGCGCAGTGCGTTACCCAGAGTATGGCCGAAGCCACGCTCTAAAGGCTCAAGGGTCACCTTGGCGTGCGTCGAACTCACTTGCTCGATATCTACCAGGCGCGGTTTTAGAAACTCTGTCACAGAACCCTGCATTGTGTCCTCTCTTTGGTACTAAGCTTTACTTGGAGTAAAGCTCGACGATCAGGTGTTCGTTAATGTCCGCAGACAGATCAGAACGCTCAGGCTTACGCTTGTACGTACCTTCCATCTTGCCAGCATCAACTTCCAGCCAGGTTGGCTTTTCACGCTGCTCAGCCAGCTCCAGAGCGGCTTTCACGCGAGACTGCTTCTTCGCTTTCTCACGAATGCTAACAACGTCATTCGGACTAACCTGATAAGAAGCGATGTTAACAACACGACCGTTTACCATAATCGCTTTATGGCTAACCAGCTGACGTGCTTCTGCACGAGTGGCGCCGAAGCCCATACGGTATACAACGTTGTCCAGACGACCTTCCAGCAGAGCCAACAGGTTTTCACCGGTGTTGCCTTTCAGACGTGCTGCTTCTTTGTAGTAGTTACGGAACTGACGCTCCAGCACACCGTAGATACGGCGAACTTTTTGCTTTTCACGCAACTGCACACCATAGTCAGACAGACGCGGTTTACGCGCACCGTGCTGGCCAGGAGCTTGTTCAATTTTACACTTGGTATCGATCGCGCGAACGCCAGACTTAAGGAATAAGTCGGTGCCCTCACGACGGCTCAGCTTGAGCTTAGGACCCAAATATCTTGCCATTTTCTATCTCCAACTAACCTGGAAAACGAAGCGTTATACGCGACGTTTTTTCGGCGGACGACAACCGTTATGAGGGATCGGAGTCACATCAGTAATATTAGTGATGCGGAAACCAGCGGCGTTCAGAGCACGAATAGTAGATTCGCGGCCTGGACCCGGACCTTTAACCATAACTTCCAGATTCTTGATGCCGTATTCTTTTACGGCGTCAGCGCAACGCTCTGCTGCAACCTGAGCTGCGAACGGAGTAGATTTGCGAGAACCACGGAAACCGGAACCACCGGCTGTTGCCCAACCCAGCGCGTTACCCTGACGATCAGTGATAGTCACGATGGTGTTGTTGAAAGAAGCATGGATATGAGCCACGCCGTCAGAGACTTGTTTTCTTACACGTTTACGTGCACGAATTGGTGCCTTTGCCATTATTCAATCACCCCGATTATTTCTTGATCGGTTTGCGCGGACCCTTACGGGTACGTGCGTTGGTCTTAGTACGCTGACCGCGCACTGGCAGACCACGACGATGACGCAAACCGCGATAGCAACCAAGATCCATCAGGCGCTTGATGCTCATGCTGATTTCACGGCGCAGATCACCTTCAACGACAAATTTGGCAACTTCGTCACGCAGCGTGTCGATTTGTCCTTCAGACAGCTCACTGATCTTAACATTTTCAGCGATACCCGCTGCAGCCAGGATGGCTTTAGAACGGGTCTTACCGATGCCGTAGATCGACGTTAACGCGATCACAGCATGTTTTTGATCAGGAATGTTAATGCCTGCTATACGGGCCACTATGCACTCCTACTATTTAATATGTACGCACCATGCTGAAAAGCCCGTTTTCAGGATACTCAAATGGAAACGTACAGACATACAAAAGATTGGCTGGCTAATCTAGCCAGCTCAACCCAACTTTGCAAGAAAAATATGCGAATAAATCAGCCTTGGCGCTGTTTATGCTTCGGCTCGGCACTGCAAATCACACGGATGACACCATCACGCTTAACGATCTTGCAGTTACGGCATAATTTCTTGACGGAAGCACGAACTTTCATTTTTACTCTCCGTAACTTCTCGGGCGACCAATTATCGGCCGTAGCCTTTCAGGTTCGCCTTCTTCAATGCAGACTCGTACTGACTAGACATCATCAGAGTTTGCACTTGAGCCATAAAGTCCATAATCACGACAACAACGATAAGCAGTGAGGTCCCACCGAAGTAGAACGGTACTTTCATTGCATCACGCATGAACTCCGGGATCAGGCAGATAAAGGTAATGTAGAGCGCACCGACCAAGGTCAGGCGGGTCATTACTTTATCGATATACTTCGCCGTTTGCTCTCCCGGACGAATTCCTGGTACAAATGCACCGGACTTCTTCAGGTTATCTGCTGTTTCACGCGGGTTGAAGACCAACGCCGTGTAGAAGAAACAGAAGAAGATGATTGCAGACGCATAGAGTAACACATAAAGCGGTTGCCCAGGCTGCAAATACAGCGAAATTGTTGTCAGCCAGTTCCAACCAGTACCGCCCCCGAACCATGACGCGATGGTTGCCGGGAACAGAATAATACTGGAAGCGAAGATTGCCGGGATTACCCCCGCCATATTCACTTTCAGCGGTAAATGTGTGCTCTGTGCAGCATAGACACGACGACCTTGCTGACGTTTAGCGTAGTTTACCACAATGCGGCGTTGACCACGCTCAACAAATACAACAAAGAACGTCACTGCAAATACTAATACTGCAACCAACAGCAACACGAGGAAGTGCAGGTCGCCTTGACGCGCTTGCTCGATAGTATGGGCAATGGCTGGCGGGAGGCCCGCGACAATACCGGCGAAGATAATGATCGAGATACCGTTACCGATACCACGTTCAGTAATCTGTTCGCCCAACCACATCAGGAACATCGTCCCTGTGACCAGACTGACAACAGCGGTGAAGTAGAATGCAAAGCCTGGATTCATCACCAGACCTTGCATACCAGGCATATTCGGCAGACCGGTAGCAATACCGATCGACTGGAATATGGCCAACACCAGAGTACCGTAGCGGGTGTACTGGCTGATCTTACGACGACCAGACTCCCCTTCTTTCTTGATTTCTGCCAGCGTTGGGTGAACCACCGTCAGCAGCTGGATAATAATTGATGCCGAAATATACGGCATAATACCCAGGGCAAAGATAGAAGCACGGCTGAGAGCACCACCAGAGAACATGTTAAACATTTCAATGATGGTGCCTCGCTGTTGCTCAAGCAGTTTGGCAAGTACAGCGGCATCAATACCAGGGATCGGAATGAAAGAGCCAATACGGAACACGATAAGCGCACCGATAACAAACAGCAGTCTGCGTTTCAGCTCGCCTAAGCCACCTTTGGCACTTTGAAAATCTAATCCCGGTTGTTTAGCCATCTGCTACTTATTCCTCGATTTTACCGCCAGCAGCTTCGATAGCAGCACGAGCGCCTTTAGTAACACGCAGACCACGAACAGTTACCGGAGTAGTGACTTCACCAGCCAGGATCACTTTCGCGAACTCGATCTGGATACCGATAATGTTAGCCGCTTTCAGCGTGTTCAGGTCTACAACACCGCCTTCCACTTTCGCCAGGTCAGACAGACGAACTTCGGCTGTAATCGCTGCTTTGCGAGAAGTGAAGCCGAATTTCGGCAGACGACGGTACAGAGGCATCTGACCACCCTCGAAACCGCGACGTACGCCACCGCCAGAACGAGACTTCTGACCTTTGTGACCACGACCACCGGTTTTACCGAGGCCAGAACCGATACCACGACCCAGGCGTTTACCCGCCTTTTTGGAGCCTTCGGCCGGAGACAGAGTATTTAAACGCATCTCTTACTCCTCAACTTTAACCATGAAGGAAACCGCGTTGACCATACCACGAACAGCAGGAGTATCCTCGCGCTCTACGGTGTGACCAATACGACGCAGACCCAGGCCAAGCAGCGTTGCCTTGTGTTTCGGCAGACGACCGATTGCACTGCGGGTTTGAGTAATTTTAATAGTCTTTGCCATGGTTTATTTCCCCAGAATTTCTTCAACGGATTTACCACGCTTGGCAGCGACCATTTCTGGAGAATTCATATTTTCCAGGCCATCAATAGTTGCACGAACCACGTTGATCGGGTTGGTGGAACCATATGCTTTAGCCAGAACGTTATGAACTCCAGCAACTTCCAGAACGGCGCGCATTGCACCACCGGCGATGATACCGGTACCTTCGGAAGCTGGCTGCATGAATACACGAGAACCCGTGTGAACACCTTTAACCGGGTGTTGCAGGGTGCCGTTGTTCAGCGCGACGTTAATCATATTGCGACGGGCTTTTTCCATCGCTTTCTGGATCGCTGCTGGAACTTCACGCGCTTTACCGTAACCAAAACCAACGCGACCGTTACCATCGCCTACTACAGTCAGAGCTGTGAAGGAGAAAATACGACCACCTTTTACGGTTTTAGATACGCGGTTTACCGCGATCAGCTTTTCCTGCAGTTCGCCAGCTTGTTTTTCGATGTGAGCCATCTTACACCTCTACCTTAGAACTGAAGGCCAGCTTCACGGGCAGCATCTGCCAGTGCCTGGACACGACCATGATATTGGAACCCGGAACGGTCAAAGGACACATCTTTGATGCCTTTTTCCAGAGCGCGTTCAGCGACAGCTTTACCCACAGCTGCAGCCGCGTCTTTGTTACCGGTGTACTTCAGTTGTTCAGCGATAGCTTTTTCTACAGTAGAAGCAGCTACCAGAACTTCAGAACCGTTCGGTGCAATTACCTGTGCGTAAATATGACGCGGGGTACGATGTACCACCAGGCGAGTTGCGCCCAGCTCTTTGAGCTTGCGGCGTGCGCGGGTCGCACGACGGATACGAGCAGATTTCTTATCCATAGTGTTACCTTACTTCTTCTTAGCCTCTTTGGTACGCACGACTTCGTCGGCGTAACGAACACCCTTGCCTTTGTAAGGCTCAGGACGACGGTAGGCACGCAGATCTGCTGCAACCTGGCCGATCACCTGCTTATCAGCGCCTTTCAGCACGATTTCAGTTTGAGTCGGACATTCTGCAGTAATCCCTGCCGGCAGCTGATGGTCAACCGGGTGTGAGAAACCTAATGACAGGTTTACTACGTTCCCTTTAACCGCTGCACGATAACCTACACCAACCAGCTGCAGCTTCTTAGTGAAGCCTTCGGTAACACCGATAACCATTGAGTTCAGCAGGGCACGCGCGGTACCAGCCTGAGCCCAACCGTCTACGTAACCATCACGCGGACCGAAGGTCAGTGCATTATCTGCATGTTTAACTTCAACAGCATCGTTGAGAGTACGAGTCAGCTCGCCGTTTTTACCTTTGATCGTAATAACCTGACCGTTGATTTTTACATCAACGCCGGCAGGAACAACGACCGGTGCTTTAGCAACACGAGACATTTTTTCCTCCGATTAGGCTACGTAGCAGATAATTTCGCCACCAAGACCAGCCTGGCGCGCTGCACGATCAGTCATAACACCTTTAGAGGTAGAAACAACCGCGATACCCAGACCCGCCATAACTTTCGGCAGCTCATCTTTACGTTTATAGATGCGCAGACCTGGGCGACTGACACGCTGAATGCTTTCTACAACAGCTTTACCCTGGAAATACTTAAGAGTCAGTTCCAGTTCCGGCTTGGTGTCGCCTTCAACTTTAAAATCTTCAATAAAACCTTCTTCCTTCAGCACGTTGGCAATTGCCACTTTCAGCTTGGAGGAAGGCATGGTGACCGCAGCTTTGTTCGCGGCCTGACCGTTACGGATACGGGTCAGCATATCCGCGATCGGATCTTGCATGCTCATCTGTCTTTACTCCCGTGATTCAATTGGTGACAATTACCAGCTAGCCTTTTTCAAGCCTGGTACTTCACCGCGCATAGCGGCTTCACGTAGCTTGATACGGCTCAACCCGAACTTGCCCACATAACCATGTGGACGACCTGTTTGACGGCAGCGGTTACGCTGACGAGACGGGCTGGAATCACGCGGCAGAGACTGCAGCTTAAGAACAGCGTTCCAACGATCTTCGTCGGAAGCGTTCACATCAGAGATGATCGCTTTCAGTTCAGCGCGTTTCGCGAAGTATTTATCAGCTAAAGCTACGCGTTTTACTTCGCGTGCTTTCATTGATTGCTTAGCCATTCAGTAACCCTACCTTACTTGCGGAACGGGAAGTCAAAGGCAGCCAGCAGAGCACGGCCTTCTTCGTCAGATTTCGCAGTAGTGGTAATGGTAATATCCAAACCACGAACGCGGTCGACTTTATCGTAGTCGATTTCTGGGAAGATGATCTGCTCACGGACACCCATGCTGTAGTTACCACGACCGTCGAATGACTTAGCGGACAAGCCACGGAAGTCACGGATACGCGGTACAGCAATAGTGATCAGGCGCTCAAAGAACTCCCACATGCGTTCGCCACGCAGAGTTACTTTACAGCCGATCGGATAGCCCTGACGGATTTTGAAGCCTGCAACAGATTTGCGTGCTTTGGTGATCAACGGCTTTTGACCGGAGATTGCTGTCAGATCAGCTGCTGCATTATCCAGCAGTTTCTTGTCAGCGATCGCTTCACCAACACCCATGTTCAGGGTGATCTTCTCGACCCGAGGGACTTGCATGACAGAATTGTAGTTAAACTCAGTCATGAGTTTATTAACTACTTCGTCTTTGTAGTAATCATGCAGTTTCGCCATCGTACTACTCCAAATTACTTGATAGTTTCGCTGTTAGACTTGAAGAAACGGACTTTTTTGCCGTCTTCGAATCTAAAGCCTACACGGTCAGCCTTGCCGGTTGCCGCATTGAAGATTGCAATGTTAGAGATCTGAATAGCTGCTTCTTTCTCTACAATGCCGCCTGGTTGGTTCAGAGCCGGAACTGGCTTCTGGTGTTTCTTAACCAGGTTGATACCTTCAACGATGACCTTGCCGGAAGACAGGACATTCTTAACTTTACCGCGTTTACCTTTATCTTTACCGGTTAACACGATAACTTCGTCATCACGACGGATTTTCGCTGCCATGATTCGCTCCTTAGAGTACTTCTGGTGCCAGAGAGATAATTTTCATGAACTTCTCGTTGCGAAGTTCACGAGTTACCGGCCCAAAAATACGCGTACCGATAGGCTGCTCGCTGTTATTGTTTAAAATAACGCATGCATTACCATCGAAGCGAATGACAGAACCGTCCGGGCGACGAACACCCTTCTTGGTGCGCACCACTACCGCCTTCAGCACATCACCTTTTTTGACCTTACCACGCGGAATTGCTTCTTTGATGGTGATCTTGATGATGTCGCCTACGCCTGCGTAGCGACGGTGCGAGCCACCCAGAACCTTGATACACATTACGCGACGTGCACCGGAGTTGTCGGCGACGTTCAGCATAGTCTGTTCTTGGATCATTTTAGTGCTCCGCTAATGTCAACTACTACTGAGACCCGAAATCAGGTCGTTAAAAAAGCCCCATATCGAGGGCGCGGCATTATAACACCGCTCTCAGGATATGGGTAGAAAAAATAAACGGCCCATCGCTGAGCCGTTTATTCGTTGAGAACGCGTACTGTATTACAGAACCGCTTTCTCTACAACGCGAACCAGCGTCCAGGACTTAGTCTTGGACAGCGGACGGCATTCACGGATTTCAACCTTGTCGCCGATACCGCATTCGTTGTTCTCGTCATGTACGTGCAGTTTGGTCGTACGCTTAATGAATTTACCGTAGATCGGGTGTTTCACAAAACGTTCGATAGCAACAACAATGGATTTATCCATTTTGTCGCTAACAACGCGACCTTGCAGAGTACGGATTTTATCGGTCATTACGCACCCGCCTTCTCAGTCAGTAAAGTCTTAACGCGTGCGACATCACGACGCACTTGCTTCAACAGGTGAGACTGTTGCAGCTGGCCACTTGCAGCCTGCATACGCAGGTTGAACTGCTCACGCAGCAGGTTCAGCAGCTCGGTGTTCAGCTCTTCAACACTCTTCTCACGCAGCTCTTTTGCTTTCATTACATCACCGTCTTAGTTACAAAGGTGGTTTTAATCGGCAGTTTCGCTGCTGCCAGCTTGAATGCTTCACGGGCCAGCTCTTCCGGTACGCCGTCCATTTCATACAGGACTTTACCCGGCTGAATCAAGGCAACCCAATACTCCACGTTACCTTTACCTTTACCCATACGCACTGCCAGCGGCTTTTCAGTGATCGGTTTGTCCGGGAATACACGGATCCAGATCTTACCTTGACGCTTAACTGCACGGGTCATAGCACGACGTGCTGCTTCGATCTGACGGGCAGTCAGACGACCACGGCCAACAGCTTTCAGACCGAAGCTGCCGAAGCTAACATCCGCGCCAGCAGCCAGACCGCGGTTACGGCCTTTGTGCATTTTACGGAATTTTGTACGCTTTGGTTGTAACATCAGCGACGCTCCTTATTTACGGCCTTTACGCTGCTGCTTTTTAGGTTGAGCAGCCGGTTTTTCCGGTTGTTCAACAGCAGCCATACCACCCAGGATCTCGCCTTTGAAGATCCATACCTTAACGCCGATTACACCGTAAGTGGTGTGCGCTTCAGAGGTGTTGTAGTCGATGTCAGCACGCAGAGTGTGCAGCGGTACGCGACCTTCGCGGTACCATTCGGTACGTGCGATTTCCGCGCCGCCCAGACGGCCGCTAACTTCAACTTTGATCCCTTTAGCGCCCAGACGCATTGCGTTCTGTACAGCACGCTTCATCGCACGACGGAACATAACACGACGTTCCAGCTGAGAAGTGATGCTGTCAGCAACCAGTTTTGCGTCCAGTTCAGGTTTACGAACTTCGGCGATATTGATCTGTGCAGGAACGCCAGCGATATCCGCTACGACCTTACGCAGTTTTTCTACGTCTTCACCTTTCTTACCGATAACGATACCCGGGCGAGCAGTGTGAATAGTCACACGGATGCTCTTAGCCGGACGCTCGATAACGATACGAGATACGGACGCTTTAGCCAGTTCCTTAGTCAGGTACTGACGTACTTTAAAATCGCTGTCCAGGTTGTCAGCGAATTCTTTGGTGTTCGCAAACCAGGTAGAGTTCCATGGTTTTACAATACCCAGGCGAATACCATTAGGATGTACTTTCTGACCCATTGCTAGTCTCCAGAGTCTCAGCGATCGGACACAACCACAGTGATGTGGCTGGTGCGCTTCAGGATGCGATCTGCACGACCTTTTGCACGCGGCATAATGCGCTTCATGCTCGGGCCTTCGTCTACGAAAATTTTCGTAACTTTCAGATCGTCAATGTCAGCGCCATCGTTGTGTTCAGCGTTAGCAATGGCAGATTCCAGTACCTTCTTGACCAGTACAGCCGCTTTCTTGTTGGTGTAGGTCAGAATATCCAGAGCCTGCGACACTTTCTTACCGCGAATCAGGTCAGCAACAAGGCGAACCTTCTGAGCAGAAGAACGAGCATGGCGATGTTTAGCGATAGTTTCCATCTCTTCCTCCTACCTTATTTCTTCTTCGCTTTTTTATCAGCAGCATGGCCGCGATAAGTACGAGTCGGTGCGAATTCACCCAGTTTGTGACCGACCATTTCATCGGTTACAAATACTGGAACGTGCTGACGACCATTATGGACAGCGATGGTCAAACCGATCATGTTAGGAAAGATCGTTGAACGACGGGACCAAGTGCGCAGGGGCTTCTTGTCTCCGCTTTCCACCGCTTTCTCTACCTTCTTCAGCAAGTGCAGGTCAATAAAAGGACCTTTCTTGAGAGAACGTGGCATGGCTTATCCTCTAAAATTATTTGCTACGGCGACGTACGATGAATTTATCAGTACGCTTGTTGCTGCGGGTCTTCTTACCTTTGGTCTGAACGCCCCACGGAGTTACCGGGTGCTTACCAAAGTTACGACCTTCACCACCACCATGTGGGTGGTCGACTGGGTTCATCGCGGTACCGCGAACGGTCGGACGAACACCACGCCAGCGTGCAGCACCTGCTTTACCCAGAACGCGCAGCATATGCTCAGCATTGCCAACTTCGCCCAGAGTTGCACGGCAGTCTGCTTCGACTTTACGCATTTCACCAGAACGCAGACGCAGGGTGACATAAGCACCATCACGAGCAACGATCTGAACGTAAGTACCAGCGGAACGTGCCAGCTGACCGCCTTTACCTGGTTTCATTTCTACGTTATGAACGGTAGAACCAACCGGGATATTGCGCATCGGCAGGGTGTTGCCTGGTTTGATTGCAGCATCAACGCCAGATTGGATCTGGTCGCCCGCTTTCAGGCCTTTAGGGGCCAGGATGTAACGGCGCTCACCGTCTTTGTACAGAACCAGCGCGATGTTCGCGGAACGGTTCGGATCGTACTCAAGACGTTCAACAACTGCCGGAATACCATCTTTGTTGCGTTTGAAGTCAACAATACGGTATGCCTGCTTGTGGCCACCACCGATATGACGGGTGGTGATACGGCCATTGTTGTTACGACCACCGGATTTGCTGTTTTTTTCCAGCAACGGAGCAAAAGGTTTGCCCTTGTGCAGCTCAGGGTTAACCACTTTAACTACGTGGCGACGACCCGGAGATGTCGGTTTACATTTAACAACTGCCATTGTATTACTCCTCCGACTTACTCAGCGCCGCCAACGAAGTCCAGATTCTGGCCTTCCTTCAGGGTGACGTAAGCTTTTTTCCAGTCGCTACGACGACCGATACGCTGTCCGTGACGTTTAACTTTCCCTTTAACAACCAGGGTGTTAACGACTTCGACTTCGACTTCAAACAGTTTCTGCACAGCAGCTTTGATCTCTGCTTTGGTCGCGTCTTTAGCAACTTTGAGAACGATGGTGTTAGTTTTTTCCATCGCAGTAGACGCTTTTTCAGAAACGTGCGGTGCACGCAGCACCTTCAGCAGACGTTCTTCACGAATCATGCCAGCATCTCCTCAACTTGCTTAACAGCATCAGCAGTCATTACGACTTTGTCGAAGGCGATCAGGCTAACCGGGTCGATACCAGTTGCATCGCGTACGTCAACCTTGTGCAGGTTGCGCGCAGCCAGGAACAGGTTTTCGTCCAGCTCACCGGTGATGATCAGCACATCTTCCAGAGCCATGTCTTTCAGTTTCTGTGCCAGCAGCTTAGTTTTAGGCGCTTCTACAGAGAACTTCTCGACAACGATCAGACGATCCTGACGTACCAGTTCGGACAGAATGCTTTTCAGCGCGCCGCGGTACATCTTTTTGTTTACTTTTTGACTGTGGTCCTGCGGACGAGCAGCGAAGGTTACGCCACCGGAACGCCAGATCGGGCTCTTGATAGAACCTGAACGCGCACGGCCGGTACCTTTCTGGCGCCACGGTTTTTTGCCTGAACCAGTTACTTCAGCACGAGTCTTCTGAGCACGAGTACCCTGACGAGCACCAGCTGCATAAGCAACAACAACCTGGTGAACCAGCGCTTCGTTGAAATCACGACCGAAGGTAGTTTCGGAAACAGTCAGCGCGCTCTGCGCGTCTTTCAATACTAATTCCATTGCTATCCCCTTACGCCTTCACAGCTGGTTTAACGATCAGGTCGCAACCGGTCGCACCCGGAACACCACCTTTAACCAGCAGCAGGTTGCGCTCAGCGTCAACGCGTACTACGTCAAGGCTCTGAACGGTTACACGCTCGTTACCCATCTGGCCTGCCATTTTCTTGCCTTTGAACACTTTGCCCGGAGTCTGGTTCTGACCGATAGAACCCGGAACGCGGTGAGACAAGGAGTTACCGTGAGTCGCGTCCTGGGTACGGAAGTTCCAGCGCTTAACGGTACCTGCGAAACCTTTACCTTTAGAGGTACCGGTTACGTCAACTTTTTTAACGTCAGCAAACAGTTCAACGCTAATGCTCTGACCAACAGTGAATTCTTCACCATCTGCCAGACGGAACTCCCACAGGCCGCGGCCAGCTTCTACGCCAGCTTTAGCAAAGTGACCAGCTTCCGGCTTGGTTACACGGTTAGCTTTTTTAGCACCCGTGGTAACCTGAATAGCACGATAGCCATCGCTAGCCAGATCTTTAACCTGAGTAACGCGGTTTGCTTCAACTTCGATTACGGTTACTGGGATAGATACGCCATCTTCAGTGAAGATGCGGGTCATACCCACTTTTTTACCGACTAAACCAATCATTGTATCAACCTCTCAATCGCTCGATGACCTGATTAACCCAGGCTGATCTGCACGTCTACACCGGCAGCCAGGTCCAGACGCATCAGAGCATCAACGGTTTTTTCAGTTGGCTCAACGATGTCAACCAGACGCTTGTGAGTACGAATCTCGTACTGATCACGCGCGTCTTTGTTGACGTGCGGAGAGATCAGAACGGTGAAACGCTCTTTGCGGGTCGGCAGCGGGATCGGACCACGGACTTGCGCACCAGTGCGCTTAGCAGTCTCGACGATTTCCGCGGTTGATTGATCGATCAGACGATGATCAAACGCTTTAAGGCGGATACGGATTCTTTGGTTCTGCATGAGACCAGAGCTCCAATTATTTTATAAACGAAAATGATTACTCCTCAGACCCATTACGATTGATGGGAGAGTGTAACCGTTCTTACGTAGCTCCCCGATTGGGAGCATTGTTAGACAGCCAAATCGGCTATCCGAGGTTCAGATCGAACCTGCCGTCAATTAAGACAAGCCCGCGCATTATACGCAAATATCAGTCTGAAGCAAGTGTCGCGTAGATATTAAACACTTCGCGCGTAATGCGAACAGGGTTCCGGGATTGTATGTTGTGAAAGAAACGCAGCGGATTTACTGGAAAGCATCCCGCAATACCCATAATAGCGCCTTGCTCCCTTATCAACCTTCTTTAAAGTAACGCCATGGTTGATGGAGGATGACACGATGTCTGCTGCCCTACCCTTTCTGCTGCTGTATACCGCATTGTCTTTAACTCTGAGTTTCTGCGATATGCGCAGCAGACGACTGCCGGACCGGTTTACCTGCCCGTTGCTGTGGGGTGGATTCATCTTTCACCTGTGCATCATCCCGACACAACTTGCCGATGCCGTATGGGGCGCCGTCGCGGGTTACGCCAGCTTTGCCTTTATCTACTGGAGTTATTGGCTGCTTCGTAAGCGAGAAGGACTCGGCTATGGTGATGTGAAATTCCTTGCCGCACTAGGTGCCTGGCATGGGTGGATGTTTTTGCCTTCATTAGTCTTTTGGGCGGCGCTACTGGGGTGTTTCGGTATCGTGGTTGTGGGGATAGTGCATGGAAAGTCGGCATTAAAAAACCCGCTGCCTTTTGGGCCATTTCTGGCAGCTGCGGGTTTCATCACCGGATATTGTCGTCTCACCTCAGGGGCGATTAGCTGGTCACTTTGATTTGCGACTGCAGATAATTTTGCAGGCCAATTTTCGAGATGAGATCCAGTTCTGTCTCCAGCCAGTCGATATGTCCTTCTTCATCCGCAAGGATTTCGATCATCATATCCCGGCTGACATAATCATGAACGGTATCGGCATAGGCGATAGCTTCACGTAAGTTTTTCGCCCCTTCGAGCTCTAACCGAAGATCGGACTGCAGCATCTCTTCGACATCTTCGCCAATCCCCAATTTGCCGAGATCCTGTAGGTTCGGGATCCCTTCCAGAAACAAAATACGCTCAATATATTTATCCGCGTGTTTCATTTCATCGATGGATTCATGGTACTCGATCTCATTGAGGCGAGTCAGGCCCCAATTTTTGAACATACGTGCATGGAGAAAATACTGGTTGATCGCGACAAGCTCATTTCCCAATAGTTTATTGAGATAATTTATGATTTTAACATCACCTTTCATTTTATAGTCCCTCCGCTTCCACTCTCCAGAGCATAGATGGGGCTACAGGGATGTCAAAAAAAAGAGTGTGACTCAGGCGATCTCTTTAAATTCTGGCATTTGCATTAATTCATCCTGCATGACTTCGCGTGCCGCACGAACGCATTTACCGCATTGATTTCCCACAGGAATAAACTTGCGTAACTGCTGGAAGGATTGAGGATGAAACTGACGTACCGCCTGGCGAATTTTTTTATCACTTACACCATTACACAAACAAACGTACATGATCGCTCCCGTTCAATTTCTGCGCAAAGTGTAAATGAGAATAGTTATAATTACAATAGCACAATTATCTCTGCGTAACGGGAGCGGAGTTAAAATTGCGAAGAAATGTGACAAGACAAATAACGGGCAGCAAAAAGGGCGCCGAAGCGCCCTTTTTAAGTGCAGAACTAATGAGTAATTATTAGCTCATTACTTTAGCAACAACGCCCGCACCTACAGTACGGCCGCCTTCACGGATTGCGAAACGCAGACCGTCGTCCATCGCGATCGGGTGGATCAGGGTAACAACCATTTTGATGTTGTCGCCCGGCATTACCATCTCAACGCCTTCCGGCAGTTCGATGGTGCCAGTCACGTCAGTTGTACGGAAGTAGAACTGCGGACGGTAGCCTTTGAAGAACGGAGTATGACGGCCGCCTTCGTCTTTGGACAGGATGTACACTTCAGATTCGAATTTGGTGTGCGGCTTGATGGAACCCGGCTTAGCCAGTACCTGACCACGTTCGATTTCTTCACGTTTGATACCACGCAGCAGAACACCAACGTTCTCACCCGCACGGCCTTCGTCCAGCAGTTTGCGGAACATTTCAACGCCGGTACAGGTAGACTTCGCAGTCTCTTTGATACCAACGATTTCAACTTCTTCGCCCACTTTGATGATACCGCGTTCTACACGACCGGTAACAACGGTACCACGACCGGAGATGGAGAATACGTCTTCGATCGGCAGCAGGAACGGCTTGTCAATCGCACGCTCTGGTTCCGGGATGTAAGAATCCAGGAAGCCAGCCAGTTCGATGATTTTCGCTTCCCACTCTGCTTCGCCTTCCAGCGCTTTCAGAGCAGAACCACGAACGATCGGGGTGTCGTCGCCCGGGAAATCGTACTGAGACAGAAGTTCGCGAACTTCCATTTCTACCAGTTCCAGCAGCTCTTCGTCATCAACCATGTCGCATTTGTTCAGGAACACGATGATGTACGGAACGCCTACCTGACGACCCAGCAGGATGTGCTCACGAGTCTGCGGCATCGGGCCGTCAGTCGCAGCAACAACCAGGATCGCGCCGTCCATCTGCGCAGCACCGGTGATCATGTTTTTAACATAGTCGGCGTGGCCCGGGCAGTCTACGTGTGCGTAGTGGCGAGTCGGGGTGTCATATTCAACGTGAGAAGTGTTGATGGTGATACCACGAGCTTTTTCTTCCGGCGCGTTATCGATCTGGTCGAATGCACGAGCAGCACCGCCGTAGGTTTTAGCCAGTACGGTAGTGATTGCAGCAGTCAGGGTAGTTTTACCGTGGTCAACGTGGCCGATGGTGCCGACGTTAACGTGCGGTTTTGTACGTTCAAATTTTTCTTTAGACACGGCTATATTCCTTACTATAGCGCTCTCCCCTTGTGGAGAGAGCACGGGACTTAGGTTTTAATCCTGTGGATTATTTACCACGGGCTTCGATTACGGCCTGAGCAACGTTGTTCGGTGCATCATCATACTTCAGGAATTCCATAGTGTATGATGCGCGACCTTTGGTCAGAGAACGCAGCTGAGTTGCATATCCGAACATTTCAGACAGCGGAACTTCAGCGTGGATCTTAACGCCAGTGACTTCGGATTCCTGACCGCGCAGCATACCGCGACGACGGCTCAAGTCACCGATAACATCACCGGTGTTTTCTTCCGGCGTTTCTACCTCAACCTTCATGATTGGCTCAAGCAGAACTGGTTTAGCTTTCTTAAAGCCTTCTTTAAAGGCAATAGACGCAGCCAGTTTAAACGCCAGTTCAGAGGAGTCAACGTCATGGTAAGAACCGAAGTGCAGACGAACACCCATATCAACAACCGGGTAACCTGCCAGCGGACCGGCTTTCAGCTGCTCCTGGATACCTTTATCAACGGCAGGGATGTATTCGCCAGGGATTACACCACCTTTAATGTCGTTGATGAACTCGTAGCCTTTCGGGTTAGAACCCGGCTCCAGCGGGTACATGTCGATAACAACATGACCATACTGACCGCGACCACCAGACTGCTTGGCGTGTTTACCTTCGATATCGGTAACTTTCGCACGAATCGCTTCGCGGTAAGCAACCTGAGGTTTACCGACGTTCGCTTCAACGTTGAATTCACGCTTCATACGGTCAACGATGATGTCGAGGTGCAGTTCACCCATACCGGCGATAATGGTCTGGTTAGATTCTTCGTCAGTCCATACACGGAATGACGGGTCTTCTTTAGCCAGACGGCCCAGAGCCAGACCCATTTTTTCCTGGTCAGCTTTGGTTTTCGGTTCTACGGCGATGGAGATTACCGGCTCAGGGAATTCCATACGCTCCAGAATGATCGGCGCATCCGGGTCACACAGGGTGTCACCAGTGGTTACGTCTTTCAAACCGATCGCAGCAGCGATGTCGCCCGCGCGAACTTCTTTGATCTCTTCACGTTTGTTAGCGTGCATCTGAACGATACGACCAAAACGCTCACGTGCAGCTTTCACGGAGTTCAGTACGGTATCACCAGAGTTAACCACACCGGAGTACACACGGAAGAAGGTCAGGTTACCCACGAACGGGTCAGTAGCGATTTTGAATGCCAGTGCAGAGAAAGGCTCTTCGTCGCTTGCGTGACGCTCAGCAGGCGTGTCTTTACCGTCGTCCAGGATACCGTTGATCGCAGGTACGTCAACCGGGGATGGCAGGTAATCAATTACCGCATCCAGCATCGCCTGAACACCCTTGTTCTTAAATGCAGAACCACAGGTTACCAGGATGATTTCGTTGTTCAGAACGCGCTGACGCAGAGCTTTTTTGATCTCTTCTTCAGTCAGTTCTTCACCACCCAGGTATTTCTCCATCAGCTCTTCAGAAGCTTCCGCTGCGGACTCGATCAGGTTCTGGTGCCATTCTTCAGCCAGTTCCTGCATGTCAGCCGGGATATCTTCGTAAGTGAAAGTAACGCCTGCATCTGCTTCGTTCCAGTTGATGGCTTTCATTTTCACCAGGTCAACAACACCGGTGAACGCTTCTTCAGCGCCAATCGCCAGCTGCAGCGGAACAGGGTTCGCGCCCAGACGGGTTTTGATCTGACCAACAACTTTCAGGAAGTTCGCACCCATACGGTCCATTTTGTTAACGAACGCAATGCGTGGAACTTTATATTTGTTTGCCTGACGCCATACGGTTTCAGACTGCGGCTGAACACCACCAACTGCGCAGTAAACCATTACCGCACCATCAAGAACACGCATGGAACGTTCTACTTCGATAGTGAAGTCAACGTGCCCCGGGGTGTCGATGATGTTTACGCGATGCGGTTCATACTGCTTAGCCATACCAGACCAGAATGCAGTAGTCGCTGCGGAAGTGATAGTAATACCACGTTCCTGCTCCTGCTCCATCCAGTCCATGGTGGCTGCGCCGTCATGAACTTCACCGATTTTATGGTTTACACCGGTGTAGAACAGAATACGTTCGGTAGTAGTGGTTTTACCGGCGTCGATGTGCGCACTGATACCGATGTTACGGTAGCGTGCGATGGGTGTTGTACGAGCCATTTGATTCCTCGTTTATCTTTTAGGCGTTCAATTTAAGTAGCCCAAAGCGGGCTGCTTACTGGAAGCGCCCGCCTGGTGACTAAAACTCCGAAGGGATTACCAACGGTAGTGTGCGAACGCCTTGTTGGCTTCGGCCATACGGTGAACGTCTTCACGTTTCTTAACTGCAGTACCTTTGTTTTCTGCAGCATCGGAAAGTTCGTTCGCCAGGCGCAGAGCCATGGATTTATCACCGCGTTTACGAGCAGCTTCAACGATCCAACGCATTGCCAGGGCATTACGACGAACCGGACGAACTTCAACTGGTACCTGATAAGTAGAACCACCAACGCGGCGAGACTTAACTTCGACAGTCGGGCGCACGTTTTCGAGAGCTACTTCGAAAGCTTCCAGTTCAGATTTACCAGAACGCTGAGCCAGGGTCTCCAGCGCGCTGTATACGATTGTTTCGGCAGTAGATTTTTTACCATCTACCATCAGGATATTTACAAATTTAGCCAGCAGTTCTGATCCGAACTTCGGATCCGGCAGAATTTTACGCTGACCAATGACGCGACGACGTGGCATGGAAATACTCCGTTGTTAATTCAGGATTGTCCAAAACTCTACGAGTTTAGTTTGACATTTAAGTTAAAACGTTTGGCCTTACTTAACGGAGAACCATTAAGCCTTAGGACGCTTCACGCCATACTTGGAGCGAGCTTGCTTACGGTCTTTAACGCCGGAGCAGTCAAGCGCACCGCGTACGGTGTGGTAACGAACACCCGGGAGGTCTTTAACACGACCGCCACGGATCAGGATCACGGAGTGCTCCTGCAGGTTGTGACCTTCACCACCGATGTAGGAAGTCACT
Organism: Citrobacter amalonaticus; assembly: GCF_018323885.1. NCBI lineage: Bacteria > Pseudomonadati > Pseudomonadota > Gammaproteobacteria > Enterobacterales > Enterobacteriaceae > Citrobacter > Citrobacter amalonaticus. The sequence goes on along the minus strand of NZ_AP024585.1, from coordinate 442,475 downwards.
TCGAAACCGTTAGTCAGACGAACACGGCATACTTTACGCAGTGCGGAGTTCGGTTTTTTAGGAGTGGTAGTATATACACGAGTACATACACCACGTTTTTGCGGGCATGCTTCCAGCGCAGGCACGTTGCTTTTTGCAACTTTGCGAGCGCGTGGTTTGCGTACCAGCTGGTTAACTGTTGCCATTAAATAGCTCCTGGTTTTAGCTTTTGCTTCGTAAACACGTAATAAAACGACCTCATACAATATGAGGACGCCGAATTTTAGGGCGGTGTCGAAAAGGTGTCAAGAAATATACAACGATCACACAATCACCAGGCCATCTGGCTGGCGTGCTTAACCGTAAGTCTGACGAAGTCAGTATAGTCAACCCTGACGACACTGTCTGAAATTTGACCACCCAAACCCCGAGCGTCAATGTCTTCTTTCAGTGCATATACCGTTATGGGGGTGTTTTGCAGGCTTTCAAGGAAGCGACAGCCTTCGACTGCGGCGGTAACGCCATCCTGGAGCAACAAAAGTTCATCCCCTTCTGCAAGCAGGCGCAGGATTGCAGAGAAATCAGAGTGCCACGCGGAGCGGTGTAAAGTATGCAGCATGAAAACCTCAGAATCTCAGGATGACATCGTAGTTGCCCAGTTCACGACGCAGCGCGTCTGGTTCCAGCGGCGTCGTCTCAACGACAAAACTGGCCCCTTCTTCGAGTCCACGCTCGCGCAGCGAGGCGGCGCATAACCAGCACTGTTCGATATCGTACAATCCCAGCAGTTTGAAGGTCGCAATATAGTTGCGGGCCAGAATCACATCCGGCTTTTGTTCCTGCAGGATCTGAAAGACGCCATCACCTATAAAGAAGACGCCGATCTCTTCTGTTAACGCCGACGTCGCCAACAACGCGTCCAGCCCTTCACGGCCAGAAGCACTACCGTGCGGCACGGTGGAAAAGACAAAGGCAATACGTTTCATCAAAACTGTACCACGCGATCGCAGGTCAATGAGGCTTGTGCCAACGCGCCCAGTCCGCTGAGGGTAAAACCCGGCTGCAGATTGGCGGACGCCAGTCCCAGTCGGCCCGCTTCAGTTTCATCTACCACACCGCGGCGCAGCGCCGCCGCCACACAAATGTTCAGCTCAACGCCATGCTGTGTATTCATCTGTTGCCATGCCCGGACCAGATCAAATTCATCACTGGCCGGAGAGGTCAACTGGTTGGCGTTATACACCCCTTCCCGATAGAAAAAGACGCTGCTTAACGTATGGCCTTCTTCAAGCAAAGCCTGAGCAAACTGCAATGCGCTGCTCGCCTGCTGGGTACCATACGCCGGACCGGTAACCAAAATGGCAAAACGCATTACTTATCTTGCCCCTGAAAGTCGCCGCTCTTGAACTGGCGAATATAGAGGTACACGGTGTGCTTGGAGATGTTCAGACGATCGGCGACCTGATTGATGGCATCCTTAATATCGAAGATACCCTTCTCATACAGATTCAGGACGATCTGGCGGTTCTTGGCATTATTGGAGACATTACGATCGGCGTTCACCTCTTCAATGGTGAACTCCAGCGTCTGCGTCACCAGATCTTCCACGGAAGAGGCGAAGTTAACAGACGATCCCACTTCCGGGGTCTCCGGGGGAATAAAGGTATTCATGATCTGCGAAAACGGGACATCAAGGTTCATGTTGATGCACAGCAGACCAATCACACGATGCTCGCGATTGCGAATGGCAATCGTCACTGACTTCATCAGAACGCCGCTTTTCGCACGGGTAAAGTAGCATTTGGAGACGCTGCTATCTGCACCGGTCATATCGTGCAGCATCCGTAACGCAAGGTCAGTAATCGGCGAACCGATTTTTCGTCCCGTATGTTCGCCGTTGGCAATGCGAATGGCGGAACATTTCAAATCCTGCAAAGAGTGCAAAACGATTTCACAGTGGGAACCAATGAGCATCGCTAACCCGTCCACCACCGCTTCGTAGGATTTCAGAATATCAAAGTCGGTTTGATCGAAAGGACGTTGATCCAGTAAATCAAGCTCACTGGTTTCGTTGGTTAAAAGCGACCTGGACATGAAAAAAAACACTCCTTTTCAGGAGCCTGTCGTTATGTTTTCAGGGCAGGCTCATTAATTTTGTGGATGATTAAATTAATACAGTGGTGGTTCCACTTTCCACTATTAATTATATCCGGCCTGCACAAAAAAAACCGCCGCTCTGTTCGGCGGCGGTTCTCAGTTTTTATTTTTTAGCGGCATCTGCTGCTTTTGCATCAGCTTCAGCTGCTGCTTCTGGCTTGGCATCCGCCTTCGGTGCTGGCTTGATATCCAACAGTTCTACGTCGAATACCAGCGTGGAGTTAGCCGGGATCCCCGGAACGCCGGTTTTACCGTAAGCCAGTTCCGGTGGGATGACCATCTTAATCTTCCCACCTTTCTTAATGTTCTTCAGACCTTCAGTCCAGCCAGGGATCACACCGTCCAGACGGAAAGAGAGCGGTTCGCCACGGGTGTAGGAGTTATCAAACTCTTTACCGTCGATCAGCGTACCTTTGTAGTTCACCACCACCGTGTCGCTGTCTTTCGGCGCTTCGCCTGTACCGGCTTTCTCAACTTTGTAGAGCAGGCCAGTCGAAGAGGTCTTCACATCTTTCTCTTTCGCAAACTTGGTGCGGAACTCTTTACCTTTGGCTTCGTTGTCAGCTGCGTCTTTTTCCATCTTCGCCTGGGCGGAAGCTTTCACGCGTGCTTCAAAAGCCTGCAGAGTCTGCTCGATTTCCTGGTCAGACAGTTTGCTCTTATTAGCAAACGCATCCTGCACACCGGCGATCAGCTGGTCTTTGTCCAGTTTGATGCCCAGTTTTTCCTGTTCTTTCAGGGAGTTTTCCATATAGCGACCCAGCGATGCACCCAGTGCGTAAGCCGATTTCTGGTCGTCATTTTTGAACGCAGCTTTGCTGTCAGCAGCGGCGGCGGCCGGTTTTGCGGCGTCCGCTGCGAAGGTGATCGGGGCGTGCAGAGCAACGGCCATCGTGGTCGCCAGCAAAGTGACTTTAAACAGTGATTTCATCCATATCTCCAGGGCCGGGGCATCTCACCCCATGGTTAACTTTACTATGAGAAGCGTACTATAAAGCGTTGTTGAACAAATCAACATACGGACATGCCTGATTCTCGCTACTTTTGAGACTCTTTTTGTTTAAATTAGTTTCGACAAGACTGAATCAGGGCTGTGTATTCAGACAAAGTTAAGTAGAATCCGCCGCGACCAGAGACAATCGATGAGGTGAATCATGCAGGACACAACGATGGAAACCCGGCTGGCCGAGCTGGAAAGTCGGCTGGCTTTTCAGGAAATCACCATTGAAGAGCTCAACGTAACGGTAACCGCTCACGAGATGGAAATGGCCAAATTGCGCGATCATCTGCGACTGCTGACGGAAAAGCTCAAAGCGAGCCAGCCTTCCCACATCGCCTCCCAGGCCGAAGAGACGCCACCGCCTCATTATTGAGACGTAAAAAAAAGCGGGTTAAACCCGCTTTCTTGTATCCGATGGCACCAACACTTATCGGACGGTCTCATAAATACCCAAAGGATTTCGAGTCACCGCAAGGCGGCAAGCTTGAGCAAGCCCCGGGAGCATAGAAAACTATGTGACCGGGGTTCGAAAGCGCAGCCAACGCTGCGGTGGTTTGAAAGACGACGGGTATTAGTGGCAACCGCAGCCGCCGTTGCCTTTACCGCCGCCACCGCAGCAGCCTTCGCCGCCGTGCTCGTGACCGTGATCATGGCCGTGACCGCCGCAGCAGCCGTCGTGATCGTGGTCATGGTCGTGACCGTGCGCACCGTGAACGTGGCCGTGAGCCAGTTCTTCTTCGGTTGCTTCGCGGATCGCCACAACTTCAACGTTGAATTTCAGATTCTGACCCGCCAGCATGTGGTTGCCGTCAACCACAACGTGGTCGTCTTCCACTTCGGTAATTTCTACCGGTACCGGCCCCTGGTCAGTTTCCGCCAGGAAACGCATGCCAACCTGCAGCTCATCAACGCCCATGAAGACGTCTTTTGGAACGCGCTGCACCAGGTTTTCATCATACTGACCGTAAGCGTCGTTCGCGCCTACCGCAACATCGAATTTGTCGCCAACATCGTGACCTTCCAGCGCTGTTTCCAGGCCAGAGATCAGGGAACCGTGACCATGCAGGTAGTCCAGCGGCGCACTCACCGGAGACTCATCAACCAACACACCGTCTTCTGTACGTACCTGATAGGCCAGGCTGACCACCAGGTCTTTTGCTACTTTCATGATATCTCCTGAGCGTGGGAAAATTGCTGGCGCAGATTGTAGCGGAAATCTGCACCTGTGTACCCTTTAGCTTAAAAAATCTCGGGCCATATCGCTAGTCTGGATGAAAGATCCCAATCACTTGCTCTTCTTTGCGAACGTGATCGCGGACTTCTTTATCCGCTTCCCGCATCTGATGTCCGCACTTAACGCATTCAACAATATCGATATTATTCTCGCGCCACATCGCCAGAGAATCCTGCGCCTGGCAGGAAGGGCATTTCGCCCCTGCAATAAAACGTTTACGGATTGCCATACTTATCCTCTATTCGAATTCATCCCAGCCATCCAGTTGGCGTCGTTCTTGTTGCATCTCGCGCTGGAAAATCTCCTCCAGCTCGCGTCTGGCTTCTCTGGCGCGAGAGATTTGTACCGTATCAGCATGCATTGGGATGAGCTCCCTCAGCATCCGCATATCCAGCCGGCGGAAATGCAGTTGCGCCCGCTGCGCCTGATGGGGATGCATCCCCAACGACACCAGCGTTTTGCGTCCCAGTTCCAGCGCACTGGAAAAGGTCTCACGGGAAAACTGTGATACCCCTGCCTGTAATAACTCATGCGCTTCAACACGTCCGCGCGCTCGCGCAAGAATATGCAAATGCGGGAAATGCTGCTGACAGATCGCCACCAGCTTCATCGTATCTTCCGGTTCATTACAGGTAATGACGATAGATTCCGCCGCCTCTGCGCCCGCGGAACGTAGCAGATCCACCTGCGTCGCATCACCGTAATAGACCTTATAGCCATATTTACGCATCAGGTTCACCGCGCTGATGTCCCGCTCCAGCACGGTAATGCGCATTTTATTCGCCATCAGCAAACGGCCGATAACCTGACCAAAACGACCAAAGCCCACTACGATGACCTGCGGCTTATCATCCTCAACCCACGGCATTTCATCTTCTTCATCCGGGCCGTTAAGCTGGCGGGATAGCCATTTATCGATAAGCTTCATCAGCATCGGCGTGGTCATCATCGACAACGTGACGGTCACCAGCAAAAGCGCCATCTGATCGCCCTGAAACAACCGCTGCGACGACGCGGTTGAGAACAGCACAAAAGCGAACTCTCCGCCCTGGCTCAACACGCCCGCAAACTGCATTCTTTCAGAACTGCGCAGGCCGTACAGTCGCGCCAGCAGATAAAGCACCAACGTTTTGACCGCCACCAGCACCACCACGCTTGCCACAACCCACAGCAGATGGGTATACAGCACGCCCAGATTGAGTGACATCCCGACAGAAATAAAGAAGAGACCCAGCAGCAGTCCTTTAAACGGATCGATCGCGGTTTCCAGCTCATGCCGATATTCGCTTTCCGCTAACAGCACCCCGGCGATAAACGTGCCGAGTGCCATCGACAGCCCCAGCGCATCCATAAACAATGCCGATCCCAGCACCAGCAGCAGCGTGGCGGCGGTAAACACTTCACGCACGCCGGAGGCGGCAATAAACCGGAACACCGGACGCAGCAGATAGCGTCCACCAATCAGCATGCCAGCAAACGCCAGCACCTTCATACCGATCTTCATCCAGTCAAAGTCTTCATCGGCCGAACCGGCTAACAGCGGTACTAGCGCGAGCGCCGGGATCACCGCCAGATCCTGGAACAGCAAAACCGAAAAGCCCAACTGCCCGGATTCGCTGCGATTCATCCCTTTTTCGCGCATCAGTTGTAGTGCCATCGCAGTGGAAGACATTGCCAGGCCTATCCCGCCGACGACCGCCGCAGGCCACGAGAAATCGGTCAACATTAGCAGTCCGGCCAACAGCGCCGCACTCAGCAGAACCTGCGCCGCACCCACGCCAAAGATAGAACGCCGAAGCTGCCAGAGCTTCGACGGGTTCAGCTCCAGCCCAATAATAAACATCAGAAACACGACGCCGAGTTCAGAGAAGTGGAGAATCTCATCTACGTCGCTGATGAACCCCAGCCCCCACGGACCAATAGCAATCCCCGCAAGCAAATAGCCCAATACCGCGCCAATCCCCAGCCGCGATGCCAAAGGCACCGCAGCCACCGCCGCGAAGAGAAACAGCACTCCTGCCAGCATTAAATCGGAACCTTCCATCAGCGGCCTCCCACAGGAACGGGATGAGCAAGCCAGTCGCCATACGCTTTTGCATGGCTTTCCAGCTCCTGCGCGCTTTGTCGTCTGGCCCAGTAGATAATAATGGGACTCAACCAGTGCATCCGGCACATCCCTGCCGTCAGTTCGAATGGCCGTAGTACATCGCTTATCGGATAGCGATTCAGCGCGTCATAGCGATAGGCGCTCTCCGGTTCCCCGGTTGTTATCACGCTCCGCCAGTACTTTCCCGCTAACTGATTTCCCCCGGGGCCGCTGGCAAAGCCACGGCTCAATACGCGGTCCAGCCACTCTTTCAGCAACGCCGGACAGCTATAGGTGTACAGCGGATGCTGAAACACGATCACGTCATGCTCACGCAGTAGCGCCTGCTCATGCGGGATATCGATAAAAAAATCAGGATAGTGCGCGTAGAGATCGTGCACCGTAACGTTGCTGAGCTGCGTGGCCGGCTTAAGCAGTACCCGGTTAGCCACCGAGTCCTGAGATTCCGGATGGGCATACAGCAGCAAGACCTTTGCTGGCTGAGACATCATCCCCCTCCCGGTTTATTTCTGTTTTTGTGTATCGTCGTCGTTTTGGGCTACCATTGCGGCCCGGTGCGGAAAATGGCCCACACCTTACATTATCATAATGATAAATTAACATAGTCTGAACATACGGCGCCTTATGATTGTTTTCTCCTCGTTACAAATTCGTCGCGGCGTGCGCGTCTTACTGGACAATGCCACTGCCACCATCAATCCGGGCCAGAAAGTGGGCCTGGTGGGTAAGAACGGCTGCGGGAAATCTACCCTGCTGGCATTGCTGAAAAATGAAATCAGCGCAGATGCCGGCGGTTTTACCTTTCCCGGTAGCTGGCAGCTGGCGTGGGTGAATCAGGAAACACCAGCCCTGCCCCAGCCCGCGCTGGAATATGTTATTGACGGTGACCGCGAATATCGTCAACTGGAAGCCCAGTTGCATGACGCTAACGAACGTAACGACGGACACGCCATTGCCACCGTCCACGGCAAGCTGGATGCCATCGACGCCTGGACCGTACGCTCCCGCGCAGCCAGCCTGTTGCATGGTCTCGGTTTCTCTAATGAACAACTGGAACGTCCAGTCAGCGACTTTTCCGGCGGCTGGCGTATGCGTCTCAACCTGGCTCAGGCGCTGATTTGTCGCTCCGATCTCCTCCTGCTCGATGAACCAACCAACCACCTCGATCTGGATGCGGTTATCTGGCTGGAAAAATGGCTAAAGAGCTATCAGGGCACTCTGATTCTGATCTCTCACGACCGTGATTTCCTCGATCCGGTAGTGGATAAAATCATTCATATCGAACAGCAAACGATGTTCGAGTACACCGGCAACTACAGCGCGTTTGAGATTCAGCGCGCCACACGTCTGGCCCAGCAACAGGCGATGTATGAAAGCCAGCAGGAGCGCGTGGCGCATCTGCAAAGCTATATCGATCGCTTCCGCGCCAAAGCCACAAAAGCAAAACAGGCACAGAGCCGTATTAAGATGCTGGAACGCATGGAGCTGATTGCCCCGGCGCATGTCGATAACCCGTTCCATTTCAGCTTCCGCGCGCCGGAAAGCCTGCCGAATCCGCTCTTGAAGATGGAGAAAGTGAGCGCCGGTTACGGCGAACGCATCATCCTGGATTCAATCAAATTGAACCTGGTGCCAGGATCGCGTATTGGTTTGCTGGGACGTAACGGTGCGGGTAAATCCACGCTCATCAAACTGTTGGCGGGTGAACTCGCGCCGGTGAACGGTGAAATTGGCCTGGCGAAAGGCATTAAGCTCGGGTATTTTGCCCAGCATCAACTTGAGTATTTGCGCGCGGATGAGTCGCCGTTGCAGCATCTGGTGCGGCTGGCGCCACAAGAACTGGAACAGAAACTACGCGATTACCTGGGCGGCTTCGGCTTCCAGGGCGATAAAGTCAGCGAAGAGACGCGTCGTTTCTCCGGCGGTGAAAAAGCGCGACTGGTGCTGGCGCTGATCGTCTGGCAGCGTCCGAACCTGCTGCTGCTCGATGAACCGACTAACCACCTTGATCTCGACATGCGCCAGGCATTAACTGAAGCGCTGATTGAATTTGAAGGCGCGCTGGTGGTCGTATCGCACGACCGCCATTTGCTGCGCTCCACAACCGACGACCTGTATCTGGTGCATGACCGCAAGGTCGAGCCGTTCGATGGCGATCTGGAAGATTATCAGCAGTGGCTGAGCGATGTGCAGAAGCAGGAAAGCCAGTCCGACGAGACGCCAAAAGAGAACATCAACAGCGCGCAAGCGCGTAAAGATCAGAAGCGTCGGGAAGCTGAACTGCGGACGCAAACCCAGCCGCTGCGTAAAGAGATCGCCCGTCTGGAAAAAGAGATGGAGAAGCTGAACGCACAGCTGGCGCAGGCAGAAGAGAAGCTGGGTGACAGCGAACTTTACGACCAGAGCCGCAAAGCCGAGCTGACGGAATGTCTGCAACAGCAGGCCAGCGCCAAAGCCGGGCTGGAAGCGTGCGAACTGGCCTGGCTGGACGCCCAGGAACAGCTTGAGCAGATGCTGAGCGAGTAACGGTGATGACACACGTAATCCTTCACGACCCAGAGATGCCAAATGGTAGCAGTGACGAATTTCGCCCGATGCGCGGTATCAGTAACTGCCATCTACAGACCATGTTGCCGCGTTTGATCCGCCGAAAGGTGAATTTCGACGCCCACTGGCAGCGTCTGGAATTGCCCGACGGCGACTTTGTCGATCTGGCATGGAGTGAAGATCCGCATCAGGCGAAGCACAAGCCGCGCCTGGTGGTCTTTCATGGTCTGGAAGGCAGCCTGAACAGTCCGTACGCACATGGCCTGATTGAAGCGGCAAAGAATCGTGGCTGGCTTGGCGTGGTGATGCACTTTCGCGGTTGCAGCGGCGAACCGAATCGCCTGAACCGTATTTATCACTCCGGTGAAACCGAAGACGGAACCTGGTTCTTAGGCTGGTTGCAGCGGGAATTTGGCCACGCGCCGACGGCCGCCGTAGGCTATTCGCTCGGCGGAAATATGTTGGCATGCCTGCTGGCTAAAGAAGGGAAAAACATCCCGCTTGATGCGGCGGTCATTGTCTCGGCTCCCTTTGTACTGGAAGCCTGCAGCTATCATATGGATAAAGGCTTTTCCCGTATTTATCAGCGCTATCTGCTCAACCTGCTGAAAGCTAACGCATCGCGCAAGCTGGCGGCTTATCCAGGCTCGCTGCCGGTGAGCCTGGCGCAGTTGAAGTCCCTGCGCCGGATCCGTGAGTTTGACGATCTGATCACTGCCAAAATTCACGGCTTCGCCGATGCTATCGACTACTATCGTCAGTGCAGTGCCATGCCCTTGCTCAGCGACATCGCCATTCCGACGCTGATCATTCACGCGAAAGACGACCCGTTTATGGATCATCATGTGATCCCCAAAGCAGAAGATTTACCGCCGCAGGTGGAATATCAGTTAACCGAACATGGCGGGCACGTTGGATTTATTGGCGGGACGCTACGTCGGCCAGAAATGTGGCTGGAATCGCGCATCCCTGACTGGCTGACACCGTATCTGGAGGCCTAATCATGCAAATCCCCTGGCAGGACCTTTCCCCCGAGACGCTGGACAATCTGATCGAAAGCTTTGTGTTGCGCGAAGGTACCGATTATGGTGAACATGAACGTACCCTTGAACAAAAAGTCGCCGACGTCAAACGCCAGTTACAGTGTGGCGAAGCGGTGCTGGTGTGGTCTGAGTTGCACGAAACCGTCAATATCATGCCGCGCAAGCAATTTCGCGAATAACCCGCACGCTATCGGCCGACTATAATAAAAAATCAATTTATTGATGGAGTTAACATGTCTGCCAAACATCCGGTGATTGCGGTAACAGGATCCAGCGGCGCGGGGACCACCACCACCAGCCTCGCGTTCCGTAAAATTTTTGCGCAGCTCAACCTGCGCGCAGCCGAGGTGGAAGGCGACAGTTTTCACCGCTATACCCGTCCGGAAATGGATATGGCGATCCGCAAAGCACGCGACGCCGGACGCCACATCAGCTATTTTGGGCCCGACGCCAATGACTTCGGTCTACTGGAGCAGACGTTTATTGAGTACGGTCAGACGGGCAAAGGCCAGTCGCGTAAATATCTGCATACCTATGATGAAGCCGTGCCATGGAATCAGGTACCGGGGACGTTTACCCCGTGGCAACCCCTGCCAGAACCCACCGACGTATTGTTCTATGAAGGCCTGCACGGCGGCGTCGTCACGCCCCAGCATGAGGTCGCAAGACATGTTGATCTCCTGGTCGGCGTGGTCCCCATCGTTAACCTGGAGTGGATCCAGAAGCTTATCCGCGACACCAGCGAACGAGGCCATTCTCGTGAGGCGGTGATGGATTCGGTAGTGCGTTCGATGGACGACTATATCAACTACATCACGCCGCAGTTCTCCCGCACCCACATTAACTTCCAGCGCGTTCCCACCGTCGACACCTCGAACCCATTCGCGGCCAAAGGCATTCCGTCACTGGATGAGAGCTTTGTCGTGATTCATTTCCGTAATCTGGAAGGAATCGATTTCCCCTGGTTGCTGGCGATGCTGCAGGGGTCATTCATTTCCCACATCAATACATTGGTGGTACCCGGCGGCAAAATGGGGCTGGCAATGGAACTCATCATGTTGCCGCTGGTGCAGCGACTGATGGAAGGCAAGAAGATCGAATAAACGATGGGAAGTGCGCGATGGCGCTACGCTTATCGGGCCTACAAATCAGGGATCTGTAGGCCGGACCAGGCGCTAGCCGCCATCCGGCGACAGGAAAAATTACGCCGCAATCACTTCATACGAATGGGTAATGTTGACCGCTTTTCCCAGCATCAGCGCCACAGAGCAGTACTTCTCCGCTGACAGGTCGACCGCACGCGAAACGGCGGCATCTTTCAGATCGTTACCGGTGACAATAAAGTGCAGATTGATGTGGGTGAACAGGCGTGGCGCCTCTTCGCGACGTTCTGACGTCAGTTTCACTTCGCAGTTCGTCACATCCTGACGGCCTTTTTGCAGGATAGAAACCACGTCAATAGCGCTGCAACCGCCCGCTGCCATCAACACCATTTCCATCGGGCTCGGCGCTTTATCACCAGAGTTACCGTCCATCAAAATCTGGTGTCCGGAAGCCGACTCACCAAGGAAGGTTAACCCCTCAACCCATTTAACACGCGCTTGCATATTTTTTAACTCCAGTGCGTCAATTTTCCTGACAGATTACGCGTACATAACAATTCTCGCAACGGAAGGCGACCTCCGTCATGCTGAAGCGAGACACCAGGAGACACACGGCTAAAGCTATGCTAAAACAGTCAGGATGCTACAGTAATACATTGATGTACTGCATGTATGCAGAGGACTTCACATTAAAGGCTGCAGTGAGTTTTTGACAGCCTCTTCCCAGGACGCGGGAAGCACATTTTTGCAACCCCAGAGACAGCGGCATTTTTTGGCTCTGGAGACAGCTTATAACAGAGGATAATCGCGCATGGTGCTTGGCAAACCGCAAACAGACCCGACACTTGAATGGTTCTTGTCTCATTGCCACATTCATAAGTACCCGTCCAAGAGCACGCTGATTCACCAGGGTGAAAAAGCAGAAACGTTGTACTACATCGTTAAGGGCTCAGTGGCAGTGTTGATTAAGGATGAGGAAGGGAAAGAAATGATCCTTTCTTATCTGAATCAGGGTGATTTTATTGGCGAACTGGGCCTGTTTGAAGAAGGCCAGGAACGTAGCGCATGGGTTCGGGCGAAAACAGCGTGTGAAGTGGCTGAAATTTCTTACAAGAAATTCCGTCAGTTGATCCAGGTAAACCCGGATATTCTGATGCGCCTCTCTTCCCAAATGGCTCGCCGTCTGCAAGTCACTTCAGAGAAAGTCGGTAACCTGGCCTTCCTCGACGTGACCGGTCGTATCGCCCAGACTCTGCTGAATCTGGCGAAACAACCTGATGCGATGACTCACCCGGACGGCATGCAGATCAAAATCACTCGCCAGGAGATTGGCCAGATCGTTGGCTGCTCTCGCGAAACCGTTGGTCGTATTCTGAAGATGCTGGAAGATCAGAACCTGATCTCCGCTCACGGTAAAACGATCGTCGTTTACGGCACTCGTTAATCTCATCGGAAATGACGCGCTACCCGCTAGCGCGTCATTTTTGTTTTGCCAATGTGGCGCAGACTGATTTATCACCCAGAAATCAATTATGCACTACGTCAAACGCTGGTGCTCTGTTTGCCCGTGGCCGTCGGCCTGATCATCGGGCAGTTACATCTGGGCCTGCTCTTCTCTCTCGTTCCCGCCTGCTGCAACATTGCCGGGCTTGATACTCCGCACAAACGCTTTTTCAAACGTCTGATCATCGGTGCGTCGCTGTTTGCCGGCTGTAGCCTAATCATGCAGCTGCTGCTGGCGCAGGCGGTGCCGTTACCCCTGATCCTGACCGGCCTGACGCTCACGCTCGGCGTCACCGCTGAATTAAGCTCCCTTCACGCGCGTTTGCTTCCGGCCTCGCTGATCGCGGCGATTTTCACACTGAGCCTGGCAGGAAATATGCCGGTCTGGGAACCGCTGCTGATCTACGCGCTGGGCACGCTGTGGTATGGCTTGTTTAACTGGTTCTGGTTCTGGCTCTGGCGCGAACAGCCGCTGCGCGAGTCGCTGAGCCTGCTGTACCGGGAACTGGCGGATTACTGCGAAGCGAAATACAGCATGCTGACCCAGCATACCGACCCGGAAAAAGCCCTGCCGCCGCTTCTGGTGCGCCAGCAGAAGGCCGTCGACCTCATCACCCAGTGCTATCAGCAGATGCACATGCTGTCGGCGCATCACAATAATGACTATAAGCGGATGCTGCGCGCCTTTCAGGAAGCGCTGGATCTGCAGGAACATATCTCCGTCAGTTTGCATCAACCGGAAGAGGTGCAAAAGCTGGTCGAGCGCAGTCACGCGGAGCAGGTGATACGCTGGACGGCGCAAACGGTCGCCGCTCGCCTGCGCGTACTGGCGGATGACATTCTATATCACCGGCTGCCGACGCGGTTCACCATGCAAAAGCAGATTGGCGCGCTGGAAAAAATTGCTCATCAGCATCCGGATAACCCCGTCGGGCAGTTCTGTTACTGGCACTTCAGCCGTATCGCCCGCGTACTGCGCACCCAGCGACCATTGTACGCCCGCGATCTGATGGCCGATAAGCAGCGTCGGCTACCGCTGCTGCCGGCGTTGAAAAACTACCTCTCGCTGAAATCTCCGGCACTCCGCAGCGCCGGGCGGATCAGCGTCATGCTCAGCATCGCCAGTCTGATGGGAACCGCGCTGCATCTGCCGAAGCCTTACTGGATCCTGATGACGGTGCTGTTTGTGACGCAAAACGGTTACGGCGCCACCCGCGTGCGTATTCTGCACCGTTCGGCGGGAACGCTGGTGGGGCTGATTATCGCAGGCGTAACACTGCACTTTCATATTCCTGAAGGATATACGCTGGCGCTGATGCTGGTGATCACCCTGGTCAGCTATCTGACCATCCGCAAAAACTACGGCTGGGCGACCGTGGGATTTACCGTCACGGCGGTGTACACCCTGCAACTCCTGACGCTGGACGGCGAACAGTTCATCATTCCGCGATTTGTCGACACGGTGATAGGCTGCCTGATTGCGTTTGGCGGCACCGTTTGGTTATGGCCACAATGGCAGAGCGGACTGTTGCGTAAAAACGCCCATGATGCGCTGGAGGCCGATCAGGAAGCTATTCGTCTGATTCTGAGTGACGATCCGCAGGCCACACCGCTGGCTTATCAGCGTATGCGCGTCAATCAGGCGCACAACACGCTGTTTAACTCACTGAATCAGGCGATGCAGGAGCCAGGCTTTAACACGCACTATCTGGCGGACATGAAGCTGTGGGTGACGCACAGTCAGTTTATCGTCGAACATATCAATGCCATGACCACGCTGGCGCGTGAGCATACGATGCTGACGCCGGAACTGGCGCAGCGATATCTGCAATCGTGCGAAATTGCCATCCAACGCTGTCAGCAGCGGCTGGAGTACGACGGGCCGGGCAGTTCGGGGGATGTGAATATTCTGGAAGCGCCTGAAGCGCTCACCCACGGCCCCTTAAGCACGCTGGAACAGCATCTGCAACGCGTACTGGGACACCTGAACACGATGCATACTATCTCGTCTGTCGCATGGCGTCAGCGGCCGCACCATGGGATCTGGCTCAGCCGCCGGTTACGGGATATGCGGGGTTAACACGGATTGCCGGATACGCGCGTTATCAGCACCAGGCCTGATAAACGCCGCGCCGTCAGGCACACCGTTAACCGATAACCTTCGCGACAGCCTGTGCAAAACGCTGCATCCCTTCGTCGATATCCGCCTCTTCCACCACCAGCGATGGGGCAAAGCGCATCACATCAGGACCGGCATTCAACACCATCACACCCGCGTCGGCTGCCGCATAGAGGAAATCACGCGCACGCCCTTTGTATTGTGATTTCAGCTCGGCCCCAATCAGCAGCCCCATACCGCGAATATCGCTGAACACGTGGTACTGCTCATCAATCTGCTGCAGATGTTGAACGAATCTCTGGCGTTTTGCACTCACGCCTCCCAGAACCTCTGGCGTGTTGATGATGTCGAACGCGGCTTCCGCCACCGCGCAGGCCAGCGGGTTACCGCCGTAGGTCGAACCATGAGAGCCGACATGAAACGCCGAGGCGATTTCCTGCGTCGTCAATACCGCGCTCACCGGGAAGCCACCGCCCAGCGCTTTCGCGCTGGTGAGGATATCCGGCGTCACGCCATAGTGCATATAGGCAAACAGATCGCCGGTACGCCCCATGCCGCTTTGTACTTCATCAAACACCAGCAATGCCTGGTGCTCGTCGCAGAGCTCGCGCAGCCCTTGCAGGAACTCCGGCGTCGCGGCCAGAACGCCACCTTCTCCCTGTACCGGCTCAACCACCACCGCGCAGGTATGGTCATCCATCACCGCTTTCACCGCATGGAGATCGTTAAACGGTACATGGATGATATCCGCCGGTTTCGGCCCAAAGCCATCGGAATACTTCGGCTGCCCCCCCACCGTGACGGTAAACAACGAGCGACCGTGGAACGCGTTATGAAAGGCAATGATTTTGGTTTTGAACGGGCTATGGCGCACGCAGGCGTAATGACGCGCCAGCTTGAACGCCGTTTCGTTGGCTTCTGTTCCCGAGTTCATAAACAGCACGCGCTCAGCAAAGGTGGCATCGATTATTTTTCGTCCCAGACGCAGCGCGGGTTCGTTGGTGAAGACGTTACTGGTATGCCAGAGCGTTTCGCCCTGCGCTTTTAACGCATCGACCAGTACAGGATGGCAATGCCCCAGCGCGGTCACCGCAATTCCGCCCGCGAAATCAACATAGTCTTTGCCCTGCTGATCCCAGATCCGGCTGCCTTTGCCTTTTACCGGAATAAATTCCGCCGGTGCATAAATCGGCAGAATGACTTCATCGAAAGTTGCCCGGGTTACTGCCGTTTGTTCAGTTGCCATCTCATGCCCATCCAGTTATGCAAAAATGAATGTGAAAATATAATCACAAAATATGCATAAAAAATCACAGGATAGCAATCACAAATCACCGATTGAGGAAATTTTCCAGCAATTGATGTCCCTGCTCGCTGAGAATACTCTCCGGGTGGAACTGCACCCCTTCCAGATCCCACATCGTATGGCGAATCCCCATAATTTCCTGTGTTTCGCTCCAGGCGGTCACCTCAAAGCAGTCTGGCAGGGTGGTGGGGTCGATGATGAGCGAGTGATAGCGGGTGACGGTAAGCGGGTTAGTTAACCCCTGAAACACGCCCTGTCCCGTATGGTGGATGGGCGACGTTTTTCCGTGCATCACTTTTTCGGCGCGTACGATCGTTGCGCCAAAAGCCTGCGCCATCGCCTGATGCCCCAGGCAGACGCCCAGTATCGGCAAACGTCCGGCATAGTGGCGAATCACCTCCAGCGAAATTCCGGCATCATCCGGGGTGCAAGGACCGGGCGAAATGACGATTTTTTGCGGCTGTAGCGCATCGATCTGCGACAGCGTCAATTCATCATTGCGCTTAACCTGCACGTCAGCGCCCAGCTCACAAAAATACTGGTAGAGGTTCCAGGTGAAAGAATCGTAGTTATCGATAAGCAGGATCATGGCGGCTCCGGTCGAGGAAAACCGCGCTATTCTACTCAGTTTCCTCGGCTTCGCTTACCCCTTTACGAAATATCGCCTGCAATGCGCTAAGGTCGCCCATCGCCCCTTCCTGATTCGCCCGACGCCACTCCGCCACCGGCACATCTGCCCAGTGAAGAAGATACCCCGCATGAATAGCCAGCTGTTCGAAGAAAATCCGCTGCGCCATGCCGCTGCCAAGACGAAACGGATGTAGCACGTTGATCTCACAGTAATAATGTGCAAGGCGACTGACGAACTTCTCTTTTGGCAGCCCCATCAGGTAGCCCTCTTCTTCCAGATCCTGCATCAGGGCATTTCCCTCTTTTTCGATGTACGCGAAATGGCAGAAACGGGTATCACCCTGATAGATATCCACTTCACGCAGATGACCCGCCCAGTCAAAGACGTCCTGGTATAGCTGCCGATGAATCGCGCACAGATGAGGCAAGCCGCGCTTCGCCGGGCCCAGTTCGATAGTCGCCGCTCGTAGCGCAGTCAGTTCATAAGCGGCCTGTTCCAGACGTGCAACCTGGTGGATCCCCAGACGGTTACGCATCACATTCAGTCCGGGGTAAAGATACGGATCGCGGTCGTCGCCGATTTTATCGCTCATAGTGCCTCCGGAGTTCTTCCAGACGCGCCAGCGCCTCTGCGGCATTAAGCGTGACTAACGGACTTTCGACGCCCTCAAGACGGCGGCTGGCCTGGAAATTCACGTTGCGCTGCTGTTCCCAGAGCCGGGATTTTTGCCTGTCGGTGAGTTTTATCACTTTACGCCTCCCTGATTGATCCGTGTTTGCCACAAGTATAAGCAGCAAAACGCGGTTACGCAGGGAAGATAAAGCAACGCGGGCCTGCAATGCCCGCGCGGGAAAGGATTACGGCAGAACTTTGGCGGAGAGGATAACCACTGGTTTTGACGGCACATTCTGGTAAGGGCCGACATCATGGGTCGGCACCTGGGAAATCTTATCGGCCACCTCCATCCCTTTCACAACTTTACCAAATACGGCATAGCCGAAATCACGCTGGCCGTGATCGAGGAAGGCATTATCGGCCACGTTGATAAAGAACTGGCTGGTCGCGCTGTCTTTATCAGCAGTACGCGCCATCGCGATGGTGCCGCGCGTGTTACGCAAGCCATTATCGGCTTCGTTTTTAATTGGGGGATTAGGTTTCTTCTGCTGCATCTGCTCGGTGAAGCCACCGCCCTGGACCATAAAGCCGGGAATTACACGGTGAAACGTGGTGTTGTTATAGAAACCATTGTTCACATAATCGACAAAGTTTTGCACTGAAACAGGCGCTTTCTGGCTATTCAGTTCCAGTTCAATATTACCTGCAGAGGTCGTCAGCAAAACGTGCGGATCCCCTTTTGCTGCCAGCGCTGCGGGAGAGAGAGCAGAAAGGGCGAAAACAGCTGCAACAGCCGCCAGGGTCGATTTGAGCATGAGATTTCCTTTAGGAGAGCGGTAACAAAAGCCAGTGGTTTGATTCTAAAGAGCCTTCAGGGACAAGGCCATCCCTTTACCTAATTTTACGTACCTGAAACATATGTAACTTCATCAAAGCATTAATTATTGTGACTTACATCACCTTTAAAAATGTAACAGATCCTGTAATTTCCGATAAAAGTTTAAATGCATCACCAAAAAGCCTAAAATCCGCCCGTTCCCGGCGCCGTCAATGCGCTTTACTTCCATTTACAGGCCAGTCATGACTAACAGCAATCGTATCAAGCTCACATGGATTAGCTTTCTCTCCTACGCCCTCACCGGTGCGTTGGTTATTGTCACCGGGATGGTGATGGGAAACATCGCAGAGTATTTCCAGCTGCCAGTTTCCAGTATGAGTAACACTTTCACCTTCCTGAACGCCGGTATCTTGATCTCCATTTTCCTTAATGCCTGGCTGATGGAAATTGTTCCGCTGAAAACGCAACTGCGCTTTGGCTTTATCCTGATGGTACTGGCCGTTGCCGGTCTGATGTTCAGCCACAGTCTGGCTTTATTCTCTGCCGCAATGTTTGTGCTGGGGTTGGTCAGCGGGATCACCATGTCCATTGGTACGTTCCTGATTACGCAGATGTATGAAGGCCGTCAGCGCGGCTCCCGTCTGTTGTTTACCGACTCCTTCTTCAGCATGGCTGGGATGGTTTTCCCGATGGTCGCCGCGTTCCTGTTGGCGCGCAGCATCGAATGGTACTGGGTGTACGCCTGCATCGGTCTGGTCTATGTCGCTATTTTTCTTCTGACCTTTGGTTGTGAATTCCCGCCGCTGGGCAAACACGCGCCGCAAAGCGATACACCCATCGTGAAAGAGAAATGGGGCATTGGCGTCCTGTTTCTGTCTGTCGCTGCGCTGTGTTACATCCTCGGTCAGTTGGGCTTTATCTCCTGGGTACCCGAGTACGCGAAAGGGTTGGGGATGAGCCTGAACGATGCCGGTACGCTGGTCAGCAACTTCTGGATGTCATACATGTTTGGGATGTGGGCATTCAGCTTCATTCTGCGTTTCTTTGATTTGCAGCGCATTCTGACTGTACTGGCGGCACTGGCCACCGTGCTGATGTACCTGTTCATCACCGGGACGCCTGAACATATGCCGTGGTTTATTCTGGCTCTCGGCTTTTTCTCCAGCGCCATCTATACCACTATCATCACCCTGGGTTCGCAGCAAACCCGCGTAGCCTCGCCAAAACTGGTTAACTTCGTCCTGACCTGCGGCACCATCGGCACCATGCTGACGTTTGTCGTCACCGGTCCTATCGTGGCGCACAGCGGTCCTCAGGCGGCCTTGCTCACCGCGAATGGCCTGTACGCTATCGTCTTCGTGATGTGCTTTATCCTCGGTTTTGTGACCCGTCATCGTCAGCATGAGGCCCCGACAGCACAGTAACGTGATTTGCCGGATGGCGATCCTCTTTATAGGCCGGATAAAACGCTACCGACATCCGGCCTTTTCTCGTTTCTCTTCCCTTCCTCGAAGGATGTAAGGCAGCCAATCTTTAGTGGTAGCCCTCTTCTGCTAAAAACCCCTCATTTTGTACGTTATTTGTACAATCGCGAAAAGTCTGATATTTCCACAACTTAAGAAAATGCTGTCAAATCAGCAATATACTCCTTAAGAGGTATATAAAGGTGAATTTGATTTGCATCAATAAGTGGGGGTGCTGAATCGTTAAGGTAGGCAGTAATAGAAAAGAAATCGAGGCAAAAATGAGCAAAGTCAGACTCGCTATTATCGGTAATGGTATGGTCGGCCATCGCTTTATTGAGGACCTTCTTGATAAATCCGACGCTGCCAATTTTGATATTACTGTTTTCTGCGAAGAACCCCGCAAGGCATACGACCGTGTGCACCTGTCATCCTACTTCTCACACCACACCGCCGAAGAACTGTCTCTGGTTCGCGAAGGATTTTACGAGAAGCACGGCGTTAACGTGCTGGTCGGCGAACGTGCGATTACCATCAACCGCCAGGAAAAAGTGATTCACTCCAGTGCGGGCCGTACGGTTTACTACGACAAGCTGATTATGGCGACCGGTTCTTATCCGTGGATCCCGCCGATTAAAGGTTCCGAAACCCAGGACTGCTTCGTTTATCGCACCATTGAAGACCTCAACGCGATTGAATCCTGTGCTCGTCGCAGCAAGCGTGGTGCGGTCGTCGGCGGCGGTCTGTTAGGTCTGGAAGCGGCAGGCGCGCTGAAAAACCTCGGCGTGGAAACTCACGTGATTGAATTCGCCCCGATGCTGATGGCTGAGCAGCTTGACCCTATGGGCGGCGAACAGTTGCGTCGCAAGATTGAAAGCATGGGCGTGCGCGTGCACACCAGCAAAAACACCCAGGAGATCGTCCAGCAAGGCACTGAAGCCCGTAAAACGATGCGTTTTGCCGACGGTAGCGAGCTGGAAGTGGACTTCATCGTCTTCTCGACCGGTATTCGCCCACGCGACAAACTGGCGACCCAGTGTGGTCTGGAGGTTGCGCCACGCGGCGGGATCGTGATCAACGATGCCTGCCAGACGTCCGACCCGGATATCTACGCCATCGGTGAATGTGCCAGTTGGAACAACCGGGTATACGGTCTGGTCGCGCCGGGCTACAAAATGGCGCAGGTCGCCGTTGACCATATTCTCAATAACGAAAACGCCTTCGAAGGCGCAGATTTAAGCGCCAAGCTGAAACTGCTGGGCGTTGACGTTGGCGGTATTGGCGACGCACATGGCCGCACGCCGGGTGCCCGTAGTTACGTTTACCTCGACGAAAGCAAAGAAGTCTACAAACGCCTTATCGTAAGCCAGGATAACAAAACCCTGCTCGGCGCTGTGCTGGTGGGAGATACCAGCGATTACGGCAACCTGCTGCAACTGGTACTGAATGCCATCGAACTGCCGGAAAACCCGGACTCGCTGATCCTGCCGGCCCATGCCGGCAGTGGTAAACCGTCTATTGGCGTGGATAAACTGCCGGACAGCGCGCAGATTTGCTCCTGTTTCGACGTCACCAAAGGGATGCTGGTCGCCGCCATTAACAAAGGCTGCCACACCGTTGCCGCGCTGAAAGCCGAAACCAAAGCCGGTACCGGCTGCGGCGGCTGTATCCCACTGGTTACCCAGGTGCTGAACGCCGAACTGGCGAAACAGGGTATCGAAGTGAACAACAACCTGTGCGAGCACTTTGCTTACTCGCGCCAGGAACTGTTCCACCTGATTCGAGTGGAAGGCATCAAAACCTTCGAGGAGCTGCTGGCAAAACACGGTAAAGGTTATGGCTGCGAAGTGTGTAAACCGACCGTGGGCTCTTTGCTGGCTTCCTGCTGGAATGAGTACATTCTGAAACCGCAGCACACCCCGCTGCAGGATACTAACGACAACTTCCTGGCGAACATCCAGAAAGACGGGACCTACTCTGTGATCCCACGCTCTGCCGGCGGTGAAATCACGCCGGAAGGTCTGGTTGCCGTAGGTCGTATCGCCCGTGAATTTAATCTGTACACCAAAATCACCGGTTCTCAGCGTATCGGCCTGTTCGGCGCGCAAAAAGACGACCTGCCGGAAATCTGGCGCCAACTGATTGAAGCTGGCTTCGAAACCGGCCATGCCTACGCCAAAGCGCTGCGCATGGCGAAAACCTGTGTGGGCAGCACCTGGTGCCGTTATGGCGTGGGTGACAGCGTGGGCTTCGGCGTTGAGCTGGAAAACCGCTACAAAGGCATTCGCACCCCGCACAAGATGAAGTTCGGCGTTTCCGGCTGTACCCGTGAATGTGCCGAAGCCCAGGGCAAAGACGTCGGTATCATCGCTACCGAGAAAGGCTGGAACCTGTACGTCTGCGGTAATGGCGGGATGAAACCGCGTCATGCGGATCTGCTGGCAGCGGATATCGATCGTGAAACGCTGCTCAAATATCTCGACCGTTTCATGATGTTCTACATCCGTACGGCGGACAAACTGACCCGTACCGCCCCGTGGTTAGACAACCTGGAAGGCGGCATTGAGTATCTGCGTTCCGTCATCATCGACGACAAACTAGGTCTGAACGAACATCTGGAAGAAGAGATGGCCCGTCTGCGCGAAGCCGTAGTCTGCGAGTGGACGGAAACCGTCAACACGCCATCTGCCCAGACGCGTTTCAGACACTTTATCAACAGCGATAAACGCGATCCGAACGTCCAGGTAGTGCCTGAACGTGAACAGCATCGTCCGGCCACGCCGTATGAACGCATCCCGGTCACTCTGGTGGAGGAAAACGCATGAGCCAGTGGACAAACATCTGCCACATTGATGACATCCTGCCCGCAACCGGCGTCTGCGCGTTGTTAGGTGAGGAACAGGTCGCTATTTTTCGTCCGTATCACAACGACCAGGTGTTTGCGATCAGCAACATCGACCCGTTCTTTGAATCCAGCGTGCTGTCTCGCGGATTGATTGCGGAACATCAGGGCGAATTGTGGGTCGCCAGCCCGTTGAAAAAACAGCGCTTTCGCCTGAGCGACGGCCTGTGCATGGAGGATGAATGTCATTCCGTGGCGCACTACGACGCGCGGGTAAAAGACGGCATTGTGCAGTTGCGCAGTTAATGAATTTTAGGGAGGCGCAACGCCTCCCTTTTTAACGTATTGGCAGTCCTGTTTTTTTCGTAGGTCTGAAGGCGGCATAAAGGCCTATCCGGCCTACGGTTACGTATTTATTTCATTTTTTATGGGTAATCAAAGTCATGTTCACAGATACAATTAACAAATGTGCGGCTAACGCTGCGCGCATCGCACGCCTGTCGGCAAATAACCCGCTCGGCTTCTGGGTCAGTTCTGCGATGGCAGGGGCTTACGTTGGCCTCGGTATCATCCTGATTTTCACTCTCGGTAACTTACTCGATCCGTCCGTGCGTCCGCTGGTGATGGGCGCGACCTTTGGGATTGCCTTAACGCTGGTCATTATTGCTGGTTCCGAACTGTTTACCGGTCACACGATGTTCCTGACGCTTGGCGTCAAAGCGGGCACCATCAGCCAGGGACAGATGTGGGCGATTTTGCCGCAGACCTGGTTGGGTAACCTGGTGGGTTCCGTGTTCGTCGCACTGCTGTACAGTTGGGGTGGCGGTAGCCTGCTACCGGTCGATACCAGCATCGTACACTCGGTCGCGCTGGCGAAAACCACGGCGCCGGCAACGGTACTGTTCTTCAAAGGCGCGCTGTGTAACTGGCTGGTTTGTCTGGCAATCTGGATGGCGATCCGTACTGAAGGCGCTGCGAAATTTATCGCTATCTGGTGGTGTCTGCTGGCGTTTATCGCGTCCGGCTATGAACACTCAGTTGCCAACATGACGCTGTTCGCCCTCTCCTGGTTCGGACACCACAGCGAAGCCTATACCCTGGCGGGGATTGGTCATAACCTGCTGTGGGTAACACTCGGCAATACTTTGTCCGGTGTCGTGTTCATGGGGTTAGGTTATTGGTATGCTACGCCAAAATCGGAGCGACCTGCTCCGGCAAAAATCAACCAAACTGAGGCTACAGCCAATAATTAAGGGGTAATGTCGTGGATCATTTGCCTATATTTTGTCAACTACGCGACCGCGACTGTCTGATTGTCGGCGGTGGTGATGTCGCAGAACGCAAAGCACGGTTACTGCTGGAAGCAGGCGCTCGTTTAACGGTTAATGCGCTGGCGTTTATTCCGCAGTTCACCGTATGGGCAAATGAAAACATGTTGACGCTGGTGGAAGGACCGTTTGATGAAGCCCTTCTCGACCCGTGCTGGCTGGCGATTGCCGCGACCGATGATGATGCGGTGAATCAGCGCGTGAGCGATGCTGCAGAATCCCGCCGTATCTTCTGTAACGTCGTGGATGCGCCGAAAGCCGCCAGTTTCATCATGCCATCGATTATCGACCGTTCACCGCTAATGGTGGCGGTCTCTTCCGGCGGCACCTCACCGGTGCTGGCCCGTCTGCTGCGTGAAAAACTGGAATCCGTTTTACCTCAACATTTGGGTCAGGTTGCACATTATGCCGGGCAACTTCGTTCCCGGGTGAAAAAACAGTTTGCCACGATGGGTGAACGTCGCCGCTTCTGGGAAAAGCTGTTTGTTAACGACAGGCTGGCACAGTCGCTGGCGAATGCCGACCATAAAGCGGTAGAAGAAACCACCGAGCAGATGCTCAGCGAGCCGTTGGATCATCGCGGTGAAGTGGTGCTGGTGGGTGCAGGCCCTGGCGATGCCGGACTTCTGACGCTAAAAGGGTTGCAGCAGATCCAGCAGGCCGATGTGGTGGTCTATGACCGTCTGGTGTCTGACGACATCATGAACCTGGTGCGTCGCGACGCCGACCGTGTGTTTGTCGGTAAACGCGCGGGTTATCACTGCGTGCCGCAGGAGGAAATTAACCAAATCCTGCTGCGTGAAGCGCAACAGGGCAAACGTGTCGTCCGTCTGAAAGGCGGTGACCCGTTTATCTTTGGTCGTGGTGGTGAGGAGCTGGAAACACTGTGCCATGCCGGTATTCCGTTTTCCGTGGTGCCGGGAATAACCGCGGCATCCGGCTGTTCCGCCTACTCCGGCATTCCGCTGACACACCGTGACTACGCCCAGAGCGTACGTCTGGTTACCGGGCACCTGAAGACCGGCGGCGAACTGGACTGGGAAAACCTGGCGGCAGAAAAACAGACGTTGGTGTTTTACATGGGGCTAAATCAGGCGGCCACTATCCAGCAAAAACTGATCGAATTTGGCATGCAGGCCGATATGCCGGTCGCACTGGTTGAAAACGGCACCTCGGTGAAACAGCGGGTAGTCAAAGGTGAACTGAATAATCTCGGCGAACTGGCAACACAGGTTGCAAGCCCGGCGCTAATCATTGTGGGGCGCGTGGTGGGATTACGTGAAAAACTAAACTGGTTCTCTAATCACTAAGCCTTAATTGTCGGTAAGGTCAGCATCGTCTGGCCTTATTTTTTTGGCCCTAAAATACAAGTTCCAGATCCGGACATTATATTAACTCATTAATTTTAAAATGATTACCCCTTCCACCTCTCCCGCATGCCTATTCCCTTACTGACGCGAAAAATAGATTACGTTATCGTCGACCCCGGTTAGCGAATGAAGATTCACTAATTCAATTGATGGTTAAAAATTATATTTTTTACATAGGGAATGTAAATGAACACATTTATCAAAATGGCACTCTTAGGTGCGGCACTGGCAACCCTGACAGCTTGTACAGGTCACATCGAAAACCGTAATAAGACCTGCTCTTATGACTATCTTCTGCACCCTGCCATTTCTATTTCTAAGATGATTGGCGGCTGCGGCCCGACCGCAGAATAATCTCGCTGATCATTGCGCCGATACAAAAAAACCGGGAATCTCCCGGTTTTTTCATTTCGCGTACCCGTTACGGCCTGGCAACAAAACCAATCGCTTCATAAACCGCTTTCAGCGTAGCTGATGCACGCGCGCCCGCTTTTTCCGCGCCGTCTTTCATCACCTGTTGCAGGAAGGCTTCGTCGTTACGGTAACGATAATAACGCTCCTGCAACTCGGTCAGCATGCCGGATACCGCATCGGCGACTTCGCCTTTCAGGTGACCATACATCTTGCCTTCAAACTGTTTTTCCAGTTCCGGAATACTCTGTCCGGTCACGGCGGAGAGAATATCCAGCAGGTTAGATACGCCCGCCTTGTTCTGCACATCGTAGCGCACCACCGGCGGCTCTTCGGAATCCGTTACCGCGCGTTTAATCTTCTTGACCACGGATTTCGGATCTTCCAGCAGGCCAATCACGTTGTTGCGGTTGTCGTCCGACTTGGACATCTTTTTCGTCGGCTCCAACAGAGACATCACGCGGGCGCCTGATTTAGGAATAAACGGCTCAGGAACTTTGAAGATGTCGCCATACAGCGCGTTGAAACGCTGAGCGATATCGCGGCTCAGTTCCAGGTGCTGTTTCTGGTCTTCGCCCACCGGCACCAGGTTGGTCTGATACAGCAGGATATCTGCTGCCATCAGTACCGGGTAGTCAAACAGACCAGCGTTGATGTTCTCAGCGTAGCGCGCTGACTTATCTTTGAACTGGGTCATACGGCTCAGTTCGCCAAAGTAGGTGTAGCAGTTCAGCGCCCAGCTCAGTTGCGCATGTTCAGGCACATGAGACTGAACGAAAATGGTGCTTTTCTCAGGATCGATACCACACGCGAGGTAGAGCGCCAGCGTATCCAGCGTCGCTTTACGCAGTTGCTGGGCATCCTGACGAACGGTGATAGCATGCTGGTCAACGATACAATAGATGCAATGGTAATCATCCTGCATGTTCACCCACTGACGCAGTGCACCCATGTAGTTACCAATGGTCAATTCACCTGAGGGCTGTGCGCCACTAAAAACGATGGGCTTAGTCATTTTTCGATTCCTGATTTTCGCTATGCGGAAGCCCGAGAGCGGGCAGTAGTTCATTAATGCGGTCATACATGACGTCTGGCTGGCTCAGCGCGATGGGTTCACCATAGTTGTAACCATAGGTGAGGCCAACGGACGGGCAGCCAGCGGCTTTTGCCGCCTGAATATCATTACGCGAATCCCCCACGAAGAGCAATTGCTCTGGCGCAATGCCGAGCTTACTTGCCACCAGCAGCAGCGGATCCGGATGTGGTTTTTTGTTCTGGACGTCGTCACCGCCAATAACGACGCTGAAATATTTACTGATATCCAGCGCGTCGAGCAATGGCGCAACAAACGGCGTCGGCTTGTTGGTCACCAGACCGAGCGGCAGTCCTTTGGCGTGCAGTGCGCCCAGCGTGTCGGCGACATCAGGGAACAGAAACGTCCCTTCTTCTGCGACATCTCCGTAGTAGCGGTCAAATAGCTTACGCAGAATACGGACCTGCTCCTCGGCGGGAATATCTTCATCGACCGGCGGCTTGCCCATCGTCTTACGCAGTGTGGCGCGCTCCTGACGAGACCAGGTTAACGCCCGCTCCATCAATACATCAGCACCATTACCAATCCAGGTAATGACGCGCTCTTCACCGGCAACCGGCAGCTCCAGCGCATACAGCGCCATGTCCACTGCGGCGCTCAATCCCGGCGCGCTGTCCACCAGCGTTCCGTCGAGGTCAAAGGCAACGCCCCGAATATCCTGCAATTTATCCATGACTTACCTTCGCCAGTTCGCTGCGCATGTCATCAATGACTTTTTTGTAGTCTGGCTGATCGAAGACGGCGGAACCGGCGACAAACATATCGGCTCCTGCGGCGGCGATTTCAGCTATGTTACTCACCTTCACGCCGCCATCCACTTCGAGGCGAATGTCGTAACCCGACTCGTCAATGCGACGACGGACTTCTCGCAGTTTGTCCAGCGTTTGCGGAATGAAGGATTGACCGCCAAAGCCTGGGTTAACGGACATCAACAGGATCACATCCAGCTTGTCCATTACATAGTCCAGATAGCTTAATGGTGTCGCCGGATTGAAGACCAGCCCGGCTTTACAGCCGTGCTCTTTAATCAGTTGCAGCGATCGGTCAACGTGTTCGGAGGCTTCCGGATGAAAGGTAATGATGCTGGCGCCCGCGGCTGCGAAATCCGGGATGATTCGATCGACAGGTTTCACCATCAGATGCACATCGATGGGAGCCGTAATGCCATATTTACGCAGGGATTTCAGTACCATCGGACCCATGGTCAGATTCGGTACATAGTGGTTGTCCATGACGTCAAAATGCACGACGTCACCACCGGCAGCCAGAGCTTTCGCGGTGTCCTCACCCAGGCGAGCAAAATCAGCCGACAGGATTGAGGGGGCAATCAAATACTGTTTCATCCGCTTCTCCTTGAGAATTATTTATTCGCGGGTGAAACGACTCCTGGTTTGTACAGAGCCAGCAGTTCGTCCACCTTTTTACGTGTGCCGCCGTTGCTGCTTATACTGCGCCGCACTTTGACCTGAAAATGTTCCGCCGCTTTATACCATTCGCGGGTATCCGGCGTGTCATGGTTCGAAATTAACACCGGGATCTGCTTACTGACCAGCTTTTCGGCCATTTTAGCCAGATGGGCCTGCTCTTTCGGGCTGAAGCTATTGGTATGATACGCGGTGAAATTCGCCGTTGCTGACAGCGGGGCGTAGGGCGGATCGCAATAGACAACCGAGTTCGCATCCGCTTGCTCCATACACTCATCATATGAGAGGCAGTGGAATTCCGCATTCTGCGCTTTTTCCGCAAAGTGATACAACTCAGCTTCCGGGAAGTAAGGCTTTTTGTAACGTCCAAACGGCACGTTAAACTCACCGCGCAGATTATACCGGCACAGGCCGTTGTAACCATATCGGTTCAGATACAGGAACAGAACCGCACGACGGAAAGGATCCTGGCTGGCGTTGAACTCTTCACGGAACTGATAGTAGAGCTCAGCCTGATTGGTTTCCGGGTTAAACAGTTCACGGGAAGCCTTCACGTACTCGTCGGTACGGGTCTTCACGATCTTATAGAGACTGATGAGGTCGCTATTGATATCGGCAAGAATATAACGAGAAAAGTCGGTGTTAAGAAACACCGACCCTGCACCCACAAAGGGTTCGACCAGGCATTCGCCCTGCGGTAAATGCCGTTTGATGTCGTCAAGCAGGGGATATTTACCCCCTGCCCACTTCAGAAAAGCGCGATTTTTTTTCATGCTGACTAACTAATTACACCTTCTCCGGCTGTGGAGAAAGCTCCGACAGCATCCTGCGCTTTAACATTATTTCAGATCGGCCTGTACCTGATGCAACGGTTTGGCCCACGGATTTTTTGCCTGCACATCGGCTGGCAGCGTGGAAACCGCGCGTTTCGCATCTTCTTTCGAGGCATACACGCCAGACACCAGAACATACCACGGTTGGCCGTTACGCGTCGTCTGATACACCACATAGTTTTTCAGATTCTCTTTCTTCGCCCAACCATTCAGGTTGTCGTAGTTTGAAGAGCTGCTGAGCTGCAGGGTGTAATGACTGGACGGTGCGGACTTCAGCGATCCGACGTTACCGGCGCTTTTAGCGCCAGATGCGCTACCTGCCGTTGCCGCTGGCGCGGTCTGAGCAGGTGCTGGCGTTTGCGCGGGCGCTGCTGTCTGTGCCGGTGCGGTGCTGACCGTCGCTTTTGGCGTCGTCGTGGCCGTAGGCGCTGCGGGTTCAGTCCGTTTAGGCTGAGCCGCCGGTTTCGGTGCTGCGGACGTCGTTTTCGCGGTGGTCTGCGGTTTCTTCGGCTCGATCACAGCCTGTTTACGTTCAGGTCGCTGGGCGCTGGCGGCGGGTGCCGTCGCCGTCTGGCTTGACGCAGTACCATTACGCACGGGCGCAACGGTCGCCGGTTCTGTTGGCAGCGTAGAGTTTACCGCCACATTATTTAGCTGTTCCTGACCCTGCGGTTGCGTCAGTGCATTATTCAGATCGCCCTGCACTTCTACACGCTGTTGACCTTCTGTGGTCACAGGCGTTTGACCCTGCGTTGGCGTGGAGGAGATTGGTGGCAAAGAAACATCCTGCTGAGTGTTACCCGCAGTCTGTTCAGCGGAAGTGCTTCCCGGAGCGGGTTGGGCGCCGTTTGCCTGGTCAGCGGCATTGCCGGTGAGATCGATATTCTTCTCGCCAGACGCCGTTTGTTCACTTGAAGACGGGGTGGAAGGCGCTTTCAGCGCGGAGCCAATACCGATGATCAGCAGCAGCAGGACCAGCACGCCCACGCCCATCATCATGTACTGACGAGAAGCGGGTTTACCGGCGGCTTTTTTACGCTTACGCGGACGACGCTCGACGCGTTCTTCATCCACGAACTCTTCATCATCGGATTCGTAATCCTCTTCCCTCTCTTGCTCATCAAGGCGTTCTTTACGCCCGCGTGCAGGACGGCGATCGTCAGCGTCCAGATCAACATCATCAAAGTTGATCTGCGGTTCTCCGCGTTCTGAAGATTGACGAGAACGACCAGTACGACGATCGCTGGGATCGGGTTTCAGCTCGTCTTCTGGTTTGAATTCATCCATTTAACACCCCACTCAAAGGCTAATGCTTACGACGTTGCAACTAACCTGAATCTAAATGGCCGATACGTGAGCCGTATCAGTCCGCCTTTCTTGTTGTTACGCCTGCTGGCAATCAGCAATAGCGTTAAGAACCACCTCGTGCGACACGCCGCCGCGTACTTCACTTTTCCCTATCGCCAGCGGAAGGACTAAGCGCATTTCTCCCGCCAACACTTTTTTATCACGCAACATGTGCGGCAGGTAAGCCTGCGCGGACATCTCGCGCGGTCCGTGGACCGGCAAGCCGGCACGTTTAAGTAACGTGATGATGCGCTGCGTATCTTCTGGCGCAAACTGCCCCAGACGTTCCGACGTCCGCGCAGCCATTACCATACCTGCTGCGACCGCTTCACCATGTAACCAATTGCCATAACCCATTTCAGCTTCAATGGCATGACCGTATGTGTGCCCCAGATTCAGTAAAGCACGTAAGCCGGTTTCGCGCTCGTCTGCGGCAACAACTTCGGCTTTCAGCTCACAACAACGACGAATACACCAGGCCATTGCCGGTCCGTCCAGACGCAGTAGCGCATCCAGATTCTCCTCCAGCCAGCTAAAGAATTCGCCATCCAGGATAATGCCGTACTTGATCACTTCCGCCAGACCGGATGCCAGTTCACGGGCAGGGAGCGTTTTCAGACAGTCGAGATCCACCACCACGGAGGCCGGCTGGTAAAACGCGCCGATCATGTTTTTGCCGAGGGGATGGTTTACGGCGGTTTTACCGCCAACGGAGGAGTCAACCTGCGACAAAAGTGTCGTCGGGACCTGGATGAAGCGTACACCGCGCTGATAGCTGGCAGCGGCAAAACCGGTCAGGTCGCCAATGACGCCGCCGCCCAGTGCGACCAGCGTCGTATCACGACCATGCGGTTTTTGCAGCAAGGCGGTGAATACCGTATCCAGCACCGTCAGGCTTTTGTACTGCTCGCCGTCAGGCAGGATGACGCTATCAACGTTCACACCCGCTTGTTCAAGTACGCTGCGAATCTTATCAAGATAAAGGGGAGCCAGGGTTTCGTTGGTGACCAACATAACCTGATCGCCCGATTTCAGCGGTAAGAATGAAGCTGGTTCGTTAAACAAACCAGCCGCGATGGTGATAGGGTAACTACGTTCCCCGAGAGTGACGGTAATCCTCTCCATGACGCGACATCCACCTTAATGACTTATACCCGCTTACCGAGTGTGTATTAAGCCAGAATCAGTTGCTTTCCAGCATATGAATAATCTGGTTTGCAACGACTTTGGCGCTCTGATCATCGGTACGAATGGTTACGTCGGCAATCTCTTCATACAGCGGATTGCGTTCGTCGGCCAACGCTTCCAGAACTTCACGAGGCGGCGCTTCTACCTGCAACAGCGGACGTTTTTTATCGCGCTGCGTACGCGCAAGTTGTTTTTCGATGGTCGTTTCGAGATAGACCACGACGCCACGCGCGGAAAGACGATTACGGGTTTCACGCGATTTTACAGAGCCACCACCGGTAGCCAGCACAATACCCTGTTTTTCCGTCAATTCGTTGATGACTTTCTCTTCACGATCGCGGAAGCCGTCTTCACCTTCTACGTCGAAGACCCAGCCCACATCAGCTCCGGTTCGTTTCTCAATCTCTTGATCAGAATCGTAAAATTCCATATTGAGTTGTTGAGCTAACTGGCGCCCAATAGTGCTTTTTCCGGCACCCATAGGCCCAACCAGAAAGATATTGCGTTTCTCTGCCATTTTTTCGGTACTACTAAGACTATTCGTTAATGATAAACCCGCGTCGCAGACACTGAGCGCAGCAGGACATGAACTGAAACCTCATAAGATATTGCGAGAGTCAGACTGAAAATTATCTCAATACTCAAGCAGGTTTGGCAACTGAATAAATCATCAAACCAGATTGTAGACAACCCGAGTCGGCATTGCCGGACGGCGATGAGAAGTACCGACTCTCAAATCGGTACTCCTTGTATGCTAAATAGCTGCGCACGTCAAATCCCTGAAACGAGTTAAGTGCAAAAACAACGGTGTTTCATGCATAAATCATTCTGTCGAGACCAATCTGGGCGTAATAAATACCACCAGCTCACGACGTTCGTTTTCTTTCCCATCGTGACGAAAGAGTTGTCCAAACCAGGGAATATCACCTAACAGCGGAATACTGTCCTTCCCGGTTTTATTCTTGTTTGAAAAAATGCCGCCCAGCGCCAGCGTCTCTCCACTTTTCACCTCGACCTGCGTTTCAATTTCCTGCTTATCGATGGCCAGTACCTCGCCATCCGCTTGTTGTAGCATCTGCCCCGGCATGTTCTGGCTGATGCGTAGCTTCAGGCGGATCCGCCCCTTCGGTAAAACCGTTGGGGTGACTTCCATCCCTAGCACGGCCTCTTTAAATTCAACCGACGTCGCACCGCTTTCGCCGCTGGAAACCTGATAGGGGATCTCGCTCCCTTGCTTGATGCTGGCAGGCTGTAGGTGAGAAGCCAGCAGTCGCGGACTGGCGATAATATCGAGCTGCTGCTGTTGCTCCAGTGCAGACAGCTCCAGATCCAGCAACCGCCCATTAATACGACCAATATTGAACCCGACGCGGGTGGTCGCATTCGCGACCGAGAGATCGCTGGCTATCGTTGTCACTTGCCCCACCGCACCGGCCTTCTCGGCCTCTGCCAGTGTCCATTTCACCCCCAGTTCACGCAGACTTTTTTCATTAATGGTGACGATATGCGCCGCCAGTTCGACCTGTTCTATCGGGAGATCCATTTGTGCCACCCACTGTTCCACCAGCGCCAGCGTCGGCGAGTTATCCCTGACCAGCAGTCGATTGGTACGCTTATCTACCGTGAGGCTACCTTTGGCACTCAGCAGTTTATCCCCCGCTTTCGCCAGTTCAGTGGCATCGGCGTAATGCAGGGCAATATGCCGATTCTCCAGCGGTAAGTTCGCCTGGCGTCTTGCGACCTCCGCCTCCTGTCGCGCCGCCTCTTCGCTCTGCCAGCTCTCGGAATGCACATGTAAAATCGCCCCTTCCTGACGTAACACCAGTCCAGCGCTTTTCACTACCGTCTGGAGCGCCTGTTTCCACGGGACATCCGTCAGATGCAACGACACCACGCCGCTGACATCCGGCGATATCACGAGGTTTTTTCGCTCCTGTTCAGCCAGTGCCTGAAGAACCTGCGTGACGGGCACGTCATCCACCACCAGCGTCACGTTCTGGTTTTTTCCGGCCTGAACCGGCTGCAGGATGGCGATCAACACCACCAGTATCCATTGCTTCATTACCCTCTCCTTGTCGTTGCCACTGCCACTGGGGCGGGTCACACTCTTTACCTGTGCTCACTGTCAGCGTCTGTGCCGTGAGTTGCACGATAGTCCAGCCATTATCCAGAACCTCATGTTGCTCGACACGCCGCCAGTGATGCTGCCCGTCCTGAAGCAGTCCAATATTTCGCTCTCCCCTGCTCACCATCCCCTGGTATTGCCATTGCGCCAGCTCGGCACCATGGCAATGATCTTCAGGCTGGCGGAACGGATCGCGCATGCCGGTCAGCATCAACAATGAAAGAGCCACCAACACCGCGTTCTTACCCTTCATGGAGAGACTCCAGCCTGAGCGTCAACACTCGCTCGTCGTTTTCTGCTTTCAGCGAAAATGCACTCACGGACATGCCTCGCGCCGCCAGGTATCCGAACAATGACACCATCGCCTCCCAAGGCGCCTTCACCGCAAGTTCTCCGCCCTGCGCCGATGGACGCCAGTACAGTAGCTGCATATTCGGCACCTGAAGCGTGAGCGGTGAAAACACCGGCGTTTGCGATGCCGATGAAAGCTGTGCCTCTGCCTGCGCGCCAGAGAGGTGATACAACGTTGAACTGAGCTGGCGGTTGGCCACCCGTTGCTGGCTAAGCGCACCCTCATCACGCATTCCCGGGAAGAACAGAAAAGACAACGCGATCGTACTTAACGCAGCCACCCAACTTACCCAGCAGACAATGCGGGTACGCGGCGAAAAAGCGCACCAGGCGTCAAAGAGGGCGATCATGCGCTTCTCTCCATATCACACGGTACTGGAACTGCCAGTATCCCTGCGCATCCTGCAGGGTGGCGCCGGTATGGTTTATCTCAAACATCGGCGAGTCGCGCAGGGCGGCCTCCAGTGCGCTGAGCGCAGAAAAGGTGAGCGCTTTTCCACTGAGTTCCAGTGAGCTCTGCTGGTAGTCCATACTGGTTAGCCAGGCCTGTGCCGGCACACTCAACGCAAGACTTTCCAGCGCGGGCTGCCAGCGGCGGGTCTGCTCGCGCAATCTGTCTCGTTGAATGACCTGCTGCGCCTGACGCTGGCGCGCCTCAAGCCGGGGTTTCACTGTCGTAAGCGCCGTGGCAAGTTGTTGCTCCGCCTGCAACAACACCCCATTTGCCTGCCCGCTCGTGGCGCGGGCGAGATATCCGATCAGCGTTAGTGCCAGCACGATCGCCGCTGATGCGCCGAATAGCCCACCCCACATACGCAGACAGGCATTACGCCGCTGTTGCCGCCAGGGCAAAAAATTGACGGGAGGATGCATCAACGCATTTCTCCCAGCGCCAGTCCTAGCGCAACGGCGAATGCATGACCTTCCCTGGGTACGGGAGGCTGACGAATTGAAACCGCCCGCCAGGGGTCAAACCCCTCGTCTGCGCAGAGCGCCACCTCTTCGCTTCTGAGGGAGAGTCCGGCAGCCAGGTCGTGAAGATGAGCTATCTCTGCCCGCGATTTACGCCCCCATGCGTTGCGCGTCGCCCACAGCCACTGCGTGTCATCGCGCCACACCAGGCAGGTTTGTTCCGGGGAAAGAAAAGGCAGCAGACGCTGCAATGCGCAGGCATCTGGGGTGATCGCCGTGACGTTTACACCGAGTGTTTTCGCCAGCGTTAACAGAGCCGAAATCTCTTTGTCCTGCGCGGCGGTAACCGTATAGGCCGGGGCGAGCGCATCTTCGCTATAGTCAAAGCGCAGAGCTGCCGACTCCATATCCAGTTCACGCGCCATCGAACCGGTCAACCAGGCCGTTTGTTCACGCTCGCGAAGCGACATTGAAGGGCGGGGAAAGCGCTTTTGCCGCGTCCGACTCGCAGGAAAAGAGAGGTGTATATGGTGGCGTTGCGGCAGCTCGCGACTCCACGGTTGTAACACCGCCACAAGTTGTTCGGCGTCGTGGAAATGTCCGTCGCTGATTGTGTGTTGCGCCAGCGGCAGACGCCACCAGCGCTGTAGATACCAACCTGACGCGCCGCGAACGACGGCAACCGCCAGGGCTTCGTGTGGCTGAATGTGCAGGCCGACTTGCCAGAATCTGAAAGCCATTGCTGATGATCTCCTTATCACCCGTCGCTCTCACGGGTATATCAATGCGTCTGGCTTGCCTTTATACTACCGCGCGGTTGTTTATAAACTGCCCAAATGAAACTAAATGGGAAATCTCCGGTGAAGTTCGTAAAGTATTTATTGATCCTTGCAGTATGTTGCATCCTGCTGGGAGCAGGCTCGATTTATGGCCTCTATCGCTATATTGAGCCACAGTTACCTGACGTCGCGACGCTTAAAGATGTGCGTTTGCAGATCCCGATGCAGGTTTACAGCGCAGATGGCGAGCTCATTGCGCAATATGGTGAAAAACGTCGTATTCCGGTGACGCTCAATCAGATCCCGCCGGAAATGGTCAAAGCCTTTATCGCCACAGAAGACAGTCGTTTCTATGAGCACCACGGCGTTGACCCGGTGGGGATTTTCCGTGCGGCAAGCGTAGCGCTGTTCTCCGGTCACGCCTCGCAAGGGGCGAGTACCATCACGCAGCAGCTCGCAAGAAATTTCTTCCTCAGTCCTGAACGCACGTTGATGCGTAAGATTAAGGAAGTGTTCCTGGCGATCCGCATTGAGCAGTTGCTGAGTAAAGATGAGATCCTCGAACTCTATCTGAACAAGATCTACCTCGGTTACCGCGCTTATGGCGTCGGGGCGGCGGCGCAGGTCTATTTCGGTAAATCAGTCGACCAGTTGGATCTGGGTGAGATCGCGGTAATTGCCGGCCTGCCGAAAGCGCCTTCTACCTTTAACCCGCTTTATTCGATGGACCGCGCGACCGCACGTCGTAACGTGGTGCTGTCGCGCATGCTGAGCGAAGGGTACATCACTCAGGCACAGTACGATCAGGCGCGGAATGAGCCGATCGACGCCAACTATCATGCGCCGGAAATCGCTTTCTCCGCCCCGTACCTGTCAGAAATGGTGCGTCAGGAGATGTACAACCGTTATGGCGAAAACGCCTATGAAGACGGTTACCGCATTTACACCACGATCACCCGTAAGGTGCAGCAGGCCGCGCAACAGGCGGTACGTAATAATGTGCTGGAC
Source organism: Citrobacter amalonaticus (assembly GCF_018323885.1). Classification (NCBI taxonomy): domain Bacteria; kingdom Pseudomonadati; phylum Pseudomonadota; class Gammaproteobacteria; order Enterobacterales; family Enterobacteriaceae; genus Citrobacter; species Citrobacter amalonaticus. Next base: position 405,819 of record NZ_AP024585.1, on the reverse strand, counting down.
TATGACATGCGCCACGGCTATCGCGGTCCGGCCAACGTGCTGTGGAAAGTGGGTGAAACCGCATGGGACAGTAAGAAAATCACCGATACGCTGAAAGCGCTGCCAACTTACGGGCCGTTGCTGCCAGCGGTGATCACCAGTGCAAACCCGCAGGAAGCGACGGCGACTCTGGCAGACGGCACTTCGGTCTCGCTGCGGATGGAAGGCATTCGTTGGGCGCGTCCTTATCGTTCGGATACTCAGCAAGGCCCGACGCCGCGTAAGGTCACTGACGCGGTGCAGACCGGTCAGCAGATCTGGGTGCGGAAGATGGGCGAAGCCTGGTGGCTGGCGCAGGTTCCGGATGTGAACTCCGCGCTGGTCTCAATCAATCCGAAAAACGGGGCCGTGCTGGCGCTGGTCGGCGGTTTTGACTTTAACCAGAGCAAGTTCAACCGTGCCACTCAGGCGCTGCGTCAGGTCGGTTCTAACATTAAGCCGTTCCTCTACACTGCCGCGATGGACAAAGGTCTGACGCTGGCGAGTATGCTGAACGACGTGCCAATTTCTCGCTGGGATGCTGGTGCCGGTTCCGACTGGCGTCCGAAAAACTCACCACCGCAGTACGCAGGCCCGATTCGTTTACGTCAGGGGCTGGGCGAATCGAAAAACGTGGTAATGGTACGCGCTATGCGGGCCATGGGCGTGGACTACGCGGCGGAATATCTGCAGCGTTTCGGCTTCCCGGCACAAAACATTGTGCGTACCGAATCCCTGGCGCTGGGCTCCGCGTCATTTACCCCGCTACAGGTGGCGCGTGGTTATGCCGTCATGTCGAACGGCGGCTTCCTGGTCGATCCCTATTTCATCAGCAAGATCGAAACGGACCAGAACGGCGTAATTTTCGAAGCGAAGCCGAAAATCGCCTGCCCGGAGTGTGATATTCCGGTGATTTACGGTGATACCCAGAAATCCAACGTTCTGGAAAACAGCAACGTCGAAGATGTCTCCATCTCTGGCGAGCAGCAGAACGCCGCCGTGCCAATGCCCAAACTGGAGCAGGCAAATCAAGCGTTAGTGGCGCAGACCGGGGCGCAAGAGTACGCACCGCACGTGATCAACACGCCGCTGGCTTTCCTGATCAAGAGCGCGCTGAATACCAACATTTTCGGCGAACCCGGCTGGATGGGTACCGGCTGGCGTGCAGGTCGTGATCTGAATCGCCACGATATCGGCGGTAAAACCGGGACCACCAACAGCTCGAAAGACGCCTGGTTCTCCGGCTACGGCCCAGGGGTAGTCACCTCCGTATGGATTGGATTTGACGATCACCGCCGTGACCTGGGGCGCACCACCGCCTCTGGAGCGATCAAAGATCAAATCTCTGGCTACGAAGGCGGTGCGAAAAGTGCGCAACCCGCGTGGGATGCTTACATGAAAGTGGTGCTGGAAGGGGTTCCTGAGGAGCCGCTGACGCCGCCACCAGGCATCGTCACGGTCAATATCGATCGCAGCACCGGACAACTGGCAAACGGCGGTAACAGTCGGGCAGAATATTTCATCGAAGGCACGCAGCCGACACAGCAGGCGGTGCATGAGGTGGGAACGACCATCACTGACGGTGGTGAGACACACGAACTGTTCTAAATAAAAAAGGCGCTGCGGCGCCTTTTTTCATTCCTTCAGGGGACCCGTTTACAGCCGTCCCTGCCCTTTCAGCCATTCGCGTACAAGAAACAACGCGCTCACGTTTCGTGCTTCGGTAAAGTCGGGGTCTTCCAGCAGATCCATCAGATGCGCCAGCGGCCAGCGCACCTGCGGCAACGGTTCGGGTTCATCGCCTTCCAGTGACTCGGGAAAAAGGTCTTCCGCCACCACGATATTCATCTTGCTGGAAAAGTAAGACGGCGCCATGCTGAGTTTTTTTAAAAAAGTCAGATCGTTTGCCCCAAAACCGACCTCTTCTTTCAGTTCCCGGTTCGCCGCTTCAAACACGCTTTCACCCGGGTCGATCAACCCTTTGGAAAAGCCCAGCTCATAGGACTCCGTTCCCACCGCGTATTCACGAATCAGAATCAGGTGATCGTCAACGATCGGAACAATCATTACCGCTTCACGGGTCGAGGGACGCATCCGTTCATAGACACGACGCACGCCGTTGCTGAATTCGAGGTCCACGCTTTCAACGCTAAATAGCCGCGACTGTGCGACAGTTTCGACGTTCAGAATGGTGGGTTTTTGTAATGATTTGCTCATCGTGAGAATCTATGCCGTGAAATCAGTCGTTATTGTGCGATACGCAACACGGTTTCGGCAATGCGAATTGCCAGTTATTTACATTTATGTAACCTAATAAAAATATAATTCCTATTTCAAATTAAAAGTCAATAGGTTGAAATAGGTCCAGGAATTTGCTGATATTCCGCTTTTGCAGGTTTTGCTATCATCAGCATTCACTGGGATGCGCTGAAAAATGCTCAAGTTCAACTCCATGCTTGCCGATAGCCAACCACGGGATCACGTTCATTGTGACAGGGTGCGACTGACCACACCTGACAGATTAAGTAAGATGGGGAAAGCATGAGCACCATTCTGATTTTTTTAGCGGCGTTGCTGGTCTGCGCATTGCTGGCCTGGTGGCGACTTAACGTTCGTGCCAGACGGCGTAAGCTGCCGTGGACAAATGCATTCTCAGAGGCGGCAACGCGCAAACTCACGCCTGAAGAACGCAGCGCCGTTGAAAATTATCTTGATAGCCTGAGTCAAATCCAGCAGGTACCCGGTCCGACGGGCGCCAGCGCAGCCCCTGTTTCCCTGACGCTGAATGCTGAAAGCAATAACGTCATCATTCTGACCCACTCAATCACCCGCTACGGCATCACGACGGACGATCCGAATAAGTGGCGCTACTACCTCGATTCCGTCGAAGTCCATCTGCCTCCCTTTTGGGAACAGTACATTAATGATGAAAACAGCGTTGAGCTGATCCACACCGATACGCTGCCGCTGGTGATCTCGCTAAATGGTCATTCCCTGCAAGAGTATATGCAGGAGGCGCGTGGTTACGCGCTGCAACCGACCACATCCACACAGGCGTCGATTCGCGGCGAAGAGAGCGAACAAATTGAGTTGCTGAACATTCGTCAGGAGACGCATGAAGAATATGCGCTCAGCCGCCCGGCCGGTTTCCGCGAAGCGCTGTTAATTGTCGCCGCCTTCCTGCTATTCTTTTTCTGTCTGGTTACGCCGGACGTCTTTGTGCCGTGGATGGTGGGCGGAGCCGTGCTGTTGCTGGCGGCAGGATTGTGGGGCTTATTCGCACCGCCATCGAAATCCGCACTACGCGAAATTCACTGCCTGCGGGGAACGCCGCGCCGCTGGGGACTGTTTGGCGAAAATGACCAGGAGCAGATCAACAATATCTCGCTGGGGATTATCGACCTGGTGTATCCAAGCCACTGGCAGCCTTACATTGCGCAAGATCTCGGCCAGCAAACAGATATTGATATTTATCTCGATCGCCACGTCGTGCGTCAGGGACGGTTTTTATCCCTGCATGACGAGGTTAAAAACTTCCCGTTGCAGCACTGGGTACGCAGCACGATCATCGCCGGTGGCTCACTGCTGGTGCTGATGATGCTGTTATTCTGGATCCCGCTCGATATGCCGATTAAGTTCACGCTGTCGTGGATGAAAGGTGCACAAACCATCGAAGCGACCAGCGTAAAACAGCTTGAACAGTCCGGCGTGCGCGTCGGCGACACGTTAAATCTTCGCGGGACCGGCATGTGTAATATTCATGCGCAGGGCACCTGGAGCGCACAAACCAGTTCACCGTTTATGCCGTTTGACTGCTCGCAAATCATCTGGAATGACGCCCCTGCGCTGCCGTTGCCGGAATCCGATCTGGTGAACAAAGCCACTGCGCTCTCGCAGGCCGTTAACCGCCAGTTGCACCCCAAACCGGAAGATGACTCTCGCGTCAGCGCGGCCTTGCGCTCCGCCATTCAAAAATCGGGCATGGTGCTGCTGGATGATTTTGGCGATATCGTCCTGAAAACCGCTGAGTTGTGCGCGGCAGAAGACGAGTGCGTACGCCTCAAAAATGCGCTGGTTAACCTGGGGAACAGTAAAGACTGGAGCGCGCTGGTGAAACGGGCCAACGCGGGCAAACTGGATGGTGTTAACGTTCTGCTGCGTCCCGTCAGCGCCGAATCGCTCGACAATCTGGTTACCACCTCCACGGCGCCCTTTATTACCCGCGAGACCGCCCGCGCCGCCCAATCGCTGAACAGCCCCGCTCCTGGCGGATTCCTGATTGTCAGCGATGAAGGCAGCGATCTGGTCGATCAGCCCTGGCCGACCGTATCGCTGTACGATTACCCGGCGCAGGAACAGTGGAGCGCCTTCCAGCGACTGGCACAAATGCTGATGAACACGCCGTTTAGCGCCGAAGGGATTGTCACCAATATCTATACTGACGCCAATGGCACGCAGCATATCGCCCTGCACCGCATCCCCGATCGTTCTGGTTTGTGGCGTTACCTCGGCACCACGCTGCTGATGCTGACGATGTTAGCCTGCACACTCTATAATGGCGTACAGGCATTCCGCCGCTACCAGCGTCATCGCACCCGCATGATGGAGATTCAACAGTACTATGAAAGCTGTCTGAATCCGAAGCTCATCAGCGCTCCGGAAAGCCTCATCTGATAACATGTCTGCGGCACCGGGTGTGCTACCCTGTGCCGCATCGCGTTTTCTTCTGGAGAGTTCCCATGCATATTGATATTGCCTGGCAGAACGTGGATACCGTTCTGTTAGACATGGACGGCACGCTGCTCGACCTGGCGTTTGATAACTACTTCTGGCAAAAGCTGGTGCCTGAGACCTACGGCGCGCAGAACGGGATCTCGCCACAAGAGGCGCAGGAACGCATCCGCCAGGAATATCATGCCGTGCAGCATACGCTAAACTGGTACTGTCTTGATTACTGGAGCGACCGTCTGGGTCTGGATATCTGCGCGATGACTACCGCAATGGGGCCGCGAGCGGTGTTACGTGACGATACAATCCCCTTTTTAGACGCGCTCAAAGCCTGCGGTAAACGGCGGATTTTGCTGACCAATGCGCATCCGCATAATCTGGCCGTGAAGCTGGAGCATACCGGTCTGGCCTCACACCTTGATTTATTACTTTCTACCCACACATTTGGATATCCCAAAGAGGATCAGCGGTTATGGCGCGCCGTGGCGGAAGAAACGGGAATGAGTGCAGAGAAAACGCTGTTTATCGACGATAGCGAACCTATTCTCGATGCGGCGGCGAAGTTTGGTATTCGTTATTGCCTCGGCGTGACTAACCCCGACTCTGGCGTTGCGGAAAAACAGTATGCGCGCCATCCGTCATTGAATGACTACCGCCGACTGATCCCCTCACTGATGTGAAGGAGACGCCATGAAAGAGAAGCCCTCGGTTGAGGTCAGACTGGATAAATGGCTTTGGGCTGCGCGGTTTTATAAAACCCGCGCACTGGCCCGCGAAATGGTGGACGGCGGGAAAGTTCACTATAACGGACAGCGCAGTAAGCCAAGCAAGATCGTCGAACTGAACGCCACGCTAACGCTGCGTCAGGGCAACGACGAGCGAACGGTGGTGATCAAGGCGATCACCGAGCAGCGTCGTCCGGCCAGCGAAGCCGTCACTCTGTACGAAGAGACAACGGAAAGCATAGAGAAACGCGAAAAAATGGCGCTGGCGCGTAAGCTTAACGCTCTGACCATGCCGCACCCGGACAGGCGACCGGACAAAAAAGAACGCCGTGACCTGTTACGATTTAAACACGGCGACAGTGAATAACTGTCGCCCGCTAGAGAGATGATTATGCCGCAACATGACCAATTACACCGCTATCTGTTTGAAAATTTTGCCGTGCGCGGCGAACTGGTAACCGTATCGGAAACCCTGCAACAGATCCTCGAAAACCATACTTATCCGCAGCCAGTGAAAACCGTTCTCGCTGAGTTACTGGTTGCCACCAGTCTGCTCACGGCGACACTGAAGTTCGCCGGTGATATCACCGTTCAGCTCCAGGGTGATGGTCCGCTGAGCCTGGCGGTGATCAACGGCAACAACAATCAGCAGATGCGTGGTGTGGCGCGCGTCCAGGGCGAGATCCCGGAAGATGCTGACCTGAAAACGCTGGTCGGTAATGGTTATCTGGTCATTACCATTACCCCGGAAGAAGGCGAGCGTTATCAGGGCGTTGTCGGTCTGGAAGGCGATACGCTGGCGGCATGTCTGGAAGATTACTTCCTGCGTTCTGAGCAATTGCCAACCCGTCTGTTCATTCGTACCGGTGATGTTGACGGGAAAGCCGCTGCCGGCGGAATGCTGTTGCAGGTGATGCCAGCCCAGGATGCGCAAGCGGATGACTTCAACCATCTGGCCACGCTGACCGAAACTATCAAGGCGGAAGAGCTACTGACCCTGCCAGCCAATGAAGTGCTGTGGCGTCTGTATCACGAAGAAGAGGTCACCCTTTACGATCCGCAGGACGTTGAGTTCAAATGCACCTGCTCGCGCGAACGCTGTGCTGGCGCACTGAAAACGCTGCCGGACGAAGAGGTGGATAGCATTCTGGCGGAAGAAGGCGAAATCGATATGCATTGCGACTATTGCGGGAGCCACTACCTGTTCAATGCCATGGATATTGCCGAGATCCGTAATAACGCCTCCCCTGCCGATCCGCAGGTTCACTGATCGATATCCTGAACCGGTCGGATGACGCGATGCGTCTCCGACCGTCCGCACTAAATTCCGCACTTTTTGCTAAAATTTTCTTTCGTGGTGAATCGATATTTTGTATGTAAGTGGTTTGTTAATTTCCCGTATGAATGCGATTACACTCACAACATTCCCGTGAAAAATACTAATCCTTAACCTTTTAGGAACATTTTCCACAACTAAAAAGTCATTCCTGCCATAATAAGCCCCGCTTCGTGACTGGAGTCACAGCGTTTTCAGTCAATCGTGATTTTGTCCAGATAAGTAAATCTATGAGCCTTGTCGCGGTTAACACCCCCAAAAAAACCTTACTATTCCAGGTAATACATATTGGCTAAGGAGCAGTGATATGCGCGTGAAACGATTAACCCCGCAAGATCTCAAGGCTTATGGTATCAGCGACGTTCAGGATATCGTCTACAACCCCAGCTATGAAACCCTTTATCAGGAAGAGCTAGACCCAAGCCTGGAAGGTTATGAGCGTGGTGTGTTGACGAACCTGGGTGCCGTTGCAGTTGATACCGGTATTTTCACCGGACGTTCGCCGAAGGATAAGTACATTGTTCGTGATGACACCACGCGTGACACGCTGTGGTGGTCCGACAAAGGAAAAGGCAAGAACGACAACAAACCGCTGTCCCAGGAAACCTGGCAGCACCTGAAAGGATTAGTCACTAAACAACTTTCCGGTAAACGTCTGTTTATCGTTGATGCTTTCTGTGGCGCAAACGCCGATACTCGTCTCTCTGTCCGCTTCATTACCGAAGTGGCGTGGCAGGCGCATTTCGTGAAGAACATGTTCATCCGCCCAAGCGATGACGAACTGGAAGGCTTTGAGCCTGACTTTATCGTGATGAACGGCGCGAAGTGCACGAACCCACAGTGGAAAGAGCAGGGTCTGAACTCCGAAAACTTTGTCGCCTTCAACCTGACCGAACGTATCCAGCTGATTGGTGGTACCTGGTACGGCGGCGAAATGAAGAAAGGTATGTTCTCGGTGATGAACTATCTGCTGCCGCTGAAAGGCATTGCCTCCATGCACTGTTCCGCCAACGTGGGCGAGAAAGGCGATGTTGCGGTGTTCTTCGGTCTTTCCGGCACCGGGAAAACCACCCTCTCCACCGACCCGAAACGCCGTCTGATCGGCGATGACGAGCACGGCTGGGATGACGATGGCGTGTTCAACTTTGAAGGCGGTTGCTACGCAAAAACGATCAAGCTGTCGAAAGAAGCGGAACCGGAAATCTACAACGCTATCCGCCGTGATGCGCTGTTAGAAAACGTCACCGTGCGCGACGATGGGACTATCGATTTTGACGACGGCTCGAAAACCGAGAATACCCGCGTTTCCTATCCTATCTACCACATCGAAAACATCGTTAAACCGGTTTCCAAAGCCGGCCATGCCACGAAGGTGATCTTCCTGACCGCTGATGCTTTTGGCGTGCTGCCACCGGTTTCTCGCCTGACCGCCAACCAGACGCAGTACCACTTCCTGTCTGGCTTCACGGCTAAACTGGCGGGTACGGAACGCGGTGTCACCGAGCCGACGCCAACCTTCTCCGCCTGCTTCGGCGCGGCATTCCTGTCGCTGCACCCGACGCAGTATGCTGAAGTGCTGGTGAAACGCATGCAGGCCTCAGGTGCGCAGGCATACCTGGTCAACACTGGCTGGAACGGTACGGGCAAACGTATCTCCATCAAAGATACCCGCGCCATTATCGACGCTATCCTGAACGGTTCTCTGGACGATGCAGAAACCTTCAACCTGCCGATGTTTGATCTGGCGATCCCGACCGAACTTCCAGGCGTGGATACCCGTATTCTCGACCCGCGTAATACCTACGGGTCTCCGGAACAGTGGCAGGAAAAAGCCACTGCGCTGGCGAAACTGTTCATCGAGAACTTCGAGAAATACACCGATACGCCAGCAGGCGAAGCATTGGTCAGTGCCGGGCCGAAGCTGTAAGTCAGTCCGGATAAAGTAAAAATAGCAAGGGAGGCATTTCGCCTCCCTTTTTTACGCCTCTTTAGTCGTCCCCTGGACGCGGACCACAGGAACCGGTAGCCAGGCGCGGATAGAGAGCCCGCCCCGCTCGCTGGTGCCGATCTCCAGCAGCCCGTTATGGTTGTCCACGATACGCTGCACAATCGCCAGTCCCAGACCGGTTCCGCTGGTGCTACGCGCACTGTCGCCACGGACAAACGGCTGGAACAGGTGTTTACGCTGCTCAGGTTTAATGCCGGGGCCGTCATCTTCCACCTGGAACCAGGCGCGATGCGGTTCCGTCCCGCTACTGACTTTGATCCATCCGTTGCCATAACGCGCAGCGTTCACCACCATGTTGGCGACTGCACGCTTGATAGACAGCGGGTGCATCTTCACCTGAATGCTACCCGGCTGAAGCGCCGTCTCAATTTCGCGCTCATAGCCACTTTCTGCCGCCACCACTTCGCCCAGCACGGCGTTGAGATCGGCCATCTCCATCGGCATCTCCTGCCCGGTACGCAGGTAGTCGATGAACTGTTCAATGATCGCGTTGCACTCTTCGATATCTTTATTGATGGACTCCGCCAGATAACCATCCTGCTCGCCCATCATCTCTGTCGCCAGACGAATACGCGTCAGCGGGGTGCGGAGATCGTGACTGACCCCCGCCATCAGCAGCGTTCGGTCATCCGCGAGCTGCTTCACCCCGGCTGCCATATGGTTGAAGGCGCGGGTCACCGAGCGGACCTCAGAGGCGCCGTACTCACGCAGCGGCGGTGGAATAATGCCTTTCCCTACCTGCAGCGCGGCATGTTCGAGATCCACAAGGGGTCGGTTTTGTATACGTATAAACAGCCACGCCCCCCCTATTGCCAACAACATGATGGCCAGCGTATAGCGAAACAGCGGGGAGAAATCGCCCTGATGAATTTCCGTTAACGGAACGCGCACCCAGATATTGGGGGACAGCCAGGTTTTCAGCCAGACAACCGGCGAGCTTTTGTTGACCTCAACGCGCACTTCCGTCGGCCCGCCCAGCTGCTGCGCCATCTGATGGCTTAAAAATTCATAGTGTTGCGCCCAACGCAGTCCAGCCTCTTCGGCGGCTTCGTTGGAATAAAGAGAAATCCCCAGCTCACGGTAAATTTCCCGGCGAAAAGCGGGAGGCACCACCAGTTGCGTGCCGTCCTCCAGTTGCAGTTTATCGGTCATCAGCATACGCACTTCGTAGGCCAGGACCTTATTAAACTGCTGGAGACTCGGCAGAATCGCAAAGTTCAGCACCACCAGATAGGTCGTCACCAGACTGACAAACAGCAGGGTGACGATGAGCAGCAGCGTGCGGGCAAATGAACTTCGTGGCGAGAAGCGCATTCGCCTCATGCTTTAGAACCGTCCGGTACAAAAACGTAACCCAGGCCCCACACGGTCTGGATATAACGCGGATGAGCGGGATCTTCTTCCACCATGCGGCGCAAACGAGAAATCTGTACGTCGATGGAACGCTCCATTGCGGAATACTCACGACCACGCGCCAGGTTCATCAGTTTGTCACGGGACAGCGGCTCGCGCGGGTGGCTCACCAGCGCTTTCAGTACCGCAAATTCACCACTAGTGAGCGGCATCGGCTCGTCTTCACGGAACATTTCGCGAGTGCCCAGGTTTAATTTGAACTTACCAAAAGCGATGACCGCCTCTTCCTGAGAAGGCGCGCCCGGCAGTTCGTTCGCCTGACGACGCAGCACCGCCCGAATACGCGCCAGCAGTTCGCGTGGGTTAAACGGTTTCGGGATATAGTCATCGGCGCCGATTTCCAGCCCGACAATACGGTCAACTTCTTCCCCTTTCGCCGTGACCATGATGATCGGCATCGGGTTACTCTGGCTGCGCAGACGGCGGCAAATAGACAGGCCATCTTCACCCGGCAGCATCAGATCCAGTACCATAAGGTGGAAAGATTCGCGGGTTAGCAGGCGATCCATTTGCTCGGCGTTAGCGACGCTTCGAACCTGGAAGCCCTGTTCGGTCAGATAACGCTCCAGCAGCGCGCGCAGGCGCATGTCGTCATCGACCACCAGAATTTTATAGTTCTCTTGCATTGTTTGTACTCCCAAAGGTTCGCAACAATTGAAGGTATGTATTCTTAAAAAAGCTTACGTTCGTCACCAGCGAATTCTGGTATGAATTCCAGGCTAAATTGTTACAAAGCATATTTAACAGCAGCTTAAGTATACAATGAAACGCGCAGCACATTATTTATTCTGTTATCAGGGTGACGTAATACGAATTGTGCGCTTCGTCACAGACTTAAAGGTAATCAATAAGATGAAAACGCCTCTGATCACCCGGGAAGGGTACGAAAAACTCAAAAGTGAGCTTAATTACCTCTGGCGTGAAGAACGCCCGGAAGTCACAAAGAAGGTGACCTGGGCGGCGAGTCTGGGTGACCGCAGTGAGAATGCCGACTATCAGTATAATAAAAAGCGCCTGCGTGAGATCGACCGACGCGTCCGTTACCTGACTAAATGCATGGAGAATTTGAAGATCGTCGATTACTCCCCGCAGCAGGAAGGCAAAGTGTTTTTCGGCGCATGGGTAGAAATTGAGAATGACGATGGCGATACCCGTCGCTTTCGGATTGTCGGCTACGATGAAATTTTTGGCCGCAAAGATTATATCTCCATCGACTCGCCGATGGCGCGCGCGCTGCTGAAAAAAGAGGTCGGCGATCTCGCGGTGGTCAACACGCCTGGTGGGGAAGCAAGCTGGTACGTGAATGCGATCGAATACGTAAAATGAGCAGGAACAATCCGAAGCCCCGCGCTATGGCTGGCGTTTTTGCCCATCAATCCGTATAACTGTTCCCTGATTTTTTACTCAGTAGATGAAGCCAATCCATGATGAATGATTCTTTCTGCCGCATTATTGCGGGTGAAATTCAGGCCCGGGCTGACCAGGTCACCGCTGCCGTTCGCCTGCTTGACGAAGGGAACACCGTGCCGTTTATCGCACGTTACCGTAAGGAAATCACCGGCGGCCTGGATGATACGCAACTGCGTAATCTGGAGACCCGACTGGGCTATTTGCGCGAACTGGAAGAGCGCCGTCAGGCCATTCTCAAGTCCATTTCCGAGCAAGGCAAACTGACCGATGATCTGGCGACTGCCATCAACGGCACGTTAAGTAAGACCGAACTCGAAGATCTTTACCTCCCGTATAAACCCAAACGCCGCACCCGTGGACAGATAGCGATTGAAGCCGGTCTGGAACCGCTGGCCGACCTGTTGTGGAACGACCCGTCACACGATCCGGACACCGAAGCGGCAAAATATATCGATGCAGAGAAAGGGGTTGCCGACAGCAAAGCCGCGCTTGATGGCGCACGCTATATCCTGATGGAACGCTTTGCCGAAGACGCCGCGCTGCTGGCGAAGGTACGTGACTATCTGTGGAAAAATGCCCATCTGGTTGCCAGCGTAGTCAGCGGTAAAGAAGAGGAAGGCGCAAAATTCCGCGACTATTTCGATCATCACGAGCCGATCGCCTCCGTGCCTTCTCACCGTGCGCTGGCAATGTTCCGCGGTCGTAATGAAGGCGTGTTGCAGCTTTCGCTGAATGCCGATCCGCAGTTCGATGAGCCGCCGAAAGAGAGCTACTGCGAGCAGATCATTATGGATCACCTCGGCCTGCGTCTGAACAACGCACCGGCAGACAGCTGGCGCAAAGGCGTGGTGAGCTGGACGTGGCGTATCAAGGTGCTTATGCACCTCGAGACCGAGCTGATGGGGACTGTCCGCGAGCGCGCGGAGGACGAAGCAATCAACGTATTCGCCCGCAACCTGCACGACCTGTTGATGGCGGCACCAGCGGGTCTGCGTGCCACTATGGGCCTCGATCCGGGTCTGCGTACCGGGGTAAAAGTCGCCGTGGTGGATGGCACTGGTAAGCTGGTCGCCACCGATACCATCTATCCTCACACCGGTCAGGCGGCGAAAGCCGCCGTGGTAGTGGCTGCGCTGTGTGAAAAGTACAATGTGGAACTGGTGGCGATTGGTAACGGCACCGCCTCGCGTGAAACCGAACGCTTCTTCCTCGATGTACAGAAACAGTTCCCGAAAGTGACGGCGCAGAAAGTGATCGTCAGCGAAGCCGGGGCGTCAGTCTATTCCGCGTCAGAACTGGCAGCCCAGGAGTTCCCGGATCTCGACGTCTCGCTGCGCGGCGCGGTCTCTATTGCGCGCCGTCTGCAGGATCCGCTCGCTGAGCTGGTGAAAATCGATCCGAAATCGATCGGCGTCGGTCAGTATCAGCATGACGTCAGCCAGACACAGTTAGCCCGTAAGCTGGACGCGGTAGTGGAAGACTGTGTGAACGCCGTCGGCGTTGATTTGAATACGGCATCGGTTCCGCTGTTAACCCGTGTAGCCGGTCTGACCCGAATGATGGCGCAGAATATCGTGGCCTGGCGCGACGAGAACGGGCAGTTCCAGAATCGTCAGCAACTGCTGAAAGTCAGCCGACTGGGACCGAAAGCCTTCGAACAGTGCGCAGGCTTCCTGCGTATTAACCACGGTGATAACCCGCTGGATGCTTCCACCGTTCACCCGGAAGCCTATCCGGTCGTGGAACGTATTCTGGCGGCAACTCAACAGGCGCTGAAAGATCTGATGGGCAACAGCAGCGAACTGCGCAATCTGAAAGCCGTCGATTTTACCGACGACAAGTTCGGTGTCCCGACCGTCAGTGACATCATCAAAGAGCTGGAGAAACCGGGTCGCGATCCGCGTCCGGAATTCAAAACCGCGCAGTTTGCCGATGGCGTTGAAACCATGAACGATTTGCAGCCGGGGATGGTTCTCGAGGGTGCCGTCACCAACGTCACCAACTTTGGTGCATTTGTGGATATCGGCGTTCACCAGGATGGACTGGTTCACATCTCATCGCTGTCGAACAAGTTTGTTGACGATCCCCACACCGTGGTGAAAGCGGGCGACATCGTGAAGGTGAAAGTGCTGGAAGTTGACCTGCAACGTAAGCGTATTGCCCTGACGATGCGTCTGGACGAACAGCCGGGTGAAACCAATGCCCGTCGCGGCGGCGGCAATGATCGTCCGGCAGCGAAAGCGGCAAAACCACGTACTCGTGAAGCGCAGCCCGCCGGTAACAGCGCGATGATGGATGCGCTGGCGGCAGCGATGGGTAAAAAACGTTAAGTTTAGATCGAGTGCCGGATGGCGGCGGAACCGCCCTGTCCGGCCCTTTACCGCATCCACCTTCTCCATCGCGTTATATTTATCACGTCATTAACAGATGAAACCTTAATTAAACATTAACAACGTTAATTTATTAAGAATTCAAATCATTTCACCTGCTGGTTATTATTTTTGAGCCATATCAAAAATGACGCAGATTATTATTCAAACCAACATTCCGTCACATTTAATCGGTTGAAGATAAAAACCATTCTCATTATCATTGCATTGTTGATTATTTACTCTTTCCTTCGTTGGCTAATCATCTGGTCTCATGCCGCGCCCCTTTGCCCCATGAGGTAAACATCCAGTTAGCGAGAAATAAGTAGGCTCTTATGCAATTTACTCCAGATACTGCGTGGAAAATTACCGGTTTTGCCCGTGAAATAAGTCCTGCATACCGTCAGAAACTGCTTTCCCTCGGCATGCTCCCGGGTTCCTCATTTAACGTGGTGCGCGTCGCCCCCTTAGGCGATCCTGTCCATATTGAAACGCGTCGCGTTAGCCTGGTATTGCGTAAAAAAGACCTGGCATTATTAGAAGTGGAAGCGGTTTCCTGTTAATACAGTGAGTCTATAACGATGAAAAAATTAACCATTGGCTTAATTGGTAATCCAAATTCCGGCAAGACAACCCTGTTTAACCAACTGACCGGTGCGCGCCAGCGCGTAGGCAACTGGGCTGGGGTCACCGTGGAACGTAAAGAGGGGCAATTCACGACCACGGATCATCAGGTCACGCTGGTCGATCTGCCCGGCACGTATTCGCTCACTACCATCTCTTCGCAAACCTCTCTGGATGAGCAGATTGCCTGCCACTACATTCTGAGTGGCGACGCCGACCTGTTAATTAACGTGGTAGATGCCTCAAATCTTGAGCGTAACCTCTATCTGACGCTGCAACTGCTTGAGCTGGGCATTCCCTGCATTGTTGCACTCAACATGCTCGACATTGCGGAAAAACAGAAAATCCGCATTGATATCGACGCCCTTTCAACCCGCCTTGGCTGCCCGGTCGTCCCGCTGGTTTCTACCCGTGGACGCGGTATCGAAGCGCTGAAGCTGGCGATTGACCGCCACAACAAGAACGAAAACGTTGAACTGGTGCATTACGCCCAGCCGCTGCTGCGTGAGGCCGATAAACTGGCAAACGCCATGGCTAAAGAAATGCCGGTACAACAGCGCCGCTGGCTCGGCCTGCAAATGCTGGAAGGGGATATCTACAGCCGGGCATACGCCGGTGACGCTGCTGCGCAACTGGATATTTCGCTGGCGCATCTGAGCGACGAGATGGACGACCCGGCACTGCATATCGCCGATGCGCGTTACCAGTGCATTGCGGCGATCTGCGACGTGGTGAGCAACACTTTAACAGCAGAGCCCAGCCGCTTTACAACGGCGGTGGATAAAATCATCCTCAACCGTTTTCTCGGTCTGCCGATCTTCCTGTTTGTGATGTACCTGATGTTCCTGCTTGCCATTAACATTGGCGGCGCGCTGGCCCCTATTTTTGATGCTGGCTCTGTGGCGATTTTTATTCACGGTATCCAGTGGATCGGTTATACCCTTCACTTCCCGGACTGGCTGACCATTTTCCTCGCCCAAGGGCTGGGCGGTGGGATTAACACCGTTCTGCCGCTGGTTCCGCAGATCGGCATGATGTACCTGTTCCTCTCGTTCCTCGAAGACTCCGGTTACATGGCGCGCGCAGCGTTTGTGATGGACCGTCTGATGCAGGCGCTGGGACTGCCGGGCAAATCATTCGTCCCGCTGATTGTCGGCTTTGGCTGCAACGTACCATCGGTGATGGGGGCCCGCACCCTGGATGCGCCACGTGAGCGCCTGATGACTATCATGATGGCACCGTTCATGTCCTGTGGGGCACGACTGGCGATTTTCGCCGTGTTTGCGGCGGCCTTCTTCGGGCAGAACGGCGCGCTGGCGGTGTTCTCCCTGTATGTGCTGGGCATTGTGATGGCGGTATTGACCGGCCTGATGCTCAAACACACGATCATGCGTGGCGAAGCGTCTCCGTTTGTTATGGAGCTTCCGGTTTATCACGTCCCGCATATCAAGAGCCTGATCATCCAGACCTGGCAGCGCCTGAAAGGGTTTGTGCTGCGCGCCGGTAAAGTGATCGTCATTGTCAGCATCTTCCTGAGCGCGTTTAACAGCTTTTCACTCAGCGGCAAGATTGTCGATAATATCAACGATTCGGCGCTGGCCTCCGTCAGTCGCGTCATCACCCCCGTCTTTAAACCGATTGGTGTTCATGAAGACAACTGGCAGGCAACGGTTGGGCTGTTCACGGGCGCGATGGCGAAAGAAGTGGTGGTCGGTACACTCAACACGCTCTATACCGCAGAAAACATTCAGGATGAGGAATTTAATCCGGCTGAATTTAATCTTGGCGATGAGCTGCTGAGCGCGCTGGATGAAACCTGGCAGAGCCTGAAAGATACTTTCAGCCTCAGCGTACTGGCGAACCCTATTGAAGCCAGCAAAGGCGACGGAGAAATGGCGACTGGCGCAATGGGCGTCATGGATGCGAAATTTGGCAGCGCGGCGGCAGCCTACAGCTACCTGATTTTCGTCCTGCTGTACGTTCCCTGCATCTCGGTAATGGGGGCAATTGCCCGTGAATCGAGCCGCGGCTGGATGGGCTTCTCCATTCTGTGGGGGCTGAACATCGCCTACTCGCTGTCAACCCTGTTCTACCAGGTCGCCAGCTACAGTGAGCATCCGCGCTACAGTCTGGTTTGTATCCTGGCCGTGATCCTGTTTAACGTTGTGGTGCTGGGACTGCTGCGCCGGGCGCGTAGCCGGGTGGATGTCAATCTGCTGGCCACGCGGAAAAAAGCCAGCGATTGCTGCGCCAGTACAACCACCGGCGATTGTCACTAAGGTGTCACGATGGCTTCGCTAATTCAGGTTCGCGATTTATTGGCCTTGCGGGGGCGCATGGAGGCAGCGCAAATCAGCCATACATTGCAAACGCCGCAGCCGATGATCGACGCCATGCTCAGTCAACTGGAAATGATGGGTAAAGCTATGCGGATTCAGGAAGAACCTGACGGCTGTCTCTCCGGAAGCTGCAAAAGTTGCCCGGAAGGCAAAGCCTGCCTGCGTGAATGGTGGGCGCTGCGTTAAGGTATTACGGAGAGTCCGCAAGCAGCACGGCGTTTGTATGGTGCGTCGTTGCCACTGGTGGTTACCGTCGTTCCTGATGACGAGATTATGCTGCATCGCGCGGAACCATTAATCTCCGGCCCGGTAAGTAAGACACTTTCCGGGCATTTTTCTTCGCGTTACAGTCTTTGCTTTAGCGCCACCAGCGTCTGACAGAATTCATCAGGATGCGAAATAAACGGGGCATGCGCTGCCCTGGCAAAGATAAACGATTCGCTCGCTGGCCATAGTGCATCAAGCAGTGGCACCACCTTGCGGGGAACCAACCCGTCAAGATAGCCGTACAAACGCAGGAACGGTACCGTTAACGATGTCAGTGACTCGCGCAGATCAACCGTTTTCAGGATCTCCAGCCCTCCGTTAAGCACATCTACCGGCGGCATCGGCAGCGCCAGCACGGTCTTTTTCAATGCGCGTGCATCCTGACGCGCCGTTTCCGTTCCCATCGTTTGCAATGCCAGAAAGCGCTCTACCGTCCGCTGGAAGTCTTCACTCAGTTGCTGCTGGAACCCCGCCAGGACTTCCGGCTTAATCCCCGGCCAATTTTCACGTGCGCTGAAACAGGGCGATGACGCCACCGTCACCAGCGCCTGAACGCGCTCGGGATGAGTTAATGCCACCTGGCTCGCCACTAACCCGCCAAGACTCCAGCCGAGCCAGATAGCGCTCTCTGGCGCCAGTTCCAGGACGCGCTCCGCCATTTCCTCAAGCGTCATGGCCCCAAAACCCTGGCTGCGGCCAAAGCCCGGTAAATCGACCAGATGCAGCGTAAAATGCGAGCTCAGTTCCTCGCTAATGCAATGCCACACTTCGGCGTTAAGTCCCCATCCGTGCAGCAGCACAAGATGACAATTTCCCTCTCCACGGGTCTGCCACCAGATGTCATTCATCAGTTACTGTTCTCTTTTCGCCAACAAGGATGAATCTATGCTAACAGTACCGGGATTATGCTGGCTATGCCGAATGCCGCTGGCGCTGAGTCGTTGGGGGATCTGTTCTGTCTGCGAACGCGCTGCGCGTCGGCACGTCTCGCTCTGTCCACGATGTGGGCTCCCCTCCGCGCATCCCACAATGGCCTGCGGGCGCTGCCTGCAAAAAGCGCCGCCCTGGCAGCGACTGATTACCGTCAGCGATTATGCCCCGCCGCTCAGCACGCTCATTCATCAACTTAAGTTTTCCCGGCGCAGCGACATCGCCCCCGCGCTGTCGCGCGTTTTGCTGCTGGAGGTATTGCAGGCGCGTCGTCAGACCGGGCTGACCCTGCCGGACAGGCTGATTAGCGTTCCTCTCTGGCAGCGCCGCCACTGGCGCAGGGGGTTTAATCAGAGCGATCTGTTATGCCAGTCGCTGTCTCGCTGGCTGCGCTGTCCCTGGGACAGTCGAAGCGTTACGCGCATTCGCCCTACCGCCACTCAGCACCATCTCAGTGCCAGATTGCGCAAGCGCAACCTGAAAAATGCCTTTCGCCTTGAATTGCCGGTGAAGGGACTCCATATGGTTGTTGTGGATGATGTCATCACGACCGGGAGTACCGTCGCGGAGATCGCACAGCTGCTTTTACGCAACGGCGCGGCGACTGTCCAGGTATGGTGCCTGTGTCGAACCTTGTAGAGCCTCGATGATGGGCGTATTATAACCAACTAAAATAGTCAACTATTAGGCCATTACTATGATCCGTATTTCCGATGCTGCACAAGCGCACTTTGCCAAACTGCTGGCAAATCAGGAAGAAGGGACACAAATCCGTGTATTTGTGATTAATCCCGGTACGCCTAACGCTGAATGTGGCGTTTCTTATTGTCCGCCGGACGCCGTGGAAGCAACCGACACTGCCCTGAAATTTGACCTGCTGACCGCTTATGTTGATGAGCTGAGCGCGCCCTATCTGGAAGACGCTGAGATCGATTTCGTGACCGATCAACTGGGTTCCCAACTGACGCTAAAAGCGCCGAACGCGAAAATGCGTAAAGTGGCTGACGATGCGCCGCTGATGGAACGCGTGGAGTATATGCTCCAGTCGCAAATCAACCCGCAGCTTGCCGGCCACGGTGGTCGTGTCTCTCTGATGGAGATCACCGACGAAGGCTACGCCATTCTGCAGTTTGGTGGCGGCTGTAACGGCTGTTCCATGGTCGATGTGACCCTGAAAGAAGGGATCGAGAAGCAGCTGCTGAACGAGTTCCCGGAACTGAAAGGCGTTCGCGACCTGACCGAACACCAGCGTGGCGAACACTCCTACTACTAAGTTCGCTGCTCGCGTATTGCCCGATGGCGCTAACGCTTATCGGGCATAGCGCCCCTCTTTGCGTCTTTTGCAATATCCTCTTCGATAATTTGACCTGCCTCGCATAATTTAAATTTTGCCTGCCGGGGTGATTCTCAATCACCCTATGTTACCCGTATCATTCATATGGGCACCAAACACACACATCACATCCGACTAAACTAGATAGTTTTAAGGGTAATCCGTCGAGGTGCCGTTACGTCTCTGTTCCCGGTTGGGACAAACGTAGTTTGTCGTCAAAACATTGACGTTACCCATAACAAATTGAAAGGCCAGGTAAATCATGCCATTAGTCATCGTTGCTATCGGTGTAATTTTGTTATTACTCCTGATGATCCGCTTCAAAATGAACGGTTTCATCGCTCTCGTCCTGGTGGCGCTTGCGGTTGGATTGATGCAAGGAATGCCGCTCGATAAAGTCATTGGCTCCATCAAAGCGGGTGTCGGCGGCACCCTGGGAAGTCTTGCCCTGATTATGGGCTTTGGCGCCATGCTCGGCAAAATGCTGGCAGACTGCGGGGGTGCGCAACGTATCGCCACCACGCTGATTGCGAAATTTGGTAAGAAACACATTCAGTGGGCCGTGGTATTAACCGGTTTCACCGTCGGTTTTGCACTGTTCTATGAAGTGGGCTTTGTGCTGATGCTGCCGCTGGTGTTCACTATTGCCGCCGCGGCTAACATCCCGCTGCTGTATGTCGGTGTTCCGATGGCTGCGGCGCTCTCCGTCACGCACGGCTTCCTGCCCCCGCACCCAGGCCCGACCGCTATCGCGACCATTTTCCATGCCGACATGGGTAAAACCCTGCTGTTTGGTACGATCCTGGCAATCCCGACCGTCATTCTGGCGGGTCCGGTCTTCGCTCGCTGCCTGAAAGGCATCGATAAGCCGATCCCGGAAGGTCTGTACAGCGCGAAAACCTTCACGGAAGAAGAGATGCCGAGCTTTGGCGTCAGCGTCTGGACCTCACTGGTTCCGGTGGTACTGATGGCAATGCGCGCTATTGCAGAGATGATCCTGCCAAAAGGCCATGCGTTCCTGCCTGTTGCCGAGTTCTTTGGTGACCCGGTGATGGCAACCCTGATTGCAGTCCTGATCGCCCTGTTCACCTTCGGTCTGAACCGTGGCCGTTCAATGGATCAGATTAACGATACGCTGACCTCTTCCATCAAAATTATCGCAATGATGCTGTTGATCATCGGCGGTGGCGGTGCGTTCAAGCAGGTGCTGGTCGACAGCGGCGTGGACAAATACATTGCGTCCATGATGCACGAAACCAATATTTCTCCGCTGCTGATGGCATGGTCTATCGCCGCCGTTCTGCGTATCGCGCTGGGTTCTGCTACCGTTGCCGCAATTACGGCGGGTGGAATTGTCGCACCGCTGATCGCAACCACCGGCGTCAGCCCTGAGCTGATGGTTATCGCTGTCGGTTCCGGTAGCGTTATCTTCTCTCACGTAAACGACCCTGGCTTCTGGCTGTTCAAAGAGTACTTTAACCTGACCATCGGCGAGACTATCAAGTCCTGGTCGATGCTGGAAACCATTATCTCTGTCTGCGGACTGATTGGCTGTCTGCTGCTGGGAACGGTGGTTTAACGCTAAAAAGAACCCGCCAGTTGGCGGGTTCTTTATTTTTACGTCTTCTTCGCTGCCGCTTTTCGCCGTTTATCCAGATCCTTAATCAGCTTGTTCACCCGTTCATCGGCAAACATCGCTTCAAGAGTCACGGAGAGCTTACGACGCCAGTTTTTGTACTCTGAACTGGTCCCCGGAATGTTGACCGGCTCCGCCATATCCAGCCAGTCTTCCGGCTGCAACCCTAATAACGCACTGTTACTGTCGGCGATATAACGCTGCATCCCCCGATTGAGCATCGGCGTCATCGCCATCAGCGAAGCCTTACGCCCGGCACGTTTTGGCAGGCAACCGTACTTGTGCAGCGCATCTAATAGCCCTTGTTTCGCCCGCTCACGGTCCTGATACAGTCCGCGCAGCACCACTTCATCAGGATACAGTCCCAGCGCTTTGCCCAGCGTCAAATCACCGCTGTCCCAATAACCTTTGAGCGTAGGAAGATCATGCGTCGTCGCGACAGCCATTGATTGTTCCGGATACGCTTTCGGCGCACGGTAGTTCTTCTCATGGTCGTTCTCGAAATAGAGCACTTTGTAAGAGTACACGCCGCTGCTTCGCAGTTTGCCAACAATCTCCACCGGAACGGTACCCAAGTCTTCACCAATCACCATGCAATGGTGACGCTGACTTTCCAGCGCCAGAATCGACAACAGGTCGTCGACCGGATAGTGAACATAGGCGCCGTGGTCGGCGGTTTCACCGTAGGGGATCCACCACAACCGCAGCATCGACATGACATGATCGATGCGCAGCGCGCCGCAGTTTTGCATATTCGCCCGCAGGAGTTCGATAAACGGCTCGTAGGCACGCGCCGTAATGATATGCGGATCCATCGGCGGCAGGCCCCAGTTCTGTCCAAGCGGACCGAGGATATCCGGCGGCGCGCCAACAGAGGCTTTCAGGCAATACAGCTCGCGATCGCACCAGGTTTCCGCCCCACCTTCCGCCACGCCCACCGCCAGATCGCGATACAGGCCAATTGGCATCTTAAAGCCCTGACTGGTTTCCCAGCAGGCGGCAAACTGGATGTACGCCAGCCACTGTAACCAGAGATAAAAATCCACTTCATCACGATGTTCGTGACAGAATTTTTCCACCTCCGGCGAATCAACAGACTGATACGCTTCCGGCCAGGCCGGCCAGCCCCAGCGCAGTTCATCCTCTTTCACCTGCCAGGCATGCAGCGCATCAAACGCCGCCTGCCAGTACAGGCTGTCGCCTTCCTGAGCCACGAACGCCCGGAATGCCGCCATCTGTTCATCGTCGCGCGTGGCAAACCCTTTCCATGCCATGCGCAGCGCGGTCATCTTCAGCGTGGTGACTGCCGAGTAATCCACCCATTGGGCATCCCGCGCCTGTTGCAGTATTTTCTGCGTATCGGGCATCTGCCACCAGGCCTGCGCTTCTTGACTCAGGCGAAAATCATCGACAGCGTTCACATCAATGTAAATGACGTTCAGCCAGCGACGTGAAGACGGGCTGTACGGGCTGGCGCTCTCCGGGTTTGCCGGATAGAGCGCGTGGATCGGATTGAGGCCGATAAACGCCCCCCCGCGTTTTGCTACATCCACCAGCATTGACTTCAGATCGCCGAAATCACCGATTCCCCAGTTGTGCTCTGAACGCAGCGTATAGAGCTGTACGCAGGCACCCCAGAGTTTCTGCCCGGTCAGCAGCGCCTGCGGCTCGTAGCAGCGTTTTGGCGCCACGATGATGCGGCAATGGTGTCGCTGTTCATCCTGCGTCAGGGTCAACGTGTGATAACCCAGCGGCAGCTTTGTCGGCAGAGTAAAGGATTTCCCGCCGGTGGCGTGCCCCTTAAACTGCCCCCCCTCTTCGGTGGTCAACAGCCAGTTGAATTCACCGTGTCCCTCTACCGCTAGCGACATCTTTTTGCCTGCGGTGTAGACCATCACATTCGGCACCGCCGTCACCGCTACCTTTGCGGCGGCAGCGGTACGGTGCATAGCATCCAACAAACGTCGCTTGGTTTCGGCACCAATTGACTGCGGCTTGCCGTGGGCATTGATATAATTGGGACTGATCCCCGCCGCCAGCGCGGCATTATCCAGACGTTTGCTATCCATCGCGCTTCCTTAGCGTTTCGCCTGCCAGATTCGGGTCTGATAATCGCGAATGGAGCGATCCGAGCTGAACATACCGCAGCGTGCGGAGTTCAGGATCGCCGCACGCGTCCAGGCCTCCTGGTCACGATACAACACATCCACCTGTTTCTGCGCCTCAACGTAGGCCGCAAAGTCCGCCATCACCAGATACGGATCGCCCCCCTGTTTGCCTATGCTGTGCAGCATCTGATCAAAGGCATGCTGATCGCCGGCGCTGAACTTACCGCTCTCCAGCTCTTTCAGCACGGCATCGAGCACTTTATCCTTTTTGCGCCATTTCAGCGGATCGTAGCCTTTGGCTTTCAGCGCCTTCACCTGTTCCACGGTATGCCCAAAGATAAAGATATTCTCATCACCCACTTTCTCGGCGATTTCTACGTTCGCGCCGTCCAGGGTGCCGACCGTCAGTGCGCCGTTTAGCGCCAGCTTCATGTTGCCGGTGCCGGAAGCTTCTTTCCCCGCTGTGGAGATCTGCTCGGAGATATCCGCCGCCGGAATCAGCATTTCTGCTGCTGACACGCAGTAATCCGGCAGGAACACCACTTTCAGTTTGTCGCCGACGTTCGGGTCGTTATTAATGGTTTCCGCCACCTTGTTAATGGCAAAGATGATGTTTTTCGCCAGGTAGTAACCCGGAGCCGACTTCGCGCCAAACAGGAACACGCGCGGTACGCGATCGGCCTGCGGGTTTTCGCGAATCTCTTTATACAACGCCAGGATATGCAGCAGGTTCAGGTGCTGACGTTTGTATTCGTGCAGACGCTTAATCTGAATATCGAAAATCGCCTGCGGGTTAATCTCAATCCCGGTACGAACTTTCACAAACTCAGCCAGACGTACCTTATTGGCCTGCTTGATATCACGCCAGGTCTTGCGGAATTTAGCATCATCAGCGTACTTCTCAAGATTGATCAACTGATCGAGATCGTTCGCCCACTCTTTTTTCAGCGTTTTATCAAACAGCGCAGCCAGTTCCGGGTTGCACTGTTTGATCCAGCGACGCGGCGTGATGCCGTTGGTCACGTTATGGAACTTGTTCGGCCACAGTTGGTGATATTCCGGGAACAGATCTTTCACCACCAGATCGGAGTGCAGCGCGGCAACGCCGTTGACCGCAAAGCCGCTGACGACGCACATGTTCGCCATGCGCACCTGTTTGGCGTGAACCACCGCCAGCTTTGCCCAAACCTGCTTGTCGCCAGGCCAGGTTTTATCGACCAGCGTCTTAAAGCGATCGTTAATCTCTTTGATGATCTGCATATGACGCGGCAGCAGCGCTTTCACCAGCTTCTCATCCCAGCACTCCAGCGCTTCTGGCATCAGGGTATGGTTGGTATAAGCGAAGGTCTTGCTGGTGATCGCCCAGGCGTCGTCCCAGCTCATCTGATGCTCGTCAAGCAGCACGCGCAGCAGTTCCGGAATCGCAATGGTCGGATGGGTATCGTTCAGTTGAATGACTTCGTAATCCGCCAGCTCATGCAGTTTGCGGCCAGCCAGATGATGACGACGCAGAATGTCTGCCACTGAACAGGCGCACTGGAAGTATTGCTGCATCAGACGCAGCTTCTTACCCGCCGTGTGGTTATCGTTCGGGTAAAGCACTTTGGTCAGTTTATCGGCGTCAATCCCCTGCTGTTCCGCACGCAGAAAATCACCGTCATTAAATTTGGTCAGGTTAAACGGATGAGCGTGAGTGGCCTGCCACAGACGCAGCGGTTGCGCCACGCCGTTACGGTAGCCCAGCACCGGCAGATCCCACGCCTGCCCGGTAATCACAAAGCCGGGTTCCCAGTGACCGCCTTTTGTCACCTTACCGCCAATACCCACCTGCACATCAAGCTGCTCGTTATGACGGAACCACGGATAGCTGCCGCGATGCCAGTCATCCGGCGCTTCCATTTGCTGACCGTCGGCAAAGGATTGACGGAACAGGCCGTACTGATAGTTCAGACCATAACCGGTGGCAGATTGACCCACGGTCGCCATTGAGTCCAGGAAGCAGGCGGCAAGACGCCCTAATCCTCCGTTGCCCAGCGCCGGGTCGATCTCTTCTTCCAGCAGATCGGTCAGCTGGACGTCGTACGCTTTCAGCGCATCGCTCACCGCCTGATACCAGCCCAGGTTAAGCAGATTATTCCCCGTCAGACGACCAATCAGGAACTCCATCGAGATGTAGTTCACATGGCGCTGATTTTTCGCCGGTTTCGCCACAGGTTGGGCACAGAGAAGTTCCGCCAGCGCGCCGCTGACGGCGTGCCACCATTGACGGGACGTCATCTCGTGAGCTGACAGTAAACCGAAACGCTGCCACTGACGTGTCAGGGCTGCCTGAAATTGCTCTTGATTGAAGGTTGGCTGTGACATAGGAATTCCGGGTCCTTTGGTAAAAAACAACGTTATCGCTAGTTTGCCAGGCTCAATGTTGACCTTCCTCATCCCACTCTTGATTAGGCGGGGAGGAGTAGTGGGGATGAGCGTAAAAGTGTGATCGGTGCCACTCTCGCGTACCGCACCCGACTGTTCAGATCCCAGTCATACACTTATTTTAATCCATTTTTATATTTTACCTGGCTCTAATCACAGAATCAGGGATGAAATGATATAACGCGGGTATGAAGAATCTCTCTGGTTTCAAGTCCATATAAAAACAAAACCAGTTGAAATGACAATAATACAAGCGCACACTAAATTTATTGTATTTCAATATATTATCACCACTAATAAATCAAAAGGAAATAATATGTCCCATTTATCCTGGCTCACGCTGACAGGAGAGATTCAGGGAGATATATCAGCGCAGTGCGGCTCCCGGAGTTCAATAGGTAATAAATCTCAAACCCGTCATATTGATCAGATAATGATTTACGCACTTGAACATGAAACATCACGGCAACAAAATGTTTGTCATCATGAATTGCAAATAATTAAGCCCGTTGACCGTTCGTCGCCGTTACTCAGCAAAGCCATCAACGATAACGAAACACTTGAGTGTGAACTCGACCTGTATCGCGTTAATCCAGGAGGTCAACAGGAGATCTACTATAAAATTAAACTATTCAAAGCTCATATTTCTAACATCAAAATAATTGTGCCACATAATATTATTGAACATGGAAACGAAGCACAGGAACGTGTTTGTTTTACGTATGAGTCCATCAGTTGGGAACACTGTATGGCGAGCACCAGCGCCTTTAGCTTTTGGAGCGACCGGCTCTTCTGAGTCTGAATAACATATATAAGGAAATAGCATGCGTCATCGTCCCTCTTCTTCGTTGTACGAGAACACTTCACGTCACCCCGATGGCGATCCGCTGCGCGGCTCAGCAGACATCCACTGGAGTTCAATGAACCCTGTGCAGCGCGATATGGCTTTTATGGATGGATCATTCATCACACAACACCACCATATCCTCCTGTTGACGATAGAAGAAGCACAGCAAGTCGTGGATGACTTAATGGGAGGAATTGATCAGTTTTTTTCGTACCGCGCAGCGCCGGGGAATATGAAAGATGGACTGGATGCCTTTCGCAGTCTGTCTAAGCTCACAACATATTACAACCCGGCTAACGAATTGGTTTTTAACTTTACTGTATTAAAAATAAAAGCGATCGAGTACAACGTGGGCGGCAAAGCCTATATAAAAATTACGGGATACCCTGCGTTACGCCGTATTCTTAACGGGACCCGCTACGGTGCCAGGCATCCGCAAATACTGGAAATGGCCATCGGTAAACGTGGGCTTTACAACAGTATCAGCAGTGGTGTCAGATATTGCCTCTATTTTTCTCTGGCCTGGCGAGCCATCGAATTGATTTTTAAATCAGATTATCAGATGGTGGATTTTCTGGTCGATATTTCAATGGACATGGCTAAAGCGGTAGTGTCGGGGGTTGTGATTGGGGTGGTCGCGGGAGTTTTGACTTTAATTAGTGCACCAATAATTGTTGCAATTGGATTCATAGTTGCCATAGGAATAGGTCTCAACATTGGACTTAACATAATTGATGACAAATTGGGGCTATCAAATGCGTTAAAAGAAAAGCTTCGTGATTATATACATCATCATAAAAATTACGATTATGGATTCGACTCTCCCTACTTTGACTCATTTTAAGGAGGACTTATGAAGAAATTATTTATGCGGCTAATGTATTTTTTGCTGATTATATTTCTCCTTGGCATTCTTGATTTACAAATATTTGGTTTTGTTATGACCGATTTTTTATCATTGATAAGAATGGGTGATGTAATCACATATCACCATACGTGCTTACTAATAAGTGGAATACCGTTAATGTTGTATACAACCTTTGCTATGGTACGGGTTTTATTCAGCAATGATTTGCAATACAAAGCCCTTCCTGATCCTTTTGAAGTCTGGGTGCTGGGCACTGGCGCGCTCTTTTTTGCTATCGGCTTTATTGCAAACTTTATTGTCCTGCTTTTATTTCTGGTATCGTCATATCACTCCTGCCCACAGGACAACCTTCATGATTATCATGTGACTGATGTTAAGCTTTGCGAAACCCTTGTTGATAATCGTAGTTTTTTTTAACTCTCATTTATGTACAGGCAAACAGGCATGCGAAAATTACGACTCCAAATCATAATTATTTTTTTTATTATTTTTTGTTTTGGCTTTTTGGATTTCTTATTCTTTGGATTGGTTATGACGGATTTTTTATCTTTAATGAGGATGGGAGACGTTATTTCTTATAATCAAACTTGTGCACTTATAGGAGCTATACCTCTGGTCATGTATGTTGTGATTGCTATGGTTCGTGTTTTATTTACCGATGATTTGCAATACAAGGCACTTCCCGATCCTTTTGAAGGATGGGTTCTCGCCGCTATCACCTTATTCTTTATTATCGGTTTTATTGCTAACTTTATTGTGCCATTTCTGTTGCTGGCACTTTCCTACCACTCCTGCCCACAGGACAACCTTCATGATTATCATGTGATTGATGTTAAGCTTTGCGAAACCCTTGTTGATAATCGTAGTTTCTGGTAGGAGCAGTCATAGAAACTGCTAATAATAACGAGAATAAGATTACCTTTTTTTATATCGATAACATCCTCACCTTTTGATTACCCTTTGTCGGTAAAAATTTTATCACGGTAAGTTACAATTTCGCCTGTCACAGAGAGGATCGTAAGCCTATACAAAGTGTCAGGACTCTTCAGCAAAAGTAAATACCCCGGCATCCCCTCCGCCAACCGTATCCAGTAGAGGTTATCCATCAGATAAATTTGTGATGTAGTGCAAATTAAGGCGGTTCATTACCGGACATACCTTGCAAAAGTTCCTAATCTGGCCGACCTTATATCTATTAATTACGAAGCGCAAAAAAAATCGCAGTCCCCCATTTTCCACAGTGAAGTGTTAACTATGTTGATTCCGTCCAAACTAAGTCGTCCGGTTCGTCTCGACCATACAGTGGTCCGTGAGCGCCTGTTGGCTAAACTTTCCGGCGCGAACAATTTCAGGCTGGCCCTGATCACAAGTCCTGCAGGTTATGGGAAGACTACGCTCATTTCACAATGGGCCGCCGGGAAAAGTGAACTCGGCTGGTACTCACTGGATGAGGGCGACAACCAGCAGGAGCGTTTTGCCAGCTATCTGATTGCCGCGGTACAGCAGGCCACTAACGGTCATTGCACCACCAGCGAAGTGATGGTGCAAAAACGGCAGTATGTCAGTCTGACTTCGCTTTTTGCGCAGCTCTTTATTGAGCTGGCGGAATGGCATCGCCCGCTGTATCTGGTCATCGACGATTACCATCTGATCACTAATCCGGTGATTCATGAGTCCATGCGCTTCTTCCTGCGTCATCAGCCTGAAAATCTCACGCTGGTGGTACTGTCGCGTAATTTACCGCAGTTGGGGATTGCCAACCTGCGCGTGCGCGACCAGCTTCTGGAGATAGGCAGTCAGCAACTGGCCTTTAATCATCAGGAAGCCAAACAGTTTTTTGACCGCCGCTTATCCTCCCCCATCGAAGCCGCCGAAAGCAGCCGGATGTGTGACGATGTGGCAGGCTGGGCGACCGCATTACAGCTCATCGCCCTCTCTGCGCGGCAAAACAACCACTCTGCGCATCAGTCGGCACGCCGTCTGGCGGGAATTAACGCCAGCCATCTTTCAGATTATCTGGTCGATGAAGTGCTGGACAGCGTCGATGTCAGCACCCGCCTTTTCCTGCTGAAAAGTGCAGTTTTACGGTCAATGAACGATGCGCTGATTGTACGTGTAACCGGCGAAGAAAATGGTCAGATGCGGCTGGAAGAGATCGAGCGGCAAGGG
Source organism: Citrobacter amalonaticus (assembly GCF_018323885.1). NCBI lineage: Bacteria > Pseudomonadati > Pseudomonadota > Gammaproteobacteria > Enterobacterales > Enterobacteriaceae > Citrobacter > Citrobacter amalonaticus. The sequence continues at coordinate 376,267 of NZ_AP024585.1, read as the reverse complement.
CTTTTCCTGCAACGGATGGATGACTCCGGCGAATGGTTCAGTTATCACCCGCTGTTTGGCAGTTTCCTGCGCCAGCGCTGCCAGTGGGAACTGGCGACCGAGTTACCTGATATCCATCGCGCCGCAGCGGAAAGCTGGATGGCGCAGGGTTTCCCCAGCGAAGCCATCCACCATGCGCTGGCGGCCGGCGATGCGCATATGCTGCGCGATATTTTGCTTAACCACGCCTGGGGATTGTTTAACCACAGCGAACTGGCGCTGCTGGAAGAGTCACTAAAAGCGCTGCCGTGGGAAAGCCTGCTGGAAAACCCGCGTCTGGTGTTGTTACAGGCCTGGCTGATGCAGAGCCAGCATCGCTACAGCGAAGTAAACACCCTGCTGGCCCGTGCCGAACAAGAGATTCAGGGCGTGATGGACAGCACGCTGCATGCCGAGTTTAACGCGCTCCGCGCTCAGGTGGCGATCAACGACGGCAATCCCGATGAGGCTGAACGGCTGGCGAAACTGGCGCTGGATGAGTTGCCCATCGCCTTGTATTACAGCCGTATTGTTGCAACCTCGGTGCACGGCGAAGTGCTGCACTGTAAGGGGGATCTCTCTCGCTCCTTAACGCTGATGCAGCAGACCGAACAGATGGCGCGTCATCATGATGTCTGGCACTACGCGCTCTGGAGCTTGATCCAGCAAAGTGAAATCCTCTTTGCCCAGGGTTTTTTGCAGGCCGCCTGGGAAACCCAGGAGAAAGCGTTCCAGTTGATTAAAGATCAGCATCTGGAACAATTGCCCATGCACGAATTTCTGGTGCGCATTCGGGCCCAACTGCTGTGGGCGTGGGCGCGACTGGATGAAGCGGAAGCCTCTGCGCGCAGCGGTATCGAAGTGCTCTCCGCCTTTCAGCCGCAGCAACAATTACAGTGTCTGGCGCTGTTGGTGCAGTGCTCGTTGGCCCGTGGCGATCTGGACAATGCCCGCAGCCATCTCAACCGCCTGGAGAATCTGCTGGGCAACGGTCACTACCATAGCGACTGGATCTCAAACGCCGATAAAGTTCGGGTGATCTACTGGCAAATGGTCGGCGATAAAAAGTCGGCCGCCAACTGGCTGCGCCAGACGCCGAAACCGGAGTTTGCCAATAACCACTTCCTGCAAGGCCAGTGGCGTAATATCGCCAGAGCGCAAATTCTGCTGGGTGAATTTGAACCCGCTGAAATCGTACTCGAAGAGCTGAATGAAAACGCACGCAGCCTGCGCCTGATGAGCGACCTTAACCGTAACCTGCTGCTGCTCAACCAACTTTACTGGCAGGCCGGGCGCAAAAATGACGCGCAGCGCGTGCTGCTTGATGCCCTGCAATTAGCCAATCGCACCGGATTCATCAGCCATTTCGTGATTGAAGGCGAGTCGATGGCGCAGCAACTACGCCAGCTTATTCAACTGAATACGCTGCCGGAACTGGACCAACACCGCGCGCAGCGCATTCTGCGTGAGATCAACCAGCATCACCGCCACAAGTTCGCCCACTTTGACGAAAGCTTTGTTGAGCGCCTGCTGAACCACCCGGAAGTACCAGAGCTAATCCGCACCAGTCCGCTGACGCAGCGCGAATGGCAGGTGCTGGGGCTTATCTACTCCGGCTACAGCAACGAGCAAATCGCTGGCGAACTGGCGGTAGCGGCGACCACCATCAAGACGCATATCCGTAATTTGTATCAAAAACTGGGCGTGGCGCACCGTCAGGATGCGGTCCAACACGCGCAGCGGCTGCTGAAAATGATGGGTTATGGGGTGTAGCAAGACGGTCTTTCGCGGGTGTTTACATCACATATGTTCTGACGCGAACTGGTGCGCCTGGCAGGTAATGAATTCCGCAAACGACGCGACGCCAGGCGCGAGATGTCGCCCCTTCGGCGTCACCAGATAGATTGCCCGCTCCAGTGCTAAATCTTCAAACGGTAAAATCACGATATCTTTATGGTTGAACTGGAACAGCGTTAATCCAGTCGTAATGCTGATCCCGTAGTTGGCGGCAATCAGGCCCATCATCGTGGTGAGTTGGCGCACTTCCAGTTGATAATTAAAGCTCATGGCCAGATTTTCGCAGAGCTTATCGGTGTACTGCCGAATGCTGGTGCCGACACTGAAACCAATAAAGGGATAATCGCAAACCTGACTGAGCGATACCGAAGATTGTTGTGCCAGTGGATGTTCGCGATGACAGAGCAGATAAAATTTATCCGAGAACAATAACGTTGAATCGAACGTGGTCAACGAGGGTTGCCCGGCGGTTAATGCCATGTCCGCCTGACCATCAAGTAATGCCTTCAGACAGCGATCCCACTGGGTGTCGATCAGTTTCACATTACTTTGCGGCACCCTCTTACTGTATTTCACCAGTATTTCAGGTAGCCATTCCACTGCCAGCGAAGGCAACACCGCAAGAGTAATATCGTTATTACTACCCGCTACCCGGTCTTTGATTTCGCCCACGGCATCATCATGGCTCTGCACAATCTTGCGCGCCAGATCGAGAAAATGAATGCCATCCGCATTCAGCAACACGCGCCGCGTATCTCTGTCGAATAGCCGGTAGCCAATCTCCTCTTCCAGTGATGCAATCAGGGTACTAAACGCGGGCTGAGAAAGGTTAAACCGCCGGGCCGCCTGAGTAAAACTATCAGCCTCGCTTAATATTAAAAATGCCCTGAGTTGTTTAATCGAAAGATTCATTTCCTGCTCCTGCCATCGAAATCATTAATTATCTTATCGATTTTTAAAATGAATAAAAGGCAGTTAATTTCTTTTTATGACCCACCCCACATTAACCGCAATTTAATTTCTACGTACTGCCCTATCGCCACTAAAGATTATTAAGAAAAATACACTCAACATACATAACAACCCTATGTTTACAAAGTGATTTCTATATTTAAGCAAATTAGCTATAGCATTATTTTTATCTCAAATAGTCGCATTAACCCTTACAACAAATGACTTCATTGGATTTACAAATTAGTACCATCCGGCGCACTGTGATAAAAACTAATGCACTGATAAAACATATATCCCTCTACACACAATTAACATTGCATTTACTTTTATACATTCGAAGCATATAAGTTTATAAAAATATTAAGGAGAAACTCATGCTGGCGCTAATAGGTGTGCTTACTATAGCCACCTTATTATTTTTTATCATGTCCAAAAGGATGTCGCCTCTGGTTGCCCTGATCGTTATTCCGGTGATTGGCGCGCTGGCTGCAGGTTGCGGAACAGATACCGCAAAATATGTGGTCGAAGGCATCACAAAACTGGCCCCGATGGCGGCGATGTTCGTCTTTGCGATCGCTTTTTTTGGCGTTGTGACGGATGCCGGGATGTTTGACCCTATCGTACGCGGTATATTGCGATTCGTAGGGACCAACCCGGTTAAAATCATCATTGGTACGGGCCTTCTGGCACTCATCGCCCACCTTGACGGTAATGGCGCGGTGACCTTCTTAATCACTGTCCCCACCATGCTGCCGCTGTTCAATCGCCTCGGTATGGACAAACGGATCTTACTTGGTATTGTTGCGCTCAGCGCCGGGGTCAACTTTTTACCCTGGACCGGGCCGATGATTCGCGCCTCGGCCGCATTGAACGTCACCACCCATGACCTCTTTATTCCGTTAATTCCAGCACAGCTCGCGGGCCTGACCTTTATGGTCATCATGGGTTGGTACTGGGGTAAACGCGAAGAGAAACGCCTTGGCGCCGCCCACTTTGCTGCGGCCGCAGGTGATTTTTCGCATCATAAGGAACTGACCGAGCAGGAAAAAGTCCTGCGTCGTCCACATCTTTTCTGGGTAAATATCGCGCTGGTTATTGCCGTGATCGGCACAATGGTGTTCACCCGCATCTCCCCCACCGTTGCCTTCATGATCGCCCTGACACTGGCGTTGATGATCAACTATCCGAATGTTGAAATGCAGAAAGAACGGATCAATGCCCACGCAAAAGCGGCGCTGATGATGGCCAGTATCCTGTTCGCGGCGGGGGCATTTACCGGGATCATGGGTGGTGCTGGCATGCTGAAAGCCATGTCTCATGCGGCGGTAGAGTTTATGCCTGCGGCACTGGCATCCCATATTCCGTTCATCGTCGGTTTGATCTCGATGCCGTTGTCGTTGATTTTCGATCCAGACTCTTACTACTTCGGCATTATGCCTGTCGTCGCGCATACCGTGGACATTATGGGTATCCCTGCCATTCAGGTTGCTCAGGCATCGGTGCTCGGTCAGATGACCACCGGCTTCCCGGTCAGTCCACTGACTCCCGCGACCTTCCTGTTGGTCAGTCTTGCCGGTGTCGACCTCGCGGATCACCAAAAATTCTCCATCCCGGTCCTGTGGGCAGCTAGCGTCATTATGACCTTTGCTGCGGCCCTCACCGGCGTCTTCCCGATTTAACAGCACATTTCTTGTTAAGAATTAAGGAAATAAAATGAAAACCATTCGAATTGGTTCCGGAGCAGGCTACGCAGGTGACCGCATTGAGCCTGCGGTTGAACTGGCCGAAAAAGGGGAACTGGATTACCTGGTGTTTGAATGTCTGGCAGAGCGCACCATCGCCATTGGACAAAAACAGAAGCAGCAGGATCCGAACAAAGGCTATAACGAACTGCTCGAAGCGCGGATGCGCGCGGTGTTACCGACCTGTCACGCCAAACGTGTGCGGATCATCTCTAACATGGGTTCCGCCAACCCGCTCGCCGCCGGAAAAGCGGTGTTGAAGATTGCCCAGGAACTGGGTTTACATGGCCTTAAAGTCGCTGTGGTCACGGGTGATGACGTGTTGTCGCTCATACAGTCGATGGACCTGACGCTGGACGAAGCCTGTGTTCCCATCTCTCGCTTTGAAAAAACCTTACTTTCCGCAAACGCATATTTAGGCGCGGCGGGGTTACTGGAAGCACTTGAGTCCGATGCAGATGTGGTGATTGCCGGACGGGTCGCCGACCCGTCGCTTTTTCTTGCACCGATGATGCATAAGTTCAACTGGGCCGCTGATGACTGGCATCACCTGGGCATGGGGACCTGTATCGGTCATCTTCTGGAGTGCGCCGGGCAAATCACCGGCGGATATTACGCCGATCCGGGGGTGAAGGATGTTCCTCATCTGGCACACCTCGGTTTCCCACTGGCTGAGGTCAGTGAAGATGGCAGCGCCACCATAACCAAAGTGGCCGGGTCTGGCGGACTGATCACTGAAGATACCTGCAAAGAGCAACTACTGTACGAGATCCACCGGCCGGATCGTTATCTCACTCCTGACGTGGTCGCTGACTTCAGCCATGTGCGTTTTAGCCAATGCGGCCCGGATGAGGTGCGGGTTACCGGCGCGACGGGTGCGCCACGTACCGAAACGCTGAAGGTTTCTGTCGGTTATCAGGATGGTTTTATCGGTGAAGGCGAAATATCCTACGCCGGCCCAGGTGCGGTAAATCGTGGACGTCTCGCTCTCGACATCGTGCGTGAGCGCTTCGCGATTTGTCACTTTAACGCGCAGGAAGCACGTTACGACCTCATTGGTGTCAATGCGATGCATGGTGAAACGCGCGGTCAGTACAGCGAGCCCTATGAAGTTCGCGCTCGTGTTGCTGCCCGCTGCGCCACTCGTGCGCAGGCGGTTACCGTCGGCAACGAAGTGGAAACACTTTATACCAACGGCCCTGCGGGCGGTGGCGGTGTCATGAAATCGGTAAAAGAAATACTGGCCATGGACTCCACCCTCATTCCGCGTCAATGCGTCCAACACCATATTACCGTACTGGAGAATAAATTATGAAATTACGTGAAATAGCGCATTCCCGCACCGGAGATAAAGGGAATATTTCCAATATTTCATTAATTGCCTGGCGTCCGGAAGATTATTCAACGCTGGCAGAACATGTCACCGCCGAAAGAGTCAAAGTCTGGTTTGGCGATATTGTACAGGGCGAGGTGATTCGCTATGAATTACCGGAACTCGGCGCACTAAATTTCGTGATGCATAAAGCGCTGGGAGGTGGCGTTACTCGCTCGCTGGCGCTGGATATGCACGGCAAAGGGCTGAGCTCCGCGTTGCTGGATATGCCCATTTAATTCTTTTCGGACACGAAGATCTCCATCTTCGGCGGGGTTTCATTACTCCGCCGGGGAATCCTTGTCTTCAAAACAGCAAGTACACAATTATGCAAAACAAAAGAATAACGGCGGACAAATTCCGCGAACTATTACATGACGGCATGAGCATTATGTTTGGCGGCTTTATGGGCGTCGGAACGCCGGAATATCTGGTGGCTGAAATTATGCGCTCCGGTGTAAAAGCGTTGACGCTCATCGGCAATGACACCGCTTTTGTTGATAAAGGCATTGGTCCGCTGATTTCTAATGGCCAGGTCAAAAAAGTGATCGCCTCTCATATTGGTACCAACCCGGAAACCGGTAAGAAGATGATTTCCGGTGAGCTCGATGTTCAGTTAGTACCGCAAGGGACGCTCGCCGAGCAAATCCGCGCTGGCGGCGCCGGACTGGGGGGATTCCTCACGCAAACCGGGCTGGGCACGGTGGTGGAAGAAAATAAACAAACGCTACGGGTCAACGGTGAGAAATGGCTGCTGGAGCAACCTCTGCGCGCCGATCTCGCCATTCTTCTCGCCAGTCATGCCGATGAGGCAGGCAATCTCACCTATGACCTGACCGCCCGAAACTTCAACCCGGTAATGGCGCTGGCCGCCGATGTGGTTGTGGCTGAAACCCGCGACATCGGCGCGCTGGGAAGCATTCCTCCCGTACACGTCATCACCCCTGGTGCGCTGGTGGATTATCTGTTCGTGGAGGCCCAGTGATGAATGCAAAAGAACGTATTGCGCGCCGCGTGGCACAGGAATTACACGATGGCGACGTCGTCAATCTGGGCATTGGCCTGCCAACGCAGGTCGCGAACTACCTGGCCGAGGATATTCAGGTCACGTTGCAGTCAGAAAATGGTTTTCTTGGCCTCGGCCCGCTGGACGAGGTGAATGCCAGCCTCGTCAATGCAGGCGGTCAGCCTTGTGGCATGATCCCTGGTGCGGCGATGTTCGACAGTTGCTTCTCTTTCGCCCTTATTCGCGGGGGACATGTTGATGTCTGCGTGCTCGGCGGTTTGCAGGTCGATGAACGCGGAAACCTCGCTAACTGGATGGTTCCGGGCAAAATGGTGCCCGGTATGGGCGGGGCGATGGACCTCGTGGCAGGAGCGAAAAAAGTCATTATTGCGATGGAGCACTGTGCAAAAAATGGCGAACCGAAGCTGTTACATCAGTGCAGTTATCCCTTAACGGCGGTCGGCAAGGTCAGCAAAGTCATCACCGAACTCGCCGTATTTAGCTTTGTGAACGGCGAAATGATCCTTGATGAAATCAGCGACACCATCACGCTTGATGAACTTCGTGCGCGCACGGAAGCGAACTTCCATCTTTGTGCACACCTGAAAACATTGCAGCCTGCGGGGACTCTGGCATGAACGACTCGATTGTGATTGTGAGTGCGAAACGCACCCCTATCGGTAAATTTGCTGGCAGCCTGGCTGACGTCCCGGCGGTAATGCTGGGCGCGACCTGTGTCCGGGCAAACCTGCTGGACCTTCCGTCAGATATTAACATTAACGAAGTGATCCTCGGCAACGTGTTGCAGGCCGGATTAGGGCAAAACCCGGCTCACCAGGTGACGCATCACGCAGGCCTGGCGGAGAGCGTTCCGTCATTCACGGTCAATAAAGTCTGCGGTTCTGGCCTGGAAACCGTTGTGCTAGGCGCGCAGTCCATTCTGAGTGGTGATAATCAGACCTGTATTGTCGGCGGGATGGAAAACATGAGCGCCGCCCCCTACCTGCTGGCCCGTGCGCGCCAGGGATACCGTATGGGCAACGGTGAGCTGACAGACGTGATGATCCACGACGGTCTCTGGTGCGCCTTCAATGATTACCACATGGGGGTCACAGCAGAAAACATTGCCAGGCGCTATCATTTAAGCCGTGAAGAGCAGGACCAGGTAGCGCTGGCATCGCAGCAAAAAGCGATAGCCGCGATTAACGCCGGTTATTTCAGACAGGAAATCGTACCGGTGCCCCTGAAGCGTAAAAAAGAGGTCTGCCTGTTTGATACCGATGAGTTTCCACGTCCGGAGACCGATGCCAGTTCGCTGGCGAAACTGCGTCCGGCCTTTGAAAGTACGGGGACAGTCACTGCAGGCAATGCCTCCGGCATCAATGATGCGGCGGCGACGCTGGTCCTGATGTCAGAACGCGCTGCGCGTGCGCATGGGATTACGCCGTTGGCGCGCCTGAAGAGCTGGGCTTCGGCTGGGGTGGATGCCAGTATGATGGGACTTGGGCCAATTCCAGCGACAAAAAGGGCGCTGGAAAAAGCCAAAATGACCGTCAGCGATCTGGATTTAATCGAAGCCAACGAAGCCTTTGCCGCACAGTATCTGGCGGTTGCTCGCGAACTCAATTTCCCGGAAGAGAAAGTGAACGTCAATGGCGGCGCGATCGCGCTGGGGCATCCAATTGGCGCAAGCGGCGCACGGATTCTGGTAACGCTGGTTCACGCGTTGCAGCAGCGCAATAAAACCACCGGGCTGGCAACGCTGTGTATCGGCGGTGGTCAGGGGATCGCCGTGATTGTTGAACGTCTGTAAGCATGTCGTCTGCATGTCCCCGGCACACCGGGGACATGCAGTACCTTTAACACAGTTCCAGTTGAATATGGTTATCGGTGATCACCTTCATTACCCCTGCTGGGGGCAGAGCATCGGTATATACCGCATCCACCAGACTGATACTGCCCATATTCACCATCGCATTACGGCCAAACTTCGAATGATCCGTCACCAGTATGACGTGGCGGGAATTCTCAATAATTGCGCGCTTGGTACGCACCTCGTGATAGTCGAATTCCAGCAGCGAGCCGTCACTGTCGATGCCGCTGATCCCCAGAATGCCGAAATCCAGGCGGAACTGAGAAATAAAGTCGAGCGTCGCTTCGCCAATAATACCGCCGTCCCGGCTGCGAAGTTCACCACCCGCGAGAATTATGCGAAAATCCTCTTTTACCATCAGCGTGTTCGCCACGTTGAGGTTGTTGGTCACAATACGTAAATTGCTGTGGTCGAGTAGCGCGTACGCCACGGCCTCGGGCGTGGTCCCGATATCAATAAACAGCGTTGAACCGTTAGGGATCTGCGAGGCAACTTTACGCGCAATACGCTCTTTTTACGCCGTCTGCGTGGCTTTACGATCGTGCCACGGTGTGTTGACGGAACTGGACGGTAGCGCCGCGCCACCGTGATGACGCAGAATCATGTTTTGTTCGGCCAGGTCATTGAGATCCCGGCGAATCGTTTGTGGGCTAACGGAGAAATGCTCCACCAGCTCTTCAGTACTGACGTATCCCTGTTTTTTTACCAGCTCAATGATTGCATCATGTCGTTGTGTTTGTTTCATTGTTATTCCCTGGAACTATGTTCGTTTTCGCGCATTTAACGTATCCGCGAACGCCATTGCCAACCCAACTGCCAGCCCGGCGATATGTGCGCCATTGGCCATCGACATCCCAAACAAATCAAACCATCCGGCGACGATCCAAATCAGCGCGAAAATAATCAGCCCGCGCTGCAGGTAGATTCCGCTTTGCGGATCGCGCTCGCCACGCAGCCAGACGTAACCCATCAGCGCATAAACGACGCCGGAAAGCCCGCCGAACCACGGGCCGCTAAACTTATGCTGTACATATCCGCTCAGTAGGGCGCTGATGACCGTAATCACTATCAGTTTGCCGCTGCCTAAACGTTTTTCAACCGCACCGCCAAGATACCACCACCACAGCAGGTTGAAGAGGATATGCATCAGCGAAAAGTGCATGAAGGCGTGAGTGAAGTAGCGCCAGACGTCAAACTGTAATGATGGGTCAAACGGCCAGGCCAGCCACACCATTACGGTTTGATCGCCAACGATATTCATGACGATAAATACCAGAATGCAGGCCGCCATAATCAGCCAGGTGACCGGGCCGGCACGCTCACGCAGTGTGGCAATAAACGGGAAGCGGCGATAACGCAGTCCACTGCCAGTATGACCGGACTGCCAGCTGGCCGCGAGATAGCGCGGATCGCCAGGGTTCTCCATAAAACTCGCCAGCTCAGCATGCACACGTTCGGCCTGCGTTTCATCCGCCAGCCAGACATCGCTTTGATGATGTTGTTGAATGGTCAGGATAACGCCCTGCGTCGCCATGTAATCAACAAAGGCCTGCGCCACGCGGGGGTTAGCAAAAGAGGTAATCATCAACATGGTTGCTGTCGCTTAATCCATACAAAAGAGGACAGTATATATACCCTTCTAATTTCAAGCTGCATCTTTGTTGGCTATGAAGACGAACCGTATGCCACTTCGGCAGGGAAATGGCGATGCCAGGCGTCAAATCCGCCGTCTACGCTGTAGACCGCGTCATAGCCTTGCTGAAGCAAATATTGCGCCGCGCCTTTGCTGCTGTTGCCGTGGTAGCACATGACCAAAACCGCCGTATCGAAATCGTGATCGCGCATAAACGAGCCCAGCGTGTCGTTCGTCAGGTGAAATGCCTGGGGAGCATGCCCCATCGCATAACTTTGTGGATCGCGGATATCCACCAGTACCGCCGCGCCCTGATGCAGCTTCTGGTGCGCTTCTTCAACATTAATACATTCAAACTGATCCATACTTTCTCTTCTTTATCGTGCAGGTGAAACGTTTTCGGCATTTTATCCGTTAGTGTACGTCCCCATGGGAGTGAAACGCCATAATGTTATATGTATCACTGTAAATTGTTTATTCGATGTTACCAATGGAGCGTTTCTTTGCTATTATGCTCGATAACGAACATTTATGAGCCATAACGAAAGCGCACGAGGGCAGCATGGAAACCAAAGATCTGATTGTGATAGGGGGAGGCATCAACGGTGCCGGTATCGCGGCAGATGCCGCTGGACGCGGTTTATCCGTGCTGATGCTGGAAGCGCAAGATCTTGCGTGCGCAACCTCCTCTGCCAGTTCTAAACTCATCCACGGTGGCTTGCGCTACCTGGAACACTACGAATTCCGGCTGGTGAGCGAAGCGCTGGCTGAACGCGAAGTGCTGCTGAAAATGGCCCCGCATATTGCCTTCCCAATGCGCTTTCGCCTGCCGCATCGCCCTCACCTGCGTCCGGCATGGATGATTCGTATTGGTCTGTTTATGTACGATCATTTAGGTAAACGCACCAGCTTACCGGGTTCTGCCGGTTTGCGTTTTGGCGCATAGTCGGTACTGAAACCGGAAATTGTGCGCGGTTTCGAATATTCCGACTGCTGGGTCGACGATGCGCGTCTGGTGCTGGCCAATGCCCAGATGGTGGTGCGAAAAGGTGGGGAAGTGTTAACCCGCACTCGTGCAACCTCTGCGCGTCGCGAAAACGGTCTGTGGATCGTCGAAGCCGAAGATATCGATACCGGTAAGACATTCACCTGGCAGGCGCGTGGGCTGGTCAACGCCACGGGTCCGTGGGTGAAAGAATTTTTCGACGAAGGTATGCATCTGCCTTCGCCATACGGTATTCGCCTGATCAAAGGCAGCCACATCGTGGTGCCGCGCGTCCATACCCAGAAACAAGCCTACATTCTGCAAAACGAAGATAAACGCATTGTGTTTGTTATTCCGTGGATGGATGAGTTCTCCATCATCGGCACCACCGACGTCGAGTACAAAGGCGATCCGAAAGCGGTAAAAATCGACGAAAGCGAAATCAATTACCTGTTGAAAGTCTATAACGCGCACTTTAAGAAACAGCTTGGTCGTGACGATATCGTCTGGACCTATTCCGGTGTGCGCCCGCTGTGCGACGACGAGTCGGATTCACCACAGGCCATCACCCGCGATTACACGCTGGATATTCATGATGAAAATGGCAAAGCGCCGCTGCTTTCTGTCTTCGGCGGTAAACTGACCACCTACCGTAAGCTCGCCGAGCACGCGATGGAGAAACTGTCGTCGTACTATCAGGGCATTGGCCCGGCATGGACCAAAGACTGCGTGCTGCCAGGCGGTGAAATCGGTGGCGATCGCGAAGACTACGCGGCGAGACTGCGCCGTCGTTATCCGTTCCTGACAGAATCGCTGGCGCGCCATTACTCACGCACCTACGGCAGCAACACAGAGTGGATCCTCGGCGAAGCCACCTCTGTCGCGGATTTAGGCGAAGATTTCGGCCATGAGTTCTACGAAGCAGAGCTGAAATATCTGGTAGACCACGAATGGGTTCGCCGTGCAGACGATGCGCTGTGGCGTCGTACCAAAGAAGGGATGTGGCTCAACGCCGAACAGCAGTCTCGCATGACCCAGTGGCTGGCAGAGTACGTCGCGAAACATCAGCTTTCACTGGCATCGTAATCTCCTCACGTCCGATAGCGACACGCTATCGGGCGTTTTTATGTTTCCCTCTACAACACAACGCGCACTGCGATGACGAAACACTTACTTCCCCGCCCCTGAAATCCTCAAAAAACACCGCCATTCCCCGTATGGAATACGTTGCCTGTTCGCGTGTGCGTTCTTTATCCGGCGAAAATCGGTAACCAGAATCAGCCTGTCAGCCATTCCCCTTTGTTTTCAACCCTCTTTTTTTCGTGCCAGAACACTTTCCGGTGAGTGTTGCAGCAGGATATGAAGCAAATCACAAAATATAACCTTGCTGAGAATATGGAATTGACGCTCAAAATTTATCCCCTCATAGTATCTGCATACAGAACAATAGTTCTATATACAGAACAAACTACCTCTACTATTAAGGGATGCGCTAATGAGCATTGAACTCGATAAACCAACTACGCGAGGGCGCTGGCTGCACATCATTCCAGCTACCATCCTCGTTTATATCGTGGCTTACATGGACAGGACGAACATCGCAATTGGGATTGCGGGAGGAATGGACGAAGACCTGGGGATGACCGCCTCGTTTGCCGGTCTGGTCGCCGGTATTTTCTTTATTGGTTATATCTTTTTGCAAATTCCCGGCGGTCAAATTGCGGAACGATACAGTGCCAAGAAATTAATCGCCTGGACCATCGTCGCATGGGGCGGGTTCGCGCTGCTGACAGGCTTCGTCCAGACTCCAACCCAATTACTGATTATCCGCTTTGTCCTTGGCGTCGCTGAGGGTGCGGTCTATCCCGCTATTCTGGCGCTGATCGGTCACTGGTTCCCTAATGAAGAACGCGCAAGAGCGATTGCCTATTTCCAGATGAACCTTGCCGTGGCCTCAATCATCACCGGGCCGCTTTCCGGCTGGCTGATCGAAACCTATGGCTGGCGAGAAATGTTCATCATCGAAGGCTTACTTTCTCTCGGCCTGCTGTTCGTCTGGCTGCCTTTGGTTTCTGACCATCCTCATCAGGCCAAATGGCTGGATCCTAAAGAGCGCACCTGGATCGAACAGAAACTGGAGGCCGATCGCACACTGACGATCGCCGGTGAGACAAGCAGCATTCGCAATGTTCTGAGCAGCATTAACTTATGGAAACTGATCGGTATCTATTTCTTCGTGCAGGTTGGTTTCTACGGCTTCGCCCTCTGGATGCCAAACCTGATTAAACACCTGACCGGCAGCGGAATGACTATCGTCGGCTTACTGACTGCGGCACCGTACATTTTGTGCATCGTCGGTCAGTACTACATCGCCAAATGGTGCGACAAAACCATGAATCGCCGCCTCTATACGGCAATTCCGTTGCTGGGCTTTGCCGCCTGTCTCGCACTCTCCCTGCTGTTGAAAGATAACATCTGGCTGGCGTACGGCATGATGGTCATCTGCGGCTTCTTCCTGCAGGCCTATGCGGGACCGTTCTGGACATTACCGCCATTACTCTTCTCTCCCAACGTGCTGGGCGGCGTACGCGGCACCATCAACGCATTAGGTAACATTGGCGGTTTTATTGGTCCTTATCTGGTGGGCCTGTTAACCGTCACATTCTCACAAACCGCAGGGATGACGGTGCTGGTTGCCGCACTCCTCATCGCCGTCGCGCTGCTGTTCAGTTTACCTTCGGTTACTGCCCGTCCTGCAGGCAGTAGCAACCCTCATCATGCATCGGCGCCTGAGACGTCGCTCAAACAAGAAGGAATCGCCAAATGAGTCAGAAATGCCAACACGCCCGTGACCTGTGGTCACAACTGGACGCCCTGCGTCTGGGGATGAATTACACCAAAGAAGATGTCAATAAACTGCAGGTTCTGGTGGATGATTGCTATGGCGAAAGTCATCCCGGTAGCTTTCATCTTAATCATCTGGGCGATGAAGCCGTCTTAGGCATTCACGAAAGCGGCGGTCGTGCCGTTCGTCACCACGTGACCGATATTTGTGATGGCTGGGGTCAGGGTCATGACGGGATGAACTATATCTTAGCCTCCCGTGAGGCTATCGCGAACATGGTCGAAATTCATGCTTCCGTCGTACCATACGATGCCGGTATCTTGATCTCCAGTTGTGATAAATCGATCCCGGCGCATCTGATCGCCGCTGCGCGCCTGAATCTACCGATGCTGCATATCCCCGGCGGCTCAATGCGTCCGGCACCGAATATGAGCACGTCCGATCTCGGTGGTATTACCGCCAAACTCAAGAAAGGCGAGATAGGCATCCAGCAGGTGGAAGCCATGCAGCAGTGCGGTTGCCCGACAGCAGGCGCGTGCCAGTTTATGGGCACCGCCAGCACGATGCAGTGCATGTCTGAAGCGCTCGGTCTTGCCTTACCGGGAAGCGCATTGCTGCCCTCGACATTGGCGGAAATTCGCCGCATCGCGCGAAACGCCGGTCATCAGGCGTTATACCTGGCAGAGAAAAATATCACGACGCATAAAATCCTCACGCCTGCCGCCTTTGAAAACGCCATTAAGGTCCATGCCGCCATCGGTGGCAGCACCAACGCCATGATCCATCTCCCGGCGATAGCCCATGAACTGGGTTGGGAACTGAAACCTGAGTTGTTTGACCAGATAAACAATGAGATCCCTTACCTCACCAACATTCAACCCAGCGGTCAGTATGTGACTGAAATGATGTGGTTCGCGGGCGGCGTGCCGATGGTGCAATGGTATCTTCGCGACTATCTGGATCTGGATGTCCTGACGGTGACTGGCCGGACGCTGGGGGAAAACCTGGAAATGCTCCATCAGTCCGGTTTCTTTACCCGCAACCACGGTTATCTGAGTAATTATCGGGTCAGCCCGGAAGAGGTGATTCGTAAGCCGGAAAACGCCACCAAGAAAGGGTCGATTGCCGTGTTAAAAGGCAATATCGCACCAGAAGGCGCAGTCATTAAATATGCCGCCTGCGCGCCAGAGATGCACCACCATACCGGCCCTGCGCGCGTTTTCAATTCGGAAGAGGATGCCCAACAAGCCATTATTCATAACCACATCGAACCGGGTGATGTCATTTTTATCCGTTATGAAGGGGCTAAAGGTTCGGGAGCACCGGAGATGCTCATGACCACAGACGCGATTGTTTACGACAAACGTCTTGATGGCAAAGTCGCCCTGATTACCGATGGTCGTTTCTCCGGCGCAACCAGCGGCCCTTGCGTCGGCCATGTTTCACCGGAAGCCGCCGATGGCGGTCCCATTGCGCTTGTCGAAGACGGCGACCTCATCGAAATGGACGTCAAGGGGCGCAAGCTCAACATTGTGGGTATTCACGGTGAGTACAAAACAGAAGAAGAAATTCAACACTGTCTTGAACGCCGTCGGACAAACTGGACAAAACCGGATTATTCAAATCGACGCGGCGTCTTTAAGCAATTTACGACCAACGCAACCTCATTAATGGCGGGAGCCTGGATTAAATAACGTCCCTGGTGGGCGGCATTATCGCCAGCCCACCTGCTTTTAAGGATAAAATCATTATGCAAACTGAAAAATTCAACGGTGTCTTTCCGCCTGTTCCGACCATTGTTAATGCCCAGGGGAAATTAGATAAGAAAGGGATGGCGACATTACTTGACCATCTTATTGCGAACGAGGTTAACGGCGTATTATTACTTGGCAGCGGCGGTGAGTTCTGCCATATGACAAAAGAGCAGCGTCTGGAAGCCGCTGAGTTTTGCGTTCAACATATCAATCATCGAATTCCGGTGTTGTTAGGGATCAGCAGTACCAGCACGCAAGACGTCATTGATTACGGTCGGCATGCTGACAGTCTGGAAGTCGATGCCGTACTGGTCCTCAATCCTTATTATGCACGACTGACCGATGAGTATATTTATCACCATTTCAAAACTGTCGCCGAAAGTATCAACACGCCGGTTATTCTCTATAACTTTCCGGCGCTTACCGGCCAGGATCTCAGCATTGATTTAATTACCCGGTTGGCACATGACATTCCCAATATCATTGGCATTAAAGATACCGTGGATAACATTAGCCATATTCGCGAAATCATCAATACCGTACGACCGATTCGCCCTGATTTTGTTATTTTCTCTGGTTACGATGAATATATGATGGACACGTTGATCCTGGGAGGAAATGGCGGGATCCCTGCAACTGCTAACTTTGCTCCGCAGTTAACCTGTGGAATTTATCGTGCCTGGCGCGAAAAAGAATATGAGACCTTGTTTCGCCTGCAACGTCGACTGTCTGCGTTATCAACTATTTACAGTCTGGATACGCCTTTCTTCGGGATTATCAAAAAAGCCATTCAACTCAGTGGCATTGATATCTCGGTTGAGGTCATGCCGCCAGTGCAACCGGCAAATGAGGCACATATCACCAGCCTGAAAAAGGTTCTACAGCGCGCCGGGTTGTAACTCTCATCAGCGGGCTTAGCGCCCGCCTTTTCATTTAGCAGCGAAAAGACTAGCGCAACATCGACGACAGGCGACGACTGGCATCCATCATCTGCATGGCAAGCGTTTCTCGTTTATCATCCGGGATCTGGAACGCGACGCCTGACACACTCAAGGCCGCCACCACCTTCCCTTCGGCATTAAATATGGGCACCGCGATACAACGGACGCCTAAAGAATCTTCTTCGTTATCATAGCCCCAACCGCGCTGACGGATCCCGGCTAATTCCTGCTTGAGGATATCCACATCGGTAATCGTCGTTTCGGTATAGCGCGTCAGAACCTGATCGGGCGGCAGCAACTCATCCAGCTCTTCCGAATTAAGCCAGGCAATCAGCACTTTCCCCAGACCAGAACTGTGCAGCGAAAGGCGCTTGCCCTCCCAACTACGGATCACAATTGCCTGTGGGCTTTCCAGCTTGAGAAGATAAATAGGAGAGTCGCCTTCAAGTACGCCAAGATGGCAGGTTAAACCCGTCGCATTACGAATTTCTTCCAGTACGGGCAGCGCGATTTTTTTAATATCGTACTGTTCAGCGGCTTTATTCCCTAATTCGTAGAGCCGTAACCCAAGATAATATTTGTCTTTTTCCTGACGCAATAAGCCATGCGCAACCATGCCCGTCAGTAAAGAGGAGGTACTGCTTTTTGCGATTCCTGAATTTTGATGAATTTGCGTGAACGTCGCGCCATCGCATTCCATCAGATAAGCGAAGACGCGCATAATTTTGTCGAGGGCAGGAATCGATGTTGTGATTTTTTTCATATACTTATCAATTAATTATAATTAATTCCTCGGACACTATACACCAGCAGACGGTTATTATTCCATATCAATGCGCAATCACCGCGCACAAAAAAGGAGCCCGAAGGCTCCTTTTTTAACATGACGACTTACAACCGTACCGGATCAATATGCCAGATGTGGTCAGCATACTCCTGGATGGTCCTGTCAGAGGAGAAGTAGCCCATGTTGGCGATATTGAGCATCGCTTTGGCGGTCCACTCTTCCGGACGTCCGTACAGGTCGTCCACCTTGTCCTGACAATCGACATAGCTGCGGTAGTCCGCCAGTACCTGATAGTGATCGCCGAAGTTGATCAGCGAATCCACCAGATCACGATAACGCCCAGGTTCTTCCGGGCTGAACATGCCGCTGCCGATTTGGGTCAGCACCTGATGCAGTTCCTCATCTTTATCGTAATATTCACGCGGTTTATAGCCCTGCCTGCGCAGTTCTTCGACCTCTTCTGCCGTGTTACCAAAGATAAAGATGTTCTCTTCGCCAACGTGTTCCAGCATCTCCACGTTCGCCCCGTCCAGCGTACCAATAGTCAACGCGCCGTTGAGTGCGAACTTCATGTTGCTGGTGCCGGAGGCTTCGGTCCCCGCCAGCGAAATCTGCTCAGACAGATCTGCCGCCGGAATGATCAGCTGTGCCAGGCTCACGCTGTAGTTGGGGATAAACACCACTTTCAGCTTATCGCCAATCTGCGGATCGTTATTGATGACTTTCGCGACGTCATTAATCAGGTGAATGATGTGCTTCGCCATGTAATAGGCCGATGCGGCCTTACCGGCAAAAATATTCACCCGCGGCACCCACTGCGCATCAGGATCGGCCTTAATGCGGTTGTAGCGCGTAATCACGTGCAGCACATTCATTAACTGACGCTTGTACTCATGAATGCGCTTGATCTGGACATCAAACAGCGATTTCGGATTCACCACCACGTTGAGTTGCTGCGCGATATAGTTTGCCAGCCGCTTTTTGTTTTCCAGCTTCGCCTGACGCACCGCATGATTGACCAGCGGGAAATCGCAGTGCTGTTCAAGTTCATGCAGTTGGCTCAGATCGGTACGCCATGTACGGCCAATGTTCTCGTCCAGAACGCCGGAAAGCGACGGGTTTGCCAACGCCAACCAGCGGCGCGGCGTCACTCCATTCGTCACGTTGCAGAAACGGGTCGGGAAAATGGTCGCAAAATCCGCGAACAGCGACTGCACCATCAGGTTAGAGTGCAACTCGGAAACACCATTCACCTTATGACTCACCACCACCGCCAGCCACGCCATACGTACGCGGCGACCATTGGACTCGTCAATGATCGACGCGCGTCCCAGCAGACCGGTATCGTTCGGATACTGCTCCTGCAACGTTTTCAGGAAGTAGTCGTTAATTTCAAAGATGATCTGCAGATGGCGCGGCAGGATTTTGCCCAGCATATCCACCGGCCAGGTTTCCAGTGCTTCGCTCATCAGCGTGTGGTTGGTGTAGGAAAAAACCTGGCAGCACACTTCAAACGCGTCGTCCCAGGTGAACTGATGTTCGTCAATCAGCAGACGCATCAGCTCCGGGATCGACAGCACCGGGTGCGTGTCATTCAGGTGAATGGCAATCTTATCCGCGAGGTTGTCGTAGGTTTTGTGCAACTGATAATGACGGCTCAGGATATCCTGCACCGTTGCCGAAACCAGGAAATACTCCTGACGCAGACGCAGTTCGCGTCCGGAATAGGTGGAGTCATCCGGATACAGCACGCGCGACACGTTCTCGGAGTGGTTTTTATCTTCCACAGCGGCGAAGTAATCGCCCTGGTTGAATTTACCGAGGTTAATTTCGCTACTGGCCTGCGCATTCCACAGACGCAGCGTGTTGGTGGCGTCAGTGTCATAACCGGGGATAATCTGGTCGTAGGCGACCGCGAGGATCTCTTCGGTTTCAAGCCAGCGTGTTTTCTTGCCTTCCTGCTGAATACGTCCGCCAAAGCGAACTTTGTACCGCGTGTTATGGCGTTTGAATTCCCACGGGTTACCATATTCCAGCCAGTAATCAGGAGACTCTTTCTGTCGCCCATCGACGATGTTCTGCTTGAACATCCCGTAGTCGTAGCGGATACCATAGCCACGCCCCGGCAGCCCTAAGGTTGCCAGCGAATCCAGGAAACAGGCAGCCAGCCGCCCGAGACCGCCGTTACCGAGACCCGGGTCGTTTTCTTCATCGATGAGTTCTTCAAGATCTAATCCCATCGCTTCCAGAGCGCCCTGGACATCGTCATAAATCCCCAACGATAACAGCGCATTGGAAAGGGTACGTCCAATCAGAAATTCCATCGACAGGTAATAAACCTGGCGGGTTTCCTGGGACAGTTGGGCTCGGTTAGAACGCAGCCAGCGCTCCACAAGACGATCGCGCACCGCAAACAGCGTCGCGTTCAGCCATTCATGCTTATTGGCAATAACCGGGTCTTTACCAATCGTGAACATCAGCTTGTAAGCGATAGAGTGCTTAAGCGCTTCTACGCTCAGCGTCGGCGATGCATAGGTAAATGGAGCATTCATAATGATGATTCCTGAATATCTATTTCAAGCGATAGTAAAGCTCGCGGTATGACTTCGCCGCGACTTGCCAGCTAAAATCCATCGCCATCGCTTGCCGTTGCACAAACCGCCAGAGCGAAGGTCGAGACCACAGCACGAAAGCGCGCCGGATAGCCCGTAGCAGGGACCAGGCGTTGCTGTCCTCAAACACAAACCCGCTGGCGATGCCATCGGCAAGGTTTTCCAGCGAGCTGTCGGACACCGTATCTGCCAGTCCACCGGTACGCCGTACCAGCGGCAACGTACCGTACTTCAGCCCGTAGAGTTGCGTTAAGCCGCACGGTTCAAAGCGGCTCGGTACCAGAATGACGTCCGCGCCGCCCATGATGCGGTGCGAAAACGCTTCGTGATAGCCAATCTGCACACCGACCTGACCGGGATATTCGGCAGCGGCGGCAAGGAAACCTTCCTGCAACACCGGATCGCCCGCCCCCAGCAGTGCGAGTTGTCCGCCCTGCTCCAGCAGGCCCGGCAACGCCTCCAGCACCAGGTCCAGCCCCTTCTGGCTGGTCAGGCGACTGACGACGGCAAACAGCGGAACCTTGTCATTGACCTTGAGTCCCATTGCTATCTGCAACTGGCGTTTGTTTTCCGCCTTCTCTTCCAGCGAATCCCGCGTATAGCGCGACGCCAGCAAGAGATCCGTCTCTGGACTCCAGATTTTCTCATCCACCCCGTTCAGAACGCCAGAAAGCCGCCCTTCACGATGGCGCTGTTGCAGCAACCCTTCCATACCGTAGGCAAACTGCGGCTCGGTGATCTCCCGCGCATAGGTCGGGCTGACCGCCGTGATGTGGTCGGCGTAGTACAGACCGGCCTTCAGGAATGAAATCTGACCGTTAAACTCCAGCCCATGCATGTTAAAGAACGACCATGGCAGTTGGATGTCATTCATATGCTGTGCATAAAACATGCCCTGATACGCCAGGTTGTGCACGGTAAACACCGATTTCGCCGGACGTCCGCGCGCGGCCAGATACGCAGGCGCCAGGCCAGCATGCCAGTCGTGCGCATGCACCACGTCCGGGCGCCAGAATGGATCAAGCCCACAGGCCATTTCACATCCTACCCATCCCAGCAGCGCAAAACGCAGTACGTTATCGGTGTAGGCAAACAGGTTCGTATCGTGATACGGACTCCCCGGACGATCGTAAAGATGCGGGGCATCAATCAGGTAAATCCCCACACCGTTGTAATGACCAAACAGCAGACTAATCCTGCCCGCGAATGTGTCGCGACGGCTGACTACTTGCGCATCCGTGATGCCCCGACGAATGTCGGGAAACGCGGGCAGCAAAACGCGGGCATCAACACCATCCGCGATTTGCGCCGCCGGCAACGCGCCAATCACATCTGCCAGACCACCTGTTTTCAACAGGGGAAACATCTCCGAACATACATGTAAAACCTGCATTCTCACTCCTGTTTGACCTGCAGTTTGCGCAACATTTCGCGCGTCACCAGCACAATGCCTTCCTCGGAGCGGTAGAAGCGACGGGCATCTTCTTCCGCATTTTCGCCAATCACCATGCCTTCAGGGATAACGCAGGCGCGATCGATAATGCAGCGGCGCAAGCGACATGAGCGGCCAACCCAGACTTCAGGTAACAACACTGCCGAATCAATATTACAGAATGAATTCACCCGCACGCGCGGGAACAGAACGGACTGCACTACGACGGAACCGGAAATAATACAGCCGCCCGAAACCAGTGAGTTCAGCGTCATGCCGTGGCTTCCCGAGCGGTCCTGCACAAATTTCGCCGGCGGTAGCGATTCCATGTGGGTGCGAATCGGCCAGTTCTGATCGTACATATCCAGTTCCGGGGTCACGGATGCCAGATCGAGGTTTGCTTTCCAGTAGGCTTCCAGCGTTCCGACGTCACGCCAGTACGGCTCGGACTCAGGATCCGACTGAACGCAGGACAACGGGAAAGGATGTGCATAAGCCATGCCAGCTTTGGTGACTGTCGGAATAATATCTTTGCCGAAGTCATGGCTTGAACCTTCGTCGCTGTCATCCTTTTCCAGCAACTCATAAAGGTAATCAGCATCAAAAATGTAGATCCCCATGCTGGCGAGCGATTTCGTGGCATCGCCTGGCATGGCGGGTGGGTTCGCCGGTTTTTCCACGAACTCAATAATCTTATCGTTTTCATCGACCGCCATTACGCCGAACGCGCTGGCCTCTTCGATCGGCACCGGCATACAGGCGACGGTGCAGCGCGCGCCTTTCTCGACGTGGTCGATCAGCATGCGGGAGTAATCTTGCTTATAGATATGGTCACCCGCCAGGATCACCACATATTCCGCCTTATAGCGACGGATGATATCCAGGTTCTGCGTCACCGCATCCGCCGTGCCGCGATACCAGTTTTCGCCCTGCATTCTTTGTTGAGCAGGCAGCAAATCGACAAATTCATTCATCTCCTCGCTGAAGAACGACCAACCACGCTGAATATGCTGTACCAGAGTGTGAGATTGATATTGCGTGATGACGCCAATACGGCGGATCCCGGAGTTAAGACAGTTGGATAACGCAAAATCAATAATGCGAAACTTACCACCAAAGTGAACGGCCGGTTTTGCACGTTTGTTGGTTAAATCTTTCAGACGAGTGCCACGTCCGCCCGCCAGAATCAGGGCAACCGATTTCAACGGCAACTGGCGCGCCAACATTAAACGATCATTCTTCTCTAAACTCACCATGACTAACTCCTTTTTGATCATCTCTGGAACACACACAGTCCGTGCGCAGGTCCCGGCCAGACAGCCGTAATTACCGGATTATCCTCTCCGGCAAACGGGGGAACAGCGCGCCATTCCCCTTCAGGTAAAACAATTTCAGCAGTATCAAGCGCGGCATTGATGGCAATAAGAAAACGATCCGACAGCAGGATTTGTATCTGCATTGGCCCGTTTTGCCATTCATCCGCACTCAGTGGTTGCGCGTAGCGATTAAGCCAGCGCACGTTGCCATCTCCCTCTTCCCACCAGTAGTCTCCCACCAGCGCCGGGATTTGCTGGCGCAGTTTGATTAATGCGGCGGTAAAATCGATTAATCCCCCGCTCGCCTGCGACCAGTCCAGCCAGGTCAACGCATTGTCCTGGCAATAGGCGTTGTTGTTGCCATGCTGACTGTGTCCGTGTTCATCACCGGCCAGTAACATGGGCGTTCCCTGAGAAAGTAAAAGCGTCGTCAGCAACGCATGAATGCTGTCGCGGCGACGTTCGACGACCTCCAGAGTGCCGCCTAATCCTTCTTTACCATGATTATTGCTATGGTTATTGTCGGTTCCGTCCCGATTTTCCTCTCCGTTTGCCTCATTGTGTTTCTGATTGAAACAAACGCAGTCTCTGAGCGTAAAACCGTCATGCGCGGTGACCAGATTGACGGAAGCGGAAGGTTTGCGTCCATCGCGCTTAAACACGTCGCTGGAGGCCGCAAAACGCCCGGCAAACTCGCCGAGCGACACATTGCGCTGTAGCCAGAAGCGGCGTGACGCATCGCGAAAATGATCGTTCCACTCCGCGAACGGCGCAGGGAAATTCCCCACCTGATACCCACCGGCCCCGATATCCCAGGGTTCAGCGATAAGCTTAACGCCGGACAGCACCGGGCACTGTTTGATGGCGGTAAACAATGGTGCATCCTGGCTAAACGCCGGCGTACGCCCCATCACCGATGCCAGATCAAAACGAAAACCATCGACATGGCAGGTTTCAACCCAGTAACGCAGGCATTCAAGGGCATACTCCACCACGCAAGGATGGCTGAGATTGAGCGTGTTACCGCAACCGGTCCAGTTGTGATAATCACCATCCTCTCTGATCCAATAATAGCTACGGTTGTCGATTCCGCGCAGGGAGATGAGCGGCCCGTCCCGATCCAGCTCAGCGCTGTGGTTGAGTACAATGTCGAGAATGACCTCAATGCCGGCTTTGTGCAGCGCCTTAACAGCATCGCGAAATTCATCCAGTGCCGTCTCTGGCGAGCAGGCATAGGCTGGATGCAGCGCAAACAGCGCGACGGGGTTGTAGCCCCAATAGTTCGACAACCCCAGCCGTTGTAAACGCGGTTCACTGGCGAAATGCGCCACGGGCAACAATTCCAGCGCGGTAATCCCCAAATGCTTCAGATAATCGATCATCACCGGATGACCAAGCGCGTGGTACGTGCCGCGAATCTCTGCCGGGATTTGCGGATGCAGGTAGGTTAAACCTTTGACATGTGCCTCATAGATGACGGTATTGCCCCACGGCGTGCGCGGCGGGGCATCGTCTTCCCAGTCATAGCGATCGACGGTCACCACGCACTTCGGCGCAATGGCGACGTTATCGCGATGATCCGGCTGGTCATAACCCGCATGCATCAGCGGGTCATCTTTCAGGTCGCCCTCTACGCGACGCGCGCAGGGATCAATCAACAGCTTAGCCGGATTAAACCAGTGACCCTGCGCTGGCTGCCACGTCCCATGCACGCGGTAGCCATAACGCAGACCGGGACGGGCGTCGGCCAGATAGCCGTGCCAGACATCTCCGGTGCGCGCTGGCAGGTCGTAGCGCTGCTCATTGCCCGACGCGTCAAACACACACAGCTCAACGCGCTCGGCATGGGCGGAAAAGAGCGTGAAATTCACGCCATGTCCGTCATACGTTGCGCCATGCGGTGTGGCGTTACCGGCAACCAGTTGCGTCATTCCGCCTCCCGAACCAGCCAGATTGTCGACAGCGGCGGCAGCGTCAGACTCAGGGATTGCGGGCGTCCGTGGCTGGAAATCTCATCGGTATGGACCGCCCCGCCGTTCCCGGCATTGCTGCCGTGGTAGTGCATCGAGTCAGTATTGAGAATTTCGCGCCATTTACCCGGCTGATTGACGCCAAAGCGGTAATCGTGACGCGGCACCGGCGTGAAGTTGCTGGCGACGATAATTTCGTTCCCGACCTTATCGCGACGGACAAAAATCAGTACTGAACGTTCTTTATCATCGACAACCAGCCATTCGAAGCCGTAAGGGTCAAAGTCGAGCTCATGTAACGCTTTGTGGTGACGATAGGTCAGGTTGAGGTCGCGCACCAGACGCTGCACACCGTGGTGCCAGTTGTCGCCGCCTTCCAGCAAATGCCAGTCAAGGCTGGCGTCATGGTTCCACTCGCGCCCCTGAGCGAATTCGTTGCCCATAAACAGCAGTTTTTTACCCGGGAAGGCCCACATCCAGCCATAGTAAGCGCGCAGGTTGGCAAATTTCTGCCACGCGTCGCCCGGCATGCGGTCGAGAATCGATTTCTTACCGTGGACCACTTCGTCATGCGACAACGGCAGAACGAAGTTTTCGGTATAGTTGTAGAGCATGCCGAAGGTCAGCTTATCGTGATGATATTGACGATAAACCGGATCCAGCTTCATGTAATCGAGGGTGTCGTGCATCCAGCCAAGGTTCCACTTGTACCAGAAACCCAGACCGCCCATATCCTGCGGTCGGGAGACGCCCGCGAAATCCGTCGACTCTTCCGCCATGCTCACCGCCCCCGGCACCTGCTCACCGAGAATGCGGTTGGTATTGCGTAAAAACTCAATCGCTTCCAGGTTTTCGCGGCCGCCGAATTCATTCGGGATCCACTCGCCCTCTTTGCGACTGTAATCGCGATAAATCATCGACGCCACGGCATCCACGCGCAGGGCGTCAATACCAAAGCGTTCAATCCAGTACAGGGCGTTGCCCACCAGATAGTTACTGACTTCACGACGACCGTAGTTGTAGATCAGCGTGTTCCAGTCCTGGTGATACCCTTCGCGCGGGTCGCTATGCTCGTACAGTTTGGTGCCATCGAACTCCGCGAGAGCAAAATCATCCGACGGAAAGTGGCCCGGCACCCAGTCAAGGATGACGTTCAAGCCCGCCTGATGCGCGGCGTTCACGAAATAACGGAAATCATCGCGCGTGCCAAAACGACGCGTTGGCGCATAAAGTCCCGTTGGCTGATAACCCCAACTGCCGTCAAACGGATGCTCATTCACCGGCAGCAGTTCGAGATGGGTAAAGCCCATCCATTTCACGTACGGGATGAGCTGGTCAGCCAGCTCGCGATAGCTCAGCCAGAAGTTGTTATCGGTATGGCGACGCCACGAGCCCAGATGGACTTCATAAATGGAGATTGGCGCGTCAAACTGGTTCGCTTTTTTGCGCGCCTCGGTCTGTTCCACTTTTTCGGGCAGACCGCAAATAAGCGAGGCCGTTTCCGGACGCATCTGTGCTTCAAAGGCGTAAGGGTCGGCTTTCACCCGCAGATTACCGTTGGCGTCGATCATCTCATATTTGTAGAGCTGACCATGCTGTGCGCCGGGGATAAACAGTTCCCAGATGCCGCTTTCTTTGCGCAGACGCATCGGGTGACGGCGACCATCCCAGAAGTTAAATTGTCCGACTACGGAAACGCGGCGCGCATTCGGCGCCCAGACGGAGAAACGGGTACCCGTGACGCCATCCATGGTGTCCGCATGCGCCCCCAGCGTTTCATACGGACGCAAATGGGTGCCTTCCGACAGCAGCCAGGCATCCATATCCTGAATAAGAGGACCAAAACGGTAGGGATCATCAATCAGATTTTGCTGGCCGTGCCAGACAACAGCGAGCTGGTAACGAAAAGGATTTTTACGGCGAGGTAATACACCGCTGAAAAAACCGCGTGAGTCGAGGCAGTCCAGTTTGCCGACTTTGCGCCCGGTTTTAGGTTCGATCACCCACACTTCAGTGGCGTCAGGTAAAAGCGCGCGGACTTCGAGTCCGGCTGAGGTCTGGTGCATACCGAGTACGGAAAAAGGATCCGCAAAATGGCCTGCGATTAGCGCATTAATCACGTCTCTATCGATACGATCGGACATGGTTTTCATCCTGTTTTTTGGTGTCACTCCTCCAACTGATTTTCGACATCAGTCAGCGACACTTTTTTTGACCTGAACGGTGCAGCACAATTGTGCATCCTCTCTGCCCCGTCCTACCTTCAGGTAAAGCCCTGATACTGAGATCAGGACACCCTTAAAGAATAGCCAACACTTTCATTAACTCCTGCATAAAGACTATACATTTGCGTTTACTCCTTTTTTACGCATAAAAAGGGGTGACTCAGCACCCCTTGTAAACCAACGCGATTACGCCAGATGGCGCAACATACGTCGCAACGGCTCTGCAGCCCCCCAGAGCAACTGGTCGCCTACCGTAAAGGCTGACAGGAACTCCGGTCCCATGTTCAGCTTACGCAAACGGCCAACTGGCGTGGTCAACGTGCCGGTAACGGCCGCTGGGGTTAACTCACGCATGGTGATATCCCGATCGTTTGGCACCACTTTCGCCCACGGATTGTGAGCCGCCAGCAGTTCTTCCACGGTCGGAATGGAAACGTCTTTTTTCAGTTTGATAGTGAACGCCTGGCTGTGGCAACGCAGCGCGCCAACGCGCACGCACAGGCCATCGACCGGAATGACGGATGAGGTATCAAGGATTTTGTTAGTTTCCGCCTGGCCTTTCCACTCTTCGCGACTCTGGCCGTTATCAAGCTGTTTGTCGATCCACGGAATCAGGCTACCTGCCAGCGGGACGCCAAAGTTATCTACCGGCAGTTCGCCGCTACGAGTCAGTTGGGTAACTTTGCGTTCGATATCGAGAATAGCGGAGGAAGGCGTTGCCAGTTCATCAGCGACGTAGTTATGCAACTGGCCCATCTGGTTGAGCAATTCGCGCATATGACGCGCGCCGCCGCCGGAGGCCGCCTGGTAGGTCGCGACCGACACCCAGTCCACCAGGTCATGGGCAAACAGACCGCCCAACGACATCAGCATCAGGCTAACGGTACAGTTACCGCCGACGAAGGTTTTAATCCCGTTGTTCAGGCCCCGGGTGATAACATCCTGGTTAACCGGGTCGAGGATAATGATAGCGTCATCTTTCATGCGCAGCGCAGAGGCCGCGTCAATCCAGTAACCCTGCCATCCGCTTTCACGAAGCTTTGGATAGATTTCGTTGGTATAATCGCCGCCCTGACAGGTCACAATGATATCGAGCGCTTTCAGCGCGTCCAGATCGAAAGCGTCCTGAAGTGTGCCGGTCGAGGTACCGCCGAACGTCGGCGCGGCCTGCCCAAGCTGGGAAGTTGAAAAGAAAACAGGGCGAATGGCGTCGAAGTCGCGCTCTTCAACCATGCGTTGCATGAGAACAGAGCCGACCATACCGCGCCAGCCGATAAAACCAACATTTTTCATAGCGTTTTTTCCTGCAAAGATGTGTGCTGTGTATGCTGACCAGTGTCCTACTGGCTCATCCTTCACCATACAAAAAGCAGCCAAAGTCGCAAGTGAATTTAATCAATGATAGCGATGCCATCAGAAATGCGACTTATCCCGCTGCTTAAGCGAGCAGAAAGTCCGAGGCAATTATCAGGGAATTTGAGTTATGAATGAAATCATTTCTGCAGCCGTTTTATTGATCCTGATTATGGATCCGCTCGGTAATTTGCCCATTTTCATGTCCGTACTGAAACATACCGAACCGAAGCGGCGTCGGGCAATCATGGTGCGCGAGCTGTTCATTGCGCTGTTACTGATGCTGATTTTCCTTTTCGCGGGCGAGAAAATTCTCGCATTCCTGAATTTGCGAGCCGAAACGGTTTCAATATCCGGGGGCATTATTCTGTTCCTGATTGCCATCAAGATGATCTTCCCCAGTGCCACCGGAAACAGCGCAGGCCTTCCGGCAGGCGAAGAGCCCTTTATTGTCCCGCTGGCGATCCCGTTAGTTGCCGGCCCAACGATTCTGGCCACGTTGATGTTGTTATCGCATCAGTATCCTAATCAAATGGGGCATCTGGTGATTGCCTTGCTGCTGGCCTGGGGCGGTACGTTTGTGATTCTGCTGCAGTCGTCGCTGTTTCTGCGTCTGCTGGGTGAGAAAGGGGTAAATGCGCTGGAACGCCTGATGGGATTGATTCTGGTGATGATGGCGACCCAGATGTTCCTGGACGGCATCCGGATGTGGATGAAGGGATAAAACAATAGGGCCGGGCGATTGCCCGGCCTACCTTTTTTCAACTGAGCAGTGAAAACGCCACCATACCCACAATCGCACCCACGGTGCCGAGGATGGTTTCCATCATTGTCCAGGTCTTCAGCGTTTGTGCTTCTGTCGCACCGGTGAATTTCCCGAACAGCCAGAAACCGGCATCGTTCACGTGGCTGACGACGATCGACCCCCCCGCGATACAGATAGACAGTGCCGCCATCTGCGCCCCGGAGAAATTCAGTTGTTCAATTACTGGCATCACCAGTCCCACCGCCGTTAAGCAGGCTACGGTCGCGGAGCCCTGAATGATACGCACCGCTGCCGCCAGCACGAAGCAGGTAATGGCAATCGGCAAGCCCATCCCGGTCAGCGCTTCACCCAGCGCCGGCCCCACGCCAGAATCCACCAGCACCTGCTTGAAGACACCGCCAGCACCAATCACCAACAGGATGATACCCGCCGGTTGCAGCGCGTGACCGCAAATCTCCATGACCTTATCTTTCGGCATCCCCTGACGCATCGCCAGGCCGTAAATCGCCACCAGACAAGCCACCAGAATCGCGGTGAACGGGTGACCGACAAATTCAAACCACTGGTAAGCCGTAGAACCGACCGGCACAAAACGTGCGGCGATAGTTTTCAGTCCCACCAGCACCAGCGGCAACAGGATCAGCGACAGGCTGAAGCCAAAGGACGGCATTTTGCCCTCGCCCAGGTGCGGTTCGGTAATATCGTCTGGAATATTCAGCTCAACGTAGCGGCTGATAAAGTTGCCCCACAGCGGCCCGGCGATAATCATCCCTGGAATGGCGGCACACAGACCAATCAGAATCATCCAGCCAAAGTCGGCGTGCATCTGAGAAGCGAGCAGCATCGGCGCAGGCCCCGGCAGCAGAAATGCCGCGGCCGCCGCCACGCCCGCAAACAGCGGGATCACCAACTTCACCAGGTTTGTACCGGTATGACGCGCCATCGAGAATGCGACGCTTATCAGCAGAACAATGGCCACTTCAAAGAACAGCGGCAGCGCGCAAATCAGTCCCGCCAGCCCAATCGCATAATGCGCGCGACTGTGGCCGAAGGATTTCAGCATTTTGACCGCAATCTGATCGACTGCGCCCGTTTCATGCAAAATCTTGCCAAACATAGCCCCCAGAGCGACCACAATCGCCAGGAAGCCCAGCGTACCTCCCATCCCTTTTTCCATTGTCGCCGCGATTTTATCGAGCGGCATACCAGAAAAGAGACCTGCACCAATAGACACCACCATCAAAGCAACGAAGGCGTGCATACGCGCCTTCATCACTAAAAACAACAGCAGCAGAACGGAGCCTACTGCTGTTAAAACAAGCGTTAATGTACTCAAAACTTACTGCCTTTTATTAATGACCTCGATGGTGCTGGCAACAACACCTTCCAGTGGCTGATCGATATCCACCACCAGTACGTCGCTTTCGTCTGCACCCGGTTCTTGCAGGGTTTCAAACTGCGTCACCAGCATCTGGGTTTTGAAGAAATGGCCTTTACGCGCCTTCAGACGGCTTTCGATCACGTCGAAATCGCCTTTCAGGTAGATGAAAGAAAGGTTCGGATTACCGTCACGCAGCAGATCACGGTAATGTTTTTTCAGTGCGGAACAGACGATCAGCGAAACCTTATTGGTACGCTGCATCGCAAACGCGGCGTCATTCAGCGCCTGCAACCACGGCTTACGGTCGTCATCATTGAGCGGCTCACCGGAGGCCATTTTCTCAATGTTGCGACGCGGATGGAGAAAATCGCCATCAAGAAACGCGGCATGCAGTTGATGCGCCACTTCGCTGGCGACAGCGGATTTACCGCTGCCCGATACGCCCATCAGAACGTAAATGTGGTGATCATGATTAGTCGTGCTCAAAGTGGTGCCCCCACAGTACAAGGATCAGGAATTGTTACGGGTAACTGTTATCGGTAACATTGTCCAACCTGACTAAAACAGAAGCAATATCCAAACGTGCGAGAAGTGAATAAGTGTGAGCTACTTCAAATTTGTCGGGTTAAATAGATCCACCCGGTGACAAGGTGAAACCTAAATCTAACATTTTTGGCGTGACGCTCTCCCCACGAATACGCGCCAGCAGACGCTCTGCGCCAATGCTGCCCATACGCTCACGCGGCGTCAGCACGCTGGCCAGACGCGGTTCCATCACCTGACCGATATCATGGCCGTGAAAACCAGCGATCGCCATGTCATCCGGGATCCTCAACCCTAAACGCTGGCATTCAAAGGCCGCGCCCACCGCCAGGTCATCGTTAGTACAGAAGATACCGTCCAGTTGCGGGTATTCACGACGCGCCTGACGGATAAGCTCAATCCCCGAAGAGTAAGAAGAAGACTGCTCCACCATCACACTGTAGGGCAACAGACCGGCATCCAGCATCGCCTGTTCGTAACCCTTCTGTTTGATGATAGTACGTTCGTCAAGACGTGCCCCCAGATAGGCGATATGACGATGCCCGCGTGCAATAATCGCGGCGGTCATTTGACGCGCGGCTTCAAAGTTGTCAAAACCGACGGCGATATCAAGGCAGGGCGACTGACTGTCCATCAGTTCAACCACCGGAATCCCCGCCACTTCGATCATTTTCAACGTGCGCGGCGTGTGGGTACGTTCAGTCAGGATCAGACCATCGATGTTCCAGGAGAGCATCGACTCCAGACGTTCCTGTTCCATCTCCGGCTTATAACCGTAGTGCGCCAGCATGGTTTGATAACCATGCGCATCCGTCACGGTCTCAATACCGCGTAAAACTTCGGCAAAAACCTGGTTGGTTAACGACGGCAGCAGTACGCCAATGGCCCGACTAGTGGCGTTGGAGAGGATATCAGGTGCGCGATTGGGAATATAACCCAGTTCATCAAGTGCAGCAGCGATCTTGCCCCGCAATGCAACGGAGACTTGCTCCGGATTACGCAAAAAACGGCTGACCGTCATTTTGGTCACACCAACACGGTCAGCTACATCCTGAAGTACGGGTCTTTTCTTCTTCATCGTCCTGAGAAATCGTAAGTGAGAGATTTGCTCAGTTTATCACGGACAAAGCACAACCTTCCCCGTTTAAAGGGAAGGTTGCGTAATTATTTATACAGGCGGCAGATCAAACAGCAGGATTTCACTATCGCTGTCAGCATGAATTGACAGCGCCTGCTCATCCCAAATCGCCAGACCGTCGCTGGTGGTGGCTTTCGTGCCGTTAATGCTCACCTCGCCTTTTACCACCTGGATCCAGACGCGACGTTCAGCAGCAATCTGGTGTACTGACTGCTCACCTTTCACCAGCGCCCAGCGATACAGTTCCATATCCTGGTACACTTTCAACGAGCCGTCGCGAGCGTCCGGTGACAACACCAGTTGTTTACCCTGTGTGGCGTCGAAGCGGCGCTGCTCGTAACGCGGCGTGATGCCGGTTTTTTCCGGAATGATCCAGATCTGATACAGACGCAGACGATCCGTTTTGCTCGGGTTGTACTCAGAGTGCCGAATCCCGGTCCCCGCGCTCATAATCTGGAATTCACCTGCTGGCACCTGCTCTTTATTGCCCATGCTGTCCTGGTGTTCTACTGCGCCTTCCAGCACGTAGGTCAGAATTTCCATGTCTTTATGCGGGTGGGTACCGAAACCCTGACCGGCGTCAATCACGTCGTCGTTAATCACGCGCAGTGCCGAGAAGCCCATAAAGTTGGGATCGTAGTAGTCAGCAAAAGAGAAGGTATGCCAGGAATCCAGCCAGCCATGATTCGCGTGGCCACGGTCGTTTGCTTTGCGTAAGTAGATCATTGTGTTCACCCCCAGATGTTTTCAATGGAGTAAGTGTGGACCGAATCCATCATCAATCATAGAGGGTGAAAATTGACTCCTCTGTTCAAAAATTATGAACAAGTACAGAGGAGTCAGTCTGGCTTATCGGGCAAGGGTAATCGTGGCCGGTGAAGCCTGTTCGAACGCCCGTTCGAGGAGTTCAAGGTTGGTCAGAACGTCAGATTCCTTGACGTAATTTGGCGCGCCCGTGGTGAGAGTGTCATACAGCGCATCATAGACACGCCCGTAGTCGCCCGTTTCCGGTTTGATCTCTTCTTTCACCGTCACCCCTTCGTCGTTAACGTACTCCAGCACGCCAACGGAATCGTCTGCCGCAAAGCCTGGCTCACCCGGCATGATGTTGGCCTTCAGGCTGGTTTCCTGCTGGTCAATACCGTATTTGATAAACGACCCCTTGGTGCCATGCACGATAAACTTCGGATAGTCGATTTTCACCAGATGGCTGGTTTTGACGATGGCCTTTAAATCGCCGTAAAACAGTTGCGCTTCAAAGGTGTCGTCCGGATTGGCCTTATTGCGCAGGCTGCGGATATCGTACGCCACGTGGTCCGGACGACCGAACAGCGAGATAACCTGATCCATCGTGTGTACGCCCAGGCCATAAAACGCGCCATCCTGCGGTAAACCTGGTTGGGTCTCCGCGACCGGGCGGTAGTAATCAAAGTGGCTTTCCAGTTCCACAATCTTACCCAGCTTACCGCTTTCAATCGCCTTTTTGGCAGTCAGGAAACAGGAGTCAAAGCGACGGTTTTGATACGGCGTCACCGTCAACCCTTTGCTCTGCGCCAGTTCAAACAGCACCTTCGCTTCAATCATTGTCGGGGTGAAGGGTTTCTCAACCAGCACGTTCTTCCCGGCCTCCAGCGCCCGTTTCGCGTAGTCAAAGTGGCTGTCGGCGTGGGTACAGATGATAACCAGCTTGACCTGCGGATCATCGAAAATTTCATTGAGATCGCTGGTGAAGTGGATGTGTGAGTAGATCGGCGCCTGCTCTTCCGGCTTCGCACGACGGCGAAAGATATGGGCCACATGCCAGGTATCTTTACGATGAAGGACATACGGGAGATGGTAGCGAGTCGCGCTCTTGCCGAACCCGATAAATGCGCAATGTAACGTCATGGTGGCGTCCTTTTTGGAAAAAAAAGATGCATACACCATAGCGCAAAGCACAGAGAGACTAAATGCGGAACCTCTCCTGAGGACGCGCTGGCGCACCTGGAAACGGATTGCTCGCGCCTCGGGCGTGAGTGGCGCAGGCAGATTATTCACGGCCTGCGCACAGCAGCCGGAGCGTACTTAATGTACGTGAGGAGCTCGGGCACTTCCCCGGGACAAAATAACAAGTCAGCCTGGCTGAAAAAAAACCAAAAAAAAGCCAGCACCCGGCTGGCTAAAATAATACTGGAAGCAATGTGAGCAATGTCGTGCTTTCAGGTTCTCCGCAAGGGTCTTCCTGAACGCAGAGCAATAATAATCATTCTCATTCGCAGTTGTCCAGCGATTTCTTCAAAAAAATGCAGTTGACGACATTTTTAATCTCAGCGACTGTAAAGACTCAATAACCCCTAAAGGAGATCGGGAATGAGTGAGATAGTGATACGCCATGCTGAAACCAAAGATTACGACGCGATTCGTCAGATCCATGCCCAGCCGGAGGTGTATCACAACACGCTACAGGTTCCTCATCCATCCAGTGAGATGTGGCAGGCGCGACTCGCCGAACAGCCCGGCATCAAACAACTTGTGGCCTGCATTGACGATCGCGTGGTTGGACATTTGTGCATTGCCGTCGTTCAGCGTCCACGCAGGAGTCACGTCGCCGATTTCGGTATTTGTGTTGATGCGCAATGGCAAAACCGCGGTGTCGCCAGCGCATTAATGCGGACCATGATCGACATGTGCGACAACTGGCTGCGCGTTGAACGCATCGAATTAACGGTGTTTGTCGATAACGCCCCCGCCATAGCCGTGTATAAAAAATATGGTTTTGAAATTGAAGGCACCGGCAAGAAGTACGGCCTGCGTAACGGCGAGTACGTCGATGCCTATTTTATGGCGCGGATGAAGTGACAAATTGCCCGGTGGCGCTACGCTTACCGGGCATACAGCTGCACAAACGTAGGCCGGGTAAGGCGAAGCCGCCACCCGGCAACAAAATCAATACCCCGCCGTTAAATCGTCCACAGTGCGTGGGTCTGATGCGCCATACAGCGCGCCGTCCGGACCTACCATAATGCTCTGTGTGCTACCCATCGCTTCTTTCAGCGCAACCTTCTGCCCTTTTTGCTCCAGTAGTTTGAGGGTATCCGGACTAAAGCCTTTCTCCACACGCAGCTCATCCGGCAGCCACTGATGATGGAAACGCGGCGCGTTGGTCGCTTCCGCCACATTCATCCCGAAATCGATGCTGTTGACCACCATTTGCAGCACAGTCGTGATAATCCGGCTCCCACCCGGACTGCCCGTAACCAGCCAGGTTTTACCGTCTTTCACCACGATGGTGGGCGACATTGACGACAGCGGACGTTTCTTCGGCCCAACGGCGTTGGCATCGCCTCCCACCAGACCATAGACATTTGGCACGCCCGGCTTAGCTGAGAAGTCATCCATCTCGTTATTCAGCAGAATGCCGGTATTCCCCGCCACAATGCCGGTCCCGAAGGTGGTGTTGAGGGTATAAGTGACCGCCACGGCGTTACCGTCTTTATCCACCACCGAGAAGTGAGTGGTCTGGTTACTCTCGTAGGGCGCCAGTTTGCCAGGGCGAATTTCGCTGGAGGGTTTCGCCTTGTTGATATCGATCCGTTCGGCAATCGATTTGGCGTAATCTTTGTTGGTCAGCGCCTGCCACGGCACCTTCACAAAATCCGGGTCGCCCAGGTATTCCGAACGATCGGCGTAGGCCTGTTTCTCCGCTTCCGCCATCACCTGCATGGCGTCCGCACTGCCGAAGCCGTATTGTTTCATATCGAAGTTTTCAAGGATATTCAGGATTTGCACGATGTGGATCCCGCCAGAGGACGGCGGTGGCATCGAGAAGACCTGATATCCGCGATAGTCACCGCTAATTGGCGTGCGCTCTATCGCTTTATAGCCCGCCAAATCCTCTTTGGTCATCAGCCCGCCATTTTTCTGCATCTCCTGCGCAATCTGGTCGGCAATCTCCCCTTTATAAAAGGCATCCGGCCCCTTTTCCGCAATCAACTCCAGGCTTTTCGCCAGATTTTTTTGTACCAGTTTGTCGCCCTTTTTCAGCGGCTCACCGTCCTTCCAGAAAATGGCTTTGCTGTTTTCGTGATTCGGAATGACTTCACTGCCGTAGGTTTTTAGATCGTCCGCCAGCGCAT
The DNA here is from genome assembly GCF_018323885.1 of Citrobacter amalonaticus. Classification (NCBI taxonomy): domain Bacteria; kingdom Pseudomonadati; phylum Pseudomonadota; class Gammaproteobacteria; order Enterobacterales; family Enterobacteriaceae; genus Citrobacter; species Citrobacter amalonaticus. Next base: position 339,709 of record NZ_AP024585.1, on the reverse strand, counting down.
CGTTAACTACAAAGCCCTCTTCCGCCAGTTTGATCGCCGGACGCACCACCTTGTTGAGCGGCAGGGTGCCATATTTTTCCAGCGCCAGAGAGAACCCGGCCACGGTGCCCGGCGTGCCGGACGCCAGATGGGAGGTCAGCGATTTTTTACTGTCCGGATTGCCCTGGTCGTCAAGGAACATATCGCGCGTGGCGTTAGCGGGCGCCATTTCGCGAAAATCGATCGCCGTGGTCTTACCGTCTTTAGTACGCAGCAACATAAAACCGCCGCCGCCCAGATTCCCGGCCTGCGGATGCGTGACCGCCAGCGCATACCCTACGGCGACCGCAGCATCCACGGCGTTCCCGCCCTGTTTGAGAATATCCACCCCAACCTTTGTGGCCATGGCATCTACCGAGGCCACCATCCCCTGCCTGGCGCGAACGGGATGGAACACATCCTCTTCCACCCCATACGACACCGGAGGGGGTGGAGGGGGGACGGCGAGCACACTGAAACAGCTTCCTGAGAGCAGAGCAGCAAGGGCTACCCGGCGTAAAAACGTCGGTTTCGTCATCGTTATTCTCCAAAGATGTGGGGTCAGCCCCCCACTAAGCCTGGTGCATAACTCTGAAATGATCCTCGTTTCGCCGGGAAAGGGGTAAACTTAAGAGAGACCTCAGTGGAGGAATGATGATGAAACGATACGTAATTTTGACAGCGCTACTGCCGTTTGCCTGTCTCGCACAGCCGATTAACACGCTGAACAATCCGAACCAGCCGGGCTATCAGATCCCCAGCCAGCAACGGATGCAGACGCAGATGCAGACGCAGCAGATCCAGCAGAAAGGAATGCTGAATCAGCAGTTAAAAACGCAGACGCAGCTTCAGCAGCAAAATCTGCAAACACAGATGAACAACAATCAGCAGCGGATCCAGCAGGGTCAGGTACGCGAGCAGCCGTTGCCCAATACCAACGGCGGCATGTTGAGCGGCGGTACGCGTCTGGAGAGCGGCCAGCAGCACATGCTACCGCCGCGGCAGAATGGCGATATGCTTAATCCGCAGCAGTAAAGTCCGGGCCAATCACGTCAATCGCATCCGTACAGATGCAGTCCACGCCCCAGCGTAGCAGTTCAGCCGCACGCTGGGGTTTGTTGACGGTGTAGACCAGAATATGTAATCCCGCCGCTTTAAGCTGTCTGACCCGCGCTTCATCCAGTAGCTTGTGATTCAGGTGAATCGACACGCACCCCAGGCGAGTGGTCAGTTCGCGCCAGTCATCACGCCACTCGTCAAGTAACAACCCTCGCGGCAGCTCTGGTACGGCGGCCTGCGCCGCTTCCAGCGCATCAATTTCAAATGACGACAGCAGCGGCGCAGTCATCCCCTGCCACAGCTCACGCGCGGCGAGAGCAATCACTTTCCCCGTCAGCGGTCCGGTTCCGGTAGTCGGTTTAATTTCGATATTGGCCATCAGGCCATGCTGGCGACAACGCGCGGCCACCTGCGAGAGCAACGGCAGCGGTTCGCCTTTAAACTCGCCGCTGTACCAGCCACCGGCATCCACCCGCAGCAAATCCTGCCAGTTGAGCTCTCCCGCCACGCCCCAGCCGTTGCTGGTGCGCTCAAGGTTATCGTCGTGCAGCAGGAAAATTTCCCCGTCCTTCGACAGCTTCGCGTCGAACTCGATCATGGTGTGCCCGTAATGCGCGCCGACGTCGATCGCCGCCAGCGTATTTTCCGGCGCCAGTTTACCGCCGCCGCGATGGGCGACGATGCGGGGATACGGCCAGTTACTCATACACGTTGTCCTGTTTCACCATCAAAAAGGTGCAAATGATTTTCCGGCAGATGCAGCCACAGCGTGCTGCCTGCCTTTGGGCGTTCCTGATGGGCCAGACGCACCACCAGTTTCTGATCGCCCCAGCGACCGTGCGCCAGATTATCGGCGCCCAACATCTCCAGCGTGTCCATCACCAGCGGCACACCGCCCTCCGCCTGGGAGCTTAGCGTAATATGTTCCGGGCGGATACCCAGCGTCATTTTTCGCCCGGCGTAGCCACGATAGTACCAATTGATGGGCAGCGCCATGCCGCTTTCCAGTTCGAAGTGCGTACCCGCATGGCTGATACGTCCTTCCAACAGGTTCATCGCCGGGCTGCCGATAAAGCTCGCCACAAAGCGGCTGGCCGGTTTTTCATAGACCTCTACCGGCGTGCCAATCTGCTCGGCAATACCTTTATTCATCACCATCACGCGCTGGGCGAGCGTCATCGCTTCGACCTGATCGTGGGTCACGTATAGCGAGGTGGTTTTCAGACGACGGTGCAGGTGCTGAAGCTCCAGACGCATCTGCACGCGCAGTTTGGCATCGAGGTTCGACAGCGGCTCATCAAACAGGAAAACCGCAGGGTCGCGCACAATGGCACGCCCCATCGCCACACGCTGGCGCTGACCGCCGGAGAGTTCGCGCGGACGACGTTTGAGCAGACCGTCCAGTTCGAGAATACGCGCCGCTTCTTTCACCCGCTGTTCGATGTGTCCCTTGCCCATCCCACGGATTTTCAGCCCCCACGCCATGTTCTCTTCCACGCTCATGTGCGGGTAGAGCGCATAGTTCTGGAAGACCATCGCGATGCCCCTGTCTTTCGGCTCCATTTCAGTCACGCGCTGACGGTCAATCCAGATATCGCCGCTGGTGACGTGCTCCAGCCCGGCCACCATCCGCAGAAGCGTTGATTTCCCGCAGCCGGACGGGCCGACCATCACAATGAACTCACCGTCCGCCACGTCCAGCGTCAGCGGTTGAATCACCTGGGTTTTGCCATCCCAGCTTTTGGTTACTGCCTGTAATTTTAAACCTGCCATCTTATTTCTCACTATCGACCAGGCCGCGGACAAACGCGCGCTGCATGGCTAAAACAATGACTACGGGTGGGATAAGGGTGAGCAGCATTGCCGCCATCACCTGATTCCACAAGGTGGTGCCTTCGCCGGTGGCAATCATGCCTTTGATCCCCGCCACGGCAGTCCCCAGATTGACGTCGGTAATAATCAGCAACGGCCACAGATACTGGTTCCAGCCGTAGATAAAGGTGATGACGAACAGCGCCGCCAGATTGGTTTTCGACAACGGCAGCACGATGTCGCGGAAAAATCTCATCGGCGAAGCGCCATCAATGCGCGCCGCTTCGATCAGCTCATCCGGCAGGGTCATAAAGAACTGGCGGAACAGAAAAGTGGCGGTCGCCGATGCCATCAGCGGTAGCGTCAATCCTGCGTAACTGTCGAGCATATTCAAATTGACAATCACTTCCACCGTCGGGAAAATACGCACTTCGACCGGCAGCATCAGGGTGATAAAAATCATCCAGAAGAACAGGTTACGCAGCGGAAAACGAAACCAGACGATAGCAAAGGCAGAAAGCATCGAGACCGCGATTTTCCCCACCGTAATGCCAAACGCCATGATGAAGCTGTTGAGCATCATCAGCCAGAACGGCGCGCTGTTCACACCGACGCCGTTGGCCCAGATGTTTTTCATGTTTTCCAGCAGATGCGTACCAGGGATAAGCGTCATCGGCGTTTCAAACACCGCGTTGTTGTCCAGCGTCGCCGCGACAAACGCGACGTACAGCGGGAACAAAATTACGACAATCCCCAGAATCAGCATGGTGTGGCTGAATATTGTCAGCCCGCGACGGTTCTCAATCATTGGTAACGCACCTTACTTTCCACATAGCGGAACTGCACCACCGTCAGAATGATGACGAGGAACATCAGTACCACCGACTGCGCGGCGGACGCAGAGAGATCCAGCCCGGCAAACCCTTCACGATAGATCTTATAAATCAGCGTCGTAGTAGCCTGAACCGGGCCGCCTGCGGTCGCGGCATCGATCACCGGGAACGTATCGAAGAAGGCGTAGACCAGATTGACCACCAGCAGGAAGAAACTCACCGGCGCGATCAGCGGTAACGCCAGCCTGAAAAAGCGACGAACAGGCCCTGCGCCATCGATCGCGGCGGCTTCAACCAGCGAACGTGGGATCGATTGCAACGCGGCAAAGAAGAAAAGGAAGTTGTAACTAATCTGCTTCCAGACGGAGGCAAAAACTACCAGGAACATCGCCTGCCCGCTGTTCTGTGCATGGTTCCAGTCATAACCAAACTGCTCAAGGAAGTGGGTAATTAGCCCACGTCCTGGGTTAAACAGGAAAATCCACAGCACGGCGGCTACCGCAGGCGCCACGGCATAGGGCAGTAGCATCAGCGTCTGATACAGACGACTGCCGCGCACGACGTAATCCACCAGCGCTGCGAAGAACAACGATACCAGCAGGCCGCTGAAGGTCACCAGCGCGCTGAATTTGATCGTCGTCCAGAAAGCGTCGAGATAGTAGCGGTCATGAAACAGCGTGACGAAATTATCCAGTCCCACGAACTGACTGGAAAGCCCAAACGGATCGACGCTTAGTAGCGAGTACCACAACGCTTCGCCTGCAGGCCAGATAAAGAAAATAACGGTGATCGCCAGCTGTGGCGCAACCAGCAAATAAGGCAGCCAACGCGAGCGAAACACCGGACGGGATGATGACATTGAGATTTGATTCCTGAACAATGCCGGGTGGCGGCTACACCTTACCCGGCCTGCATGTAGTTCGTTTTAGGCCCGGATCGCTACGCGCCACCGGGCAAGTCACAGATTACGATTTGGTCGACTGCTCAAAGCGGCGCAGCAACTGATTACCACGTTCTACCGCAGAGTCCAGCGCCTGCTGTGGCGTTTTTTTGCCGGTCCACACGCTTTCCAGTTCTTCATCAACGATGGTGCGAATCTGCGGCATATTGCCCAGTCGCAGCCCTTTGGTGAACGGCAACGGCGGTTTGTTCAGCATCTGACGGATCGCAATGTCTGCCCCGGGATTCTTGTCATAGAAGCCCTGCTCACGAGTCAGGTCATAAGCCGCTTTGGTGATCGGCAGATAACCGGTTTTCTGATGCCATTCGGCCGCATTTTCCGGTTTTGCCAGGAAGTCGAGGAACTCGGCCACGCCTTTGTAGGTGTCGCTGTCTTTGCCCTGCATTACCCACAGGCTCGCGCCGCCGATGATGGCGTTCTGCGGTGCGCCTTTGGCGTCCGCATCGTAAGGCATCATGCCTACGCCATAGTTGAATTTGGCGTAATGACGGATATCTGCAAGCGAACCGGACGAGGCGGTGGTAATGGCGCAGTCACCGTTGTAGAACTTCTCGGTGGATTCGTCTTTACGTCCGAAGTAGCTGAAGTCGCCCTTCTTGTTCAGATCGGCAAGCAGCGCGATGTGTTTTACCTGTTCTGGCTTGTTGAACTCCAGCACCGCATCAGTGCCGTCGAAGCCATTGTTCTGGGTCGCCACCGGCAAACCGTGCCAGGCGCTGAAGTTTTCAATCTGGATCCACCCCTGCCAGCCGCTGGCGTAGCCACACTTCATCCCTGCGGCTTTCAGCTTCGCGGTGTAATCCGCCAGATCCTGCCAGGTTTTCGGCGGCTGCTCCGGATCTAAGCCCGCTTTTTTGAAGGCGTCTTTGTTGTAGTACAGCACCGGCGTAGAGCTGTTAAATGGCTGAGACAACAGATGCCCGGATTTCGAATCGGTGTAGTAACCGGAAACGGTCGGAACAAACTGTGACTCGTCGAAGTTGATGCCCGCATCCTTGAACACTTCGTAAACCGGTTTAATCGCTTTTGAGGCCATCATCGTCGCGGTGCCGACTTCATAAACCTGCAGCAGCGCCGGTGCATTTCCGGTACGGAACGCGGCGATACCGGCGCTCAGGCTCTGCTCGTAGTTACCTTTGTACACCGGCACAATCTTGTAATCCGGGTGGGTGTCGTTGAAACGTTGCGCCAGGGAGTCAACTTCTTTACCCAACTCCCCTTCCATGGAATGCCAGAATGGAATGGTGGTAACGGCCATTGCGTTTGTCGCAAAAGCCAGACCAACCGCCAGACCCAAAGCTGTGTGTCGTAACGATGTCATTGTCATCATCTCTCTTATTGTGCCGGATGCGCGAAATCACGCGTTTTATGCTCGCGAGGTAACATGACATGCGCGAATGACAGAAAGATAACCGTCAGATGACGAAGCGGTGACAGCCAGGCTTCAGGTGAATGACGTTTCAGTGGCAAGAAAACAAAAAAAGCCGGGTGGCGGCTTCGCCTTACCCGGCCTGCATCAGGTGTAAATATCGAATGTCGTGTAGGCCGGATAAGACGCCATGCGCCGCCATCAGGCATCACAAACCGCTTAACCGCCTAAATACGCGCTGCGTACCGCTTCGTTTGCCAGCAATGCGTCGCCGGTGTCTTCGAGAACGACATGACCGTTCTCCAGCACGTAGCCACGATCGGCCAGCTTCAGCGCCTGATTAGCGTTCTGCTCAACGAGGAAGATGGTCATTCCCTGCTCGCGCAGTTGTTCGATAGTGTCGAAGATCTGCTGGATGATAATCGGCGCCAGCCCCAGAGATGGCTCATCAAGCAGCAGCAGGCGCGGTTCACTCATCAGCGCACGACCAATCGCCAACATCTGCTGTTCACCGCCGGACATGGTGCCCGCACGCTGAATACGACGCTCATGCAGACGCGGGAACAATTCGTATACCCACTTGATGCGTGCCTGAAACTGATCGCGCTCGGCAAAAAAACCGCCCATCGCCAGATTCTCTTCCACCGTCATGCGGGAAAACACGCGACGCCCTTCCGGAACGATCGCCACCGCTTCACGCATGATTTTCGCCGTTTGCCAGTCGGTAATGTCTTTGTCATCAAACACAATCCGACCGCTGGTCGCACGCGGATCGCCGCACAGCGTGCCGAGTAGCGTGGTTTTTCCCGCGCCGTTGGCACCAATCAAGGTCACAATTTCTCCCTGATTGATGTGCAGGCTCACCTCGTGCAGCGCCTGAATTTTGCCGTAGTGGGCACTGACTTTGTCAAAGGACAACATGACTTTTTCCATCTTATGCCTCACCAAGGTATGCACGGATCACGTCCGGGTTATTTCGAATCTGTTCCGGCGTCCCGTTCGCCAGCGGCGTGCCCTGGTTCACCACGTAAATACGGTCGGAAATCCCCATTACCAACTTCATATCGTGTTCAATCAGCAGAATGGTGGTGTTGTGATGGTTGCGCAGTTCGGCAATCAGCTCGTCCAGCTCTTTGGTCTCTTTCGGGTTAAGACCCGCAGCCGGTTCATCCAGCATCAAAATTTCTGGCTGCGTCACCATACAGCGGGCGATCTCCAGACGGCGCTGGTCGCCATAAGCCAGGTTACTGGCCTGACGGTTCGCATGCTCCAGCAGCCCGATACGCTCAAGCCAGGTGGCCGCGCGATCCAGCGCTTCGCTCTGCGCCCGACGAAACGCCGGGGTTTTCAGCAGACCGGAAAACACGCCTGTTTTCAGTTGCTGATGCTGTGCCACCAGCAGGTTTTCAATCACCGTCATTTCGCGAAACAGACGCACGTGCTGGAAAGTTCGCACCACGCCCATCCGGGCAATTTGTTGCCCCGGCAGCCCTTCAAGGTGCTGATCGCGAAGCTTAATGGTGCCACCCGTCGGCTTATAAAAACCGGTCAGGCAGTTAAACACCGTGGTTTTACCGGCGCCGTTCGGCCCAATCAGCGACACAATTTCTTGCGGATGCAGCTCCAGTTCAACGTTGTTCACCGCCAGCAGACCGCCGAAGCGCATCATCAGGCCGTTAACCGATAATAATGGCTGACTCATGCCTGCTCTCCTTTCGCTTCCCCGTTTTTCAGTTTCAACTGTGGACGGGTCATCGGCAGCAAGCCCTGCGGACGCCAGATCATCATCAGTACCATCAAACCACCCAGCATTAACATGCTGTATTCGTTGAAATCACGCATCAGTTCACGCGACACCACCAACAGAATGGCTGCGAGGATTACCGCAAACTGCGACCCCATCCCGCCGAGCACTACGATCGCCAGCACAAACGCCGATTCGGCAAAGGTGAACGATTCAGGGCTGACAAACCCCTGACGCGCCGCAAACAGCGTACCGGCGAAACCGGCAAACGCGGCGCTGATGGTAAAGGCGGTCAGTTTGATGCGCGTGGGGCTCAGACCCAGAGAGCGACAGGCGATCTCATCTTCACGCAGCGCTTCCCACGCTCGTCCCAGCGGCATGCGCAGCAGACGGTTAATCACAAACAGGCTCAGCACCACCAGCAGCAGCGCGACCAGATAGAGGAAAATCACGCGATCGGACGGATCGTATTTCACATTGAAGAAGTTGCTGAAGGTATCCCAGCCGCCTTCACGTGCGCTGCGGCTGAACTCGAGACCGAACAGCGTCGGTTTCGGGATCTGGCTGATGCCGTTCGGACCGCCAGTGATTTCAGTATTGTTGAGCAGCAGAATACGGACGATCTCACCAAATCCCAGGGTGACGATTGCCAGGTAGTCGCCACGCAGACGCAGCACCGGGAAGCCCAGCAGGAAACCCGCCGCCGCTGCGACCAGTCCCGCCAGCGGCAAGCAGGTCCAGAAGCCGAGACCGTAATAGTGGTTCAGCAGCGCAAAAGTGTACGCGCCAATTGCGTAGAAACCGCCGTAGCCTAATACCAACAGGCCGGAAAGCCCGACGACAACGTTCAGCCCCAGGCCGAGAATGATATAAATCATGGTCAGCGTGGCGATATCCACCGTGCCGCGCGAGACCATAAACGGCCACGCCACGGCAATCACCAGCAGCGCAATCAGGAACAGCTTCTGCTTTACGGTTGAGCCATCAATCGCTGGCAAAATAAACTTCGGCCCGGAGACGCTTTTCAGGCTCTTCTGGAATACCGGACGCAGCATCTGGAAGAAAAAGACCACGGCAGTGCCGATAAACACCCACTGCCAGCGGATGTCGGCAGCGGTGTCCACCACCAGTTTGGTGCCATCCAGTTCCAGTTGAACGCCCATAAAGACGCCCGCCAGCACGAAGAACATCGCGGCAGAGAGCAGCGCCATCGCAAAATGCATCGGTTTCATACTTTCTCTACCTCCGGACGGCCCAGAATCCCGGTCGGCATCACCAGCAGTACCAGAATCAACAGGGCGAACGACACCACGTCTTTGTATTCCGTACTCAGATAAGCAGAAGAAAGCGCTTCCGCGACGCCCAGAATCAGGCCGCCGATCATCGCGCCTGGAATGCTGCCGATCCCGCCAAGCACCGCTGCGGTAAAGGCTTTCATCCCGGCCATAAAGCCGATATAGGGGTTGATCACCCCGTAGAATTGCCCGAGCAGCACGCCGGCCACTGCCGCCATCGCTGCGCCAATCACAAAGGTCAACGCAATCACGCGGTCCGTGTTAATCCCGAGCAGGCTGGCCATTTTCAGGTCTTCCGCACAAGCACGGCAGGCACGTCCCATGCGGGAGTAACGGATAAAAATGGTCAGTGCCAGCATCGCCAGGAAGGTCACAACCCAGATGACCAGTTGCATGGTGGTGATCGATGCGGAGAAGTTTTCGCTGGCCCCCACGACCCATTGCCCGTTGAACAGGCTGGGCAGCGCCACGTCACGTGAACCTTCCGTCAGGCTGACGTAGTTTTGCAGGAAGATAGACATCCCAATCGCGGAGATCAGCGCAATCAGACGTTTGGAATTCCGGACGGGCCGATACGCCACCCGCTCAATGCTCCAGCCGTAGGCGCTGGCAATGATAATCGCCCCAATGAATCCGGCCGCCACCAGCAACCAACTGGTATCGATCCCCATCATCATGAGTGCCGCGATAATCATAAAAGAGACATAGCTACTGATCATGTATACCTCGCCGTGGGCGAAGTTGATCATGCCGATAATGCCGTACACCATGGTGTAACCGATGGCGATCAGCGCATAGGTGCTTCCCAGCGTGACGCCGTTAAACATCTGCTGCAAAAAGTACAGGAACTGCTCGGACATAAAAAAACCTTTCTATTTCCGCCCGTGTGAACGGGCGGTGGGATAATTATTTGGCTGCCGTGGATGACCCATCGGCGTGCCACTGGAAGACACCAAATTCAAATCCCTTTAGATCGCCTTTTTCATCCCATTTCAGCGGCCCAATGACGGTATCAGCACCGTTTGCTTTTAAATCTTTCACCAGATCCAGCGGCGCTTTGCTGTCAGAACGGTCCATTGCCGTTGCCAGTGACTGCACAGCAGCGTAGGTGATCCACACATACGGACCAGTCGGATCTTTTTTATCGGCTTTCAGCGCATCAACAATTGCTTTGTTGGCCGGATCCTGGTCATAGCGTTTTGGCATGGTGACCAGCATGCCTTCAGCTGCTTCACCGGCGATATTCGACAGCGATGCATTGCCCACGCCTTCCGGCCCCATGAACATGGTTTTCAGCCCGACGGAGCGCGCCTGGCGCAGCATCTGCCCCATTTCCGGGTAGTAGCCGCCGTAGTACACAAAGTCGATGTTCTCTTTTTTCAGGCGCGCAAGCAGCGCGGAGAAATCTTTCTCACCTGCTGTGATGCCATCAAAGAAGACGATATTGGCGTTTGCCGCTTTCAGCGCATCCTGAACAGAGCGCGCCAGGCCTTCACCGTACTGCTGTTTGTCGTGAATGATGGCGATGCGCTGCGGTTTTACGCTCTCAAGAATGTATTTTGCTGCGGTCGGTCCCTGAGAAGAGTCCAGTCCGGCGGTACGCATGATGTGCGCGTAGCCGCGCTGCGTCAGTTCCGGGTTGGTCGCACCAGGCGAGATCATCAGAATGCCTTCATCTTCGTAAATATCCGACGCAGGCTGAGTCGAAGAGGAGCAGAGGTGACCAATCACATACTGAATACCGTCGTTGACGATTTTGTTCGCCACCGCCACGGCCTGTTTTGGATCGCAGGCGTCGTCATATTCCACAGCGACCAGCTTGTCGCCGTTGATGCCGCCTTTGGCGTTGATGTCTTTGATGGCCTGACGCGCGCCGTTAAATTCCATGTCGCCCCACTGCGCCACTGGACCCGACATCGCGCCGACAACAGCAACTTTAATATCCTCTGCCATTGCCGCCTGTGACATCGCCAGTGCAATCACCCCTGCGATGACCGTTTTCGCATTCCGTTTCATTTACTGAATCCCCATTCGTGATGTACTTATTTTCTATTTATATGGTTAAAAAGCAGACTGTGCTTTTTTTGCACTACACTATTTTTACCAGTCTGATTAATGGTTTAGCGCAGTATTTTCCGCAAATACAGCGTAAAACCTCTATTTTTCAGTCTATTAAGAACAGATAATATTCTGCTTTTCACCATAGATAAACAAAAAAAAGCACACTTGTCAGCATAAAATAACGGGACAATGAGCCGAATAAAACACTACCTTCCAGGGTATTATCCTGCCTGTTTTTCATTCTCTGATGTTTCGAACTGAGGTTCTGACCGTCATAAAATTAATCACCTGCCAAATGATTTAAAAAAGAGAAAGCGTCCGGTTGAATTATTTCGGTACACTTGCACTCTCTTTTGTGATTTGGACATGCTGTCGATGAAGCTGACCATCATTCGTTTAGAACACTTTAGCGATCAGGATCTGATCGACTTGGGCAAAATCTGGCCGGAGTATTCCGCCGCCTCTTTAAGCGTAGATGAAACGCACCGGATCTACGCGGCACGATTTAATGAGCGGTTGTTAGGCGCCGTAAGGGTCACCCTGAGCGGCACTCAGGGCGCGCTGGATTCGCTGCGCATCCGTGACGTCACGCGGCGTCGGGGGGTGGGAAAATATCTGGTGGAAGAAGTGATCCATGATAATCCGAACGTCTCCTCCTGGTGGATGGCGGATGTCGGCGTGGAAGACCGGGGCGTCATGGCGGCGTTTATGCAGGTACTGGGCTTCACCGCACAGCAAAACGGCTGGGAAAAACGTTAAAAAAGCCGGGTGGCGGCTTCGCCTTACCCGGCTGGCTATATTCTCTGCTGCCTTTTCCCAAGAATTTCGTGTTGCAGGAAGGCGGCAAGGGATGACATCCCCGGAAGCTTACCGACGTAAGTGACCGGGGTTGAATAACACAGCCAATGCACCTGCAATGCGCAAAGGCGCCGTGGAAATTACTTCGCGTCGGTCGCCGTGCCGTTGGCATGCCAGTCGAAGACGCCGAATTCAAAGCCTTTCAAGTCACCCTTCTCATCCCACGACAGCGGTCCCATGACGGTATCCACGGAGTTCGCTTTCAGCCAGGTGGCGATTTCAGCCGGATCGGCTGACTGGTTCAGGCCCGCCTGCAAAGATTGCAGCGCGGCGTAGGTGGTCCACACGAACGCCCCGCTCGGATCTTGTTTTTTCGCCTTGATCGCATCAACGATAGGTTTGTTCGCAGGTACCTGGTCGTAGTTCTTCGGTTTGGTCACCAGCAGACCTTCGGCCGATTCACCGGCGATGTTAGACAGGGAAACGTTGGCTACCCCTTCAGGACCCATGAACTGCGTTTTCAGACCCGCAGCACGTGCCTGACGCAGGATCTGCCCCATTTCCGGGTGATAACCGCCGTAGTAAACGAAGTCGATATTCTCTTTCTTCAGACGCGCCACCAGCGTGGAGAAGTCTTTCTCACCGGCGGTGATACCGTCAAAGAACACCACGTTAGCGTTGCCCTTCTTCAGATTTTCCTGCACGGCACGCGCCAGACCTTCACCGTACTGTTGTTTGTCGTGAACGATCGCGATGCGCTGCGGCTTCACTTTTTCCAGAATGTATTTCGCGGCGGTCGGCCCCTGGTCTGAGTCCAGGCCCGTGGTGCGCAGCACCAGCTTGTAGCCGCGAGAGGTCAGCTCCGGTGCCGTTGCCGCCGGGGTGATCATCAGAATGCCTTCGTCTTCGTAGATGTCAGACGCGGGCTGAGTGGAAGAGGAACACAGGTGGCCGATAACGTATTTGATGCCGTCATTAATCACTTTGTTGGCGACTGCGACCGCTTGTTTCGGGTCACAGGCATCATCATATTTTACGATCTGCAGTTTTTCGCCTTTGATTCCGCCTTTGGCATTAATGTCTGCAACCGCTTGTTCTGCGCCAGTAAACTCCTGGTCGCCGTACTGGGCTACCGGACCGGACATCGCACCGACAACAGCGACTTTAATATCGGCCTGAGCCATTGTGCTGAATGCCAACGCGATACATCCTGCCAGTAACGCTTTACCCTTCATATTCATCCTGACCTTCCCCATTCTTATGGTTATTACGACTATTGTGATGTTGTTGTGTAGCGCTTTATTTCGATTATAGGTGTGCAGCTCGCGCATTTTCAGCACACTCTGCTAAAACATACCCCATTTTTATAGTTTTGGAATAGCTAATTTCATATTCAAATAATAAGTGAACGACATAGCGTCGTGCCGCCCGGTAATGGACGGCACAGGTTTATCGTGTCAGCGAGTGGGTGATAATGCCGAGCGCCTGACGAAATTGCGCGTCAGGGATGGTGAGCGGATAAAGAAAACGGATGACGTTGCCATACACGCCGCAACTCAGTAGCAGAAGTCCTTCCTGCAAGGCGCGATCCTGCACCTGCCGCGTGAATTCCGGGGAAGGTTTTCCGCTATGCGGATCGTTGAATTCTACCGCCACCATCGACCCCTGCGCGCGAATATCGGCAATAAACGGGCAGTCCGCTTTTGCCTGGTTCAACGCCTCGACCAGCGTCGTGCCCAATGTAGCGGCGCGGGCGCAGAGCTGTTCTTCATCAATCACATCCAGCACCGCGTGTGCCGCAGCAACCGCCAGCGGGTTACCGGCATACGTTCCCCCCAGACCACCAGGCGCAGGGGCATCCATCACTTCGGAACGGCCAGCGACCGCAGAGAGCGGCATACCGCCTGCCAGGCTTTTCGCCATCGTCATCAGATCAGGCTGTACGCCATGATGCTCCATCGCAAACAGTTTGCCGGTACGGGCAAAGCCGGTTTGCACCTCATCGGCGATCAACAAGATACCGTGGGTATCGCACAACGCCCGCAGCGCCTGCATGAACTCCGTTGGCGCAATATTAAAACCCCCTTCGCCCTGAACCGGTTCAAGAATGATGGCGGCAACCTGATCTGGCGCGATATCGGCTTTGAAAATGCGCTCCAGACTTTGCAGCGCATCGGCAGTGCTCACACCATGTAACGCATTAGGGTACTGAGCGTGATAAACCGAACCAGGGAACGGGCCAAAACCGATTTTGTAAGGTGCCACTTTACCGGTCAGCGCCATCGTCATGAAAGTCCGCCCGTGGAAAGCGCCGCCAAAGGTAATGAGCCCGGGTCGTTTGGTATATGCGCGGGCAATCTTCACTGCGTTTTCCACCGCTTCTGCCCCGGTGGAGAAGAATGCCGTCTTCACCGGCCCGTCAATCGGCACACGTTTATTGATACGTTCCGCCAGTCGGACATAGCTTTCGTAGGGAACAATCTGGTAAGCGGTATGAGTAAAAGACTGGAGCTGTTTTTCGATGGCGGCGATGATTTTTGGGTGACGATGCCCGGTATTCAGCACCGCAATACCAGCGGTAAAATCGATCACCTCACGGCCTTCCACATCCCACAATGTTGCGTTTTCCGCCCTCTCAGCGTAAAAGCCACACATCACGCCGATCCCGCGCGGCGTCGCCTGCAAACGCCGTTCATTCAGTTCGTTATTCTTCATTTTCTTCCCCTAAGATGCGCACAACCCATCGGTAAGTGTTTGCCAGGGGGGAGGAATTCGCCAGATCAGGCGCTAAAAAAACAAAAACCCCGGACAGTTATCCAGGGTTTTAGCGGGGGCTTCGCGGGAGTTACGCTTCGATAGCGGCGCGAAGTTTTTTCATGGCGTTCTTTTCAAGCTGACGCACACGTTCTGCGGAAACACCGTAGCGATCGGCCAGTTCCTGCAGCGTAGATTTGTTATCTTCGTCCAGCCAGCGGGCGCGGATAATATCCTGGCTACGCTCGTCGAGACCTTCCATCGCATGGGTCAGTTTGTTGGCAGCCTGATCTTCCCAGTTATCCTCTTCAATGCCGTCGGCAAAGTTAGAGGTTTTATCCTGCAGATACAGGACGGGTGCCATCGGCTGGCTGTCGGACTCATCGTCCGGGGACATATCAAACGTCATGTCCTGCGCCGCCATACGAGATTCCATCTCGCGGACGTCTTTACTGGAAACACCCAGCTCACGCGCCACCATTTCCACTTCATCCTGATTAAACCAGCCCAGACGCTGCTTGGTTTTACGCAGATTAAAGAACAGCTTACGCTGTGCTTTAGTGGTCGCCACTTTCACGATACGCCAGTTACGCAGGACATATTCGTGGATCTCAGCTTTAATCCAGTGCACGGCGAAGGAAACCAGGCGCACACCCACTTCCGGGTTGAAACGGCGCACGGCTTTCATCAGGCCGATATTCCCTTCCTGAATGAGATCCGCCTGCGGCAGGCCATAGCCCGCATAGTTACGAGCAACATGAACAACAAAGCGCAGGTGAGACAGGATCAGCGTCTTAGCTGCTTCCAGATCGCCCTGGTAATGCAGCTTTTCAGCCAGTGCCCGTTCCTCGTCAGCCGACAACATCGGCCACGCGTTCGCAGCCCGGATGTAAGACTCCAGGTTACCAACAGGGGCTAAAGCTAAATTTTGCATTTCTTTGGTCATTCAAATCCTCTCAATTTTTATCGTCTGGCACCACAGCGATAGATATCAGCAACAACCGTGCCAGCGTTAATGAGCAACGAGATTAGCATTCACTCTTTTATCAGACCGTGATTTTATCCACAAGTTCAATGCAACGTTGTGTATAAATTACGCACAAATTGTGACATGAAGATGAAAAGTGGGGAAGAGACAACAGAAACTCTTTCCCTGCGAACGGAAACCCATTGCAGGGAAAGATTATATCACGGTTTTTTTAATCAGGAGTAAAGTGACGTAAATGTTGAACCGTCGCGAGCCACGCCGCCACCCAGCCGATCATCGAGCAAACCAGCAGCAGTAACAGGCACTCATCGAACGATAAGCCATTGAGATCAAACTTCGTTCCGAAAACTTGCGCCACTTCCGTGACCGCCGACGACAGTCGTAACACCAAAATTTCTGACAAAATCAGTGAAAGAAATGCGCCAGAAAAACCGAGCAATGCGCCGCCGTACAAGAACGGACGCAGGATAAATCCATCCGTCGCACCAATCAGTTTTTGCACGTTAATCGTATCGCGACGGGCAAAGATGCTCAGCCGCACGCTGTTACCAATGACGAGGAAGACGGCGGCAACCATCAGCACACCAATCATCGCCGACACTCGCCCGACCAGACCGGTCAGCGCCGCCAGACGGGCAAACCAGCTGTCGTCCATCCGCACTTCATCAATCCCGTTAATACGAGAGACGCGGTCGCGCAGCGTATTCAGCGAATCGGTGCTCTGGAAGTCGAGTTTCGGGATCACCACCGCCACCGCAGGCAAGGGATTCTCTTCCAGCATATCCAGCGCGCCGCCGAAACCGGACCAGTTGCGGAATTCGCCGAGGGCATCTTCACGAGAAAGGTAATTCACCTTCTCCACACCCTGCTCAGCCTGCAACTGGGCGACGACGCCTGCCGCCGCATCATCATCCAGCGTTTTTTGCAGATAAACGGTGATCTGCGGAGACGGGTAATACTGCGTCGCTGCCTGGTTAACGTTTTTATAGACCATGTAGCAGACGCTCGGCAGAGTCAGGGAGATGGCAATCACCATCACCGTCAGAAACGTCGCCAGCGGTTTGCTTTTCAGATCCTGTAACGCTCCCTGGAACGCATAGCGCACCTGCTCGTTAAAGACGTTGGTTTTACGTGAGTTCGGCTTTGGCGACGGTTTCGCCCGCTTCGGCGCGTTACGTCCACCGTCACCGGAGGAGCCGCCGGAACGACGAAAACGGTCCAGCCGTCCGCCGAACTGTTTGATTTGATTGATAGCGTCGCGCTTATTCACGGGCTTCGCCTCCATGCAAATGGCCATCACTCAGGGTAAGCATACGGTACGACCGACGGGAAATGAGCCCGATGTCGTGCGTCGCCATCAGCACCGTCACCCCGACGCGGTTAAACTCTTCGAACAGACGCAGAATCCCTTCCGACAGCGCGTCATCCAGGTTACCGGTCGGTTCATCCGCCAGCAGTACCGCTGGCTTGTTCACCACCGCACGGGCGATCCCGACACGCTGCTGTTCACCCCCGGAGAGCTGAATCGGGAAGTTTTTCGCTTTGTCCAGCAGTCCAACCTTGTCCAGCGCCGCCGATACGCGACGACGAATATCATCCCCGCTGGCACCGGCGATAATCAGCGGGATCGCCACATTGTCGAATACCGTTCGGTCCATCAACAGGTGGTGATCCTGGAAAATCATGCCGATCTGACGACGCAAAAACGGCACTTCACGGTTTTTCAGTCGCGTGATGTCATGCCCACTGAAGAGGATTTTCCCGGCGCTGGGCCGCTCAATCCCACAGATAAGCTTCAGCAGGGTACTTTTCCCCGCGCCGGAGTGGCCGGTCAGAAACGCCATCTCGCCCGGCTGCATATGGAATGTGACCCCTTGCAGCGCTTGTCTCCCACCGAGATAGGCCTTGCTGACATGTTCAAAGCGAATCATTGTTAATCCTCTCGGGCAAAAAGTGCCTCTATAAAATCGTCCGCCTTAAACGGACGTAAATCCTCGATACGTTCGCCCACACCAATATAGCGGATAGGGATGCCAAACTGATCGGCCACCGAGAAGATCACCCCACCTTTCGCCGTACCGTCCAGCTTGGTCAGGGTAATACCGGTCAGGCCCACCGCTTCATGGAACAGTTTGGCCTGGCTTATCGCATTCTGCCCGGTGCTGGCGTCAAGCGTCAGCATAACTTCATGCGGCGCGTCTTCGTCCAGTTTCTTCATCACGCGAACGATTTTTTTCAGTTCTTCCATCAGGTGCGATTTGTTTTGCAGACGACCTGCGGTATCGGCAATCAGCACATCAATGTGGCGTGCCTTCGCGGCCTGAATGGCGTCGAAGATAACGGAAGCGGAATCCGCGCCGGTATGCTGGGCAATCACCGGAATATTGTTACGCTGACCCCAGACCTGCAACTGTTCGACCGCTGCGGCGCGGAACGTATCGCCCGCCGCCAGCATCACGGACTTCCCTTGCTGTTCAAACTGGCGCGCCAGCTTACCGATGGTGGTGGTTTTCCCCACCCCATTCACGCCGACCATCAGAATAACAAACGGCGTTTTACCTTCAACGTTCAGCGGTTCATCGACTTTCGCCAGAATCTCGCCCATCTCGTCTTTCAGCAGTCCGTACAGCGCTTCAGCATCTTTAAGCTGTTTGCGGCTGGCGCCTTCCGTCAGATTGGCGATGATTTTGCGCGTGGTTTCCACGCCCACATCGGCAATCAGCAGTTGTTCCTCCAGCTCTTCAAACAGATCATCGTCGATTTTTTTACCACGGAACAGACTGATAAATCCGGAACCGAGGTTTTCTTTGGTTTTCAGTAAGCTGCGTTTCAGGCGCGCGAAAAAACCTTCTTTGGTCGGTTTTTCCTGTTCCTGAATCATCTCTTCGACCGGCGCGTCTTTTTCCGCCAGCGGAACGATCATTTGCGCGTCTTCCGCCGCTTCCGCCGCCAGCGCTTGTGCTTCCAACTCTTCGTCGGTCAGTTCAGGTTCGTTTTGCGCCTCTTCTTCTACCGCTTCAACAATCTCAACGGTTTCCGCTTCGGCCTGCCACTCTTCGGCGGAGGTTTCCTCTTCGGCTTTCACCTCTTCCGGCAACGGCAGCTCTTCGTGCGCAACGGCAATCTGCGGCTCAACCTGCGCGTCAACATGCTCTTTCGCGACAGCGGGTTCTACTGACTGGATGGTTTCGATTTCCTGAACCTGTTCCGTCACCTCAACCACTTCCTCAGCAAAGGCTTCAGCCTCTTCTTTGCTGTGAAGCGGCGCTTGCGCTTCTACGTCAGCCGCCGTTTCAACGGGTTCGTCGGACGGTAATTGCGCTTCAACACCCTGCTGATCTTCGGTTTTTTGTTCTTGTTCCTGCTCTTTTTCACCAAAGCCCAGCCAGGAAAAGAAGCCACGTTTTTTCTGTTTTGCCATCTGCGATTACGCTCCTGGGGACTCATTCTCTTGCCGCTTTGAGGCATCCTGAATGATTTTGTGTATAGACGCTAAAAAAAATGATGAAATAGTCTATCACTTTACTTAATCCACATCACCGCCTGGAATCATCTGCACGCGGCGGTTTGAGCAACAGAAATGAAAAAAACGAATCACTCAGGTAGCGGCCAAATCCGCATTATTGGCGGACAATGGCGCGGCCGCAAACTCCCGGTCCCCGATAGCCCTGGTCTCCGTCCGACAACGGATCGCGTGCGTGAAACGCTGTTTAACTGGCTGGCACCGGTGATAGTAGAAGCCCAATGTCTGGACTGTTTTGCCGGAAGCGGCGCACTGGGGCTGGAAGCACTATCACGCTATGCCGCTGGCGCCACGCTGCTGGAGAGGGATCGCGCAGTCTCTCAGCAGTTACAAAAGAACCTGGCTACGCTGAAAGCAGGGAATGCAAAAGTCGTTAACACGGATACCCTGACATTCCTGACGCAGTCAGGCACGCCGCATAACGTGGTATTTGTCGATCCGCCGTTTCGTAAAGGGTTACTGGAAGAAACTTTAAACCTGCTGGAAACTCACGGCTGGCTGGCGGATGTTGCCTGGATTTATGTGGAAAGCGAAGTGGAAAACGGTCTGCCGACCGTGCCGACGAACTGGTCATTGTACCGGGAAAAAATCGCCGGGCAGGTCGCGTACCGTTTGTATCAACGCGAAGCACAAGGAGAAAGCGATGCTGATTAATCTTGGTCGACTACTGATGCTCGGCGTGTGGACATTCTTATTGTTAAACCTGGTGCAACCCTTCCCGCGACCGCTCAACATCTTCGTTAACGTCGCCCTCGTGTTTATGGTACTGATGCACGGCATGCAGCTGGCGCTACTGAAGTCCACCCTGCCCAAAGACGGACCGCAAATGACCACCGGCGAGAAAGTCCGTATTTTCCTGTTTGGCGTGTTTGAGCTGCTGGTCTGGCAGAAGAAGTTTAACGTTAAAAAGTAATACGGCATGAAGGTGCCGGATAGCGCTTCGCTTATCCGGCTTACCCAGGTGAGCGGTTTCCCGTCTTATGGCTGAGCAACAAACTCGACGAAGCGCGACCCTTTGTAGCTTAGCGTCCCTTTATCCCCCACCGTCAGCGCATGATACTGACGCGCCTCCAGGCGGAAGGTCTTTTCCAGCCCGCCGTTCTGTGGTTTAAAGCTCACCTCATAGCGCATACTGGTTCCCGCTGGCGTGACCTGCTGCTGTCGGGAACGTCGGTCGTTGATGGGCTTTTCACGTTTATTGCTGACCACCATTTGCGCCTGACGAAGCGGTGCCGCATCGTCATCGGCTTTTTCCCGCCGCTGCTGCATAAAGCGGAATGAGGCGGCAACGATAATTAACACAATGATAATAATGAAGAAAAGTGGCGGCTTACTCATATTGATAACCCATCAGAAAATGCGGAAATAAGCATACCCTGCCCGTTATGGTGTTGTCATCAGGCGGTCGCGGCCTCTACACTGAACATCAGGGTTGTGAGCATACCGCTTACGAAAAAATAACGAATTCAAGGAACTATGATGCTTTGGTCGTTTATCGCTGTCTGCCTTTCCGCATGGTTATTTGTGGATGCCTCCTACCGTGGACCCGCCTGGCAACGCTGGGTCTTTAAACCCGTCACCTTATTACTCCTGCTGTTACTGGCCTGGCAGGCGCCGATGTTCAACGCCGTGAGCTATCTGGTGCTGGCCGGTCTTTGCGCCTCACTGGTTGGCGATGCGCTAACATTATTGCCGCGTCAGCGACTGCTCTATGCGATTGGCGCCTTTTTCCTCTCGCACCTGTTGTACACCATCTATTTTGCCAGCCAGATGACGCTCTCTTTCTTCTGGCCGCTACCGCTGGTGCTGATGGTGCTGGGCGCGCTGCTGATTGCGGTGATCTGGACACGCCTTGAAGAACTGCGCTGGCCGGTGTGTACCTTTATCGCCATGACGCTGGTGATGGTCTGGTTAGCCGGTGAGCTGTGGTTTTTCCGCCCCACCGCACCTGCGCTGTCGGCGTTTTTGGGCGCGTCGCTGCTGTTCATTGGCAACATCGTCTGGCTGGGCAGTCATTACCGCTGTCGTTTCCGCGCGGACAACGCTATCGCCGCCGCCTGCTACTTTGCCGGACACTTCCTGATCGTCCGCTCGCTTTATCTCTAATAACGCTTGACTCTGGAGTCGACTCCAGAGTGTATCCTCCGGTTAATGAGAAAATTATCATCAACCGGAGGATGCCATGTCGATACCTGCTCACAATGGCAAAAAAGCCCCACAATTTTCATCTTTCAAGCCAGCTCCCACGCCGCAGAAGCCCGATGACTGCTGCTGCGAAGGCGCATGCTCAGCCCCTGAACCTGTTGTTGAAACGGTAAAAGGCACCCGCTATAGCTGGAAAGTATCCGGGATGGACTGCGCCGCCTGCGCCCGCAAAGTAGAAAACGCGGTGCGCCAGGTCAGCGGCGTCAACCAGGTTCAGGTGCTGTTTGCCACCGAGAAACTGGTCGTCGACAGCAACGGCGATCTACGCCAGCAAATCGAGCATGCGGTGCAAAAAGCGGGTTACACCCTACGCGATGAACAGGCGAAGGAAGAAACGCCTGAATCCCGCTTTAAAGAGAACCTGCCGCTGCTCACGCTTCTCGTCATGATGGCGCTCAGTTGGGGGCTGGAGCAGTTCAACCATCCGTTCGGCCAACTGGCATTTATCGCCACGACGCTGGTCGGCCTGTTCCCGATTGCCCGCCAGGCGCTACGGCTGATAAAAACCGGCAGTTGGTTTGCCATTGAAACGCTGATGAGCGTCGCGGCTATCGGGGCGCTGTTCATCGGTGCCACAGCAGAAGCGGCGATGGTATTGCTGCTGTTCCTGATTGGCGAACGCCTCGAAGGCTGGGCCGCCAGTCGCGCCCGCAAAGGGGTCAGCGCGCTGATGGCGCTGAAACCGGAAACCGCGACACGTCTGCGCGACGGCGTACGCGAAGAGGTGGCGATCAACACGCTGCAACCGGGCGACATCATTGAAGTCGCTGCCGGGGGACGTCTCCCTGCCGACGGTAAACTGGTCTCTGGTTTTGCCAGTTTTGATGAGAGTGCGTTGACGGGAGAATCGATCCCGGTGGAACGCGCCACCGGTGAAAAAGTCCCGGCGGGGGCGACCAGCGTGGACCGTCTCGTCACGCTGGAAGTGCTCTCTGAACCGGGTGCCAGCGCGATTGACCGCATTCTGAAGTTAATCGAAGAGGCCGAGGAGCGTCGTGCGCCAATCGAGCGTTTTATCGACCGCTTCAGCCGAATTTATACGCCGGCGATTATGGCCATCGCCCTGCTGGTGACGCTCGTCCCGCCGCTGCTGTTCGCGGGATCCTGGCAGGAGTGGATTTATAAAGGGTTAACGCTGCTGCTAATCGGCTGTCCGTGTGCGCTGGTCATCTCTACACCGGCAGCCATCACTTCTGGACTGGCGGCAGCAGCTCGTCGCGGGGCATTGATTAAAGGCGGCGCGGCGCTGGAACAGTTGGGCCGTATCACCCAGGTCGCCTTTGATAAAACCGGGACGTTGACCGTCGGGAAACCGCGCGTCACGGCAATTCATCCGGCCACCGGCGTCAGTGAGTCTGAACTGCTGGCGCTGGCAGCGGCTGTCGAGCAAGGCGCAACGCATCCACTGGCGCAGGCCATTGTGCGCGAAGCACAAACCGCAGGGCTGACGATCCCATCCGCCGAGGGGCAACGGGCGCTGGTAGGGTCAGGGATTGAAGCGCAGGTGAATGGCGAAAGCGTTCTGATTTGCGCTGCCGGGAAACGTCCTGCCGACGCCTTTGCCGGAGAGATTAACCAGCTTGAAAGCGCCGGGCAGACGGTCGTTCTGGTCCTGCGCAATGAGACCGTGATCGGCGTCATCGCCCTGCAGGATACGCTACGCGACGATGCCCGTTCCGCCATCCGCGAACTGAATGCGCTGGGCGTGAACGGCGTGATCCTGACTGGCGATAACCCGCGCGCGGCAGCCGCCATTGCTGGCGAGCTGGGTCTGACGTATAACGCCGGGCTGCTACCGGAAGATAAAGTGAAGGCGGTCACCACGCTCAATCAACAGTCGCCGCTGGCAATGGTGGGGGATGGCATTAACGATGCGCCGGCGATGAAGGCCGCCGCTATCGGGATCGCGATGGGTAGCGGCACCGATGTGGCGCTGGAAACGGCGGACGCCGCACTGACGCATAACCGCCTTACCGGGCTGGTGCAGATGATCCAACTGGCGCGTGCGACCCACGCCAATATCCGTCAGAACATCACCATTGCGCTGGGACTGAAGGGGATATTTCTTGTCACCACGCTGCT
Organism: Citrobacter amalonaticus; assembly: GCF_018323885.1. Taxonomy (NCBI): domain Bacteria; kingdom Pseudomonadati; phylum Pseudomonadota; class Gammaproteobacteria; order Enterobacterales; family Enterobacteriaceae; genus Citrobacter; species Citrobacter amalonaticus. The sequence continues at coordinate 316,207 of NZ_AP024585.1, read as the reverse complement.
CGGAATGACCGGTCTGTGGCTGGCGGTGCTGGCGGATACCGGGGCAACGGTGCTGGTTACCGCTAACGCGCTGCGGTTGTTACGTAAAGGGTAACGTGTTTTTGCCGGATGGCGCTAACGCTTATCCGGCATAACAAGATCACTGGCCTTTACGCACCAGATAGCGGTACGGCAGGGAGTCGGTCTCTTTTGCCACCAGCTCATGCTCCATAAACGTACAGAAGCCGGGAATGTCGCGGGTGGTCGCCGGATCGTCCGCCACAATCAGCAGCGTTTCGCCGGTCTGCATGTTACGTACGGTTTTACGCACCATCATCACCGGTTCCGGGCAGCGGAGCCCCTGGGCATCAAGAGTATGGTCGGGAGAGGAAAACAGATCGCTCATCGTGGTCTCATTCACTAAAAAAACGGCTGTAGTTTACGCTCAGTTCGGAAGTAAGCCAATCAGGTTAACGATTGCGTGAAAAATAGCCATTGCAATGCCACCGCAAAGCAGTATTATGCGGCGGCCTGAAAAAAGGAAGACGCGTTATAGGCGCCATCAGTTTGTTTAAGGTCAGCGCACAGCGCCCGGAGCGTACACGTCGTACGTGAGGAGCGCGAGCACTGCCCGAGAGCAAAATGGCAAGTAAAATAGCATCTGGCACGAATTGGGTTCCCTCACCCCAATCATCAATTAAAAAGGTACAATATGGCTCCGTTCACACAATCGCAGCGCGTAAAAGCGTTGTTCTGGCTATCGCTATTCCATCTGCTGGTGATCACCTCCAGTAACTATCTGGTCCAGCTCCCGGTCTCCATTTTTGGTTTCCATACCACATGGGGTGCGTTTAGCTTTCCGTTTATTTTCCTCGCTACCGATCTGACCGTGCGCATTTTTGGCGCGCCATTGGCCCGTCGAATTATCTTTGCGGTGATGATGCCAGCGTTGCTGATCTCTTATGTGATTTCGTCGCTGTTCTATATGGGATCCTGGCAGGGATTCGGGGCACTGATGCACTTCAATCTGTTTGTCGCCCGTATCGCAGTCGCCAGCTTTATGGCCTACGCACTGGGACAAATTCTCGATGTGCATGTCTTTAACGGCCTGCGACAGAACCGCCGCTGGTGGATGGCCCCGACCGCCTCAACGCTGTTTGGCAACGTCAGCGATACCCTTGCCTTTTTCTTCATTGCCTTCTGGCGCAGTCCGGATGCCTTCATGGCCGAGCACTGGATGGAAATCGCCATCGTCGATTACTGTTTCAAAGTGCTGATCAGCATCCTGTTCTTCCTGCCGATGTATGGCGTATTGCTGAATATGTTGCTGAAAAAACTGGCAGATAAATCTGAAATCCCGGCGATGCAGACAAGTTGAGCTAAAGGTTCCTTTTCCGGGTTGTGATAAGATGAACGGATGCGCCGTTATGGCCGTTTATCGAAAGGAAGAAGTCAATGCGTAATCTGGTTAAATATGTCGGTATTGGCCTGCTGGTTATGGGGCTGGCGGCCTGTGATAATAGTGATACAAAAGCGCCGGCAGAAGGCACGGCGGCAGAAAGCAACGCAACCGGTCAGCCGGTTTCTCTGCTGGATGGCAAACTGAGTTTCTCACTGCCGGCAGATATGACGGACCAGAGTGGCAAGCTGGGTACGCAGGCCAACAATATGCACGTCTACTCTGACGCGACCGGCCAGAAAGCGGTGATTGTCATCGTCGGTGATAACACCAACGAAGAGCTGTCCGTGCTGGCAAAACGCCTTGAAGATCAGCAGCGCAGCCGTGACCCGCAGTTGCAGGTGGTGACCAACAAATCCATCGAGCTGAAAGGTCACACGCTGCAACAGTTAGACAGCATCATCTCGGCGAAAGGCCAGACCGCTTACTCTTCTGTGGTGCTGGGAAAAGTCGATAACCAACTGCTGACTCTGCAAATTACGCTGCCAGCGGACGACCAGCAGAAAGCGCAGACGGCCGCTGAAAACATCATCAATACGCTGGTTATTCAGTAACCATCAGGACGACGAGACGGCCTCTGGCGATTCCTGCAGAGGCCGTTTTTTTAACCGCCAGGTTAGCAGCAACGCAACCGCCACCAGCCCTGCCGCCGCCAGGTAAATGACCGGCACGCCAGCCCAGGTCATCACCAGCCCAGCCAACGGTCCCGTCACCCCCAGCGACAGATCCATAAACACCGTATACGTCGCCAGCGCCGAGCCCTGATTCTGCTGCGGCACCGCTTTGACCGCCACCACGCCAAGCGCCGGGAAGACCAGCGAAAAACCCATTCCTGTCAGCAGCACACCGATTTTTGCCATCCACGGCATCATCGCCACTCCCACAAGCAGCAGTCCGACTATCTCGACGCTAAAGCAGATCATCGCCACATTCAGACCGCCCAGGCGATTGATGCCGTTGGGAAACAGCAAACGCGTTCCGACAAACGCACAGCTAAACAGGGTGAGCGCGAATGCCGCGCCATCCCAGCCTTTGGCGTCATAGAACAGCGTGATAAAGGTGGCTATCACCCCGAAACCCGCCGAGGCCAGCGCCAGGGCCATTCCGTATAGCCAGACGCGTCCAAGCACCGCGCGAAACGGCAAAGGCTTCCCTTTGCTCGCTTTCACCGCAGGGCGCGGAATCGCTAACAAAATGGCCAGCAGCGCGATACCCATGATAATCAGCGCTAATCCCTGTAGTCCGCCCCAACGGTAAAACAGCACGCCGAGCGGCGCGCCGACCGCCATCGCCCCGTAAGTCACAATACCGTTCCAGGAAATCACCCGCCCGATGTGCAACGAGCCCACCACGCCAACACCCCATAGCGTCGAGCCGGTCCCGGCGAAACTCTGTCCAATCCCCAGAATCACGCGGCCCAGACACAGCAGCAGCAAACTGACAACCGGCCAGCTACTGGCGCTTCCTGCCAGAAAATAGCCCGCCCCGCTGAGAAAACAGCCGCACAGGCCAAAAACCACAATCTTTTTTGGCCCGAGCAGATCAGCATAGCGTCCGGCATGAGGGCGACTGAGCAAAGTCGCGAAGTATTGCAGGCTGATGACCAGCCCCGCCCAGAAGGCGCTAAACCCCATAACATCATGCACATAGCCAGGCAAAACCGCGAGCGGCAGGCCGATGGTCAGGTAGCTGGCACAGTTGAACATCACAACAGAAACAATGCGCAGATTGAGGCGCAATCCAGTAAGCGCCGGTTCAGCGACGGGTTCGGGCATGGGGATCACCACGTTTTTACAACAATGTTTCATTTCTACCACGCCACGCCGGGAAAATCAGCAGCCAGATTAGGAATATCGGCAGCCAGCGAGCCGCTACACTTAATGAAAATCAAAAAAGGATGTAAACATGACAACCCCTCAACCCGACAAAGCCGGTCTACATATTCTGCTCAAACTGGCCTCGCTGGTCGTCATTCTCGCCGGGATCCACGCCGCCGCAGATATCATTGTGCAACTATTACTGGCGCTCTTTTTCGCCATTGTCCTCAATCCACTGGTCACCTGGTTTATCCGGCGGGGAGTGAAACGCCCGGTGGCGATCACCATTGTGATGGTCGTGATGCTGTTCGTGCTCACCGCGCTGATTGGCGTGCTGGCGGCCTCGGTGAATGAATTTATTGCCATGCTGCCGAAATACAACAAGGAGCTGACACGTAAGCTTTTGTATCTGCAAGATATGATGCCATTTCTGAATCTGCATATGTCGCCAGAGCGCATGTTGCAACGCATGGATTCGGAGAAAATTGTCACCTTCACCACCACGCTGATGACCGGCCTCTCGGGGGCGATGGCCAGCGTTGTGTTGTTGGTGATGACGGTTGTCTTTATGTTGTTTGAGGTCCGCCATGTGCCCTACAAAATGCGTTTTGCACTGCACAATCCGCAAATCCACATCGCCGGACTGCACAGGGCGCTGAAGGGGGTCTCTCACTATCTGGCGTTAAAAACGCTGCTCAGCCTGTGGACCGGGGTCATTGTCTGGTTGGGGCTGGAACTGATGAACATTCAGTTTGCCCTGATGTGGGGAGTGCTGGCGTTCCTGCTGAACTATGTACCCAATATTGGCTCGGTGATTTCCGCCGTTCCACCGATGGTTCAGGCGCTGCTTTTCAACGGCGTTTATGAGTGTGTGCTGGTGGGGGCGCTGTTCCTGGTGGTCCATATGGTATTGGGCAACATGGTTGAACCGCGCATGATGGGGCATCGCCTGGGCATGTCGACGCTGGTGGTGTTCCTTTCTTTACTGATCTGGGGCTGGTTGCTCGGCCCGGTGGGGATGTTGCTCTCCGTTCCCCTGACCAGCGTCTGTAAAATCTGGATGGAGACCACAACGGGCGGCAGCAAACTGGCAATATTACTGGGCCCTGGGCGACCGAAAAATCGATTACCGGGATAAACCCGCCCTACCAACCAGGGTAGTTTTATTCCCTTACCGGTGAAAGTATTATAAGGCGCGCTTTTGTTACCTGGATGTTTCAATAAGCGCGGTTTCCTTCGCGAAATGAGTTCCAGGTTTTTCCGCAGTGCATTTAATTCAAATTAAATGGTATCGACAATTTAATTTAAGTGAAAATTAACTAATACCATGATAATCCGGAAGATAAACGTCTTCAGCCTGCATGAATTAATTTCAGAATTTTCACGGTGTCCCGTCAAAGTTAACATTAAAAATAGTCGGTATCATTGTAACTAAAACGCAATTCAGAAATGCATTCAACGTTAATATAAATAGTAATTTTGATAGGGAGTTTTCATGAAACAATACATTAAGTGGTTTGCGGCGATTGCCGTTGTCGGTGCGCTGGCAGGTTGTGCGCGTACTGCCCCCATCGATCAGGTGCACTCTTCGGTGACCGCAGGCCATACTCAGGATCAGGTGAAAAACGCGATCCTGAAAGCAGGCGTTCAGCGTAAATGGATCATGACGGAAGCGGGTCCGGGCGTGATCAAAGCGCGTCAGCAGTCTCGCGACCACGTTGCAGAAGTGCGTATTACCTACACCGCCTCCAGCTACGATATCAAATACGACAGCAGCTTCAACCTGCAGGCTTCTGGCGGTAAAATTCATAAAAACTACAACCGTTGGGTCCGTAACCTGGATAAAGATATTCAGTTGAACCTGTCTGCGGGTGCGGGTCTGTAATATCTCCTAAAGTCGGGTCGTTTGCGGCCCGATAACCTCTTTTTGTCTTTTAACAGGTTGTACTCGCTATGTACGAACAGGACTCCCTCAGCGCACTGGATGCGATCACGGAAGCGCAGCGTATCGCCTTCGCCCCCATGCTGTTTCAAACCGCACTTTGCCTGCGAAATGCTGATGTGCTGGCGTATCTTGACCGCCAGGGAAAACAGGGTGCAACACTGGAAGAGATCACCGAAAACAGTCACGTTAACGAATATGCAGTCGGTGTCTTGCTGGATATGGGATTAAGCGGACGCATCATCACCCATAAAGCGGGACGCTATTATCTGGCGAAAATCGGACATTTCCTTTTGCATGACACGATGACTCGCGTGAATATGGATTTCACCCACGACGTCTGTTATCAGGGATTGTTCTTTTTAGAGAATGCTCTGAAAGAAGGAAAACCGTCCGGGTTAAAAGTGTTTGGCGACTGGCCAACTATTTATCCGGCATTGTCGCAATTACCGCCGTCCGCGCGTGAAAGTTGGTTCGCCTTCGATCATTACTATTCTGATGGGGCGTTTGACGCCGCATTACCGCATGTATTCGCCAGTTGTCCTGCAACCCTGTACGATGTAGGCGGAAATACGGGAAAATGGGCAATACGCTGTAGTCAATTCGACGAAAATATCGCGATAACGTTATTAGATTTGCCACAACAAATTGCACTTGCCCGCGAAAATATCGAAAATGCAGGATTATCCGATCGCATCGGTTTTCATGCGGTGGATATGCTTGGCGATGCGCCTTTACCCACTGAGGCCGATATCTGGTGGATGAGTCAATTTCTTGACTGTTTTTCACCGGAGCAAATTGTCGCCATGCTCAGCAAGGTTGCCCGTGTGATGAAACCCGGCGCAAGACTGTGCATTATGGAGCTGTTCTGGGATGCGCAGCGTTTTGAAGCCGCCTCATTCAGTTTGAATGCGTCTTCGCTTTATTTTACCTGCATGGCGAACGGCAACAGCCGTTTCTACAGCGCAGAGAAATTTTATGGCTATCTGGACAAGGCAGGGTTCCAGGTGGACGAACGCCACGACAACTTAGGCGTTGGACATACCTTATTGATATGTCAAAAGAAAAAATAACAAAGTAGCATCTGAACGCTACTGGAATCACCGGTTTACCGCGGACGCGCGTTGATGAAATTCTCACTAAACATTACCGACTGGCGGGCGATGGCGCCAGGTCTGAGCGAATTGATACAGTGGCTGCAATGGTCACGGCATCCGCACGCCATCGATCCGTCGGCGGCACAAGGCAAACTGCGTGAACTGCCGATGATGACCGCCCGTCGTCTAAGCTCCGGCAGTAAACTGGCCGTCGAGTGCGGACTGGCGATGTTGCGTCGCCACGATATTGATGCGGTGCTATACACCAGTCGCCACGGAGAGCTCGAACGTAACTACCGGATTCTGCACGCGCTGGCGACAGAACAGGCGCTCTCGCCGACCGATTTTGCCCTGTCGGTACACAATTCAGCGGTGGGCAACCTGACTATCGCGGCTAAATACCCTATCGTCTCGTCTTCACTTTCCGCCGGGCGCGATACCTTCCAGCAGGGGCTATGTGAAGTCATCTGCCTGCTACAGGCGGGTTATCAGCGCGTGCTGATGGTCGATTTCGACGGTTTTCTTCCCGAGTTTTACCACCCGTGCCTTCCGGAAAATATGCCAACCTGGCCGTACGCTACCGCGCTGGTCTGCGAAGCAGGTAACGACTGGGTGTGTCAGAGCGAACCGGCTCAGGCTGGCGCTGAAACGCCACTCCCGCAAAGCCTGTTGTTTTTACAGCACTATTTGCAGAATTCCCGCTCGTTTAGCCTTCCGGGTGAGCGAGTGAACTGGCACTGGAGTCGGTCATGAAAGGGGTTATCTCCACGCTGAACCGACTCTGGCGAATCGCCATGACCGGCTTCTGCTTCGCCCTCTTCGGACTCGGCGGGCTGCTGCTTTCGGTCGTCTGGTTTAACGTTTTATTAGTGTTCGTATGGGACAATGCCCGGCGTCGCCGCATTGCCCGACGCAGCATTGCCGCCAGCTTCCGTCTCTTTTTAACGGTAACCCGAGTGCTGGGCGTGCTGGATTATCAGATGAACGGGGTGGATATTTTGCGTCAGGAACGCGGATGTCTGGTGGTCGCCAATCACCCCACCCTGATCGATTATGTCCTGCTGGCGTCGGTAATGCCCGAAACAGACTGTCTGGTGAAGAGCGCGCTGCTGAAGAACCCGTTCCTCAGCGGCGTAGTGCGTGCTGCGGATTATCTGGTGAACAGCCAAGCCGACGCCCTGTTACCGGCCAGTCAGCAACGCCTGGCGCAGGGCGATACGATTTTAATTTTCCCCGAAGGCACCCGCACTCGCCCCGGCGAGACCATGACGCTGCAACGCGGCGCGGCGAATATCGCCGTGCGCTGCGGCAGCGATATTCGCGTGGTGACCATCCATTGCAGCCAGCGCATGCTGGATAAAGAAAGCAAATGGTATCAGGTGCCGCCCGTAAAACCGCTGTTTACCGTCGAGGTACGCGAGCGGGTAAAGATCGACCACTTTTACGACGCAAATTTACAAGAACCGGCGCTGGCGGCAAGACAGCTAAACCGGCATCTTTTGCTTCAATTACAACCAGGTACGTTACCTCTCTCAGGAATTAATGATGCAAGCGCTTTATCTTGAAATTAAAAATCTCATCATAACAACATTGAATCTGGACGAACTGTCAACAGACGACATTGACACCGAGGCGGCGCTGTTTGGCGACGGCCTGGGGCTGGACTCGATTGATGCCCTGGAACTGGGACTGGCGGTAAAAAATCAGTACGGCGTGGTGCTGTCTGCGGAAAGTGAAGAGATGCGCCAGCACTTCTTCTCCGTCGCCACGCTGGCATCGTTCATTAATGCGCAACGTGCCTGAGGAGAGTCCGTTATGACCGATCAACACGCCATTTATAACGAAGTCTCTGCGCTGCTGGTTAAGCTGTTTGAGATAGACCCGCAGGAGATCAAACCTGAAGCGCGTCTGTACGACGATCTTGAGCTGGACAGCATCGACGCCGTCGACATGATAGTCCATCTGCAAAAGAAAACCGGTAAGAAGATCAAACCGGAAGAGTTCAAAGCCGTACGCACCGTGCAGGATGTCGTTGACGCGGTAGAACGCCTGCTTAAAGAAGCCTGATTCGCCGTGTCGGGCGTTCGCGCGTTGCCTGTGCTGACAGGCGTTCTGCTGCTTGCCTGGCCTTTCCTGATTTGGTTTGGCCTGGCGCACCACAGCCTGCAGTGGTTACTGCCGCTGATGGCACTATTGCTGTTCTTACGCTTTCGCCAGACCCGGCGACAGGCGGGTCCGCTGCGCGTCGTCACCCAGGTGGTGGCCGCAGTGGGTATCACCCTGTGCGTCGCCAGCTACCTGCTTAAAACCCATCAGCTTCTGCTGTTTTATCCGGTTGTGGTGAATGCCGTCATGCTTGCCGTTTTTGGCGGTTCGCTCTGGTCATCGATGCCCATCGTTGAACGACTGGCGCGACTGCGCGATCCCCAACTCCCGGCTGTGGCGGTGCGTTACACCCGCCGGGTGACGCAGATCTGGTGCGCCTTTTTTATCTTCAACGGCGGCGTGGCGTTGTTTACCGCCCTCCACGGCGATATGGCAATGTGGACCGCATGGAATGGCATGATTGCCTACCTGCTGATGGGGTTACTGATGGGCAGCGAATGGCTGGTACGCCATTGGATGATGAATCGAGACTTGCAATGAAACAGACCCTGACGCTTGCCGAATGGCTCACCTCCCCCCGTCCAGCGAACACGCCTGTCGCCTGGCAGGATGAACGCCACTGGACGCTCGGTCACTTGCGCCACGATGTCGCGGAGTTGATGACACGCCTGCAACAGCAAAAAGGCGATCGCTGGGCGCTCTGTTTTGAAAACAGCTATCTGTTTATTGTCGCGCTGCTGGCGACCCTGCATGCGGGGAAAACACCCGTGATCCCGGGGCATAACCGCGTCTCTTTGCTCGACGAACAGCGGGCGTTGTTTGATGGCGTACTGAGCGATAAAACGCTCGGCTGGCAGGGGCCGCTGTGGGTGGTTAGCTCAGCAATGACGCTCAGCGATGAAGCGTGCCTCTTCCCGCCCCTGCGCCACGATGCATATGTCGAGCTGTTTACCTCCGGCTCGACGGGGCAACCGAAGCGCATCGTCAAACCCATTGCCCGTCTGGACCATGAAGCCGAACTGCTGGCGGCGCGCTTTGCCGACCGCCTGGCGGGGTGCAGAGTGGTAGCCTCCGTCGTGCCGCAGCATCTGTACGGTCTGACGTTTCGTATTTTCCTGCCAATGGCGCTCGGTCTGCCGCTGCATGCATCCATGCTCTACTACGCGGAGCAACTGGCTGCGTTGGGTCACGAACATCGCTATGTGTTTATCAGCAGCCCGGCGTTTTTAAAACGTCTCGACCACCAGCTTCCCGCACCGCCGGTGGCAATGATTTTGTCGGCTGGCGGCATGTTACCGTGGCAGGACGTCACGCAAACCGCCGCCTGGCTGAACGTCTGGCCGGATGAAATCTACGGCAGCACCGAAACCGGTATTCTGGCCTGGCGCTATCGCCAGCAGGAGAATGTCACCTGGCTGCCCTTCCCAGGCGTGTCATTTACCGCAGAAGATGCCGCATTTCGCGTCTTTTCTCCGCTGATTGCCGACGCTAACGGTCTGCTGCTTGACGATATCCTGCAGTTTGAGCCAAACGGTCAGTTCCGCCTGATGGGACGCCGTGGACGGGTCGTCAAAATTGAAGAGAAGCGTATTTCGCTCAGCGAAGTCGAACAACGCCTGCTGGAGCTAAAGGGCATCCGCGAGGTCGCCGCCCTGCCGATCACCCGTGGCGGTCGCCAGGGCGTGGGCGTACTGCTGGTACTGGATGACGAGGCGCGCCAGCGCTGGCAGAACAGCGGTGGAAAAACCCAGGAGCTGACGTGGCGGCGAGCACTGCTACCGTGGCTCGAGCCGGTCGCCGTACCGCGTTACTGGCGGGTTATCGACGAAATCCCGGTCAACAGTATGAATAAGCGTGTCTATGCGCAATTACAGGAGTTGTTTCATGATACCCCATGAAATTGAGCGCCATCAGGCACAGCCCCAACAGGTCGAGATCGTCTTGCATCTCGATCCTTCTCTTTTTTGGTTTAGCGGCCATTTTGCCGTGCAGCCGCTGCTGCCGGGCGTCGCACAGATTGACTGGGTGATGCACTATGCCACCACTCTGCTCGCTCCCGGCTGGCGTTTTCACAGCATTCAGAACGTGAAGTTCCAGGCACCACTGCTGCCGGAAAACACCGTCACGCTAACGCTGAGCTGGCAGGAAGCGCGTCAGATCCTGACGTTCAGCTATCAACGCCACGATGGCGACGCGCGCCATACCGCCAGCAGCGGGAAGATCCGGCTATGTCGTTAACCTTTTCCCCCTGCGTGCTGATCCCCTGCTATAACCACGGCGCCATGATGCCGCGTGTCCTGACACGCCTGCAGCCGTTTAATCTGCCGTGTATTGTGGTGGACGACGGCAGCGATGCCGCCACGCAGCAGGAACTGGACAGACTCGCCGAGGACACCTCCGGTCTGACCTTAATCCGTCTGGCGGAAAATGCCGGAAAAGGCGCGGCGGTGATCCGCGGATTAGAGGCGGCAGCAGAGGCCGGATTTACCCATGCCGTCCAGGTCGATGCCGACGGTCAACATGCCATTGAAGACATTCCAAAACTGCTGGAACTGGCGCAGGCCCATCCCGCCGCGCTGATCTCCGGACAGCCGATTTACGATGATTCCATTCCCCGTTCGCGTCTGTACGGGCGCTGGATAACCCATGTCTGGGTATGGATTGAAACCCTTTCCCTGCAACTGAAAGACAGTATGTGCGGCTTTCGCGTCTACCCTGTCGCCCCCACGCGCCAGCTGGCGCAGCGGGTAACGCTCGGTAAGCGAATGGATTTTGACACCGAAGTGATGGTGCGTCTCTGGTGGCAGGGCACCCCCAGCTATTTTGTCCCGACTCGCGTGACCTATCCGCCGGACGGGCTGTCGCACTTCGATGCTTTCAAAGATAACTGTCGCATTTCGCTGATGCATACGCGCCTGTTCTTCGGCATGTTGCCGCGCATCCCGTCACTGCTGCTGCGTCGAACGTCGCCGCACTGGGCGCGCCAGCAGGAGGTGAAAGGGCTGTGGGGAATGCGCCTGATGTTGCTGGTCTGGCGGCTGCTGGGACGCAAGGCGTTCACCTTGCTGCTGTATCCGGTGGTTGGTGTTTACTGGCTGACGGCGTCCTCCGCTCGCCGGGCCTCACAGAACTGGATCGCCCGCGTGCGTGAGCAATTGGCCGCGCGGCAGAGACCGGTGCCGGCTAACCTCACCAGCTACCAACACTTCCTGCGTTTTGGTAACGCGATGCTCGATAAAATCGCCAGTTGGCGCGGTGAACTGCATTTTGGTCGCGACGTAGTGTTTGCGCCAGGGGCTGAAGCAGCGCTGAATGTGAGCGATCCTCGCGGCAAGCTGCTGCTGGCCTCGCACCTGGGCGATGTTGAAGCCTGTCGCGCGCTGGCGCAGTTGCAGGGCAGCAAAACCATCAACGCGCTGGTGTTCAGCGATAATGCCCGGCGTTTTAAGCAGATTATGGAAGAGATGGCCCCGCAGGCCGGACTCAACCTGATGCCAGTGACCGACATCGGCCCGGACACCGCCATTGCGCTCAAAGAGAAGCTGGAGCGCGGGGAATGGATTGCTATTGTCGGCGATCGCATTGCGGTAAATCCCCAACGTGGCGGCGAATGGCGCGTCTGCTGGAGTCGTTTCATGGGGCAAGCCGCCCCGTTCCCGCAGGGGCCATTTATCCTCGCCTCGATTTTGCGCTGCCCGGTGGATCTCCTCTTTGCCCTGCGTCAGCAGGAGAAGCTGTGCATTCACTGCGAGCCGTTCGCCGATCCGCTGCTCTTGCCGCGCGCCGAACGCCAGCAGGCGCTACAGCAGGCCATCGACCGCTATGCCGAACGTCTTGAACATTACGCGTTACAGTCGCCGCTCGACTGGTTTAACTTTTTCGATTTCTGGCAATTGCCGGAACCCAAAAACAAGGAGTAAAGGGTGCTGAACGATCCCCGCTTTACGGCTGAAGTCGAGCTGACCATTCCGTTTCATGACGTCGACATGATGGGCGTGGCGTGGCACGGCAACTACTTCCGCTACTTCGAAATTGCCCGCGAAGCGCTGCTTAACCAGTTCGACTATGGCTATCGCCAGATGAAAGCCTCCGGCTACCTGTGGCCCGTGGTGGATACCCGCGTGAAATACCGCCATCCGCTGACCTTTGAGCAGCGCATTCGCGTGCGGGCGCGTCTGGAAGAGTTCGAAAACCGCCTGCGCATTGGCTATGAAATCTTCGATGCTGAAAGCGGGAAACGCGCGACGACGGGCTACACCATTCAGGTCGCGGTGGAAGAGAAAAGCCGCGAAATGTGCTTCGTCTGCCCGGACATTCTGTTTGAACGAATGGGGGTGACGCCATGAGGTTTCTGCCGCTGCTGGCACTGCTCGTCAGCCCGTTCGTCAGCGCCCTGACACTGGATGAACTGCAACAGCGCTTTACCGAACAGCCGGTGATCCGCGCGCATTTCGATCAAACCCGGACGATAAAAGATCTGCCGCAGCCGCTGCGATCCGCAGGAACGATGTTGATCGCCCGCGACCAGGGGCTTTTGTGGGATCAAACCCGTCCGTTCCCGATGCAATTGCTGCTGGACGATACGCGAATGGTGCAGGCCATCAACGGTCAGCCGCCGCAGACTATCACCGCCGATAACAACCCGCAGATGTTCCAGTTTAACCACCTACTGCGCGGGCTGTTTCAGGCCGACCGCAAAGTGCTGGAGCAAAACTTCCGCGTGGAGTTTGCAGATCGCGGAGAGGGCCGCTGGACGCTACGCCTGACGCCTGTCACCACGCCACTGGATAAGATCTTTGCCACCATCGACCTGGCCGGAAAAACCTATCTGGAACGTATTGAGCTAAACGACAAACAGGGCGACCGCACGGATATCGTGCTTTCCCAACACCAACTCTCGCCTGCACAACTGACTGATGACGAACGCCAACGCTTTGCCGCCCAGTAAACGCCCCGCGCTGTTATGGGGAATCGCCTGCATCATGATGCTGGGCGTGTTGCTGATGTTGCTGCCTCAGGCGCGGCTCAACAGCAGCGTGCTGGCGATGCTGCCAAAACAGGCGCTGGGAGCGATTCCGCCAGCCCTGAATGACGGCTTTATGCAGCGTCTTGACCGCCAGCTGGTCTGGCTGGTCAGTCCCGGTAAAAAGGCGGACCCGACAATCGCCCGTAACTGGCTGGCGATGCTGCAACAATCACAGGCGCTGGCTGAGGTAAAAGGCCCAATGGATGCCAACAGCCAACAGGCGTGGGGCGCGTTCTTTTGGCAGCACCGCAACGGTTTGATCGACCCGCAAACTCGCGCCCGTCTACAAAACGGCGGCGACGCGCAGGCGCAATGGATCCTGTCTCAGCTCTATTCCGCGTTTTCCGGCGTCAGCGGTAAAGAGCTGCAAAACGACCCGCTAATGCTGATGCGCGGCTCACAGCTGTCGATGGCCGAAAATGGTCAGCGTCTGCGGCTGATGGACGGCTGGCTGGTGGCGCAGGACCGCGAGGGAAATTACTGGTATCTGCTGCATGGCGAACTGGCCGGTTCGTCGTTCGATATGCAACAGACGCATCATCTGGTGACCACGCTCAGCGCGCTTGCAGAGGTGCTGAAAGCGCGCTATCCCCAGGCGCAGCTACTGTCGCGTGGCACGGTATTCTACAGCGATTACGCCAGCCAACAGGCAAAACAGGATGTCTCCACGCTTGGCGTGGCGACAGTGCTGGGCGTGCTGCTGCTGATTGTCGCGGTATTCCGCTCGCTGCGCCCGCTGCTGCTGTGTCTGCTGTCAATTGGCATTGGCGCGCTGGCGGGAACCGTCGTCACGCTGCTGTTCTTCGGTGAACTGCATCTGATGACGCTGGTGATGAGCATGAGCATCATCGGCATCTCCGCCGACTACACGTTGTATTACCTGACCGAACGGATGGTGCATGGCGCGGAAACCTCGCCCTGGCAAAGTCTGGCAAAAGTGCGAAATGCCCTGCTGCTGGCGCTGCTGACCACCGTCGCGGCCTACCTGATTATGATGCTCGCCCCCTTCCCCGGCATTCGCCAGATGGCGGTATTTGCGGCGGCAGGACTGAGCGCCTCGTGCCTGACGGTGATTTTCTGGCATCCGTGGCTGTGTCGCGGGCTACCGGTGCGTCCGGTTCCGGCGATGGTACTGATGCTGCGCTGGCTTGCCGCCTGGCGACGCAATAAAACGCTCTCCGTCGGTTTGCCGGTGGCACTCGCGCTTTTCTCACTGGCTGGTCTGGCGACCCTACGCGTGGATGATGATATCTCCCAGTTGCAGGCGCTGCCGCAGCACATTCTGGCGCAGGAAAAAACCATTACTACGCTGACCGGACAGAGTGTCGATCAGAAGTGGTTTGTGGTGTACGGCGACTCCGCCCAGCAGACGCTGGAACGGCTGGAAGCCTTTGTCCCCGCGCTGGCGCAGGCGAAAAAAGAGGGACTGCTCAACGGCTATCGCACGCTCCCGTTGAATTCACTGGCTCGTCAGCAGCAGGATCTCGCCTTGCTGAAAAACGCTGCACCCACGGTCATTCAGGCCCTGAACAACGCCGGGCTGACGACGGTCAATCCCGATCTAACCCCTATGCCGGTAACCGTTGACGCCTGGCTTGCCAGCCCGGCCAGCGAAGGTTGGCGACTGTTGTGGTTGAGCCTGCCTCACGGCGAAAGCGGTGTACTGGTGCCCGTGGAAGGCGTGACCCAGAGCGCTGCGCTCAACGCGCTTAGCGAGAAATATCCCGGTGTCGCGTGGGTCGATCGCAAAAGCACCTTTGACAACCTGTTTGCACTGTATCGCAACGTACTGACCGGTTTATTGTTTATCGCGCTGGCGGTAATTGCCTGCGGCGCGATCGCGCGGTTGGGCTGGCGCAGAGGATTGGTCAGCCTCGTGCCGTCGGTGCTCTCTTTGGGTTGCGGTCTGGCGGTGCTGGCATTGAGCGGGCATGCGGTCAATCTGTTCTCGCTGTTGGCGCTGGTACTGGTGCTGGGGATCGGCATTAACTACACGCTGTTTTTCAGTAATCCGCGTGGGACGCCGCTCACTTCCCTGCTGGCTATCACGCTGGCGATGATGACCACTCTGCTGACGCTCGGCATGCTGGTCTTTAGCGCCACCCAGGCGATCAGCAGTTTTGGCATTGTGCTGATCAGCGGCATTTTTACCGCGTTCCTGCTTTCCCCTCTGGCGATGCCGACGAAAAGAGAGAAAAAACGAAAATGATTAAACATCTTTTTGCCGGATGGCGGCTACGCCTTATCCGGCCTGGCGGGTCAACAGGTTGGCGTAGACCCAATAAGCGTAGCGCCATCGCGCAGTTAGCGCTGGGCCTCTTTGCGCTGTTACTCACCGGCTGCAGCCACTCGCCAAAAGATCAGCAAGGCCGCCCGCAGGCGTGGCTGGAGCCAGGTACGCGGGTGACGCTGCCTGGACCGGGCATCTCTCCGGCAGTGAACGCTCAACAGTTGCTCACCGGCAGCTTTAACGGCAAAACCCAGTCGCTGCTGGTGATGCTGAATGCCGATGATAAAAAAATCACGCTGGCGGGGCTGTCGTCGGTGGGTATTCGTCTGTTCCTCGTCACTTACGATGACAAAGGGTTGCACACCGAGCAGTCCATCGTGGTTCCACAATTGCCGCCCGCCAGTCAGGTGCTGGCTGACGTCATGCTCAGCCACTGGCCGATTAGCACCTGGCAGCCGCAGTTGCCGAAAGGCTGGACGTTGACGGACAGCGGCGACAGGCGTGAACTGCGTAATGCTCGCGGCACGCTGGTGACCGAAATCACCTACCTGAACCGCAAAGGCAAGCGCGAGCCGATCAGCATCGAACAGCATGTCTTTAAATACCACATCACCATTCAATATCTGGGTGACTGATATGATTTACATTTCTGCGGTGGGCATGATTAACGCCTTGGGCAACGATACCGATGAAATCGCCGCCAACCTGACGCATGGCGTTGCACCCGGCATGCGCCCGCGCACCGGCTGGTTACAGGGGCATCCGCACGCGGTACTTGCTGGCGTGGACGGCGAACTGCCCGCCATTCCAGACGACTTTAGCGCCCACCGTTCGCGCAACAATCAGCTGCTGCTGGCGGCGCTCAGGCAGATCCAGCCGCAGGTGGATGAGGCCATTGCGCGCTACGGTCGCGATCGGGTTGCGGTGGTGCTCGGCACCAGCACGTCCGGTCTGGATGAAGGCGACACACACGTTAACCTGACGCTGAACGGCGAAGAGAGCCATCACTGGCAGTACGCGCAACAAGAACTGGGCGACCCGTCGCGCTTTCTCAGCCACTGGCTGAAGCTGGACGGCCCGGCATTCACCCTCTCCACCGCCTGTTCCTCCAGCGCTCGCGCTATCATCAGCGGACGCCGCTTAATTGAATCCGATCTCGTGGACGTCGCCATCGTCGGCGGCGCAGATACCCTGAGCCGGATGCCGATCAACGGCTTCCACAGTCTCGAATCGCTCTCGCCGACGCGCTGTCTGCCGTTTGCCCGCGACCGAAGCGGTATTACTATTGGCGAAGGCGCGGCGCTGATGCTGTTGACCCGCGAGCCACAGCCCATCGCGCTGCTTGGCGTAGGGGAATCCAGCGACGCGCACCATATTTCGGCACCGCACCCGGAGGGCGTTGGGGCAATTCGCGCCATCCAGCAGGCGCTGGACAATGCCGGTCTCACCCCCGAACAGGTGGGTTACATCAATCTGCATGGCACCGCCACACCGCTGAACGACCAGATCGAATCCAGGGTGGTCAACGCGCTGTTTGGCGAGCGCGTCCCGTGCAGCTCGACCAAACACCTGACTGGCCACACGCTGGGCGCGGCAGGGATTACCGAAGCGGCGCTCAGCATGCTGATTTTGCAGCATGACCTGCCTCTGCCAGTACAGGACTTTAGCCTGTCGCCGCGCGATCCGGCGCTGCCGCCCTGCGGCATCATCGAGCAACCTCAGCCGCTTGAACGCCCGTTTATCTTGTCGAATTCGTTCGCCTTTGGCGGCAATAACACCAGTATTCTGCTCGGGAGAATGTCATGAGCCACTATTTATCACCCGGCGAATACCTGCCGCACGACGCGCCCATGCTGCTACTCGAAGAGGTGGTTCGCGTGGGCGAAGACACCGCTATTTGTTGCGTCACGGTGGCGAGCGGCGGCGTTCTCGCACCATTCCTTGATCCGCAAGGCAATTTACCCGGCTGGTTCGCACTGGAACTGATGGCGCAGACCGTCGGCGTCTGGTCCGGCTGGCACCGCCATCAGCAGGGTCAGGGAGCGATCTCACTCGGGATGGTGCTCGGCGCGCGCGAACTGATTTGCACAGCCGGCGTTCTGCCCGCAGGAAAAACCGTATCCATTACCGTTAAGTTGTTGATGCAGGACGACCGTTTCGGCAGCTTCGAATGCGCGATTACCGCCGACGAAGAGACACTGGCGACAGGCCGCGTTAATACCTTCCAGCCATCGGCAGAAGAACTTCATTCTCTATTTCAACAAGGAGCGTCCGCATGAGTCGTTCAGTTTTAGTTACCGGCGCCAGCAAAGGCATCGGTCGCGCAATCGCCCGCCAGTTGGCAGCGGACGGCTTTGTGGTCGGCGTCCACTACCATCGTGATGCACAGGGCGCGCAGGAGACGCTGGATGCCATTCTCGCCGTCGGTGGCGCAGGGCGTCTGCTCAGTTTCGACGTGGCGAACCGCGAGCAGTGCCGCGAAGTACTGGAACAGGATATCGAGGCGTATGGCGCATGGTACGGCGTAGTCAGCAATGCAGGCGTTGCCCGCGATGCCGCCTTCCCGGCACTCAGCGACAGCGACTGGGACACGGTGATCCACACTAACCTCGACAGTTTTTATAACGTCATTCAGCCGTGCATCATGCCAATGATCGGCGCGCGCCAGGGCGGTCGGATTATCACCCTGTCGTCGGTGTCCGGCGTAATGGGCAATCGTGGGCAGGTAAACTACAGCGCCGCCAAAGCCGGGATTATCGGCGCCACCAAAGCGCTGGCGATTGAACTTGCGAAACGCAAAATAACCGTCAACTGCATCGCGCCGGGGCTGATCGACACCGGAATGATCGAAATGGAAGAGGCCGCGCTGAAGGAAGCGATGGCGATGATCCCAATGAAACGCATGGGTCAGGCGGACGAAGTCGCCGGGCTTGCCAGCTATTTGATGTCGGATGTGGCGAGCTACGTCACCCGTCAGGTGATTTCCATCAATGGAGGGATGTTATGACACGTCGCGTGGTGATAACGGGCATGGGCGGCGTCACCGCCTTTGGGGAAAACTGGCAGGATGTTTCCGCCCGACTGCGGGCCTATGAAAACGCCGTGCGCAAAATGCCGGAGTGGCAGGTTTATGACGGGCTACATACCCTGCTGGGCGCGCCGATCGATGATTTCACGCTGCCGGAGCATTACACCCGTAAGCGCATCCGTGCGATGGGTCGCGTGTCGTTGATGTCTACCCGCGCCACCGAACTGGCGCTCGAACAGGCTGGACTGATTGGCGACGACGTGCTCACCAACGGGGAAACGGGTATTGCGTATGGCTCATCCACCGGCAGTACTGGCCCGGTGAGCGAATTTGCCACCATGCTGACCGAAAAGCACACCAATAACATTACCGGCACCACCTATGTGCAGATGATGCCGCACACCACCGCCGTCAATACCGGGCTGTTTTTCGGCCTGCGCGGACGCGTGATCCCCACCTCCAGCGCCTGCACGTCCGGCAGCCAGGCGATTGGCTATGCGTGGGAAGCGATTCGCCACGGTTATCAAACCGTGATGGTAGCAGGCGGCGCGGAAGAGTTGTGCCCGTCGGAAGCGGCGGTGTTTGATACGCTGTTCGCCACCAGTCAGCGCAACGATCAACCGAAAACCACGCCGTCGCCGTTCGATGAACAGCGCGATGGGCTGGTGATTGGCGAAGGCGCCGGGACGTTGATCCTTGAAGAACTGGAACACGCCAGAGCACGCGGCGCGACGATTTACGGTGAAATCATCGGGTTTGCCACCAACTGCGACGCCGCGCATATCACCCAGCCACAACGGGAAACCATGCAAATTTGCATGGAACAGTCGCTGAAAATGGCAGGATTAAACGCGCTGGATATCGGCTATATTTCCGCACACGGCACGGCGACGGATCGTGGCGATATTGCGGAAAGTCAGGCGACTGCCGCAATTTATGGCGATAATGTGCCAATCTCCTCGCTGAAAAGTTATTTTGGGCATACCCTTGGTGCCTGTGGCGCGCTGGAAGCCTGGATGAGTCTGCAAATGATGCGTGAAGGCTGGTTTGCGCCTACGCTAAACTTAAAACAGCCCGACGCCAACTGCGGCGCGCTGGATTACATCATGGGTGAAGCCCGCAAGATTGATTGTGAATTCTTACAGAGCAACAATTTTGCGTTTGGCGGCATCAATACGTCCATCATCATTAAACGTTGGTCCTGACATGTATCGGATCGTACTGGGAAAAGTTTCGACACTCAGCGCAGGCGCCTTGCCGTCTGCGTTAACCGATCTGGCGCCGCAGGGTCCGCGACGCGCACGCTGGCTGGCCGGTCGCGTTCTGCTTTCCCACACCCTCTCGCCGCTGCCGGAGATTGTTTACGGCGAACAGGGGAAACCCGCGTTTTCACCCGAGACGTCGCTGTGGTTCAACCTGAGCCATAGCGGTGACGATATCGCCCTGCTGCTGAGCGACGAAGGCGAAGTGGGTTGCGATCTCGAAATCATCCGCCCGCGCGCCAACTGGCGCTCGCTGGCAAATGCGGTCTTCAGCCTCGGCGAACATGCCGAAGTGGAAGCGGAACATCCGGATCGGCAGCTCGCCGCCTTCTGGCGCATCTGGACGCAAAAAGAGGCAATCGTGAAACAGCGCGGCGGCAGCGCGTGGCAGATCGTCAGCGTCGACAGCACCTTTGACTCCGGGCTTTCGCTGAGCCATTGCCAGCTCGATAACCTAAGCCTGGCCGTCTGCACTCCCACGCCCTTTACCCTGAATGCAGACGCGGTGCAGTGGCTGGAAACGGTCTGACATCGCAAACATACGATTTTCGTATAATTCGCGTGTTTGACCGCTCTTCTCTTGATCCAGAACACGTCAAAAGTATGATGATTCTTTAGAATCGTCATACTCATAAAGTCGTACCTCTACATCATTCGGGATCACCATTTTGTCCAGACTACGCCGCACACTTTTTGCGCTGCTGGCCTGTGCGTCATTCCTTACGCACGCCGCTGCCACTGATGAAATTACGACCGCCTGGCCGGTCAACGTTGGGCCGCTTAACCCTCATCTGTATACCCCTAACCAAATGTTCGCCCAGAGCATGGTCTATGAGCCGCTGGTAAAGTATCAGGCCGATGGTTCGGTCATTCCGTGGCTGGCAAAAAGCTGGACCCACTCAGCGGATGGCAAAACCTGGACGTTTACCCTGCGTGATGATGTGACCTTCTCAAATGGTGAAGCGTTCGACGCCCATGCGGCGGCGGAAAACTTCCGCGTGGTGCTCGATAACCGCCAGCGTCACGCCTGGCTGGAACTGGTCAATCAGATCGTCGATGTGAAAGCGCTCGACAAAAACCAGCTCCAAATCACCCTGAAAAGTGCCTATTACCCGTTCCTGCAAGAGCTGGCGCTGCCGCGCCCGTTCCGGTTTATCGCGCCGTCGCAATTTAAAGACAACGAAACGATGCGCGGTATTAAAGCGCCGATTGGCACGGGGCCGTGGGTACTGAAAGCGTCGAAGCTCAATCAGTACGATGTGCTGGTACGCAACGATCGCTACTGGGGTGAAAAACCACAGATTCAAAAAATTACCGTCAAAGTGATCCCGGATCCGACGACCCGCGCTGTCGCGTTTGAAACGGGCGACATCGACCTGTTATACGGTAACGAAGGGTTGTTGCCGCTCGATACCTTCGCCCGTTTCAGTCAGAACCCGAACTACCGTACCCAGCTTTCTCAGCCGATTGAAACGGTAATGCTGGCACTCAACTCAGCAAAAGCACCGACCAATGAGCTGGCGGTACGTGAAGCGCTGAACTATGCGGTGAACAAGAAATCATTGATCGACAATGCGCTGTACGGCACGCAGCAGGTCGCCGACACGCTGTTTGCACCTACCGTTCCTTATGCCAACGTTGGCCTGAAGCCACGTCAGTACGACCCGCAGCAGGCGAAAGATCTGCTTGAAAAAGCCGGCTGGACGCTACCCGCCGGCAAAGATATTCGTGAGAAGAACGGCCAACCGCTGCGCATTGAGCTGTCATTCATTGGCACCGACGCGCTGAGCAAATCGATGGCGGAAATTATTCAGGCCGATATGCGCCAGATTGGCGTTGATGTTGCACTTATTGGCGAAGAAGAGAGCAGTATTTATGCCCGCCAGCGCGACGGACGCTTCGGAATGATCTTCAACCGCACCTGGGGCGCGCCGTACGATCCGCACGCCTTTATGAGTTCGATGCGCGTGCCGTCACATGCGGATTACCAGGCTCAGCAGGGGTTAGCTGACAAAGCGTTGATTGATAAAGAGATTGGTGAAGTGCTGGAAACCATCGACGACACCCAGCGTCAGGCGCTGTACAAAGACATCCTGACCCGTCTGCACAACGACGCGGTCTATCTGCCCATCAGCTATGTCTCGATGATGGTGGTCGCCAGACCTGAACTGGGCACAATTCCGTATGCGCCTATCGCCTCTGAAATCCCGTTTGAACAGATTAAACCGGTGAAACCCTGATGTTGCGTTATGTACTGCGGCGCATTCTGCTGCTGATTCCGATGATTTTCGCCGCCTCGGTGATTATCTTTCTGATGCTGCGCCTGGGCACTGGCGACCCGGCGCTCGACTATCTTCGCTTATCGAACCTGCCGCCGACGCCGGAAATGGTGGCCTCAACCCGCGTGATGCTGGGCCTTGATCAGCCGCTTGTCGTGCAGTATGGCACCTGGCTGTGGAAGGCGCTGCATTTGGATTTTGGCATCTCGTTCGCCACCCAGCGCCCGGTGCTGGATGACATGCTGAATTTCCTGCCCGCGACGCTGGTGCTGGCGGGCGCGGCGCTGGTGCTGATCCTGCTGACTTCTGTGCCGCTCGGTATCTGGGCGGCGCGTCACCGCGACCGTCTGCCGGATTTCGTCGTGCGACTGATTGCCTTCCTCGGCGTGTCGATGCCGAACTTCTGGCTCGCCTTCCTGTTGGTGATGTTCTTTTCGGTCTGGCTGCAATGGCTGCCCGCAATGGGCTACGGCGGCTGGCAGCATCTTATTTTACCCGCGGTGTCGATCGCCTTTATGTCCCTGGCGATCAACGCCCGACTTCTGCGCGCCAGCATGTTAGAAGTCGCCGGGCAGCGTCACGTCACCTGGGCGCGTTTGCGCGGGTTGAACGACAAACAAACCGAGCGCCGCCATATTTTGCGTAATGCGTCGCTGCCGGTCGTCACCGCGGTTGGGATGCACATCGGCGAACTGATTGGCGGGACGATGATTATCGAGAACATCTTTGCCTGGCCGGGCGTCGGGCGCTATGCCGTGTCGGCGATATTTAACCGCGACTACCCGGTGATTCAGTGCTTTACGCTGATGATGGTGGTGGTCTTCGTGGTCTGTAACCTGATTGTTGATCTGCTGAACGCCGCGCTGGACCCACGCATTCGTCGTCATGAAGGAGCGCACTCGTGAACTTTTTCCTCTCTTCACGCTGGTCGGTTCGTCTGGCCATGATTGTCATCGCCCTGCTGGCGGTGATTGCGCTGACCAGCCAGTGGTGGCTGCCGTATGATCCGCAAGCGATCGATTTACCCTCGCGCCTGTTGGCCCCCGACAGCCAGCACTGGCTGGGTACGGACCATCTGGGACGCGACATTTTCTCTCGCCTGCTGGCGGCGACCCGCGTGTCGCTGGGTTCGGTGATGGCCTGTCTGCTGCTGGTGCTGGCGCTGGGACTGATTGTTGGCGGCAGCGCCGGACTGCTGGGTGGTCGTGTCGATCAAGCCACCATGCGCGTCGCCGATATGTTTATGACCTTCCCGACCTCCATTCTGTCGTTCTTCATGGTCGGCGTGTTGGGCACGGGACTCACCAACGTGATTATCGCCATCGCCCTGTCACACTGGGCGTGGTATGCGCGCATGGTGCGCAGCCTGGTCATCTCTCTGCGTCAGCGCGAGTTTGTTCTCGCATCACGGCTTTCCGGCGCAGGTCATGTCCGGGTATTCATCGACCATCTGGCCGGGGCGGTGATCCCGTCTTTGCTGGTGCTGGCCACGCTGGATATTGGACATATGATGCTGCACGTTGCCGGGATGTCTTTCCTCGGCCTTGGCGTGACGGCACCGACGGCGGAATGGGGGGTGATGATTAACGACGCCCGCCAGTATATCTGGACTCAGCCGCTGCAAATGTTCTGGCCGGGGCTGGCGCTGTTTATCACCGTGATGGCCTTCAACATGGTGGGTGACGCCCTGCGCGATCACCTGGATCCTCATCTGATCACGGAGCATGCCCACTGATGCCACAGCACATTGAACTGCAAAACATCGCTTTAGTGGCCGATCGCCCGCTGGTGCACGGTGTGTCGTTAACGCTCAAACGCGGACGTGTGCTGGCGCTGGTGGGTGGCAGCGGTAGCGGTAAATCATTGACCTGCGCGGCGGCGCTTGGGATTTTGCCCGCTGGTGTGCGCCAGACAAACGGAACGCTGCTCGCTGACGGCAAACCGGTGTCGCCTCGATCCCTGCGTGGGTTCAAAATTGCCACCATTATGCAAAATCCGCGCAGCGCGTTTAATCCCCTGCATACGATGGCGACCCACGCACGGGAAACCTGTCAGGCGTTGGGTAAACCGGCAGATGACGCCACGCTCGTCAACGCCCTGCAAGCCGTGGGCCTGGAGCAGGCCGATCGCGTGCTGAAGCTCTACCCGTTCGAGATGAGCGGCGGCATGCTACAACGCATGATGATCGCGATGGCGGTACTGTCCGATGCGCCGTTTATCATCGCCGATGAGCCGACCACCGATCTGGATGTGGTGGCACAGGCGCGCATCCTCGATCTGCTGGAGAGCATTATGCAGAGCCGGGCACCGGGCATGCTGTTAGTGACTCACGATATGGGTGTGGTCGCGCGACTGGCCGACGATGTGGCAGTGATGGATAACGGAAACATCGTCGAACAGGGTGACGTGGAAACCCTGTTCAGGACACCCCAACACGCCATCACCCGCGGTCTGGTGTCGGCACATCTCGCTCTGTACGGTATGGAGTTAGCCTCATGACTTTACTCAGCGTCACAGACCTTTCTCATCAGTACGCCCACGCCAGCCTGGGCGGAAAACATCAGCATCAGCAGGTGCTGAAAGCGGTCTCTTTGCATCTGAAAAGCGGCGAAACCGTTGCCCTGTTAGGGCGCAGCGGCTGCGGAAAAAGCACGTTAGCGCGTCTGCTGGTCGGTCTGGAATCGCCCAGTCAGGGAAGCGTAAGCTGGCGCGGTGAACCGCTGGCAAAACTGAACCGGGCTAAACAAAAAGCGTTTCGCCGCGATATCCAGATGGTCTTTCAGGATTCCATTAGCGCAGTGAATCCGCGTAAAACCGTCTGTGAGATCCTACGTGAGCCGATGCGTCATTTACTCTCGTTGTCGAAAGCCGAACAGCTGGCGCGGGTACGCGAGATGCTTCGCGCCGTCGATCTGGAGGAAAACCTGCTGGATAAACGTCCGCCACAGCTCAGCGGCGGTCAGCTCCAGCGCGTCTGTCTGGCCCGCGCACTGGTGGTAGAGCCGAAACTGTTGATTCTCGATGAAGCGGTGTCGAATCTCGATCTGGTGTTGCAGGCAGGCGTCATTCGTCTGCTCAAAAAAATACAGCAGCAGTTTGGTACCGCCTGCCTGTTTATCACCCACGATCTGCGGCTGGTGGAACGATTTTGCCATCGTGTGATGGTGATGGAGGACGGGCAGATCGTTGAGACACAGACTGTGGGTGAGGCATTAACCTTTTCCTCCGAGGCCGGTCGTGTGCTACAAAAGGCGGTACTCCCCGCATATCCCGTGCGCCATCGCGCCATTTCGTAAGGTTGATATCTGATGCAACGAGTCACCATCACGCTTGATGACGATTTACTGGAAACGCTGGATAGCCTGAGCCAGCGCCGTGGTTACAACAACCGCTCCGAAGCCATTCGTGACATTCTGCGCGGCGCGCTGGCGCAGGAAACCACGCAAGAGCACGGCACCCAGGGCTTTGCGGTGCTCTCCTACGTGTATGAACATGAGAAGCGTGATTTAGCCAGTCGCATTGTCTCAACGCAGCACCATCACCATGATTTGTCCGTCGCCACACTGCATGTGCATATCAATCATGACGACTGTCTGGAGATTGCCGTCCTGAAAGGCGACATGGGCGATGTTCAACATTTTGCCGATGATGTTATCGCCCAGCGCGGTGTGCGCCACGGCCATTTGCAGTGTTTGCCGAAGGAAGAGTAAGACTCAACGATGCCGCCGGGGGCGCTACGCTTGCCCGGCCTGCCTTTGCACTCCCGTAGGCCGGATAAGACATCGTCGCCATCCGGCATCTGATTACGCCATCGTGCCAATCGTCTTTCTGAACCGCAGCAATGCGATCAGGAAGAACGCCGCGCCAATGGCGAGAAGCGTCAGAAACTGCGGCCAGACAATGCTGAACCCGGCGCCGCGATAGAGTATGGCTTGCGCAAGGCTGACGAAGTGGGTAGTCGGCATCGTCAGCATGATGTCCTGCACCACCTGCGGCATGCTTTCGCGCGGCGTGGAGCCGCCGGAAAGCATTTGCAGAGGCAAAAGCACCAGAATCATCAACAGCCCCAGTTGCGGCATGGAGCGCGCCAGCGTACCCATAAAAATGCCGATCGACGTGGTGGCGAACAGACTCAGCGCCACACCCAACATGAACAGCGGAATGGACCCTTCAATTGGCACGCCGAGCGCCCCTTTCACCATCAACATCAGCGACAGCCCCGAGACTACCAGCACCACCAGTCCCATTGACCAGACTTTCGCCATCATGATCTCAAACGGGGTGATCGGCATCACCAGCAGGTGTTCCACCGTACCGTGTTCACGTTCGCGTATCAGCGCCGAACCGGTCAGCACAATCGCCAGCATGGTGATGTTATTGATGATCGCCATCACCCCGCCAAACCACGCCGGATCGAGGTTCGGGTTGAAGCGCATTCGGGTCTCCAGCGAAACCAGCGGTTCACTGTTATCGCGATAACGCGCGACAAAACTGTTCACTTCACCGCTGATGATATTCTGGATGTAGCTGTTGCCAGTGAACGCCTGGCTCATGCGCGTGGCGTCAACATTCACCTGAATATCGGGTTGCCTTCCGGCCAGCACGTCCCGTTGAAAGTTTGGCGGAATATTGACCGCAAAGGTATAGCGACCCGCATCCAGCCCGGCATCCATCTCATCGGCGGTGATCATCTCCGGCGGTAAAAACCACGGACGGTAGAAGCTGTTGACGATACGATTCGAGAGTTGAGACTGGTCCATATCGGCAATGGCAATCGGCGCGAGATGCAGCGACCCCGGCAGCACGGTCGCGGAGGAGTACACCGAGACGGTAAAGGCAAACACGATCAGCGTCAGCATCGCCTTATCGCCCAACAGACTGCGCAACTCCTTGATGCCTAAATTATAAATATTGCGTAGTCGGCGCATCACCCCTCCTGTTTTTTCAGCAACAGCACGCTCAGCCCCATCACCACCGGAATGGCGATCAGCAGCGGTACAAACAGCGGCCAGAGATCGGTAAGATCCAATGCTTTCGAGAATGTGCCCCGGGCGATCGTCAGGAAATGGCTGGTTGGATAGATCTCGCCGATCCACCGTCCCGGTCCTTCCAGCGACGCCACCGGATCGATCATCCCGGAGAACTGCGTCGCCGGGATCAGGGTAATGATGGACGTGCCAAAAATTGCCGCAATCTGACTCTTCATGAACGTGGAGATCAGCAGCCCCATTCCCGTGGCGATGGTGACATACAATAGCGCGGCCAGGCTGAGCGTGAGGAAACTGCCCTTGTGCGGTACGCCAAACACAAACACCGACAGGGCGCACAGCAGCAGGAAGTTCAGCATCCCCAGCGCGATATACGGCAACTGTTTACCGAGCAAAAATTCACTGCGGGTGGTGGGCGTGACATACAGATTGATGATCGACCCCAGTTCTTTTTCCCGCACCACGCTCAGTGCGCTCAGCATCGACGGGATCATCATCAGCAACAGCGGAATGACCGCCGGAACAATCGCTGGCAGGCTTTTCACATCTGGGTTGTAGCGATAGCGTGTTTCAATGGTCATGAGTCCACTCTGCCCTACTGGCGTCGGCTGGCGGCTCGCCACGTCCTGTAGCCAGCTCTGGTGCATCGCCTGCACGTAGCCTTTTACCGTCTCGGCACGGCTGGGCATGGCGCCATCCACCCAGACGCCAATCTCCACCGGCGTCCCGCGCGCAATGTCACGACCAAAGTTAGGTGGGATTTCGATGGCTACTGCCACCTCGCCGGAACGCATCCGCCGGTCGAGATCGTCATAGCTGGTCAACGGCGGTTGTTCAATGAAGTAGCGTGAGCCTGCCAGATTCAATGACCAGGCCTGGCTGCTGACGGTTTGATCGCGATCGAGCACGGCAAAACGCAGGTTTTCGACGTCCATGCTGATGCCGTAACCCATGATCAGCATCAGGATCACCGTGCCCAGCAGCGCCAGCGTCGAACGCACCGGATCGCGCCTCAGTTCCAGCGCTTCGCGACGACTGTAGCTGAACAATCGCCGCAGGCTGAATCCCTGACGCGGTGGCTTCGCCTCTTCATGCTTTGTGTCCACCGGCACAGAGGTTTCAGGCGCCGGGCCCGCAGCCTCCTGGAGCCAGGAGATAAACGCCTCTTCAAGGCTTGTAGCCCCGCGCCGCTCAACCAGTTCCTGCGGCGTACCGCTGGCGAGCACTTTTCCGGCATGCATTAACGACATACGGTCACAGCGCTCAGCTTCGTTCATAAAGTGAGTGGAGATAAAAATGGTCACTTTGTCCTGACGCGACAAATCGACCATCAATTGCCAGAACATGTCCCTCGCCACCGGGTCAACGCCGGAGGTCGGTTCGTCGAGGATCAACATTTCCGGGCGATGGATCACCGCCACTGCCAGCGACAGCCGCTGTCGAATGCCTAGCGGGAGCGACTCGGGCAACGAATCCTCAACCTCCGCCAGCATAAAACGTTCGCTCATCTCCTGAACGCGTCGGGGGATTTCCGCTTCCGGGATGTGAAACAACCGGGCGTGGAGTTCAAGGTTCTGTCGAACGGTCAGCTCGCTGTACAGCGAAAACGCCTGCGACATGTAGCCCACCCGACGACGGGTGTCGATATCCTTCGGGTCGACTGGTTGACCGAACAGCCAGGCCTCCCCTTCACTGGCAGGCAGCAGCCCGGTCAGCATCTTCATGGTGGTCGATTTACCGCAGCCGTTGGAACCGAGGAAGCCAAAAATCTCCCCACGCGGGATGCGGAAGTTGACGTGATCGACGGCGACAAAATTGCCAAAGCGCATGGTCAGGTCTTTTGCCTCAATGGCAATGTCTTCCTGTTCTGCGTGATACGGCGGAATCACCACCGGCTGATACGCCTGCCGCTGCGCCTGTGGTAACAGGGCGATAAACGCCTGCTCCAGCGTCGCGCTGGCGGTTTTATCGCGGAGTTCCTGCGCGCTGCCGGTCGCCAGCACCTCGCCTGCGTTCATCGCCACCAGCCAGTCGAAACGCTCGGCCTCTTCCATATACGCCGTCGCCACCAGCACACTCATGTTGGTCTGCCGCTGACGAATATTCTCTATCAGATCCCAGAACTGGGCGCGAGACAGGGGATCAACACCGGTGGTCGGTTCATCCAGTATCAATAATTCCGGGTCATGGATCAGCGCACAGCACAGACCCAACTTCTGTTTCATCCCGCCCGAGAGTTTCCCCGCCGGACGATCGCGAAACGGCGCCAGACCGGTGCTGTTCAGTAACTCCGTAATCCGCGCTTCGCGCTCGGCTTTGTCATGACCGAACAAACGGGCGAAGAAGTCGACGTTCTCATACACCGACAACGTGTGATACAGGTTTTTTCCCAGGCCCTGCGGCATCCACGCAATACGCGGGCAGACGTCACGACGGTGTTTCGGATCGCGCATATCGCCGCCCAACACCATGACGTTGCCTTGCTCAATCACCCGGGCACCGGAAATGAGCGACAGCAGGCTTGATTTCCCCACGCCGTCGGGGCCGATCAACCCCACCATGCAGCGCGCGGGGATATCCAGCGTGATGTTATTCAGCGCCACCGTGGTCCCGTAATGCTGACTCACGCCGTCAAGGTGCGCCACGGGAGGAACGGGAACCAGCGCCAGAGCGGTCATTGCGGCAACCTCACCGCCAGCGAGTCAGGCCAGGGAAGCTGTTCGTTCAGTCTCACCCACGCCATGCCTGGCAAGCCGGTTTTGACATATTCCAGATGCTGCTGGAGTAATTCAGGGGGGATCCGCGCCTTGACGCGAAACATCAGCTTCAGGCGCTCATCGCTGGTTTCAACGGTTTTCGGCGTGAACTGCGCGACGCTGGCGACAAAACTGATCGTGGCGGGAATACGCAGGTCCGGCGCGGCATCAAGCACCAGACGGGCTTCACCGCCAATTTTCAGCAGACCTGCTTGTTCGGTGGGCAGAAAGAATGTCATGTAAACATCGCTGAGATCGACCATATTCAGCACCCGACCGCCCGCCGCCAGCACTTCGCCCGGCTCCGCCACGCGGTACTGAACCCGGCCATCACGCGGGGCTTTAAGCTCGCTGTCTTCGATATCCGCGACAATCCGCCGTTCGGTCGCCTGCGCGGCGTCGACGCGGGTTTGCGCCTGGATAATGCTGGTGCGCGCGGCTTCAATCGCTGCTTTCGTCGCAGAGACCTGCGCCTTTGCCGACTCCAGCGCCGCGCGTGCGCTTTCCGCGGCGGCACGATCGTCATCCAGTTGTTGCGCCGAGACCGCGCCACGCTGGGAGAGCGAGCGGGAACGGACGTGACGTTTGGAGACGGAATCCAGCTCGGCTTCACGCTGTTTCACTACCGACTGGGCAGCGCGGGTTTCGCTTTGCCGCTGTTCGAGCAGCGCCCGTGCAGCCGCCACGGCGCTTTCGGCCTCTTTGATTTGTGCGATGGCTTCCAGCCGTTGCTCCTGCAACACGCGGGTATCCATCTTCGCCAGCACTTCGCCCTGGCGAACGAACTGCCCCTCAGTCACGAGGATGGTATCAATACGTCCGGCGATTTTGGTGGCAATGTCCACTTCCGTCGCCTCGATTCTGCCGTTGCTGGCAGCAAAACCGTCCGGTACGCCTGCGGGCCGTAGACCCCACCACACGCCAGCAGCGATCACCACCAGTGCGCCCACAACCCACCACGTCAGATGACGTTTAATGTTGTCCATAATCGACCCGCCATAATCCCTGTTAGAAAACAATGCGTGTCACAAAACCCCACTGAACGGGCGTTCAGCGGTATCTTCCCTCCGGGATGAGAAGGAAAAAGTGAGAGTAGCCGGGCGGCGTACAGACGTCATGACTGCGCTCGCCGTGAAGGAAAGTGAATGACAGAGAAGTGCGAAAAACGGGTAGTAATGTTGTCATCATCAGCGTTCCTGGCCGTAAATGAAACACGCATACTCATAGCTAGTATCAATGGAATACTAGCATCATTATGGGTGATGTCTATTCGCTTATGGTTGGTAATGATATACAGGGTGAATGACTTACTCCCCGGCAAGATCCTGTGCACATGCCCAGGCGCTGGACCACGCCCACTGGAAGTTATAACCGCCCAGCCAGCCGGTGACGTCCATCACTTCGCCGATAAAGTAAAGCCCCGGCACCTTGCGCGCTTCCATGGTACGTGACGACAGTTCGTGGGTGTCTACCCCGCCAAGCGTCACTTCTGCCGTGCGATAGCCTTCAGTGCCGTTCGGCTGTACGCGCCAGTCGGTCAACGTGTCGATCAGCGTCTGCTGGTCGCGCACGTTGAGCTGTTTGAGCGAGACGTCAGGGATCTGCCCGAGCTGTTGCAGGCACTCGACCAGACGCTTCGGCAGCAGCATCGCCAGCGTATTCTTCAGGCTTTGATTCGGATGGGCGCTGCGCTGTTCGTTCAGGACGTCATTCAGACTGACATCTGGCAGTAAATTAATGCTGACAAATTCGCCTGGCTGCCAGAAGCTGGAAATTTGTAAAACCGCAGGACCAGAAAGGCCGCGATGGGTAAAGAGCAGATTTTCACGAAAGACGGTACCGTCCTGCGCGGTGATGACCGACGGAACGGAAACGCCAGACAGCACCTGAAGCTGCTCCAGCAGCGGTTTGTGAAGGGTAAACGGTACCAGTCCGGCGCGGGTTGGCAGAACGTTCAGACCAAACTGTTCGGCAATTTTATAGCCAAACGGTGACGCGCCCAGACCGGGCATCGACAGTCCGCCGGAGGCAATCACCAGCTTTTTCGCACCGACAGTCGCCCCGTTCAGCGCCAGCGTAAAACCGTCGTCATCCTGCGCAACGCTCAGCACTTCACTGCGTAAACGCAGGGTTACATTGCCTTTTTCACATTCCGCCACCAGCATATCGACGATTTGCTGCGCGGAGTCATCGCAAAAAAGTTGCCCGAGCGTTTTTTCATGCCAGGCGATGCCGCGCTTACTGACGAGATCGATAAAATCCCACTGGGTATAGCGCGCCAGCGCAGATTTGCAAAAATGCGGGTTTTGGCTCAAATAAGCCGCTGGCTCAACATAAAGGTTGGTAAAGTTGCAGCGACCCCCACCGGACATGAGGATCTTGCGGCCAGGCTTCTTTCCATTATCAATAAGCAGCACCCGACTGCCGGCCTGTCCTGCCTGTGCTGCACAGAACATACCTGCCGCGCCAGCGCCTATAATAATGGCATCAAACCTTTCCACTTTACGTTCCTCTCTGAATTCAGGGCGTGAATTGTAAAGTTATCTCAGTGGTCGCACCAGCGACAAAATCCTTAGGAAGAAGTATTTATATGAAATATATAAGATAATTCTTTATGGGCACTATTGTATTCAGACGTTAAATCAAAAAAAGTCTATATTTCACTTTGCCCGCGCCGCTAAAGTCACTGATAATGCGCCGCGTTCATGTCCTCAAGATGGCGTAACGTCCTATGCTACATTTGTTTGCTGGCCTGGATTTACATACCGGGCTTTTATTATTGCTTGCTCTGGCTTTTGTGCTGTTCTACGAAGCAATCAACGGCTTCCATGATACAGCCAACGCAGTCGCAACCGTGATCTACACCCGTGCGATGCGTTCGCAACTTGCGGTGGTCATGGCTGCGGTGTTCAACTTCTTTGGTGTGCTGCTGGGCGGTCTCAGCGTAGCCTATGCCATCGTGCATATGTTACCGACCGATCTCCTGCTCAACATGGGATCTTCGCATGGACTTGCGATGGTGTTCTCCATGCTGCTCGCCGCGATCATCTGGAACCTGGGTACCTGGTACTTTGGGTTACCCGCCTCCAGTTCCCACACGCTGATCGGCGCGATTATCGGCATCGGTTTAACCAATGCCCTGATGACCGGCACGTCAGTGGTGGACGCACTCAACATCCCGAAAGTCATCGGTATTTTTGCCTCGCTGATCGTCTCGCCCATCGTTGGTCTGGTGGTTGCAGGCGGCCTGATTTTCCTTCTGCGTCGCTACTGGAGCGGGACTAAAAAACGCGCCCGTATTCACCTCACGCCAGCGGAACGTGAAAAGAAAGACGGCAAGAAAAAGCCGCCGTTCTGGACCCGTATCGCCCTGATTCTTTCTGCTATCGGCGTGGCCTTCTCGCATGGCGCGAACGACGGTCAGAAAGGCATTGGTCTAGTCATGCTGGTTCTGATTGGTGTGGCGCCGGCGGGCTTCGTGGTAAATATGAATGCTTCGGGTTATGAAATCACCCGTACCCGTGATGCCATCAACAACGTCGAAATCTACTTCCAGCAGCATCCTGATCTGCTGAAACAGGTGACGGGCGTCGATCAGTTGATTCCGTCTCCGGAACCGGCCGCAACGCAGCCGGCAGAATTCCACTGCCATCCGGCAAACACCCTTAACGCGCTGGATCGCGCGAAGGCGATGTTGTCGAACAATGTGGAAAGCTATGACAAGCTGAGCGTTGAGCAGCGCGGCCAACTGCGTCGCATCATGCTGTGCATTTCCGACACGACCGATAAAGTGACGAAACTGCCGGGCGTGAGCGCTGACGACCAGCGTCTGCTGAAGAAACTGAAAACCGATATGCTGAGCACCATTGAGTATGCGCCAATCTGGATCATCATGGCGGTCGCGCTGGCGCTGGGTATTGGTACCATGATCGGCTGGCGCCGCGTGGCGACCACCATCGGTGAGAAGATTGGTAAAAAAGGCATGACCTATGCTCAGGGGATGTCTGCACAGATGACGGCGGCGGTCTCTATCGGTCTGGCCAGCTACACCGGGATGCCGGTGTCCACCACCCACGTACTCTCTTCCTCCGTCGCGGGGACGATGGTTGTCGACGGTGGCGGTCTGCAACGTAAAACGGTGACCAGCATTCTGATGGCGTGGGTGTTCACATTACCCGCCGCGATTCTGCTGTCCGGTACCCTGTACTGGATCTCGCTGAAGCTGATTTAAGCGAAAAGAGAAAAGAAGTTACCGTAGCAAGCGGGTCAGGAAACTGGCCCGCTTTTTTTTGCTCAGTGCCAAATCAACAGGGCAATAAGACTGACCACCACGAGCCCACATAGCGCGCTGGTCAGAATGAACTGACGACGTACCCGCTCACAGCGGCGGATAAACTCATCATCATGGTGATCGCGGTAGCGCTGGGCGTAGATATACCACACCAGGCGTACCTGCTTATTGGGTTGGCCGTGCGAGGTGAAAAAGCCGCCCCCATCAACATACTGATAGAGCAAAGGATCGCAACCACGAAGTACCACGAGCAGCGCGCGTAGCGACGAGAAATAGCGCGCCATATTCACAATGCAAACAACACATAATGCCCAGAATAATGCAACGGTGCTTATCATACGACCTCCCCGGCGACCCGCCCACGGAGCTCCGCTCCGGGACTACCGCTCCCCGAAACTTGCCAGACAGTCAATGAAAAAGTACGACTAAAAACCGCTCGTTTTGAGCTTATCATCAGAGCGGCTCTCTAAATAGTGTAGGAGATCAGTTAATTTTTTTGCCAGAAGGTTAATCACTATCAATGCAATTATCTAAATATTTTGTTTAACTATTTGGTAAGCAAGGCGGATTGACGGATTATCCAGGTCGCTATACTGTAAGGATAGTCTCTACAATTCACTTCATCGCGGCTGAGCTAGCCCCGCGTAGACATATCGCACAGTTCGCAGGACGCGAGTGACGCAAGGTAGAAAAATCGCTAGCTGGCTGGTCATCGACAACTTTATGGAAGGAGTAATACTATGGCTTACAAACATATTCTCATCGCGGTTGATCTTTCTCCGGAAAGCAAAGTTCTGGTAGAAAAAGCCGTCTCTATGGCACGGCCGTACAACGCAAAAGTTTCCCTTATCCACGTTGATGTGAACTACTCTGACCTGTATACCGGCCTGATCGACGTCAATCTGGGCGACATGCAAAAACGCATTTCTGAAGAAACTCACCACGCACTGACCGAACTGTCCACCAACGCAGGCTATCCGATTACCGAAACCCTGAGCGGCAGCGGCGATCTGGGTCAGGTGCTGGTTGACGCCATCAAGAAATACGACATGGACCTGGTCGTTTGCGGTCATCACCAGGACTTCTGGAGCAAACTGATGTCCTCCGCACGCCAGCTGATCAACACTGTTCACGTCGATATGCTGATTGTTCCGCTGCGCGACGAAGAAGAATAAAACATCGCTAACCGGGTTATCCGGTCATGTCAGAGCGCCCGCCTTTGCGGGCGTTTTTGTTTCTGTCCTCTCCACAAACGATCAGTACAACCTCCCACCCCTCCAATCATAATTAGTGTGATCAACTGATTAGAACGAAATCAATCTGTATAATACTCTACGCTACCGGCTAATGGCCGCAGTCTATAACAGAGTCAGACTTTTTCGGCGCGTTTCGTATTACGCGTTCATACTTTTCGGGATGGCATTGAAAGGCGAAGCAATATGAATACATCTGCACCAACGGGTTTGCTGCAGCAACCCCGCCCGTTCTTCATGATCTTTTTTGTCGAGTTATGGGAACGATTTGGCTATTACGGCGTTCAGGGTATCCTGGCGGTTTTCTTTGTTAAGCAACTGGGATTCTCACAAGAGCAGGCGTTTATCACCTTCGGTGCCTTTGCCGCACTGGTCTACGGTCTGATCTCGATTGGGGGGTACGTTGGCGACCACCTGCTCGGCACCAAACGTACGCTGGTGCTGGGCGCGGTTGTGCTGGCGCTTGGTTACTTCATGACGGGAATGTCGCTGCTCAAACCGGACCTTATTTTTATCGCGCTTGGGACGATTGCCGTCGGCAACGGTCTGTTTAAAGCGAACCCGGCAAGCCTGCTCTCCAAATGCTATCCGCCAAAAGATCCACGTCTGGATGGCGCATTCACACTGTTCTACATGTCGATAAACATCGGTTCGCTGCTGTCGCTGTCGCTGGCGCCGGTGATCGCAGATAAGTTTGGTTATGCCGTCACCTATAACCTGTGCGGGGCAGGGCTGATTGTCGCGCTGCTGGTCTATTTCGCCTGCCGCGGGATGGTGAAAGATATCGGTTCCGAGCCAGACCATCTGCCGATGAGCTTCCGCAATCTGCTGTATGTCCTGATTGGCACCGTGGCGATGGTCTTTCTCTGCGCCTGGTTGATGCACAACGTGAAAATCGCCAACCTGGTGCTGATTGTTCTGTCGATTGCGGTGACCATTATCTTCTTCCGCCAGGCTTTCAGGCTGGATAAAACCGGGCGCAACAAGATGTTTGTGGCGTTTATCCTGATGCTCGAAGCGGTACTGTTTTACATTCTGTATGCGCAGATGCCGACATCACTGAATTTCTTTGCCATCAATAACGTTCACCATGAGATCCTCGGTTTCACGATTAACCCGGTGAGCTTTCAGGCACTGAACCCGTTCTGGGTGGTGGTTGCCAGCCCGGTGCTGGCGGCGATCTACACGCGTCTGGGTAGCAAAGGCAAAGACCTGACGATGCCGATGAAGTTTACCCTCGGGATGTTCCTGTGCTCGCTGGGCTTTCTGACCGCCGCAGCGGCAGGCATGTGGTTTGCCGATGCGCAGGGACTGACGTCACCGTGGTTTATCGTACTGGTTTATCTGTTCCAGAGCCTCGGCGAGTTGCTGATTAGCGCGCTGGGGCTGGCGATGGTCGCGGCACTGGTTCCGCAGCATCTGATGGGCTTTATTCTTGGGATGTGGTTCCTGACGCAGGCTGCTGCGTTCCTGCTGGGGGGTTACGTCGCGACCTTTACTGCCGTCCCGGAAAACATCACCGATCCGCTGCAGACATTGCCGATCTATACCGGCGTGTTCAGTAAAATCGGGCTGGTGACGCTGGCTGTCACCGTCGTAATGGCGCTGATGGTGCCGTGGCTGAACCGGATGATTAATACACCGGATACCGCGCAATAATCGTGATTGCCGGATGGCGGCTCACGCCTCATCCGGTCTACCCACACCGCGTCGTAGCCCGGATACGCGAAGCGCCATCAGGCGATCTGTTCATCCGCCAGAGGCGTGCCGGGATAAATATCAAACCGGTGCCCTTTGGTCACCACCGCATTCGGCGTAGCAACATCCGCCAGCGGCGGCGCGTAGTCCGGGCGTTTCACCACCACGCGTTTGGTTGCGAGCTGACGCGCTGGTTCCAGCAAGCCGTCGGCGTCCAGATCCGGGCCCACCAGCGACTGAAAGACCCGCATCTCTTTTTTCACCAGCGCGCTTTTCTGTTTGTGGGGAAACATCGGGTCGAGATAGACCACCTGCGGACGCGGCGTGATATACGTCAGCGCCGTCAGGCTGGAGGCATGGATCAGCTGCAGTCGTGCCTGCAACCACGGGCCGATTTCCGCATCGGCATAGCCGCGCGCCAGACCATCATCAAGTAGCGCCGCCACCACCGGGTTACGCTCCAGCATCCGCACATGACAGCCGACCGAGGCCAGAACGAATGCATCACGCCCCAGACCCGCAGTCGCATCGACGACATCTGGCAAATAGTCGCCTTTAACGCCCACCGCTTTTGCCACCGCTTCACCGCGACCGCCGCCGAACTTGCGGCGATGGGCCATCGCCCCGCCGACAAAATCCACGAAAATACCGCCGAGCTTCGGTTCATCGCGCTTACGCAACTCCAGATGCTCCGGTGTCAGCACCAGCGCCATCAGGTTGTCTTCGTCGTGTTCCAGTCCCCAGCGGGAGGCCAGAACAGATAAGGCGCCGTCTCCGGCGCCTGTTTCATCCAGTAAACAAATTTTCACTGAAGAACTAGCCTTTAATTCCGTAATGCTCAAGCATCGCGTCGAGCTGCGGCTCGCGGCCACGGAAACGTTTGAACAGTTCCATTGGCTCTTCAGACCCGCCACGCGTCAGGATGTTATCCAAGAATGACTGGCCGGTATCGCGATTGAAAATGCCTTCTTCTTCGAAGCGAGAGAACGCATCCGCAGCCAGCACATCAGCCCACAGGTAGCTGTAATACCCCGCCGCATAACCACCGGCGAAAATGTGACTGAATGCATGCGGGAAACGCCCCCAAGACGGCCCCGGCACCACGGCGACCTGTTTTTTGATTTCCGCCAGCGTTTCGAGGATTTTCGCCCCTTGCTGCGGGTCAAATTCCGCATGCAGACGGAAGTCAAACAGACCAAACTCCAGCTGACGCAGGATAAACAGCGCCGCCTGGTAGTTCTTCGCCGCCAGCATTTTATCCAGTAATTCCTTCGGCAGCGGTTCGCCAGTCTCGTAATGGCCGGAGATAAACGCCAGCGCGTCCGGTTCCCAGCACCAGTTTTCCATAAACTGGCTCGGCAGCTCGACCGCATCCCACGGCACGCCGTTGATCCCGGAAACGCCAGCGGTCTCGATGCGGGTCAGCATGTGATGCAGGCCGTGACCAAATTCGTGGAACAGAGTGATCACTTCATCGTGGGTGAACAGCGCCGGTTTGCCATTCACCGGGCGGTTAAAGTTACAGGTCAGGTAAGCGACCGGTTTTTGCAGTGAGCCGTCGGATTTACGCATCTGACCGACGCAGTCATCCATCCACGCCCCGCCGCGTTTGTGCTCACGGGCATAGAGATCGAGATAGAAGCT
Organism: Citrobacter amalonaticus; assembly: GCF_018323885.1. Lineage (NCBI taxonomy): Bacteria > Pseudomonadati > Pseudomonadota > Gammaproteobacteria > Enterobacterales > Enterobacteriaceae > Citrobacter > Citrobacter amalonaticus. The sequence continues at coordinate 277,352 of NZ_AP024585.1, read as the reverse complement.
GCCGCGCAGTTCATTGTTTTCGTCATACAGCTCAAAGAAACGCACGTCCGGATGCCAGACATCCACATCCTTACGCTCTTTTGCGGTAATACCATAAATACGTTTCACCACTTCAAACAAGCCGTTAACGGCTTTGTTTTCCGGGAAGTACGGACGTAATTGTTCATCACTGATGCTGTAGAGATGCTGCTTCTGTTTTTCGCTGTAGTACGCGATATCCCACGGGTTCAGTTCATCGACACCAAACTCCGTTTTCGCGAAGGCGCGCAGTTGCGCCAGCTCTTTCTCGCCTTGCGGACGCGCGCGTTTTGCCAGATCGGTTAAAAACTCCAGCACCTGCTGCGGGTTTTCCGCCATTTTGGTGGCGAGCGATTTAAAGGCATAGCTTTCAAAGCCCAGCAGTTGCGCCAGCTCGTGGCGCAGGGCGAGAATTTCCGCCATCACCGGGCTGTTGTCCCATTTACCGGCGTTAGGTCCTTGATCGGACGCCCGGGTCACATAGGCACGATACATCTCTTCACGAAGCTGCCCGTTGTCACAGTAAGTCATCACCGGCAGGTAGCTCGGGATATCCAGCGTCAGCAGATAGCCTTCCTGCTCTTTCGCTTCAGCCTGTGCTTTTGCTGCCGCCAGCGCGCTTTCCGGCATCCCGGCCAGCTCTGCTTCATCAGTAATCAGCTTCGTCCAGCCCATGGTGGCGTCGAGGACGTTGTTGCTGTACAGGTTGCCCAGTTCAGACAGGCGGGTGGCGATCTCACCGTAGCGCTGCTGTTTTTCTTTCGGCAGGCCAATCCCGGAGAGTTCAAAATCACGCAGCGCGTTATCCACAGCTTTTTTCTGTGCGGTGTTCAGCGTAGCGTAATGATCGCCGTCACGCAGGTCGCGGTATGCCTTGTATAAACCTTCATGCTGACCAACCCAGGTGCTGTATTCCGACAGCAGCGGCAGGGTTTGCTCGTAGGCTTCGCGCAGTTCCGGGCTGTTTTTTACTGAATTCAGATGGCTGACCGGAGAAAAAATACGCCCCAGGACGTCATCGACTTCCGCCAACGGTTGGCAAAGATTTTCCCAGCTGTAGGGTGCGCCCTGTGCTACGACGCGCTCCACATTCTCACGGCAGTCGTTCAGCGCTTTGGTTACCGCCGGGACCACATGTTCCGGCTGAATGTTGGAAAAAGGCGGTAGCACGAAAGGCGTCAGTAAAGGATTGGTCATAAACGCTGTCCTGTTAGAATAAGGTGAATGTCGCGCGCGTCCGGCGCTGTGCAATATCCCTGTAGAATGGGGATAAGTGTAGAGGATTTCAATGCCAGGCGTTGCGCTTTCGCGGCAGCGGTGAGTTTTCTGTATACTGTGGCGATAGGCTTTTTATTCGCCCGAAAGCGTGACGCTAATCGGGCCTACGTTTACAACCTGGAACACGTTTACCCATGCTCAGTTATCGCCACAGCTTCCACGCTGGCAACCACGCCGACGTCCTTAAACACACGGTTCAGAGCCTGATCATCGAGTCGCTCAAAGAGAAAGAGAAGCCGTTTCTCTATCTGGACACCCATGCAGGCGCGGGCCGTTATCAGCTAAGCGGCGAGCATGCTGAACGCACCGGGGAGTACCTGGAAGGTATCGCCCGCATCTGGCAGCAGGACGATCTGCCAGCCGAACTCGAGCCGTACATCGGCGTGGTCAAACACTTCAACCGTAGCGGGCAACTGCGTTACTACCCCGGCTCCCCGCTGATCGCGCGTCAACTGCTGCGCGAGCAGGACAGCCTGCATATGACGGAGCTGCATCCGAGTGATTTCCCGCTGCTGCGAGGTGAATTCCAGAAAGATGAACGTGCCCGCGTAGCCCGTGCCGACGGCTATCAGCAACTGAAGGCAAAGCTGCCGCCGGTCTCTCGTCGTGGTTTGATTCTCATCGACCCGCCTTACGAGATTAAATCGGACTACCAGGCCGTTGTCGCCGGGATTAGCGAAGGCTATAAACGTTTTGCCACTGGGACGTATGCGCTGTGGTATCCGGTCGTGTTACGCCAGCAAATCAAGCGCATGGTGCACGATCTGGAAGCGACCGGCATCCGTAAAATCCTGCAAATTGAGCTGGCGGTCCGCCCGGACAGCGACCAGCGCGGCATGACCGCCTCCGGCATGATTGTGGTCAACCCGCCGTGGAAGCTGGAAGCACAAATGAACACAGTGCTACCGTGGCTGCACAGCAAGCTGGTGCCAGCGGGTACCGGGCATACCTTGGTAAACTGGATCGTGCCAGAGTAATTGCAGCCATCGGTGGAAACTATTGATTTCAGGTATACAATCGCGGCAATCAGAACGTAAGGAAAAGACGCATGAGCAAGCATTATGACTACATCGCCATCGGCGGTGGCAGCGGCGGTATCGCCTCGATTAACCGTGCAGCCATGTACGGCCAGAAGTGTGCGCTGATTGAAGCCAAAGCGCTGGGCGGCACCTGCGTTAACGTCGGGTGCGTCCCGAAAAAAGTAATGTGGCATGCTGCGCAGATCCGTGAAGCGATCCACCTGTATGGTCCGGACTACGGGTTTGACACCACGATCAATAAATTCAACTGGGATACGCTGATTGCCAGCCGTACTGCCTATATCGACCGCATTCACACCTCGTATGACAACGTGCTGGGTAAAAATAACGTTGATGTGATCAAAGGTTTTGCCCGCTTCGTCGATGCCAAAACCATTGAAGTCAACGGTGAAACAATTACTGCCGATCACATTCTCATCGCCACGGGGGGTCGTCCGAGCCACCCGGATATTCCGGGCGTGGAATACGGTATCGACTCCGATGGTTTCTTTGAACTGCCGGCCCTGCCGGAGCGCGTCGCGGTTGTCGGTGCCGGTTATATCGCCGTTGAACTGGCGGGCGTGATTAACGGTCTGGGTGCCAAAACCCATCTGTTCGTGCGTAAGCATGCGCCACTGCGCAGTTTTGACCCGATGATTACCGAAACGCTGGTGGAAGTGATGAATGCCGAAGGCCCGACGCTTCACACCCACGCCATTCCGAAAGCGGTCGTGAAAAACGCCGACGGTAGCCTGACGCTTGAACTGGAAGACGGTCGCAGTGAAACGGTCGATTGCCTGATTTGGGCGATTGGTCGTGAACCGGCAACCGATAATTTCAACCTAGCAGCGACCGGCGTAAAAACCAACGACAAAGGGTATATCGTCGTCGATAAATACCAGAATACCAGCGTGGACGGGATTTATGCGGTCGGAGATAACACCGGCGCTGTCGAGCTGACGCCAGTTGCTGTTGCGGCAGGTCGCCGTCTTTCTGAGCGCCTGTTTAACAACAAGCCGGACGAGCATCTGGACTACAGCAATATTCCTACCGTGGTCTTCAGCCACCCGCCGATTGGCACCGTAGGTCTGACCGAACCGCAGGCGCGCGAGCAGTATGGCGATGCGCAGGTGAAAGTGTATAAATCTTCGTTTACTGCAATGTATACCGCGGTAACCTCACACCGTCAGCCGTGCCGCATGAAGTTAGTCTGCGTCGGCCCGGAAGAGAAAATCGTCGGCATCCACGGTATCGGCTTTGGCATGGATGAAATGTTGCAGGGCTTTGCAGTAGCGCTGAAAATGGGCGCCACCAAGAAAGACTTCGACAACACCGTGGCCATTCACCCGACGGCAGCGGAAGAGTTTGTGACCATGCGTTAATGTTCCTGACCCCGTGATTTCACGGGGTTTTTTCTGCAATTTAAAAATGGACAATTTAGTTCCTCCTCATAACACGACTTTCCCCCGGGTATAAATTAAAATCCGCAGCAATACTTGCCGCGCTAATAGTATCTAATGCTATTTATTTTAAGAGGTTTTACCCGATGAGAAAGACATTACTTCCTGCTTTAATTGCCGTCGTTTTATTCCCGATTGTGACACTCCCGGCGCATGCCACCGCGCGGGCTGAAAAACGTCAGGACGCCCGTGAGATCCGCCAGGATGCCCGTCAGGACGGTCGTGAAACAAAACGGGAATGTGTCCGGAATAACGATGAAAGTAATTCCCAGTGCCGCCAGGATAAACGTGAAAACCGCCGCGAAGGGCGTCGTGACGCGCGTGATGAGAAATGGTAATCCCCGTATTCAGCGGGGTGGGAAACCTTATCCAGGCGACGTCCCGACAATATTCACAATTCGTTTCATTCGAATGTTCCGAAAATAGGGATTCGCCAGTCGACACGTAATAAAAATTATCACCGATTATCAATGTATTGTGCTTTTTTCCCGGTTTGCGGCGATTGTGTAAACGTGATCTGCCGCACACTTTGCACCGCACACACCGAAGCGAATGTCTACGCTTAAAAGACAGCCGGGCAACACCCGTATCCTTTACGACGCCATCCGGAGGTCTTTCTCATTATGATCAACCAGAAACTGCAACACGCCCCGTCAGAGGAAATCACGATCGACGTCGATCTTTTCTACGAAACGGATCCGTGCGAGTTAAAACTGGATGAGATGATTGAAGCAGAACCGGAACCTGAGATGATTGAGGGGCTCCCCGCCTCTGACGCCCTGACACCAGCCGATCGCTATCTTGAACTGTTCGAGCATGTACAATCCTCGAAAATTTTTGCCGACAGCAAAACGTTTCCTGACTGTGCGCCGAAAATGGATCCGCTCGATATTCTGATTCGCTACCGCAAAGTCCGTCGTCATCGGGATTTCGATTTACGCCGCTTTGTCGAAAATCACTTCTGGCTGCCTGAAGTCTTCGACAGCGCGTATGTTTCCAACCCGGAAAATTCGCTGAAAGAGCATATCGACCAGTTGTGGCCGGTACTCACCCGCGAGCCGCAGGATCATATTCCGTGGTCATCGCTGCTGGCGCTACCGCAATCCTATATCGTGCCAGGTGGTCGATTCAGCGAAACCTACTACTGGGATTCCTATTTCACCATGCTGGGTCTGGCGGAAAGCGGTCGCGAAGACCTGCTGAAATGTATGGCAGATAACTTTGCGTGGATGATTGAAAACTACGGCCATATTCCGAACGGCAACCGTACTTATTACCTCAGCCGCTCGCAGCCGCCGGTGTTTGCGCTGATGGTCGAACTGTTCGAAGAGGACGGCGTTCGCGGCGCACGGCGCTACCTCGACCATCTGAAGATGGAGTATGCCTTCTGGATGGACGGCGCAGAGTCGCTGGTGCTCAACCAGGCGTATCGCCATGCCGTCAGGATGCCGGACGGTTCACTGCTCAACCGCTACTGGGATGACCGCGACACGCCGCGCGATGAATCATGGCTGGAAGATGTGGAAACTGCCAAACATTCTGGTCGTCCGCCGAACGAGGTGTACCGCGATCTGCGCGCCGGTGCGGCATCGGGCTGGGACTATTCTTCCCGCTGGCTACGTGACCCCACACGACTGGCGAGCATTCGCACCACGCAGTTTATCCCTATCGATCTCAACGCCTTTCTGTTCAAACTGGAGAGCACCATCGCCAATATTTCAGCGCTAAAAGGCGAACGTGACGTTGAGGCACTGTTCCGCCAGAAGGCGAGCAATCGACGGGCTGCCGTCAACCGCTATCTGTGGGATGAGGAAAATGGCTGCTTTCGCGACTATGACTGGCGGCGGGAGCAAATGGCGCTGTTCTCTGCCGCCAGCATTGTCCCGCTTTACGTCGGGATGGCGACCCATGAACAGGCCGATCGGCTGGGGGATACCGTGCGTGCTCGCCTGTTGACGCCCGGCGGCATTATGGCCTCCGAGTACGAAACCGGCGAACAGTGGGATAAACCCAACGGTTGGGCGCCGCTACAATGGATGGCAATTCAGGGTTTTAAGATGTACGGCGATGATGCGCTGGGAGACGAAATCGCCCATAGCTGGCTGCAGACGGTGAATCAGTTTTATCAGCAACATCATAAGCTTATTGAGAAATACCATATCGCCAGCGGCACCCCGCGCGAAGGGGGCGGCGGCGAATATCCGTTGCAGGATGGCTTTGGCTGGACCAACGGCGTCGCACGGCGCCTGATTGGGCTGTATGGAGAACCATAACGGTTACTCTATCACGTCAAAAATGGCGCGCTGAATCTTCAGCCATTTCTCGTTATCCGCGCTGGGATCGGCGCGGAAACGCCGCTCTGCCTGCCCGGTATCATGCTGCTGTCGCGCTATCACCGCAGGCACTGTGCAGAAACGCTTCAGATAAGCTTTGTGTTCGCCCGTCAGCGGCGCGCCACCGGACATGGCGTGACCCAACGTATTGATAAAGCGTCGACACGGTTTGCTTTCATCCATCTGCGAAGGGTAGCGCAACAGTAACTCGAGGACATCGGTATTGTTGCGGGCAAACGCCGTTTCGGTCCACGAGACCTGCCAGTTCATACCGCCCTGCAAAAAAAGCGCGGTGACCCGGGTGTCATTGCGATCGATCGCCGCACGCATGTTAAACACATCCCAGGTGATCCCCATCTGCGTCACCATTTCGCGTGCGGAAGGCAATTCGCGCTTGGGCTCTGCCTGGGTGATCTTGATGTTCGGCGCGGGCGCGGGCGGTTGCGAACTCACTAACCACGCTCCACCGCCCAGGATGGCGATCACCATGAGCCCCACCGCGCCCCAGAGCACGCCAGTGATCAGTTGTTCACGTTCTTCCGCCGTGCGCAGCGAACGCTTGCGCAGGGGTTCAATGGATTCGCCAATTTCCTCGGTATCGCCTCCCGCCTGACGGTCCTTTTTCCGCGCCTCCTCCCAAAACTGCGCCAGTTGCCCCTCTTCCACAATCATTAACGCCGCCGGATTAATGCGGGCGCGCCCTTGCTCATAGGCCCGCTGGACAGGACGGACAATATGCTGAAACTGGCAGGAGAGTAACGTCAACTGTGCCGATGACAGCGGCTCCCCGGCCAGCACCGTGTTTCGTGCCTGGCGACAGTCATCGAGAAACACCCGCAGCGTCAGGCGCGGTTCAACAAACAGGTTCAGCACTGACGCATCGTTAAAGATGCCGGAATAGTGGCGGGTGAAGGTCTTTTTATCGACAATCATCAGCGCCAGCTCGCTAAAACGCATCCCATTCAGCGGATCCTGGCGTTCACCCAGCTTAATCCAGCGTCTGAGCTTATCCGCGCCAAAGTTTTCTTTGAGGTAATTATTGAGCTGCGTTTTATCCGGCCACATCTGCGAGATAAGCGCAGTCAGGGTTAGCTCAATCGTGCGTAACTGCCGTTCTGCGCGTACTTGCTGACTGTGGTCGGCCTCTTCAATGTCCGTTTTAAAATTGAGTAACGATTGATGATGGCGCAGCAATTCCAGCGACCTGACCACGCGCAGGGCGGCAATCAGTTGGTTCTCACTGACCTCCTGCCCGCTGTCATATTGCGGTACGCACTGCTGGAGATGGCGCAGTTGCAGCGTGAACTGGCTCAGTTGCGCGTCGTTGAGATGCAAACGCCGGGCGACCTGGCTCCAGCCGCCCAGGTTCAGCCGGGCTTGATCCAGGTGTTCCAGAAACCATCGCGGATCTTTGCCGTCAGAGGCATGCACCCCCAGCATCAGCAGGATCTCCACCGAGGCCTGGCGGATAATCCCCAGACAGTGTTCAAAGGTGGTGCGTGTCGTCAAAACGCTAATCGTCATTCTCTTCCTTCGCTAAAAGCGCCCCCATACGGAGACCATTAATTTTGCTTTAGTTCTTTGTTTTAATTATTAGTTTTTATAGATATAACAAGTTCAATAATTAATACAGTGACCGCTACGTGAACATTGAGAAATATCCCAGGAGATAGCCCTGTGCCCATACTGAAAACAGCCCGCCTGACCTGTCGCCCGATAACCTCTGCCGACTGGCCCTTTTTTCTCGCGCTGCAGCAGGATCCGGACGTGATGCGTCATGTGGCCGACGCGCGAAGTGAGCGCGACATTCGGGAAGCGTTCGATTCTCGCTTACCGACATGGCATCCGGGCGACGCACACTGGCTGTGTTTGCTCCTGTGCGATAACAAAAGCCACAAGCCGCTCGGGGTGACGGGCTATATTCATCGAGGGGAAGTCTGTGCTGAGGTCGGGTTCTTGCTGACGCCCGGCGCGCAGGGAAAGGGATACGGGACAGAATCACTACGCGCCGTCTGCGATTACGCATTTACCACCGGCGGTCTGCGCCGTCTGACCGCTTGTGTCACTGAAGGTAATCAGGCTTCCCGGCATGTGCTGGAGAAAGTGGGATTTATACTGGAAGGGACGCTCAGGGAGAGTTACTGGCTACAACAGCGCTGGCAGAATGACTGGCTGCTGGGGTTATTAAAACAGGAATATATTACGACCGCAGGATCCCGGTCGTAATATCACTGCAGGGTATTAAGGCTGAACCAACAGCATCGCCGCCTGGGTGCGATTTTTAACATCCAGTCGGCGGTAGAGTGATTCAAGATGCGCTTTCACCGTTCCGGTACTGATATTTAACGCCCGGCCAATTTCCTTATTTGACTCGCCTGATGCCAGCATCGTCAAAATTTCCCTCTGCCGGGCGCTTAATGCATGAATATCACGATATTCCGCAGCCGGAGTCGTTAGCCATTCGCCAGGTAAAAACATCATCCCCATCGCAACGCTATTGATCGCCAGTACAAATTTTTCCGGTTCAGAATCGCGGGAAATAATCGCGAGCACATTATATTGCGTCAGTTCCTGTAATCCTTTTTTCGCGCAGTCCGTCGCGATAATTAAAGTTTTGACGAGGGGGAACTGTTGCACCGTTTTTTGCAGGATCCAACGGCAAAACTCACCGTCAAGATCGCCATCCAGCATGAGCAGGGCTTCCGGGTTTTCTTCCAGTTTATACCAGAGTTCATCGGCCTGACTGACACCCTGAATACTCACTCCTGGAATTCGTTGCTGTAAACTGATTTTCATTCCATGAATAAATATTGACTGCCTGTCAAACATGATGATTTGCATTACTCTCTCCACCGTTTCCGATAATAACATTAAGGAGGGGAAGGGTATTACCCGATGGGTAAAATAAACATTCGCCATTTGGCGGGGGGCCATTTTACAGATATCACGTCGGGAGAGAAGTAAAAAAACATTTTTTTACAGCTGAAACACGAGAATTACATCCGGGGATAAAAAACGGGCAATGACTTAAGGAATTCCTTATATTTCACCACCCACTATCTTAATTGAAAATTAAATTTCAGTGAGAATAACGAACGCGCAGGAGAAAAAAAATTATCGCCTGCGCGAAATTATGTTACAGAATTAAAATTCGCATTTCATGATCATTCATCGCACGTAAAGGCTCGCTGAATTCAGCTTACAGGAACATCCCGCCCGAGACTTCAATACGCTGCGCCGTCATCCATGCCAGTTCGTCGCTGAGTAACGCCGCAATCGCATCGCCAATATCATCGGGCAAACCGGCGCGGCCCAGCGCCGTCTGCGAAGCCACATACGCATTCAGTTCTTTATTATCCCGCAGATGGCCACCGCCAAAATCGGTCTCAATGGCGCCGGGCGCAATGGCATTCACCGAGATCCCACGCGCGCCCAGTTCTTTCGCCTGGTAGCGCGTCAGCACTTCCATCGCCCCTTTCATTGACGCGTAGGCGGCATACCCCGGCAGGGCAAAACGCGCCAGCCCGGTTGAAACATTAAGAATACGTCCGCCCTCGTTAATCAACGGCAACAGGTGCTGCGTCAGGAAAAACGGGCCTTTAAAATGGATGCGCATCAGTTCGTCAAACATCTCTTCTGAGGTGTCAGCATACGGCGCGTATAGCCCGATCCCGGCATTGTTCACTAAATAATCAAACGTCTCTCTGTTCCAGTGAGTATTCAGTTGCGTTTTCACCTCAGAGGCAAAAGCTGCAAAACTGGCACTATCACCGACATTCAATTGAATTGCCGCCGCTTTCCTGCCTTTTTGCTCAATTTCAGCGACGACATCCCGCGCCGCCTGCTGTTGACTGTGGTAAGTAAAGAGAATATCCGTTCCTTTGTCCGCCAGCTTAAGCGCGGCATTTTTACCCAGCCCGCGGCTCCCGCCGGTCACCAATGCGATACGTTGCGTCATAAGAAACCTCATTTCAGCTGTTGTGTGGATTGAGGTAAAGCTTATTAGGTGATAGAAAAACAATAAATGTCGCTAATTGCGCATGACTGTTTCATCTGGAACAACAATAGGGCTACAGGATGGATAAAATTCATGCAATGCAGTTATTCATTCGTGTCGCAGAGCTGGAGAGTTTTTCTCGCGCAGCCGACACGCTCGGACTCCCGAAAGGTAGCGTATCGCGCCAGATTCAGGCGCTGGAAAACCATCTTGGCACCCAGCTTTTACACCGCACCACGCGGCGGGTACAACTGACGCAGGACGGCATGGTCTATTACGAACGGGCGAAAGATCTGTTAAGCAATCTGGATGAACTGGACGGTCTGTTTCAGCACGATCCCACCAGCATCAGCGGTAAGCTACGAGTCGATATGCCGGTTGGCGTCGCGCGAAATCTGGTGATCCCCCGCCTGCCCGCCTTTTTGCAGCAGTACCCTGGGATTGAACTGGAGCTCAGCAGCAGTGACCGACTGGTGGATTTGATCCGCGAAGGTTTTGACTGCGTGGTGCGCGTCGGCACGCTGAAAGACTCGGGACTGATCGCGCGTCCGCTGGGCAAGCTTACCGTGATCAACTGCGCCAGCCAACAGTACCTGACGCGTTTTGGCTATCCGGAAAGCCTTGAAGACCTCGCCTCCCATGCGGTAGTACATTACTCGCAAAATCTGGGAACGCGACCGCCAGGCTTTGAAATCGCCACCAGCAGCGGGACACAGTGGATAAAAACCGGCGGTACGCTAACGGTTAACAGCACCGAAACCTATCACGCCGCCTGTCTGGCTGGGCTGGGAATTATTCAGGTTCCGCGCGTCGGGGTTCGTGAGGCGTTACGCAATGGCACGCTCGTTGAGGTGCTGCCGCAATACCGCGCCTTGCCGATGCCGGTATCGCTGCTTTACCCACACCGGCGTAATCTTTCACGCCGTGTGCACCTGTTTATGGAGTGGCTGACCGGGGTAATGAAGGACTACGTGGACTGAGACGCTATACTGTCCAGAGAATTAACAAAAAAAGGACGCCTGACCTGATGATGCAGGATAACGACGTAAAACGCCCCACTCAGGAACTTGAACACGACCCGGTACGCAAAATCGACACGACCGGGGACGCCGAGCACGAGAAGAAAAGCACCGCCAGCGAGACGCTGAAAACGGTGACCACCACCGTCGAAAAAATCCAGCGCATTCCGGTGATTGCGCATCTGCTCCGCGCGGCTGAACGCTTTAACGATCGGTTAGGTAACCAGTTCGGCGCGGCCATTACCTACTTCTCGTTTTTGTCGATGATCCCCATCCTGATGGTGTCGTTTGCCGCCGCAGGCTTTATTCTTGCCTCGCATCCCACGCTGTTACAGGACATCTTCACTAAAATCCTGATGAACGTCAGCGACCCGACGCTTGCCGCTACGCTGAAAAGCACCATCAATACGGCGGTACAGCAGCGTACCACCGTTGGTCTGGTCGGGTTAGGGATCGCCCTCTACTCCGGGATTAACTGGATGGGCAACCTGCGCGAGGCGATCCGCGCCCAGTCGCGGGACGTCTGGGAGCGCACGCCGCAGGATCAGGAAAAAATCTGGATCAAATATCTCCGCGATTTCATCTCACTGATTGGTCTGTTGATTGCACTGATTGTGACGCTGTCGATCACCTCGGTCGCCGGTTCGGCGCAACAGATGATTATCTCCGCCCTCTATCTCGACAGCATTGAGTGGCTAAAGCCCACCTGGCGGTTGATTGGCCTGGCGATCTCCATTTTTGCCAACTACCTGTTGTTCTTCTGGATTTTCTGGCGTCTGCCGCGTCATCGTCCACGTAAAAAGGCATTGATTCGCGGCACGCTGATTGCGGCGATTGGCTTTGAAGTCATTAAAATCATCATGACCTGGACGCTGCCGGCGCTGGTGAAATCCCCTTCCGGCGCGGCGTTTGGTTCTGTACTGGGACTGATGGCGTTCTTCTACTTTTTCGCACGTCTGACGCTGTTTTGCGCGGCGTGGATTGCAACCGCCGAATACAAAGACGATCCCCGGATGCCGGGCAAAACGCACCGTTGATGCGCGGTATTATGCCGGATGGCGCTGTGCTTATCCGGCCTCCCCTTCACCCGCTACCCAGGCCAGATAAGTGTCTTACGTCGCCATCCGGCAATATGTTCAGGCACTTACTTCCGCCTCGCTCCGTTCATTTAGCACATAAATCCAGTCCTTAACTTTTATTTAACCAAAAACCAGTTTTATCCACTCATTTTTAAATTATGTGAAGCATTTCATGGACGAGAAATCGCAGGCGCAAACATTATCCGCTTTTTGCCTGATTTTTAACCATATCGAGCGATTGTTACAGATTGAAATGTCGCTTTTGCTGTGCGTAATATGGCCGTTCGTTCGCCAAAAAATAAGAAAATACTATGCAAGCAACCGCCACCACACTCGATAACGAACAGGAACATACTCCGGTCAATTCGCGCAATAAGGTCGTCGTCGCCTCGCTCATTGGCACCGCCATTGAGTTCTTCGACTTCTATATTTATGCGACCGCCGCCGTGATTGTCTTCCCGCACATCTTCTTCCCGCAGGGCGACCCGACAGCGGCAACGCTACAGTCGCTCGCCACGTTTGCCATCGCCTTTGTCGCGCGTCCAATTGGTTCCGCGCTCTTCGGCCACTTTGGCGATCGGGTAGGACGTAAAGTGACGCTGGTGGCGTCTTTGCTGACAATGGGGATCTCAACGGTGATCATCGGCCTGCTGCCAGGCTATGCCACCATTGGCATTTTCGCCCCACTTCTGCTGGCGCTGGCTCGTTTTGGGCAGGGGCTGGGACTGGGTGGTGAATGGGGCGGCGCGGCGCTGCTGGCGACAGAGAACGCCCCGCCGCGTAAGCGCGCACTGTATGGCTCGTTCCCGCAACTGGGCGCACCGATTGGCTTTTTCTTTGCTAACGGCACCTTCCTGCTGCTCTCCTGGCTGCTGACGGATGAGCAGTTCATGAGCTGGGGCTGGCGCGTTCCGTTTATCTTCTCAGCGGTGCTGGTGATTATCGGCCTGTACGTCCGCGTTTCCCTGCATGAGACGCCGGTTTTCGCTAAAGTGGCCGCCGCGAAAAAACAGGTGAAAATCCCGCTGGGTACGTTGCTGACTAAACACGTTCGCGTGACCATCCTCGGCACGTTCATCATGCTGGCGACCTATACGCTGTTCTATATCATGACCGTGTATTCGATGACGTTCAGTACCGCCGCTGCGCCGGTCGGTCTGGGCCTGCCGCGTAACGACGTGTTGTGGATGCTGATGATGGCGGTGATTGGCTTTGGCGTGATGGTGCCGGTCGCCGGTCTGCTCGCAGACGCGTTTGGTCGCCGCAAGAGCATGGTCATCATCACCACAATGATTATCCTGTTCGCGCTGTTCGCCTTTAAACCGCTGCTGGGCTCCGGCAATCCGGCGCTGGTCTTCGCCTTCCTGCTGCTTGGACTGAGCCTGATGGGGCTGACGTTCGGGCCGATGGGCGCACTGTTGCCTGAGCTGTTCCCGACTGAAGTGCGTTACACCGGCGCATCGTTCTCCTATAACGTCTCTTCGATTCTCGGGGCATCCGTCGCACCGTATATCGCCGCGTGGTTGCAGTCCAATTATGGTCTTGCCGCCGTAGGAACCTACCTGGCATCGATGGCGGCATTAACCCTGATCGCGCTACTGTTAACTCACGAAACGCGTCATCAGTCGCTGTAATCTTTACATTCCGGGTAGTGGCGACGCCTTACCCGGCACTGCGCATCACTTCTTCAGCTGCGACAATATCGTCCGGCACTGGTTGGCGTCACCTTCTGACGGTGAAATCAGCGCCAGCAGCGCGGCGGCAGGCGTCACTAACGTCGCCAGCGCCGCGGCTACCGCGCCACGCGCAATCAACGGCCCGGCCTTTACCCCCGCCTGAGGGTTCTTAAACGTTCCGCGCACATACAACGGCGAACGCAAGGTAATAATGCGGATGCCTTTGCTCTCCGGGTCGATGGTCAAATCCAGCTGTTCGGAGGCAAAGCTCGCCGTCCCGGTGACGTTGATCAGCGCGTTTTCAGTGTCGAACGCGAAAATTTGTGGGCGCGCCACGCCGTTTACGATATCCAGATTCGCCGCCGCGCAGTTAACCCGCACTTCGTCATCGCCAAAGATCTGCCCGACGATGAAGTTCCCGACGTTCAGACCGACAATCTCCATCAGGTTGCGGCTAATCAGTCCGTCGTTCATCAGCAGTTTCAGGTTGCCGTTGCTGTTACCCAGCAGCGCCGCCACGGAATTCCCGGTCCCGCGAAATTCGGCGTCACCGCTCATCTCCCCCAGCGTTTTCTGCATCAGTTCAACGTCCGGCATCAGTTCTTTCAGTTTTAAACGCCGCGCCTGAATATCCGCACGCCCCTGCATTGGCTTTTTATCCCCTTCCAGATGGATATTCGCATTGATGCTGCCGCCCGCCAGACCAAACTTCAACGGTTGCAGACGCAGATCGGCATTCTGCAGAAGAATGTGGGTCGAGAGATCGCTGACAGGCAGGCTGCTGCCATGTTCAATACGCCGCCCTTTAAAGCGCACATCGGCATCCATCACGTTCCATTTGTCCGTTTCGAAGCGGTCATAAGGCAGTACTTTGTCCGCGGGTTGTACGCTCTTCTCGTCCTTTTTCTGTTCCGAACGCTGCGCTTTTTCTGTGCCTTTACCGGAATCGACGCCGATCAGCGGTCCTAAATCCGCCAGCCTGAGCTGGCGCGATTCCACCTCTCCTTCCAGCTTCGGACGCGGTTTCCCTGTCGTATAGGTCAGCGAGCCGTGAATATCGCTGTCGCCGATCCGCCCATTGAACCCCCGGTAGTCAAACACCGATGATGCGTTGGTATCGATTTTCGCCACCAGCCGACCGTCCGTTTCGAACGGCGGCGTATCCGGCAGCAGCACTCCCGTCAGATCGTACAGCTCACCCAGGGAATCCCCGGAGAATTTCAGTTGCAGATCGACGCCGCCCATCTTCATTGGGTCCTTAACCACGCCCACCAGCGCCACCCGGGTATTGCCGGAACGGAAATCAGCCTGTACCGGAAACGCTGCCCCTTCGCTACGCAGCGCCAGCATGCCGCCCATTTTTCCCGTTCCGGTGAGCGGTTCGCCGTTGTATCGCCCCTGCGCCTTCAGACCAAATACGTAGTCTTCAACCTTCGCGTTATCGCCTTTCGCTTTATTTCCCGTGACTTCACTGAACGGCAACGGTTTGCCCAGCGGATCGACCAGGATCTCAATATCAGCTTTACTGACCTTATCGTCGATAGCGATCCGCCCCTGATCGAAGAGAATAGTGTCCAGCCGGAAGGACCAGTCAGACGGCTGCGCATTCGGGTCTTTGTATTCGCTATTCGCGAGGTCGAAGGTCCAGTTATTGTTTTTCTCGGACAGGCGAATCAGCCGCGCATCGGGTTTCACCAGCTTGATCCACGGCAGCCAGACGGTTTTGCTTAACAGCGCCAGCGGGGCGAGCGTCGCGTCGACGCGGGGAAGGTGCACCATCGTCACTTCAGGAATGTCGGGGGGATTGCCGAGGATAATATCTTCAGCATGTACGTGCGGCCACGGCACCCAACTGCGCCAGCCGGTCTCCTGCTTCTGGCGTTCCCAGACAACGCCTAAATCACCGCGAATAGCGAACGGTCGGTTAAGTTCGGTAGAGACTTTCTGGTTGATGGTCGGTTTGAGGCGGTTCCAGTCAAATGTCGCTATCAACACGATAACGACCACGATCAACAACAAGAAAGTCCCTGTTATCACTGCAGTTATTTTTCCGGCTTTGGTCATAGTTAGCATCCTCACGTCTTTCCTTGCCTGTCCTAAAGATAGTCCAGCCAGACGGAGTTAGCGGAAACTGCCGGTTTTTACAGTGACAGAATGACCTCATCGAGGCAGGCGAACGGGACCGGGCGCGACAGAAAATAGCCCTGTGCGGCAAAGGCGGGAGAACGTTGTACGTCGCGCCACTCTTCCAGCGTTTCCACCCCTTCAACGATCACGCCGCGGCAATAGCGGTTCATCAGTTGCAGCAGCATGGTGAAGAGATTGCGCCCCTCTGGCGTCTGGCGAAGCATCACGAACAGTTCGCGCGCGACTTTAATGTAGTCATAACGGACTTCATTCAGCGCAGAGAAATTCGCCATCCCGGTGCCGAAATCATCCAGCCACAGCGGACCAAATTCGCACATGCTGGCAAACGAGGATTCTTTTGGCAGATGGATATGTTCGACCAGCTCAAAACGCAGCCACGGCATCCGCTCAATCATCTGCACCATGTTGGGTTGCTGGCGCATGGCGAGGAGCGTCGGGCCATCGACATTCACAGAGGCCAGCAATTCATGACGCTGGAAAAAGTCGGTCTTCTGCTCCAGTAGCTGAAGTTGTTCTTTGACGATATCAATGCGATGGCGCACCGCCACCCCGGCAAAATAACGGTCAGGCGCGATACGTTGGGTTGGATTGTCCGGATGCGTCACCACCGTCAACAACTCAACGGCTAACAGGCGTCCGTCGGTCCGGTAAATCGGCTGATAAGTGTAAGCACGCTCGCACTGCAGCCAAAAGCGCCGATCCTGCAAGCTTTCAACGCTCGCCTCGGAATTGCTTCGCTGCTGGATAACCTGGTTTATCATCTCAGATGTCCCGTGATTAAGTGTGTTACTGCCCCGACTCGTCAAAGGTTATCGGCCTTCGGACGGAGAACTTTATGTTCAGCCTCGCGCAAAATCGAAAACGGTTTTGTAAAAATCAATGCAGAATACGGACTGGCTCAAAAAAAAATTTGGAACGTTGTTTTAATATGATTGACCACCTAACACTCACAGCGCACACTAACGCTAACTTTTTTAAGCAGGTTCACGACTATGTCCAAAAAGATTGCCGTGATTGGCGAATGCATGATTGAGCTGTCACAGAAAGGCGCAGATGTTCAGCGCGGATTCGGTGGCGACACATTGAATACCTCCGTTTACATTGCCCGTCAGGTTGATGCTGCGGCGCTCTCCGTGCACTACGTCACGGCGCTGGGCACGGACAGTTTCAGCCAGCAGATGCTCGAGTCATGGCAAGGCGAAAACGTGGATACCTCACTGACGCAGCGCATGGAAAACCGTCTGCCTGGCCTCTACTACATCGAGACGGACAGCACCGGTGAGCGGACGTTCTATTACTGGCGCAACGAAGCAGCAGCGAAATTCTGGCTGGAGAGCGAACAGTCAGCGGCTATCTGCGAAGAGCTGGCGACCTTTGATTATCTCTACCTGAGCGGTATCAGCCTCGCGATCCTGAGCCCATCCAGCCGCGACAAACTGCTGTCGCTGCTGCGAGAATGCCGCGCCAACGGCGGGAAAGTGATTTTCGACAACAACTATCGTCCGCGCCTGTGGGCCAGCAAAGAAGAGACCCGGCAGGTGTATCAGAAGATGCTGGAATGCACTGATATTGCCTTCCTGACGCTGGACGACGAAGATTTGCTCTGGGGCGTGAAGCCGGTTGAAGAGGTGATCGCCCGGACGCATGCCGCGGGTGTGCAGGAAGTGGTGGTGAAACGCGGTGCGGATTCGTGCCTGGTGTCTGTCGACGGTAACGTACCGATCGACGTTCCTGCGGTGAAACTGCCGAAAGAAAAAGTGATCGATACCACCGCCGCTGGCGACTCGTTCAGCGCCGGGTATCTGGCCGTTCGCCTGACCGGCGGCGATGCAGTTAACGCTGCCAAACGAGGCCACCTGACCGCCAGCACCGTTATTCAGCATCGCGGGGCGATTATCCCACGCGACGCCATGCCGCAGTAAGACCAACGCCGCAGGCGCGGCGTAAAGGCCTTATCCGGCCCGGGAAACGCGTTCTTCCAGGCCGGATAAGCGCAGCACCATCAGGCAATCCACCCCTACCGTGCAGCCGGAATATCTGTCACTTCCGGATGCGCATCGTCCGTTTCTGCCGGTGTCGCCGCGGCAGTCACCGGCGCCATGATTTGATCCCACGTCGCCTGCAACTCTTTCATGTTGAATTCCGGTTCGCCTTTCGGCTGTAGCAGAATCAGCGCCATATCCTGCGACAACTGCTGACGCAGATCCTGATTCAACATCTCAACGGTCAGGCTGTTCAGGAAGTCCTGACGCAAACGCTGGTACTGTTCAGGCGCGATATCTACGACCTGATTTTGCAGCGAGCGCAGACGCTGACTGATGAGAATATCGGTATCGGTACGAGCGTAGGTCGCAAACAGTTTCTGCAGCTCCAGATTCTTTTGCGCCACCAGGGCGTTGAACTCTTCTTCCGGCAGGCCGTTATCACGTACCTTCGCCAGTTCACGCGCCACGGTGCTCAGATTGGCGGAAATCTTGTCGTTTGGCGATTCGATGTTGATTGCGCACTGCGCGCGCAGGAACAGCACGCGGCAGTCAAAGCCGAGGCCGATATCTTTCGCGTTGTTCTTACTCAGCGCCTGCTGGACGTGCCAGAACAGCGCCTCACGCGCTAAATCCGCGCGCCAGTAGCGCAACAGCGCGGCAGACTCGCGAATCGGCTGCCACGGCGTATCCCACATGACAGAGAGACGATCCTGGCGCACCGCGTCGGTCATAATGCTCACCGCCTCCGCACGCAACGGCGAGAGCGTCGGCACCGGCGCAGGGGTTTCACGTTTCCCTTTCAGTTCACCAAAGGTTTTGTTGATTTGCTCGGCCACCGACCGCGCATCAACGTTGCCGACAACAATCAGCGTCATCGCGTCTGGGGTGTACCACTTCTGGTAGAACTCATGCACTTTCTCCGCGTCCACCGGCATTTTTACCGGCTCGGCAGGATCGTGACCCAACAGCGCCGACCCTTTCAGACGATAGCGCCACCAGCCGTCTTTCGTATCGACGGGCAGCGTGGTGACCATGTCTTCTGTGTTTAGCGCATGATTGACGACGTCGGGGGTGATCGTCAGTTTGCCCATCGTGTTCGCCAGATAGTTCAGCGACTCTTTCAGCAGGTCGCTGCGGTTATTGGGCAGGCTGAGATTGTACTGTGTGGAGTCGTAAGAGACGGTGACGGGCGGCATCGGACGTTTAGGGTCAAAACCCTGCTGCCACAGTGAACGTGCCTGCGCGGCATCAAGGCCGCCACTTTGGGTTAACGCAATACGGGGAATAAGATGACTGAAACCGCTCTGTTGAGTACTTTCGGCGAGCGAACCGGTATTTACCTGCAGGCGGACCTCGATACGGTCGCTGGGGCGCTGCGGGGTGGCTAACACTTGCCACTGTAAACCATTCGCCAGCGTCCCCTGTTGCCATGCTGGGTCAGGCTGGAGCGCATCTGCCTGCACATAGCCAGCAGTGGCCATCATCAGCAAACCGCCCGCTAAAAGTCGAATTTTTGTGCCCTGCATGTGAACCCCTGATCAACAATCCTGGTAATAAAAAGACAACCCCAGTTGGGCTTGTCTGAATATGACGTTAAAAACACTTCGTGTTAGACCGCAAGAACATGAAAATGTCACGGACGAAGTGAAATAAACCCGATACCTCCATGTTGAAGTATTCGGGCCCAGGGGTCAATTATGCGCAGGAGCCCGCAGCCCCACAAGGGACTGCGGTCATAAGTATCGAAATTAAGAGGATATTTCGTGCGTTTTGCCTTCAGGTGCACGATTATTCAGCACATCATCAAGCTTCTTGTGGTCCAGTTCCTTCACCCACTTCGCGACCACGACCGTTGCCACGCCGTTACCGACCAGGTTGGTCAGCGCACGGGCTTCAGACATGAAACGGTCGATACCGAGGATAAGCGCCAGACCGGCAACCGGCAGATGGCCAACCGCAGAGATAGTGGCCGCCAGCACGATAAAGCCACTTCCGGTCACGCCCGCCGCCCCTTTCGAGGAGAGCAGCAGTACCACCAGCAGCGTAATCTGATGGAAGATATCCATATGACTGTTGGTGGCCTGGGCGATAAACACCGCCGCCATCGTCAGGTATATCGAGGTTCCATCAAGGTTAAACGAATAGCCGGTGGGAATCACCAGCCCCACAACCGACTTGCGACAGCCAAGCTTTTCCATCTTGTCGAGCATACGCGGTAACGCAGACTCGGAAGAGGACGTTCCCAACACGATCAGCAGTTCTTCACGAATATAGCGGATAAACTTAAAGATGCTGAAGCCTGTTGCACGGGCGATCGAACCCAGCACAACAACCACAAACAGGATACAGGTGATGTAGAAGCAAACAATCAGTTGCCCCAACTGCACCAGCGTACCCACGCCATATTTACCGATGGTAAACGCCATCGCCCCGAACGCCCCGATTGGCGCCAGACGCATGATCATGTTGATGATGCCGAAAATGACCTGCGAGAAGCTTTCAATGACGTTGAAAATCAGTTGGCCTTTGCTGCCCAGACGATGCAGGGCAAACCCAAACATCACCGCAAACAGCAGAACCTGCAAGATGTTACCGCTGGCAAAGGCGCCAATGACGCTGCCCGGGATAATATCCATCAGGAAGCCTACGATTCCCTGGTCTTTTGCCTGTTCGGCGTAAATCGCTACCGCTTTTGCATCCAGCGTTGCCGGATCAACGTTCATCCCGGCACCGGGCTGCACCACGTTAACGATGATGAGACCAATGATCAGCGCAATCGTACTGACAATCTCAAAGTAAAGCAGCGCAACTGCACCTGTACGGCCCACCGCTTTCATACTTTCCATGCCTGCAATGCCAGTCACGACAGTACAGAAGATAACCGGTGCGATGACCATCTTGATCAGCTTAACGAACGCGTCGCCAAGCGGTTTCATTTGTGCGCCTAATTCAGGGTAGTAATGGCCAAGGAGAATACCAATGGCAATTGCTGTCAGGACCTGAAAGTAGAGGCTTTTAAACAGAGAGATTTTCATAGGGTGTCCTTGAAGTAAAAACCACAGGTCTTATAAGGTTTTGGTTAACCTGCGGCCTTAAAATAACACCCAGACAACATCACAGAAATGCACCAGGATCATAATTGAAACAAAAATGTTAAAAACCTTGAGCTGGCTCGCACAAGCCGGACCTTTTTAAAGTATTGTAATCACATCAATTGTGCTTTAGATAACGTTCTTCGAAGGTTTCAGCGGGTACCGCACGGGCATAAAGGAAGCCCTGAGCGATTTCAACCCCCGCCTGCGCCAGCCATTCACGCTGCGCTTCGGTCTCGACGCCTTCCGCCACCATCTGCAAATTCAGACTGCGCGCCAGCAGGATAATCGCCGAGACCATGCTGTTATCTTCCGGCAGGCCATCGACAAACATTTTGTCGATTTTCAGCACGTCGATGGGCAGGGATTTCATGTGCTGGAGCTGGCGCAGCCCCGCGTAGCCCATGCCAAAATCGTCCAGCGCGATACGCACGCCGGCGTTACGCAACGGACGCAGTATCGCCACGGCGGCATGCGGGTCGTCGATCCGCCGACTCTCCGTCACTTCCAGAATGAGCGTACCCGGCTGGATACGATAACGATTTAACAGTTCCAGCATGTCTGACACCATATTCGGGTGCATCAACTGGAGTGCTGACAGATTGACCGACAGCGGCAGCGTGATCCCCCGTTCCTGCCAGGCTGCGAGCTGACGACAAGACTCTTCCAACACCCAGTGGCCCACGGTGACCATCAGGCCGCAGGACTCAATCCGCTCAATCAACCCTTCCGGCAATTCCCAGCTCCCGTCGGGCTGCTGCATACGCAGCAACGCTTCGGCGCTGACCACGTTGCCGCTGCTCATCTCCACCTGAGGCTGCAACCAGAGGGCAAAGCGGTGATTGTCCAGCGCGGTGAGAATATCGCTCTCTTCGGTCAGCCGTTTCTGGGCGATTTCCATCTGCTCAGGATCGAAGAACTGAATCTGATTTTTGCCCTTGCGCCGGGCGGTAAACGCTGCGGATACCGCGCGCCCGTAGAGCTGTTCGGCGCTGAGATCGCCGTAATACATCGCCACACCAATGCAGCAGCTTGGGCGAAGTTGGATCCCCTGCACCGGCAATCGCTCATTGATGATAGTGAGTACTTGCTGACCTAATGTGATCGCGTGCCACGGCTCTTTGACGCCGTGAGCGATAATGGCAAAATCGTAACCGCTGATCTGCGCGAGCACCATTCTCGGTGACAGCACCGATTTCAGTTTCTCCACCAGCGTCAGCAGCAGAATTTCCCGCTGCGCCTCTTTCAGCACGCCCGCCGTATCGCGCAGCGTTTCACAGGTGACAATCATCAGCGCCGTGGTGTGCTGACGCGACACGACCTGCTCGAGCAGCCCCATCAGGAACGCTTTGTTCGGCAGGTCAGAGACCGGAAAACGCATCGCGTTATCCGTCTGCTCTTCGCTGTGGCGCTGGACCAGTTGTTGATTGAGGTTGTAGCTGCGCACCAGCAGACCAATCTCATCGTCATAATGCAGACGCGGCAACGCCAGCTGATGTCCAATCAAATCCTGTTGCGGAATGTTATTCAGCTCGCGGGCAATTTTGCGCAGCGGGTGCAAAATCAGGCGATTCACGCACCAGCTAATGGCGACTGTTAGCATCAGGGATAAAAGTAAGTAAATGGTCACTAACGTAGACAGCGTGCTCATCACAAACTTATACATGCGGAATGAGTCGGCCTGGAGCACCAGATATGCCAGCGGTTGCGGATTTGCAGGACGTTCAAGTGAATAGACAGGCAGCGAGATCTGCACCGGCAGTTCGAAGAGTCGGGTTATCATGACCGGAACGGGCCGTTCAGGGATAAAGCTCATGCGCAGCGCCTGAAACTGATTCGGTAGCACCACATCGGCCCGTTGCACCACCCCCGCCGGTTTGATACTGGCAAGAATCGCTTCGGCTCCGGGAATATCGGCTTTTAAAATTGAGGCAGACAGCGGTTCACGTACCGAACGGGCAATACTTTCCAGTTGCGTCGCCGTGTTGTAGCGGTTCTGCTGCACCAGATGAAACAGCAAAACGGTACAAAACAGAAACACAAACACCATGACAACGGCAGCCACCATTGCCATCTGCTTAATTGTTAACGAGCGACTGACGCGCAATATTGTCTCCCCCGGATATCCCAGATTGCCGCCCGAGTATACCCGATCGCGGCGGCATTGAGAGAGGCTGTGTCTGAAAAGGATTTTTCTGATTACCAGTCCGCGTAAGGCACCAGCGGCTGCGGCGGTAAATCCATATCGCCCTGCCAGCCTGCGGCGGAATAACGAACATACAGCAGTAAATGGCTAGGCGCGTAGTCTTTTGCCTGTTGAATATCCACCGCGGTCCCGACAAACCAGTTCGAGGTCACCCGACGCTCAATCAGCGCCCGCGCGGTATAACCAAAGCCCTGGCTGCTTCCACCACCGTTAGTTTGGTCGATGGCTTCCTGGTGGTAATCCGACGGAATCAGATTCAACAACGGATAACGCGGCATGGTTTTGGTGCGCGAATGCGACCAGGAAACCGAACCGCCCAGTTCCCAGGACCAGTTTTCCGTCCGCTGACGCCACATTACCGGCACCGCGAAGGACAGGTATTCCTGCGGACTGTAGTAGCCACCGTGGCCCAGCGAATAACCGCTCAGGTCTTTGTCGTAGTGCCAGATCATATTGTTCAGACCTACGGTGACACGGCGATTATTCTCGTTGATGATTTTGTAGTAGTAACCCGTCATCCACCGGACGCGCCAGTTATCCTCGACATTTTTCCCGGTTAACCGATCGGCGCCGAGTGAAGCCCAGACGCCGTTGGCTTCACCTTTGTCGTAGCTGAGGCTAATCCCGCCGCCATCGGCACGAACGCCACCCCATTTTTTACCGGTGTTGACGTCGTTGCTGTCGCCGTTGTGGCTCTGCGCATCTTTCTGTCCGCCAAAGGCCAGCAGCGAACTGGAAATCGGACGACGGTGCGCGTTCAGGGTATAACCCAACGGCCCAATGTCATTGCTGTAACTGACGCCGCCGACCACATCGACAACGTTGAAGCCCATCGGCGTGGTGCCGATATCCCAACTCCAGGTGTCATTCTTCCAGCCAACAGCGACGCTCGCCCCCGTGTCCGACTGGCTGCGACTGCCGCTACAGTCTTCCAGCGTACAGGTGCCCCAGTTATTCTTGTAGCGACCATTGTCATCAGTCGAGAAGCTACCTGCATTCATGTTGACCAGATCGGTACGGAAGAACATACGACCGTCCGAATACGGCGCATCCACATGCAACATAGTGGTATGCGCTTTTAGATCAGAATAGCCGCCGGTACCGCTCGATCCCCAGTAGTCATGCTCCAGCGTGACGTTCAGATCCTGTTGACGATACAAATCCGCCGCATCGCTGCGCACGCCACGCTTCAGCCAGTCATCTTTTTCATCGTTACGGGTCAGACGGGTAAAGGTGTCATTATCCTGCGGACGCGTTGGCGTAATACCGGACGCCACCATCGCATCTTTGTACGTATCCAGCGCCTGTTGCGGCTCGCCGCTCTGCGCCTGGAAATGCGCGGCGTCACGCAGCACCATTGCGCTTTCCATTGATGGCGGCTGCGCTTTGGCCTGCGGAATCAACGTATTGAAGGTCTGTTGTGCCGCAGCGGTATCGCCAAGCTGCATTTGTGCCAGTGCGATTCGCCGCTGCATGTTGATTGACGGCGTCTGCGTTGCGGGCAGTTTTGCCAGTTGCGCTCGCGCGGCAGGCTTGTCGCCCTGGGCGATGTACACTTCTGTCAGCCCCAGCATCGCATCGACGTTATCCGGTTCGCGCGCCAGCACGGCGTCGTATGAACCTCGCGCCGCATTGTATTCCCCGCGCTGCTGCGCCCAGTCGGCCAGCGTTAAATCGAGACGGGTGGAGGCAGGCTGTTGGCGTAACAGCGCTTCAGCCTCGGCTTCCCGGCCGCTGTCGCGCAGACGATTCGCCGTTTCCAGCACCTGGTTGCTTTGCAGGCGATCGGCCAGTTCCTGAATGTTACTGTTCCACTGACTGCGCGGCAGGCTGTTGATATGCGCCAACGCCGCCCGATCCTGATCATTGCCGGACAGGTACAGCCCATACGCATACACCTGTTCCGGATCGTTGGGTTTCTGACGCGCCAGCGCGCTCATCTGCGCATCAGCCTGACTACGCTGCCCGGCCTGCCATAGATCGCGTGACAGACGATAGGTTATCCAGACGCTCCCCGGATCCAGCGCCAGTCGGCGGCGTTGCAGTTCCGCGGCCTGTGCCCAGTTGCCCTGGTTCTCCAGCGTTTCGGCCTGCTGCGCCAGACGATCGTTTTCCAGTCCGCGTTCAATATCATCAATGCTGCGACGCTGGCTGGCAGAGAGCGTGGCAATAAACGCGGAGGCTTTCTCCGGCGACTGCGCGCGATAGAGGTTTGCCAGACCGCGTACGGCATTGGTATTACCGCTGTCCATGCGCAACGTCTGCTGGTAATAGCGCTCGGCAGCCGGATAATCTTTCCGCGCCATTGCTGCATCGCCCAGCCCCAGTACCGCATAGCTGTCGGTATTGTCGATGTTTCTGGCCTGTTGATAGAGACGTTCAGCCTGGTCAATATTGTTGGCTTTGAGCGCGGCATCACCCTGCTGAATCGCCAGCCAGTAACTGTTCACTTTCAGCAGGCTTTCCCACTTGCTGCGACTCCCGCTCTGCGGATCCATCGCCAGCGCTTTCTTAAACTGTGCAACGGCGCTGGCGCGATCGCCTCGCTGAGAGTAGGCCTGCCCCAGCGCACCCACGGCTTCGCTGTCGTTTTGGTTGGCTCTCACCGCCTGCTGTAATTCTGAAACCGCCCGTCCGCCCTGGCCTGCGTCGACTGCCGCCAGCCCCTGCGCACGCGCGCGGAATGTCGGATCGGAAAGCTGTTTTTGCTGTTCGCTAAGCTTACTGCGTGCCGCAGCCACGCTGTCCCCCTCACTGAATACCGTGAGGTATTTTTGCAGCGCCTTCACGCTGGCATCGCTGACCGGCAGATCTTTGATCTGGGTGTACCAGATCGTGGACGCGGCATTGCGCCCGGTGTTGGATTTCGCCATCTGCTCCAGAACTACAAAGCCTTCGGCCGGGCGATCGTTATCAAACAACAGCTGTGCCAGCGTATTTTGCAATGTGTTATTGCCCGGACTGCGGGCGTTAATCGCCTTGAGCTGATTAATCGCCTGATTGCGGCGGGCCGGAATTTTTGCCACCGCGCTCCAGTACTCCACTTCCAGGTCGCCTTCCGGCGGGTTGCCCTTGAATAACTTATCATAGGCGGCAACCGCCTCTGCGGCATGCCCGGTTGTCGCCTGTAGACGCGCTTGCTGTAACGACTGACGCCCATCCGGCGTCGCTAACAGCATGGTGGTTTGCGACGATTTATAGGCATTAGAACCCGGCGCTAATTGAGAAAGTCGATCAAGCTGTTTCTGCGCGCCGTCGTTATCGCCCTGACGCAGCAGGTAACGAAAGCGAGCGGCAATGACGTCAGGATTATTCGGGTCCATCAGTTCGAGGCGATAGAGCGACTGGCGCACCAGATCTTCGCGGTGCGTTGCTTCTCCCAGCCGCACCTGCTCCAGCAACTGCTGTTGCGCCGACGGCGCGGCGTCGGCAAAGGGCATCAGGGCAATGCCGAGTGAAACCCCGAGTAAACTTAATTTGAACTTGCGCATTCCTGGCCCCAGTCAGGTAGTAACTCACCTTTGGCGGTGAAGCGATAACGATGCTGATCCCACCCTTGTCCGAAGAGGGTTAGCACGTAGCTGTAATAGGCATCGCTGCCGGGGAAATGGTCTGTTACGCGCTGTCGCTGCACCGCTTGTGCGTCGCGGTTTTGCAGGAAAGGCAGTAAGGCCGCAGAAAAGCCTACCGGGCCATTGCCCTGCGCTTTGCCGCTGGCGACGTCCACTTTCTCCGGCGGGAGACCGTTTTTAGTTGTCAGGGTTGCCATCGGTTTGAATTTTGCCAGCAGCCGTGCTTTCTGCGGGTCGCCGTCATGCATCATGCCCACCCACAGATAGACGCGAATCGCGTCGTAACTGCTGACCAGCGTTTTCTCTGCCTTCAGTTGCCAGCCTTTGTTTTT
Source organism: Citrobacter amalonaticus (assembly GCF_018323885.1). Lineage (NCBI taxonomy): Bacteria > Pseudomonadati > Pseudomonadota > Gammaproteobacteria > Enterobacterales > Enterobacteriaceae > Citrobacter > Citrobacter amalonaticus. The sequence goes on along the minus strand of NZ_AP024585.1, from coordinate 250,138 downwards.
CTCGTAACGAACCCAGTCCGGTGAGAAACCTTTCGGCGCCGTTTCTAACAGCAGTCGCTGGTTGGTTTCACGCAGAGTGGACCATGGCGCGCCGAAACGGGTGAAATACTGCGCCAGCTGCGGTGGCAGATAGCTCGGATTAAAGCGCCAGGTGTTGGCGTCGGCAAAACCAATCTTGCCGGGTAACAGCATGGAGCCCAGCCCCGGCACCGTCACCACTTCTTCGCTGGCAATGCGTTTCAACAAGGCTTTGCCGATCTCGGTATAGCGCGGTTCTTTCCACAAGCGTCCCGCCTCCAGCAGCGACCACGCGATCCAGATATCACCGTCAGAAGCAGAGTTGCTATCCAGCACCGCCCAGGTGGAGGGATCTTTCTGCCCCCACAGCCAGGCGGGCAGATGATCTTTTAGTGAACCTTGTGCCAGATTATTCTCTGTCCATGCCAGCAGCGTATCAAAAGCCTGGCGATCGTTAGCGGCGAGGGCAAAGAACATCGCATAGCTTTGCCCTTCCGAGGTGGTGATTTTGCGTGCGTCGCTGGGATCAATCACCCGCCCTTCCTGACTGATGTAATCCTTTTTAAAGTGATCCCACTCAGGCCAGGTACAGGCCGCCTGTACACTCAGCGCGGCCAGCATTAACACCATGACTATCCCACTTCGCAACGCGTTCATTATTTATCACTCATGATCCGGATCGAGACGGCGGCGACTGATGATGCGCAGCAGACGCCACAGTACCCAGGCCAGTAATACCACGCTGATCGCCGCCAGCACCGCTAACAGCACCGGATGGTTAGCCAGCGCGTACCACAGACGTTCAAACCACGGCAGGTGACCCACATAGTAGATCTCGCCGACGCGTAAACTGCTCACGCCAGATTCACGGATCACCGAGACGGAACCAAACATCGCCGCCCGTTTGCCGCTGTCATTGATGGCCTGGTTCAGCAACTCATAGCCGCGCGGACTATCCGCCAGCAGCGCCACCACGCTACGCTGATCGTGAAACGGCGACTGGAAGCCGACGACCGCTGCCATCGGTCCACTCGACGTTACCGTCGCCTGCGCATCCGCTTTGCGATCGGCTTCATCCGGCATGATGCTCGGGAACGTCGTCTGGCGCATTGGGGTTTTCACCCAGCTTTCTGCCGCCTGAACCAGCAGGTCGATACGCTTGTCGTCTTTCAGTTTGTCCGGGATCGAGCCGATAATCAGGATGTCCGCATCTTTGCCCTGAATCTGGCTGCTGTCATCGGTGATAGTCAGGTTAATCGCCGGGAAGCCGGTTTGCGCGCCAATAGTGCCTGTCGCGTCGAGCAGTGTTTCCATCTGCGCTTCGTTCGGCGTTTTCGGCATCACGGTGAGGGTTTCCGACAGATCCGCCATGCGGCTGAACGGGAAGCCCGCGTTCGCAAACGCGCGCAGATCCGGCATCGCTATGAAGTGGTAGTACTTCGAGAAGTCGATGGTGGAGTCGTCGCCAATCACCACATGGTTCGGCACCGGCTGGAAGGTAATACAGTTTTCAACCGAGCCGCCCGGCATCGGGTTCATGTACTCGAAGTTAAACCGCAACTGGTTCATCGCGCCCAGCTTCAGCGCCGGAATGGCGACATCCGTTTTCCCGTCCAACAGTCCTTGCAGTACCGGCAGACGCAGTAGCAGACGGTTGCTCTTCTCATTGCTGGTCAGACTAAAGGCTTGCAGGAACTGGTTATTCAGACTGATATCCATGCGCGAACTGTCTTTGGTCGGCGGCGTGGTGTAACGGTAATTGAGATTCATATCAATACCGGTACTGCGCAGCAGATAGAGATCCGGCGGCAGGTTCAGCGAGACGTTGATCGCGGCAGGTTCCATCCCGGTGGACTGCAACTGCTCTTCATAGGTTTTCAGTTCACCGAAGGTGACCGGGCGATCGGTGCGCACCCAGTTTGGCGCATCGTACGGTTTACGCGGCAGCAGCGGTTTCACCTCGTTGACTTCCACACGGCTCCCGCGGAAGAGAATATTGCCCTGGGCGATCCCTTTCGCGGCCTGCAGCAGATCGTTGTCGTCACGACCGAACACCACCAGCAGTTTCACGTAAGGGTTATCCGGATGGCTGATCATTTCGATCACCGGCGCTTTCACCGGCGGATGTTCACGCAGGAAATCAGGTCGCTTGTCGTTAGTGGCAAAGACGATCGCATTACGATCCGGCAGCGTGTTGTACAGCACCGGGAAGTGCTGGCCTCGCCAGCCCGCCCGGGAACCAAACCAGGACGATACGATCGACGCCGCCTGTTGCAGGGTACGATCCGGCGAGCCGGCAAAGACCATGGGCAGCGTCACCGCGCGGTTGTCGCGTGGATCGAAGAACGGTACCGGGAAGTGCGAGAGATCGTTTTGCACTTCCAGCGTCTGGTAGGTGAGGTCCAGCATGCTGCTGCGACCGACGTCCAGCCACAGCGTACTGCTGGCCGGGTTTTCACAAACCTGCTGATAGTGGCCGACAAACTCCAGCCGCACACGGTTAAAGTCGGTGATAAACAATGGGTTGATCGGCATTTGCGCCAGCGTCTTTTTGCCCAACTGTTCCTGGGTGACCGGCAGCACGCCCATCAGCTCATCGTTCAGATAGACCTTGAGCTGCGACTGTATCGGCAGCAGGGATGGCGACGGGGTGTACTCCAGATTCAGCACGGCTCTGGAGACCACTTCATCGCTACGCATGCCAAATTCAATACTGCCATTAGGGTTCACGCCACGCAGCACCATGCTGCCCGGCGGCGGCGCGATCTGCGCAAACGTCAGTTTCACGTCACGGGATGGGCCATTCTGCGCCACAATCGGCGCATCAGCTCCCTGAACGCCCGGCATCACCTGACCCACCGGCTGATTTTCATCTGCCTGTGCAGGGGCGGCCGCCGCCGGGGCCACGGTTGGCTCAGTGTTTATCAATGGTTGCGTTGCCGGCGTCGCATTCGTCATGAATGAAGGGATTGCGCTCATCCCCATTGCCACTGCACAAATCCAGGAAAGTTTTCTTTTCATCGCGTTATCATCATTGTTGAGCCATAACCTGATCCGGCTGTTGCACCGCCACCTCGTCCTGCTCCGGACGGCGTGGAATGAACGACACAACCCAGGAAACCAGAGAAGTCAGAAACCGGAAAACTATTTTCACGGAAGATGGGGAGAATTCCGCAAGATGGCGATAGCCACGGAAACCCAGCTTCAGAATATCCAACAGGCTTTCCAGCGGCTTATCTTCCGGATAGCTGTCCTGCCAGAGCGCCCATGTATCAGCACGGGCAAACGTACACTGCACAAAATCGATATGCTGTTTGGTGGTCAGCGGCATCAGTTGCAGCCCCACCTGTTCACCCCAAACGCGCGCTACCTGTGTCGGGAAGACATATTCCTGCTGGCCGCGTTTGAGCAGTAAATTCACCTTCTGCCCCTCCAGCACCTGGGCCTGACCGTTGATCTTGATCCCCAGACCGCCGTCGGAGAAATCATGGACGGTGCACGAGAACAGATGTCCGTCCTCACGGGCAATCGCCGCTGGCATAGAAATTTCAACACGGTGTGAGCGGCGAACCTGTTTACTTTCAACCGATACCGCCACCGCGCCGCCGAGGATAATCAGGTTGTAGAACACCCACACCAGGCTGACGATAACAGTCAGCATTTCGTTTTCCGGCCCGTAGAAGTAACGCCAGACGCCGACCGCCACACCGAACAGGTTAAGCAGTACCAGGTAGATGTACGGACGGGAAATCACCCAGTCGACATACTCTTCTTCTACCAGCCCGCCCTTTGCAGTGACGTTAAACTTCCCTTTGTGCGGGTTAATCAGCGCCACCAGCGTCGGCGGCGCAATGTACCAGGCCAGCACCGTTTCGTAGATCTCACTCCAGAAGGAGTGGCGGTACTTGCCCTGAATCTTCGAGTTGGTCAGGCTGGCGTGAACCATGTGCGGCAGGACGAACAGCGCAATCATCAGCGCGGGCGCATAGATGATATAGGCATGCAGTAGCAGGAACGCCAGCGGGGCGGTCAGGAAGATCAGCCGTGGAACACCTGACAGGAAGTGGAACATCGCGTTGACGTAACATAATCGCTGAGCGAACTTCAGCCCTTTGCCGGTCAACGGGTTATCGAGCCGGAAAATCTGTACCATCCCGCGCGCCCAGCGAATGCGCTGACCGATGTGAGCAGATAAGCTTTCGGTCGCCAGCCCTGCCGCCTGCGGAATGCGCATGTACGCGGAGGTATAACCGCGACGGTGCAGACGCAGCGACGTATGCGCATCCTCAGTCACCGTCTCAACGGCAATACCACCAATTTCATCGAGCGGTTTACGGCGAATCACCGCACAAGAACCGCAGAAGAAGGTGGCATCCCACATGTCATTACCGTCCTGTACCAGACCGTAAAACAGCGTGCCTTCGTTTGGCGTCTTGCGAAAACGCCCGAGGTTACGTTCAAACGGGTCCGGAGAGAAGAAGTGGTGCGGCGTCTGCATCATCGCCAGCTTCTTGTCTTTCAGGAACCAGCCCATCGTCATTTGCAGGAACGAACGCGTCGGCACGTGGTCGCAGTCAAAGATCGAAACGAACTCGCCTTTGGCGTATTTCAGCGCATTGTTAATGTTCCCGGCTTTGGCGTGCTCATGGGTGGTACGGGCGATATATTTCACCCCCACGGTCTGGGCGAACTGGCGGAACTCTTCACGCCCGCCATCGTCGAGGATCCAGATATTGAGCTTATCTTTCGGCCAGTCGATACCCAGCGACGCGTAAATGGTGTTCTTCACTACGTGCAGATCTTCGTTGTAAGTCGGCACAAAGATATCGACCGACGGCCATTGAGACATATCTTTTGGCAGCGGCACCGGCTGGCGGTTCAGCGGCCAGACGACCTGGAAGTAACCCAGCACCAGCACAATCCACGCATAGGTTTCGGCAAACAGCAGGATCAGCCCGCAGACCAGACTCACCGGATCGTCCCAGTTTAGCGTGGAGGTATAGCGCCACCAGATATAGCGGCACGATACCGTCAGCGACAGCACAATCAGCATCAGCGCGGAGAAGCGCCCCGGCATGCGGCGCACGATCAGCGCAACGCCCCACAGCAGTATCAGGAAGATGAATTGCGCCAGCGGGTTAAACGGCTGGGTCACGCATATCAGCGCCAGAATCAACGAAAAAGTGACAATAATCCCGATGATAAAGCGACGCGCGCCAGAGCTCAGGTGACCAAGCTCTTTTTGTTTATCCAGGTGCGTGGTGTTTTGCGTCACGCGTCCCGGTAGCGCATCCATCCACTGGTGATAACGCCCTCTGACGCCTTGCAGACGGGAGAAGGTTTGCCAGCGAGGCTGCGTCGTCTCCTGACGCGGCGAGGTCGCCATCAGCCAGAGGGTCTGAATGGCATAACGGGCAGGATCTAACGGGCGCGGGCGCGCGGCGTTGATATGAGGATAGAGCGCTTTACGCTCGGCACGGATACGCTGCCAGCGCGGGTGCTCCAGCGGGATGAAGACCCATGCGAGAATCACCCACAGGCAACCCAGCGCCGCGCTGAAAGGCGACGCGCCATGACGACGATAACCCTGATAGCGCTCGCTTAAGCGGGCGCTCACCGGCGGAATAAGCAACCACCGGGACAGGACACTCATGATGCGCTCCCGACAGGAGTTTTTTGACCTGCGTAATGTAATAAACACCAGTTTGCCAGCGTCAGCACTTCTTCTGCGGCCAGTGAGTCACTGCGGTATTCCCCCAACGGCTGTTTGACCGCCATGCACTCAGCCATCGCTTCATCGCGGTGAATCACCATCGGCAGCAGACGACGCTGACTCTGTAGCCAGACCTGGTAGAGATCGTCCTGCAACTGGCTGCCAACACGTAAGTCGTTAATTAAAATATGCGCGCCCGCCGGCAGCGATTGCTGATGCAAACGGACATGGCAGTTGGTGTCGGCTTTGACAATCGCCAGCGTGTGGTCGCACTCATTGACCAGTTGTCGGGTTAACGGCGCGGAACCCGGCGGCAGATCCAGTAAAATCCATGAGTAACGCCCACTCTCTTTCAGCGCACGGATGCCCGCCGCGATGCCGCCCAGTCGTTCCAGCCAGCGGTCAGGATATTCCCGCTCCTGCGCCGTCAGTTGACCAAACGGCAGCAAATCAAGCTGCGAGGTATAACGCATCCCGCCTTCCTGCCAGTCACGACCATCAAGTATCGCTCTGGCCCAACCGTCGCGATGAGAAAAATCGACGTTGAATGACAGGCGCAACAAATTATCGGGGCTGGTATCCACAACCAGGACGTTTTCCCCTAATAATTGCAATGACCAGGCCAGTGCAGCCGCGATCGACGTCGTGCCCACTCCGCCTCGTATGCCCTGAAGTCCCAGAATGGCCATCCACGGCTTCCTTATTGTTGTTGCGCAAATTCAGCCAACAGCGGCCAGCGTTTAATCGCGGCGGCGAGCTGTTCACGCTGGGAAATATCAGTGTAATCAAATTCTGGCAATGAAAAAGCCTGGCTTAATGCCAGGAAGTCGTTTTGAAAGGTATAGCCCAATGTTGAATCAGTTTGCGTGCCGGGTTCGTTGTCAGACATTTTGTTTTATCCCTTTGAATAGACTCGCCATGCTTCAAACATTTTTTCTTTTCGCATTCCGCTTCGTTCTCACCGAAATTCGGCAAGGCCAGATGTTGCTCATTTTCTGTCTTGTTGTTTCGTGAAAATACGCGTCATGGAATCGGAAAGGCCGATGTTACAAGGCTTCTTGCTCGCCAAATCGATTCACATGCTAAATCTGATACGTTTTAATTTCAATGTTAGGTTTATTTCTGAGCTTTCGCTAGTAAACTGATAAACAGATAAAATAGCGACCCGAGGAACGCTGTGGACCCTGTATTTTCAATTGGCATCTCATCATTATGGGATGAACTACGCCATATGCCAGCCGGCGGAGTCTGGTGGGTTAACACCGATCGCGTTGAAGACGCTATCAGCCTGGCGAATCAAACGATTGCCTTTCAGACCGAGACGGCAAAAGTCGCGGGCATTTCCATGGGCAGCGATCCCGGTAAGATATTCAAATTAGATGAATCTCACGGTCCGGAAAAAATTCAGTTATTTTCCATGCCAAATTCGGAAAAGGGTCTACAATTTATGACCCGCGATTTGCTGTGTTCCGTGGACCCGACGCATTACTTATTCATTCTTATTTGCGCAAATAACGGCTGGCAAAATATACCAGCTGAACGTTTGCGTCTGTGGCTGGATAAAATGAATAAATGGACGCGTCTCCATCACTGTTCTGTAGTGGTGCTTAACCCCGGCAATAATAACGATAAACAATTCTCTCTTTTAATGGGGGAATATCGCTCGCTTTATGGCCTCGCCAGTATGCGCTATCAGGGCGATCAGCATTTGTTTGATATTGCCTTCTGGTGTAATGAAAAAGGGGTTAGCGCTCGTCAGCAACTCACCGTCCGCCATCATGAAGGGCAGTGGGAACTGGTGCAAAAAGAAGAGGCAGAAATCCAGCCCCGTAGCGATGAAAAGCAGATCCTGAGTAATGTCGCCGTGCTGGAAGGGGCGCCGCCACTCTCCGAGCACTGGAAATTATTCGATAATAATGAAGCTTTATTCAATGAGGCGCGTACCGCACAGGCGGCAACGTTGATCTTTTCGCTTCAGCAAAACAGCCAGATTGAGCCCCTGGCACGGAGCATCCATACTCTGCGTCGCCAACGCGGAAGCGCGCTGAAAATCCTTGTGCGGGAAAACATCGCCAGCCTGCGCGCCACCGACGAACGCCTGCTATTAGGCTGCGGTGCCAATATGGTGATTCCGTGGAACGCGCCACTCTCGCGCTGTCTGACGCTGATTGAAAGCGTTCAGGGTCAGCAATTTAGTCGCTACGTGCCGGAAGATATCACGACGCTGTTGTCGATGACCCAGCCGATGAAACTGCGCGGTTTCCAGAAATGGGACGTGTTCTGTGAAGCGGTAAATAACATGATGAGCAACACCCTGCTGCCTGCCGACGGGAAAGGGGTGATGGTGGCGCTGCGGCCCGTTCCGGGTATCCGCGTTGAACAAGCCTTAACGATGTGTCGCCCGCACCGTACCGGCGATATCGTCACTATTGGCGGCAACCGCCTGGTGCTGTTCTTGTCGTTTTGCCGCGTCAACGATCTCGATACCGCGCTCAATCATATCTTCCCACTCCCGACCGGCGATCTCTTCTCTAACCGCATGGTCTGGTTTGAAGATAATCTCATCAGCGCTGAGCTGGTGCAGATGCGCTTACTGGCGCCAGAACAGTGGGGACAACCGTTGCCGCTGACCCAAAACGTGAAACCCGTCATCAATGCCGAGCATGACGGCAAGACGTGGCGGCGTATTCCACAACCGCTACGCTTACTGGACGATGAAACGGAGCACTCATCATGATGACTATCAGCGATATCCTGCAAATCATCGTTGTTTGTGCACTGATTTTCTTCCCGCTGGGGTATCTGGCGCGCCATTCACTGCGCCGGATCAGCAATACGACCCGGCTGTTATTTGCAAAACCTCGTTATGTTAAACCGGCCGGAACATTGCGCCGCACGGTGATTTCCAGGGCAACGAAAAAATGACTCAACAAACACAAAACGCATCACTGCCTTCACCTCTCTGGCAATACTGGCGCGGTCTTTCTGGCTGGAACTTCTATTTTCTGGTCAAGTTCGGCCTGCTCTGGGCGGGCTATCTGAATTTTCACCCGCTGCTGAATCTGGTCTTTATGGCCTTCCTGCTGATGCCGATTCCGCGTTACAGCCTGCATCGCATGCGTCACTGGGTCGCCATTCCGATCGGTTTTGCTCTGTTCTGGCACGACACCTGGCTGCCAGGTCCGGAAAGTATTATGAGCCAGGGCTCGCAGGTGGCAGGCTTTAGCACGGACTATTTACTCGATCTTGCCACGCGCTTTATCAACTGGCAGATGATTGGCGCCATGTTTGTCCTGTTGGTCGCGTGGCTGTTTTTATCACAATGGATTCGGGTTACCGCTTTCGTGGTGGCGATTCTGGTCTGGCTGAACGTCCTGACGCTGGCGGGTCCGAGTTTCTCTTTGTGGCCGGCGGGTCAACCGACGACCACGGTGACCACCACGGGCGGTACGGCAGCAGAAACGGTCGCGACCGCTGGAGGAGCACCGGTCGTTGGTGATATCCCGGCACAAACCGCACCGCCGACCTCGGCGAATCTCAACGCATGGTTGAATACGTTCTACAATGCGGAAGCGAAGCGCAAAACGCCTTTCCCATCAGCGCTCCCTGCCGATGCGCAGCCGTTTGAACTGTTAGTCATCAATATCTGCTCACTCTCCTGGTCCGATATTGAAGCCGCAGGGCTGATGTCGCACCCGCTGTGGTCGCACTTTGATATCCAGTTTAAACACTTCAATTCCGCCACGTCGTACAGCGGCCCGGCGGCGATTCGCCTGCTACGCGCCAGCTGCGGACAGCCCTCGCACACGAACCTGTATCAACCCGCAGGCAATGAATGCTATCTGTTTGATAACCTGTCAAAACTGGGCTTTACGCAGCACCTGATGATGGGCCATAACGGCGAATTCGGCGGCTTCCTGAAAGAGGTTCGTGAAAATGGCGGCATGCAGGCTGAACTGATGGATCAGAAAGGCTTACCTGCGCCGCTGCTGGGCTTTGATGGTTCCCCGGTGTATGACGACACCGCCGTGCTACAGCGCTGGATGGAAACCACGGAAAAAGATAAGGACTCCCGTAGCGCCACTTTCTACAACACCCTGCCGCTCCACGACGGTAACCACTATCCCGGCGTCAGTAAAACGGCGGATTACAAAGCGCGCGCACAGAAATTCTTTGATGAACTGGATGCGTTCTTCACCGAGCTGGAGAAATCGGGTCGTAAGGTCATGGTGGTTGTCGTACCGGAACACGGCGGCGCGCTGAAAGGCGACAGAATGCAGGTCTCTGGCCTGCGTGATATTCCGAGCCCCTCGATCACCAACGTCCCGGCTGGCGTGAAATTCTTCGGCATGAAAGCGCCGCATCAGGGTGCGCCGATCGTCATTAATCAGCCAAGTAGCTATCTGGCCATTTCTGATCTGGTGGTACGCGTGCTTGACGGTAAGATCTTCTCCGAAGACAGCGTGGACTGGGCAAAACTCACCAGCAACCTGCCACAAACGGCTGTGGTCTCGGAAAACGCCAACGCGGTGGTTATCCAGTATCAGGACAAACCGTACGTCCGTCTGAATGGCGGCGACTGGGTGCCATATCCGCAATAACGAACCAGGCCGCAAGGATCGCCCTTGCGGCCTGGTTCGGGCGCATGTTGCCACTGCGGCAGGCAGACGCCCATCAGCGCATTACTTCCTGCTACGTAGCCAGTTCACAACCATACCCGCAATGATACCGGCAATGGCTGGAGCCGCTATACCCTAAATAATTCGAGTTGCAGGAAGGCGGCAAGGGAGTGAATCCCCAGGAGCTTTCTCTGGTAAGTGACTGGGGTGAGCGAGCGCAGCTAACGCACCTGCAACTTGAAGTATGACGGGTATAAATCATGCCAGAAAGCCATGCCTGGCTGAGTCAACGCCATATCGCCGCCTGTGTTGCAATGGCAACCGTTCGCGGCTATCGTTGAGGTGCAAGGTAAGCCCCCGCAACGCTGCGCCTCACCGGGAAACACCGGCTTACCGCCGATTCTACGATAACCCGCCAGGCCCGACATCCAACATGCTTTCGCTTTGCGCGACGCCTCGCAATCAGCCAACTGGCAGAGACCTACACTCTTCTGTAGAATTGCGTCCCCTCGCGGTCATCAAGCCGTGACGGCACTTTTTGGCAGGGGACTCCATGCAGCACGACACATCACCACTTTCCGATCACCGCGTATCCGGCAAACCGGCGTCGCAGAGTTTACCGTTTACCCGCTACGATTTTGGCTGGGTGTTGCTGTGCATCGGCATGGCGATTGGCGCAGGAACGGTATTAATGCCGGTGCAGATTGGGTTAAAAGGCATCTGGGTCTTTATTACTGCCTCTTTGATTGCCTATCCGGCCACCTGGATCGTGCAGGATATCTACCTGAAAACGCTCTCCGAGAGCGAAACCTGTAACGACTATACCGATGTCATCAGCCATTACCTGGGGAAAAACTGGGGCGTCTTCCTTGGCGTGATCTACTTCCTGATGATTATCCACGGCATATTTATTTACTCGCTTTCCGTGGTGTTCGACAGCGCGTCGTACATTCGCACCTTCGGTCTGACTGACGCCGACCTTTCGCAGTCATTGATCTACAAGGTGGCAATTTTTGCGGCGCTGGTGGCGATCGCCTCCGGCGGCGAGAAGTTGCTTTTTAAAATCTCCGGCCCAATGGTGGTGGTGAAAGTCGGTATCATCGTGGTGTTTGGACTGGCGATGATCCCACACTGGAACCTGAGCAATATCACCGCTTTCCCGCAAGCTTCGGTATTCTTTCGCGATGTGTTGCTCACCATTCCGTTCTGCTTCTTTTCGGCAGTCTTCATTCAGGTTCTTAATCCGATGAATATTGCCTATCGCAAACGTGAAGGGGATAGACTCCTGGCAACCCGCATGGCGATTCGCACGCACCGTATCAGCTATATCACACTCATTGCGGTGATCCTGTTTTTCTCCTTCTCGTTTACCTTCTCCATCACCCACGAGGAGGCGGTCTCCGCCTTTGAGCAAAACATTTCGGCGCTGGCGTTAGCCGCACAGGTTATTCCAGGCCCGATTATCCACATCACCTCGACGGTGCTGAATATCTTTGCGGTGCTGACGGCGTTCTTTGGGATCTACCTGGGGTTCCACGAGGCGATGAAGGGCATCATTTTGAATGTACTGGGGCGCATCGTTAACGTCGGAAATATTCCTCCGCGCATCATTACGCTGGGCATTTGCGCGTTTATTGTCACCACGCTGGTGATTTGGGTTTCGTTCCGCGTCTCCGTGCTGGTGTTCTTCCAGCTCGGCAGCCCGCTGTACGGGATCGTCTCCTGCCTGATTCCGTTCTTCCTGATTTATAAAGTCAGCCAGTTGGAAAAACTGCGCGGCCTGAAAAGCTGGCTGATTTTGCTGTACGGCGTTTTGCTCTGTTTGTCGCCGCTACTGAAGCTGATCGAGTAAATGCCTTACCTGGCCTACGGTAATTTGTAGGCCAGGTAAGGCGAAGCCGCCATCCGGCACTTTTGTCAGATCGCTGTCTTCTGCGGGTTCTCATCCTGGTCAACCGCAAAACAGGCGACCAGTTGACCGTCGTAGTCTTTCAACTGCGGCTGCAACTGGGTGCAGGGGCCGAAGCGACGACGGCAGCGGGCGTTGAAGGCGCAACCCGGCGGCGGATTCAGCGGGCTGGGCAGCTCGCCGGTCAGTTTGATGCGCTCGCGGCGTTCGTCTGGATTCAGACGCGGCGTGGCGGAGAGCAGTGCCTGGGTATACGGGTGACGCGGATTATTGAAGATCTGATCCTTCGTCCCCTTCTCCACACAACGGCCTAAGTACATCACCATCACTTCATCCGCAATGTGTTCGACGACCGACAGGTCGTGGGAGATAAAGACGTAGGACAGCCCCAGTTCCTGCTGCAAATCCATCATCAGGTTCAGCACCTGCGCACGGACAGAAACATCGAGCGCAGAGACCGGTTCATCGGCAATCACCACATCCGGATCGAGCATCAGCCCACGGGCAATGGCGATACGCTGGCGCTGACCGCCGGAGAACATGTGCGGATAGCGATCGTAATGCTCGGTTTTCAGCCCCACTTTCGCCATCATCGCCAGCGCTTTTTCACGGCGCTGCTCTTTGCTCAGCGAAGTGTTGATCAGCAGCGGCTCTTCCAGAATCTGACCCACTTTCTTACGCGGATTCAGTGAACCATACGGGTTCTGGAACACAATCTGGATTTTCTGCCGACGCAGTTTCTGCGCATGCGGATCGTGCTTAAGCAGATCCTGTCCCTGGTAATACAGTTCACCGCCGGTCGGCGTTTCAATCATCGTCAGCAGACGGCCAAGCGTGGATTTCCCGCAGCCGGATTCGCCCACTACCGCCAGCGTTTTGCCGCGTTCAAGGGTAAAAGAGACCCCATCGAGCGCTTTCACCAAACGTTCAGGGGAGAAAATTCCCTTCTTCACCGGGTAGTGTTTTTTCAGGTCGATCGCCTGCAACAGCGGTTGTTGCGAGGTGGCCTCATGCGTACTCATAGTGTGGGCCTCCCGGCATCATCGAGTGGGTAATGACATTTCGACTGACGACCGCCATCCAGCAGGGCCAGTTCAGGTTCTTCACTGCGGCATTTGTCCGTTGCATAGGGGCAACGCGGGTTCAGCAGACAGCCCAACGGGCGGTCATATTTCCCCGGCACCACGCCAGGTAGTGAGGCCAGTCGCGCTTTATCCTGAGCAAACTCCGGCAACGCGCGCAGCAACGCCTGGGTGTAAGGATGACGCGGTGCGCGGAAAATATCGTGCGCCGCCCCCGTTTCCACCACCTGACCGGCGTACATGACAATGATTTTGTGCGCGGCTTCCGCCACCAGCGCCAGGTCATGAGTGATGAGCACCAACGCCATGTTCTCTTTCTGCTGCAGTTCCAGCAGCAGCTCGATGATTTGCGCCTGGATGGTCACGTCCAGCGCCGTCGTCGGTTCATCGGCAATCAACAGCTTCGGTCGACAGGCAATTGCCATCGCGATCATCACGCGCTGGCTCATCCCACCGGAAAGCTGGTGCGGATACACGTCCAGACGCGAGGCCGGATCGGGGATCCCCACCTGGTTCAGCAGGTCAATCGCCCGCTGACGACGGGTTTGCTTGTTACCGCCCTGATGCACCTTGATCGCTTCCATAATCTGGAAACCGACGGTGTAGCACGGATTCAGGCTGGTCATCGGGTCCTGGAAAATCATCGCCACTTCGGCGCCAACCAGATTACGGCGCTCTTTCTCAGAAATACGCTTCAGGTCCTGGCCGTTGAACAGCAGATTTTCCGCCATCACGCGGCCTGGATAATCAATCAGCCCCATAATCGCCAGCGAACTGACCGATTTTCCTGAGCCTGACTCACCGACAATACCAACCACTTCGCCCTGATTCACACTGTAGCTGATGCGGTCTACGGCGCGAAATTCGGAACCAACATCGCCGAAATGCACCGATAATTTATCTACATTTAATAACGCCATCTCGAACCTCTTACTGCTTCAGTTTGGGATCGAGCGCGTCACGCAGACCGTCACCCATCAGGTTAAATGCCAGCACCGTCAGCAGGATCGCCAGACCCGGGAAGGTCACGACCCACCAGGCGCTTTGTGCGAACTGCAACACATCAGCGAGCATGGTGCCCCACTCCGGTGTTGGCGGTTGCGCACCCATGCCCAGGAAGCCAAGCGCGGCCATATCGAGAATGGCGTTAGAGAAACCGAGCGACGCCTGAACGATCAGCGGCGCAAGGCAGTTCGGGAAGATGTTGATGAACATCTGGCGCATCGCGCCGGCCCCCGCCACGCGGGAAGCGGTCACGTAGTCGCGGTTGACCTCCACCAGCACAGCGGCGCGCGTCAGTCGCACATAGTGAGGCAGCGCCACGAACGTCAGTGCCAGCGCGGCGTTACCAATCGAGGGACCGAAGACCGCCACCAGCACCAGCGCGAGCAGCAGGCTCGGCAGCGCCAGCATGATATCGACGATACGCATAATGATGTTATCAACGATGCCGCCGAAATACCCGGCCACAAGGCCCAGCACGACGCCCATCACCAGCGACAGCACCACCACCAGACAGCCCACCAGCAACGACAGACGCGCGCCATACATCAGGCGCGACAGGATATCGCGGCCCACGTCGTCAGTTCCCAGCAGATGCGCCAGCGTGCCGCCTTCCTGCCAGGCCGGCGGTGCCAGCAGGGTATCGCGGAACTGGTCAGCCGGGTTATACGGCGCCAGGAAGTTGGCGAATACCGCAATCAGGATCATGATCGCGACGTACACCAGCCCCACCACAGCGCCCTTGTTGCGTTTAAAATAGTGCCAGAACTCCTGCATCGGCGTCATCGGCACCGGCGCAGCAATAACTTTATTTTCAGTAACCTGTGACATGATGGCCCCTTACTTCTTATGACGAATACGCGGGTTCACCACGCCGTACAGCAGGTCGACCAGCAGGTTGACGAGAATAATCATCGTCGCCACCAGTAACACCCCACCCTGCACAACCGGATAATCGCGACGTTGCAGCGCATCAATCAGCCAGCGCCCAAGGCCAGGCCACGAGAAAATGGTTTCGGTCAGAATGGCGCCCGCCAGCAGCGTTCCCACCTGTAGACCAATCACGGTCACCACCGGCAGCATGGCGTTACGCAACGCGTGAATAATGATGACGCGCATACGCGTCAACCCTTTGGCACGCGCGGTACGGATGTAATCTTCGCCCAGCACTTCCAGCATTGATGAACGAGTCATTCGCACAATCACTGCCAGAGGGATGGTGCCAAGCACCATCGCGGGCAGGATCATATGCACCACAGCATCAATAAAGTTGCCCTCTTCACCCCAGATTGCGGTGTCGATCAGCATAAAACCGGTCAACGGGTTCGAGTCATCAAGGAACACCATGTCGCTCACGCGCCCGGAGACGGGGGTCAGGTTGAGCTGCACGGAGACCAGCATGATCAGCATCATGCCCCACCAGAAGATCGGCATGGAATAGCCGGTCAGCGCCAGGCCAACAGCAGTATGATCGAAAATGGAACCGCGCTTAACGGCGGCCAGCACGCCCACGGGAATCCCCACGGCGGTAGCGAAAATCATGGCGCAGACACCCAGTTCCAGCGTCGCTTTAAAGCGAGGCACGAACTCGTCCCACACCGGTAAACGGCTTTTCAGCGAGATACCTAAATCACCATGCATAACCCCCCAGATGTAATGGAGGTACTGCTGCCACATCGGCTTATCGAGACCGAGTTCAGCCAACAGTTGAGCATGACGCTCAGGGGAGATACCACGCTCACCTGCCATGATCATTACCGGATCGCCGGGGATCATATGGACAAAAGCAAAGGTGAGAAGAGTGATACCGATAAACGTGGGGATGACGAGTCCCAAACGTCGGAGAATGAACTGCAACATAACCCGGATTCTCTCTAATGACACACGGCCTGGAACCGTGAGTCTGTATTGCTCACAAATCTTATCCCCTCCTCAATGAGAAGGGGATAAAGCATTACTGCCGGGTGGCGCTACACGTACCGACTTAACAGTGTGTAGCGCTTACCTGGCGTTGCTTTTATTATTCGATAGAGACGTTTTCGAAGTGGTGTTTACCTAATGGATCAACCACGTAGCCTTTGACTTCTTTACGCACTGGCTCGTACACGGTGGAGTGAGCCACGATCAGCGCCGGAGCCTGATCGTGCATCACGACCTGAGCCTGTTTGTAGAGTTCAATACGCTTGTTGTGGTCGTCGGTCGCACGCGCCGGTTGAATCAGATCTTCAAACGGCTTGTAGCACCAGCGAGAGTAGTTGGAACCGTCTTTCGCCGCCGCGCAGCTGAACAGGGTCGCGAA
Organism: Citrobacter amalonaticus; assembly: GCF_018323885.1. Lineage (NCBI taxonomy): Bacteria > Pseudomonadati > Pseudomonadota > Gammaproteobacteria > Enterobacterales > Enterobacteriaceae > Citrobacter > Citrobacter amalonaticus. The sequence continues at coordinate 233,496 of NZ_AP024585.1, read as the reverse complement.
GAAGTTATCCGGATCCCCATTGTCGCCGGTCCAGCCCATCATTACCGCCTGATGCTCACCCGCTTTGGCGCGTTTCAGATACTCGCCCCACTCGTAGGTCACAATCTTGGCCTGAACGCCAATCTTCGCCCAGTCGGCCTGAACCATCTCAGCCATACGGCGAGCGTTCGGGTTGTACGGACGCTGTACTGGCATTGCCCACAGCTCAACGGTAAAGCCTTTATCCTGACCGGCTTCTTTCAGCAGGGCTTTCGCTTTCTCAGGATCGTAGGTGTAGTCTTTAACGTCGTCGTTATAGCCCCACATGGTTGGCGGGATCAGGTTCTTCGCCGCAACGCCTGCACCCTGATAAACGGCTTTGATGATCGCGTCTTTGTTCACCGCGTAGGTCAGCGCCTGACGTACTTTGACGTCATCAAACGGTTTCTTCTCGGTATTGAAAGAGAGATAGCCGACGTTCAGACCCGCCTGCTCCAGCAGGTTGATGTTTTTATCCTGCTTCATGCGCGCGATGTCAGCCGGGTTCGGGTACGGCATCACCTGGCATTCGTTCTTCTGCAGTTTGGCGTAACGCACGGAAGCGTCAGGCGTAATAGAGAAGACCAGACGGTCGATCTGCGGCTTAGTGCCCCAGTAACCTTCGAACGCTTTGTAGAGAATACGAGAGTCTTTCTGGTACTGCTGCAGCTGGAACGGACCGGTACCGATTGGGTTCAGGTCCACTTTTTCCGGCGAGCCAGCTTTCATCATATTGTCGGCATATTCTTTAGAAAGAATAGAGGCAAAGTCCATCGCCAGGTCAGCGAGGAACGGCGCTTCAGGACGCGTCAGCACGAACTGAACTGTGTTATCGTCCACTTTCTTCACTTCACTGATCAGGTCTTGCAGGCCCATGCCTTCAAAGTATTCATAGCTGCCGCCAGAGACTTTGTGGTACGGGTTCTGTGCGTTTTTCTGACGATCGAAAGAGAACACCACGTCATCGGCGTTGAAATCACGCGTCGGTTTGAACTCTTTATTGTCCTGCCACTTCACGCCCTGACGCAGGTGGAAGGTGTAGGTTTTACCGTCTTCACTGATTTCCCACTTTTCAGCGAGGCCCGGAATAACTTCCGTGGTGCCGGTTTTGAATTCAACCAGACGGTTATAGATAGGTACTGAGCTGGCGTCATAGGTTGTGCCAGAGGTAAACAGCTGCGGGTTGAACCCTTCAGGTGAACCTTCTGAACAATAAACCAGAGTTTTAGCTTGTACACTTGCTGCGACAGTCATAGCCACAAGGCTCAGACCAAGCTTCAGCATCCCTGACTTCTTCAAGGAAATACTCATTCTTCTGCTCCAAATGTGATGTTGTTGTTTTACCCTTTGCAGTGGGTTTGCACCGCCTGGCCTTTTTTGTTTTTTAACCGGCTGGGTCGGCGTTAAGAGGTGGGGATTCCGTTCACATAAACGACTGAGTAGCAGCGCGGATTCTCCATGAAATGCCCCTCATGCCCTACAATCTGTCAACAGAATGTGAAAACGTCAATACAGGTATCCATGATTTACAACAACGGTGAGAATTCGCAAACAAAGATTAAAAAAACTTCAGGCGGGTATTTTCAGCAGAGAAATTTATGCTACGCCCAGAACACCAGAATAAACACCTTAATATTTCGCAACATTTGGTGATTAACAATCGTGCAGAATATGAAAAATTTCTGACGAAATGCTGCATATCTGAGCGATAAATCCCACGAACGTTAAAACGCACAGCGGAAAATGCTAGCGCCAGCCATAAGTAACGCAAAAAAAGATTCATGCATAGATAAAAAAAGACAATGGAATATGTCACAAAACCGTTAACAAATAGTGAGAAGTGATGCGCACTTTTTTGTTGATGTTCCGCAAGAATGGATATTTACCTGATGATGCGATTTCGTAGGCGGGATAAGGCGAATGCCGCCATCCGGCAGTGTGCACCGAATGCCTGATGGCGCTTCGCTTATCAGGCCTACAAAAGCAAAAAACCCTGCTCGTTGAGCAGGGTTTTGAATTTGGTCGGTGATAGAGGATAACTCGCCACGTCGTGGCTCGCCCTGCGGGCCGTTGCTATCGCAACGTTCTCTCGCTCCGCTCGAGTCGAACCTCTTCCCCCGGAGGTTCTCATCCTCTCAGGCGCTGAATGCAAAAAACCCTGCTCGTTGAGCAGGGTTTTGAATTTGGTCGGTGATAGAGGATAACTCGCCACGTCGTGGCTCGCCCTGCGGGCCGTTGCTGTCGCAACGTTCTCTCGCTCCGCTCGAGTCGAACCTCTTCCCCCGGAGGTTCTCATCCTCCCAGGCTTCGAATGCAAAAAACCCTGCTCGTTGAGCAGGGTTTTAAATTTGGTCGGTGATAGAGGATTCGAACCTCCGACCCCTTCGTCCCGAACGAAGTGCGCTACCAGGCTGCGCCAATCACCGAATGCGGGGCGCATCTTACTGCGCAGGTGCGCCCCCGTCAATCCCTTAGTATCAAAATGCCCTTTGATCGGCGAGAAAGTCGTCAGCCCGCTTACTGCGCGACGTTTTTCTGTCCGTCAGGGAGATGACACCAGTTGTTGTTCTCATTAATTCCGCCATTCGGCGAGGTATAACCGAGACAACCCATGATGGTGTCGTACAGCTCCACATGACGGCGCGGCACCTTCATTTCCGCTTCCTTCTTCAGGTGCGCAAACGCCTGGGCGTTGGCCGGGTTCTCCAGGTATTTATCAGACATCCAGACCATCATCGGCACGCGGAACTGCTCCGGTGGCGCCATCTTACGTGGCGTACCGTGCAGGTGCTCGCGCTCATTGATTGACTCACCGTGGTCGGCAGCGTAAAACACAATCGCTTTCTTATCGCGTACCTGATCAATCACCGTGTCGATAAAATGATCGACGTAGGTAATCGAGTTATCGTATGAATTAATCATCAGGTCTTTTGGGCACTTACGATCGATAGCGTAACATTCCGGCTTCCACTGAGCGAACTCGCGCGGATAACGCTGAGTGTAGTTGTAGTGAGAGCCCTTAGTGTGCAGCACAATCAGATGCTTACCCTGCGGGTTTTCCTGCAGCGAACGATCAACCTCATTGACCAGCAGCATGTCATCCACGGCTTTACCCCGGTTACGCGGCTCAGCAGCAATCTGTTCGCGATAGGCAATGTTGTCGGCCATCGTGTTGCTGTAAAACCACATTTCACTCTGCATCGCGTAGAGATCGGAACTAAAGCCTAACTGCTTGAGCACCGCAAAGACGTTTTGCTCTTTCAGCGTACGCTGTGGGTTGTCTTCGGCCCCACCCTGACGAACGAACATACAGCGCAGCGACAGTTTCGTCGCGGTATCGCAGGAATAACCACGATACATCACGACGTTCTTCTCTTTGGCAAGCTTCGGCGTGGTGTCGCGTTCATAGCCTAACATTCCCATATGATCCCAGCGTGTAGTTTCACCAATAATGAAAATCACGTAAGTGTCATCCAGGTTCTGTGTCGGGGTATAGGTGAATTTCTTCGCCGGGTTGATGAGCGATTTGTTATCCGATGATTCATCCACCTGCGCCCAGGCATACAGGCCCAGTGCAGACAGCCAGTTTGACGGCAGATAAGAGTTCGCCAGTACGCCGCCGTAACTCGGCATATCGACACCGGCAATACGATCGGCACGCTTCTGATGCATCTCCAGAAGACGAATTGGCACCCAGACCAGCAGCCCCGCCATCAGCACAATCAGCGCGCTGCGCCAGCGCACTTTTGGCGTGCAGAGCTGACGCCAGAAGGTATCCGTCGAGCGGTTAAACCAGATGAAGATCAGCGGGAGAAGACTCACCGCCACCAGCCAGAGGACAAACGTCCAGCCGACCACCTCTTTGGAGAGATCGATATCCGTGGTCATGACCGAGGCAACGATGCCGTAACCGATCATCACGTTCATAAAGGTCATGTAATAACTTGCGCCCGCTGAAATCAGCACCAGCAACGAAGCCAGAACACGCCACACCGTCCTGCCCATCAGTGACAGGAGTCGTAAAAAGAAGAACGTTGCCAGCACAGTGCCAGCCAGTTCAACCACCGCGGAGATTCCATTCCAGAGGGTAAAGTCTTGCGCGTAACCGTCAAACCGACGGAGGTAAACCGCGCCATTCATAAACAGACCGATATAGATCGCGAGCAAAAAACTCAGCTTTTGCTGCGACATCGACGTAATGTATCTCATGCAAGCAAGCCCTGGAAATCGAGGGGTTAACACAGCCTGCGCAACGGCGACATCCGCCGGGCAGGTGAAATTGCGAAGGTAGTCAAATAGTAAAATCGACACGCGCGGCTAAGTAGACCACAAGCAGCAAAGAAAGTGGCAACAGAGAATGTGATCGAAAGAGATATTTACAAAAAATCAAGTTTGAAAGCAGACTATTCACAGCAGATATAACAAAAAAAGGCCAGCTCATCGGCTGGCCTGTAGAAAATCTTACCGGATATCAGGCGTGTGCCATTTCCAGCACCTCGCGTTTTGGCTGACGAATGGTGGTGGAGAGCGCCAGTGAGAGAATCAACAATGCAAAGATGACACAGAAAGTCACGTAGAACCCACCGAACAGCGACGCGATAATCGAACCGCAGATGCTGCCAATCCCAAAGCCGAGATAAATCACACCATAATTTTTCGCCAGATTGTTCAGACCGAAGAACTCGCTGACCAGTGACGGGAAGACGGTGATCGTCCCGCCAAAGTTAAAGGCGATGCAGGCAATGGCAGCAAAGAAAGTCAGCGCATTCAGCGGCGCAAACAGCAGAGCGGCCATCCCCACCAGCGACACCACCTGACCAATGGTGATCACACGGATACGGGCAATTTTATCGGACAGGATCCCCAGCACCAGACGGCCGGAGAGGTTAGCAATAGAAATCACCGTCACCGCATTGGCCGCCGACGCCACGTCCATATGCGCCAGCCCCTGAGCGATATCTTTCGCCACGCCAATCACATACAGTCCGCTCATGCACGCCGTCAGGAACATCACCGCCAGCATCCAGTACTGCGGTTTACGCATAGATTGTGCCAGGGTGTAGTCGTTTTCTACAACACCATTTTGCGTTTTGACCTCCTGATTCGGCGCATCTTTCATTAGCGTAGAGCCGAAGACAATCATCACCAGCACAATCGCGCCCCAAATCACAAAGGTGTTTTCCAGACCAACGGTTGCCAGAAGTTGGCTGTCGATAAATTTGAAACCCAGGCTTCCCAGACCATAAGAACCAATGGCAAAGGCAGAAATTAGCCCTTTACGCTCCGGGAACCACTTCACGCAGTTGGACAGTGTTAACAGATAGCCCGCGCCATCGGCCAGGCCTACCAGCACGCCTGCGCTCAGCCACAGCATCATCAGGTTACTGGAGTGCGCGGTCAGGAAGAAACCCAGCCCGAGCAGAATACCGGACGCCATGGTGACGCGCTTCACGCCAAAACGTTCCTGTAACTTCCCGGCGACAGAAGAGGAGATCGCCAGACCTAAGCTCAACAGGCCGAAGGAAAAAGCCACCTGGCTGACGGGTTCACCCAGTTTTTCTGAAAGCACGCCATTAAACAGGCTCCAAGTATACACAGAACCTAAGGCGAATTGCGTAATGATGGTACCGATAAGGGTCAACCAACGGGTGCGCTGATACGATGCGGTTTTCATGGCAGTCTTCCTGCATAAGCAAAAGGGATAAATTCTCTGCCAACAACCATAACGAAATGCATTTTATGCAGGGAAAAAACGGCATGAAGTGCCATCAGAACGGAATGAAATGCCTGGAATGCGGAATGAATGACGAGACAAAAATTCATTGAATGAATTTTTTCCCGGTCAGTTAGTGCCTACTATCGCCACAAACACTGTTATCACTGCGTTTAAATTGTAAATTGCAGGTTAAAACCTGGCACTTACCCCCATCGTGTAGAGGTAGTCGGTACTGTTGGCGGTATTTTCCGCCTGCGAGAGCGCAGCATAAGCCGCCATGTGCTGATTGAGCAGCATATCTGCGCCTACCGTCACGTCCATCCAGTTGTTGTCCTGAGTGGTCGCCGTCATTCGACTGAGTCCCGACTGCGCCTTCCAGATATTTTCGCCAAACTGCTGGTTATAGCTGATTTGCGCCCACGGTCGCAGATCGCCAAACTGCGAATTCACCCGCCAGCCCAGCGTACTGACACTGGCATGCCATAACGGGTCGGGCGACTGGCTGACCACGCTATCGCCAAATTCGTTATAAATAGCGGGCGTGGTGCCATCGTAATGTAATGCCGCCACCGGTCCGGTCGTGATGTCGCCAGAGACGGGAAAATTCCAGCCCATACTCATGCCGCTGGTGGCCTCCGTGGGTGAAGCTTGCTCAAGATTCACCGCCAGACCCGGCACAGTTTGTGTCGTCCGGATACGTTCCGCCAGAATGTCGTCATAGCGCGGTTGGTGATCGCTGTCCCATGTATAGCGTTCAGTCGTATATCCAGGCGTATTATCAACGATATATTCTTGCTGCCAGGCACGGGCTGTGTTGATGTAAAGCGAACAAACTACGACGCTCGCCAGGAGAATAATTTCCCGGCGACCACTGCATTTTTTTATCATCATCAATGCGACTCCAGAAGAGAGCCGAAATCGGCGATATTATTGTCATTGTAATTAAGGATGACAGGCGAAAGCCCTGTATTAAATATTGTCTTTTTCGCGGGAGCGTCAAGGCACCCGGAACGATATTTTTATGGCAAGTCAAAGAGCGAGGGAAGTATGGAACGTTGCGGTTGGGTCAGTCAGGACCCCCTTTATATTGCCTATCATGATAACGAATGGGGCGTACCCGAGCACGACGGTAAAAAACTGTTCGAAATGATCTGTCTGGAAGGCCAACAGGCTGGCCTTTCGTGGATCACCGTCCTCAAGAAACGCGAGAATTATCGCACTAACTTCCACCAGTTCGATCCCATCCGCGTGGCAGCCATGCAGGAAGACGATGTGGAAAGACTGCTGCTTGATGCCGGGATCATCCGCCATCGGGGGAAAATTCAGGCCATCATCGGCAATGCCCGGGCATACCTGGCGATGGAGCAAAACGGCGAACCGTTTGCCGACTTCGTCTGGTCATTCGTGGATAACCAGCCACAAATCACCCGCGCCGCCGCGTTGGGCGAAATCCCGACCTCCACGCCCGCCTCCGACGCCCTGTCGAAAGCGTTAAAAAAACGGGGATTCAAGTTCGTCGGCACCACTATTTGCTACTCCTTCATGCAGGCCTGCGGACTGGTCAATGACCACATCACCGGCTGTTTCTGTCATCCAGGAGATAAACATGATTCGCGAGTTTCATAGTGCTGACATGACGCCATTGCTGGCGTTGTGGTTGGAAAGCACCATCTATGCGCATCCTTTTATCGCAGAACGCTACTGGCATGAGAGCGAGGCAGTGGTGCGCGATGTTTACCTGCCCGCCGCCAGAACCTGGGTCTGGGAGGAAGACGAGGCGCTGAAAGGGTTTGTGAGCGTCATGGACGGGCGTTTTTTAGGGGCGTTGTTTGTCGCCCCGGATGCGTTACGTAGCGGGATAGGGAAAGCGCTGGTACAGCATGTTCAGCAGTGTTTTGACGTGCTGAGCCTTGAGGTATACCAAAAAAACCAGAACGCGGTGAATTTCTACCACGCGCTGGGCTTTCGTATCGAAGACAGCGCATGGCAGGAAGATACCCAGCATCCCACCTGGATTATGGGCTGGCGGGCGGAGTAAACGCCGTAAGCGTAAGCGCTGGCCCGCTGTATTTCTCCAGCCACGCCAGCGCGGTATTGCCCGCGCAGCCGTTCCCCAGACGCGAACTGGGCAGGTCTTTGGTCAGCACATTCACCGCGCCGTTTTTACAGATGCCTCCCGCGGCAGGGTCAAGGTCCGGCCATGCCCCTTCATGAATGCAGATAACACCAGGTTTGATACCGTCAGTGACCACGGCGCCTGCAAGGATCTGACCACGGTGATTCCAGATGCGTACCACATCACCGTCACGGATTCCGCGCGCCTGAGCATCCTGCGGGTGAATCGTCACCGGCTCACGATCTGCCACCGCATACCGTTCACGCAGGTGACTGTAGTTAAGCTGGCTGTGCAGACGATGCGCCGGGTGCGCCGACACAATCTGTAGTTGCTCCGGTTCGGCGTTGCCGTGCCACTCATCCGGTTCCAGCCACATCGGGTGTCCGGGGCAATCTGCATAGCCGTAACCGGCAATTCGCTGTGAGTAAATCTCGATCTTACCGCTGTCGGTTTTCAGCGGATGCGCGTCCGGGTCACGACGAAAATCCGCAAAGCGGATAAACTGCGCATTGACCGGATTTTCCGGCATTTCAATCAGTTGATTCGCTTCCCAGAATTCGGCAAACGGCGGCAGCGTCACCTGCTGGCTGGCCCCGCGCTGCCCGGCAATCGTATAAAACGTCTCCAGCCATTCCAGTTCGCTCTTCCCTTCGGTAAAGCGTTGATAACCGCCCGCTTCCCAGCGTTCGCTCAGCGCGGCAAAAACATCGAAATCATTGCGCGCTTCGTACTGCGGCGGCACGACCTGCTTCATGGGCACCAGATGCTGGTTACTGTAATCCCCGGTCATGGTGAGATCGTTACGCTCAAAGGAAGTGGTTGCCGGCAACACAATATCAGCGTGCTTCGCGGCAGCGGTCCAGAAGCATTCCGAGATGACCACCAGCTCCGGTTTTTGCCAGGCGCGAATCAGTCGGTTGGTGTCCTGGTGATGGGTAAAATTCGCCCCACCCGCCCACCAGATGAAGCGGATATCCGGGAAGTGGCGGTTCATCCCGTTATGCTGATACGGCGCGCCGGGGTTTTCCAGCGCTTCCACAATGCGCGCCACCGGGATTTTCTCCACCGCGTCGGTCCCGCCTTGCAGGCTGCCCTGCATTGACGCCAGCACCGCAGAACGGCGGGTCGGATTCCCCCCGTTAGCAAAGTGATAGGAAAGACCAAAACCACCGCCAGGTATGCCAGGCTGGCCCAGCATGGCGGACAGGGTGACAATCATCCAGTGCTTTTGTTCGCCAAACTGCTGGCGTTGCATGCCCCAACCGGCCATCAGCATAGTGGTATTTTTATGGAACAATTCTGCCAGTTCACGGATTTTCGCCGCCGGAACGCCGCAAATCGGGTCCGCCCACTCTGCCGTTTTGGCAATACCGTCGCTCACGCCCAACAGATAGTCTGAAAAGACCTCATAGCCCGTGGTACAGCGGGCAAGAAACGCCTCGTCATGCCAGCCATGTTCTACCAGCGTATGCGCGATGCCAAGCATCAGCGCCACGTCAGTCCCCATGTGCGGCGCAATCCATTCCATTTTGTCGCCAAAGAAATCAACGGTTTCCGATCGCATGGGATCAATGCAGATCAGCCGTTTCCCGCTTTCGCGCAGCGCGTCAAAGTAAGGGATCCCCTGTTCATCCGACGCATTCCAGGCAATTTTCAGGGTATTCAGCGGGTTGGCACTCCATAACACCACCACCTCGCTGTGTTCGAGAATCACCGGCCAGCTGCTTTGCTGCTGGTAAACCTCGCTACCGCCCACCACGTACGGCATGATGGCCTGCGCCGCGCCGGTAGAATAGTCGCCCAGATGTCCGGTATAGCCGCCCGCCAGCGCCATATAACGTTGTAATAACGTCGCCGACTTGTGCAGAACACCGTTGGAACGCCAGCCGTAAGAACCGGCAAAAATGGAGGCGGGGCCATACGTATCGCGAATGCGTTTATGCTGCGCATGAATCAACGCCAGCGCCTCGTCCCAGCTCACACGCACAAACTCATCCTGCCCGCGCACACCCTGCGGTTGTTCCGGCGAAGCCAGAAACCCTTTTCGTACCATCGGATAGCGTACCCGGCTTTGACTGTGCACCTGATCGCGAACCGCGCTTTGCAGCGAATTGGGATGCGAAGTGGGCAGCGCCCCCCGGGAGGAGAGCACTGTTTCTCCGTCCGTTTCGACAAGTATTGGCCCCCAATGGGCGGCGGTTAACACCGAATAATGCGTCGTCAAGCCAGGCGCTCCTGCAGATGAGATGATGTATTACGGCGTTCAATGTTACTTACAAATTTCAGAGAGATCCCTGGAATTTTCTTCATCTACACACGTCATAATCAACCGCCACGGTCGCTGTGGCAAAAAATAAGAATGTCATTAAGGAATTAAGATGAAGAAACGTGTTTTAGTCATTGCCGCTATCGTGAGCGGCGCCCTGGCGGTTTCTGGCTGCACAACCAACCCTTACACCGGCGAACGCGAAGCGGGTAAATCTGGCATTGGCGCAGGCATTGGATCGCTGGTGGGCGCGGGTATCGGCGCTCTCTCCTCGTCGAAGAAGGATCGCGGTAAAGGCGCACTGATTGGTGCCGCGGCAGGGGCAGCGCTCGGCGGCGGCGTCGGTTATTACATGGACGTCCAGGAAGCAAAACTGCGCGACAAAATGCAGGGAACCGGCGTAAGCGTGACGCGAAGTGGCGATAACATCATTTTGAATATGCCGAATAACGTCACCTTTGATAGCAGCAGCGCGACCCTGAAACCGGCAGGTGCCAACACGTTGACCGGCGTGGCGATGGTACTGAAGGAATACGAAAAAACCGCCGTCAATGTGATCGGGTATACCGACAGCACCGGCGGCCAGGATCTGAACATGCGTCTGTCACAGCAGCGTGCGGACAGCGTGGCCAGCGCACTGATCACCCAGGGCGTTGCCGCCAACCGCATCCGCACCAGCGGCATGGGTCCGGCAAATCCGATCGCCAGCAACAGCACGGCGGAAGGGAAAGCCCAGAACCGTCGTGTCGAAATTACGTTAAGTCCGATTCAGTAACGATTGTGCCGGGTGGCGGCATTGCCTTCCCCGGCTTTAAACCCACCAACAGGCCCGGTAAGCGTAGCGTCGCCGGGTCTTTTCGCGCTAAGGTATGCTCACCCAAAGCAAGGAATTCAGCGATGAGCAAATCAACACGCCCCACCATCAGCGATGTCGCGAAAGCGGCAAAAACCGGTAAAACCAGCATTTCACGTTATCTCAACGGCGAAAAACACCTGCTTTCCGATGCCCTGCTGGCGCGTATTGAAAAAGCCATTGCCGATCTCGACTATCGCCCCAGCCTGATGGCTCGTGGCCTGAAACGAGGTCGCACCCGTTTGATTGGCCTGATCATTGCCGATATCACCAACCCCTATTCCGTCCACGTGTTAAGCGGTATCGAGGCCGCCTGTCGCGAGAAAGGCTTTACTCCACTGGTCTGTAACACCAATAACGAGGTGAACCAGGAATTGCACTATCTCGATCTGCTGCGCAGTTATCAGGTCGAAGGTATTGTGGTCAACGCCGTGGGGATGCGTGAAGAGGGGTTGAATCGCCTGCAACAGTCCGCGTTGCCGATGGTACTGATCGATCGCAAAATCCCTGACTTCGCCTGCGACGTCGTCGGGCTGGACAACACTCAGGCCGCCACCACCGCCACCGAACACCTGATTGAACAAGGCTTTGAAGCACTGCTGTTTCTCAGCGAACCGCTGGGGATGGTCAATACCCGTCGTGAACGTCTGAGCGCCTTTCGGGCAACACTGGCACGTTATCCGGGCGTTGTCGCCGAAAACGCCGAAGTTCCGCTTTCCGAGAATACGCAACTCGATAACACCTTACGCCAGTTCCACCAGCAGCATCGCGGGATGCGCAAGGCAGTGATTTCCGCTAACGGTGCGCTCACCCTTCAGGTCGCCCGTTCACTGAAGCGCATTGGCCTCAACTGGGGCAGCGATATTGGTCTGTTGGGGTTCGATGAGCTGGAATGGGCCGAACTGGCAGGGGTCGGGATCACGACCCTGAAACAACCCACGTGGCAGATTGGTTATGCCGCTGTCGAACAAGTGGTTCGTCGGATTGAAGGCGGCAGCGACGCCATTCATGAACAGGTTTTCTCCGGCGAGCTGATCGTTCGCGGCTCCACTGCCCGTTAATTTTCCTTCGTGATGGTGATCATAATTTCGACACATCATGCTTTCCTTTGGAACCGGTTCCATCTAGCGTAATCACATTAGCGTGAGTTCTGGAGTTCCTATGCAAAGAAAACTGATAGTGGTCACCGCTGCCTATGGCCACGACACTGTCCGCGCTGCCGGCGGACAAACCGCGATGCTGCCTATCATTGCCGGTGCAGGTGCAGACGGCGTCGAAATTCGCCGCGAACTGTTTACTGACGCTGAGCTCAGCGCCCTGTCCACACTGGCGTCAGCCATCGAATGCTTCGATCTGCTGGCCTGCTATTCCGCGCCACAACCGCTGTTCATGGACGATGGCCGCCTCAATCTACAACTGCCGTCACTGCTTCAGGAAGCGCAAACGCTGCGCGCGCTATGGCTGAAGGTTTCGCTGGGCCATTTTGTCCACGCAGAACAATTTGACACCCTGCGCGACTGGCTGGAAAGCAGCGGTATGGCGCTGGTAGTCGAGAACGACCAGACCGCCTGCGGACGACTGGCCCCCATGCAACGTTTTAACGCCGCCTGTCAGCAACATGCGCTGCCTGTACACCTGACGTTTGATATGGGCAACTGGCTGTGGGTAGGCGATTCGCCGGAAGAGGCCGCTCATCAACTGGCGAAGTCAGTGGGTTATGTTCACGTTAAAGCCGCCACCGCGCACCACGACAGCTATCGCGCCGTTCCCCCGGACCAGGCAGAGCCCCGCTGGCTCGACCTGCTCAAGTTGTTGCCCACCGACGTTCCGCGCGGCATTGAATTCCCGCTGGAAGGGGCCGATCTGACTGCGGTTACCCGCCACTACGTCGATTTGTTACGTAAGGAGTAAGGCATGAAGCATTCACTGGATGTCATCACAATCGGCGAAGCGATGGCGATGTTTGTAGCAACGCAGACCGGCGATCTGGCCGAGGTTGAGCAATTTATCAAGCGTGTTGCCGGTGCCGAACTGAACGTTGCCACCGGCCTGGCACGACTGGGACTGAAAGTCGGCTGGGTGAGCCGCGTAGGTAACGACAGCTTTGGTCGCTTTGTTCTCAACTCACTGAAAAAAGAGGGGATTGATGCGCAGGGAGTCACCCTGGATGAGCGCTACGCAACCGGCTTTCAGCTAAAATCTAAAGTTGAAAATGGAACCGATCCCATTGTGGAGTATTTCCGTAAAGGATCCGCCGCCAGCCATCTGTCCGTTGCGGACTACCACGACGCGTATTTCTCCAGTGCCCGTCATCTGCATCTGAGCGGCGTCGCTGCGGCGCTTTCCCCCAGTTCCTATGAACTGCTGGCGCACACGGCGCGCACGATGAAAGCCCAGGGCAAGACACTCTCATTTGACCCCAACCTGCGTCCGGTGCTGTGGAAAAGTGAAGCCGAGATGGTTGAGAAACTGAATCGTCTCGCATTCCAGGCCGACTGGGTATTACCGGGCCTGAAGGAAGGGATGATTTTAACCGGACAACAGACACCAGAAGGGATTGCGGATTTCTATCTTCGTCACGGCGTGAAAGCCGTGGTGCTGAAAACAGGCGCAGACGGCGCCTGGTATAAAACCGCCGACGGCGAAAAAGGCAGCGTTGCCCCGGTCAAAGTGGACAACGTAGTCGATACGGTCGGTGCCGGCGATGGCTTTGCCGTCGGCGTCATCAGCGCCTTACTGGAAGGTCGTACGCTGTCGCAGGCCGTCACACGCGGCAACAAAATTGGCGCACTGGCCATTCAGGTGCAGGGCGACAGCGAAGGCTTACCCACACGTGAAACGTTAGGCGAATAACCTTACGTAATGATAACAGCCCCCTGTACCCTACAGACAGCGGCGGCAGAAACAACAGAGGTTGATTATGGCAAACTCAACAAATGCAGCAAAACGCTGGTTGTACATCATGCCTATCGTGTTCATCACGTATAGCCTGGCGTATCTTGACCGTGCAAACTTCAGCTTCGCGTCCGCCGCGGGCATTAACGAAGACCTTGGCATCACCAAAGGGATCTCATCCCTGCTCGGCGCCCTGTTCTTCCTCGGCTATTTCTTCTTTCAGATCCCCGGCGCGGTGTATGCCGAACGCCGGAGCGTGCGCAAACTGATTTTTGTCTGCCTGATTTTATGGGGCGGTTGCGCGTCGCTGACCGGGATGGTCAGCAATATCCCGGCGCTGGCCGCTATTCGCTTTATTCTCGGGGTAGTGGAAGCCGCTGTTATGCCAGCGATGCTGATTTACATCAGTAACTGGTTTACGAAGTCGGAGCGTTCGCGAGCAAATACCTTCCTGATCCTCGGTAACCCGGTGACGGTCCTGTGGATGTCAGTGGTGTCTGGTTACCTGATCCAGGCGCTCGGCTGGCGTGAGATGTTCATCATCGAAGGGGTTCCCGCCATTCTGTGGGCCTTCTGCTGGTGGGTGCTGGTGAAAGACAAACCGGCGCAGGTCGGTTGGCTGACCGAGTCAGAAAAAACGGCGTTGCAAACGCAACTCGAACAAGAGCAGCAGGGGATTAAGGCTGTACGCAACTACGGCGAAGCGTTCCGCTCCCGTAATGTGATCCTGTTATGCATGCAATATTTCACCTGGAGTATTGGCGTCTACGGCTTCGTGCTGTGGCTGCCATCAATCATCCGCGAAGGCGGCGCGAATCTGGGAATGGTCGAAGTGGGCTGGCTCTCTTCTGTCCCGTATCTGGCAGCCACCGTGGCGATGATTATCGCCTCCTGGGCCTCGGATAAATTACAGAACCGTAAGCTGTTCGTCTGGCCTCTGCTGCTGATTGCCGCGTGCGCTTTTATCGGTTCCTGGGCCGTCGGCGCGAATAACTTCTGGGCCTCTTATACCCTGCTGGTGATTGCCGGTGCGGCGATGTACGCCCCGTATGGCCCGTTTTTCGCCATCATTCCGGAGATGTTGCCGCGCAACGTTGCCGGTGGCGCAATGGCGCTAATCAACAGTATGGGCGCGCTGGGCTCGTTCCTCGGCTCGTGGTTTGTCGGTTACCTCAACGGCGCCACCGGCAGCCCGTCCGCCTCGTACATTTTTATGGGGGTGGCGCTTTTCGCCTCAGTATGGCTAACTTTAATTGTTAAGCCTGCTAATAATCAGCACGTCCCGGTTGGCGCACGCCACGCGTAAACTTTCACTCATGGAGAGTCATATGAAGCCGTCCATTATTCTCTACAAAGCGTTACCTGACGATTTACTGCATCGCCTGGAAGAACATTTCACCGTCACCCAGGTGCCGGACCTGAGCCCGCAGACGGTTGAACAACACGCGCAAGCCTTTGCCAGTGCTGAAGGTCTGCTGGGCTCCAGCCAAACCGTCGATACCGCGCTGCTGGAGAAAATGCCGACGCTCCGCGCAACCTCAACGATCTCCGTGGGGTATGACAATTTCGATGTGGATGCGCTGAACGCACGTAAGGTACTGCTGATGCATACGCCCACCGTGCTGACGGAAACCGTTGCCGATACGATCATGGCACTGGTGCTATCGACCGCTCGCCGCGTTGTGGAAGTGGCCGAGCGCGTGAAGGTCGGCGAATGGACCTCCAGCATTGGTCCTGACTGGTTTGGTATTGATGTGCACCACAAAACGCTGGGGATTGTCGGGATGGGACGCATTGGTCTTGCGCTGGCACAGCGCGCCCACTTCGGCTTCAACATGCCGATTCTCTACAACGCCCGCCGCCACCATCAGGAAGCGGAAGAGCGCTTCAACGCCCGCTACTGTGACCTCGATACGCTGTTGCAGGAATCAGACTTTGTCTGCCTGATCCTGCCGCTGACCGACGAGACGCATCATCTGTTTGGCGCAGAGCAGTTCGCTAAAATGAAATCCTCTGCCATCTTCATTAATGCCGGACGTGGTCCGGTGGTCGATGAAAACGCGCTGATTGCCGCACTGCAACAGGGCGAAATACACGCTGCCGGTCTGGATGTGTTTGAGCAAGAGCCACTACCGGTTGATTCACCGTTGTTGTCGCTGAGTAACGTTGTGGCGGTACCACACATTGGTTCAGCCACCCACGAAACGCGCTATAACATGGCGGCCTGCGCGGTAGATAATCTGATTGATGCGCTGCAAGGAAAGGTCGAGAAGAACTGCGTGAACCCGCAGGTTGCGGGGTAACAAAAACAGCCGGGAGGCGCTATCGCCTGCCCGGCAGCTTCATCACTGAATAGCGTTAACCGCCGCAGTCCAGGCCTGGTTAAATGCCTGATGCTGCGAGGCCAGCGGCCCAATCAATGCGTTGTACTGACTTGCCTGCTGCGAAGTCGGGAACTGAATACCATTCGCCACAAAACTCACCTGCGTATCCTGCTGCGCGACAAAATCACCCACCTGGACCAGTTGCTGAGTGAAGATCTGCGCGGCCGGGATCAGCGGCTGCAACGCGTCTGCGGGCGTCGTCACCACTTTCTTATACACCTGGTCAAACACCGGCTTCAGGTCATCGGCCTGTTTCAGTGCGCCATGCGCCGCATCGGCCTGCAGTTTCGCATTCTGCAACTGCTGACCCAATACGCCGAGAGAACCGTTCAGGTCACGCAGCGGCCCACGTTGCGTCACATAATCCTGTGGCACACGGATGGCATTAACGCTATCAACAACCGGACGCAACGCGGAATCCATCGCCTGGTTCACCTGCTGTGAGTAGCCATACAGAATCGCGTAATCAGAAACAAACGGACCGAACTGTTTTTTCTGATCGGCGGTCAGGGTGGGTAGACGCTCGCCGCTACGCATCACCGTATTCTGTAGAAAATCGACAAACGCTTTACGCTGATCGCCTTCTTTATCAAAACACCCACTCAGGCTAACTACCATTAACAACGCCGCAAGAGGCGCAAACCAGCGAGAGCAGGACTTACCTGTCGCCATTTTAATACTCCTTTCACCCAAAAATGCGCACTGCGCAATACGCGTGCCTTACGGCTTACAAGGATAGTCCAGGTCAGGCTCGCAGGATACCCCTTCCGCGTAATCTTGTGGCGGAAATTCGTCTGGCGAAATAGCGATGACCAAATTGTTATTTTATTGTTAAACACATCACATTTACCACCTCTGTCCTGAGGGCATTAACAAGAAGTAGTTCTATGATTTTAATAGCTTTTCAGCATTAAGTCGGCCAGTGAAGGGGCAATTCGTACGATTATCGCACGTTAACCTCGGTGGGGTGATTGCCGAACACGGGCTTCAATGTTTTGATTAATTGAACGATTAACGAATAAACGTTCGATAATCGCACAATTAATCCTAACGCTTGCGGTGGAGAAAATAAAAACCCCCTCTGTCCCCCGCGTTGCTTTCGCAGGAATAACCGCATGACAAACAAAACGACTGATATTCAAGCGTTTATCAACGAGCATCCCTTTTCAAAATACCAGTGGATGATTCTCGTGCTGTGCTTTGTGACCGTCGCGATGGACGGATTCGATACCGCGATTATCGGCTTCATCGCCTCCGATCTCGTTCAGGAGTGGGGCGTTGAAAAATCCGCGCTCGGCCCGGTCATGAGCGCCGCGCTGGTGGGGCTTGCCGTCGGAGCGCTCACCGCGGGTCCAATGGCTGACCGCATCGGTCGCAAAAAAGTCCTGATTATGTCGATTCTGGTGTTTGGCGGCTTCAGCCTGCTCACCGCCTTTGCCAGCACGCTGAACCAACTGACCGCATTGCGCTTTTTAACTGGTCTGGGTCTGGGGGCGGCAATGCCCAATGCTGCGACCCTGATGAGTGAATACGCGCCAGAACGCCGTCGCGCGCTGCTGGTGAATCTGATGTTCGTCGGATTCCCGATTGGCTCGTCGATGGGTGGGTTTGTCTCCGCCTGGCTGATCCCGCATTACGGCTGGCAAAGCGTACTGATCCTCGGCGGCGTGATGCCGCTGGTGCTGGCAGTGGTGTTGATCGTTTTACTGCCGGAATCTGCCCGTTATCTGGTGGTTAAGAACAAATCACAGCAGCAGATTGGCACCATTCTGCGCCGTATCGCCCCGCTACCGGAAGCGACGCACTTTGTCCTGCGTGAAACCGGCCAGATTAAAGAGAAATCAGCGCTGGGCGTCATCTTCTCGCCGCGTTACGCACTGGGTACGGTAATGCTGTGCCTGACCTACTTTATGGGGTTGCTGATCTTCTATCTGCTGACCAGTTGGCTGCCGCTGCTGATCCGTGAAACAGGGGCCACGCTGAGCCAGGCGTCCATCATTACCGCCTTGTTCCCGTTGGGCGGCGGAATTGGCGTCCTGGTGCTGGGCGCGCTGATGGACAAATTCAACCCGAACAAAGTGGTGGCGGTCGGCTGGTTGTTGACCGGGGTGTTTGTCTGCCTGGTTGGGTTCTCCACCAGCAGCCTGGTGCTCATGGGGGTGATGGTTTTTATCGCCGGGACAATCATGAACGGCGCACAATCGTCCATGCCCGCGCTGGCGGCGGGTTTTTACCCCACACAGGGCCGCGCGACTGGTGTGGCATGGATGTTAGGTCTGGGCCGTTTCGGCGGCATCCTCGGTGCGTTTAGCGGCGCCTTCCTGATGCAGGCGCAACTCGCGTTCGAAACCATCTTTACATTCCTGGCCATTCCGGCGTTAGTGTCTGCCTTTGCCTTGATGGTGAAATACTGGGCAGGTAAACGCCAGCTCTCTGGCGCATCAACGCCGACAGAATCACCGACTCACGCCGCGCAAAAAGCCTGATTTTCCCTCCTGGCAGGTAATAGCCTGCCAGGAAATAGTCATATTTTCGTAATCTTTACATTTCACATTACCACGCGGGATATAGTGCCCGTTATCAAATCGTTAGCAAGCTACAAATCCGCCGCCTTCTCGCCGCTGAAACGAGTCTTGTCCCCCTCTTAAACTGTGACGCCCAACGCGCTTTCTCATTTACGACTATTCTTAACTGGCTTCGATGAAATTCACGATCTCGCTGTGTGATTTAAAGGAGTTCTCAATGGAATCTAAAGATCCAATGTTTGAGCTGCTGAGCAGCCTGGAACAAATTGTTTTTAAAGAAGAAACATCAAAAATCACCCTGACGCATAAGCCAAGTCCCTTTAGCGAATTTGAACAATTACGCCGGGGGAGCGGGCTGGAAACGGATGATTTCGCCAGAGCGTTAGGCGTAACGGTTGCACTGGTACAGGAGTGGGAATCAAAACGCGTTAAACCCTCCAGTACCGAATTGAAGCTGATGCGCCTGATACAGGCTAACCCGGCATTGAGTAAGCAGTTGATGGAGTAATCGACAATCATTGATGAACGGTCCTGATACAGGACCGTTTTCTGACCACTTAACCTATCGGGCGAAAAATAACAGTTGCATCCTCAGGCGTTACATGAGTTAATGCGTTCCACGGTTTGACGTACAGACCATTAAAGCAGTTTAGTAAGGCAGTCCCCTTCAAGAGTTATCGTTGATACCCCTCGTAGTGCGCATTTCCTTAACGCTTAAAAAATCTGTAGAGCACGCCATATCGCCGAAAGGCACACTTATTTTTTAAAAGGTAATACACTATGTCCGGTAAAATGACTGGTATCGTAAAATGGTTCAACGCTGACAAAGGCTTCGGCTTCATCACTCCTGACGATGGCTCTAAAGACGTGTTCGTACACTTCTCTGCTATCCAGAACGATGGCTACAAATCTCTGGACGAAGGTCAGAAAGTTTCCTTCACCATCGAAAGCGGCGCTAAAGGCCCGGCAGCTGGCAACGTAACCAGCCTGTAAGCTTAGATAAGCTCAGAATTCAAGATCCCTGCCAGACGGCGGGGATTTTTTTTATCTCTTGCCCGCCTTTCGATATCCCTGTTCCCTTCTTTGCATTACTTTACCTGGCCAGCCTTTGACCTTTCCCTAAGGGTAAGCTTTATAGTGAAGACCCTGTTTTTCACATGGAATTGACGCTATGTCCAGACTCCCGTTGTTCTTCACGCTAGGTTTACTCACCAGCGGCGCCGCGTTTGCTGCATCGCCAGAAGCCACATTCCTTGCCGAACATGGTCTTGCCGGTAAGTCAGTCGAGCAGATCGTGGATACCATCGATCAAACGCCACAATCCCGCCCGCTGCCGTATTCGGCTTCCATCACCAGTACCGAGTTAAAACTCGCTTCTGATGGGCAGATGTATACCCTGCCGTTGGGCGAAAAATTCTATCTCTCGTTTGCACCTTACCAGCAGCAGACGCACCCGTGCTTTAACCACAGTTTGTCCGGCTGCCAGGGTGAAATGCCGGACACGACGTTCAACGTTAAAGTGACGGATAACAAAGGCAATGTGCTGATTCAGAAACCGCTCAAAAGCTATCAGAACGGGTTTATCGGCGTCTGGTTGCCGCGCAATATTGAAGGGACAATAGAAGTGGGCTACAACGGCAAAACGGCATCACACGCCATTGCCACGAAGGATGACAGCCAGACCTGTCTGACGGAATTGCAGTTGCAGTAACTCTTCCTGTCCCGTCCATAAAAAAACCTGCCCGAGGGCAGGTTTCAGCGTTTGTTTGCGGTGGTGACTTGCGCGATGTTTATTGCAGCAGCGAAATATCCGCCACACGCAGGAACAGCTCACGCAGTTTTTCCAGCATCGAGAGGCGGTTGATACGCAACTCTTTATCCTCGACGTTCACCATCACTTTTTCGAAGAATAAATCGACCGGCTCGCGCAGTTCAGCCAGTTCCACCAGCGCGTCCTGGTAACGGCCTTCGGCAAAGTACGGTTCGAGCTTGTCACGCAGTACCACAACCTGCATCGCCAGCGCGATCTCTTCTGGCTCTTTCAACGTTGAGGCATTAACACGCTCGTTCAGCGTCTCATCAGACTTCGCCAGGATGTTAGAGACACGCTTGTTGGCTGCCGCCAGCGCAGATGCCGCTTCCAGCGTACGGAAGTGCGAGACCGCCTTCATACGCGCGTCAAAATCAGCCGGACGGGTCGGACGACGTGCCAGCACCGCCTGGATGGTATCCACGGTGTAACCTTCATCCTGATACCAGGCCCGGAAGCGACCGAGCATAAAGTCGATCACGTCATCCACAACGTTCGCGTTGGTCAGCTTATCACCGTACAGACGCACCGCTTCCTCGGTCAGCGTTTGCAGATCGAGGTTCAGGTTCTTCTCAACGATAATGCGCAGCACGCCCAGCGCAGCACGACGCAGCGCAAACGGGTCTTTGTCCCCTTTCGGGTGCTGACCGATACCGAAGATTCCCGCCAGGGTGTCCATCTTATCCGCAATCGCCAGTGCGCAGGCAATCGGGTTAGACGGCAGGTCATCACCGGCAAAGCGCGGTTGATACTGTTCGTTCAGAGCGACAGCAACATCTTCCGCTTCACCATCGTGGCGAGCATAGTGCATGCCCATTACGCCCTGGGTATCGGTGAATTCGAAGACCATGTTGGTCATCAGGTCACATTTCGACAGCAGGCCCGCACGGGTGGCATGGTTAACGTCTGCGCCAATCTGACCGGCAATCCAGCCCGCCAGCGCCTGAATACGATCGGTCTTGTCGCGCAATGTACCCAGCTGCTGTTGGAACAGCACGGTTTGCAGACGCGGCAGGTGATCTTCCAGTCGTTTTTTACAGTCAGTATTGAAGAAGAACTCGGCATCCGCCAGACGCGGGCGCACCACCTTCTCGTTACCGGAGATGATTTGCTGAGGATCTTTCGATTCGATGTTCGCAACGAAGATGAAGTTCGGCAGCAGTTTGCCGTCGTTGGCGTAGACCGGGAAGTACTTCTGGTCACCTTTCATGGTGTACACCAGCGCTTCAGAGGGTACCGCGAGGAATTTCTCTTCGAATTTCGCCGTCAGTACCACCGGCCATTCCACCAGCGAGGTCACTTCTTCCAGCAGGCTGTCGCTCAGATCGGCATTACCGCCAATAGTACGCGCCGCGTCTTCGGCATCCGCTTTGATTTTGGCTTTACGCTGTTCGTAGTCGGCAATGACCTTACCGCGCTCCAGCAGGATTTGCGGATACTGGTCGGCATTGTCGATGGTGAACTCCGGCTCGCCCATAAAGCGATGGCCGCGAATAATGCGATCGGACTGAATACCCAGAATGGTCGCCGGAATGGCTTTGTCGCCCAGCAGCAGGGTCACGGTATGAACCGGACGTACGAAATGCACGTCGCTTGCTCCCCAGCGCATCAGTTTCGGGATCGGCAGTTTCGCCAGCGATGTAGCGATCATGTTCGGCAACAGCGCTTCGGCGCTTTCGCCTTTCACGTGTGCACGATACAGCAGCCATTCGCCTTTATCGGTGGTCAGACGCTCAGCCTGATCAACGGTAATACCACACCCCCGAGCCCAGCCTTCTGCCGCTTTGCTCGGTTTGCCTTCGGCATCAAATGCCTGGGCAATCGCCGGACCGCGTTTTTCAACTTCGCGATCGGGCTGTGATTCCGCCAGATTAGCGATTTTCAGCGCCAGACGACGCGGTGCCGCAAACCATTCAACATGGCCGTGCGCGATGCCGGCGTTATCCAGCTCCGCCGTCACGTTCGCAGCAAAGGATTCCGCCAGGCTGCGCAGGGCTTTTGGTGGCAGCTCTTCAGTGCCGATTTCCACCAGGAAAGTTTTCTCAGACATGGCCGCCTCTTATTTGTCTTTATTGCACATCGGGAAGCCGAGGGCTTCACGGGAAGCGTAGTAAGCTTCTGCCACTGCTTTAGTCAGGGTACGAATACGCAGAATATAGCGCTGGCGTTCGGTGACGGAGATGGCTTTACGCGCATCCAGCAGATTGAAGCTATGGGCGGCCTTCAGAATACGCTCGTAGGCAGGCAGCGGCAGCGGCGTTTCCAGCGCCAGCAGTTGCTGCGCTTCTTTCTCGTACTGCTCAAAGCAGGTGAACAGGAAGTCCACGTCCGCGTATTCGAAGTTGTAGGTGGATTGCTCCACTTCGTTCTGATGGAACACGTCGCCATACGTGGTTTTACCCAACGGGCCGTCGCTCCAGACCAGGTCGTAAACGCTGTCTACGCCCTGAATGTACATGGCCAGACGTTCCAGACCATAGGTGATTTCACCGGTGATCGGCTTACATTCCAGTCCGCCGACCTGCTGGAAGTAAGTGAACTGTGTCACTTCCATCCCGTTCAGCCACACTTCCCAGCCCAGACCCCAGGCACCCAGCGTCGGGTTTTCCCAGTTATCTTCCACGAAGCGAATGTCGTGGATGGTTGGATCCATACCCAGCTCTTTCAGCGACCCGAGATACAGCTCCTGGATGTTGTCCGGAGAGGGCTTAATCACCACCTGAAACTGATAGTAGTGCTGTAAACGGTTCGGGTTTTCGCCATAGCGTCCATCAGTTGGACGACGAGAAGGTTGCACATACGCGGTTGCCATCGGTTCTGGCCCCAACGCACGCAGGCTGGTCATCGGGTGCGAGGTACCTGCACCCACTTCCATGTCCAAAGGTTGAACAATGGTACAGCCCTGACGAGCCCAGTAATCCTGTAATGTCAGGATCAGGCCCTGGAAGGTCTTGGTATCAAACTTTTGCATAGTATTTCGTGCTGGATACGTGTGGTTTTAAAAGGAAGGGTTCAGTATACCCGCTGACTGCAAGATATACAGTACGAAACGGGAAAAAGGCAGGGCTTAACGCATGGAAAGATGTAAAAACTGCCCATCCGCGTCAAAAGAGCAGACAAAACTCTCTTTACGGAAGGTAGCGCCGCGCATCTCATAACTTCCCTGAAATTGTTCAAAGCCCGTAACATCAATTTTCTGCGTACCGGTATTATAGCGTCGCGCAGCCTGATCTTTGCACAGCGCTTCCATATCCAGCGTGCGCGTGGGGCTGACTTTCACTTTCTGCGCCTTTTGTGTCGGCGATGGCTGGGAGGGTGTACATCCTGCCAGCAACAGAATCACCATTGCTGGAAAGAAAGATTTCATCATCATTTTATTACCGCCTAATTTACTGATCAGTCTTATTATTATTACGTTCGGTGTGGCAGACGCATTTTGCGAATCTCATCGGACCATCACAACCTTTAGTGTAAAAACTCAGATTAATCCAGCGGGACAGGCTGACAAAATGTGAGTCAGACCATTTTGAAACGAAAACAGAGGAACTGATGCAGCCCAAAATTTTCTGGATTGATAACCTGCGAGGGATCGCCTGTCTGATGGTGGTCATGATTCACACCACAACCTGGTACATCACCAATGCACAGAGTGTCAGTCCCGTTAACTGGGATCTTGCCAACGTACTGAATTCGGCTTCACGCGTCAGCGTGCCGCTATTTTTTATGATTTCGGGCTACCTCTTTTTTGGCGAGCGCAGCGCACAACCACGCCATTTTTTACGCATCGCGCTGTGCCTGCTGTTCTACAGCGCCGTTGCCCTGCTCTACATCACATTATTTACTTCGATTAACGCCGAACTCTCCTTAAAAAATCTGCTGCAAAAACCGGTGTTCTATCATCTGTGGTTTTTCTTCGCGATCGCCGTGATCTATCTGGTCTCGCCGCTGATTGAGGTGAAAAACGTGAGTGGCAAAATGCTGCTGGTGCTGATGGTGGTCATTGGCATTCTCGCCAATCCGAATACCGTGTCGCAAAAAGTCGGCGGATTCGAGTGGCTCCCCATTAATTTGTATATCAACGGCGATACCTTTTACTACATTTTGTACGGGATGCTGGGACGCGCTATCGGCATGATGGAGACACAAAAACGCGCGCTTTCCTGGTTAAGCGCGGGGCTTTTCGTGGTGGCGGTGTGGGTCATCTCTCGTGGGACGTTGCATGAACTACAGTGGCGCGGCAATTTTGCCGATACCTGGTATCTCTATTGCGGCCCCATGGTCTTTATCTGTGCAGTCGCGCTACTGACGCTGGTGAAAAACACGCTGAATACGCAAACGGTCCCTGGGCTGGGGCTGATTTCACGCCATTCACTCGGCATTTATGGCTTTCATGCGCTCATTATTCATGCCTTGCGCACCAGCGGTCTGGAAATCAAACGCTGGCCGCCGCTGGATATGTTGTGGATTTTCAGCGCGACCCTCGTGGCCAGTTTACTGCTTTCAATGCTGTTACAACGCATCGATACGCGCAGGCTGGTCAGTTGATGTTGAAATGCCCGGTCGTGGCGCCGGGCATTTCAGAGAGGCTAAAACCGTTATCAGGGAGAGCGCCGTCTCAGACGCCGTAACAAATAGCAAGCCAGGAAACCCCACAGCAAAGTGATCCCCTTTTTATTTAATGATCCGATGCACGAATCAGGCGTACAAAACCCAGTAGACCCATAAAGAGCGCCACCGGATAGAGACCCCGCCCACTCAGTGATAGCGGCGCGTTGAGGATGCCGACCAGAAACAACCCCAGCGTGATAAGCGCGACCAGTTGGCACACGGTAACGACGCTATCGTCCAGTTGGTCGCGTTTTTCCTCACGTAGATAAACGTATGTGACAAACATTGCGGTCACCAGGACACCGAGGAAATAACCTTTTCCGCTCAGTAAGGGACATGCCATCCCTAAGCCGATAACGTAAGTCGATGTGCCTGAGATGAGCAACAACCAGGAAATTAACGTTGAGCTTTTCACTGGGATCTCCTTATCCAACGGATGCAGATTAGGGATAACCTATGAAAGACAACACTGAAAAATGAACAGAAAATGGAATTTCAGAATAAATCCATATATTTAATTTATTGATCAATTATTTATATGCTTTGGGTTAATCCCTCCTGCAAAACAGGAGGGATTCAGGCTCAAGACATGAGTGGAAGTAGCTGCTGATAAAGACGACGGAAGGTTTCCCGGCGCTGTTGATAAACGCTATGGCGTTGCCTGTCAGGCATGTGTGTTTGTTCAAGCGGAAGTTGCGGTAATAACTCGGCTAATGGCTTCTCCGGATTCATCGCAATTTGCGCCAGACGAGCGGCACCCAGTGCCGGCCCCACATCACCACCGGTGCGATAATCCAGTTGCAGGCCGCTGATATCCGCCAGCATTTGCCGCCAGTACGCGCTGCGCGCACCGCCGCCGATCAGCGTGATGCTTTGCGGCTTCACCCCACAGGCATGTACCACATCCATCCCGTCGGCCAACGCATAGCCCACGCCTTCCAGCACCGCGCGCGCCAGCTCAGCCGGTCCATGCTGATGGGTCAGACCAAAGAACACGCCTTTCGCCTGCGGATTATTGTGCGGCGTACGTTCACCTGAAAGATACGGCAAGAACCAGACAGGGTCGGCTGCCTCATCAGCCTGCTGCGCCGCATCAATCAGCGCCGGCACCGTCTTCAGACCGGTTAATGTTGCCGCCCAGTCCAGACAGGAGGCTGCACTTAGCATCACCGACATCAGATGCCAGCGCTCAGGCAACGCATGGCAAAAGCTGTGTACTGCGCTTTCGGGCTTGCTCAGGAAACCGTCACTGACGGCAAAATAGACGCCGGACGTTCCCAGTGACAGCATGGCCTGATCGGCATTGACCATCCCTACGCCGACTGCGCCCGCCGCATTGTCGCCACCGCCTGCAACGACAGAAACCGCAGGCATATCCCACGCCATTGCGACATCAGGCAGCAATTTGCCGGTAATCTCACTCCCTTCGAATAACGCGGGCATATGGTCACGGGTCAGGCCGCAGGCATTCAGCATCACGTTACTCCAGTCACGTTTTTCCACATCCAGCCACATCGTTCCCGCAGCGTCAGACATATCGCTGGCAAATTCACCGGTCATGCGTAAACGCAGATAGTCTTTCGGTAGCAGCACCTTTGCCACCTGCCGGAACACCGCTGGCTCGTGGCGCTGTACCCACAGCAGCTTCGGAGCCGTGAATCCAGGCATCATCAGGTTACCCGTGATGGCGCGCGACTGCGGTACCATTGACTCCAGCAACGCACACTCCTCGCCACAACGTCCGTCATTCCACAGAATGGCCGGTCGCAGCACCTGTTGCTGGCTGTCGAGCAACGTCGCGCCATGCATCTGCCCGGCAATCCCCAGCGCTTTCACTTGACTTAACGAATGCTGCTTGCCCAACGCCTTCAGGGCGCGGTCGGTCGCCAGCCACCACTGTTCGGGATCTTGCTCCGACCAGAGCGGATGAGGACGAGAGACGGTGAGTTTTTCCGTTTGCGATGCGACCACCTCGCCTTGCTCATTGAGCAAAATCGCTTTCACGCCCGAGGTGCCAAGATCGATCCCAATATACATAGAGTGGGTTCCTTAAACTGAAATGCCCGGTGCCACAACGCTCACCGGGCTTGTCAAATCACCGACCAGGAAACGCTGCGTCACCCGGCGATATCGATTATTTATCGAACAGGTAATGATTCACCAGGTTTTCCAGCTGTTCCTGATGACCGCTCTGATGCACCGGCGCCAGGTTGTGCTGTTCAGCATAATGCGCCAGTTCGCTTAACGACATCTGTCCTTTCAGGATCTGCTGGCCCAGTTCGCTACTCCAGCCGGCATAACGTTTCGCGACGCGCTTATCCAGCTCGCCATCCTCAATCATGCGCGCGGCAATTTTCAGCGACAGCGCCATCGTGTCCATCGCGCCAATATGGCCATAGAACAGATCGTATTTATCCGTACTCTGACGGCGCACTTTGGCGTCAAAGTTCAGGCCACCGGTGGTGAAACCGCCCGCTTTGAGGATTTCGTACATCACCAATGCGTTCTCTTCTACGCTGTTCGGGAACTGGTCGGTATCCCAGCCCAGCTGCGCGTCACCCCGGTTGGCATCGACAGAGCCAAACAGACCCAGCGCAATCGCCGTGGCGATTTCGTGGTGGAACGAGTGACCTGCCAGCGTCGCGTGGTTAGCCTCAATATTCAGTTTGATCTCTTTTTCCAGACCAAACTGCTTGAGGAAGCCGTAAACGGTTGAGGCGTCGTAATCATACTGATGCTTGGTCGGTTCCTGCGGCTTCGGCTCAATCAGCAGCGTGCCCTGGAAGCCCGTTTTGTGCTTGTGCTCAACCACCATTTGCATGAAGCGGCCAATTTGCTCACGCTCCTGACGCAGGTCGGTATTCAGCAAGGTTTCGTACCCTTCACGACCGCCCCACAGCACGTAGTTTTCACCACCCAGTTTGTGCGTGGCGTCCATCGCCGTTACCACCTGGGTGGCCGCCCAACTGAACACTTCTGGATCCGGGTTCGTCGCCGCCCCGGCACCATAACGGGGGTTGGTGAAGCAATTTGCCGTACCCCACAGCAGTTTCACGCCGCTCTGCTCTTGTTTCTCTGCCAGCACATCCACCATTTCGGCGAAGTTATTTTTGTACTCTTTCAGCGACGCGCCTTCCGGCGAAACATCGACATCGTGGAAGCAGTAGAACGGAACGTGCAGCTTGTGGAAAAATTCAAACGCGACGTCCGCTTTACGTTTTGCCAGCGCCAGCGCATCCCCCGGTTGCTGCCACGGACGATTAAACGCCCCGACACCAAACATATCAGCCCCGTTCCAGCAGAAGGTATGCCAGTAGCAGGCTGCAAAACGCAGATGATCTTCCATCCGTTTGCCCAATACGATCTCATCAGGGTTGTAATGACGGAATGCTAACGGATTAGTGGAACGGGGGCCTTCATAACGAACGCGATCGAGTTGGTCAAAATATGCCTGCATAATGAACTCCATAATCAGGAAATACGACGAGAATAGGTCATGTCGTAATATTGAGCACTCCCCTCCCGTTGCTCAATTATGTTATTTCACACTGCTATTGAGAGAATTCACAAGTGTGCGCCACCTCGCAAAATAAAAATATCCATTTGCAAAAAATGGGTACTCTGCTGGCATAAATGCAACATTCAGTCTTCACCATAAAAAGTACGATCCTGGTCATAATTCAGGAAATAAACCAAATTTCGTAACCGCAAGATAAAAATCTGTAATTGTCTTCCCCGTATGAATTGCTAAATTCTGCAACGTCTTATGCTGTGATTGTTACTTTTATTGTTGCTCCCTCTAACGAAAGGCATCACGATTATGAAGATGAAGAATCTCTTACTCACTGTCTGCACCTCCCTTTTGCTCACCAGCGTGGCAGGACATGCCAAAGAAATTAAAATCGGCATGGCGATTGATGACCTGCGCCTCGAACGTTGGCAGAAAGATCGCGATATTTTCGTCAGCAAAGCCGAATCGCTTGGCGCAAAAGTCTTTGTCCAGTCCGCGAACGGGAATGAAGAAACCCAGATGTCGCAGATTGAAAATATGATTAACCGAGGCGTGGATGTCCTCGTTATTATTCCTTATAACGGACAAGTATTAAGTAACGTGGTTAAAGAGGCGAAACAGGAAGGTATTAAAGTTTTAGCGTATGACCGCATGATCAATGACGCAGACATCGATTTCTATATTTCATTTGATAACGAAAAAGTCGGTGAATTACAGGCCCAGGCATTAGTTGAACGTGTCCCTCAGGGAAATTATTTTCTGATGGGCGGCTCGCCGGTCGATAATAATGCCAAACTCTTCCGCGCCGGGCAGATGAAAGTTTTAAAACCGTATATCGATTCCGGAAAAATAAAGGTGGTTGGCGATCAGTGGGTTGACGGCTGGCTGCCGGAAAATGCGCTGAAAATTATGGAAAACGCCTTAACCGCGAACAATAACAACATTGACGCCGTTGTCGCCTCTAATGACGCGACGGCAGGCGGTGCGGTTCAGGCGCTCAGTGCGCAAGGGCTTTCAGGAAAAGTGGCGATTTCAGGTCAGGACGCCGACCTTGCGGGTATCAAGCGCATTGTCGCAGGAACACAAACAATGACCGTGTATAAACCGATTACGCTGCTGGCCAATACCGCCGCCGAAATCGCCGTAGAACTGGGTAACGGACAGCAGCCTAAAGCCGACGCTACGTTAAACAACGGTCTGAAAGATGTCCCCTCCCGCTTATTGACGCCGATTGACGTTAACAAAAACAACATCAATG
Organism: Citrobacter amalonaticus; assembly: GCF_018323885.1. NCBI lineage: Bacteria > Pseudomonadati > Pseudomonadota > Gammaproteobacteria > Enterobacterales > Enterobacteriaceae > Citrobacter > Citrobacter amalonaticus. The sequence continues at coordinate 203,536 of NZ_AP024585.1, read as the reverse complement.
AGACCGTGATTAAAGACGGATTCCATAAGCAGAGCGAACTGTAAGCGCAGCGCCCCAGCGATGGCTGCGGGCGCGCATTTCCCACTACGCCCGGTTCTCTCATTGGCTACTGCGGAGTCGCTATGTCCTGTCTACTTGAAATGAAGAACATCACCAAAACCTTCGGTGTCGTCAAGGCGATTGACAACGTCAGCCTCAGACTGAATGCCGGTGAAATTATTTCATTATGCGGCGAGAATGGCTCAGGTAAATCGACGCTGATGAAAGTACTGTGCGGTATTTATCCCCATGGCAGTTACGAAGGTGAAATTGTATTTGCTGGAGAAACGCTACAGGCCAACCATATTCGTGATACCGAGCGCAAAGGGATTGCCATCATCCATCAGGAGTTAGCACTGGTTAAGCACTTAACCGTGCTGGAGAATATTTTCCTCGGTAGCGAAATAAGCCGTCATGGCGTGCTGGATTACGACATGATGACCCTGCGCTGCCAAAAATTGCTCAGGCAGGTCAGTCTGGCAATTTCGCCCGATACCCGGGTGGGCGAACTGGGCCTTGGTCAGCAACAGCTGGTTGAAATTGCGAAAGCGCTGAATAAACAAGTGCGCCTGCTGATTCTGGACGAGCCGACAGCGTCACTCACCGAACAGGAAACAACGGTGCTGCTGGAGATCATCCGCGATCTGCAACAGCACGATATCGCCTGCATCTACATTTCACACAAGCTGAACGAAGTGAAAGCCATTTCCGACACGATCTGCGTGATCCGTGATGGCAAGCATATTGGCACCCGCGACGCGGCTGGCATGAGCGAAGACGATATTATCACCATGATGGTTGGCCGCGAACTCACTGCACTCTACCCCAGCGAACCTCACACCACGGGTGAAGAGATTTTACGCGTTGATCACCTCACGGCCTGGCATCCCGTCAATCGCCATATCCGGCGCGTGAATGACGTTTCCTTCTCACTAAAGCGCGGCGAAATCCTGGGGATTGCTGGTCTGGTCGGCGCGGGACGCACGGAGCTTGTTCAGTGTCTGTTTGGCGTCTGGCCCGGGCGCTGGGAAGGAGAGGTGGTGATTGACGGTCAGTCCGTTAACATCCGCAACTGCCAGCAGGCCATCGCCCACGGGATCGCCATGGTTCCGGAGGACCGCAAACGCGATGGTATTGTGCCGGTCATGGCGGTGGGGAAAAACATTACCCTCGCCGCGCTTGATCAGTTCACTGGCAAGGTAAGCCAGTTAGACGATGCCGCCGAATACAAATGCATCCTCGAATCCCTGCAACGTCTCAAAGTCAAAACGTCTTCTCCTGAGTTGGCGATCGGACGTCTGAGCGGTGGGAATCAACAAAAAGCCATTCTGGCGCGCTGCCTGTTGCTTAACCCGCAAATTCTCATCCTTGATGAGCCTACCCGGGGCATCGATATCGGCGCGAAATATGAAATCTACAAGCTCATTAACCAGCTCGTTCAGCAGGGTATCGCCGTAATTGTCATTTCGTCTGAATTGCCCGAAGTGCTGGGGCTCAGCGACCGCATTCTGGTGATGCATGAAGGAAAACTGAAAGCCAACCTGGTCAATCATAACCTGACGCAAGAGCAGGTGATGGAAGCCGCTTTGAGGAGCGAACATCATGTCGAAAAACAATCCGTCTGACGTTAAACTCACCGCCCCACTGACGGGCGTTTTTCCTGGGATTAAATCGCTGAATCTACAGGTGTTCGTGATGATCGCGGCCATCATTGTGATCATGCTGTTCTTTACCTGGACAACGGACGGTGCGTATCTCAGCGCACGTAACGTCTCCAACCTGCTCCGCCAGACCGCGATTACGGGGATCCTGGCGGTCGGCATGGTATTCGTCATCATCTCAGCGGAAATCGATCTCTCCGTCGGTTCCATGATGGGACTGCTGGGCGGCGTCGCGGCTATCTGCGACGTCTGGCTGGGTTGGCCGCTGCCGTTCACCATTATCGTCACGCTGGCGCTGGGATTGCTGCTCGGCGCCTGGAATGGCTGGTGGGTCGCTTACCGCAAAGTTCCCTCATTTATTGTGACTCTGGCCGGGATGCTGGCGTTTCGCGGTATCCTCATCGGCATCACCAATGGTACAACCGTATCGCCGACCAGCTCCGCCATGTCGCAGATTGGGCAAAGCTACTTATCCAATGGATTGGGCTTCACCCTCGGCGCGATGGGTTTGATGGCGTTTATCGGCTGGCAGTGGCGCGGGCGCATGCGCCGGCAGTCCCTGGGTCTTGATGCCCCGGCGTCAACCAGCGTAGTGGGCCGCCAGGCATTAACTGCCGTGATTGTGTTAGGCGCCATCTGGCTGTTGAATGATTATCGCGGTGTGCCGACGCCCGTTCTGCTGCTGGTATTTTTGCTGCTCGCCGGGATGTTCATGGCGACACGAACCGCATTTGGCCGACGTATTTATGCCATAGGGGGCAATCTGGAGGCCGCCCGTCTTTCCGGCATTAACGTCGCGCGGACCAAACTAGCGGTGTTCGCCATCAATGGTCTGATGGTGGCGATTGCCGGGCTCATTCTCAGTTCGCGTCTCGGTGCCGGGTCGCCATCGGCGGGAAACATCGCCGAACTGGACGCCATTGCCGCCTGCGTCATCGGCGGAACCAGCCTGGCGGGTGGCGTCGGCAGCGTTGCCGGCGCAGTGATGGGTGCATTTATTATGGCTTCTCTGGATAACGGAATGAGTATGATGGATGTCCCAACGTTCTGGCAGTATATCGTGAAGGGAGCGATTCTGTTGCTGGCAGTATGGATGGATTCAGCGACAAAACGCCGCGCCTGAGCTGCTGAAAAATAGGGCTATTTTTATGCCGGTCACTCCTGTCCGGCATTGTCGTTTATGAAAGAGTGAGCAGAGACAGAACCATGTTTGATAAACGTCACCGTATTACCCTGTTATTTAATGCCAATAAAGCCTACGACCGTCAGGTGGTGGAAGGGGTCGGTGAATATCTACAAGCCTCGCAATCCGAATGGGACATCTTCATTGAGGAGGACTTCCGCGCCCGCATTGATAACATCAAAGAGTGGTTAGGTGACGGCGTGATTGCTGACTATGACGACGATGAAATCGCACGATTGTTAGTTGACGTCCATGTGCCCATCATCGGTGTCGGAGGCTCCTATCATCTGGCGGAAAATTATCCTCCTGTCCATTATATTGCCACCGATAACCATGCTCTCGTTGAGAGCGCCTTTTTGCACCTGAAAGAAAAAGGCGTCAACCGCTTTGCCTTCTACGGCCTGCCGGCCTCCAGCGGAAAGCGCTGGGCGGCGGAACGCGAGCATGCCTTCCGCCAGTTGGTGGCGGAGGAGAAGTATCGGGGGGTGGTGTATCAGGGACTGGAAACCGCGCCTGAACTCTGGCAACACGCGCAAAATCGACTGGCGGACTGGCTGCAAACCCTGCCGCCGCAGACGGGTATTATCGCGGTCACTGACGCCCGCGCCCGCCATGTTCTTCAGGTCTGCGAACACCTGCATATTCCGGTACCCGAAAAGCTGTGCGTCATTGGCATTGATAACGAGGAACTGACCCGCTATCTGTCACGGGTTGCGCTGTCTTCGGTGGCTCAGGGCGCGAGGCAAATGGGCTATCAGGCGGCAAAGCTGCTACATCGCCTGCTGGCCGATGAGGAACTGCCGCTCCAGCGCATCCTGGTGCCTCCGGTGCGCGTCGTTGAACGTCGTTCGACAGACTACCGTTCCCTCTCCGATCCCGCCGTTATTCAGGCGATGCACTATATCCGTAACCACGCCTGCAAAGGCATCAAGGTGGATCAGGTACTGGATGCGGTTGGGATTTCACGTTCCAATCTGGAGAAGCGATTTAAAGAAGAAGTGGGAGAGACCATTCATGCGGTGATCCACGCTGAAAAGCTGGAGAAAGCGCGTAGCCTGTTGATTTCCACGACGCTGTCGATCAACGAAATCTCGCAGATGTGCGGCTATCCTTCGCTGCAGTATTTCTATTCCGTTTTTAAGAAAGAGTACGACACGACGCCGAAAGAATATCGCGATCTGAACAGTGAAGTGTTGATGTGATGCGGTGGGACCGAAACAAAAACGCCTTCTTTGCAGAAGGCGTTCGGGGATTACATATGGGCTGCGATTAATCGCTGGTTATCCTGATACATCGCGAACAGATAGTTGTTGTAACTCTGCCCCTTCGTTGAATAACCCTTCAGCTTATGAATCATCGCTGTCGCCGTTACTTCCTGATCCGCTTTACGCAACTGTGCGCGTGATTTACGGAAAGAGGCGTAAGCCGGATGCGTGTTCAGATTGATTACATAGGCGCTGACCGACTCTTTGACGGAATCGAACTGCGAGTAACCTTTCACTTTACCTGGCGCATTGTTACAACTCCCTTTCGCACACTTCATGCCGAACAGGTTGTTATTGCTACGCGCAAGCTTAGAAGTACCCCAACCGCTTTCTGCCGCAGCCATCGTCGCCACCATACTGGTCGGGATGATGTCTACGCGCTCCAGCAACGTATTCCACGGAATACTCCGGGTGTTGCCCGACCATTTCACCTTGTAGCGCTTCGCAATATCTTTCATGCGCTTACGCTCAGTCGGTGACCAGCGATTCTGATACTGCTTTGAGATCAGCCAGTTACGATCGGCAGTAATCGCCGCATTTTGACTGGTAATATAAGGCATAACCGTCCGGAGAAACGCTTTTTTCCTTGGTGTTCCGGAAGGGTATTTTCGCAAATCAGGAAGTGAACTGCTCTTTGCACTATTGCGAGAATACTCTTGTTTACTGCTTACCTGTTTATTACTTGTCTTGGTTACGTGGGGCTTTTGACTCGATGTTGTTGTGTGCGTCTTTGCCAGCACCTCACCCGAAAATACGATGGTGAGTAACATAAGAATCATTGCCCCATATCGTCGTATGGGAGTCAATATCATTAGGTCTCCTGGTCGGATTGAATCATTCCAACACCTTATATTTTTCACAATTTTGAGAGTTGAATCTCAAATCATATCAAAAATAGCGATCAAGAGCACCCTAATGAATAGGCCAATTCCGAAACCGTGTCACGCATAAACTATCCCACAAGGAACTAATTCGAACGATTTGTGGTGGTTATCGCAAATTAAGGCTATTTTTTGCCCAAAATCACTCATCCGCGCCCCTCATCCTGGTTGAATGCAGTTGAAGGATGAGTTTCGTCAGCGGGTTCTCAGGCAAACTGGTTAAAATCGCCGCAAAAAGGACCGCACAATGAAACTTGCTGCCATCGCCCTCGCGCTACTGCCAGGCATCACGAGCGCCGCAACATGGACGTCTCAGGGCTTCCCCTCTTTTACCGCGGAGGGAACCGGTAAGTTTGCCAGTCACGCTGAATTGACGAAGGGTACTCGTTCCTTAACGCTCAATTTTGACCAACAGTGCTGGCAGCCGGCTAATACGATAAAACTCAATCAGATGCTGTCGCTGATCCCGTGCGAAGGGACCCCGCCGCAATGGCGTTTGTTCAAAGATGGCCGTTATACGATGGAAATCGATACCCGTTCTGGTACGCCAACGTTAATGATTACGCTGCCGCGCGAAGCCGAACCTACCGCCAATGTGGCACGCCAGTGTCCGAAGTGGGATGGAAAGCCACTGACGTTAGCGGTCGCGCAGACTTTCCCGGAAGGGAGCGTGGTACGCGATTTTTACAGCGGACAGACCGCCACGGTGAAAAACGGTCAGATAACCCTGCAACCCGCACCTGCCAGCAATGGCCTGTTACTGCTGGAACGGGCAGAGACCGACGCACCAGCGCCGTTCGACTGGCACAACGCCACGGTCTATTTTGTGCTCACCGACCGCTTCGAGAACGGCGATCCGTCCAATGACCAGAGTTATGGTCGCCATAAGGACGGCATGGAGGAAATCGGCACGTTTCATGGCGGCGATTTACGCGGTCTGACTCACAAACTGGATTATCTGCAACAACTGGGCGTGAATGCATTATGGATAAGCGCTCCGTTCGAACAGATCCACGGCTGGGTGGGTGGCGGCACGAAAGGCGATTTCCCGCACTATGCCTACCACGGTTATTACACGCAGGACTGGACCACGCTTGATGCCAACATGGGCAACGAAGCCGACCTGCGTGCGCTGATTGACGGCGCACACCGGCGCGGGATCCGCATTCTGTTTGATGTCGTAATGAACCACACCGGCTACGCCACGCTGGCAGACATGCAGGAATATCAGTTCGGCGCGCTCTACCTTTCTGGCGATGAGCTGAAAAAAACGCTCGGTGAGCGCTGGACAGACTGGAAACCTGCCGCCGGGCAGAGCTGGCACAGCTTCAATGATTACATCAACTTTAGCGATAAGGCCGCCTGGGAAAAATGGTGGGGGAAAGCGTGGATCCGCACTGACATTGGCGATTACGACAATCCTGGCTTTGACGATCTCACAATGTCGCTGGCTTTCCTGCCGGATCTGAAAACCGAATCGACGACCCCATCTGGTCTGCCGGTGTTTTATCAACATAAAGCCAACACGCGCGCGAAAGCCATTGAGGGCTACACGCCCCGGGATTACCTGACCCACTGGCTGAGTCAGTGGGTGCGCGATTACGGTGTCGATGGATTTCGCGTCGACACGGCAAAACACGTCGAACTTCCGGCCTGGCAACAGTTAAAAACGCAGGCCAGCGCGGCACTGGTTGAATGGAAAAAAGCGAATCCGGACAAAGCGCTCGATGATAAGCCGTTCTGGATGACGGGTGAAGCCTGGGGTCACGGCGTAATGCAGAGCGACTACTATCGCCACGGTTTTGACGCGATGATCAACTTTGACTATCAGGAGCAGGCCGCAAAAGCCGTCGATTGCCTGTCAGGTATGGAGCTCGTCTGGCAGCAGATGGCGGAAAAGTTACAGAGTTTCAATGTATTGAGTTATCTCTCCTCGCATGATACTCGTCTGTTCCGTGAAGGCGGAGATAAAGCCGCTGAGTTGCTACTGTTAGCGCCCGGCGCTGTACAAATATTCTATGGCGATGAGTCCGCGCGACCTTTCGGCCCCACAGGCTCTGATCCGTTACAGGGCACACGCTCTGAGATGAACTGGCAGGATGTCAGCGGAAAATTGGCCGACAACGTTACCCACTGGCAGCGCCTCGGTCAGTTCAGAGCCCGGCATCCGGCCATCGGCGCAGGCAGGCAAACCACGCTCTCACTCAAACAGGGATACGGCTTCGTTCGCCAGCACGGCGACGATTCGGTGATGGTCATCTGGGCAGGCCAGCGTTAACGTAAACCGGCGTCTGAGGTCAGAACCCCTCAGACGCAGCAAAACAAAACACTACACTGAAGAAAATTATAAGCATAAAACGTCAAAGCACCCGTTTCAGCTCGATTTGCACCCTGCCAGTGCTAGCGTTAAGGTAACTCACTTCGACTCAGCGTTTGACAGACCATCCGTTATGACATTTTCACTTTTCGGCGACAAATTCACCCGCCATTCAGGCATTACCCGCCTGATGGAGGACCTCAACGACGGTTTACGCACCCCAGGCGCAATCATGCTGGGCGGCGGTAATCCGGCACAAATCCCGGCGATGCAGGATTACTTCCAGACGCTCCTGACTGAGATGCTGGAAAACGGCAAACTCACTGATGCGCTTTGCAATTATGACGGCCCGCAGGGGAAAACCGAGCTGCTGACCACGCTTGCTTCGCTGCTCCGTGAAAATCTGGGTTGGGATATCGAACCGCAGAATATTGCGCTAACAAATGGCAGTCAGAGTGCGTTTTTCTACTTGTTTAACCTCTTTGCAGGCCGCCGCGCTGATGGGACTACCAAAAAGGTATTGTTCCCCCTCGCACCGGAATATATCGGCTATGCGGATTCCGGGCTGGAAGAGGATCTGTTCGTCTCGGCGCGTCCCAATATTGAGCTGCTGCCAGAGGGTCAGTTCAAGTATCACGTAGATTTCGAACATCTGCATATTGGTGAAGAGACCGGGATGATCTGCGTCTCCCGGCCAACTAACCCGACGGGTAACGTCATCACAGATGAAGAGCTGATAAAACTCGATACGCTTGCCAACCAGCACGACATTCCACTGGTCATTGATAATGCCTATGGCGTGCCGTTCCCGAGCATTATTTTCAGCGAAGCGCGCCCGCTGTGGAATCCCAACATTGTGCTGTGCATGAGTCTCTCCAAACTGGGACTGCCCGGCTCACGCTGCGGTATCATCATCGCCAATGAAAAAATCATCACGGCCATCGCCAATATGAACGGCATCATTAGCCTTGCGCCAGGCGGGATTGGGCCGGCCATGATGTGCGAAATGATTAAGCGTAACGACCTGATGCGACTGTCAGAAACAGTCATCAAACCGTTCTATTTTCAGCGTGTTCAGCAAACCATTGCGATCATTCGCCGCTATTTACCTGAAAATCGCTGCTTAATTCACAAACCAGAAGGGGCAATTTTCCTCTGGCTGTGGTTCCAGGATTTGCCGATCACCACCGAGTTACTCTACCAGCGTCTGAAAGCACGCGGCGTACTGATGGTGCCGGGACATTACTTCTTCCCGGGGCTCGATAAACCCTGGCCGCACACGCACCAGTGTATGCGCATGAACTATGTTCCCGATCCGGAGAAAATTGAAGCTGGGGTGAAAATTCTGGCTGAAGAGGTGGAGCGCGCCTGGAAGGAAAATCAGTAACGCCATCCCGGCCTGATCGGGCCGGGTAATGCGCTTATAAAGGCTGAGCGTGCAGACGCTGGCGCTGCACGCTCGCCGCATCCACACACTTCAATGCCCCTGTCGGGCAAGCCTCCACGCAGGCTGGCCCCGTATCACGATGCCAACAGAGATCGCATTTCACCGCCTGTACGCGCGAGGTTTGTGCAACAACGTTCATTGCGCCGAACGGGCACGCCAACATGCAGCTTTTACAACCAATACAGCGCACCTGCTCAACAAAAATGTGTCCACGATCGCGACGAATGGCCTGTGTCGGGCAAACATTGGCGCACGGTGCGTCTTCACACTGATGACAGGCAACGGCGGTGGTAAAGGTATTTTCCTTAATAACCCGGATGCGCGAGACAAAGTGTTCTGCTGACACCGCGGCACAGTCCTGATTCTCCTGATGCGAGACCACGCAAGCGACTTCACAGGTACGACAGCCAATACACTTAGTCGCATCCGCCATGATAAACCGGTTCATTGCACCCTCCCCCCGCCATAAAACCACAGAGTGCCAGAGAGAATAGCGCGGCTGCCTTGATCAAACAGGGGAAATGGTCGAATTTTGTCAGATGCCAGAAACGTTCAGGGGATTCGCCTTATACTTACGACCGGATTTCTGCCTGACGCATAAAAAAAACCCTGGGCGTTGACGTCCAGGGGAATAATCCGCAGGCGACATCACGCTGCGGAATAAGCTGGCACCCGATTGAGTGATACCTATATTTGATAATCTGCCTCATCAACCGCACTGTAGAGCGGTTGAATATTATCCAGTGCCAGTATGTATCCGCTTCCTTTTACGCTAACGATGGAATGCTGAGGTAATCCCAGCAAATATAATTTGTTGTTGAGATTTTTAACCATCGTAGACAAACGCTGTGTGGAAGCACTTAATTCATTTTTTTCCCAGACGTTGACGAGTAACTCATCTTTTGAAACATAATGGGTCCTGGCGTTCAGTAAAAGATAAACAAACAAGCGTAGCATTGTGCGGTTAAAAAATACGCCACCAAATGCAATTACACTGTCCATTTTATTTACCGGCAGCCTGAAAATTCTCGACTCACTGATATCAAAAAATATTTCCCGACCTATCATAAATCCATGTAACTGGTATTCCATCATTACATACTCACGTTTTACTGAACTATCGATAGCTAAACATGTGTAAGTCCTTGTAGATATTGTCTTACGCAAGTTTAAAAAAAATAGAGTTAATTTCAATAGATACCTGAAGCGTTCATTTTAATCTCGCCGCAAGCAAAGTGCAGACTGAAAACCTAAAAGATCAATCCAGGCACAGTTAAATAATCTCTAAAAACAAATTAGTAGAGCGTTATTCTATTTCAGTGTGAATATTCGACAATACAAGTTAAACGGGCATATTTATCACAAATTACAGCTTAATATGCTGCATGGATCAATAATGCGTCATGGAGAGGGAAAGTGACTCCCGGCAACAGTGCGTTCCGGGACAATTATTATTACAGTGTAGTTCTCTTAACTGAAGAGCGGTAGAAATATGCCGAACAGCGGCAGACCTGTGAATTGACCCAATCCCAGGCCGGGACAATGGCCGCTGTCCGGCAATTCTTCTCATTCTTTTAGAAGCGCCAGCTCACGCCTGACATGAAAGTAAAGCTGTCATCACGGTCGATCATCGGGCTGTCTTTGATTTCATCTGGCAGCACGCTGTAAGCCGCGCTCGCCATCAGAATAATGTTGTCAGTGACGGGGTATTTTGCGGTCAGGCTGACGTAAGGAACCCAACTGTCCTGTGCGGAATAGCGATCCAGACCGCTGCGACGGGATTCACTGCCTGACACACCGTAATAGTAGTCGTTGAAATTTTCATCGTAGTAAAGCACGCCAGCAGACGGGATCAAAGCAAGCTGTCCGACAGGAATTTTACGGAACAGTGATAATTCTCCCATCCAGCCATTGCTGTTATCCAGAACATCTGCGGCCGCAGAAACTTTCACGCTGCCCCAATTTTCATGATGATACCAGGCCGCGCCCGCCATTATCGTACTGTCACGCTTGTTGAGCTTTTTCATGGCGTGGTCGTCGTTATCGCCAGGATCAAATTCCAACGGCATCCAGGAAGCGGTCAGACTAAATTCATTTTGTTCACTTTTAGACAAAATGTAGCCCAGCGTGGTTTGCCGAACATAGAATGATTCGCCTTCATAACTAATGAGGGGAATAGCATGGGTATTTTCATTATACCCGCGATAAGGAGATTCATTATATATCGCACCTGCACCAATGGATAATTCCGAAGCAGATGCACTGGCGATAAAGGAGAAAGCAAATAGTGCCACTATATTGCGTTTAATTAACATGCCCGACGTTCCATTTAAAATAAGCCACAAAGCGCCGAAATAATAATGCTTACAAATTCGTCGGTGCAAGGCACATATTTATATAGTAATATATAAAAACTTATATATATTGGGCTGCTGTGATGAATAAATTACAACTCAAGCATCGGGAATTAAAGATCATCTCGGTCATTGCCGCCAGTGAAAACATCAGTCATGCCGCAACTGTTCTCGGCATCGCCCAGGCCAACGTCAGCAAATATCTTGCTGATTTTGAATCAAAAGTCGGCCTTAAGGTTTTTGACCGGACGACCCGGCAACTGACGCTGACCCCTTTTGGTGCGGCGCTTCTGCCCTACATTAATGATATGCTCGACAGAAACGCGCAGCTAAATCATTTCATTGCTGATTATAAACACGAAAAGCGAGGGCGAGTAACGGTGTACGCGCCGACAGGCATCATCGCTTACTTATCGAAACAGGTTATCGCCAGAATTAAAGACATTGGCGACATCTCTTTGTCGCTGAAAACCAGCAACCTTGAGCCAAAAGCCTTTTATGAAGGCGTCGAGTTTCCTGACGACTGTGACGTGTTAATTACCTATGCCCACCCGAAAGATGAATCACTGGTTGCCAGTTTTATTACCAAATATGCAGTGACGGCCTTTGCCAGCCAGACTTACCTTGAAAAGCACCCGCTAAGCCGACCTGAAGACCTTGAGCATCACTCCTGCATCCTGATCGATTCTATGATGATTGATGATGCCAACATCTGGCGCTTCAACAGTGCCGGCAGTAAAGAGATGCGCGACTATCGCGTGACGGGGAACTACGTTTGTGACAATACCCTGTCGGCGCTGGAACTGGCGCGCAACCATCTGGGTATTGTGTTTGCACCCAATGAAAGCGTGAAAAACGATCTGAAGGCCGGGACGCTCGTCCCTTGCTTTTCAGAACAGCATGAGTGGTGGCTGGACCTGGTCGCGATCTTCCGCAAGCGGGAGTACCAGCCCTGGCGAGTTCAGTATGTACTGGATGAGATGCTACGGGAAATCCGCAACCAGCTTGCTCAGACGCAACTGTTGCGTCCCGAGCAAGACTCAATCATCGATAATTAATGATCGAGATAAAGGTAATGTACCCAACTGGTCATGCGCAACAATACTTTACGCATGACCGAGACATGGCTGAAATGGTCGGAGTAGACCGCGACCTGTGCATAAATTCCATCCGGTAATGTACGTAAATCAGCATGATCGTTCAACTCGATTGTGGCAATGACACCTTCCGCCCCCGGTACCGTATTCAACGACTGTAACGTCCCGGTCGACTGGTATGTCCCACCAGGCACTGCCGGACTGATGGCAGCCAGCTTACCGCTGAATACCTTGCCCGGTAAGGCATTGAATACCACTTCCGCGTCATCGCCGGGCTCCAGTCGCAGCAACGAGTTCTGGCGGAATTGCGCGACAATTTGTCGCTTCTGAGCAGGAATAAATACCATCACCGGGCGCAGAGGCAGCGAGGCGGCATAGGTTCCCGGGCGAATCAGCACCTGGGTTACATAACCGTCACTCGGCGCGCGAACGATGGTTTGTTCCAGGTTATATTCCGCCTCGGCCAACTGCGCTTTCAGACTGGCTATCTGTGAGTGCTCACCCATTACCAGGCTGTCTAACTGGCTTTGAATCTGCTGTTGTTCCGCCGCTGACGATTTAACCGAAGCCTCCTGCGCCAGGTAGTTCTGCCGTGCGACGTCAATGTCGCGCTCAGAGAATGGATTCACCTTCGCCTGACTCCCCTGCGCATAACGCTGATACTCCTTCGCAAACTTGTCTCGCGTGGCTTTTGCCTGCTGGGTATTGGCGGTCATTTCATCCAGTTCGGCATCCAGCGCATGCTGCTTATGTTGCGCCGTCACAATATCCGCCAGCAGACGATCCACCCTGGCCTGATAGCGCGTGGGATCAAGCCTGAACAGCACTTCACCTTTTTTAATCAGCGTATTTTTCTTATCCGTCACTTCAATCACTACGCCAGTGACCTGCGGAACAACGGGAATAGACACCACCGCTTTTTGCGCTTTAAATGTATAGGGGTGGTTGTAATTCATTAATAAGATTAAACCGCTGACAATAAATATTCCCCCCAGCGCCGCCGTCGGTATGGTCCATTTATTAACGGGAATGTTGAGGATCTTAAAAATCGCCCATGCGAAAGCCACATAAGTCAGGATAATCAGTAAATCCATAATTAATACTCGCCAGAAGAGGATTTCAGGTCAGCCAATTGTTTTTCCAGCCCGGCAATACGCTCCTGGAGTTGCACAACACCAGATTCAGTATTTTGCATTCCCCACCCGCGTTCCGGACGATAGAGCGTGGCCCAAATCCACAAGAAAGGCCAGATAACATGTAATGTAAACAAACTCACCCACCCCGCGACATGAATAGCATCGGCATGAGGATGATTGCGTTTTTTCGCAATTAAATAGGGAATATCATGTAAAATAATAATTCCGTAGAAAATGACGAGGAATACAAAAATCAGCACCCCAAGCGCAAAATAATCGAGAAACATATTCCTCCCAGAGAATAGAATCAAAAAAAAGAGTTTGAGAATGATAGTGGAATGACCAGATGCCCTGCAATTCTCATATTTATATATCGACATATGGTTTTTTATATACAGTCCATTTTTTAGTATGTTGTTTTTTATGCACATCGCAGTTTATTATGTTTAAACATCAATACAAGGGAACAAAAATGAACAACGCGGAAACCTCATCCACCGTCAGCCTTAAGCGCATCAAAGCGGTCACTATTTACCGTTTATTACTTATTGGCCTTGGTATCCCAATGATATCTTTCAGTTTTATTTGTGGCGTTTTGAGTCTCTTCGGCTTTGACCTGGTAAAATGGAACGATCAACCCGTGCATGGTGTAATGGCGATTCCTGCCGCGCTGTTCAGCGGTGTGTTTATCACCGTACTGTTCACCGTTTTCATCGGGTCGATTGCCTGCCTGGGACTGTGGGTCTACAGCCGTTTCCGTCCGTTACAGGTAAAGGTGTTGGATTAATCGTTATGCCCGATAAGCAAAGTGGACTGCACCCCAAAAGTTGGACACTCAACTGAGTAAGGTGCAGTTTTTTATGGCAAAGCCAAAATATTCCCCTGAAACAAAACTGGCTGTGGTTAATCATTATTTGTCCGGAAAAGACGGAGAAGAGCGTACAGCCGACCGTTTTGGTGTTGAAAGAACTTCCGTCCGTCGCTGGGTCAGGGCGTGGCAACTCCACGGTATGGAAGGGCTGTCAGGGAAAAATAAACATCATTCAGCTGAATTTAAACTCGTCGTCGTCCGGGCGGTTATCCGTGACCACCTGACGATGCGTGAAGCAGCTGCCCGGTTTAATCTCTCTGCAGAAACGCTTGTCCGACACTGGGTCTGCGTGTACAACGATGCCGGAGCGGAAGGACTGCTAAACATTCAACGCGGGCGGCCTGGAAAAATGACAAAACAAAAAATCCCCCCATCCCCTACAGATAAAGAACTGGAAAAACTCTCCCCCGAAGAACTCCGGGCTGAACTCCGTTACCTGCGGGCAGAGAATGCCTATCTAAAAAAGTTGAAGGCCTTGGTTCAGAGCGAAAAAAACGGCAGCAAGCCCTGATAATCAGTGAACTGAGGCATAAGCACGCTCTGCGAGACCTCCTGCGCGCGGCAGGCATGTCCCGCAGTACATGGTATTACAATATGAATGCCCTGAAGCAGGTGGACAGGCATGCCGGGCTGAAAGATAAAATCCGTGAGATATACGCCTGGCACAAAGGCCGTTATGGCTACCGCAGGATCACGCTTTCGCTGAGAAAGCAGGGTCTGCTGGTGAACCATAAAACCGTGCAGCGGCTGATGACAGAGCTGTCGCTCCGGTCTCTGATAAGGGCGAAGAAATACCGCTCATGGAAGGGGGAAACAGGCAAGGCAGCCCCCAATATCCTGAGCAGGAACTTCAGTGCATCAAAAGCCAATGAAAAATGGGTTACGGATGTTACAGAGTTCTCGCTGCAGGGTAAAAAGCTGTACCTGTCGCCGGTACTCGATCTTTTTAACCGGGAAATAATCTCCTACAGCCTGTCGGAAAGGCCGGTGATGGAGATGGTTAATACCATGCTGCGGGATGCGTTCTTAAAGCTCGGACCAGACGACGCCCCCTTGCTGCACACAGATCAGGGCTGGCAATATCGGATGGCAGGCTATCAGGCAAAGTTAAAGGCGCAGGGCATGACGCAAAGTATGTCCCGAAAAGGAAACTGTCTGGATAATGCCGTGATGGAAAACTTCTTCGGGACGCTGAAATCGGAGTGTTTTTACCTGAGTCAGTTCAGCAATATCAGCGAACTGAGGAAGGCGATAGAGGATTATATCCGTTACTACAACAACGAGCGGATAAGCCTGAAACTAAAAGGCCTGAGTCCGGTAGAGTACCGGGCCCAGGCTCTGAAGGCCGCTTAATATAAACTGTCCAGATTTATGGGGTCAGTCCAAAAGCGCCATCGGGCATAACGCGGTCAGTTAAAAGAGTCCCAGCGGTTTATCGGAGTAGCTCACCAGTAAACATTTTGTCTGCTGATAGTGCTCCAGCATCATCTTGTGGGTTTCGCGTCCAATCCCCGACTGCTTGTAGCCACCAAAGGCCGCATGAGCCGGGTAAGCATGGTAGCAGTTGGTCCATACGCGTCCTGCCTGAATACCGCGTCCCATTTTATACGCCAGGTTACCGTTACGGCTCCAGACGCCTGCTCCGAGACCGTACTGGGTATCGTTGGCTAGCTCAAGCGCCTCGTCCATTGTTTTGAACGTGGTCACCGCCAGTACCGGGCCAAAGATCTCCTCCTGGAACACGCGCATATTATTCTTACCAGACAGGATGGTCGGCTCGAGGTAATAGCCGTCTTTCAGTTCACCTTCAAGCTGCTTACGCCGCCCACCGGTCAGGACATCCGCCCCTTCTTTCTTACCGATATCAATGTAATTCAGGATAGTTTCCATCTGCCCATGAGAGACCTGTGCCCCCATTTGCGTCACGCTGTCCAACGGGTTACCGCTGCGGATGCTTTCTACGCGGCGAATGGCGCGCTCCATAAAGCGTTCGTAGATGGATTCCTGCACCAGCGCGCGGCTCGGACAAGTGCACACTTCACCCTGATTAAAGGCAAAGAGCGCAAAACCTTCCAGCGCCTTATCGAAAAATGCATCCTCTTCGTCCATCACGTCGGCGAAGAAAATGTTCGGTGATTTCCCGCCCAGCTCCAGAGTGACCGGAATGATATTCTGCGTGGCATATTGCATGATCTGCTGCCCGACTTCCGTCGAGCCGGTGAATGCCACTTTAGCAATACGCTTCGAGGTTGCCAGATACTCGCCAATCTCTCCACCCGCGCCGTTCACTACGTTCACCACGCCAGGCGGGAGGAGATCGCCAATCACTTCCATCAGCAGTAAAACGGATAGCGGCGTCAGGCGGGCAGGTTTAAGCACTACGCAGTTTCCTGCCGCCAGCGCGGGCGCCATTTTCCAGCTCGCCATCAATAAGGGGAAGTTCCACGGGATAATTTGTCCGACCACGCCGAGTGGTTCGTGGAAGTGATAAGCTACAGTGTCGCTATCCACTTCACTGATCCCGCCCTCCTGGGCGCGAATACAGGAGGCGAAATAGCGGAAATGGTCGATTGCCAGCGGGACATCCGCCGCGCTGGTTTCACGGATCGGCTTACCGTTATCCCAGGTTTCCGCCGTCGCCAGCAGTTCGAGGTTCTGCTCCATACGGTCGGCAATCTTGAACAGAATCGCCGCCCGATCCTGAACAGAAGTATGCGCCCACTGGTCTTTCACCTTGTGGGCCGCGTCGAGCGCCAGGTCAATGTCCCTTTTACCGGAAGAAGCCACTTCGCATAACAGTTGCCCGGTGACGGGCGTCAGGTTCTGGTAATACTCGCCGTCACTCGGGGCAACCCAGTCACCACCGATAAAGTTGTCGTAACGGGCCTTTAACTTCAGGGGAAAACCGTACTCGCCGGGCTGAATACGGGGAGGGTTATTGGTCATGATCGTCTCCTTGCTCTAGGTGTATAACAAGGGTAGACGGGGCTGGCGATTTTCTCGCCAGCCGCTTATAGGTTTACGATAGCGGTCACGAATTACATCGCCGCACGATAGATCGCCATAATCTCGTCGTGCGTGGCCTGAATTGGGTTAGTCAGACCGCAGGCATCTTTCAACGCATTAGCCGCCAGCACCGGAATATCTTCTTCTTTCACGCCCAGGGCTCGCAGACCCGCCGGGATATTCACCTGCTGCGCCAGCGCGCGGATCGCCTCGATACAGGCTTCTGCGCCTTCGGCGTCAGTCATCCCTGCAACTTGAACCCCCATAGCTGCCGCGCAATCACGCAGACGCGCTGCGGCCACCTGGCTGTTGAATACCTGAACGTGTGGCAGCAGGACGGCATTACACACACCGTGCGGCAGGTCATAGAAACCGCCTAACTGGTGCGCCATCGCGTGGACGTAACCTAATGACGCATTATTGAAGGCCATCCCCGCCAGGAACTGCGCATAGGCCATCGCTTCACGCGCATGCACATTGCCGCCCGATTCCACGGCAACGACCAGATTATCAGAAATCATGGTCATCGCTTTCAGGGCGCAGGCATCGGTGATCGGCGTGGCGGCTACAGAAACATAGGCTTCAATCGCATGGGTCAGCGCGTCCATGCCGGTCGCCGCCGTCAGCGATTTTGGCATGCCGATCATCAGCGAAGAGTCATTTACCGAGAGCAGTGGCGTGACGTGTTTATCCACAATCGCCATTTTGATGTGACGGTCAACGTCAGTGATGATGCAAAAACGCGTCATTTCAGAGGCCGTCCCTGCCGTAGTGTTAATGGCAATCATCGGTAGTTGTGGTTTTGCCGAGCGATCAACGCCTTCATAATCGCGAATATCGCCGCCATTGGCGGCCACCAGCGCAATCCCTTTGGCACAATCATGTGGGGAACCGCCACCCAGCGAAATAACGCTGTCACAATCATTTTCTTTCAGGATTTTCAGGCCGTCGGCGACATTAATTGTCGTCGGATTAGGGTGTGTACCATCAAATATGACGCTGAAAATATCATGTTTCTGCAATGCTTTTTGAATATCACCCGCCATGCCTAATTTCGTCAGCACACTGTCGGTGACAATTAACGTCCGACGAAAGCCATATTCCACCATAGCATTCATTGCATCTTTTAATGAATCAGCCCCAATTATATTCACAGAAGGAATATAAAATGTAGAAGCAGCCATATGCTCAATCCTTAATAGTTTTTGAAGGGATTGTAGCATACGAACGAATCTCATGAGAAAATATGATCACAGCGGTGTTTATTTAATGAAAAAATAAAAGAGCACATTAGGCTACAAATTAATGGGCTCTTTTCGTCTCGACCTATTTATTAGGTCAATTCTTTCTTATTTTTAATAAATTGTATTATTCCTTTGCCGGAAATAATAACGCATCGCGTAACAGGTGATCATTTCCACGACGACGCGTAAAGCCAATCCGGTCGAAATATTCCAGTATCTGAATCGCCAGCTTTCGCCCTACGCCCAACCGATCGCGAAAATCCGCCGCGCAGGTTGAGCCTTTCTCCTGATCCAGTTCGCGGATCATGCTGGCGAAAGCCACAATGCGATCGTTACGGTAGTAACGATCTTTTACGATCGCCGTAATCATCCCCTGCTGCGCCGCCTGCCGCAACACCAGACGCATGGTCTGCTCCTCGGTCGCGGTTTCACGCGCGAGATCGCGGACCCACCAGGGCTCGTCACCAAATAACGGCGCGGCTTTAAGCCAGGTAGCCTGCTGTTCGTCAGTAAACCCTGCCTTGTGATCCGGCAGATGCAACCAGCCATGGTGGCTGTGAATATCGCCGCTGTCGCGCATTTGTTCAATCAACAACAGCACCAGCGCTTCATCTTCCATCGGCAGCGCCATACGACGCAGGCGTTCGCGCCCCGGACCAGGCTCATCGCGATGTTGTTCATGGTAAGTCGCCAGCGTGTCGAGGATTTTGCGCTGCCAGCGCGCGGCAACTTCCGCATTCAGCAGGCTGTAACCTGCCTGAATAAATCCATGCTGGTGAATGAGCGAACGCATACCGTCGCCATTTAACTGGCGCGCCCACGCAAAGTCGGGCAGATTGACCGCACCGCGTTGCAGGTGCACCGCCAGCGCGGCACCGTCATCTTTCGCCGCCGCCAGTGACGCCAGCCATTGCAGATACTCGGGTTTACGTTTGCCGCGACGTGGCGGATTAAGTGCAACCACCCGCGCCCCGGCCAGCGTCGCGCGCGCGGAGATATCGCGCAGCACCAGCCGGTCGTTATCGGCCAGCAGCAGGGGCGTATCAAACACCAGTTCCGCCAGGTTAGCTTCCAGCAGCGATACCCGCCCGGTCACATGACTCGCCGCATGGTGAATATGTAGCGGCTGTCACTGCGTAAGCGGGACGTGGCTTTCCAGCGCGACGATCACCCGCGTGAACGGCTCAGGCGGGGCGTCTGAAAGCAGCCAGTCACCCCGGTTAAGCTGCTCCTTTTCAGCATCGCCGACGATATTCAGCGCGATGCGCTGCCCGGCATGAGCATGCTCACTCGCCTGGTTTTGCGCGTGAAGTCCGCGCACGCGCACAGATGCGTTCACGCCGGTCAGCCACAGCGTATCCCCAACGTTTACTTCACCGCTCAGCGCGGTGCCGGTCACCACCAGCCCGGCGCCTTTTACAGTAAAGGCACGATCGATAGCCAGTCTGAACGTCTGATTCATGGCGTGTTCGCGGGCGGGCAGTTGCTGCAAATGTTCGCGTAACGCCTCAATCCCGCGGCCTTCATTCGCGGCCGTCACAAATAGCGTCGCCTGCGCAAAGCCATACTCGCGCAGGACATTCTCCACCTGCTGTTGGACCTCCTGCACCCGCGTATCATCCACACGGTCGGCTTTGGTCAGCGCCACCGTCAGCGTCGGATTCCCGGTCAATTGCAGGATCGCCAGATGTTCGCGCGTTTGCGCCATCACGCCATCGTCACAGGCTACCACCAGCAACGCGTGATCGATTCCGCCCACGCCCGCCAGCATGTTTGAGAGAAACTTCTCGTGACCGGGAACATCGATAAAGCCCAGCACGCGCCCGTCTGGCTGCGGCCAGTAGGCATAGCCCAGGTCGATGGTCATGCCACGCTTTTTCTCTTCCGGCAGGCGATCGGCATTCACGCCGGTAATGGCCTGCAGCAGCGTCGTTTTCCCGTGGTCGACATGTCCGGCGGTCGCAATAATCATTTCAACAACATCTCCATAAACCGGGTCTCATCTTCAAGACAGCGTAAATCCAGCCACAGTCGGCCCTCGTAAATCCGGCCGATAACCGGAACCGGTAGCTCACGCCAGCGGGTCGCCAGGTCTTCAAGACGGCTTCCGCGGCCGTCGTGCGGTGTAAAGGTTAATGCCGCGCTGGGGAGCCGATCAACCGGCAAAGAGCCACTGCCGATTTGCGACAGACAGGGCTGTACGCTCACCGCAAACTCCGCACCATAGTGCGCGGCCAGCGGCGCCAGAAGCCGCTCCGCCTGAGACTGAATCGCGTCTTTGCGTCGGGTCAACAGGCGCAGCGTCGGCAGTTTCTCGGCCAGCGCTTCCGGGTGGAGATACAGACGCAACGTTGCTTCCAGCGCAGCAAGGGTCATTTTATCCGCCCGTAACGCACGTTTAAGCGGATGACGCTGCAATTGTGCAATCATCTCTTTCTTACCGACGATGATCCCAGCCTGCGGACCGCCCAACAGCTTGTCGCCCGAGAAGCTCACCAGGCTGACACCCGTGGCAATCAACTGCTGCGGCATTGGCTCTTTCGGCAGGCCGTACTGGCTCAAATCGACCAGCGAACCACTACCAAGATCGGCCACAACAGGAATATCCAGCGCCTGGCCGATCTGGACCAGCTCCGTTTCATCAACAGAGTGGGTAAACCCTTCGATGCTGTAATTACTGGTATGTACCTTCATCAGCAGGCCGGTGTTTTCATTTACCGCCTGGCGATAGTCATCGGCATGCGTCCGGTTAGTGGTTCCCACTTCATGTAGCGTACACCCAGCCTGACGCATCACATCCGGGATACGAAACGCGCCGCCGATCTCCACCAGCTCACCGCGTGATACCACCACCTCTTTACCGGCGGCGGTGGCGGCCAGCATCAGCAGTACCGCCGCCGCGTTGTTATTCACAATGCAGGCATCTTCCGCGCCGGTGATACGGCACAGCAATTCCGCCAGTGCGCGGTCACGATGCCCGCGTCCCGCGCCGTCCAGATCATATTCCAGCGTCACCGGCGAGCGCATGGCCTGCGTGACAGCCGCGACGGCCTCTTCAGCCTGTAAAGCGCGACCCAGATTGGTATGTAACACCGTGCCCGTCAGGTTAATCACCGGGCGCAGCGCACTCTGGGCCTCTTTTTCCAGCCGAAGGTTCACCTCCCGCGCCCAATCTTCACACCACGCTGGCAACGCCTGCGTGTCGCGTATCACCTCTCTTGCTTCATCAAGCAATTGACGAAGCAGATCAACGACACGGGTATGCCCGTGAGTCTCACGCAGGGTAAGAAATTCACTTTCACGCAATAAGCGATCAATGGCGGGAAGCTGACTATAGAGCGAACGGGTTTCGGTCGTCATGAAAAGGCCTGGCTGTTGGTGACCCTCCCCACAACGGGGAGGGATATCGACATAGAGGGGATTGTAACGTGAGATTGCCTGGACGGACAGAATATGAATCAAGCCTTTGGGGGTTCAGTGCGGGCAAAACTCTCGCGCTGAAACAGCGTCTCCACCAGCTTGACCAGGTGAGGTCGGCTCACGCACCAGCCCGGTGAGACGCGGCGGAAGTTGAGATAGCCCACCGCGCAGGCAATGGCGATGGTCGCCAGATCAACCGTGTCAGGTTTAATCGTCCCGTCGACCAGGTACGCTTCCAGCGCATCCAGACTGCGGTTGATTTTCTCGCGCTGGCGCAACAGTTCGGTTTCCGATTGCTGCGCGGCGGGACGTGCCTGCTCGCGCACCGACACCAGACCGGCGTCCATAATCCCATCGGCCAGTGCCTCAAGTTGACGGACTTTCAGCGAGGCCAGCGGTTCACGCGGCAGCATCGCTGGCGCAATATCCAGCAGTTCAATGTATTCGGCGATAATTGGCGAATCGAACCAGTACTCCCCATCGTCAGTCACCAGCGCCGGTACTTTTCCTAACGGATTGTACTGCGCGACGCCATTTTCCGCGTTGTAGGGCAGTTCATTAACAAATTCGAATGTGATGCCTTTTTCCAACAGCAGGATCGAAATTTTACGTACAAACGGGCTGGTGTAGCTACCAATGAGTTTCATGATCAGTCCTTTTCGCCAACACAAAACAATGAGTATGGCTCACGCAGCGGGAAAAGGCAGGTGACGGCGTTCTCAATGATCCAAATAAAGGTAGTGCATCCAACTGGTCATGCGCAGTAACACCTTACGCATGACCGAAACATGGGCGAAATGGTCGGAATAGACTGCCACTTGCGCGTAGATGCCGTCGGGTAACGCATCCACATCGGCATTCGGGTCCAGTTCAATCGTCGCCAGGACGCCATCGGTCCCGGGCACCACCGTCAGGGACTGTAAAGCCCCCTGAGCCTGATACGAGCCGCCCGGCACCACAGGCAATATGCTGGTCAACTTACCGTGAAAAACTTGCCCAGGAAGCGCGTTAAATACCACCTCCGCGTCGTCGCCGGGTTCAAGACGAAGCAGCGAGTTCTGCCGGAACTGAGCGACAATCTGCCGCTTTTGTTCGGGGATAAAGACCATCACCGGACGCAGCGGTAGCGCGGCAGCGTAGGTACCGGGTCGTATCAGCACTTGGGTGACGTAGCCGTTGCTGGGCGCGCGAATAATGGTCTGTTCGAGGTTGTATTTCGCCTCTGCCAATTGCGCCCTCAGGCTGGCAATCTGCGACTGTTCGCCGTTAACCATGCTGTCTAACTGGCTTTGAATTTGCACCTGCTCAGCCACTGAACCCTTCACCAGCGCATCCTGCGCCAGATAATTTTGCCGGGCGTTATCAATATCGCTTTCTGAGAAGGGGTTCACCCGCGCCTGGCTGCCCTTCAGGTAACGCTGATAATCTTTATACAGCCGATCGCGCTCCGCAGAGACCCGCGTCGTATTAGCCTGCGCTTCTGAGAGCTGGGCTTTCAGCGTCTGGATATTATGCGTGGCGGTCACCAGATCGGCCTGTAACCTGTCCACGCGCGCCTGATAGCGAACCGGGTCGAGTTTAAATAGCACTTCACCCTTTTTAATCAGTTGGTTATTTTTATCCGTCACCTCGCTGACAATTCCGGTAACCTGCGGCGTAACAGGAATGGAAATAACGGCTTTTTGCGCAGTAAAGGTATACGGATGGTTATAGTTCATTAACAGGATCAGGCCGCTGACCAGAAATACACCGCCTAATGCCGCCGTCGCCAGCGTCCATTGATTCACCGGTATGCGGAATATTTTGAAGACTGCCCACGCCAGCGCGACGTAGGTTAATACAATCAACAGATCCATGATTAACTCTCCGGAAACGTCGTATTGTCAGCCGTGTTAACTTCGGCCAGTTTTTTCTCGAGTTGTGTAATACGCGCAGATAACGCGGCAATTTCAGGATCAGGATCTTGTCCCGGCGACGTGATGTGATTATGCATCCCCCAGCCGCGTTCCGGTTGGTAGAGGGTTGCCCAAATCCACAAAAACGGCCAGATCACATGGAGCGTAAACAGACTCACCCAGCCTGCGGTATGAATAGCATCGGCATGCGGGTGGTTGCGTTTCTTCGCAATTAAATAGGGGATATCATGGATGGCAATAACGCCGTAAAAAATCACCAGAAAGACGAAAATCAGCACACCTAACGCGAAATAATTTAGAAACATATCCGCCTCGACTTCACGCCCATTTGAGTTTTTATTGCAGGCAGCCGAATGCAATTTGGCTGATGATTTGAACATAATGGGAGTTATGCATTTTCGCCATCACGCCAAAGACTATTTTTCACGCCAGATGGTTATTTAATGACATCAGGCCAGGTGGCAACGAGAGGAATCTGCCCAGGATCACATCGGGACAAATCTGGATGAATATTTATTGTGATTCAGATCACAAACATTCAACAAACAGCCAAAGATAAAACGTGAATTACATCACAAATTAATGCCATTAATGGTTCAGAACGACGGTTTGTTGTTTTTTTACACAGCTTTTTTGTGATTAATGTCACATCAATTACCTCCCTACCCCCTATATTTATGTGACGCAAATCACATTAAAGGTCGCTGACTGGACAGCTTAACGATTCAGTGCCAGATTTCGCAGTATCTACAGGGTCCGGCTACCTCTGCCGCTACATTAACAAAACCTCGGGCTTCCAGCCTGCGCGATAGCAAACATAAGAAGGGGTGTTTTTATGTCATCCGATATTAAGATCAAGGTGCAAAGCTTTGGTCGATTCCTCAGCAATATGGTGATGCCAAATATCGGCGCGTTTATCGCGTGGGGTATTATCACTGCACTATTTATTCCGACAGGGTGGTTGCCAAACGAAACGCTGGCGAAGCTGGTTGGCCCAATGATCACCTATCTCCTGCCGCTGCTGATCGGTTATACCGGCGGTAGACTGGTGGGTGGCGAACGCGGCGGCGTGGTGGGCGCAATCACCACCATGGGCGTGATCGTCGGCGCAGACATGCCGATGTTCCTCGGTGCAATGATCGCCGGTCCTCTGGGCGGCTGGGCAATCAAACATTTCGATGGTTGGGTAGACGGTAAGATCAAATCCGGTTTTGAGATGCTGGTGAATAACTTCTCCGCTGGCATCATCGGTATGATCCTCGCCATTCTGGCATTCCTCGGCATTGGTCCAGCAGTTGAAGTTCTGTCGAAAGTGTTGGCTGCAGGCGTTAACTTCATGGTTGTCCATGACATGCTGCCGCTGGCGTCTATCTTCGTTGAACCAGCGAAAATCCTGTTCCTGAACAACGCTATCAACCACGGTATCTTCTCACCTCTGGGTATTCAGCAGTCCCATGAGTTGGGTAAATCCATCTTCTTCCTGATTGAAGCCAACCCGGGTCCGGGGATGGGTGTTCTGCTGGCGTACATGTTCTTTGGTCGCGGTAGCGCTAAACAGTCTGCAGGCGGTGCGGCAATCATCCACTTCCTGGGCGGTATCCACGAAATTTACTTCCCGTATGTGCTGATGAACCCGCGTCTGATCCTCGCCGTTATCCTCGGCGGTATGACGGGTGTGTTTACGCTGACTCTCCTGAACGGCGGTCTGGTTTCTCCGGCGTCTCCGGGTTCTATCCTGGCTGTGCTGGCGATGACGCCAAAAGGCGCCTACTTCGCTAACATCGCGGCAATCTGTGCGGCGATGGCGGTCTCCTTCGTTGTCTCTGCCATTCTGCTGAAAACCAGCAAAGTGAAAGAAGACGATGACATTGAAGCGGCGACCCGCCGTATGCATGACATGAAAGCAGAATCCAAAGGCGGTACTCCGCTGTCTGCTGGCGATGTCACCAACGACCTGAGCCACGTGCGTAAAATCATCGTTGCCTGTGATGCCGGTATGGGTTCCAGCGCAATGGGCGCCGGCGTACTGCGTAAGAAAGTGCAGGATGCCGGTCTGAGCCAGATCTCGGTCACCAACAGCGCGATTAACAACCTGCCGCCGGATGTTGACCTGGTCATCACTCACCGCGATCTCACCGAACGTGCGATGCGTCAGGTACCGCAGGCGCAGCATATTTCGCTGACCAACTTCCTCGACAGCGGCCTGTACTCCAGCCTGACCGAGCGTCTGGTTGCCGCTCAGCGCCACACTGACAATGAAGTCAAAGTCCGCGACAGCCTGAAAGACAGCTTTGACGAAGGGGATAACAACCTGTTCAAACTGGGTGCGGAGAATATCTTCCTCGGACGTACGGCAACGACCAAAGAAGAAGCGATTCGCTTCGCCGGTGAGCAGTTGGTGAAAGGCGGTTACGTTGAGCCAGAATATGTCGATGCGATGCTGGAACGTGAGAAACTGACCCCAACCTATCTGGGTGAGTCTATCGCCGTTCCGCACGGTACCGTTGAAGCGAAAGACCGCGTACTGAAAACCGGCGTCGTGTTCTGCCAGTACCCGCAAGGCGTTCGTTTCGGTGAAGAAGACGACGACATCGCCCGTCTGGTGATCGGTATCGCCGCTCGCAACAACGAGCACATTCAGGTGATTACCAGCCTGACCAACGCGCTGGATGACGAATCCGTCATCGAACGCCTGGCTAACACCACCAGCGTTGATGAAGTGCTGGCGCTGCTGGCGGGTCGTAAGTAAACCCCGAGGCCCGGTGACATTGCGCTTATCGGGCCGACCCAATCCTCTCCTTTGTGGAGAGGGTTTGGGTGAGGGAGCAACAGATAACCCCTCACCCCAGCCCTCTCGGGTAAAAACATTAATGAAGGTTACTACTATGAAAGCATTACATTTTGGCGCAGGTAATATCGGTCGTGGCTTTATCGGCAAACTGCTGGCGGACGCGGGGATACAACTGACATTCGCTGATGTAAATCAGGTCGTGCTCGACGCCCTGAATGCCCGTCATAGCTACCAGGTTCACGTTGTGGGTGAAAATGAGCAGGTGGATACCGTGACTGGCGTCAATGCGGTAAGCAGCATTGGCGATGATGTTGTTGAGCTGATCGCCCAGGTTGACCTGGTCACCACGGCCGTTGGCCCGGTCGTGCTGGAGCGCATCGCTCCGGCCATCGCCAAAGGCCTGGTCAAACGCAAAGCGCAAGGGATCACCACCCCGCTGAACATCATCGCCTGTGAAAATATGGTACGAGGCACCACTCAACTGAAAGGCCATGTGCTGAACGCGCTGGCTGAAGACGACAAAGCCTGGGTTGACACCCATGTCGGCTTCGTGGATTCCGCCGTTGACCGCATCGTGCCGCCGTCAGCCTCTGCGACCCACGACCCGCTGGAAGTGACTGTCGAAACCTTCAGCGAGTGGATCGTTGACCAGACCCAGTTCAAAGGCGAGCTGCCGAACATCCCGGGAATGGAATTAACTGATAACCTGATGGCATTTGTCGAACGTAAACTCTTCACGCTGAACACCGGGCATGCTATAACCGCGTACCTCGGAAAATTGACCGGTCATCAGACCATCCGCGACGCGATTCTCGACGAGAAAATCCGCGCAGTGGTCAAAGGGGCAATGGAAGAGAGCGGCGCGGTGCTGATCAAACGCTACGGTTTTGATGCCGACAAGCATGCGGCATACATTCAGAAAATCCTCGGTCGTTTTGAAAACCCGTATCTGAAAGATGACGTTGAGCGCGTTGGTCGCCAGCCGCTGCGTAAACTGAGCGCGGGTGACCGTTTAATCAAACCGTTGCTGGGTACGCTGGAATACCATTTGCCGCACGCTAACCTGGTCAAAGGGATTGCTGCCGCGATGCACTTCCGTAGCGAAGACGATCCGCAGGCGCAGGAGCTGGCCGCACTGATCGCCGAGAAAGGCCCACAGGCTGCGCTGGCCCAGATTTCCGGGCTGGATATCAACAGCGATGTCGTTGCCGAGGCCGTTAGCGCATATAACGCAAAGTAATGATGCTGGAACTGGCGCAGGAGCCCCTGCGCCTGATTAATAGATTGTCAGATATGCAGGCAATAATGGAACAAACCCAGGCCTTTGAAAATCGTGTGCTTGAGCGTCTGAATGCTGGCAAAACCGTACGGAGCTTCCTGATCACCGCCGTGGAGTTACTCACCGAGGCGGTAAACATTCTGGTGCTTCAGGTGTTTCGCAAAGATGACTACGCAGTGAAGTACGCTGTAGAACCGTTACTCGACGGCGACGGACCGCTGGGCGATCTGTCTGTGCGCCTGAAACTGATCTACGGTCTGGGCGTCCTTAGTCGTCCTGAATATGAAGACGCAGAGCTGCTGATGGCGATGCGCGAAGAGATGAATCATGACGGCAATGAGTATGCCTTTACGGATGATGAGATTCTCGGGCCGTTCGGCGAACTGCACTGCGTACTGGCGCTGCCACCCCCGCCGCAGTTTGACGCCGCCGACCCCAGTTTGTACGCCATGCAAATCCAGCGCTACCAGCAAGCGGTGCGCTCGACGATGGTTCTCTCCCTGACTGAGCTGATTTCTAAAATCAGCTTAAAAAAAGCCTTCCAGAAGTAGGCCTCGCTCTGCCTGCTACTCCTTTTCCTGCACGGGTTGATACAGGCGCCGGTAATAATTCAGCCGTTGCAGGTACATCTGCGCATTTTCTGCAGGCACTTCGCTCGGAACGTCATCACGCGCAGGCATTTTATTCAGATACTCTTTAAACGCCTGACTTGAGGCCATAAAATCCACAGCTTTATCAATCAGAAGCGGAACATTCTCGCCTATTTTTGCCATGTTATCTCCTCCATGCGGTCCCGCCGTGCTTAAGCGCAACGGTCAATTTTAGTGTAGGATCGCCCGCGTCATAACATTAAGGAAAACGTGCTTAATCCATTGGCGGCAAATTATCTCTTACATGATCCTGTTATGGTCTAAAATGCTTAATTAATCAGTCCGTTATAAAAATAGTTAGCAAATGAATACTCGCGTTATTTGATTATTATTATCCCATTAGTTGTGAATAAACCCGCTCTGCGCGCATACTATAGGCCATTCACTATATTTCTATCAGAAGCCATCCCATGAAAGAAGTCGAAAAAAACGAAATCAAACGTCTGAGCGATCGCCTCGACGCTATCCGCCACCAGCAGGCCGATCTGTCCCTGGTTGAAGCCGCCGATAAATACGCTGAGCTGGAAAAAGAGAAAGCCACACTGGAAGCAGAAATCGCCCGTCTGCGTGACGTTCACAGTCAAAAACTGAGCAAAGAGGCGCAG
This sequence comes from Citrobacter amalonaticus, assembly GCF_018323885.1. Taxonomy (NCBI): domain Bacteria; kingdom Pseudomonadati; phylum Pseudomonadota; class Gammaproteobacteria; order Enterobacterales; family Enterobacteriaceae; genus Citrobacter; species Citrobacter amalonaticus. Next base: position 174,374 of record NZ_AP024585.1, on the reverse strand, counting down.
AAACTGATGAACCTGCCGTACCGTCGTGCGATCAGCAAAAAAGAGCAGGCCGATATGGGCAAGCTGAAGAAAAGCGTGCGCGGTCTGGTGGTGGTTCATCCAATGACCGCCTTAGGCCGCGAAATGGGCCTGCAAGAGATGACTGGCTTCGCAAAGACCGAGTTTTGATTTTTTATACCGGGCAGCACGTCCGCTGTCCGGTCCTCCCTTAATTGGCCCTACCAATCCCCTTCAGTTACGACCACTGGTTCACAATTCATTAATTTAAGCCTACACTGCCGTTGCCAATAAATAACATTTGATTAACCATTCGTTGTCATTATCCCTACACAACAATATTGGCAGGACCACTTTTACACATAATGTGACGAAAAGATGAGCACAGACTCACTGCATTGTGCGTGTGGTCCTCAGGAGACCTGCAATGAATCTCTGGCAACAAAACTACGATCCGGCCGGTAACATCTGGCTTTCCAGTCTGATCGCATCGCTCCCGATTCTGTTTTTCTTTTTCGCGCTGATTAAGCTCAAGCTGAAAGGCTATGTTGCCGCTTCGTGGACGGTGGTGATCGCGCTGGCCGTGGCGCTGCTCTTCTACAAAATGCCGGTCGATCACGCACTGGCCTCGGTGGTGTACGGTTTCTTCTACGGTCTATGGCCGATTGCCTGGATCATTATCGCCGCAGTGTTTGTTTACAAAATCTCGGTGAAAACCGGGCAGTTCGACATCATCCGCTCGTCCATTCTGTCGATTACCCCTGACCAGCGTTTGCAAATGCTGATCGTCGGCTTCTCATTTGGCGCCTTCCTCGAAGGGGCGGCGGGATTTGGTGCCCCCGTTGCCATCACTGCCGCGCTGCTGGTAGGTCTCGGGTTTAACCCGCTGTATGCCGCTGGACTGTGCCTGATCGTCAATACCGCGCCCGTGGCGTTTGGTGCCATGGGGATCCCGATTCTGGTCGCCGGCCAGGTGACCGGGCTGGACAGCTTTGAAATCGGCCAGATGGTGGGTCGTCAGTTACCGTTCCTGACAATTATCGTACTGTTCTGGATCATGGCGATCATGGATGGCTGGCGCGGCGTGAAAGAGACCTGGCCTGCGGTCATGGTGGCGGGTGGTTCATTCGCTATTGCTCAGTACCTCAGCTCCAACTTTATCGGCCCGGAATTGCCGGACATCATCTCCTCGCTGGTCTCGCTGGTCTGTCTGACGCTGTTCCTGAAACGCTGGCAGCCGGTTCGCATCTTCCGCTTTGGCGATATGGGCGCATCACAAGTTGATCAGACGCTGGCACGCACGAACTATACCGCCGGACAGGTTGTTCGCGCCTGGTCGCCGTTTCTGTTCCTGACGGCCACCGTAACCCTCTGGAGCGTGCCGCCGTTTAAAGCCCTGTTCGCTCCCGGCGGCGCGCTGTACGACTGGGTGATTAACATCCCGGTCCCGTTCCTCGACAAACTGGTTGCCCGCATGCCGCCCGTGGTTCACGAAGCCACCGCCTACGCGGCAGTGTATAAATTTGACTGGTTCTCCGCGACCGGCACCGCCATCCTGTTCGCCGCACTGCTGTCAATCGTCTGGCTGAAGATGAAGCCTTCCGCCGCCATTCAGACCTTCGGCAGCACGCTGAAGGAACTGGCGCTGCCGATCTACTCCATCGGGATGGTGCTGGCCTTTGCGTTTATCTCCAACTATTCCGGGCTCTCTTCGACGCTGGCGTTAGCGCTGGCGCACACGGGCAGCGCCTTTACCTTCTTCTCGCCGTTCCTCGGCTGGCTGGGGGTATTCCTGACCGGTTCAGATACCTCATCTAACGCGCTGTTTGCCGCCCTGCAGGCAACTGCCGCACAGCAAATCGGCGTGTCCGATGTGCTGATGGTGGCGGCCAATACCACTGGTGGCGTCACCGGAAAAATGATTTCGCCACAGTCCATCGCCATCGCCTGTGCGGCGGTCGGACTGGTCGGCAAAGAGTCGGATCTGTTCCGTTTTACCGTCAAACACAGCCTGATTTTCACCTGCATGGTGGGCGTGATCACCACGCTTCAGGCTTACGTCTTAACCTGGATGATTCCATGATCGTGATGCCCAGACGCCTGTCGGACGAGGTTGCCTCTCGTGTGCGGGCGCTGATTGAAGAACAACAGCTGGAAGCGGGCATGAAATTGCCCGCCGAGCGCCAACTGGCGGTACAGCTTGGCGTCTCGCGTAACTCGCTGCGCGAAGCGCTGGCAAAGCTCGTCAGCGAAGGCGTGCTACTCAGCCGTCGCGGCGGCGGCACGTTTGTCCGCTGGCAACATGAAGAGTGGTCTGAACAGAACATCGTTCAGCCGCTGAAAACCCTGATGGCCGACGACCCGGATTACAGTTTCGATATTCTCGAAGCCCGACACGCCATCGAAGCCAGTACGGCCTGGCATGCGGCGATACGCGCCACCACGGCCGACAAAGAGAAAATCAAACTCTGCTTTGACGCCACGCTCAGCGAAGACCCGGATCTTGCCTCACAGGTCGACGTTCGTTTTCATCTGGCTATCGCCGAAGCCTCGCATAACGTGGTGCTGTTACAAACGATGCGCGGGTTCTTCGACGTTCTGCATTCGTCGGTGAAGCAAAGCCGACAGCGCATGTATCTCGTTCCGCCCGTCTTTTCCCGGCTGACGGAGCAACATCAGGCCGTACTGGATGCCATTCTCGCGGGCGACGCCGACGGCGCGCGTAAGGCGATGATGGCGCACCTCAGTTTCGTCCATACCACCATTAAACAATTTGATGAAGACCAGGCGCGCATTACCCGTCTGCCCGGCGACCACAATGAAAATCCCAGGGAGAACAAAGCATGATTATTTCAGCCGCCAGCGATTATCGCGCCGCAGCCCAGCGCATTCTGCCCCCGTTCCTGTTTCACTACATCGACGGCGGCGCGTATGCGGAGCATACCCTGCGGCGTAACGTGGAAGACTTATCGGACGTGGCGCTACGCCAGCGCGTGCTGAAAAACATGTCTGACTTGAGCCTGGAAACCACGCTGTTTAACGAAAAACTGTCGATGCCCGTGGCGCTGGCGCCGGTCGGGCTGTGCGGCATGTATGCCCGCCGTGGCGAAGTGCAGGCTGCAGCGGCAGCCGATGCGAAAGGGATTCCGTTTACCCTTTCCACCGTCTCCGTGTGCCCGATAGAAGAAGTCGCGCCCACTATTAACCGTCCGATGTGGTTCCAGTTGTATGTTCTGCGCGACCGTGGATTCATGCGTAATGCGCTGGAACGCGCAAAAGCGGCGGGCTGCTCAACGCTGGTCTTTACGGTCGATATGCCGACGCCGGGGGCACGCTATCGTGACGCTCACTCCGGGATGAGCGGCCCGAATGCCGCGCTGCGTCGCTACTGGCAGGCGGTCACTCATCCACAGTGGGCGTGGGACGTCGGTCTGAACGGTCGTCCTCACGATCTCGGCAATATCTCCGCTTACCTCGGCAAGCCAACCGGACTGGAAGATTACATCGGCTGGCTGGCAAACAACTTTGATCCGTCAATTTCATGGAAGGACCTTGAGTGGATCCGGGAGTTCTGGGATGGTCCGATGGTGATAAAAGGGATCCTCGATCCGGAAGACGCCCGCGACGCCGTTCGCTTTGGTGCAGATGGGATTGTGGTCTCTAACCACGGAGGCCGTCAGTTGGACGGCGTGCTCTCTTCCGCGCGCGCACTGCCCGCCATTGCCGATGCGGTGAAAGGCGATATCGCCATTCTCGCGGACAGCGGTATCCGTAACGGGCTGGACGTGGTGCGAATGATTGCGCTGGGCGCAGATACCGTTTTGCTGGGCCGTGCGTATCTGTACGCGCTGGCGACGGCAGGTCAGGCGGGAGTGGCAAACTTGCTGAATCTGATTGAAAAAGAGATGAAAGTTGCCATGACGCTGACCGGTGCGAAATCCATCACCGACATCAGCAAGGATTCCCTGGTACAGGAAATCAACAAGCTCCCTGCCGCACTGGCACCGCTATCGCAAGGTGATGCGGCGTAATGAAAGTGTTATTCTGCCCCCCGTAATTAAGGGGGCAGCATGCTCAACATCGTCTTATTTGAACCAGAAATCCCGCCGAACACGGGCAACATCATTCGTCTGTGCGCAAACACAGGCTTTCGTCTGCATATTATTGAGCCGATGGGCTTTACCTGGGACGACAAACGCCTGCGCCGCGCGGGACTGGATTATCATGAATTTACTGCGGTGGTTCGCCATCATGAATACGCTGCATTTCTCGAAGCTGAAAAACCGCAGCGCATGTTCGCGCTGACGACCAAGGGCACGCCTGCACACAGCGCGGTGAGCTATCAGGATGGCGACTATCTGATGTTTGGTCCGGAGACGCGCGGTCTGCCAGCCAGCATTCTCGATGCCCTGCCCGCTGAACAAAAAATACGTATTCCGATGATGCCGGACAGCCGCAGTATGAACCTGTCAAATGCCGTGTCGGTGGTGGTGTATGAGGCGTGGCGCCAGTTGGGATATCCTGGCGCAGTCTTGCGCACACTTTGAATCGTCGGATGGCGGCTGTCGCCTTATCCGACCTGCGGTTTTGTAGGCCCGGTAAGCACAGCGCCACCGGGCAAGAGATCAAATACCGTCGCCGTACTCAAACGTATGGTGTATCCCGTTGAAATGCTGATCCATATCCATTGACGGCTTATCGCTGTCTGGCTTACCGACAATGCGCGCCGGGACGCCAGCGGCGGTGGTGTGCGGCGGAACGGGCTGTAACACCACGGAACCGGCGCCAATTTTTGCCCCACGTCCGACTTCGATATTGCCGAGGATTTTCGCCCCCGCGCCAATCATCACGCCTTCACGAATTTTGGGATGACGATCGCCACTGGTTTTACCGGTCCCGCCGAGGGTGACCGATTGCAGGATCGACACGTCATCTTCGATCACCGCCGTCTCACCGACGACAATGCCGGTGGCATGATCGAGCATGATCCCACGACCAATCTTCGCCGCGGGGTGAATATCCACCTGGAACGTCACGGAGACCTGGTTTTGCAGGAAGATTGCCAGCGCGCGGCGGCCTTCATTCCATAACCAGTGACCAATACGGTAGGCCTGCAAGGCATGAAAACCTTTCAGGTACAAAAGCGGAGTGGAGTATTTATCGACCGCCGGGTCACGCGTGCGGACGGCCTGAATATCACAGGCTGCTGAGGCGATCATTTCCGGGTCTGCTGCGTACGCTTCTTCGACCACTTCACGGATCGCAATGGCGGGCATAATGGGCGATGCCAGTTTGTTCGCCAGCATGTAGCTTAGCGCACTGCCCAGATTCTCATGCTTGAGTAGCGTTGCGTGGTAAAAACTGGCCAGCATAGGCTCACAGTCTGCCAGAGCGCGGGCTTCGGTTTTTATATTGTTCCAGACGATATCCAGTTCTTCACACGGCATTGCGGGCTCCAGGTAATGAGGCTAACGACCGGCCCGTTCTTCGCGGGCCGGGTCATTTTTTAAAAACGGATCCTTGAGACTAGTGGCTGCTTCGCTCATCCTTGCGTGCACGACCTAATAACGTCAATGCTGCCTCGCGCGCGTTTTTTCCGCAATATAATACTTGATAAATTTCCTCGGTTATTGGCATTTCGACACCAAAACGGTGCGCCAACTCGCGAACTTCTTTTGTATTGCGGTAGCCTTCAACCACCTGTCCAATCTTGTCCTGCGCGCCTTGTACATCCATGCCCTGACCGAGCATCATGCCAAAACGGCGGTTGCGCGACTGGTTGTCGGTACAGGTCAGCACCAGATCGCCTAACCCGGCCATTCCCATAAAGGTCTGGGGATCGGCACCCAGCGCCGCGCCCAGACGCGACATCTCTGTCAAGCCACGCGTAATTAGCGCAGTACGGGCGTTAGCGCCAAAACCAATGCCGTCAGACATTCCTGCGCCGATCGCAATCACGTTCTTCACCGCGCCGCCCAACTGAACGCCGATGAAATCCGGGTTGCTGTAGACACGGAAACTCTTACCGCAATGCAGCAGTTGCTGTAGGTCGTCAGCAAAGGTGTCGTCAGTGGAGGCCAGGGAGATGGCCGTCGGCATGCCTGCCGCCAGCTCTTTCGCGAACGTCGGTCCGGAAATCACTGCCAGCGGGATTTTATCGCCCAGCGCTTCACGGGCAACATCCTGCAACAGGCGTCCCGTCTCTGCTTCCAGCCCTTTGGTTGCCCAGACCAGACGCGCGTCAGGACGCAGCAGAGGCTTAATCTGTCGCAATACTTCGCCAAAGACATGGCTTGGCACGACCACCAGAATATCGCGGCTGGCCGCCAGCGCAGTAGCTAAGTCGCTTTCGAGGCGTAACGTATCGGGGAAAGGCACATCCGGGAGGAACGCGACATTGCAGCGATCGTGCTCAAGGGTCGCGATATGTTTAGGATCGTGGCCCCACAGGACAACCTGGTGGCCATTTCTTGCCAGGGTGATGGCAAGAGCGGTGCCGTACGAGCCGGCACCGATCACAGTCATTGAAGCATTACTTTGGTTCATCAGGCATCCTGATGTTCTTCAGTACCTTCGCCAGCCTGCTGCTGTAAATAGTTCATGAACAGCGCATCAAAGTTAACCGGCGCAAGGTTCAGTTGCGGGAACGTACCGCGTGAAACCAGGCTGGTGATGCATTCGCGGGCATACGGGAACAGAATGTTCGGGCAGTATGCGCCCAGGCAATGCGCCATCTGGGTGCCTTCGATTCCGCTGATAGAGAAGATACCGCCTTGCTGAACTTCGCACAGGAACGCCGTTTCTTCACCGAGGGAAGCCGTTACGGTAACACGCAGCACCACTTCGTATACGTCATCTGCCAGTTGAGTAGATGCTGTATCCAGATCAAGTTTAACCTCTGGCTGCCAATCTTTCTGAAAAACATGCGGCGCATTTGGCGCTTCGAAAGAGACATCTTTGGTGTAAATACGCTGGATCTGGAAAGCCATTTCGGTGTTGTTTTGTTCTGACATGTGTAGAAAACCCTTTAGTGTTGTCCTTAAATAGCACTTGATGCCAATAACATGGCCCAGCGTTAGCTCAGCAGGGGATCAAGTCCACCACGCGCATCCAACGCATACAAGTCATCACAGCCGCCAATGTGCTGTGCATCAATAAAAATCTGTGGAACCGTCGTACGACCGCTGCGCTTGATCATCTCTTCACGCTTCACGGCATCGCCGTCGATCGGCAGTTCCTGGAAGCTCACACCCTTGCTGTTCAGCAGCGCTTTCGCACGATGGCAAAACGGGCAGGTTGCTTTAGTGTAGATCTCGATATTGGCCATACTTATCTCCAAATTCGTTTACGTCGGGAAAATTATTTCCCACGAACCAGCGGCAGATTCTCACCGCTCCAGCCCGCAACGCCTTCTTTCAGCACAGACACGTTCTCAAAGCCTGCTTTGATCAGCGCGTTTGCCGCTTCCTGGCACTGCATGCCGGAACCATCGACCACGATAACCGGTTTGTCTTTGTGTTTTTCCAGCTCGCCCACGTTGTTCGCTTTGATTTCGCTCGGCAGCAGGTTAATGGAACCCGCGATATGGCCTTTGCGGAAATCGTCACGCTGACGTAAATCCACGATAACGGCGTCTTCTTTGTTGATACGACGCGTGGCTTCGCCGCGAGTGATGACCTTAACTTTCGACGTCAGGCCTTTAAACGTGGTGAACAAAACCGCCACCAGTAACGCAATCCAGGCGATACTCAGTATGGGATGGCGGCTAACAAATTGCATAATTTCTTGCATGGGGGGTAACAACTCCCGACTCAGTGATTAAAAAAACCAGGACAGGAGTATACCTGCGCGTTGGCGCAAATACAGCCAGCGCGTGCAATGGATTGCATTTTTGCGGGGCACTACGGAAAAAAAAGTGCAAATCCGTACCATCCGTGAACCAGCCTGCCCCATTCTTTGATCTTCTGAGGCTATTTTATCGATTCAGCTGTAGTAAAATTACGCAATTATTTTTGTCTCTTGAGTGTGAGGTTTCGCAATGTCGGTTTCTAAAAAACCTATGGTACTGGTGATTCTGGATGGCTATGGCTACCGTGAAGACAGCCAGGATAACGCCATTTTTAATGCCAAAACCCCGGTAATGGATGCGCTGTGGGCAAAACGCCCGCATACCCTGATCGATGCTTCAGGTCTGGAAGTGGGCCTGCCCGATCGTCAGATGGGTAACTCCGAAGTCGGTCACGTTAACCTGGGTGCGGGCCGCATCGTGTATCAGGACCTGACCCGTCTGGACGTTGAAATTAAAGAACGCACTTTCTTTGCCAACCCAACGCTGACCGCCGCGGTTGACCAGGCGAAAAACGCCGGTAAAGCCGTGCACATCATGGGTCTGCTCTCTGCCGGTGGCGTCCATAGCCACGAAGATCACATCATGGCGATGGTTGAACTGGCCGCTGAGCGTGGCGCAGAGAAAATCTATCTGCATGCTTTCCTCGATGGCCGCGATACGCCGCCACGCAGCGCTGAGTCATCACTGAACAAATTCGAAGAGAAATTTGCCGCGCTGGGCAAAGGTCGCGTCGCCTCTATCATTGGCCGGTACTATGCGATGGACCGCGACAACCGTTGGGATCGCGTGGAGAAAGCGTATGACCTGATGACGCTGGCGCAGGGTGAATTCCAGGCTAATACCGCCGTTGAAGGTCTGCAGGCCGCCTATGCCCGCGATGAAAACGATGAATTCGTGAAAGCCACCGTGATCCGCGCCACAGGCCAGGCCGATGCCGCGATGGAAGACGGCGACGCGCTCATTTTCATGAACTTCCGTGCTGACCGCGCGCGTGAAATCACCCGTGCTTTTGTTAACGCCGACTTCGACGGCTTCGCGCGCAAGAAAGTGGTTAATCTGAACTTCGTGATGCTGACCGAATACGCTGCGGACATCAAAACGGCCGTTGCCTATCCGCCCGCCTCGCTGGCGAACACGTTTGGCGAGTGGATGGCGAAGAATGACAAAACGCAGCTGCGTATCTCTGAAACCGAAAAATACGCCCACGTCACCTTCTTCTTCAACGGCGGCGTTGAAGAACCGTTCACCGGTGAAGACCGCATCCTGATCAACTCACCGAAAGTGGCGACCTACGATCTGCAGCCGGAAATGAGCTCCGCAGAGCTGACCGAAAAACTGGTAGCCGCTATCGAAAGCGGGAAATACGACACCATCATCTGTAACTACCCGAACGGCGACATGGTCGGTCATACCGGTGTGATGGAAGCGGCTGTTAAAGCGGTTGAAGCGCTGGACCACTGTGTTGAGCAGGTGGCAAAAGCGGTTGAGTCCGTTGGCGGTCAACTGCTGATCACCGCTGACCACGGCAACGCCGAGCAAATGCGCGATCCGGCAACCGGTCAGGCGCACACCGCGCACACTAACCTGCCGGTTCCGCTGATTTATGTCGGCAACAAAAATGTGAAAGCGGTGGAAGGCGGCAAACTTTCCGATATCGCCCCCACCATGTTGACGCTAATGGGCATGGAAATCCCGCAAGAGATGACTGGTAAGCCGCTGTTCATCGTGGAATAATCCTTCCCCATGAGGGGAAAGACGATAAATAGCGAAAATGGGGCCATGAAACCAAGACGGTTTTCAGTCAGGCCCTTGATTTACGCCAGCGTGGTGAGCGCTGGCGTATTGTTGTGCGCCTTTTCCGCCCACGCGGATGACCGCGATCAGCTTAAATCCATTCAGGCAGATATCGCCGCCAAAGAACGTGCTGTTCGTCAGCAACAGCAACAACGTTCTGGCCTGCTTGCGCAACTGAAGGCGCAGGAAGAGGCCATCTCCGCCGCCGCACGCCAGTTACGTGAAACGCAAAACACGCTTGCGCAGCTGAACAAACAAATCGATGAGATGAATGCTTCTATTGCGAAGCTGGAACGGCAGAAAGCCAACCAGGAGCGCAGCCTTGCCGCGCAGCTGGATGCCGCGTTTCGCCAGGGTGAACACACGGGTATTCAGCTTATCCTCAGCGGTGAAGAGAGCCAGCGTGGTCAGCGTTTGCAGGCCTACTTTGGTTATCTGAACCAGGCGCGCCAGGAGACGATCAACGAGTTGAAGCAGACTCGCGAAGAGGTCGCCGCCCAGCGTGCCGAACTGGAAGAGAAGCAGAGTCAGCAACAGACGCTGCTGTATGAACAGCGCGCCCAGCAGGCGAAGCTTGAACAGGCGCGTAACGAACGTAAGAAAACCCTCGCCGGGCTGGAATCCTCCATTCAGCAAGGCCAGCAACAGCTCAGTGAACTGCGCGCCAACGAATCCCGTTTGCGTAACAGCATTGCCCGTGCCGAGGCGGCCGCCAAAGCCCGTGCCGAACGCGAAGCACGCGAGGCGGAAGCGGTACGTAATCGCCAGAAAGAGGCCACCCGCAAAGGCACCACGTACAAGCCCACCGACAGTGAGAAATCGCTGATGTCGCGCACCGGCGGTCTGGGTTCGCCACGCGGCCAGGCATTCTGGCCCGTTCGCGGTCCCACGCTGCATCGCTATGGCGAACAACTGCAAGGTGAGCTACGTTGGAAGGGGATGGTTATCGGTGCGTCTGAAGGCACTGAAGTGAAAGCCATTGCCGATGGTCGCGTCATTCTGGCGGACTGGCTGCAGGGATACGGACTGGTCGTCGTCGTTGAACACGGCAAGGGCGACATGAGTCTTTATGGCTACAACCAGAGTGCGCTGGTCAGTGTCGGTACGCAGGTTCGCGCCGGCCAGCCGATTGCGCTGGTAGGTAGCAGCGGGGGTCAGGGTCGACCGTCGCTCTATTTCGAAATTCGTCGCCAGGGTCAGGCCGTCAATCCACAACCGTGGTTGGGAAGATAAGTTTTGCCTCAGTTTCGTCGCACTGTTCTTTCATTCGCCAGCCTGCTGGCATTCGCCTCCCCTGTTTTTGCTGGCAAACTCGCCATCGTCATTGACGATTTTGGCTACCGCCCGCATTACGAAAATCAGGTGCTGGCGATGCCCTCTCAAATCTCCGTCGCCGTGCTACCCAATGCGCCTCATGCGCGCGAAATGGCGACCAAAGCGCATAACAGCGGTCATGAAGTGCTGATCCATCTGCCGATGGCACCGCTGAGTAAACAGCCGCTGGAGAAAGACACCCTACGTCCGGAGATGAGCAGCGACGAAATTGAACGGATCATTCGCGAGGCGGTTGGCAAAGTGCCTTACGCGGTGGGGCTCAACAACCACATGGGCAGCGCAATGACTTCCAGCCTGTTTGGTATGCAAAAAGTGATGCAGGCGCTGGAACGCTACGATCTCTATTTTCTCGACAGTATGACCATCGGTAACAGTCAGGCGATGCGTGCCGCATCCGGAACCGCCGTAAAAGTGATTAAACGGAAAGTGTTTCTCGACGACACGCAAAACGACGCGGACATTCGCCGCCAGTTTACCCGCGCGATTGATCTGGCACGCCGCAACGGTTCTGCCATCGCGATAGGCCACCCTCATCCGTCGACGGTACGTGTGTTACAGCAAATGGTGTATAACCTGCCAGCCGACATCACCCTTGTCCGTCCGAGCAGCCTGCTCAATGAGCCGCAGGTAGATACCTCCACGCCGAATTTGACACCGCCGAAAACCAACGACGCCCCGCGAAATCCATTCCGCGGCGTGGCGTTGTGTAAAGCGAAGAAACCTGTAGAACCGGTCTATACCAGTCGATTCTTCAGCGTGTTAAGCGAAAGCATCAGTCAGAGCACGCTGGTGAACTGGTTCCAGAATCAGTGGCAAGGCTGGGGAAAATCGCCCCGCGATAACAGCGTTAACCCAGGTTAAGCGCTTTACGTGCAGTACGATGGTGCGAACGCGTTTTGTCGCGCCATTGGTACAATCTCACTGACCACAGTAACGCCTGATAGGCGACCTTGGCGCTGCGCACGTTCATTATCATACGTTTATACATCCCCGAGGTAAAAATCTCGGCAATCATTCGCTGACGCGTCAAAATATCGGGTTCTTTGCGCACGGAATGACAAACACGCAATGCTTCATACGTTATTTGTTGATGAAATTCAGGATAGATAGTAATCCTGTCTGCGTAATTCCGATTCAGCTTCTCTAATAAGCGGGTAATCTTAATGTAATGTCGCTGATAGTTCAGGTTTTTATTACCCTGACGTTTCAGTCGGCTGACAGAATTATTATGTAAGAAATATTTATACAAGGATTCTTCCGTATAACGCGCACGCAGCGCGTTAAACATAAATTCCGTGGTCCACACAATATCCTGATGATGTAATCCGGGAATAAAGCGGATGTTATTCTTTTCAATCACATCCCGACGATAAACCCCCATCCACACCACGTGGGTCCAGCGGCGGGATGAAAGCGCCATACGCAGCCAGTCAGGACCGGTGAGTACGCCGGTTGAACGGATCCGGTCGGTCGGAATAGATTGCCAGGTCACGCCGGTATCCCGCTCGCTCCAGTCGGCATTGCACTGCGCGACGTCCAGATCGTCCTCCAGCGCCATTGTCATTAGCGTTTCGTACATATGCGGATAGACGAGGTCATCGGCATCAACAAATGCGATGTACTTACCACTCGCCACCTCCATCCCGCGGTTACGGGCGACCGATGCTCCGGCATTCGCCTGGTGGAGCAGTCGTACATGAGGATAGTTTTCGGCGTAATACTTTGCTATATCAACAGAATTATCCGTTGACCCGTCATTGACAATAATAATTTCCAGGGCAGTCCATGTTTGCGCGATGAGAGATTCCATGCAGGCTTTAAAATCATTACCCGCATTATATAACGGGATAATAACACTGAGTCTGTTTGTACTTTTCATCATAATAAATTACCGAATGCCTTTGAAGTTATCCGCCTTTTTACAGCCTTTGTATTAAGAAACGATTAAGGCTGATAATAATATTTGTAAAGGCTCCAGGGGACTTCAGCGTAGGGGCATCAGGTAAACAGCAATATAAGACTACGACGCAATTACGAATTATTTATGACAATGACAATTCTTTACAACTTTCCAGATATTCCTCAGGAAATAAGGCCGGATTTTCCGGCCTTATCTGATTAATTCCAGCTGAGAATGACTTTCCCGGACTGGCCTGAACGCATGGCGTCAAAACCTTTCTGGAACTCATCAATCGAGAAACGGTGGGTGATGATCGGTGACAGATCCAGACCAGACTGAATCAGCGCGGCCATCTTGTACCAGGTTTCGAACATCTCGCGGCCGTAAATGCCTTTAATGAACAGCCCCTTAAAGATCACCTTCGTCCAGTCGATAGACATGTCTGAGGGAGGAATGCCCAGCATCGCAATCCGACCACCGTGATTCATGGTGTCAAGCATCGCGCGGAATGCTGGCGGCGCACCGGACATCTCCAGGCCAACATCAAACCCTTCAGTCATGCCCAGTTCGTCCATCACCTCATTCAGGCTCTCTTTCGACACGTTGACTGCGCGGGTGATACCCATCTTACGCGCCAGTTCAAGACGGTATTCGTTCACGTCGGTGATCACCACGTTGCGTGCGCCCACGTGCTTCGCTACCGCCGCCGCCATGATACCGATAGGGCCAGCCCCCGACACCAGCACGTCTTCGCCGACCAGATCGAACGACAACGCCGTATGCACCGCATTGCCAAACGGGTCAAAGATGGAGGCCAGGTCATCCGAGATATTGTCCGGAATTTTGAACGCGTTGAACGCCGGGATCACCAGGTATTCTGCGAAACAGCCCGGACGGTTCACGCCCACACCTGTGGTATTACGGCACAGGTGCGTGCGTCCGCCACGACAGTTACGGCAGTGTCCGCAGGTAATGTGCCCTTCCCCAGACACGCGGTCGCCGATTTTGAAGCCTTTTACTTCCTGACCGATACCGACCACTTCGCCAACGTACTCATGGCCGACAACCATAGGAACCGGGATGGTTTTTTGCGACCATTCATCCCAGTTATAGATGTGAACGTCAGTGCCGCAGATGGCTGTTTTACGGATTTTAATCAGCAGATCGTTGTGGCCGACTTCCGGTTCCGGAACGTCGGTCATCCAGATGCCCTCTTCCGCTTTCAGTTTGGATAACGCTTTCATCTCACATCCTCAGGCAATAACGCCCAGTTGTTTACCAATGCGGGTGAAGGCTTCCACCGCGCGGGTGATTTGTTCCGGGGTATGCGCCGCAGACATCTGAGTACGAATGCGCGCCTGGCCTTTCGGAACAACCGGATAGAAGAATCCTGTGACGTAAATGCCCTCTTTTTGCAGCTCGCGGGCAAAGTCTTGTGCAATCACCGCGTCACCCAGCATCACCGGGATAATCGCGTGATCGGCACCCGCCAGAGTAAACCCGGCGGCAGACATTTGCTCACGGAACTGACGCGCGTTAGCCCACAGGCGATCGCGCAGTTCACCACCAGACTCAACCATCTCCAGCACTTTGATGGAGGCAGCGACAATCGCCGGCGCCAGCGAGTTAGAGAACAGATACGGGCGAGAGCGCTGACGCAGCCATTCAACCACCTCTTTGCGCGCGGCGGTATAGCCACCAGACGCGCCGCCAAGCGCTTTACCCAGCGTGCCGGTGATGATATCTACGCGGCCCATCACGTCGCAGTACTCATGGGAACCACGACCGTTCTCACCGACAAACCCTACCGCGTGGGAGTCATCGACCATCACCAGCGCGTTGTATTTGTCAGCCAGATCGCACACGCCCTTCAGGTTGGCGATGACGCCGTCCATTGAGAACACACCGTCAGTGGCAATCAGCACATGACGAGCCCCGGCGTCGCGCGCTTCTTGCAGACGCGCTTCCAGTTCCTGCATATCGTTGTTGGCATAGCGGAAGCGCTTTGCTTTACACAGACGCACGCCGTCAATGATAGAGGCATGGTTCAGGGCATCGGAAATAATCGCATCCTCGGCGCCGAGCAGCGTTTCGAACAGGCCGCCGTTGGCATCAAAGCAGGAGGAGTAAAGAATGGCATCTTCCATGCCGAGGAATTCAGCCAGCTTTTGCTCAAGCTGTTTATGGCTGTCCTGGGTGCCGCAGATAAAGCGCACCGACGCCATCCCGAATCCGTGAGAATCCATACCGGCTTTTGCCGCAGCAATCAGCTCTGGATGGTTCGCCAGCCCCAGATAGTTGTTGGCACAGAAGTTAATGACGTGGCTACCATCCGCCACCGTGATATCGGCCTGCTGAGCAGACGTAATAATGCGCTCTTCTTTAAACAATCCTTCCGCACGGGCGGTTTGCAGATCGTTGGTTAACTGTTTGTAAAAATCCCCACGCATTGCGATTCTCCAGACTGGGCAAATTTCAGCACATCTTACCTAACCCTGGACGCTGATACGAGATGACGCATTATCACTTCTTTAAAATGCAGGATAAATCACGCGTACCCACACGACCATTCGGTGAATGGCTGAAGCCAACGCTATGTAGTGATATGATAAGAGGTATTCGTGTCTGAGATTGTCTCTGACTCCATAATTCATAGGTTACAGTTATGATCATCGTTACCGGCGGCGCGGGCTTTATCGGCAGCAACATCGTTAAGTCCCTGAATGATAAAGGTATCACCGATATCCTGGTGGTGGACAACCTGAAAGACGGCACCAAGTTTGTTAACCTGGTGGATCTGAACATTGCCGACTATATGGATAAAGAAGATTTCTTAATCCAGATTATGGCGGGCGAAGAGTTCGGCAAGATCGAAGCCATTTTCCACGAAGGGGCCTGCTCTTCCACCACCGAGTGGGACGGCAAGTACATGATGGATAACAACTATCAGTACTCCAAAGAGCTGCTGCATTACTGCCTGGAGCGCGAAATTCCGTTCCTGTATGCCTCTTCCGCTGCCACCTATGGCGGTCGCACGTCTGACTTCATCGAATCCCGCGAATATGAGAAACCGCTGAACGTTTACGGTTACTCTAAATTCCTGTTTGACGAGTATGTGCGTCAGATCCTGCCAGAAGCCAATTCACAGATCGTCGGCTTCCGTTACTTCAACGTCTACGGACCCCGCGAAGGCCATAAAGGTAGCATGGCAAGCGTGGCTTTCCATCTCAATACGCAACTCAACAACGGCGAAACGCCGAAGCTGTTTGAAGGTAGCGAAAACTTCAAGCGTGACTTCGTGTACGTCGGCGACGTGGCGGATGTAAATCTGTGGTTCTGGGAGAACGGCGTGTCCGGCATCTTTAACCTGGGTACCGGTCGTGCAGAATCCTTCCAGGCGGTGGCAGATGCCGCGCTGGCATACCATAAGAAAAATGAACTTGAGTACATTCCGTTCCCGGAAAAACTGAAAGGTCGCTACCAGGCATTTACTCAGGCCGATCTGACCAACCTGCGCGCTGCGGGCTACGATAAGCCCTTCAAGACCGTTGCCGAAGGCGTTACGGAATATATGACCTGGCTGAACCGCGACGCGTAAGGCAGGCAATCTATGAGGATTCTGGTGATTGGCCCGTCCTGGGTAGGCGACATGATGATGTCGCAAAGTCTCTATCGCACGCTCAAGGCGCGCTATCCCCAGGCGATAATCGATGTGATGGCACCGGCATGGTGCCGTCCGTTGTTATCGCGGATGCCGGAAGTCAACGAGGCAATTCCAATGCCGCTCGGCCACGGCGCACTCGAACTTGGCGAACGCCGCAAACTGGGTCACAGTCTGCGTGAAAAACGCTATGATCGCGCTTACGTGTTGCCCAACTCGTTTAAATCAGCGCTGGTTCCTTTCTTTGCCGGTATCCCTCACCGTACGGGCTGGCGCGGTGAAATGCGCTACGGCCTGCTTAACGATGCGCGCGTACTGGATAAAGCCGCCTGGCCCTTAATGGTCGAGCGTTACGTGGCGCTGGCCTACGATAAAGGCGTGATGCGCACGGCGAAAGATCTGCCGCAGCCGCTATTGTGGCCGCAACTCCAGGTGAGCGAAGGTGAAAAGTCGTTAACCTGCAGCGCGTTTTCGCTTTCTGACGAACGTCCGATGATTGGCTTTTGCCCCGGCGCGGAGTTCGGTCCGGCAAAACGCTGGCCGCACTACCATTATGCGGAACTGGCGAAACAGCTCATCGATGAAGGCTATCAGATAGTGCTGTTTGGCTCGGCGAAAGATCATGAGGCTGGAAACGAAATTCTGGCGACATTGAGTGATGAACAACAGGCGTGGTGTCGTAACCTGGCGGGCGAAACACAGCTCGAACAGGCGGTCATATTGATTGGCGCGTGTAAAGCCGTTGTCACCAACGACTCCGGCCTGATGCACGTCGCCGCGGCGCTGAATCGCCCGCTGGTCGCTCTCTATGGCCCAAGTAGCCCGGATTTCACCCCGCCTCTGTCACATAAAGCACGTGTAATTCGCCTGATAACGGGCTATCACAAAGTACGCAAAGGCGATGCCGCCGAAGGCTATCATCAGAGTCTGATCGACATTACGCCGGCGCGCGTACTGGAAGAACTCAACAGTCTGTTACTGCAAGAGGAAGCCTGACGAATGCGGGTTCTGATCGTCAAAACGTCCTCAATGGGTGATGTGCTACATACCCTGCCGGCACTCACGGATGCACAACAGGCCATCCCCGATATTCAGTTTGACTGGGTGGTTGAAGAAGGGTTTGCGCAGATACCGTCCTGGCATGCCGCGGTGAACCGTGTCATCCCCGTGGCGATTCGCCGTTGGCGTAAAGCCTGGTTTTCCGCGCCGATTAAAGCAGAACGCAAAGCCTTTCGCGATGCCGTACAGGCTGAGCACTATGACGCTATCATCGACGCCCAGGGACTGGTGAAAAGCGCGGCGCTGGTCACACGTCTGGCGCATGGGGTAAAACACGGTATGGACTGGCAAACCGCGCGTGAACCGCTGGCCAGCCTGTTCTATAATCGCCGCCATCATATTGCCAGACAACAGCATGCCGTAGAGCGTACGCGCGAACTGTTTGCAAAAAGTTTAGGCTATCAAAAACCGGTGTCGCAGGGCGATTATGCCATTGCGCAGCATTTCCTTACCTTCGGAAGTACGGGTGAACAGCCCTATGCCGTCTTTTTGCATGCCACAACGCGCGATGATAAGCACTGGCCGGAGGCAAACTGGCGAGCGTTAATCGGTCTGTTAGCTGACAGTGGGATAAGCATTAAATTGCCCTGGGGCGCGCCTCATGAAGAAGCACGGGCGAAGAGGTTATCTGAGGGATTCGCTCACGTTGAGGTATTACCGCGAATGACGCTGGAAGGCGTCGCACGCGTGCTGGCGGGAGCAAAATTTGTCGTTTCAGTCGATACGGGGTTAAGCCATCTGACCGCCGCACTCGATCGACCTAATGTCACGTTGTACGGTCCTACGGATCCAGGGCTCATTGGTGGTTACGGGAAGAACCAGGTGGCGTGTCGTGCGCCAGGAAATCAATTAGCAATGCTAAACGCTGATTCAGTCCGCGACGAACTATCATCATTATTATAAAGGTAATTGAATGCCAACCTTGAGTCTTATCAGTCCCTGGCGTCACTACGCCACGAAGACGTCTTCAGCACTGGAAGTAACAACTTATTTTCTCTGTGCCATCACGCTGATTGTCGCAATGTTTGATAATACGCTAAGCATGAAGTTATATAATGTTACGGCGATATTGGGTCTGTTGGCGCTGCTATTACGCGGTAAACCTGAAAGCTATTCGGTACAGTATTGGTTGCTACCGCTCGCTATTTTTATCATCGGCGCGCTGGACGTCGTCTGGTATTCCGCCTTTAAGGTTGATCATTCTCCCTTTCGCGCGACCTATCACAGTTATTTGAACACGGCGAAAATTTTTCTCTTTGGCGCTTTTCTTACTTTGCTGGCGCAGACGTCAAGAATTCGCTTTAAGAAAGAGTTACCGCTTTATATCCTGTATTCGCTGTCATTTTTTATCGCGGGATATGCATATTACATAAAATCCACTACTGGCATGGCTCGTCTTGATTTCGGCATTGGTACGGCTACGGGCGCCGCCTACTCCATTATGTTTGTCGGGATTGTCAGCGGAATATCGATTCTCTACACCCAGCGGAATCACCCGATATTATTTTTATTGAATGCCATCGCGATATTCTATGCCCTGGCACTTACCCAGACGCGTTCCACGCTGTTGATCTTCCCGGTGATCTGTGCGCTGTCGTTGGTTGCCGGGTATATCAAGTCGCCAAAAAAACTCTTCTTTTCAGTCATTGGCTTTTTGATTGCGCTGGTTGTCCTGATCGCCATATTCAGTAAGCCGATTTATAACCGTTATCATGAAGGTGTTTCAGATTTGAATCGCTACAGTCAGGGCAACAGTAATAGTTCTCTGGGCGCACGGCTGGCGATGTATGAGATTGGCTTTGATATCTTTAAAGACGCGCCGTTCGCGGCACGCTCGGCCGATACGCGGGCACAGCGAATGACGGAATTAGCGAAAGAACATAAGTACCTGCAAGGCGCACTCGAATTTTCGAATGTCCATTTGCACAATGAGCTCATCGAAGCCGCCTCACTGAAAGGGATTGCCGGGGTTCTGTCGACGCTTTTCTTCTATATCGCGTTGTTCTTTACGGTCTATTATCACCGTTCGTTGGGACTGTTTGCATTAACGTTAGCCGCCATTGGAATCGGGCTGAGTGATGTTATTCTCTGGTCTCGGAGCGTACCAATCATCTTAATAACCGCGATCGTTTTAATGCTTTTCCTCAAGAAAAACCGACAGCACGGCGATATTGCGTCACAATAACCTGACGATCAGAAGTGAGCTATCACTCACTTCTGGTGTTTTGACAGCAACCCCTCTACCGATTCAGTCAGCACCTTCAGGCTAATATCCTTCACCGTATACGTCGGAGAGACCACCTGTAACGCATTGCAGTTATTCGGTGCCCAGATGAGGTGTGAGGGGTAGGTCGTTTGTCGCGCATTTGGATAAAGCGCGAGCGTAGGAATTTCATATGCCGATGCAATATGGACCAGTGCAGTATCCACGGAGATGACATACTGACTGAATTTTGTCAGTGCAACCGTATAAATGAATTCTTTAAAGGGCAGTGATTCAATGCCCGGTATCGCAATAGAGCGAATATCTTCGGCTAAGCCGGTAAAAATAATTCGGTAATCCGGATACTGTTTACAGAGATGCGAATAAATCGTACCGATCTGCTCATCAGACAGGCGGCAGATTTTCTTTGCCCCTAATGCATTGATAATAATTATTTTTGAGTCGCCAACAAAATTCAGAACATCTTTTTCAACCGACTCTGGCAGCGGTAAATCATAACTCACATCAAATTCATGACGTTCATCGCCATAAAAATAACGCAGTATTTCACTGGCCCGTGTACACATGTGCGCCGTTAACTTCTCATCATGCGGATGGTAAACGGTGTAGTAACGTTTATACCACTTATCAAAACCCAGGATATGAGCGCGTCTGACACCCGACAGCAACAGGCTGTGACCAAAGGAAGGCATGGTTTCAAAAGGATCAAGTACGATATCGAAAGATTCGCGGGAAAGACATTTACGTAATGCCAGTACATCACTGATTGCATTTGATTTTTTAATATAAAACTGATGTATGCGACGATTACCAGAAAGAAACGCTTTCCCCGTTTCCGTGGTTAATATTGACAGTTGTACACCACGATTAGTCAGTTCGCGATACAGCGAACTCAATACAATTAAATCGCCTAACTTGTTGTTATCATGGATTAGCAAGCAAGTCTGAATCTTGTCTGCATTAATTTTTGCATTCTTTTTCCTGGTGAAGAAAAATGACAAAAAATTAATCTTGATTTTATTAATGCAGAATCTTTTTTTCTTATGAAAAGCACCTAAACCCATGCGAGTTACCACACTACAAATATAAAAGAGGTTAATACTAACTTACATAAGAATCGGCACGATCGTGAAGATCGTGCGCATTGTTCCTGATGTGCTGTCTGGAGGGTAACGCTGCGACATCCGCTGCCTTAATATAGGGAATAATATCATAGCTTATTGCGGTATCGTCAGACAGATTATAGATATTAAAGTCATCAACGCTCTCACACATGAACTGGAAAAATGGCAGAATTTTGATTAAATCCTTGCTCAGTTCAGAAGGCATTGGATTGCGACTCTCATCATAAAAACGCGCACAGCTCCCGGTGATATCTAATCCGGAACAGATCGTGTTGTCATAACCTAATGAATACGCTATCTGCATCGCCGTATACGCCACTGTATGGCATGAGCAGTAACCTAAACTGATATCTTTACTAAATCCCACCAGTCTTTTACGTTTAGAAATGGGCACCCGAATCAAGAGATTCTTATTCCATTTTGAAAGCATTTCTAGCTTCAGTTTCTTGAAAAAGCCGCCTTTTTCACGTTTATAAAATGCGCGTAAAATCAAACAATGAGTCCGCATATATTTCTTATCTTCTTCAGTAGCGGCTTCATAAACATCCATATTAACGACTGTAAACTTACTCGCCCGGCTAAATTTATAAAAATCGTGACGTCTTTGTAGCAAAAAACGCGCATCTGTTAAGACATAAATGAAGGGAGTAATACTATTACTGAGCAAGTATTCCGCAGCGCCGTTAACAGTAATGACATCATTGTTCTGCAAAAGAGAAAGCGGTGTCCCTCGGGAGGTGGGTCCCGATAAGAAAATGATCACGTTATCAGATGTTCTGTTGGCAATAAGTTGCTGAACACCTGCTCGAGTTATAAACTTAACATTACTCATATGAAACCTGTAGGTTTGTCATGCAACTTAAATCACGATGAATCTTTGAGGAAAGTGTTCATGGTTTATCTTTAGCGAGGATGAGCAAACCAGACTGACCTGATTTGCTCACAAAATATACAAACTCATTTTTGCATTTAGAACGACTAAAAGCAATATTCTAAATAATCACATTGAAGCTTAGCGCACACTTTTACCTTTCAGACGGCGCAGGAAATTCCGCCATTTTTTCTTATAAACCAGCAGATAAAACCCCAAGTCTTTTCTATTATTTTCAATACCATAGTGGCGTTCTAAATCAATACGATCTTTCGCCATTCTCTGTCGGGAAGGTCTTTTTCCGGACAGATCGATTATTCTTATTTCATCATTTTGTAATATGAAGTTACCTTTATGCGGATCACCTGAGACCATACCATGCTGATGCAACCCTTGAATGGATTGCTTTATCTTCTCTTTCACATCATCGGAGATGACAGGCAGGTCTACCAGTTCAACCCCCTCGATATACTCAATGATCATGATGTAAGTATGCACATAACGAAGGGTCTTCACTTCAGCAAGCAAATAAAAGTCATTTAAGGCGTCAAAACCTTCCTGCCGCACGCGATCGGTCTGGTAAAAAAGCTTTTCGTAGTAATCCCCTTTAACCAACGACTTAAAAAATCGCTCAGTATTTTTTACTTTAGGGTGAAATACTTTCAGGATATATTTTCCATGGTCAGTATCAATTAATACGACCTTGGTATCCTCAATACTACGAAAGACTCTTAACACTTTAAGATTATGCGTTAAAAAATCATTGAAAATATCAATGTATTTCTCGCCATCTTGTTTTACAAACACGGTATAGTTTTTAATTTTTGTTTCAGTGAACATAATTATAAAGGTATTATTTCGCTAAAATTTTACGATAGAGGTACGCTACACCCGCAATCACTCCACGCAGATAATGTTTTTGAACCAAAAGATGTTTATATCTTTTTTTATACTCAACCATCGTTCGCGCATCTTTGGCAGGAACCCCTTTCCACGGTGATTTAATAAATGCATTAGTATAATAAATCGCGGAGGGATAATTTGCCCAAGCATGCCAGGGTTTTGTCGCCCCTGTATAGTGAATCAGCTTTGTATCAGCATGGATTATATTTAAATATTTTTCATGCGTCTTATCGCTTAATTCACTTTTAATGGAATAAATTGTATTGTATTCACGAGGTAAAAAATAAACTTTATCGCGCAGCAGTATATTCAGGACATCCTGATCCGGATATTTAAAAAAGGTTGCACTTCCATCACTGTCTGTCAAAAGAGACAACGCCCTGGCAGTTAATTGGTTCTCAGCCCATCGCCTGAGATTTATCAAGACAACACCGGAGTTGAAATATCGACCCTGAAGATTAAAAGAGGGTAGCCTTTCATTTACCCTGGACTGTATTGAGTCAACGTCTTTTACCACGGCAGCGACGTTATCATTGAGATCAAGGTCCAGAAGATAATCCAGCGGGCCTTTGCAAATGACATCAGCATCAAGATACAGCAATTTTTCTAGTTTACGGTGCAAATAATCAAAAGCGAAAAGTCGAAAATACATGGCTCTTGACCAGACCTGTGTTTTCGGCAATACCTCAAGGCATTTGACATTGATAAGATATAATGAAACTTTTATCTTATGTTCTTGCACCAACGCTTCAATCTTATCAACGAAGCTTTGTGTATAGTTGTCGCAGATAATATGAAAAGCAACATTTATATCATTATGAATTAATACCGAGGTAATAGACACCCCGACACCATCAAGATAGTTCTCATCAATTCCATAAGAGATATTTAATGTATTACCATTATTATCATAGCGCTCATCAAAAACTTTATATTCTGCTATCTCTATTTCAGGAAATGAGTCCACTGCGTCACCTATAATTATTTTTATTTAATAATTTTGCTTTTAAAGTAAAGTGCATAATCTACCAGACCAGAGAAATATTGCTTCTGGTTGAACATATGCTTCGCCGCATAACGTAACTGATGACTGTTGTTAGGTTTCAGCAATTCAACATTACACCAGGGTGATAACTTTTTCGCATTCAAAAAGCTTTGCGCGATAGGGTAGTTGCCCCATTGATGCCAGGGCTTAGTCGGCCCAATATAATGAATGAACACCGTATTTTCATCCACAGGGTTAACCACATCACGCTTTAATTCGTAATTGATGCTGAATTGGGTATTAAACTTCTTGCCAATAAAACGCGCCTTGCCGACCAGTAACATATTCAGTACATCCTGATCCAGGTGAGTGATACGCTGTACCACATCCGGATCGCGTAACATCTCGATGGCCTTGCGGGAAATATCCTCAGTGGTCCAGACAGGAAGATTAATCAGCAAAAAGCCGGCATTAAAGTAGCCAGAAACCAGTCCCGGCGTTGCCAGACTGAGTGAGCGCTTCGTCCACCACTCTGACTCTCCCTCCGCTACCACGGCCGCAATTTCATGTTCAGCAAACTGGAGGTCAATCAGTTCTTGTACACTTCCCTGACAGGCAATATCTGCATCCAGATACAGTACCCTGTCCATTTTTCCCGCGAAGTGGTCGGCGATAATAAACCGGAAGTACGTTGCATATGACCAGTTTTTAGTACTTGGTAATGATTTCAACTGCTCGCAGTCAACGAGATATACCACGATTTGGGTGGCGTATTGCTTTGCCAACGCATTAAATCTCGCCTGTTCCTCATTGCTAAATGAGTCAGTAAAAACATGAAAGGAAAACGGTGTATCGGGGTTAGCAATCAGTATTGATGCAATGGACACACCGCAACCAAAAAGGAAGTTCTTGTCAATGCCATAGGCAATATTAAAGCTATCAACATCACTATGTTCTTCATAGTTATAATCTAAAGTCTGCTGAATGACTTTTTCTTCAAAATACGTTTGAGTCATAGTGATCACTTATTGATTTTGGAAAATATCGCACTTCTTAAATGCTGAAAATAGACTTCATTATAGAAGTTATCTATCGTCTCAGGAATCAGATGACTATCATACTTTATCTGACCAGAGAGAATTTGATTGAGCAAATGAGTAAACTGTTGGAGATCCTTCGGAGGATACAATTCGCCATTGATGCCCGGTTTGATCATATCCCGTGGACCAGACATACAGTCAGAGCTAATGCACGGAATGCCATACGACATGGCTTCCAACAGGGTCATCGGAAAGCCCTCGAATGATGATGTCAGCAACAGTGCCGTGACGTTCTTTATCTTGTTTTGCACCACATCCCAGGGAGAGACCTGCCAACCATGCCAGGTAATACGATTATCAATCCCCAGTTCTCGTCCATAGGACTGACATTTTTCAAAATCTGAACCGTCACCAACCACATGCAACCGCCATTCGCCTTCCGCATGGGATAATCCATCCAGCAGATCCTTAATCCTTTTTTGCCCTTCAAACTTCATCCTTCCGACATACAGAAAGACTGCGGGTTGGCCTTTTTCTGGTTGTGGAATAATTTCTGACTTTCTGGAAACGGGATTATAAACAACGGTAATATTTTTTTGATCAATACCCCGTTCGATCATCTGGTGTTTGATACCACTACTGATTGCCAGATGATAATCTGCCCAGCTAACACATTCGGCGTGTTTTTTATGATCCAGCGAAAAATGTGGCCAGGAGAATATCGTAAAATTCTGCTCTGCTTTCTTCCGCGCTTTACTGGCGAACAGGCAAGACAGCACATCAATACAGATCACCACATCGGGTTCTGTTTTCTTTAGCCAGTGGCTAAACGTGTGGATATGCTTTGCCCGACGTAAAAAGCCCAGACGGATAGTGGAGAAAGAGCATGAGTAGTTAATACCGCTTAACCATGCCTTATCCATTTTGTCATGTCGGCAAAAGAAAAACATCTCACACTGGATTGCAGAATGTTCAGCCTGAAAGTTGTTGATAACATCCCGGATGACCGTTTCCATTCCACCAAACCCGGACACAGCTTCGCCAATAAATGCGATTTTTAACCCAGTTCGAACCGGCATTTCATTCATATATGATTACGGTCTCTCTTCTTGCCATCGTGATTATAATTCTACATCGTTAAAGCTAAATCCAAGATGGTGATTGAAGCATTCCTTTAATAGAGGACTTTTTAAATTATAGTTTTCAATGAAAGATATATTACTTAGATTAATTTGTGCTGTAGTGTTAAATCCATACAATTCAAGCCGTAAACCTTGCTTTAAAAACTCTAATATAATATCTTCCGCGATTAATTCAGAGTTTATATTTTCAACATTGTCAAATTGATATGATAACTCCCTCGGATGAGGAATATAGTAATCTATTTTCCTGTCATCGATAAAACACTGCACTTTTTGTATTAAAGACAACACTTCGTGTTTCTTATCAATCGCATCTGAATAGACTGTACCTAATAATATTTTTTTAGTAATACTTGTTCCGGAAGCTACACTATTATAACAAATTAATGTAATCGCTTCTTTTTTTTCTATAATATTAGGTTTTTCTGGAAATAAAGTATAATGTACTCTGTCGAGTTTAAGGATATCCTCTTTATGATACTTCCTGCCCATCAGTCTTCGAAAACATTTCGACGAGAATGGAACTGAGGAATCCTGATACATCACGCTTTTTTTATTTATATTATTCGTTCCATCATCGAATGTTCTTATCTCATCGAAAGAAATCACTGATAGTATATGGTGAATAAGTGGCACATGAAAATTCGCAAAAAAAACAACGTCATATTTTTTCTTATATGACATCATAATTTTCTTTGCATACAATGTCCTTTTTAATGTTTTAAATGTTGATGTCTTTTTTACATTTGCTTCGAGACTAACATGCTGACACAATGGTTTGATTTTATTTAAATAACAAACATTTTTTCCATTCCCGGCGTCACCAATAAACAACAGATCAACATTATTCAGTCGCTCCTTTTCAATAATAGCTTTTGCAATAAGCAACTGCAAATTAGTCATGCATATGAAGAGAAACATTTAGCCTCTTTCATCTCAAAATAATTATAGTTTTTTTCTCAGTGTTCGTTCTTTTATTCGCTCTGCTTTTGCTTCTGCCTGGATTAACAGGTCTGCTTCATTACGAAATATATCACGTAATGGAGCCGAAAAATAAACCCGCATAAACCGCCAGATATCCCGCTGTGTCAACCCGATGTTTAGCGACGAAAAATAGAGGCCAATCAGGTCTTTATCACGCCAGCGGCGAGGAACTTTCGTACGAATCTGTGCCCTGTGTAGATCAATAACCGAAATCTTTAAGTCTTCTTTATTGCCTGAAAAAGGCAGATGCAGCAGGAAGTGGCAGATATAGCAATCACGGTGATTGATTCCACCTGCATGCATCTTGCGCACCATCGTGGCCACACGGTCAATAATCATCCACTTGACGTTGACGTCCGGTGGATTCGTTGCCCAATCCGCACAATAGTCTTCCAGACTGATGGTCGGCGTGAGATCTTCGGTAATAATGAACGACGTTTTGGTCAGAGGGTTGAGCCCTTTCTCACCGAAACCAACGCCATACATCGTATCCACGCCTAAATCCTGGAGGCGATGAATAGCGTTCCATTCTCTGTCAGCGCCCAAAACCGGCATCCGCAGCGAGAGAAGGTTTTTGACAATTTCCTTGAGAGAAGTACCCCGATGCCATTTAAGGAAATAGCTTTTCCCCGCCAGTTCAAATCGCAGCGTACGACGAGTTTCCAGCTCCCTGAAGACTTCACCCTGCAGCGTTTTGACTTCCTCAAACGCGTCTTTCCCGCGCCATAATGTGGCTAACGGTTCTTTCAATTCAACCATCCAGACCACCTGTAATAATGTCCGCCGCCTTTTCCGGCAGACTGTACAAATCTTGCGTATCCGCATAATGCCGCGCGTTTTCTGCCCACGCTGCACGCAATGACGGCTGGGTCAGCGCTTTACGCAAAATGTCGTTCAACGCGTCCTGCCGCCAGGGTTCTTCAATGACATCGCCACAGTTAGCCTGCGTAATATAATGCGCATAACCGCAAACGGCCGTGGTCAACACTGGCAAGCCAGCAGTAATCGCCTCCAGCAGAACAATACCTGCCGCTTCCTGATAGGCCGGGTGCAGTAACAAATCGGCGGCAGCCATCAACTCCGAGACATCATTGCGTCCGGAGAAAAAATGTACATTACTGCGCACGCCGCGTTTTTCTGCCAGCGCTTCAAATTTGCGTGGCTTATCCTGACCGACAATATACAAAAGTGTGTTATGCCGCAGCGCCGCCGGAAGTGACGCAAGTGCTTCAATCGAACGATCCACCCCTTTGCGGGTAAAATCAGAGCCAACCTGCAACAGTAAGTTTTGCTGCTCCGAAATACCGTTCTTCTGGCGAACGATTTCACGGGCATTCGGGATTTGCGCACTGTATTTTCTGTCCGGGTAAATCCCCGGAGGGAGAATATGAAAACGCTCCGCTTCGGTTTGATAATGCTTCTGAAAATCAGCAATCTGCGTATCCGTCAGCATTAATAACTGCGTCGGTTTACCCTGTTCAAACGTTGCCCGTTCAAACGCCGCATAATGACGATAACGGGAGGTCAGACGATAGAAAAAGCCTTTTTCTTGCTCAACTTTTTCGGCATAACAGACATCCGCGGCAAAATAGACATCCAGGCCTGGCATCTTGTTAAACCCTACGACCCTGTCAACGGGATGCTCACGCAAATGCGCCTGTACCCAGGCATAATATTCCGCATTACGCCCATGGTTGGTCCGCGATTTAACCGGTACACGAATGAGCTCAAAAGCATCCGGGCATTCTCCGTCCCACGATTGGGTATAAATACGGACCTGATGACCTCGGGCTGCGACGGTTTGCGCAATGCGCATAAAGTCACGTTGTAGTCCGCCGAACGGAAAATACTTATACAAACAAAAAGCCACGATCATACTGGCGCATCCATTTCGATAATTTGCGCGTTCTGCGGCAACAGTTTTTCCGTTGCCGCAATCACATCCTCAACGGGAATAACGGACATATATTTTTTGTTACGGTCCAGTTCAGATCGTTTAGGCATCGGCTGATAGTCCCCTGCCCAGAACTGAATAATATTGTCAGTCCAGGGGCGCCAGAAGACATGGTCTGTCGCGCCAAACAGACATATCACCGGCGTTTTGACCGCCGCGGCAATATGCCCTGGGGCTGAATCAACGCCAATAAAAAGGGCAGCATGATCAATCAGCGCGCCTAATTCCGGGAATCGGGTTTTACCTGCCAGCCCGGTTACCGGTTTGGTTTCGCACCCCAGCGCAATCTCTTCCACACAGGCTAAATCGTCAGCAGAAGGGCCGGACGTCAGCACGACCTGATAACCACGACGTTCAAGAGCATCAATGACGCGGGAAAATTTGTCATTATCCCAGCACTTAAATAACTGCCTTGCCGTAGGTTGAATCACCACATACTGATGCGTCACGCCAAGCTGGCGCAACTGTCGACGCATATTCTCCCAGTGTTCAGGTCGATAGCTCATCGTCGTTTCAGTAACAATATGCTCCAGCCCCAGCGGTTTGAGTGCTGACAGCGTACGTTCGACAACGTGTTCGCCGGAATAGGGAACGAGATGGGTAAAACTCTGTTTCCAGAATGCAGACTGCCGGTTGGCGAAATCCTGGGATATTTTTACTCTTGCGTGTAAAAAACGGACAATCAGCGCCACGATCCACTGATCGGTCAGGTTGATGACCAGATCATATTGGTTGTTGCGTAAGGTCTTAATCAGCGAAAGCGTATTTTTAATTTTCTCTGCCGCCCCTGTTCCCTTATTACTGATGCCATAAAGGGTATTAATCTCGGGGTTTTCCGACAAAATAGGCATCGTATCCTGGTAAAGAAGCATATCGATTTTGGCGTCAGGATAGTTCTGCTTCAGCGTACTGATAACGGGAGTGGTTAATAGCATATCCCCGTGGAAACGCATCTTGATGACCAGAATTTTTCGAAAAGGCTTTTCCACACGCGACTCTTTTGTTGTGATTGTCCGATAAAGTTAAGCAGAAAACAGCACGCTACCGCCCCAGGCTCAACAGCTACCCGATCACTGATATTGCACTGACTTTTACGCGCTAGTGTATCACTTCTTTCGCTGCGATCCGACTCGAATAAATTAACCGCAAAGTGGGTATTTTTCTTTTTTAAATCAAATCGATATTAACCTGAGCATCGTTTTTTTCGTCACCGATTGGCTCGGTTAACAACGGCAATAGCAGTAAAAATCAATAAATGGCATAAAAATTCAAAAAAGATGAGCCGGGCTGGCGGAATAAGTCGGACTTAAAGCTATTTAAGTCAAAAACAGGAAAAGTAATGGTAAAGCCCTGGCTAAATACATAGAATCCCCAGCACATCCATAAGTCAGCTATTTACTATGCTCGAATTGCTTTACACCGCCCTTCTCTACCTTATTCAGCCTTTGATCTGGATACGGCTTTGGGTGCGCGGACGTAAGGCCCCGGCCTACCGTAAACGCTGGGGTGAACGCTACGGTTTTTACCGTCGCCCCCTGAAACCGGGCGGGATTATGCTCCATTCCGTCTCTGTCGGCGAAACACTGGCAGCCATTCCTTTGGTTCGCGCCCTGCGACATCGCTATCCCGATCTGCCGATCACGGTCACCACGATGACGCCAACCGGCTCCGAGCGTGTCCAGTCAGCCTTCGGTAGCGATGTTCAGCACGTCTACCTGCCTTACGATTTACCCGATGCGCTGAGTCGCTTTCTGAACAAGGTTGATCCTAAGCTGGTGCTGATTATGGAAACGGAGCTATGGCCGAACCTGATTGCCGCGCTTCATAAACGGCATATTCCACTGGTCATCGCCAATGCGCGTCTTTCTGCCCGCTCCGCTGACGGTTACGCGAAGTTGGGGAAATTTATCCGCCGAATCCTTCGTCGTATTACGCTAATTGCAGCGCAAAATGAAGAGGATGGTCAGCGCTTTGTGACGCTGGGCGCGAAGAACAATCAGGTGACCGTCACCGGCAGTCTGAAGTTCGATATTTCCGTGACGCCACAGCTTGCCGCAAAAGCTGTTACGCTGCGTCGCCAGTGGGCGCCGCATCGCCCGGTGTGGATCGCAACCAGTACTCATGATGGTGAAGAGAGTATTATCATCGCCGCGCATCAGGCATTGTTACACCAGTTCCCCAACCTGCTGTTGATTCTGGTCCCGCGTCATCCGGAACGCTTCCCGGATGCGATTAACCTCGTGCGTGAAGCCGGGCTAAGCTATACCACACGTTCCTCCGGCGAAGTCCCCTCGGCCAGTACCCAGGTCGTTGTAGGTGATACGATGGGTGAACTGATGCTGCTTTACGGAATTGCGGATCTGGCGTTTGTCGGAGGATCACTGGTTGAACGTGGCGGACATAACCCGCTGGAAGCCGCGGCACACGCAATTCCGGTGCTAATGGGACCCCATACCTTCAATTTCAAAGATATTTGCGCCCGTCTGGAGCAGGCCAGCGGTTTGATTACGGTCACGGACGCCACAAGTCTTGCCAAAGAGGTTTCCTCTTTACTGACCGATGCCGATTATCGTAATTTCTATGGTCGTCACGCAGTTGAAGTTCTCTATCAAAACCAGGGGGCGTTACAGCGCCTGCTACAGCTGCTGGAACCTTATCTGCCACCGAAAACGCATTGAGGGCTGTTATGCAAAAACGGGCGATTTATCCAGGTACTTTTGATCCGTTGACGAACGGCCATATCGATATCATCACGCGTGCTACGCAGATGTTTGATCATGTCATTCTGGCGATTGCGGCAAGTCCCGGTAAAAAACCGATGTTCAGCCTTGAAGAACGTGTCGCGCTGGCTCAGCAGGCCACTGCCCATCTGTCTGGCGTTGAAGTGCTAGGTTTTAGCGATCTGATGGCCAACTTTGCGCGTGAGCAACAGGCCAACATCCTGATTCGTGGATTGCGCGCCGTCGCGGATTTTGAATACGAAATGCAGTTGGCCCACATGAATCGGCATTTGATGCCAGAGCTGGAAAGCGTCTTTCTGATGCCTTCTAAAGAGTGGTCCTTCATCTCATCGTCACTGGTGAAAGAAGTGGCCCGCCATCAGGGTGATGTCACCCACTTCCTGCCCGAGAATATTCATCAGGCGCTGTTGGCAAAGCTCAAATAGCGCCCCGCATCCGGGACGCCCCGTCTTACTTCTGGCACTGACGGCAATAGAACGTCGCACGCTGCGCGTGTTTCGATGCTACGATCGGCGTTCCGCACACTCTGCATGGCTCACCTTTACGGCCATAGACCTGCAACTCTTGAGCAAAATAGCCCGGTTTACCATCGCTTTGCAGAAAATCTTTCAGCGTCGTTCCCCCCTGTTCTATTGAACGCAGCAGGACGGCCTTAATCACGCGCACCAGCAGTTCATATTCAGCCGGCGACAATGACGACGCCAGACGGTCAGGATGAATACCCGCAGCAAACAGAGATTCACTGGCGTAGATATTTCCGACCCCCACGACCAGCTTATTATCCATCAACCAGGGTTTAATCGCCGTTTTCTTCTTCGCACATTTCTGTTGCAGGTATTCGCCGTTGAAAGTATCGCTTAGCGGTTCAGGACCGAGATGCGCCAGTACGTTGTGCCCTTCCAGTTCTTTCGTCCACAGCCAGGCACCAAAGCGACGGGGATCGGTGTAGCGCAGGACTTTACCGTTACTCATCACTAAATCGACATGGTCATGTTTTTCTGCAGGCAGTTCTTCAGGAAGGATACGTAGACTGCCTGACATCCCCAGGTGAATGATGATCCAGCCATCGGGTAGCTCCAGCAGAAGGTATTTCGCACGGCGCTGAACGCTGAGCACCGGTTTGTCGCTCAGACGATAGATCTCTTCTGATACCGGCCAACGCAGACGTCCATTACGCACATTGGCATGCAGAATGGTTGCCCCGACCAGATGCGGTTCAATACCGCGGCGGCTGGTTTCGACTTCAGGTAATTCAGGCATAACGTCTCCGGCTGTGTATCAGGTCTCACTAATATGGGGATGGCCAGAAAACAAAAAACCCCGCCGAAGCGAGGTTTTTCATTACAGCAAAGCGAGACTTACTTAATTTTCGCTTCTTTGTAGAGAACGTGCTGACGGACAACTGGATCGAATTTTTTCAGTTCCAGTTTTTCCGGCTTAGTACGTTTGTTCTTCGTGGTGGTATAGAAGTGACCAGTACCAGCAGAAGAAACCAGCTTGATCTTCTCACGAATACCTTTAGCCATGATTTATTTCCTCTTAGTACTTAGTACTTTTCGCCACGGGCACGCAGTTCAGACAGAACTGTATCGATGCCTTTCTTATCAATTACACGCATACCTTTAGCAGATACACGCAGGGTGACAAAACGCTTTTCGCTCTCAACCCAGAAACGGTGAGAGTGCAGGTTAGGCAGGAAACGGCGTTTAGTCGCGTTCAGTGCGTGGGAACGGTTGTTACCGGTCACCGGACGCTTGCCAGTAACTTGGCAGACTCGGGACATGTCTATTCTCCAAAAATCAAATTAGCTCGAGCTTCGTATGGGGTATCGGCGCCTCGTCAGGCTTTACAGCCCGGTCATCGCGGTTCTACACCTCACCCTTCAAGCTGCCTTAACGCAACGTGAATGATTGGGTGTCTAAGTGAACACTCGATTGCCAGGCCCAAATGCCAAACCCGAGATTCTCAAAGGTGGCGTAGTATACGCTGAGTCAGCGATGTGCTCAAGTCCCGAACAGACAAAGATCCCGATGGATCGCGCAAAGTGCGTCAAATCCAACCTCGTTCCGCAAACGAAACGTACTCTCCGCGTCCAATGACAAGGTGATCAAGCACACGGATATCCATGAACTGACAGCATTTTACGACACGCTCGGTGATAAGTTTATCCGCTTTGCTCGGCTCTGCACACCCCGACGGATGATTATGGGCAAGGATCACCGCAGATGCATTGATTTTTATCGCTTCACGAATAATTTCACGCGGATGGATCTCAACATGGGTGAGTGTGCCAGAGAAAAGGCGGCTATGTTTAATGACATGGTGTTGAGAATCGAGAAAAACCACCATGAAAACTTCCCGCGCCTCCCCCGCTAATTGGCTCTGCAAAAAATCCCGTGTTAACACCGGGCTGAGTAATGGGTTCGTACCTTTTATTTGCACTTCATAAAAGCGCCTGGCCAGTTCCGCGATGCCTTTAAGCTGCGCATACTTTGCTACGCCAATCCCTGTCACCGCGCTGAATTGAGAGTAGTCCGCCGTCAACAAGCTATAAAGAGAGCCAAAATGTTCCAGGATCTCTTTTGCCAGTGCAAAGACATCTTTCCCGGGCGTTCCGGTCCGTAAGAAGAGCGCCAGTAGTTCGTCATCCGTCAGCGTATCGACCCCAAGCGCCAACAGTTTTTCCCTCGGCAGCACATATTCAGCAGTTTCCATCCCCACACCTCCTCATGCCAGCATGCATGGTGGCACGGCCCGTAGGGGGAATCGACGTACAATTTTCACTCCTGCGTAGCGCCTCGCAAAGTGATTCATGGGTGAACGCACGACAGTTTACGGATTGTGATAAAATATCCGCCTTCTGGTGTAATCCAACAGGAATGATCATGATGAGCCTGGCCGGTAAAAAAATCGTTCTCGGCGTCAGCGGCGGCATTGCTGCCTACAAAACCCCTGAACTGGTGCGTCGTCTGCGCGAACGCGGCGCTGATGTCCGTGTGGCAATGACCGAGGCGGCTAAAGCCTTTATTACCCCACTCAGCTTACAGGCGGTTTCCGGGTATCCCGTTTCCGACAGCCTGCTGGATCCCACGGCAGAGGCCGCAATGGGCCATATTGAGTTAGGAAAATGGGCCGACCTGGTGATTCTCGCCCCGGCCACCGCAGACCTTATCGCGCGTGTCGCAGCCGGCATGGCAAACGATCTGGTGTCTACGATTTGTCTGGCTACCCCTGCGCCCGTTGCTGTTTTACCGGCAATGAACCAGCAGATGTACCGGGCTGCGGCAACGCAGCATAATCTGGGCGTTCTGGCTTCTCGTGGGTTGCTCATCTGGGGACCAGACAGCGGCAGCCAGGCATGCGGTGATGTAGGGCCGGGCCGTATGCTGGATCCTTTAACGATTGTCGATATGGCCGCGGCACATTTCGCCCCTGTCAACGATCTGCAACATCTTAACATCATGATTACCGCGGGCCCGACGCGCGAACCGCTCGATCCGGTGCGCTACATTTCCAACCACAGCTCCGGCAAAATGGGGTTTGCCATCGCCGCCGCCGCAGCCCGTCGCGGGGCGAACGTTACGCTGGTCGCCGGCCCGGTATCATTACCCACGCCGCCTTTTGTACAGCGTGTTGATGTGATGACCGCTCTGGAAATGGAAGCGGCGGTGCAATCCGCCGTCCAACAGCAACATATTTTTATCGGCTGCGCTGCCGTAGCAGACTATCGCGCCGCGATTGTCGCCCCGGAAAAAATTAAGAAACAGGCAACACAAGGTGATGAATTAACAATAAAAATGGTCAAGAACCCAGACATCATCGCCGGAGTTGCCGCACGTAAAGACCATCGCCCCTATGTCGTTGGGTTTGCCGCGGAAACGAATAATGTGGAAGAATATGCCCGGCAAAAACGTATCCGTAAAAACCTTGATTTGATCTGTGCAAACGATGTTTCGCTTTCAACTCAAGGGTTTAATAGCGACAGCAACGCTTTACACCTTTTCTGGCAGGATGGAGATAAAGTCTTACCGCTTGAGCGCAAAGCACTCCTGGGCCAATTATTACTCGACGAGATCGTGACCCGTTATGATGAAAAAAATCGACGTTAAGATTCTGGATCCGCGTGTCGGCAAGCAATTCCCGCTGCCGACGTATGCCACCTCCGGCTCCGCCGGACTTGACCTGCGGGCTTGTCTCGATGACGCCGTAGAACTGGCGCCGGGCGCAACCACGCTGCTGCCAACCGGGCTGGCTATTCACATCGCCGATCCGTCTCTGGCTGCCGTCATCCTGCCGCGTTCGGGTCTGGGCCATAAGCATGGTATCGTGCTGGGCAACCTGGTGGGGTTGATTGATTCTGACTATCAGGGGCAGCTAATGGTGTCCGTCTGGAACCGTGGTCAGGACAGTTTTACCATTGAGCCGGGCGAACGTATCGCACAGATGGTCTTTGTGCCAGTCGTGCAGGCCGAATTTAATCTGGTGGAAGAGTTTGATGCCACCCACCGTGGTGAAGGCGGTTTCGGCCATTCCGGTCGTAAGTAAGAAAGTTACGCATCCCGATAACGTCATAACATCACCGCAAGCCCTGGGTTTGCGGTCATAGTGTGGATGCTCGCCTGCAAGTGCTTATTTTCAGGGGTATTTTGTAACATGGCAGAAAAACAAACTGCGAAAAGGAATCGTCGCGAAGAAATACTTCAGTCTCTGGCGCTGATGCTGGAATCCAGTGATGGAAGCCAGCGCATCACAACAGCAAAACTGGCGGCTTCTGTCGGCGTTTCCGAAGCGGCATTGTATCGCCACTTTCCCAGCAAGACCC
Source organism: Citrobacter amalonaticus (assembly GCF_018323885.1). Lineage (NCBI taxonomy): Bacteria > Pseudomonadati > Pseudomonadota > Gammaproteobacteria > Enterobacterales > Enterobacteriaceae > Citrobacter > Citrobacter amalonaticus. The sequence goes on along the minus strand of NZ_AP024585.1, from coordinate 137,989 downwards.
GCATGTTCGATAGCCTGATAGAGTTTATCGAAGACAGCCTGATCACCCGTATCAATTTGATTTTGAAAGATGAAAAAGATACTCACGCGCGTGTGCGCCTGATTGTGTTATTGATTCTGGGTTTCGGCGAACGCAATCCTGGCCTGACGCGCATCCTGACTGGACATGCGTTGATGTTTGAACAAGATCGCCTGCAAGGACGTATCAACCAACTGTTCGAACGCATTGAAGCACAACTGCGCCAGGTATTGCGGGAAAAGCGGATGCGTGAAGGTGAAGGGTACGTGACGGATGAAACGTTACTGGCAAGTCAACTGCTCGCCTTCTGCGAAGGTATGCTGTCGCGCTTTGTGCGTAGCGAATTCAAATACCGTCCTACGGATGATTTTGACGCCCGCTGGCCACTGCTCGCCGCGCAACTGCAGTAATGTTTGCCGGATAGCGCACGCGTTATCCGGCCACTCACGTTAAACGCCGAACGCTTCCCGATACGCCCGCACCGCTGCCAGATGCTCTGCCATTTCCGGCTTCTCTTCCAGATAGGCAATCAGGTCTTTCAGGGTGATGATGGAAATCACCTTACAGCCATAATCGCGCTCGACTTCCTGAATGGCAGAAATCTCGCCACGTCCGCGTTCCTGACGATCCAAAGAGATCAGCACACCAGCCAGCGTTGCACCATTGGCCTGGATGATTTCCATCGATTCCCGGATGGCCGTACCAGCGGTGATCACATCATCTACCAGCATCACGCGGCCTTGTAATGCGCTGCCAACCAGATTGCCACCTTCTCCGTGATCTTTGGCTTCTTTGCGGTTAAAGCAGTACGGCAGGTCTTTGTCATGATGTTCCGCCAGCGCGACCGCCGTGGTCGTCGCAATGGGAATGCCTTTGTAAGCCGGGCCAAAAAGCAGATCAAATTCAATGCCAGAATCCACTAATGCTTCAGCGTAAAAACGGCCTAACAGTGCCAGATCGCGCCCGGTATTAAACAGGCCGGCGTTGAAGAAATAGGGGCTCTTGCGCCCGGATTTCAGCGTGAACTCGCCAAACTTGAGTACCTGTTTGTTAAGCGCAAACTCAATAAACTGGCGTTGATAGGGTTTCATGGATTCGCTCCTCATTTCACTTTCATCATTGACAAAATCTACGGACAAAAAAAAGGCGACTCATTGGTCGCCTTAAAATCAATTCTCTAGCGCCGCCTTCTGCGTCGCAACAATGGATTCGATTCCCCCTCGGGCCAGTGCCAGCAAGGTGAGAAGTTCTTCATGGCTGAACGGCTCACCTTCTGCCGTCCCCTGCACCTCGATGATTCGTCCATCTTCGGTCATCACCACGTTCATATCGGTTTCCGCCGCTGAGTCTTCAACGTACTCCAGATCGCAGAGCGCTTCGCCGTTAACGATCCCCACGGATACCGCAGCAACCATCCCTTTCATCGGATTAGTTTTCAGCTTACCGCTGGCCACCAGTTTGTTCAGCGCATCTGCCAGCGCCACACAGGCACCGGTAATGGAAGCGGTACGCGTGCCGCCATCGGCCTGGATCACATCGCAGTCCAGGGTGATAGTAAATTCACCCAACGTTTTGAGATCGACTGCAGCGCGCAGCGCACGGGCGATCAGACGCTGAATTTCCATAGTACGGCCGCCCTGCTTGCCTTTTGCGGCTTCACGCGCGTTACGGGTATGTGTTGCACGCGGCAACATGCCATATTCAGCTGTGATCCAACCCTGGCCCTGACCTTTCAGAAAACGCGGTACGCCTTCTTCAATCGAGGCCGTGCACAGCACTTTGGTATCTCCAAATTCGACCAGCACCGAGCCTTCAGCGTGTTTTGTATAGTTACGGGTCAGGATTACGGGACGCACCTGATTAGCGCTACGGCCTGCTGGACGCATATTGAGATCTCCGGCTTAAACGAATGTGGCTGCGCATTATACGGACTTCCGGCGGTTATTCCTATCCTGACAAGGCCGGGATGGCTATAATCCTCCCATCTCTCCTTTAAAAACAGGAACGTCTATGATCCGCAGTATGACCGCCTACGCCCGGCGTGAAATCAAGGGTGAATGGGGTAGCGCCACCTGGGAAATGCGCTCGGTAAACCAGCGTTATCTGGAAACTTACTTTCGTCTGCCGGAACAGTTCCGTAGCCTTGAGCCTGTTGTTCGTGAACGCATTCGTACGCGCCTGACGCGCGGTAAAGTCGAATGCATGCTGCGCTTTGAACCCGATGCCAGCGCGCAGGGCGAGCTCATCCTGAATGAAAAGCTCGCAAAACAACTCGTGAATGCAGCTAACTGGGTCAAAATGCAGAGTGATGAAGGGGAAATCAATCCGGTCGATATCCTGCGCTGGCCCGGTGTTATGGCAGCACAGGAACAGGATCTGGACGCCATTGCTGCAGAAATCCTGACCACACTCGACGGCACGCTCGACGATTTCATCGTTGCCCGCGAAACGGAAGGTCAGGCACTGAAAACGCTGATCGAACAACGTCTGGAAGGCGTCAGCGCTGAAGTTGTTAAGGTCCGCGCCCATATGCCAGAAATTCTACAATGGCAGCGCGAGCGTCTGGTCGCTAAGCTTGAAGACGCTCAGGTCCAACTGGAAAATAACCGTCTGGAACAAGAACTGGTCCTGATGGCACAGCGCATTGATGTGGCAGAAGAACTGGATCGCCTGGACGCCCACGTTAAAGAAACCTACAACATCCTGAAGAAAAAAGAGGCAGTAGGCCGCCGTCTGGACTTCATGATGCAAGAATTCAATCGCGAATCGAATACGTTGGCGTCAAAATCCATTAATGCGGAAGTGACCAATTCCGCCATCGAACTGAAAGTTTTAATCGAGCAAATGCGCGAGCAGATCCAGAACATCGAGTAAGGTGTCTTTCCGCGTAGCCCGTCAGCCAATGGCGGTGCTACGTTTTTCATGACTCACGCTAAATTGTGGACATCTTCAGTTTAGTTTTTCTCATTCATTTTATTGATAAAAAAACCATCATACCACGCACCACCGCAGAAGAATAACGATTTCACATTACCTGAAGTTATTAAAAATCACTCACCTTAGAAAATCTCAATCGTGACGACGAGCACAAATCGTTACTCTTTGTCCCCAAAATACTGGGGGGAGTCATGCTGTTACACGTTTTGTACCTGATAGGAATCACTGCCGAAGCCATGACCGGCGCGCTGGCGGCGGGTCGTCGTCGGATGGATACATTCGGCGTCATTATTATTGCCACCGCAACAGCCATCGGCGGTGGCTCTGTCCGCGATATTCTGCTCGGCCACTATCCTCTGGGCTGGGTTAAACATCCCGAATACGTGATTATTGTCGCCACAGCGGCAGTCCTGACGACTATTGTGGCTCCCGTCATGCCCTACCTGCGCAAGGTGTTCCTGGTACTGGATGCCTTAGGCCTGGTGGTTTTTTCCATTATCGGCGCCCAGGTGGCCCTGGATATGGGGCATGGGCCAATCATTGCCGTCGTTGCAGCAGTCACCACCGGCGTCTTCGGTGGAGTGCTGCGCGATATGTTCTGTAAACGTATTCCGCTCGTTTTTCAGAAAGAGCTGTACGCCGGGGTTTCATTCGCCTCTGCCGTGCTGTATATCGTCCTGCAACACTATGTTTCCAGTCAGGATATCGTGGTTATCTCAACCCTGATGTTTGGCTTTGTCGCCCGGCTTCTGGCGCTGCGCCTTAAACTGGGTTTGCCGGTGTTTTACTACCACCACGAAAGCCACTAAGGAATGAAGCTCTCAATCTGCTGAGCTGCCAACCAGTGGCTCAGCTGTTTGACCTCCGCGTTGTCCAGCCATGTCATCACCTGACGTGCGCGACGCGGGCCGACTGCCGGAAGTTGTTGCCAGTACAATTCAGTTCGCCCTGACAACTGCCGCCATGAACGATCGCCACTGGCATTGAGCGCCACCAGTGGTAACGGGATGCCTAACGCTTGTATCCAGCGAATAAAAGGCTGTTTTCTAACCAAATTAAACTGATGCCATACCTGCTCACCTTTTGCTTTCGCAAATCCCGGCGTGTGCTGAATCTGCTCCTGAGTTAAAGCCAGCCATGAAAAGATATGTTCAAAGTGATGCTGCTGATGAAGCGCCCGCCAGCCCGCCTCACCCACACCGTCCAGCTTTAAAACAGCGCCAGAGCCCAACCAGACCAGGCGGGAGATAAACTGTTCCTGACACGATGCGGAAGCAAAAAAGCAAGTCAATGAATTGAAGCGATTATCAGGAGGTATCGGTTTAACCCGGTCTGAACTCCGCCAGACGACATCGTCAATACGTGGGATCCCCTGTCCGGCAAGGCTCACCAGGATTTGATCGCCAGGGGCGATATCCCACTCTTTCCAGCGATTTACAGAACCGATATTCACCCGTTGTACCCGTTTATCATCCAGCATGACGGGGGCAAGTGTTGCTACAACGGCGATTTTTCCGCTTTTGCCGACCATAAATTGAATCGCGGTGACCTCCGCCACCTGCGCAACGGGTGGGTATTTCCAGGCAACCAGCCAACTCCCTTGCCCTGGTAACCACTGGTGGGACGCAGGTTCCTTGTCCATTCGCACAACGACCCCATCGGTAACGAAGGGTAAAGCGGACGTCCACCAGTGCGTACGCGCCCGCTCCACGGCCTCAACGTTGTCAACTGGCAGCGTGAATGCCTTCGCTAGTGTAAAACCCGCTGCACTCAACTGGTTGACTCTTTCGGACATTGTCTGCGGGCCATCAGGCCAGGCCCAGATAAAAATCCCCAGTGATGATAAGTCGCTTACGCTGGTCTTGCGCATCAGCAGACCCGCCACCTTCGAACGGGCATTCATCCCGCCCATTTTTTGCTGGATATGCCCTTCCCGTCGCAGAAAGATCTCACCCTGTAACACGCTGTTTGTCAGCGCCCCCGCCACGGTTTGCGGCACGGCTGGCATCAGCTGTACTTTTTGCGTCCAGTCTTCGCCCTTCAGACCATCGCCACGGCTGATCGCCTGCGTCAGTTTGCCATGTTGATATTTCAGCGTAACCGCCACACCATCAACCTTCGGCTGTACCCACAAATCGTTGTGCCCGCGCATCCATTGCTGCACAGCTCGCTTGTCAGGCAGCTTTTGTACCCCGGTATGGGCGACGGGATGAGGGACCGTACCACCCGGTGAAGGCAACGCCTGGCTGGGCGGAGAGTCGTCAGCAAAACAGTGCTGCCACTGAAGCAGTCGTGCATGCAGTTGATCGTAGACGCCGTCTTCGACCACACTCACTCCCTCTTTCCAGTAGGCGTCATCCCACTGCACAATTTGCTGTTGCAAACGAGAGATCTCTTCGTGAGCCCTCGCAGACGACCATACCGGACATACCGCCCAGGACTGCGCCTGCCATAACCACAACCCCATCAATATCGCTGTCCCAACTTTCATCGCCACTCTCCGCTGTACGTTTCCAGGCAGATATAGCGCGTTGTGTGGGCAGCGCCGAGCGACAAAAGTGTAGATTGCGTTCAGGCTTCCAGTGATTCCGCTCATTTGCAGAGAATGTTGCGTAAATCAGGAAACAGGCGCGCAAAAAGCAATAATCTGGCGTAAAAAGTGTGACAAAGACTACGTCGCGTAGCGGTGACGTGTATAATAAGCCCGTATGTAGGTTCATTTTCGATAATCACATACGTAAGATACTCATGGCTCAAGGCACGCTTTATATTGTTTCTGCCCCCAGTGGCGCGGGTAAGTCCAGCCTGATTCAGGCTTTGTTAAAAACCCAACCGTTGTACGACACCCAGGTTTCTGTTTCGCACACGACGCGCGCTCCGCGCCCGGGTGAAGTTCACGGCGAACATTATTTCTTTGTGGATCATGACGAATTCAGAACCATGATTGGCAACGACGCGTTTCTGGAACACGCAGAAGTTTTTGGCAATTACTATGGCACCTCGCGTGAAGCCATTGAGCAAGTGCTGGCTTCCGGGGTAGATGTCTTTCTCGATATCGACTGGCAGGGCGCGCAACAAATTCGTAAGAAGATGCCGCATGCGCGCAGTATCTTTATTTTGCCGCCGTCTAAACTGGAACTGGACCGCCGTTTGCGGGGTCGTGGACAGGATAGCGAAGAGGTGATTGCGAAACGTATGGCGCAAGCTGTTGCAGAAATGAGCCATTACGCCGAATATGATTATCTTATTGTGAATGATGACTTCGACACCGCCCTGGGCGATCTGAAAACCATTATTCGCGCCGAACGTCTGCGCATGAGCCGCCAAAAGCAGCGTCATGACGCTTTAATCAGCAAACTGTTGGCAGACTGAACCCACTTTCAGTATCATGCCCAGTCATTTCTTCACCTGTGGAGCATTTTAAGTATGGCACGCGTAACTGTTCAGGACGCTGTAGAGAAAATTGGTAACCGTTTTGACCTGGTACTGGTCGCCGCGCGTCGCGCTCGTCAGATGCAGGTAGGCGGAAAGGATCCGCTCGTACCGGAAGAAAACGATAAAACTACCGTAATCGCGCTGCGCGAAATCGAAGAAGGTCTGATCAACAACCAGATCCTCGACGTCCGTGAGCGCCAGGAACAGCAAGAGCAGGAAGCCGCTGAATTACAAGCCGTAACCGCAATTGCTGAAGGTCGTCGTTAATCACAAAGCGGGTCGCCCTTGTATCTGTTTGAAAGCCTGAATCAACTGATTCAACACTACCTGCCGGAAGACCAAATCAAACGTCTTCGGCAGGCGTATCTCGTTGCACGTGACGCTCACGAGGGCCAGACACGTTCAAGCGGTGAACCTTATATCACGCACCCTGTTGCCGTAGCCTGTATTCTGGCCGAGATGAAACTCGACTATGAAACGCTGATGGCTGCGCTGCTGCATGACGTGATCGAAGATACTCCCGCCACCTACCAGGACATGGAGCAGCTGTTTGGTAAAAGCGTTGCTGAACTGGTAGAGGGGGTGTCGAAGCTTGATAAACTCAAGTTTCGCGATAAGAAAGAGGCGCAGGCCGAAAACTTTCGCAAGATGATTATGGCGATGGTGCAGGATATCCGCGTCATTCTCATCAAACTCGCCGACCGTACCCACAACATGCGCACGCTGGGCTCATTACGCCCGGACAAACGTCGCCGCATCGCCCGTGAAACCCTTGAGATCTATAGCCCGCTGGCGCACCGTTTAGGTATTCATCACATTAAAACCGAGCTTGAAGAGCTGGGTTTTGAGGCGCTGTACCCGAACCGCTATCGCGTGATTAAAGAGGTGGTTAAAGCCGCTCGCGGCAACCGCAAAGAGATGATCCAAAAAATCCTCTCTGAAATCGAAGGGCGACTGCAGGAAGCGGGAATTCCATGCCGTGTGAGTGGTCGTGAAAAGCACCTCTATTCCATCTATTGCAAGATGGTGCTTAAAGAGCAGCGTTTCCATTCGATCATGGATATCTATGCGTTCCGTGTAATCGTCCATGACGCCGACACCTGCTATCGCGTGCTCGGCCAGATGCACAGTCTCTATAAACCGCGTCCTGGACGGGTAAAAGACTACATCGCCATTCCAAAAGCGAACGGCTATCAGTCTTTGCACACGTCGATGATCGGTCCACACGGCGTTCCGGTTGAAGTCCAGATCCGTACAGAGGATATGGACCAGATGGCCGAAATGGGGGTCGCGGCGCACTGGGCTTATAAAGAGCACGGCGAAACCAGTACTACCGCGCAGATTCGTGCCCAGCGCTGGATGCAAAGCCTGCTGGAACTGCAACAAAGCGCAGGTAGCTCGTTTGAATTTATCGAGAGCGTGAAATCCGATCTGTTCCCGGATGAGATTTACGTTTTCACACCTGAAGGGCGCATTGTCGAACTGCCTGCCGGTGCCACTCCTGTCGACTTTGCTTATGCGGTGCATACCGATATCGGTCATGCCTGCGTCGGCGCACGCGTCGACAGACAGCCCTATCCGCTGTCACAGCCGCTGACCAGCGGTCAGACGGTCGAAATCATTACCGCGCCGGGGGCTCGTCCGAACGCGGCATGGCTTAACTTCGTCGTCAGTTCAAAAGCCCGCGCCAAGATCCGCCAGTTGCTGAAGAACCTCAAGCGCGATGATTCTGTCAGTCTGGGACGTCGCCTGCTCAACCATGCGTTAGGTGGCAGTCGTAAGCTGGCCGAAATCCCGCAAGAGAGTATCCAGCGTGAACTTGAGCGGATGAAGCTTGCGACGCTTGACGATCTGCTGGCAGAAATCGGCCTCGGCAATGCCATGAGCGTGGTGGTAGCGAAAAACCTGCAGCAGGGCGATGCCTCCGCAATCCAACCTGCTGTGCCCGGCCACGGTCATTTGCCTATTAAAGGCGCAGATGGCGTGCTGATTACCTTTGCCAAATGCTGTCGTCCGATTCCGGGCGATCCGATCATTGCCCACGTCAGTCCGGGTAAAGGCCTGGTCATTCACCATGAATCCTGCCGTAACATCCGTGGTTACCAGAAAGAGCCAGAGAAGTTTATGGCGGTGGAATGGGACAAAGAGACGGAGCAGGAATTCATCACCGAAATCAAAGTGGATATGTTTAACCACCAGGGTGCGCTGGCAAATCTGACGGCGGCGATCAACACCACCACCTCTAATATTCAGAGCCTGAATACTGAAGAGAAGGATGGTCGCGTCTACAGCGCCTTTATTCGCCTTACTGCGCGCGACCGTGTTCACCTGGCGAATATCATGCGCAAAATTCGCGTGATGCCTGACGTGATAAAAGTCACCCGTAACCGAAACTAGTTTTATGAACCTACAGCGCTATGCACGTATTTGTGAGATGCTCGCCAGGCGCCAGCCGGACCTGACCGTTTGCATGGAGCAGGTCCACAAACCTCATAACGTTTCTGCGATTATTCGTACCGCAGATGCCGTCGGCGTCCACGAAGTCCACGCCGTCTGGCCAGGCAGTCGTATGCGCACCATGGCCTCAGCAGCAGCCGGCAGCAACAGTTGGGTGCAGGTGAAAACCCACCGCACAATTGGCGATGCTGTCACGCATTTAAAAGGCCGGGGCATGCAGGTTCTGGCAACTCATCTCTCTGATAATGCTGTCGATTTCCGCGAAATCGATTACACACGTCCGACCTGTATCCTGATGGGGCAGGAGAAAACGGGTATTACCCAGGAAGCGCTGGACCTGGCGGATCAGGATATCATCATCCCGATGATCGGCATGGTTCAATCGCTTAACGTTTCCGTTGCCTCAGCGCTGATTCTGTATGAAGCGCAGCGCCAGCGGCAGAATGCCGGGATGTATCTGCGCGAAAACAGCATGTTGCCGGAAGGCGAACAGCAGCGCCTGTTGTTTGAAGGCGGCTATCCGGTACTGGCGAAAGTCGCCAAACGCAAAGGGCTGCCCTATCCGCATATCAATCAGCAAGGTGCGATTGAAGCCGATGATACCTGGTGGTCCACCATGCAGGCGGCGAAGTAAATCATGAGTGGGCGCCTGTTAGATGCTGTCCCGCTCAGTTCACTAACGGGCGTTGGCGCAGCGCAGAGCAGCAAACTGGCAAAAATTGGTCTGCACACCGTGCAGGATCTGCTGTTACACCTCCCTCTGCGTTATGAAGACCGCACCCAACTCTATCCCATTGGCGAACTGCTGCCCGGCGTATACGCCACTGTCGAAGGGGAAGTGCTGAACTGTAACATCACTTTCGGGGGTCGCCGGATGATGACCTGTCAGATCAGCGACGGTACCGGCATCCTGACAATGCGCTTTTTCAACTTCAACGCGGCGATGAAAAACAGCCTCGCCACCGGACGACGCGTACTGGCTTATGGCGAAGCGAAGCGCGGGAAGTACGGCGCAGAGATGATCCACCCGGAATACCGTGTCCAGGGCGATCTCAGTACACCAGCATTGCAGGAAACCCTCACCCCGGTTTATCCCACTACCGAAGGGGTGAAACAGGCAACACTGCGCAAGCTCACCGATCAGGCGCTGGATCTGCTGGATACCTGCGCCATTGCCGAACTCTTACCGCCGGAATTGCTGCAGGGCATGCTCAGTCTGCCTGAAGCGCTTCGCACGCTGCATCGCCCACCGCCGACGCTCCAGTTAAGCGATCTCGAAACCGGGCAGCACCCGGCGCAACGTCGTCTGATTCTGGAAGAGTTGCTGGCGCATAACCTGAGTATGCTGGCGCTCCGTGCAGGCGCACAGCGTTTTCATGCTCAACCACTGAGCGCCAACGACACGCTGAAAAATCAACTGTTAGCCTCACTGCCCTTTAAGCCGACTGGCGCGCAAGCCCGCGTGGTAGCGGAAATCGAGCACGATATGGCGCTCGATATCCCCATGATGCGTCTGGTGCAGGGTGATGTCGGCTCCGGTAAAACGCTGGTCGCCGCACTCGCCGCTCTGCGAGCGATTGCGCATGGAAAACAGGTCGCGCTGATGGCCCCGACCGAGTTACTGGCGGAGCAGCATGCCAACAACTTCCGTAACTGGTTTGCTCCACTGGGTGTCGAAGTCGGCTGGCTGGCGGGCAAGCAGAAAGGCAAAGCGCGTCTGGCGCAACAAGATGCGATTGCCAGCGGACAGGTACAAATGGTGGTAGGAACGCACGCGATCTTTCAGGAACAGGTGCAGTTCAACGGTCTTGCGCTGGTCATCATCGACGAGCAGCATCGTTTTGGCGTGCATCAGCGCCTCGCACTGTGGGAAAAAGGCCAGCAACAGGGTTTCCATCCGCATCAGTTGATCATGACCGCTACGCCTATTCCTCGGACGCTGGCGATGACCGCCTACGCAGATCTCGATACCTCCGTCATTGACGAACTGCCCCCCGGACGCACTCCCGTCACAACGGTTGCCATTCCGGATACGCGTCGCAGCGATATTATTGACCGCGTGCGCAACGCCTGTACGCAGGAAGGTCGCCAGGCCTACTGGGTCTGTACGCTGATTGAAGAATCTGATTTGTTAGAAGCGCAGGCCGCTGAAGCCACATGGGAAGAGTTAAAACTCGCGTTACCAGAACTAAACGTCGGGCTGGTCCACGGGCGCATGAAGCCTGCCGAAAAACAGGCGGTGATGGCGGCGTTTAAACAGGGCGAACTGCACCTGCTTGTCGCCACCACGGTGATTGAAGTCGGTGTGGATGTCCCCAATGCCAGTCTGATGATCATCGAAAACCCGGAACGTCTCGGTTTAGCACAGTTACACCAGCTACGTGGACGCGTCGGCCGTGGCGCGGTGGCCTCACACTGCGTACTACTCTACAAGTCGCCGTTATCGAAAACGGCCCAGAAACGCCTGCAGGTGTTACGCGACAGCAGCGATGGCTTTGTGATTGCGCAAAAAGATCTCGAAATTCGCGGACCCGGTGAATTGCTGGGTACGCGGCAGACGGGGAATGCCGAATTCAAAGTGGCGAATTTACTGCGAGATCAGGCCATTATTCCGGAAGTTCAGCGTATTGCTCGTCATATTCATGAACGTTACCCACAAGAGGCAAAAGCGTTAATCGAACGCTGGATGCCTGAAACAGAACGCTATTCTAACGCCTGATCCTGATGGCGATGCAAAAGCGCGGTGGTTCATCACCACCGCACCTTCTCGTTATTGCGCAAAAATAGGCAACAGTAAATACAGCTTAATCACCAGCGCGTTGACGATATCAATGAAAAACGCGCCGACCATCGGCACCACCAGAAACGCCATATGGGATGGACCAAAACGTTCGGTAATCGCCTGCATATTGGCAATCGCGGTTGGCGTCGCCCCCAGACCAAAGCCGCAGTGTCCCGCCGCCAGCACAGCTGCATCGTAGTTTTTGCCCATCATTCGCCAGGTGACAAATATCGCGTACAGCGCCATAAAGATGGACTGCACCACCAGGATTGCCAGCATCGGCAGCGCCAGTGAAGCCAGTTCCCACAGCTTCAGGCTCATCAGCGCCATGGCCAGAAACAGCGACAGGCTGACGTTCCCGAGAACAGAGACTGCACGCTCAAAAACGCGATAAAAACCTACCAGCGCCAGGCCGTTACTGACAATCACGCCGACAAACAACACGCAGACAAACGTGGGCAGCTCAAACACTGTCCCCGCCAGCAATTGCGCAACGATCTTACCCACGGTGAGACAGATGGCGATAAGCGCAATGGTTTCAATCAGTACCAGCGAGGTAATCATGCGCCCGACGTCCGGCTTTTCAAACGCGGTCGGCACTTCCAGATCGTCCGGAATACCGTCCGGCGTGGTGGAGTGTTTGACCAGATAACGTGCCACAGGCCCGCCGATCAGCCCACCAAGAACCAGGCCAAAAGTGGCGCACGCCATCGCCACTTCCGTCGCGTTAGCAAAGCCGTAGCGTTCGATAAACAGCTTGCTCCAGGCGGCACCAGTACCGTGGCCACCAGACAGCGTGATCGAACCTGCAATCAACCCCATCAGTGGATCAAGTCCCAGCAGGCTGGCCATCCCAATGCCGATGGCATTTTGCATCAGCAGCAACCCCACGACGACGATCAGGAAAATTCCCACCACGCGACCGCCCGCCCGTAAGCTGGCGATGTTGGCGTTTAAACCGATGGTGGCGAAAAACGCCAGCATCAGCGGATCGCGCAACGTCATATCGAAATTCACTTCCCAGCCCATGCTCTTTTTCAGTACTAACAGGGCCAATGCGACCAGCAACCCACCAGCAACGGGTTCAGGAATCGTATATTTCTTGAGGAAGGAGACTGACTGAACCAGTTTACGCCCCAGTAGCAACGTCAGCGTTGCGGCAACAAGGGTTGATAAGGTATCGAGTTGAAACATACAAAGCTCCTTGAGTACGTCTGAATCAGTTACGCACTGATGTCTTATTCCTGCGGATATTTTTAGCTTTTAGTAGTAATTCGGCATGGATTTTAAGCAGAAAAGAGGGAAAAGTTATATAAAAATGTGATTTCATCCATTTTAAATATTAAGAATACCCACTCGCAAACGTTTGCTTTTACCATCTGGTCAGATAAAATGCCCGCTTTGTCATCACGGGATTATCATTGATGTCTGTTAACACCCTCGAGTCGGAAAATGCGCAACCGGTTGCGCAGACTCAAAACAGCGAACTGATTTATCGTCTTGAAGATCGCCCGCCGCTTCCGCAAACCCTGTTTGCCGCCTGTCAGCATCTGTTGGCGATGTTCGTTGCGGTCATTACGCCGGCGCTGCTCATCTGTCAGGCGCTGGGGTTACCGGCTCAGGATACGCAACACATTATCAGTATGTCGCTGTTCGCCTCTGGCGTGGCCTCCATTATTCAGATTAAAGCCTGGGGTCCGGTGGGTTCAGGGTTGTTATCGATTCAGGGCACCAGTTTTAACTTCGTGGCACCGCTGATTATGGGCGGTACCGCACTGAAAACCGGCGGTGCAGACGTCCCCACGATGATGGCGGCGCTGTTTGGCACCCTGATGCTGGCCAGTTGCACGGAGATGGTGCTCTCCCGGATTCTGCATCTCGCGCGTCGTATCATCACCCCGCTAGTCTCGGGCGTAGTGGTGATGATTATCGGTCTGTCGCTGATTCAGGTGGGGCTGACGTCCATCGGTGGTGGTTATGCCGCGATGAGCGACAACACGTTCGGAGCGCCCAAGAATCTGATGCTGGCAGGCGTTGTGCTGCTGCTGATTATTCTGCTCAACCGCCAGCGTAACCCGTACCTGCGCGTGGCTTCACTGGTTATCGCTATGGCGGCGGGCTATGCGCTGGCATGGTTTATGGGCATGCTGCCGGAAAATAACGCGCCAGCCTCCCAGGATCTGATCATGGTGCCGACGCCGTTGTACTACGGGCTGGGCATTGACTGGAATCTGCTACTGCCGTTGATGCTGGTGTTTATGATTACCTCGCTGGAAACCATCGGCGATATCACCGCAACGTCCGACGTTTCCGAACAGCCCGTCTCTGGCCCACTGTACATGAAGCGTCTGAAGGGCGGTGTGCTGGCAAACGGCCTGAACTCCTTCGTCTCTGCGGTCTTTAACACTTTCCCAAACTCCTGTTTCGGACAGAACAACGGGGTCATTCAGTTAACCGGCGTGGCCAGCCGCTACGTTGGCTTTGTGGTTGCGCTGATGCTGATCGTGCTCGGTTTGTTCCCGGCGGTGAGCGGCTTTGTGCAGCATATCCCTGAGCCTGTACTCGGCGGGGCGACGCTGGTTATGTTCGGGACTATCGCGGCGTCTGGGGTGCGGATTGTTTCCCGCGAACCCCTGAACCGCCGCGCGATCCTGATTATTGCGCTGTCACTGGCTGTTGGTCTTGGCGTCTCTCAGCAGCCGCTGATCCTCCAGTTCGCGCCTGACTGGGTGAAAAACCTGCTCTCTTCCGGTATTGCTGCGGGTGGTATCACCGCTATCGTACTGAACCTGATTTTCCCGCCTGAAAAGCAGTAAAGGCTATGCGACGGTGATTCAAATTCACCGTCGCTATCATACTCTTTCACGATTCCTGCCTTGAGGATTGCGCGTAAATCGTGCATAACTCAACTATGTGCCCTTCGCAGGATGGAAGACCATGAAATTTATTGGAAAGCTGATTCTCTATGTACTGATCGCCCTTCTGGTGGTGATTCTCGGCCTCTATTTCCTGCTGCAAACGCGCTGGGGCGCAGAACACATCAGTGCCTTGATATCTGAGCACAGCGACTATCAGTTATCCTTTGAGGCGATGGACCATCGTTTTTCTTCTCCTTCACATATCCTGCTGAAAAACGTCACCTTTGGGCGTGACGGTCAACCAGCCACGCTCGTGGCAAAAGCGGTCGATATTGGGCTGAGTACTCGCCAACTGACACATCCACGGCATGTCGATACGATCCTGCTGCAAAACGGTACCCTTAATATTTCGCCTCAGACGGCACCGCTCCCCTTTCAGTCTGACCGCCTGCAGTTGCAGGATATGGCGCTTAATAGCCCGGGCAGCGAGTGGGATCTGAGCGCTCAGCGGGTTAATGGTGGCATCATTCCCTGGCTGCCCGAAGCCGGTAAAGTGCTCGGCAGCAAAGCGCAAATTCAGCTCAGCGCGGGTTCTCTGACATTAAATGACGTTCCTGCTGCTAACGTACTGATTGAAGGCAGTATCGATAACGAACAGGTGACATTAAGCACTATCGGCGCAGATATCGCGCGCGGTGCGTTAACCGGTGTGGCAAAACGCCATGCTGATGGCAGTTGGATGGTGGAGAATCTGCGGCTGAACGACATCCGACTGCAAAGCGATAAATCGCTGGCCGACTTTTTCGCGCCGCTGAACGCCATTCCATCGCTACAGATTAATCGCCTTGAGGTCACTGACTCGCGTCTACAGGGACCAGACTGGGCAGTCACTGACCTTGACCTTAGTTTGCGCAATCTGACCTTCAGCAAAGACGACTGGCAGACGCAGGAAGGCAAATTGTCGATGAATGCCAGCGAGTTCATTTTTGGCTCGTTGCATCTGTTCGACCCTATTCTGAATGCCGAGTTTTCGCCGCAAGGTATCGCGCTGCGCCAGTTCACTACCCGCTGGGAAGGCGGAATGGTCAGGACTTCCGGCAACTGGCTGCGGGAAGGTAAAGCCCTTATCCTCGATGACGCAGCCATCGCGGGCATCGAGTACACCCTGCCGGAAAACTGGAAACAGCGCTGGATGCAACCGCTGCCGACATGGCTGAACAGCCTGACGCTGAAGAAATTTACTGCCAGCCGCAACCTGGTGATTGATATCGACCCGACATTCCCGTGGCAGTTGACCGCGCTGGATGGTTATGGCGCGAATCTGGGGCTGGTCCAGAACCAGAAATGGGGCGTCTGGAGCGGAAACGCGACCCTGAATGCCGCCGCCGCCACCTTCAACCGCGTTGACGTGCGCCGCCCCTCCTTGTCTTTAGCCGCCAATGCCAGCACGGTGAATATCAGCGAACTGAGCGCCTTTACGGAAAGAGGGATTCTGGAAGCGACCGCCAGCGTGTCACAGTTACCGCCGCGCCAGACACAGATCAGCCTGAATGGCCGCGGTGTCCCGGTGAACGTTCTACAGCAATGGGGATGGCCAGCACTGCCGATCGCCGGTGACGGTAATATCCAGCTGACAGCCAGCGGAACGGTGCAGGCAGACGCGCCGCTCAAGCCCACAGTGAATGGGCAATTGCACGCCGTGAATGCGAATAAACAGCAGGTCACGCAAACCATGCAGGCCGGAGTCGTCTCCGCGGGTGAAGTGACGTCGACCGAACCTGCCCCCGTTACGCCATAATCTCTCCTTAGCGCTCCCGGATATTCATTATCCGGGAGCGTTCTCTGTCTGAAAGCGAAACAGGTATTCATTTATCGGCTATTTGTGCCTATTTTCCGCAACAGGTTTTCATCCCCACCGGGAGTTGTTATAACAATTACGTTGGAAGTCTTATTTAATAATTACAAACACCCTACATAAAATAAAGGAATAGCCATGTCTGTAATACGTCAACGTATTCTGGCGGATATGCAAAGATTCTCCAGAGCAATGATCGGGGCGGTCTTGTTCTTACCTGTTATTGGCTTAATCCTGGCATTAAGTTCAATATTAACTAACCCGACACTTATTTCCGAAACCAGCTTTTTACATCAAATGGGTCAACTCCTCGGTGATACCTTCTGGCCATTATTTGGCAACCTGGGACTGCTTTTCTGTGTCGGCATCAGCTATGGTCTGGCGAAAGATAAAAAAACCGAAGTCGCGCTGGTTGCCGTCATGTGCTTTATTATGTTTTTGGGCGCCAATCACTCCTGGCTGGAATATACTCACGGCATCGCTGAAAAGGTCAATGGCGAATATTATGGCACCGGACAAACGCAAATTTTAGGTTTTGTCGTTGTTGATATGGGGATCTTTTTAGGGATTATTCTCGGCTGCACCATTGCCTGGGTCCATAATAAAGTCTCTGAAATAGAGTTGCCGGGCGCACTCTCGATGTACGGCGGCGCAAAACTGACCTTAATCGCCATGACACCGGTGATCCTTTTTTACGCCATTGCCTTTACCTGGTTCTGGCCGTTCATCACACACGGCATCGCGGCATTAACCAGTTTCATGAAAAACGCCGGGGTGGCAGGCGTCTTCGTGTACGGCTTCTTTGAAAAATTCCTGATCCCAACAGGACTGCACCACTTTGTCTGGTCTCCCTTCCAGTTGACCCAGATTGGCGGCACTCTGAACGTTGACGGGCAGGTGGTCTCCGGGACGCAAGCCATCTTCCTGGCCTACATGCGCCATCCGGATCTCACCCCGGTAATGAACGAAGCACTGCGCTTTTCCCAGCAGGGCATGACGACAATCTTTGGTCTCTCCGGTGCAGCGCTGGCGTTTTACCACACCGCCACGCCGGAGAAGAAAATGATGGCGAAGGCGATTCTGTTGCCCGCTATTATTACCTCTATTCTCACCGGAATTACCGAACCGATTGAATTTACATTCTTATTTATTTCGCCGCTGTTATGGCTGATTCACGCCACGCTGACCGCCGCCTCTCAGGCAATTTGCGATCTGCTGACGGTTCGTCCGTGGGGCGCGTCCGGACTCATTGAGTTTCTGATATATAACCTGCCGTTACCGGCAGCCCTCACCCGCTGGCCGCTATACGTTCTAATCGGTATCGGGCAATTCGCCGCGTACTACGTCATTTTCCGTACGCTGGTCATCAGGCTGAACCTGAAAACACCAGGGCGCGAAGATGACGGCGAAGTGAAACTCTACAGTAAAGAAGATTACCGCAATAAAAAGGCCAAAGCAGGTCAGGCCGTCACCGATGAGATCATTAAAGGCTTAGGTGGCAAAGAGAACATTATTTCTATTGATAACTGTTTTACCCGATTACGCGTCGCGCTCCATCATCCCGACAAAATTGATGAAGCCTTATTAAAAAGTACCGGCGCCAATGGCGTAGTGCGTAATCAAAATGAAGTTCAGGTTATTTACGGTGTGAGGGTTGGACAGGTTCGAGCCCGGGTAGATAACTGGCTGGCAAATAATTAATCAGGAGTTGTTATGAAATTAACCGTATTAGGCGGGGGCGGCGTTCGTTCCGCGTTCCTGGCGAAATCTCTGGCCTATAATGCGCATCGTATTGGTTTACAGGAAGTGGTGTTCCTCGATAACGCAGAAGAGAACCTGAAAATTTTCGGCGAAATCGCCCGTTATGTTTTTGCCACGATTCGACCTGATATTCGTTTCAGCCTGACGACGGATCCGGTATCCGCGTTAAAGAACAGCAATTATGTCATCACTACGCTACGCGTCGGCGGCGATGAAAGCCGTGTGCGCGATGAACGTATCGCGCTCAACCATAACACATTAGGTCAGGAAACCACCGGGGCGGGTGGTTTTGCGATGGCGATGCGGTCGATTCCCGCCATTCTTAATTACTGCCGTCTGATTGAAGAACATGCCGCACCCGATGCCATTCTGTTCAACTTTACTAACCCTTCCGGACTGGTTACCGAGGCGATCATCAAATCCGGGTTCAAACGTCGGGTTTATGGCATTTGCGATGCCCCTTCAGAGTTGATTCGCGAACTGCCTGCCATCCTCAACTGCGACGAAGCGGATTTGAAAGTGGAGTGCTATGGTCTGAACCACTTCTCGTGGTTTACCCATTTCACCGTGAAGGGTGAGGACGTCACCGACAAACTGGTGAGCAACCCGGCGCTGTACAGCAAAACGGCGATGCAGTACTTCTCACCGGTGCTGGTTCAGCTTTGCGACAAGCAATTGCTGAATGAATATCTCTATTACTACTACTATCGCGAAGTGGCGCTGAAAGCGATTCAGGATGCACCGGAAACGCGCGGTGAAGCTATCACGCGGATCAACAAGGAAATGCGCGAGGAACTGCAGAATGTGGATGCGCAGGCAAACCCGGAAGCCGCATTCGATATCTGGATGAAACACTATCTGCGCCGCGAAAATAGCTATATGCAGAGTGAGTCGCATCAGGAAAAATTCAACACCCGCACGCCGCTAACGCTGCAACAGTTTATTGAAGAACCGGATAGCGGCGGTTACGCAGGGGTGGCGCTGGATATTCTCGAAGCCGTGAACAGCGCCACCAGCAAACGCATCGTTGTCTCACTGCAAAACAATGGCACGCTGGATTTCTTACGCCCGGATGATGTCATTGAGATCAGCTGTGATCTGAGCAAAGAGGGGCTGAAACCGGTGACGCCGATCCACGTACCGGACGCGCAGAAAAACATGATCTCCTGCGTGAAAGAGTACGAGCGTCTGGCAGTGGAAGCCATCATGCGCAAAGATAAATTTCTGGCAATCCGCGCATTAATGGCGCATCCGCTGATTGGCTCCTGGTCGTTGGCCGAAAAGTTGGTTGGCGAGTATCTCGACGAAGCACAGTTTAGCGACTGGAAATGATCGTTCCCGGGGCGTCGAGTGGCGCCCCGCCCGGATTTTGCATAAACCAGAGCTTCAGCAAATGTTCGAATCCCAGGATGCAGTAACCAAAGAAAGGGTTGCTCCAGTAGATATCATCATCAAACTTTTGCGGATCGTGAATGATGACGGCGGTGTTTGCCGCCTGGGCCAGGGGGCTTTGATAGTCACCGGTAAAGCAGACAAGGTCGGTATTTTTACCTTCCAGCGCCTTGACCCAATTTAATGCCGAACTGCTGCGACCAGATTTAGACACCAGCCAGATAGAATCGAATTTTGCAGCCGTTTTTTGTTCCAGTATTTCGTAGTCCGGCCAAAGTGCCAGGCTGGCATTCACGCCAATCACCAGGAATTTATTATAAATATATTGCGCAATCAGTTGTGAGAAACCGCTGCCATGAATAAGAATACGGTCGTGCTGCAGACGATTTAATAGCAACGCGAGGTTTTCGGTTGGCTGGACATTCATAAAGTTAATATCATTGGTCACATCAAGTTTTGGCATTGTGATATTAAATTTAATGAAATACACCAGCTCCAGCCAGCCGCTAAATTTGAGCTTTTTCGCCAGACGGACCAGCGATGACGGATTGCTGTAACAGTGTTCCGCGACGGTGCGGATACCCTCACGAATGCATTGTTCTGGATTATTCTGAATAAAGCGCAGTACGGTAACTTCTGTCTTACTTAATTTTACATCACGAAATACATTTTCCAGTTCCATTTTCTGCTCCTGTGAGTGCAGAATAAATTTATCATTTTTTAAAGTAAACGGTCTGTGCAACAGGTCACTTCATCACAATTTCATATTAAAAAAAGAAATGAATAAAAATCTGACATTACTCGCCATGATATTTTTCTTATGGGGCAATATAACCGCCATTAACAGCGTGCTGATCATCTTTTTCTATCAGTATTTCCATCTGTCGTGGTCGCAGTCTATTTTCATTACCGTTATTTTTTACGTGGCCCCTTTTCTGACCTGTCTGCCCTGTTCAATGCTAATTGAACGCCAGGGGTACCGTAAGGTGTTGCTGCTGTCGTTAACGTTGTCGGTTGCGGGATGCCTGCTGTTCGCTCTGGCGTTGCAGCTGGATTCCTTCGCCCTGTCACTGTTGGCGATGTTTGTCGTGGCGACGGGCGTGGCGGCGATGCAGGTTGTCGCGAATCCCTATCTGACATTGCTCAGCGCACCGCACAAACGCATTGGCAATCTGTGTCTGGCCTCTGCGGTTAATTCGCTGGGAACCACGCTGGCGCCCATGCTGGTTGCGCTCCTCCTGGCGTTTTCCCCTATCGATATCCTGGCGCGTGAAGAACCTATCAGTGCGCTCTGGCTTTGCCTCGCCTGCTTTTCGCTGGCATTGATTGCAGGGGTTTTCTGGATCCGCCTGCCGGATGTGGCGCGCCCGGAAAAAGCCGCGTCAGGAACGTATAACGCCTGGAAGAACAGAGAACTGTTATTCAGTGTGGCGGCGATTTTTATCTATGTCGGCGTCGAAGTGAGCCTTGCGACCAGCCTGGTGAAATATCTCATCACCATCGGTGGCTGGAGCACCACTGTCGCGATGTCGCTGGTCTCTTTTTACTGGGGAGGCGCGCTGGCGGGCCGTTTTCTTTACGGTCTGCTCGCCGACAAAACAGGTAATTACACGCCGTTTATGGTGGCGACGCTGGCCTGCGCTACGGCAGTGATCATGGCGGTAGGGCTGAATAATATCACCGGCGGTTATCTGCTTATCCTGACCGGCTTAGGGAACTCAATTCTGTATCCGATTATCTTCGGGCACACCATCAATAAAAATCCGACAATCGCCAACATTTCAGCCGCAGCAATGGTAATGGCCGGGATTGGTGGCGCGGTCATTCCCTTATTACAGGCCGTCTGCATTGACGGACTCAATCTCCGGTTCAGCTTTTTATTACCGGTCGTGCTGTATCTGCTGCTGGCGCTATGGGGGCGGCTTAACCTCCGCCCCCTCGGTACGTCAACTTAAAGCGTAATGACGATCTCATGACTTTGCGGCGTCACCACTACGCCGGATTCGCTTCCTCGATGTGAAGCGCCGCGAATACCGCTAATTTGCGCAATGTTACGCAGGCACAGCGTCCAGTTGTGCGCATCCCCATTCCCCGTCACGGTGAGGGTGTTGCCATTGCGCTTAGCGGTTAACGTAAAGGCAACCGAACCGTCAGCCGCAGGAACTTCGCAAACGGCTTCACGGCCCTCATCGAGAGAGAACAACTGGAAGGCGGTATCTTCATTCCATGCGTAGTCAGGCTTTTGATTATTGCCCCCCAACGCCAACAACGTGTTGTCACGCACGTACACCGGTAGACTCAGGAAGTCATGCTGCTGCTTGTGCCAGCGACCGCCCTGTACTTCGTCATTGCGCCACAGGTGCGTCCAGCGTCCCTCCGGCAAGTAAAACTGCACATCACCGGCTTGCGAGAACACCGGTGCCACCATCACAGAATCACCCAACATATATTGTCGGTCGAGATAATCGCATGCCGGATCGTCCGGGAACTCCAGCATCATGGCGCGCATCATCGGCGTGCCCCGTTCGTGCGCACGAACCGCCTCCCGGTACAGATACGGCATCATGCGACACTTCTGCTCGGTGAAGTAGCGCACCACATCGCAGGATTCATCGTCATATGCCCAGGGCACACGATAGGATTTACTGCCGTGCAAGCGACTGTGGCTGGAGAGTAGACCAAAAGCACACCAGCGTTTATAGACGTGTGCCGGCGCGGTATTCTCGAAGCCACCGATATCATGGCTCCAGAAGCCAAACCCGGACAAACCGATAGACAAGCCACCGCGCAGACTTTCCGCCATTGACTCATAGTTGGCGTAGCAGTCGCCACCCCAGTGCACCGGGAATTGTTGTGCGCCCACGGAAGCGGAGCGGGCAAACAGAACCGCCTCTTCTTCGCCCACGGTCTCTTTCAGCACGTTCCACACCAGTTCGTTGTAGACGTACGCATAATGGTTGTGCATTTTCTGCGGATCGGAACCATCAAACCATTGCACATCGGTGGGGATACGCTCGCCAAAGTCAGTCTTGAAGCAGTCAACGCCGATATCCACCAGACCTTTCAGTTTGCTGGCATACCATTCACAGGCTTGCGGGTTGGTAAAGTCATAAATCGCCAGCCCCGGCTGCCATTTATCCCACTGCCACAGAGAACCGTCCGGACGTTTAAGCAGATAGCCTTTCTCTTTTAGCTCACTAAAAATTGGTGATTTCTGTCCAATGTACGGGTTGATCCATACGCAGACCTTCAGCCCTTTCTTCTTCAGCCGACGAATCATCCCTTCCGGGTCCGGGAAGGTCACCGGATCCCATTCGAAATCACACCACTGGAAGGCCTTCATCCAGAAACAGTCGAAGTGGAAGACGTGCAGCGGCAGATTGCGCTTCGCCATGCCATCAATAAAGCTGTTTACCGTCGCTTCATCGTAGTTGGTGGTGAACGAGGTGGTCAGCCACAGTCCGAACGACCAGGCAGGCGGTAGCGCCGGACGCCCCGTGAAGCGGGTATAGCGGTTCAGTACGTCTTTCGGCGTCGGGCCGTCGATCACGAAATATTCGAGATATTCCCCCTCGACGCTGAACTGCACTTTTGACACTTTCTCCGAGCCGATTTCAAACGAGACGCACTGTGGATGGTTAACCAGTACGCCGTAGCCACGGTTAGTCATGTAAAACGGGATATTCTTGTAGGACTGCTCGGTGCTGGTGCCGCCGTCGCGGTTCCAGGTTTCTACCGTCTGGCCGTTGCGCACCAGTGCGGTAAAGCGCTCGCCCAGCCCGTAAACCGTCTCGCCGACGCCCAGATCCAGGCGCTCGAACATGTAGTTTCGCTGAGTGCTGGTGTCCTGCACATAACCATTGTTCTTCAACTGGCTGCCGGTGATGCGCACGCCGTCACGCAGGAAATCCAGCGACCAGAACTCACCTTTGGTAACGCGCACGCTTAAGTGACCGCTTTTCAGTTCAGCAACGTCGGCGGTGTTTTGGATGTCGACCTTCACGTCCTGCACAACGTTGAGCGGGTAATGCGGACCGTTATCCAGCGCCCCCTGAAAGTGTTCCATGCGCACGCCTACAACCCCTTCCTGCGGCGAAAAGAAACGCAACGTAAACAACGGGGTATCCAGTTGCCAGGTACGTTCACGGACGTCACGCGGTGCGGCATAAACCACCAGTTCATTACCGTGCTGTTCTACATCAAACACCTGGACAGGATGCGTCAAATTAAGGCCAGGCTGAATCAGCCAGTTTCCGTCGCTAATCTTCATACTCTGTTCCTTTAGTTCTGAAATTCGTTATGCGTAAATTCGTGCTGATTGCGGCGCGCGCCCTGTGCCAGTTGGTCAAGGATATTTCTCAGGTAAGGCGTTTTGAGGGTGTAATAGCGTTTGGCAATCACGGCGCTCAGCAGGTAACAGATGGCCGGAACGATCGTGAACAGAGCAATAATGATGCTGATAGTGGCACTGTTCTGGGTTTTCGCCGTCGCGTCGTAACCGCCGCCCGCCAGCATCCAGCCAATAAGCGCGCCGCCGAGCGCCAGGCCCAGCTTGAGCACGAACAGGGTGCCCGCAAAGCTGATGCCGGTCAGACGCTTACCGTTACACCATTCGCCATAGTCGACGGTATCGGACATCATTACCCATTGGATCGGCGTCACCAGTTGGTGCAACACACCGATCGCGAAGATAAAGACGAACATGGTGATGTCGGCTTGCATCGGGACGAAGAACATCGCGAGACTAACCACCGCCAGCGCCGCATTGGTCCACCAGAAAATGCTGACTTTGCATTTCCAGTCGGTGAGCGGTTTTGCCAGCGCGGAGCCAATCAGGTTGCCGACGCAGTAGGTGGTCAGGAAGGCAACGAACACCTCGGGCGTTCCCAGGATCCAGGTGACGTAATACATCATCGCACCACCGCGCACGCAGACGGCGAGGATATTGAGGATGGTCAGGAGCCCCACGATCCGCCACTGGTCGTTTTGCCAGATATCGCGCAGATCTTCGCGCATCGAGGTGGTGCTCGGCGGTGCTTCCACACGCTCTTTAGTGGTGAAGAAGCAGAACGCCAGCATCAGGAACGCCACCACGGACAGCACCGCAATCCCGCCCTGGAAACCCAGCGCTTTGTTATCGGCGTCAATGAAATTCACCAGCGGCATCATCAGCACGGTCGAGAGCATCCCGCCCGCCGTCGCCAGCACAAAGCGCCATGACTGGAGGGAAATGCGCTGCGTTGGATCGCTGGTAATCACCCCACCCAGCGCGCAATACGGGATATTCACCACGGTATAAAGCAGCGTCAGCAGCGTATAGGTGACAGCGGCGTAAATCATCTTACCGTTCAGGCTGAGGTCCGGCGTGCTGTACGCCAGAACGCAAACAATACCAAACGGCAGTGCGCCAAACAGCACCCACGGACGGAATTTTCCCCAACGAGAGCGCGTGCGGTCTGCCAGCAGTCCCATGCACGGGTCTGAAATGGCGTCCAGCACACGCGCCAGTAAAAACATGGTGCCGACAAAACCGGCAGGAATACCGAAAATGTCAGTATAAAAAAACATCATATACAGCATGACGTTATCGAAAATAATATGACTGGCAGCGTCACCCATCCCGTAGCCAATCTTCTCCTTAACAGACAAAACATGAATAGTCATAACACATCCTTTTCGCGCTCCCATGCGCACTGGTACCGGTTACCGTTTTTGTAAACCATCCCGTTGGCTGCGAATATTCCGATATCTCGTTATCAAATTACGATTCTTGTTTTCTGTGATCGCGGTTGCGCCAGAAGATGTGAGGAAATGTAACTAGAGGAATTTATGAGGATTTATATGAAACCGATCATAGTAAAGAGAAAGGGAAGTTAAAAAAGTGAGTGAGGGGGTGTGGAAACGTCAGGAAGTAGCTATAATGCGCCCCGCCTCCATGTAGCAATGCAGGCGCGGAAGATCGTCGTCTCCGGTGAGGCGGCTGGACTTCAAATCCAGTTGGGGCCGCCAGCGGTCCCGGGCAGGTTCGACTCCTGTGATCTTCCGCCAATTAGCTTCTACTGAACTATCCCGAAGTCAACAACCCCCTTTGTAATCCCTTATATATCAAGTATTCCTTGTATCCATAGGTCAATCGACTTCAACCTGCATCAAGCGGTTTTTGGGGGTGTATTAGGGGGTACTATTCACCATTAAAATGACAGCACCCCCATAATGGCAAAAATGTGAGTTATAACAATGGGTTTTGACGACATATTTGTTATAAAAGGGATTAATTGGGGGTATCATATTAGTTACTGGCGGAAATCCCCACAGGAGAATGGATTCATCAAAAGCCGGAGAATGTCATGGCGCTAACCGATGTTAAAGTGAAAACCGCAAAGCCAAAAGAAAAGCCTTATAAGCTGGCTGATGGCGGCGGTATGTATCTGCTGATTAACGCTAATGGTTCTAAATACTGGCGTATAAAGTACCGCTTCGCTGGTAAAGAAAAGATGCTTTCTATTGGCGTATACCCCGATGTTTCGCTGGCCGACGCACGCGAAAAACGCAGCGAAGCCAGAAAAATCCTCGCTGCTGGAAGCGACCCGGGCGAAGTAAAGAAAGAAGAGAAAGTGGCTCAGCAAATGAGCTTGAAAAACACTTTCGAGGCCGTTGCCCGCGAATGGCATCAAACGA
Source organism: Citrobacter amalonaticus (assembly GCF_018323885.1). Lineage (NCBI taxonomy): Bacteria > Pseudomonadati > Pseudomonadota > Gammaproteobacteria > Enterobacterales > Enterobacteriaceae > Citrobacter > Citrobacter amalonaticus. The sequence goes on along the minus strand of NZ_AP024585.1, from coordinate 111,816 downwards.
AATCCGATCGCTGGTCATTACGTTATCGTGATGAAATCATCGATACCTTTGAAAAAGATATCTTTCCCTACATCGGCAAGCGCTCTATTGCTGAAATCAAACCAATGGAGTTGCTGGAGGCCCTGCGTAAAATGGAAAAACGCGGAGCACTGGAGAAAATGCGCAAGGTCCGCCAGCGCTGTGGCGAGGTGTTCCGCTATGCAATTGTCACTGGCAGAGCTGACTACAACCCCGCCCCCGACCTTGCCAGCGCGTTAGCTACGCCGAAAAAAGTACATTTCCCCTTCCTTACGGCCAATGAACTTCCTCACTTCCTTAACGACCTGGCGGGTTATACCGGTAGCATTATAACGAAGACAGCTACTCAAATCATTATGTTAACCGGTGTACGCACGCAAGAATTACGTTTCGCACGCTGGGAGGATATCGATTTTGAGACAAAATTGTGGGAGATCCCAGCAGAAGTGATGAAGATGAAGCGGCCTCATATTGTGCCGCTATCAGAGCAGGTTATTGCACTGTTTAAGCAACTTGAGCCGATATCAAAACATCACCCGCTGGTCTTTATCGGCAGGAACGATCCTCGCAAGCCTATCAGCAAGGAAAGCATCAATCAGGTTATTGAGTTGTTGGGATATAAAGGCAGACTGACGGGGCATGGCTTCCGCCACACGATGAGCACCATTCTACATGAGCAGGGTTTTAACTCAGCATGGATTGAAACGCAGCTTGCGCATGTTGATAAGAACGCGATTCGCGGGACGTATAACCATGCGCAGTATCTTGATGGGCGTAGGGAGATGATGCAGTGGTATGCGAATTATATTAGTGAGTTGGGGAAAGGTGGAATTATAGTCGAAGGGAAATTTGAGAAGACAGCATAAAACAAGCAAGATAGCCATCTTTACTGCTAGATGGCCGCTGAAAACTTTATGAAATTTTTTTAAAAAGCTCCGAATTACTGGCATAAGGTATTTTGAGCCTGCCAGTAATTCTGTGTAACTGCCATCGTATTAAAGGTGATCGCTCAGTCGACTCAATAATAAAACGGTTCATCGCCAGCCGCCAGTTCTGGATCGGCATACTCCGTTTTTTCGATGCAGCCAGGATCGCCAGATAAATCACTTTTCGTACTGAGTTATCTGTTGGGAACACCTTACGCTTCTTTATCGCCTGTCGGATTACGCTGTTCAGCAATACTATAGCGTTGGTCATGTAAATGGCCTTGCGGATATCCGCTGGGTAGCCGAAGAACGTATTGAGATATTCCCCGTGCGCACACCAGCTTTTACTAATTTGCGGAATTTATCTCCCCAGACATCTTTGGTTTTAAGACCTTTAGCCAGTTCAGCCGAAAGGGCTTTGAGTTTCTTATCGTCCATAATTTATCTATCTCCATTAATTGAGTGAACATATCAAAAATAGGCAGATACACAATTTAAATTACAGGCTCACATCACACCTATTTCTGCAAGGGATATCCTACGATATCCCCTGTCTGATCTGGCGCACGTATATTACTTATTGATTAAGTCGATAATACGATCGCCTTCAGCATCTTCCTGTGCCACCCGGCTAAAGATACTACTGTCGCTTTGTGTACCTACCTTGATTGGTTCTTTACAATCTTTGTGGAATACTTTTTTCCCATTTTTTGTGACGACGACGCCAGACATATCACCGTGTTGCTCTTTGTCGTAAACAATATATTCATAGACCCCTTTTACGATGCGAATCCAATATAAAGATCCTCCGGCGATCGTTTCTGCGCTGTAATACGCTGTGACTCCCGGCTGATTAGTGACAAGATTCAGCTCCGCAATAGGAGAAGATGCTGTTCCCAGAGCATATCCGGCAGCATCCTGGGCAATAAAAGCGCTGGCAAATTTATTATTGGTTAGCAGACACTCAAGAGTTAATTGTTCCTGATCCTCTGAACTATAGGTCTCGGCAAAAGATGTCTGGGCGGCGGCAATACAGCCTAAAACTAGTACCGCAATTTTTAAGCTAAACTTCACGTTCTTCACTCCTTAATAAACATGTGTGTTTAATCGTTGTGTGAGATTAATTTCCGCTTTTAATTTGCTTACAAGTATCCAGCCACCCGGCGGTATCAATTTTCCCGTTTGCCAGATATTTTTGCTGATTCTGCCAGTGCGCGGCGAGAAATGGCTTAAGACCTGCAAGACGTTTGTTCAGGGTGAGCATTTGATCGAAAACCGTCACTTCGTGTTTCAGACCTTCCTGACCATAAAGCGTGGCTGAATCAACCAGACTACTGGCGTAGTAACTCGTCAGTTGTTGCAGGCGATCTGTTTGCTCGCCAAGTTTTGTTTTTCGGATCGCGCAATTTTTATCACTGTCATCTTTATCCTTACACAGCAATTCATAGTTGTGATTGAGGAAGTCAAGAAAGCGGCCATCATCCTGCAATTTTGTGCAAAGGAAGGAGCCGAGGTTAAGGCTGGCGCGGATCGATTGTGCCCGTTCTTCCTGCTGTTGCTGATTACTGGCGCGGAGCTGATTTTCCAGATCCTTCAGTTTCTTTTTCAGCTCTGTGTCTTCAACGCCTGATGCCAAGCTTCCCAGCGCTTTTGCGGTGTCTGTGGGGGCGTCTTTGCTCTTATCTATGCCCGGTTTATCTGCACCGAGAGTAGCCCAATTTTTCTCCAGCTGTTTCACTCGGTCTGTTGATGTAATGGTCGGAGAGACCAGAACCAGACGCAATCCGGTGGTTTTGCTGGTGAAAGGATGGGCTTCATCGTAGTAGTTAATTTCTTTACGGGTCGCGCTACGGATCTCTGATTCATTCGAGATGACGCTGCCTCCGCGAACCACAAAACCACCAGCCTGGCCGTGAAGTCTGTTGATTTTATTGAGATAGAACGGGGTGAACATCATCTCAGAGACGTTGCCCAGCATATCGTGTAGGCCGAGGGGGTTAGGGTTCAACAGCCCAATAAGCTGTACTTTGCCGTTAGAGGACTGCGAACCGGAATACCACTCATAATTTTTCATGTCATCCATCGGGTAGTGGGAATCACGGAATTCCGCACTGTTTACCTTGAGGCCGCCGCGTGCTGCAAATTCCCATTCTACTTCAGTGGGCAGGCGTAAAAATCCAGGGTTGCCATCCTCTTTCGGTAATTTGTCGAGAGCATTCGTGCGTAACCACTGGTTATATTTATCGGCAAAATTTACCGCATCGAACCAACTGATATTGGTTTCTGCGATGCTTAACTTACGTGATGGCGTGGGGCAGGTACCGCTGGTTAATGCCTGGTATTGCAATGCTGTCAGTTCATATTTGGCCATCAAATAGTAACGACCTTTGCTTTTTTTGCTTTCGGTAAAGCTACCGGCGATAAAGGTTGGATAACTGTGTTCAACAAACCCCCATTCTCCGCCATCTTCTCCTAAGGTGATCGGCATATCATCCAGAGGGCCCGAGACCGGGATCTCTACCTGACGGAATACCATGGCACCTTCACAGGGCATGGGCAAAATAATATCTTCGCTATCCGGCTTGGGGTTATAGATTTTCTCTGCCCACGGTTCGGCCAGCACGGGCGACATCTTCACCAGCAGAGCCAGCGCCAGCCAGCGTGATAATGTGGAAGGGGTAAGGGTCATGAACGTTCTCCGCAAATGATAAATGCCTTGGGCAAGTAGGAATATGGGTTATGCCTCGCGCAGGCTCTGCGCAGGTTCAATATTAATGGCGCGCCAGGCACCAATGCCGGCGACCAGTGTCGCCACGACAATGGTGAGTATCAGAGCGACGAGGCCGTGCAACGGGGTGATCTTACAAATCATTTGATCTGTTGCCTGACTGCCCGCTAACGCCTGGTTAAAGACCTGACTGGCTAAAAGGTAGATCGCAAAGCCGCCGATATAAGCCACCAGACTAAGAAGACAGCCTTGAAAAATCACATAGGCACCCACTGCGGGACGGGTAAAACCGAGCAGGCGGAGGACAGCAATATGTTTACGTTTGCGGTCAACATTCGCGATAAATGAGCCAATAAGTGAGGCAATACAGCCAACCAGTGCAGTGGCGGCAATGGTATTAAAAATAATGCCCAAAACCCGATTGATGCTTTTCACATTTTCTATATCAGCCAGACGGCTGGCGGTTTCGATGCGCTGTTCCCGGAGATCGCGCTCAAGGCTGGCAACCTGATCAATATCGCGGGCGTATAATCTGGCGCGTGCGTAGAGCGGTGGTTTACCGTCAAGCTGCGCACCGCTGGCCATCCCCAACCCGGTTACCGCAAAGCCATCGCGGAAATGTTCAAGCGCCAGCAATAACGAAGGCTGGGTAAAGATCGCGGCACGATTAAAATAGGTCGCAGGCAAAATCCCCACGACGGTAACGCTTTTTCGTCCCCATTCCCGGCGTTCATCAAGCATTCTGCTTACTCGCAAAGAGAGCGAATCACCGACACTGACCGCTAATTTACGTGCGGCTTCCTGAGTAATGACAACCTCGTTTTCCTGATGGAGTTCAAGGGACTTGAGTAAAGGGTCCCCTGAGTCTGTTGGAATAACTTCAGCGTTCTCAATGAAATGTGTGCTGTCTGTTTGCAGGTCAGCAAGCGTATTTAGCGAACGCGTTTGCCCGATGGCGAAACCCACATCGGGTCGCTGCCGTAACTCTTCGATCCAGTTTTGGTTGTAGCTGCCGCTACTCAGCATACGGATTTCCAGGTTGCGAGGGTCACTGGCCAGATCTTCTTGCAGCTGGTTCACAATCCCAAAACGCAAACCGAAAAGAAGTAATAAAGGTGCGATGACAGCGACGAGAGAAGAGACGATGCAAAAAGAAATGATGCGATCGTGCCACAGGTCTTGCATAGCCAGGCGGCCCAGCAGTCTGGCTCGGTTAAAGGACAAAATAGGTTCCTCCCTGTTCGTGCTTCGACGATGCCACTAACGGTTCAGGCTGGGCAGTTAAACAGGGTAAATTGAAATGTTGTACCAGTGGCCAGTCGTGGCAAACAATCAGCGCCATCATGCCTTCCTGGCGGACCAACTCAATAAACAGGCTAAATAATTTCTTTGCGTTGTAGGGATCAAGTGCGGCTGTTGGTTCATCAGCCAGTACCAGTTTTGGACGGTGCAATATCGCACGTGCGAAAGCGGTTCTCTGTCGTTCACCAAACGACAACTGCGTTGGATATTTAGCCAATAATGGCGCAAGTTTGAGAGCATCGATTACTCTGTCCAGCAGCGCGTTGTCGGGGCGTAATCCCAGCAACTGGCACGGCAGAAGGATGTTATCTTTGACGCTCAGATAGGGAAGCAACCCCCCATTTTGCAACACAAAGCCAAGCTGGCGGGCGCGAATACCCGCCAGTTCATTATGTTGTTCATCCTGTATCAGCGTTGCGATATCAAATTGCTGTGCACCTTCGTCCAGCTCGAAGCACCCGATTTTACTGGGTTGCAGTAATAAGCCGATGGCTTCCAGTAGCGTGCTTTTACCACATCCACTTTCACCTGTGACCGCGACCACCTGGCCTGACCGCAGCGTGAGCTGCGGCAGGTAAACCCGGTGAGCATGACTGCCCTGACCACGAACAACGCACAACTCTTCTATGCGCAGCATCAGGGCATCATTTCCAGCGGGATGGGATAAACGCGATCGCGCGGATCGCTTCCTTTTGCCAGCTCAACCCAGCGATCAACATCGGCGTTATATTTTTGGTAATGACGCAGTTTAGATGACAGCGTGCGGATAAATTTCTCCTGTGACAATCCATCCCAGCTTTTCCAGGTCTCTTCGTCGAGGTTCAGGACATCGCTCTTATAGGGAAGATCGGCCAGATATTCTCCCAGCACCCCCAGATCGCCAATGCGGGCATTGTCCTGTTGTTTCAGCTGGTTAGGATCAGCACCCATGGTTGCCGCAACAGTACGCAGTTGCTCAAACATTTTGGTCGGTGAGATCATCCCCTCATTTGCTGCTTTAAGGATCTGGCTGACAGCATCGCTTAAGTCGCTTAGCTGACCTTTGGTCAAGAGAACACGAACGTCGGTGGTAGGAATGTTTTGCTTAATCAGGTCGCGGTCGCTAATCCATGCCTGAAAGACTAACGGGGCTTGTGTGCTGTTACGCTTACCCAGATAGGCCAACTGCATGGCATGTCCAATTAATGCCGTATCCTGAAGCAGCTTTTGTTCCGGTGTCAGTTTCTGTCCATCGTCTTTCGCGTAAAGCGCACTACCAATCGCAGCATCACCCATGTAAGCGGATTTAACCTGCTCAGTAATGGCGGAGGCTAGCGCATCTACCTGCTGGCCAAACATCTTGATATCACCGGCATTTACGGCCTGGTAAAGGTTGGACTGGGTGCTGTCAAAATTGGAGAGATCGCGGTACTGGCTTTCGGCTTTGGCATGGTTATCTTTGCCGCCTGATGTTTTTAGGTGCAGCGTATAGATAGCAATACCGCGGTTACCCGCCTCAAGGCGAAGCTGGCTGGCATCCAGACCGGTACCTGACAGCTTGTTGCTACCGTCAATAGCACCTGCATCGGTAATCAGGACCATGTAACGAGCGCCAAACGGGCTCCAGTCAATGTCATCAATAGCTGATAGCACGCCGGAATACGCATCCTCGTCATACAGAGAACTGGAGACTTTCGCTTCTTTTAAATCAGCGACTTTCTTCAGGAAATCCGTACCATCTTTCACATGGTTAGGATCTGCGTAAATCTTTGTGCGGTACTCAAGGCCCGGAACGGCTTTGGTATTCGAGCGAAATGAGATCAACCCAAACTTAACCTGCCCATCCAGATGCTCTTGTTTGATCTTGCCATAGATCTTATTAACCGCTTCTTTGGTGCGCTCAATGTAAGGCCCCATTGAAATGGTTGAGTCAATAACGAAGACCACTGAGGCGTTAAACCCTTTCAATTGATTTACGTTATCTTCTTGTTTTTTATCCGTTTCAGCTTTACTGACGGAGGCTACGTTAAGCAGGCGTGTATAGAAGCCATCTTCGGTCATGACCTCTTCACCGCTCAGGATTGGCAGCAGATAAAACTGCTTTTGCAGATCGACAAAATATTCGGGCTCTTCAGCCTGAATACCTTCGGCGTGGCCATCCCGTTTTAACTTGGCGCGAAGTGGGGCAACCAGCGATACGGGATCGGGGGCAGAGAGAATATCATCAAGGCTTTTTCTCTCTTTAAAGAACAGCAAACGGTCACGGTTTGCCGGGTTGGTAAATGCCAATGTGAGCTGCATTTTCCAGTCGACGGTACATGACTTTGGTAACCAGCCTATAGTTTTACCAAAGCTATCCGGCCCGACCTTAAGCCAGCTCTGGCCGTTTGCATCTTCTTTTTGATAAACATACAGGCTACTGAAGGCCGGCTGTAGCTGACCTTTATCATCACCTGCGGCAGTCCCAAGTTTGCAGCCCGGGGTAGTGAGAACACGTTGATATAACGTTTTCTTACCTTCCTGGAGCAGAGGTTTGTCGCCATCAGCGGCAAATACATGCCCGCTGAGCAACAGACCACATAATGGCAGAGCCAGACGACTCATTGGATTCCAGGTCATTTTCCTAGCTCCTCAAGGCGCTGTTTGGCTGTTTGGTTGTCAGGCTCCGTTTGCAGAACGGTTTCGTACCAATATGCTGCAGTATCTTTATCCGGTGCTTTGAAACATTCACTTGGCTGGTGGTATTTCGGGTCGTATTCACCTGCGTACACGAGCGCGATTTTGGTATCACCACCCTGGGCACGGTTAGCATACAGACGCTGTGCAACACCACATTTTTTAGCCTCTTTTGCGGCCTGGATAATGGTCAGTAGTTTGTCACTGTCGAGTTTTTCCTGAACGCAGCTCTGGACGAAATCAAGCTCGTTCTGGCTGTTCAAACCCTGTGCAGAACAGGTGTTATGAGCGACAGGCTCTGGTGCGGCGGCGGATGCAGACGCCGGTGTTTCTTGCTGTGCTTGTTCAACGGGAGGGACTTCCGGTGATTTATCCCGGCCTAAAAACCACCACAGCGCACCAGCAATCACGACTAATGCCAGTATTGCCGCGCCTATAACAGGAAGGCGGGAGGACCCCGATTTCGCCGGAGTTCTCGCTTCAGTATGAATTACCGGCTCTACAGGTTCAGGGGCAACAACGGTTTCTGTTGCAATGACGGGCTCAGAAGGAACTTCTGGAGTAGCCAGCATGCTGCTGCCGCTATAGTTACCTGTTTCACCTCTTGCTTCAGAAGAGAGCAGTTCGTCGCGCACCAGCTGTAACGTGGTATTGCGTGTTTCTCCAGAATCCAGCTTGATCTGAATTTGTACCTGGCTTGCCGTCGCCAGCAATGGGTCAAGCAATGTTGGGCCAATACGAAAACCGCTACCATTATTTAACGCATAACCACCGTTCATGGTAAACCAGTGTTGCGCCGGGCTCCAACTGCCATCGGGTTGCAGGTAGTTCTGCTCGTTATTGCACAGTGTAAAGGTCAGATTAGTCAATATTGCGGTTTCACCACGCAGGCGGACCATCAATTGTGCAGTACCTGGCTCTGCCGGCTGGCAGGCGATGATTTTAGCTAGCATGGCATGTTCTCTTGTTTCAATTGGCTGATAATCTGACCAAGTTGACGATTCTGTTCGAAGGAAATATCCCGTGTGGCGCTATGACCCGCATTGTCCAGGACGACGCTCATCAAAGCAGAAAGCCAGTCACCCAGATAGGAAACGCCGGGCTGTGGTGCGACGGTGGCGAGTTGTGGCAACTCATCGTTAGCGAGCTGCTTCTGACGCAGAAACACTTTGTTTTTCTCGCCAACATAGCTGTTGGGTACCTTGTCTGCTGGCAGGGTGAGATAACCAAACCAGGCAATAAAATCACGTATGGTCAGTTGAGCGCGTAAAACCTGACGTGCTCGCATGTGTACGCGAGTTGTTTCAGCCTGCTCTTGACCCGCCAGGGCATGTTTCAATGTCCCTTCCAAATCCAAACGTGTGGCGGCGGTGATTAGCTCTTCGCTGAGTTGATTAATCAGCTCACTGCTCATGCCCAGTTGACGCCACTGCAACGGTTGCTGCGGCAACTCCCGTAGATGGGCTACCCAGGCTTTAAAGGCCTGATGCGCGAAATCGTCATCCTGGCCTACGCGTTCCGCTGCGGCAGTTGCTGGCGCATCAACAACGGCGGTTTCAACAGGTGTAGTCGCAAAGGGATCGCTGGCAAAGGGGTTATCAGCGAACGGATTACCACCAAACGGACTGGTTGCGAAAGCATTGATGGTCGGGCTTTCGCCTTCGGTTTGCGGCGCCTGCTCGAGGTCGCGAATACTCAAATAAATGTTGTTGAGCTCCTGAGTCGGCAGAACCAGGCGTTCGATAAGTTCCCCCATACTGTGGGAACATGCAGACAAGCCCTGCCATAACTCTTTGGCAATTGCTTGTTTTTTCACAATCTGCCCATCACCGTCTTTTTCGTACCACCGGCCAAGACGTTGATCGCCGGTTTCCATGCGACATTGCAGCAGTTGTTGCTGTAAACGTTTTAGCTTGAAGTCGAGATGGGCGACGCCGCGCAGTGCTTTCGTCAGGCGCGACATTCCACCGTCGTTGAGTTCGAGCATTGCCTGCCAGGCTGCTTTCGGTTCTGCAACGTGCATATTCACATTTTTTCCGCAGACGAAGGTGCTGCCCATGGTATCGAGTACATCGCGGTAACGATCGCTGATACCCACTTCCTGGAGTCTCTCCTGCCCGGCATCACCTTCAAGCCTCAGGAAAGGGTTATCAAGCCCGGGTTTGCGTACCAGGAAACAGTTGTTGAAAGGCTGGTTGGGTGCCCATTGTGAAAGCCATTCATAGTGCGAGAAACGCTCCAATAAAGTCATGTGCATCATACCTTCCCAGCCTTCTTTTAACTGGCTTTCGGTATGTTGCAGGCTGTTGACGATACGCATATCACACATGGTGATTGCCCAGAACAAACCCGGGTTGCGGCCCCCGCGCTCTTCGGCACTCTTACCCTGGGTTTTCTCTACCCAGCGGTTTAATACCGGGCCCACATCAGCAACGTCGCTCTGTTTGGCTGAGCTGGCGCATACGACAAGCGCATTCATTTCCTGGTTATCGGTATAGCGTTCGAACAGGTAAGCAACTTTTCCGCGAAGCAGGAGCTGCGAAATCGCGTTAAGTCCATCCCGGCCAGCCTGTTCAAGTGCGGTGATCTTGAGACGACCGCGATAGCCAGGGAAGTCGAGCAGATCAACCTGTTCTACAACGCTGTTGGTTTCAACTTCTGCCAGAGGGAAAATCAGCTCTGTGGTTAAGGCCGCCAGTTCCGCCTGCGTTAAGTTGGCGCTACCAATTTGTTGTTCTTCTTTCCAATAACGGATCTCAACGTTGCGATCCTGGTTGGAGCCCAACCTGTTCAGGCTATCTACGTTCATGATGCTGCCGCTGCTATGGTCAGTCAGCGTTTCCAGCGGGGCAAATACCATCCGGGTATGGTTCAGTTTCGCCAGTACATTGGCTAATGAACGGTAGGTTTCGGTGAGAGCTGGCTGTTCTCCCCACAACAGGGAAAAGAGCTCTGCACGATCATTTGGGCTCAACGTCGGGGCAATTTTCAACACCTGCGGCCACCAGGCGTGTTCAAGTTTCTCAACTGACTTTTTAAAGGAGGCGTTAAGGTAATCCCACAAGGCGACGACATCTTCCTGGCTGACGCCGTTATATTCCTGAACCTGCACAGCACGCTGCAAGAATGGGCGCAGGTGCTCTTCAACCCGGCTTTGGTCAAGCTGATAGCTCAATTGCTCATGGTTGAAGTCGTTAAACCAGGCGTTGGCCAGAATCTTAGCCAAATCGATTTCACTGAACAGTCGCAACGGCACTGGGTATCCAGCCGGCGCGGCAGGCGCCTGACGGGTAAAGCGAGTGACCAGCCCCGTCGCTTCTTTACCTCCGCCGACAGGGTTTACCTCTTTGATAAAGTCAACACGCCTTTCGCCGTAGAGTGCTTCCAGCGACCCATTGCTACCAGCAGCGAGCGCTGAAATGAGGTACGATTTCCCTGCCTGAGAAATACCGAAAAAACCGACGGTCATCGGTGTTTTGGCAACCTGAGTCAGGCTATTGGCCAGATTCCTCGTACGCAGCAAACTCAAGTTGAGTTTGTCTGCTTCGTTGTCTAAACGACGTGAACCGGGGCGTACGTTGTCGACCCATCCGAGTGCGTCCAGGCATCCCTGAGCGATAGCAGCCCAACCCTGAGTGAGAGATTTTTGTTCGCTATTCATTATTTTTTAACACTCCCGCTATCGAGCCAGTGACGGCTATCAATGAGCCCTCTGTCGGGCATCGTATTGAGTTCCAGATCCAAATCACGTTTGCTAAATGACTTATCGGTGTTGCTGCTGACATCGGCGATCGTCAGGCGATCGCTAATCAGTCCAAGCTGACGAGCTCGTTTACCCTTATCGATCGTCAGTCTGACTTTGAGATACGGGGAGCCATTATCCGTGGACTGAGCCGAAGAGAATTTTTTACGTCCTTCTTCGCTAAAACGGAGGGTATACAGCGGTGCTGCAGTCCAGCGTTCTGCATCCAACTGGCGATAGCCTAAGCGCAGGTCGCCACGCATAACGATGCTTTGTGTGGTTTTCTCGCCATTTTCATCGGTGATGGCCGGAAGCTTGATCTGCCCGTTTTCAGACTCGATATGTTGATAAACGATGTCGGCATCGCGAATCAGGTTATCCATATCAATGGTGCCGATATGGCGAATCGTTGAATACGGTTTCAGCTCTGAGGTGCGGAAATGGAAGTTAGGGATGCTGTGGTTTGCACACAACTGCGTGAGCATGGCACCCACTGAAGCCGTACTTTTTGGATCGTCGATATGACCGTTTTTATGGAACGGGTACCAGGTACCCGTCTGATAACCATGTAACGGCAGAATACGCCCTGGCGGTAACGGAAGGTTGCGACGAATAATCGCCTGAATCCCAGGTAACTGAGACGGCCGGCCGGTGAGTAGCAGCAGATCGCAATGATAATAAGACAGCACTTCACAGAGTGCAGTCAGGACTTTATCGATGCTGAACTTACCTGCACAGAGATCGCCATGGAGTTTGGCGAGTGGCAGATTAAGCATGATATCCGCGAGCTTAAAGTCGGTCGGACCTCCCGCTTTCTGAACTTCCCGGCGCACGAATCCTTCGACTTCATCACGAATACAACCCACCGGTAGCAAATCGCCGACACGTTGGTTAATCAGGGTATGCGTTTGTTCATCAAGCGGATCGTAATGTTCGTATGTTCCCAGGATATGTAATGCGAGCGGGACGAACAGTTGCAGGCTCAGTTGTTGGCGAAGCACGGCTTCGGCTGCGCTAATATTCTGCGATCCGCACAACTGGGACATCAATGTTTCAGTGGACATCACACCGGCTTCACGCAGGGCTTGCTCAAAAGCGGGGAGAACGTATGACTGAATAACATCCAGCAAAATGTCATCACCTGCGATCTTAAAACTGTCGCGAAAGCGCTGGTGAGGGATGATATGTACGTTAGTACCACCACCAGTGTGCCCATTATGATCGAGGCGGTAATCGGTGATCACCAGATCGGTGGTCCCGCCGCCAATATCAATTGACGCGATAGTGATACTTTCACGATCGCTACGGTCTGGTCGGCCAATTGCGTCGAAAAACTCTTCCGGATGACCGGCAAAGTTCTGATTAATCTCGGTATACAGGTAAACCAACTGTGCACAGGAGGCTTCGTCCCACTCCACCCTGATTTCAGGTAATGGGATCTTGATGTTTGCTTCCGTATGCTCTTCTTGTACGTCCTCATACGGATCGTTCTCGCCGTTGTGCCAGCGTAACGATTTCCACACCAGGCCGACAGCCTGACGCATGCGTTCATCCAGCACACAGCGTTCAGCCATGGGCATACCTGGCGGAACCGTCAGAATAATATGGCGTAGCTGACGCGGGATCCCAGCGTGCCCCTGGCGAATACGCTGCTCCGGGCTGTTAATCTGACTAATGGCCTGGGTCAGAACTTCTGCCAGCATAAAGGTCATCAGCGAACTGCGTGAGTAGCGTGGCGTAAAGACGGGGATGCGATCCATCTCATCTTCAATGGTGTGCAGGGCTTCGCCTCTTTCATCGATCAGATTGGCAAACGGTGCTGCCGTTGCCAATGGATTGCTGTCCTGCACATAGCTGCCATTAAAACGCCAACCCTGACCATAAAACTTCTCATCCCACAGATAGCGTTTAGGGCTGGATAGGCCTGTTGAACCTTCACTACCTTTACGACGAGCCGCCAGACGGCTGGCTTCACCACCAATACGTGCGATAGTCGGCCACTGGAACGCATCGTGGCGACCGCTGCGTACAGAGCAGTGATCTTTGCCGAAGAAGGCTTGCGAAAATTCGACCCGGCTTTCAAAAGGATCGGTATAGATATGTTCGGGGGCACTGAGATCACGTAGTTTCAGCACATAGTTATGCCTCATGCCTGAACCTGATTGCCCGTGATCTTCAATAAGAATGCCACAGGTGCGCGAGTTGCCCACGTCGAGTATCAGGTCGACGGCGATGGGTTTGATCGCATTGGTTTCCCGATTGGCGATCACCCTGAACTGCGGCAGTTCAATGACGGGTTCAGTCTGGGTTTGCAGACCTTCGACTGGAATCGCCATCAATGACAGAAGGTTCAGGTAATGTGCCAGCGGGTATTGCTGTGCAAGTTCCTGTTCACGCTCGTCGATATCCCGGCCTTTGCTCGCTTCTTTGAATACTTCTTTGAGCCAGTCGGTTATCCAGTCCTGCGTCAGGTACCAATTTAGGGCATAGGTTGCAGTTGCGACGGCGAAGGTTGCCCCAGCATTCACATCTTCCTGGTTCGGGCTGAGGTCAGCGGCAGCCTGCTGTTTAGCCATAATACGGGTGTCGATCGCCAGCGTCATGCGATGGCTATGACCATCTAAATCGGGTTCTGGTAGTTTGACTAAACGAAAACGAGCCCAGTTTAGCGGTCCCTCCTGGTACACATTCGGTGGGCTAAAGCGAAACAAAGGAAGCGGTAACCAGATGCCGTCGAACAACTTCAGGCTCTGTTCAACAGGGATATCGTACTGGCTTTTGGCCTTCTCGATGTTATCGGGGGTCGGCTGATAGAAATAGTAATCGCGCTGCTCGTTGTAAATTAAACGGGTGAGTACACCGTTTGCTAATTTGACAAACTCGCCAGCAGGCAGGCGGCCAAGGGACAATCCGAAATCCATAAACTGGATCCCAGAGTCACCCACGAGGGTAATTTGACGATCGAAAGATACAATCTCAGGCAACATAGTTATCTCGTCCCTGTTCAGGAATTAGGTTGAAGCATGCGAATAGGGAATGTTTTTTCCCCATCATTGCTGCCAATACAATCGGCGTGGCCAGCAGCGGGTGATTTGCACTCGATTGTCGGCACAATAAAGTTTGAACCGTCGCTACATTTCATCTGCTCAGGATTGGTGATACTCAGCGCCCCTTGCTGCACATTGCCGCTGGCAGGGCCACGGCAGGTAACACCGCTGGACTGACGTATGCTGACGGTGCCATTACCCTGGGCAAAGTTATATTGCAGTTGCAACGGTCGCCCGGTGAGCTTGTCCTGAATACCACCATTCACGCGCCATTCGCCGTTAAGAAACTGCGCTGGGCCATCGGGAAGGGCCGGAGGAAGCGTCAACGGAGTGCCCTGTGCCGGGATGACTGGCGGAGTGGTGGCTGGTTGAACTGCGGGTGGCGTTTGAGCGTCTGCGGTGCCAGGTACAGCAGGAGGTGCCGGAGTAGTCGACGCATCGGCGTTGGCATCACTTACAGGAACGGCTGGCGGAATTGCGTCGTCACCGACCTGTGCGGTTGTTGTCTCTGCCGGAACGGCTGGCGATGTTGGTTCGAGTGCTTGCTGTGCATCGACTGGAGTACCCTCAGATATGCCAGGGACGACAGCTGAACCCACGACGGTTTCTGAAC
This sequence comes from Citrobacter amalonaticus, assembly GCF_018323885.1. NCBI lineage: Bacteria > Pseudomonadati > Pseudomonadota > Gammaproteobacteria > Enterobacterales > Enterobacteriaceae > Citrobacter > Citrobacter amalonaticus. Next base: position 96,785 of record NZ_AP024585.1, on the reverse strand, counting down.
CTGTGCGGGAAACCTGCGTTGTTACATCGGAAACGCCTACGGCTGGACGTTCGATGGCTGGAGCTGTATCGATCGCCGTTTTATCCGTGGTGATGGCAGGGAGTCCCGGAATGGAGAGTGATGGCACGCATCCTCGTAGTAGACCTAATAATAATGCCAGCAGCAGCAACGCAAGTAGCAACCAGAGTAACCAACGCCAGCTCCAGCGTCTGCGCACTACGGTATCTACAACAGGTGTAACCGCCGGGGTTACGGCGGCGTCTACAGGAGACAGAGGGGTTGAGGCCGCGAGAGGGGTTGCTGGTAGTGATGCCGGACTCAGCCAATGCATAGGATTACGTTGTTCGCCTTCCGGATGGACAAATCCCCAAAAGGTAATCACCAGGATTCCGTTTACGAGATACACAAATTCGTAATCCGGGAAATGTGTGACTGACTTCAGCAACTGTGCGAAGACGCGGCGATCGCCCCCGGTCCCGTTTTGCTCAGCATTGAGTAACTGTTCACTTAACGCCTGCACTGACATTTGAAACGCATTAAATTGCTGGCGCGCTGATTCCCGCTCCGCTTCACTCGCACCGCTCCAGGGGATGACATCGCCAGGGAAGCTGCTGTACCAATCGGTTCTGTCACCACCCTGATCGTTTTGTGGGATAGCTAAATGACGAGCCAAATCGCGCCCTGCATCAAGACGGTAGATTGCTTCACGTAACTGGAACGCCATCTTAAAAACGGGATAGCCCGTTTCACCCAGAGCCTTAAATGAGGAATTATGCCCGGTACGCAGCAGTGGTCCCTGAATCGAATTTCGCATTGTCTAAACCTTGTAAGGCTGTGATTTAACAAAAGCCACAGTGATGCAGGCTATTTTTTATTCGCACCAGGCGTCCATTCAAAACCCCAGCCATAGTGCTTATCCAGCGACTTCCGGTCAGGGAAGAAACGGTCCAGACGTTCAACGTTGATATTGCCATCGACGTTTTTGAGTCTGGCTATCGCCGCAACGTTATTGCGCTGATTGCTGTCAGTCAGCGTGGATATAATGGGGGATTGATCGGGCACATAAATCGTGATGGTGGCATTGGTCCCTTGCCAGTTGTCGGCACCGCCGTAAATGAAGCTATAAATCAGAACCTCATCAATATCCTGCCAGTGGCTACCATTAATGAAGAGCCACTCACCATCTTGATCGTTACCCTCACGAAGATCTTGTTGCAGCAACAGATATGGCGGTTTGTCATAGTTACCCAAGAACTTACTCAACGCTTCGGCACCACTGATCTTGCCGTTTTTAAAACGAATAAAAGCGGCGATATCGAGGTCGATAGGCTCTTTATGGCTTCCCTGTTGCCAGGTCAGGTTGATTTTAATCCGCCCAAAATCTTTGCGTTTCTCCAGATTTATACTGGGGTTTGCCTGGGTTAAGTTCGTGCTGGCGGGGGCGACAGCAGGTGCAGCAGCAGGCACATCGTGATGTACCGGAGGAGGGGGCGGGGTTAAGGAATTTTTATGCCACCACCACCAGGCGCAAGCGATTAGCAGCAACAATAGCCATGGCAGGAAGCGTCGCCACCATGGGATAACGATCACGGGAGGTAGGGGCGCTTCACTGACAATGGCCCAGTTGATTAGCACAGGTTCGCCACCTACGCTATAGCAATTAAGATCGCGCGAATGTGTTAGCAGTCTTTGCAAGGCATGCGCCGAATGTTCTTCGCCGCGTGCGAGTAGCTGCTCAATCAAACCGGCCAGAATATCCTGGTACTGCTGGCGTTTACTCTGGACGGCGGATTGTTCCGCATCGCTTAGCGCAGAAAAGGGCTTTGCCAGCCCCTGGCGTTCAGTCCACCATTCCAGATGTCCTTGTGAACCACGACGAGCAGTGGCGTAGAGTAGTGCCAGAGACGGTGGAAGATGACGGTGTATGATCGCAACCGTCTCCTCGTAGATTGTCAGAGTCGCTTCATCAATAGGCGCAGCAGTTGTTAATCGTTGCATAACCGAAATCATTATTGTTGTGAGTTGTATGCGTGGTATGCATGCAGCTGCATATCAGCAAGCCAGAGCCGTTTTCTTCAGCAGCAGAAAAAGTGGCCAGGTGACCAGCGCCACTTTTAGTGCATCCTTAGCGAAGGGTATTTGCTTCTTCCAGAACTTTGATTTTCTGCTTGGCTTCTGCGACTTTCTTTTCAATTGCAGCAATTTCACTTGCGCCACTGGCATGCTGAGACTGCCGCTGCAAGTCCTGTAATTGTTGAATTTCCTTCTGGCGTTCACTGCTTTTTATTTTGCTGGACTTCAGCTGTGCAAGGGTCTGTGACAGGTCTGAACGCACGGCATTTAACCTTGCTTGTTCATCGGCCAGCTTCTGATTGACGTTCTGCTGTCGGTTTTGGGTATAAGCCTGCTGTTGCTTCGCCGACTCATTTTCATACTGGCTGAGTCGAACCTGCTGCTCTTTTTTATCAACTTGCTGACGATAACCGCCGGATGTGGCGCAGCTTAGTTTGGTAATAAAACTCGGATCTTGTGCGTGTAAATCACAGTCCTGTGACGATGTAGTACAGCCGGTAAGCACAATAGTGGCGAGAAGCAGATATTTTCTCATCAAATTGTCCATGAATAGAGTCAGATCATGGCGCTTTATACATTAAAGTCGCCTTAAAATAGGCCGATACTCCGACCGGCCAAATGTTGTTAACCCAGAGAGATGGCCTGGCGTTGTTCGTATAACTCGTTCGTTTCTTTTTCCAGGTCACTAATCTTGCTATTCAGACTGCTGTACTCTTTATTCAAATTAGCAAGCTTGGTTTTCTCTGCAGATGTGGTAGTGGTTTGTCCTTGCAAGGCGACCTTATAGGCAGACTCTTTGTCTTTCATGCCTTTCACTGTCTCTTTCATCTTACTTATGTTGGCATCGATTTGTGCTAATTGCATTTTGGCACCTGCTTTATCAAAGCCAGCCTTATCTTTTTGGATGCTAATTTTGGTTAAGGTTGCCTGGTTTTCACTGATAACCTGTTTCATGGCAAGGGTAGATTTTTCTACTGCAGCGGTATCTTTGCTGATATCCGTATCCATTGCCTGCAGGCGATCGGCTGTGGAAGCATAATCTTTTTTCAGGCCATCAAGATAGTAGTTAGCCGTCATACCCGCTGCGCACCCAGCAGCACCACCAATGGCAGCACCTGTAATTGCTTTCTTGGTGTCTCCAGCCAGAGCACCAACTACAGCGCCAAGCGCAGCACCTGATACCGCACCAATGCCACAACCTTGCGCGCCAGAAGCGCTAAAAAACTGGGCTTGCTCGGTGGTTGTCAGACGTGGATCCGCTTTTGTCCCTGACAGTAGAGTACTTCCGGTATTAGCGCAGCCACTCAGCAGCAAAGAGGTAGAAATCAAGAAACAAGCCGTTTTTTTGTTAAGTGAATTCACAATTTTTTCCTTAAAAAAAATTCAATGGCAATAAACAGATATCAAGACCTAAATATTTAGGTTATGTAAAATTTTCAAGCGAGATCAGGCAGGATTTGACTTTATTTATAAGTAACCCCAAACAAAGCATAGCAGCATATTTATTTCAATTGTTATTATTCTAAATCGACACAATGCCTCGCCTTATCTTATGCAATCTATTTTGTACATTATCTTATACTGAAAATGCAATTTTTTAATTTATCAAATTATGGTACCAAGCTATGTGCAGGAGTTAGTGCAAATGCCATCAGCCATATATCAGCCAATGATTTCTATTAGGTATCAACTATATTGATCGCACTGGTCCTGCCATTGCTGCCTTTCACTTCTAGCATTCTCCTTCCTGTTCTAACAGGTATTCATGATGTATAGCCTGATCGGTAGCTGCAAACTCAAAGGCATTGAGCCAGAAGCCTGGTTGCACTACGTGATCGGCGTCATCAATACATGACCAGCCAACCGCGTGAAAGAGCTGTTGCCCTGGAACGTCATCTTCTTCTCTGTAAACTAATTTTTACCCCACGTCCTTGATGGGGACTTACACGAGATCTGACAATAAATATTATCTGCGGCTGATACCAGAACGAAGTATTACTTTTACTGGTTGTCCATCCTTGCAAAGCAATTATGAACGCCAGTGAAAAACAGGGGGAATCCGACGTGAGTGAAAAACATGCATATTTCAGAAAAATGTAAACTAAACTTGCCATCTCTATCAACGCGAAACCTTTTCCTCCACAAATTCTTGGCCCTCTACTGAATGCAAGATTAAGAGCACTGTTTTTATCCTTAAGAGAACAGTAGGGGGTGAGCAAGAACCCGCTGTTCTACCTCAAGGGCCACCTCGTCTCTTTGCTTACGCAGTTGATGAGCTGGAGTGCCAAGCGCGGTAGGACGACGACAGCAGCATTCGTGCCGGGAACGACGACGGTTTGCTCTGTCATAGTCTGGGTGATGTCAGCAGCAAGGCGCTTTCCCAGACGGGGCGCGAGTTAGCTGAGCTGGGTCGCCAGTTTTGTCTCTCCCAGCAAAGCGAGTTTTTCGGGCGAAGGATATCACTGGAGCAGATCGAGCACGGCCGGGTGATCCAGTCTCGGGCCGAGAACACGCTCCAGAGCCGGATGTATCTGGGTCAACAGACCGCGGATATCAGCACTCTGAGTTTGTTTTCGTTTGGGTAATGCTTTATCGAACAAGCGCTTATGTTTGCCTGCCATTGCTTCATTTCCTTCGCAACAGCCACGCATTTCTTGGCAGTTAAACAGGAATTTAGCTGTTCCTGAACTTTGTCAAACTCTTTGGCATATTGCTCACGAACACTGGCTTTACAGCTACTGTTGTTGCCACAGGCAACCAGTTCTTCGCTACGGCTTTTCTGCTGGGTTGCGCTGAGCGAGTTATTCTCAACAACAACTCTTCCCGATGCAGGTTGCTGCGATGAGCTCGGTTTTTCCCTGTTATTTCGATTGGTTAATAACAATTTTGTCTATTGTACTTTCTCCCTAGGATTTTTTTGCGCTGTTAAGCGTTTTTGGGGGCACAGACGCTACCGCCCCTCTGCAACAGAGTTGAACGAGCATGGCTGAACGCAATTCCAGCACACAACAGCACGCCACCACAACCGCCGTCTTCGAGCCGCAGGCGCATTATTACAGGGTTGGTTATCGACCCCGCTGCCGCAGTTTACCCTCAAGGGCCGCTGGCTGAAGGCGCTAGCCTTCTATACCGGACTGACAGTAGTGGTCACTGCCGAGAAGGGATAGCTGGCTATTGAGTCGCAGCAGAAGGTCTAAAAACCCCGGCTTTTGAGGGCGGGGATTTGCTTAATCAACTAATTTTTTTAAATATTTAAACGGTGGTTCACTTATATCAAACTTCATCTCTTCGATAAGTTGAGTTATTAACTCATACTCATTTTCAGTTATGGTGATGTCATACTCGCTTATATGGTCGCAAAGAATCTCAAAAGCAAGAGGCTCCTCGTCATATTGAATATAATCTAAAGCGCCATCAATTAAATCCGGATCTAATCGATCTTCAAGCAACTTTCCTAATTGACTGATTTTTACACCAAACATTTAATAAATCCCTTCATATTTTTTTATAGGTTTCGATGCCGGAGGTACAGGTTTATTATCGGGAAAGGCTGTAACAATTTTCCCTGTAGCCGGTTGATAAACAACACGAATACGGACACCATCTCTGACTTCATATGCGACCCATTTGGCAGGATCGCCCTTAGCGGTATACATACCACTGGTTCCTGTCTGAGCAAACCATTTAGTATCAGGCGACGTTGCTATATAACCCACAGTATGAACAACCTTGTCTGCTGACCAACTTTGAGGGAAAACTGTTTTTCCTGGATTTCCGGGATACAGATGTCCACCTTGTGTAGGGCTATCCCCATATATAATATGCTGTTTCGCTTCCGGCGAAAGAATATCCACATATTTCTGGTTTACAGGTGATAATCCAAGATCGGAGCTTTTCGCAACAGATAAAAACGCATTAGCTGCTACATACTGAATCAGTTTTGCTTCACTGGTCGGCACACCACTCGCCAGGATTTCCGCAGCTTGTTGCGGTGTCATTTCTCCATTTGCGGTCAACGCACTGACCGGAACCCCAAAGAATTCGCCCCTGGCAGTCAACAGACCTTTAACGGCATCCTGCCCTACAGGTATCTGACCCTGTGAGTTTTTAATCAGTGCTTCTGTTAACTCATCTGCTGTAGCGCCATTCTGGATCATACTGGCTGCAAACGACTGCTGGAATAACCCCATATCTGCCATGCCTTTTCCGAAGCTGTTCGGACCCAGCGCATTATTCTCAACAACAATTCTTTCCTGTGCGGCTTCCTGTCGTTAACCCGGTTTTTTCCTTTCCTTTCCGTGAATTAAAACCACTTTCCCCTGCTGTACCTCCGGAACGGCAACTTTTTGCTCTGTTAAGCGTTTTTGGCTCCGCAGACGCTTCCACTCGGTCGCGACACCTAATCTGCTACTCCACTATCATATCAGTATGAAAACGTGATGCCACGACACACGCCTCAGAAGCGTCTGTAATTAGCTGAATAGTCTTATCGTTCTTTTCTAATCAAAGAGTCATATTTTCCAAACTCAGGAAACTGATCATAATTACCCGTCACATCGACCGTCGTTTGACTCTCTTCCAGTTTATAGGGATTAAAATGTTCTTCCCTTACCACGGCACTACCATCTTCGTTAAAGATATATGTAGTGCCATGCGATACATTTAATATACCTGCACCTTCGCCGTCGTGTTCAGCAAACTCTCGATAAACAGCCATTGATAGAAAGAGGTTTCCACTTTCTACCAACTGAAACTGATACATTAGATACTCTTTTTGTTGCTCATCCAAGAAGCCAACCCCTACCATTTTTTTGTTTTTTATCACTTCTAAAAAACACGTTGGCTCTTTATCTGAATCAATAAGTACTGTATATGGAAGGCCGCGAGAATGTAGCTTCTGGGCCTCATGTTCAGTCAATGGGGTTATTGGTTCTTTGTAACCAATAGACCATTTTTTGCAATAAAAAATCTTATGTCTCATTTGTATACCGTTCCGTTAGTATCACGGATTATCACGTTAGCTTGCTTAGCTGAGTCAAGAACAGATTGTGGAATTGGTTTAATTTGAGGAGGTATTTCCAGAATATTTGAACCCTGTAATTTTTTACCACCTAACGTTCCACTGGATGGCACTTGCGCTATAGATGCCCCTACCGGATATTTATTCACTGCCTCGCGGATGTAGTTATTTGCAGTTGATTCAGTGATATCAGAGAATTGTGTGAACTTACGAGACACTATCTCACCTGTTGCCGGGTTATACGAATCCACACGATAATAGCCGTTTCCGTTAGGTTTGTTTACATAAAGTTCATTATACGGATAATGTTTAGACTGTTCTGCGTTGAACTTATTACCGGCTTGAACATTCTGCAACCATCCAGGTTTAGCAGAATTTACCGCTGCAACCTCAGCTTTTGCTGCTGCAATCTCTGCTGCATTCTTACCGACAGTAAGGATCCCCGCTGCACCCACGCCGCCTGGAGTTGCAACTTCAGCAGTCAGGATCCCCGCCTGATTCAGGCAAAGTATCGCTGCCGATTGACACCCTGCCAGCACCGCCTGTGCTGCTGAGGCCAGTTCAGGGGTAGCGGTGTGCTGCGCTCCAGTTCATCACGCTGACGCTGGTTCTGCTCAAGCAACTGTTGCTGCTGCTGTTGAATGGTATCACGGTCAGCCGGAGAGAGCGGAGCCGCTGTGACGCGCACGCACGCTACCGCCAGAATGGTGATACAGAAGAGGCGCGTGACGACGGAAAATCCGCGTGCTGGCTTCCTGCCCATTGCTTGCCCTTAAGTAAAGAAATGTATTAAAATTGTTCCAGAAAATAAGGCAGTAGTAAGATTTTGTAAATAACATTATTGATTTTGTGCATATGATAACTAAGGCTAATATGTTTTTTCGTCCCGCTGAAGTGGCGAGAAAGTAATGCTTCAACAGACAGGAGTCAGATGTGCTGAAGGCAATTGTCAGTCAGGATTGCTGGATATTACCTTGATCCGTGATCCGGTATTTTCGGTTGCATAAAACTGACAACAGCGAAGTGGTGGTGATGCGTTAAACCGGGTAAAAAATCAGCGTAATTCAACTGTCCTTCAGAACATAATGCATACCGGAGGTCTCACAGTTCTGCTGTTATTTCCCTGTCACATGTTCCTTCAATATCGCGCATACCAAGTGCCACAAGGAATACACAGCATTTCCCCGTAGTAATGTTGCCCGCACCAGACGCAGTACCAGGCCCCGGCTGGAGCAGACGCATCCAGAGGAAAGAATGCAAATATAAACCTTGTGTGCCAGTCTCCCGGCAATGTGGCAAAATCGTCCCGATACTTGCAGTACCTCAGTACATCATTCCCGACTGACCGTTGGTCGTGTTCAAACTAGGCGCGAATGCCAGGATTATCAGAATGCAGTACCTAACGACATCCGCAGGACGGGCATGTCCAGCTTTCTTCAGGCTGGCTGGCCGCGCTTCTGCTGCCTGTTTGCTCACCTCTGGTATTCAGAGCCCAATAGCATGGCATCAGGAGCACATGACCTCCTCATCTCCGTAAGAGTGATATTCACTGGTGCATTGACCTGCATGACTGACCACCGGCTTCGCATTGGGTACGTCACGATGTAGCTTGCGTATAAACCCGACCTCAGCAGCCGCAGGGTGTATGTAGGGGCAGAACTGCTGGCCCTGAACAGTGAGTACAACATCGGTATGAGAAAACCACGGGCGTTCAGACTCAGAATTCAGCACCTGGATACTGCCGCAGTGATGGCAGGTGTAACGTTCGTCAGGAAAGCGTAGTGCAGTTCTGGCACCGGTCAGGCGACCAGCGTTATTGAGGGCAAGAAATTATTTTGTGTACATAGTAATAGTCCTCTCCGCCACATGACACGCAGGCATAGGCCGTCCCTGTATGGGCAGCTTCATGCGCAGTATCTGGCGGGTAATAGATTTAATTGGTGAACCGGGGTGTCACAAAGGGGGGGACGACTCAGCTAGCTGTGGCGGCTATAACATTGACCGTGCTGTAACAGAACGGACACATGCGCTCACCACTGTATTGTCGATGGTACTGCGGGCAAATCCAGCGTACCGGTGCCTGCCATGTCTTACGGTTATGTTTCTTCGGCATGAGTGTTCAACCCCGTGACTCAGCAATGCGTTGCTGTAGCCAGGCTTCCACTTCGCTCTGCAACCAGCGGGAGCTACGCCCAAGCTTAATGGGTTTTGGGAATTCACCCAATGAAATCAATTTGTAGAACCATTTGTCGGTTAAGCCGGTGAGCTGCGTAATGAAGGCCATATCGACAAACTTATCGTTAAGCAGGCGGTTTGGTGTGGTCATCGTTTGTTCTCCGTTGGTGATAGGGGAGAAGAAGCCAGGTATTCGAATGGTGCAGACTTCTTCAAACGATGACGCACTGGCGTGATTTTTTACCGGATAGATTCAGCTCCGCTTACGCCGCCTGCCACTGACTGCCGGAGCAGGGACTGCGCTGACTCTGTAAATCCGGCGCTCTGTACGCTGCGACTGTTTACCCAGATAGCTCAGGATGTACTGCATACCTTCCCTTCCTCTGCGATCTGAAAAGTTGATTACTCGTTCACCTCGCACCCGGTAATGTCCCTTAGGCTCACACCGGTGCGCGTAGCCTTCTCCGTCCGTGATGTCTTCCCACAGCGACTGGATGGCTTTCCAGAAGCACCAGGCCTTCCGGTGGCTCTGACCATTGATATAAAACGCCGCATGAATGTGGTAACGGTGATCTCCCCCATATTCCATTACCCAGGCATATCCCTCCAGACCAGATATCTCTGCGCATTGCTCAGTCAGCCATGTCATCTCAGCCACCAGTTGATGAATATCACCATACGCGTATGAATCAGAGTTTTTCCTGTATGCAAAATCCACCCGAAGCAGGAGTAATTTCGAATGACAGTCAAATAACCGGTCCTGATGGTTAAATAATACTGACTGAAGAGAACAGTCTGGTTTGTGGTTTGAGTTGATTACGTATTCCATGATAAATATCCCATAACAGTTATTGGTCATGAGATTACGGGAGAGATTAATTTTTTATGCAGAATACCGATTCAGGCTTTCAGCCATTAAAGTATGTTTCTTGAGTATCATTTTTCACACGTGCTGTAACAGTAATTTCTTATCGTGCAATGGAATGGATGTTCATCACACAGAAAAGTCTGACAATCATTATGATTTACGGCAAAGAATAAACAATGATGTTAGTAATCATTGAACGTACCGGGATGTCTGAAAAGAAATCATCACCCGGTAGACGAAGGAATACTGTACTTACTGAAGAGTCAGTATTCATGGATACAAAGGTGTAAGCAGTTGGATAAATAACACATCTTTTATAAAATAACACTAATAACCTTAATGTTTCTTTTCACACCGTCAGTAACCTCCAGAGAATACACACACTACGCAGGTTTAAGTTATTCACACCCTGGTGTTAAAATGATATTAGCCACCATTTCTGTCTTCCGGACTTGATACCTGTACAGGCATGTGTTCATGAAAGATTTGTATACGCACACTTTTTGACTCCCGGAACTGGTCACCCTGCCACTGTAATATTTACTGCAATAGTATCTTGCCGTTATTTATACCGATACGGGGTTTATTTTCTGATTACTCCCCCGGTATTTTCAGGCACAAAAAACGTGGAAGTAAGAGAGTAATTATTGGTTACTCAGGAAAAACATTCCATGCGCGGCCCGGAAAACATGAAAAAAGGTAAATTCATGACGGGCTAACGTATTTATTTTCGAGGGGAAACTGCATTCTCCCCGGCGATAACAATCAGACCACAGAATGCTCTGCAACTGGATGACAGGATAAGATACTCCCTGACCAGGTAAACACAGTCGGAAAAACAGTCTCGCTGTAAGACGCTGATCGGAAGTAACGGAACACCCTCAGTCGCCTGAAAAGACAGTCAGAATCGTTTTCACCTTAAAATCATGTCATAACAATCTGAAACAACAGAAAAAAACAAACACAAAAAAATGACAAGCAAAGTATATATAATTCATTTAATTCAATGAATTAATAGGAAATCATAAGCTCTGAATAATGCTTAAAAGGCTATGTTTTACCATGCCGGTACTGTGATCCAATCACTCTTAATTCAGAGCTTTATACGATATAATTCGGAGGTATAAAAACAGAACCAGTATTCGGGAGAGCAGAATGAGAAGGGACGGACTGAATGATTTTTATGAAGTGAACTTTCTGAGGTTAAGGGAGATAGATGCCACGTATCCATCGGAACCCATACGTTACGTGGACCTGGCTGACATATACAGCTTCATCAGCTTTAAAGATGCAGAATGTGAAAAAATACCGCCTGATAAACTTTCCACTAAAAAAAGAAAAACGCAGGTAACAGACGGCTACGCATGCAATCTTTTGTCGGACATTCTTAAATATGAGAATTCATTACGCCCTGGCTCATCCCGTTCTCTCGCGGGAACGCATAAATATTTGAAGCTTCATTGCGAAGCAACCCCAGAATATAAAGAAGAACTGAAGAAAAATCTTATTCACAAAGAAGATGTGCTACTTAAAATCCAGACTGAATATAACAAAATAAAAAATAAAGCATCCGGAAAAATCACAATAATCCCAATCAGCTTTCACCTCAACTGCAAGACAAATGGAATACTTGAACACATCATCGATGACTTAACCATAATTAACATAGCCTTTTCCTCGATGATGAGTAAAATAAAACATCGCACAATGTACAGCCGGATAGCCGGACATGTAAGACTGGGCATGCTGGACGAGAATTTTGAGCCTTTCGCCCATGTGTTATTTTTTATTCAGGACGGGGCTGTCAGTCATGACTTTATCAGGGAAATTATTGAGGTCTGGTACTCTTTCATCCCTGAAGACATTGAATGCCTGGTGGGTGTTTCTGGTTTTGACTTTAATTTCTTACTCAACTTCCAGCGTGAAGTCATCAACAAACAAAAAAGTTCTCCCACGCCAGGAGGAATAGACTTTTTCATATCCGACATACTGAATCCGTTCCCTGATGTCACTGCACCTGGCTATCGGCGTCATGAACCCTGCACATTATTCTCCCGTCTGCTCAGAAGAACAGAAAGGGAAGATAACATCAACAGACCCCACCGACGACGTCTTGCTGACAGGGAGGCAGAAATCAGTGCGACTAAAAAAAAGAGTGGTTATGACAAACTGAAAAACACACCAGCAATTCACAGGGAATATTTTTTAAGAATTGCAAAAAAAATCAACAAAATTCCTTTTATGCGTACCATAAACTGAATCAACATATCTGTGGGGGGGCGCTCGCCCCTGCTGATATCTGGATTAAATGCTATATCCGCATTTTTAAATTTTTCTCAGTTATATATCACCTCAGTGAATTCCCTCCCGTTTACGTCAGTCAGGCCATCCATCCGTGATGGCCATTTTATTATGCCGAGGCTTATATGAAACATCCTTCGGGCTATGCCCTTATCCGTCGCCATCTGCGGCGCTATCCCCGTATTCTGCGGCAGCATCTTCTCCGGGAGCTCAGCCGCCTCGTCGCGTATGAACCCGTGATTGGCATCATGGGCAAGACCGGCGTCGGCAAATCCTCGCTGTGTAATGCGTTGTTCCGGAGTGAAGTCTGTGCGGTGAATGCCGTGGAGGCCTGTACCCGTCAGCCTCAGCGTGTACGTCTGCGCTTCGGTAACCATTACCTGACGCTGGTGGATTTACCCGGTGCGGGAGAGAGCATCAGCCGTGACAACGAATACCGTGAGCTGTACCGCGAACTCATGCCACAACTCGATATGGTGCTGTGGGTGCTCAAGGCCGATGACCGCGCATTCTCGGTGGAAGAGCTTTTTTATCAGGAGGTATTCGCACAATACAGCGGACCGCTGCCACCGGTGTTATGGGTCCTCAACCAGGTGGATAAAACCGAACCTGCAGCGCACTGGAACTGGTTATCGGCGCAGCCATCAGCATTGCAGGCTGAACGTATTATACAGAAACAACAGACCGTGGCCCGTCAGATGGGAACCGCAGAGACGAATATTCTTCCGGTGTCAGTCAGGGGGCGGTACCACCTTCCCCGTCTGGTGGAGGCGATGATTACCCGTCTCCCAAAGCAGGCCCGCAGCCCGCTGGTGCCTCACCTGCAAAGCGGGTACCACACCCCCGGCATTATCACTACCGCCCGCAACAGCTTTGGCGATGCCGTGGTAGAAGTGATTGACGCGGTCATCGACCTGGCCCCGTTGCCGCAGGTTGCACGTTGCGCGCTCCGGACAGTCACACACACCGTGGCCCGTGCTGCCCGGACCGTCTGGTCCTTCTTCTTTGGCTGACTTCCGCATCGATAAGCCTGTCTTCCGTTTCGATAAATAATCTGGCTCTGTCACGATCGATTTTGTCGATCGACCCGATCGGTTTTATTCATTTTTCATGATGAATTTCCGGTTATAGAATCCCTCAGGGATACTGTATTCAGCCATTTACTGATTAAAAATCAATGCGATGAATTGCAGGAATGCCTTCATCCGGAGAAAAGTAATGAAAAGGTTTTTTATGGCGCTGACCGCCAGTCTGTTGTTCACCTCACTTCCCTCCCTGGCCGGTAGCGATATGCCCGTTAAAGTGGAGGTCAGCCATGCCGGCCATGAGTGCTATGGCTGCATCTATGTCACCGTGACAGCAAAAACCGACACCGTTCTGATAAAGAAAATCGATGTTAACAGGGGAAAATGCCCGATGCTGACACACCGAAAAATAGCCTACAGGGGCCGGAATGTGGATGGCTGGTGGCCCACAGATAAACCGTTCACACCCCGTAAAATGACCTTCGCTGAGAGTGTCTTCTGGAAATTTGGTCACACTTTGGATTTTGGTAAAGCCTGCAATTTTGTTGAGGCCCGGGTGTTCACCGATCAGGGCACATTCACCGTCAGCCAGTGATATCGCCAGTATCACTTATCAGCCCTCTTTCTTAACGCGTCTCAATGTCTTCAGGAGAGACCCGTATCGTCTTAACCATCACCCTCAGGGAATACTATGAAAAAGAAAATACTGCTTTTCACTCTTCTGATATCTGCTCTGACTCCGGCAGTGTCACAGGCCTTCGGTAACCGTGATACCTGGGCCAGCGGCTGGGGTCAGGGCGTGTCTGAGTTTGTAATTCTGGGGAAAGGACAGTCACAGCTTTACCTGACCTGCGAAGACACCGGCTCACAAGCGGCCACCCTGACCTTCACCGACGCAAACGGTCATCAGGTCAGGATGGATAACGGCCAGTCGCTGGACATGAAAATTGACGATGAGGAGCCTGTCAGCGTCAGTGACAGCGAGTCACATGTGGGCTCAGACAACGTGGCATGGGCATGGGATAAACTGCGCACCGGTAAGCGGGTCATTGTGTCCGGGGAGGGCGTAAAGGCAGCCGTGTTTACGCTTAACGGTGCGGGGAAGGTCCTTCCCGCGTTCGGGGACAGCGGCTGTCTGCCGAAATATGCCCTGCCGTAATAAAGACAGGTAACGCCTTTTTTCTGAATTCATTCACGCTCACGACAACAGGAACCTCAGTCCATGACGCATATCCCGGTTCAGGCAGCACACACCCGCCAGCCCTGACCACTGCATCAGTATTTCACACCGCCGACGCCCTGCTCATTTGAGCGGGGCGTTTTCTTTTGTTTCTCATCAGGGATCAGATATGCAGACCACTGATAATGCGTCGCTGCCACCCGGCCCCTTCACCCGCCGACAGGCGGAAGCCATGGCCGCACGCTATCTCAACGTCACCGTCGAAGACGACCAGGGCCCCATTTTCGTCTGGTCATCCGCGACTGCCGTGGCATGCTGATATGGCGGGACTGGAATTTTGCCCCGCAGGCCGGAGAGATGCTGAACCGCTATCTCATCAGCGACGGTATTCCTGTGTCACCACAGCCACTGAGCCACTGAGCGGCGAAGTCCTGCTCATTTTTCAACAGAACACAGTCCCCCACAGGCCATGCACCTTCCGGAGCATGGCCTTTCTGCTTTTATGCCCTTTAACCCGATATCAGAGGTATTAACCATGCGCTTAGCCAGCCGTTTTGGTGCGGCCAGTCTCGTACGCCGCGACCGCCCACTGACCCGTGATGAACTGGCACACTATGTGCCCAGCGTATTCAGTGAAGAAAAGCACGAATCACGCTCAGAACGTTATACGTATATCCCGACCATCACACTGCTTGATAATCTGCAGCGGGAAGGCTTCCAGCCGTTCTTTGCCTGCCAGACCCGCGTTCGCGACCTGAATAAACGCGACCACACAAAGCACATGCTGCGTCTGCGGCGTGAGGGGCAAATCACCGGCAAACAGGTCCCCGAAATCATCCTGCTTAACAGCCACGACGGCTCCAGCTCATACCAGATGCTGCCGGGCCTGTTTCGCTTTGTCTGCCAGAACGGACTTGTCTGTGGCGAAACCTTTGGTGAGGTTCGCGTACCGCACAAGGGGAATGTGGTGGATAAAGTCATTGAAGGGGCTTATGAGGTGCTGGGGATATTTGACCGGGTGGAGGAGAAGCGGGATGCCATGCAGTCACTGCTACTTCCTCCGCCGGCACAACAGGCGTTTGCCAGAGCCGCCCTGACGTACCGCTTTGGGGAAGAGCACCAGCCGGTGACGGAAGCACAGATTCTGTCTGCGCGACGCTGGCAGGATGAAAGTTCCGACCTGTGGACCACCTACCAGCGTATCCAGGAAAACCTGATTAAAGGCGGTCTGCCGGGCAGAACAACGAAAGGTAAACGGGCCCACACCCGTGCGGTTAACGGCATTGACGGCGACGTGAAGCTCAACCGCGCCCTGTGGGTAATGGCGGAAAGCCTGCTCGGGAGCCTGAAGTAATGCAGTGTATTCCTGGCGGCGTGATTCAGGTTTCGCCACATCCGTTCTCCCTGATCAGTGAGCAAAGCTGCCGCTACATCTCTGATGACGACCTGTGCGCCTGGTGCTCTCACCTTCTTTATCGTCCCGGTGAACTCAGCCAGTGCGGCATAAGTATCCCTGAGGGGCACTGGCCTTCACGCTGTGATGATGATGGCTATGTGCAGTTCTGTCCGTCACTTTGTCACAACAACCCACATGAAAATACAAAGGAAATCAAATGAACAACATACTCACCCTGACCAGTCCGGTGACTGAATCTCTCACCTCACCACGTACTGATACAGACCGCATCGAATGCATGCCCGTACCCGATGAACAGCGTGCCGCCTTCTGGCCGCAGCAGTTTGGCAGCATACCGCAGTGGATAACCCTTGAACACCACATTTTTGGCTGGATGGACCGGTTTTGCAGGGACTACAGCGGCGGGATATGGAATTTCTTTACCCTCAGCAATGGCGGTGCATTTATGGCCCCGGAGAACGAAAACGATGAGAAATGGACACTGTTTAACAGCATGAACGGTAACGGCGCAGAGATGAGCGCTGAGGCTGCCGGGATAGCCGTCTGCCTTATCGCTTACAGTCATCACGCCTGCCGCACCGAATGCAATGCCATGACGGAGCACTATTATCGCCTGCGGGACTATGCCCTGCTGCACCCGGACTGCCACGCAATTATGCGTATCATTGATTAGGGGAATAACCATGACGAATCCGGCCCCCTTACCCACGTCATCGCAGCCTGATATGTTCCCGTCACTGACCTCACCACACCAGGAAGTCCCCCTGTCCCCGTATGCCCGGCGAACGTTACGGCGGGCAATGAACCTGCTGGAGCGCCAGTTGCGTGAACCCGGTGTGGCCTTCACCTCCGCCGGTGCCACCCGGGACTGGCTGCGTCTGCGCCTGGCAGGGGAAGAGCGCGAAGTGTTTATGGTGCTGTTCCTCGACAACCAGAACCGCCTCATTGCCCACGAGATACTGTTCACCGGCACTATCAGTCATACCGAAGTCCATCCCCGGGAAGTGGTGAAAGCCGCCCTGAAACATAACGCAGCCGCCGTCATCGTTGCCCATAACCATCCGTCAGGCCTGGCGGAGCCCAGCCAGGCTGACCGCCGCCTCACGGAACGTCTTAAGCAGGCACTGGACCTGGTGGATATCCGCCTGCCGGACCATCTGGTGGTTGGCGGCATGGAAGTAGTGTCATTCGCTGAACGCGGCTGGCTGTAAGGAGAGCAGCGATGAAGATTATCAGCAAACGTCAGGCGATGGCGCTATATCGCCAGCATCCTGAGTCCAGGCTGTTTCGCTTCTGTTCCGGAAAATACGCCTGGTCCGGCAGCGTCTGCCACTATGCAGGGAAGGAGGTCCAGGATATCAGCGGCGTCCTGGCCGTGTTCGCTGAACGTCGCCAGGACCGCAACGGCCCGTATGTCGTTCTGCGCAGCGTCACCCTCAGTTAACTCATATTCAAGGAGCACGACCTTGTTGAATAAAACACTGCCGGCAAATCATCATATTTCTGAACCGTGGTGGGGACTGAAACGTAATATCACCCCGTGCTTCGGTGCACGGCTGGTACAGGAAGGCAACCGGCTGCATTATCTGGCCGACCGCGCCAGCATCACCGGGACATTCACCGACGCGGATTTGCGCCATCTCGACCAAGCGTTTCCGGCACTGCTCAAACAGCTGGAATTAATGCTGGTTTCCGGTGAGCTCAATCCCCGCCATCAGCACTGTGTCACGTTATATGCAAAAGGACTGACCTGTGAAGCAGATTCCCTCGGATCACATGGCTACATTTATACAGCAATTTATCCGACACCAGACGACAGCATAACCCGGTAACCCTACCCCATAATCCTTCATTCTTTTTAACCCGACTTCATTCAGGAGCATTTCATTATGCAAACCTTATCCGCCATCCCGACGCGGAAGGCACCGTCACGCCCGACGCCCGTTGAAATCTGGCAGCAACTTCTTACGTATCTGTTAAAAAGACATTACGGCCTTTCGCTTAGCGACACGCAATTTTCCGATGAGAAGATTATTACGCAATATATTGACGCCGGTATCTCACTGTCAGATGCACTCAATTTTCTCGTTGAAAAATCTGAACTGGTGCGGATTGATCGTCCCGGTTTCTCCATTAAGCATCAGTCCCCTTTTATCGGGGTGATTGATATTCTCCGGGCCAGACGGGCAACGGGTTTGATGCAACGTAACGGGTATAAAAGGATCACTCTTCTCATCGCTGGAAATGCAGCTCAGAAGCAACATTCATGAAACTATCCCTGACGGCAGAAGCCGATGCTATCAATGTACTGGCCCTCAACATGGGTCGTATCATCGTGGATATCGATGGCATTGAACTGGAAGACATTATTAACGCGATCTGCGACAACGGATATTCACTTCGTATTGCTGATACCCCCGGAAAGCGGGTTGTTGAAGATCCATTACTACCCGCCGCCCACCTTACCGGTATCCATTGCAGTACCGCGCATATCACCGAAGCCGACAACACCCTGCTGTACAAACAGTCGCATCAGCATGAAGACTTTAGTGAGTCAGAATGGATCCATTTTTCGGGCACCGGCTATCTGCTCCGTCTGAGCGCGTGGTCATTTCCGGTGTTGCGGCTAAAACGACTCGGTTTGTCGAAAGCCTGTCGTCGTCTGGTGGTAGCACTTATGCGTCGTTACTCCGTGAGCATTATTCATCTTGATGCCTGTGGCGAAGTGCTGCCAGGTTTTCCCACATTTGACTGGTAACACAACATCAATCACCACAAAAAACTCTAATGCCAGAGTTAACCACTGAAGTCGCTCTCAATAGTCTGACTGGCTGCAGGACAATATCGATAACGGTACGAGGATCATCTTCGACAACGACGAAGACAACACCAACTCAGCAAAGTTGTTGTCCTGGATTGAGCGGGTACGAAATGATGTTCGCACCCGCTCAATCCAGCTTCTGCAACAGACCAGAACTGATTAACCACCAGGCAATACTCATTACACACGTATAAGCGCCAGCCCTTACCGGCTGGCGCTTTACTTTTAGATAAAGGAAAGAAAAGATGTCAGACCTTAACTTCACCGAATCCGAAGTATTAACCAGCCACACCGACATGATTTGCTCCACCAGCATTGAGCGCATCTTCACCGGACGTAATGCCGCGCTGGCACAGAATGAAGTGCTCATTCAGCAACTCAACGATATTTCAACACTGACCCGTTGTATTGGCGGTAAAACCGCTCTGGACTGGGCCATGAAGCAGAAATTCCGCTGTGGTTGCTGGTTGATGGAGAAACCAGAAACAGCGATGAAAGCCATTACCCGTAATTTCGATCGTGGTATATGGCGCGATTTAATGAAAAAGTCAGGGATGCTTTCCATCATGGACGCTCAGGCGCGTGATCAGTGGTACAGAAACCTTGAGGGGGATGACATTCCTGCAGTCAGCGAAGCCAACATTCTGAGCACTTTTGAGCAACTTCATCTGAATAAAGGTGATGTGTTTGAGCGTGGTGTGATTAACGTATTTAAGGGTCTGAGCTGGGACTACAAGAGCAACAGCCCGTGTAAGTTTGGAAAAAAGATTATCGTGACAGGGCTGGTGAAATATGATCGTTGGGGATTTGGGCTTCTCTGGGGCTGGCAACGCGATCGATTAGCTGACCTTGAGCGGATGCTGATGCTGATGCTTCTGGACGGAAAACCGGTTCCCGACAACCGTGCCGACGTCACCCGTCGTCTCGCCGATCATATCCATGAAAACAGGCACAGCAATCGTTACGAGGATGAGATGTTTTCGATCAAATACTTTCAGAAGGGAACTGCCCATATCACTTTTAAGCGACCGAAACTGGTCGAGAGGATGAACTATATCATAGCGAAGTACTATGCGGGAGTGTTGTCTGCAAGATAAACACTGTAGTATACGAATCTCTGACATATTCGTTATAACTGAGACACTAAAAAGAAGCCGAAGGCAAAAAGGATATTGTCGCTTTACTACAGTGTAAAAAGAGACCAAGAAGTAGCTGTGAGTACTCCAGTCCCCACAAGCAAAATCATTTGGGGGTGCTTATGGGGGTTATTTATTTATCCAATACAAAACATCAACATTAAATCAATAAGTTAACCATCAAATTAGACTCCTGTGATCTCCGCCAGTTTGCCTCTCCTGAGTTCTCCCTAAGTCAACTAACCCCTTCTGAATGCAGCGATGCTCTCCTGAGGTCAACTCATATCTATTAGATATCATGAACTTTTAGCACGGCTTTGGCGCGTAAAACGATAAATAAACGGCCCCTTAAACGAGCGGGCCGGCGAACAAAATTAACCTAACACCATTTTGCCGATCATCAGCCCCATCGCCACAGAGACAATCACATTCACCAGGCCGGGACGCATAAAGCTGTGGTTAAGCACGTATTTGCCGATACGGGTGGTGCCGGTATCGTCGAAGGCCAACGCCGCGAGGCACTGCCCGGCTACCGGAATAAAGAAGTAGCCGTTAACCGCAGGCCAGGAGCCAATCAGCGCATACGCCGGTAACCCCAACGCCAGCCCCAGCGGCAGCAGAATCAGGGTAGTCGCCGCCTGACTGCTGACCATCGCCGAGACAAAGAACATCATGATGGCGATGAGCCAGGTATGCTCCTGCAACAGCACCTGCACTTCGGATTTGATCAGGTCGATATGGCTACTGACGAAGGTTTCACTCATCCACGCCAGGCCAAAGGCACAAACGATCGCCAGCGCACCGGCGCGGAACACGCTGCCACTGAGGATGTGATCCACCTGCGGGCGGCACAGCAGCACAATCAGGCAGGCAAAAGAGAGCATCACAATCTGGATCGCCGCCGACATCGAGAGCGGTTGCAGCCCTTTGGTGGTTTCAACCAGCGGACGCAGGCCCGGCACTAGCCCCAGCAGCACAATCACCACCGCGCCGGTCAGGAACAACAGCACCGAGAGTTTCGCGTGTGGCGCAATTTCAGTGCTGCGCTCCGCTTTGCCGATCGGCTTGAGCAACCCTTCCGCCAGGCGACGCTGGTATTCCGGATCGTCCTTCAGTTCCTTGCCTTTATTAAAGGTGGCGATCGCTCCCGCCGCCACGCCAATCAGCGTCGCCGGGACGCAAATCATCATGATAGTGGAAATAGAGATGCCGAACGGGGCCATCAGGCCAATCATCGCCGCCATGGCCGCCGAAATCGGGCTGGCGGTTATCGCCTGCTGAGACGCGATGACCGAAATCGACAGCGGACGCTCCGGGCGAATGCCGGAATCCCGCGCCACTTCGGAGATCACCGGCAGCAGGCTGTACACCACATGCCCGGTGCCGGACATAAAGGTGAAGATATAACAGATAAACGGTGCCAGCAGCGTGATATAGCGCGGATGGCGGCGCAGCATTTTTTCCGCCAGCCGGACTAATAAATCCAGTCCGCCGGACGCCTGTAATGACGATGCCGCTAATACTACCGAGAGAATAATTAAAATAACATCAATGGGCGGCGACGAGGGCGTCAGGCCAAAACCAAATACCAGAACGCCAACGCCAAGGCCGCCAACCATACCTAAAAATACGCCGCCAATACGCGCACCAAACATCAGGGCAACCAGGATAAAACACAATTCTGTCCAGAACATACTTACCCCCGGATAATGGAGTGAATTCCAGTTATGTTTTTATGTAATCGGTGAAAGGCAATTAGCCGGAATACGGTTTACCAAAGCCAAACGCGCCATAATGATGTAAGACCTGGCCCGCGGATTTCCCGCCTGCCGTCATGGCGCGAATAATATCGTCATGGTCCGGTTGGGGTTTATCGCATGCCAGAATGGATAGCATAAAGCCAGTTAAAAAAGCATCCCCCGCGCCGAGAGTATCGACCGGTTGAATATAAACAGGCTGCCACTCAATAAGTTCACCGCCGGCATAGTAATAAACCTTTTCATGCCCGCGGGTAGCGATAACATGTTTACAACCGTAATCGTATAAATTATAAATTTTATTAATCGTCTCTTCGACCGATAATGCGCCGCAGGAAATAAAACCATAATCGACCCACGGACATACCTGTTGAAAATAGTCGTCAGTCCCTCGCCCGGAAAAATCAAACGACAGGGTGACATTGCGTTGTTTAATTTTTTCTAATTCCGGTTCGAGAAATCCATTAATGCTGGAGTGCACCGCATCGAATTGCGCAATATAATCGAGATCGTCGTCGGATAATTGCAGCGGGTGTTCCCGTAATACGCCGTTTTTATTACTGGTGACAAATTCCCTGTCGCCATCCACCAGCCGGATACAGGCATAGCCGTTTTCCCCGACATAGTGGCGACAGCGCTGACTGTCGATGTTCAGTTCCTGCAATGTTTCCTGCACGTGCCGTGCGGCGGCATCGTTGCCGAACGCGCCAAGAAACGCGCTTTCACAGCCCGCCAGCCGGGCATACACCGCGAAGTTCAGTGCATTACCGCCGGGATACATCACGCCGGAATGGAGATATTTATCAACGACATTATCACCAATGCCAATCACCTTAATGTCCATCATTATTCCTTGTTGATAACGATAAATCGAGCGTCCCTGCCCCTGCGTCAAATCCTGGCGTGATTAATATTCGACCTTCCACATGTAGCGGCGGGTCGTTAACGGATGCTGGCGGATCTCAGCCAGAGCACGGTTATAAACCGGATAAACGTTATTGAACAACGAATGGTTGAAGTAATCGATCACCGTCGGCTTGATGGTGGAGAGACCCAGCTCTTTAGCATCCACCACTTCGATGCGGCGGCCATATTTTTTCAGGAAGTTCAGGGCGCGCTCATCTACCGCACGGGTGCTGCCTTCAGAGAACTGGAAGAAGAACGGCGTGTTGGCATCGGTGATTTCAAACGGGCCGTGGAAGAACTCGCCGCTGTGGATGCAGGCGGAGTGGATCCACTGCATTTCCATAAAGATGCAGATGCTCTGCAAATAGGCCGCGCCGTAACCCGCACCGCTCGCCATGGTGTAGATGACTTTGTCGTCTTTGTATTCCTGGGCGAACGCCTGGGCGCGGTTCTGCAAATGATCACACGCGCGGTACACGATACGGTTGATTTTGCTCAGTCCGTCCTGGAAATCCTCATAATGGGCATAACCTTCGGTCTGGTTGAGAATTTCTACCGCGGTGATCAGGCCCTTAAGGGTTTTCTCTTCGGCGATGTCTTTGCCGTCGCCGAAGCTGTAGGTTTCTACAAAGTCGCAGTGAGCCACCAGCGGGGAGTCGGTCACCCAGGTCAGGCCAATAACCGGTACGCCGCGGCTCTGGGCCAGCTCTGCCGCTTTGATGGTTTCCGGGGTGTTGCCTCTGTGGGATGCGACCACTACCACCGCGTTGTCGCCCAGTGCCACCGGCGGGTTATTGATAAACTCACCACTGTTGTACAACCCGACGGTGACCTTAGTGGCTTCTTTTTCCAGGAAGGCTTTCGCCGGGTAAAACGCCGCATACGAGCCGCCGCAGGCGACGTAATATACGTGCGTGATCCCGCCTTTCTCTGCTTTATTGTCCACAATGCCGTTAATGATTTCTTTAATACTCATCACTTTTCCCCTTGGGTCGTTTCTGACGTTAACCGCGTGACAGCCGCGCGCCAATCAATGTATCTAAATGTATTGTTATAAATGTATAACATTGGAATACATTTCGATCAACGTGTGCCCATACAAAAAATCGGGATCCGCGATGCGGATCCCGATTTACGCTGAAACGACGTAACGATCAACGGTAAAAAATGGGGGTCAGACGGTAAAACGCAGTTTGTCGCCGACAATCAGTTGATGAGATATGCAGGACATTTCACCTTTGTTATCAATCATCTCGCTTTTAATCGAGATCAACGGATAACGGTTAGCGACGCCGAGATAGTGGGCCACCTCAAAATTAGCGTATACCAGCTCAATGGTTTTGCTGGAGTGGGTAAACCACAGGCCATGCTTGTCGCGCAGAGTATCGTACAGGGAATGGCTGTTGAGATCTTCATTCAGCAGTGCGGCGAACTGCGGGGGGAACCAGACCGTTTCCAGCGATACCGGCACGTCGTCGGCATAGCGAATACGCTCAATCACCACCGCTTTTTCCCCATCGGGGATGTTCAGTTTGGCGCGGGTGTCCTCATCGCAGGCCTCAAACACCGACTTGATGGTGCGCGAACCCGGGCGGCGGCCCTGGGAGCGGCACAGCTCACTGAAGCTCATGATGCCGGTCATACTGCGCTGAAACTTCTCGCCGGATACGAATGTCCCTTTACCCGAGACCCGGGTAAGAAAGTTTTCCCGGGTCAGCGCATCCAGCGCCTTTCGCACCGTTACGCGGCTCACCTGCCAGCTGGCACTGAGATCGTTTTCGGTTGGGATCTGCTGCCCCGGCTGATATTCGCCGCTTAAAATCGCCTCTTTCAGGGCTTCTTCAAGCTGCTTATACAGCGGTTTGGCACTTGAGGTATCCGGCAGATTCACGTTATGTATCCTTTTGTATTATCATAAGGCAGGCAGCGCATGGTTTACAATATACAACAATTTGCTTATGGCTACACTTGAACAGTGATTACTCAGCAAGGAAAAAAGTGTTTGCAATAGAATTGCTGCACAGTTCAGATTGCACCAGTGCCAGCATTCGGGAGGGAGTCACGCGCGATGAATACATACTTATTGCGCAGCGTTATCCTGACTTAACCTTAAGTACTCATTTTTACGAGAACAACCCATGAATACTTTACCTGCCATAAAGATAAATAATCAATAAATTCAATCTAGTAACATGTTGAATACGACTCCCGTGATCGACCTATTACAACGCCATCACCATCTCGTGCCACGCCATCCCGCCGTGCTCGGATTCTGACGGTTTGACGTAGCGATAGCCAAAGTGGGCGTAGAGATCGACATGGCGGTCTTTGCACATCAGGTGAATCGTCTTTTTGTGCATTGCTTTCATCCGCGTCACAAACTCACGCATCATCAGTGACGAATAGCCTTTACCTTGAAAATCCGGGTGCACCACTACCGACATAATCACCGCATTGGGCGCGTGCGGATCGTGCCCCACCAGTTCCTTAAATTCTTCATCAGACATCACCACCTCCCAGGCGCATCCGGCATTGATAAAGCCAGCCACTTCACCGTTGAGTTCCATGCACATGAATCCCTGCGGATAGCGCTGGATACGAGTGGCGATCTTTTCCCGGGTTGCCGCTTCATCGCCTTCATAGGCAAGCGTTTCAATCTCATAGCAGCGATCAACATCGGCGGGTACGGCCTGACGGAATAGCGGAGTGGACATGCGTTTACCTTTTCTTGAATCAACTGGACAGCCTCATCATACCTGCTGACAACAGGGTTTACGCTGATTGTATTCACATGAAGAATGAAGGGTGTGCATTCCATCTTACACAAAGCCCGGCGCTGTGTGATTCGCCGGGCCATTTATAGATGCGCGAGCAGATGGACGCGCTGCGTCATGAAATCAGCTAGCCGAGTAATCCAGATACCCTTCCTTCCCGCCGCCGAAGAACCTCTCTTTAATGGGCGCATTCAGAGGTAAGTCATTTTTCAGACGATGCGGCAGATCCGGGTTGGCAATAAACGGGCGACCAAAACCAATCAGGTCAGCCCAGCCGTTCGTCAGCGCCTCTTCAGCACGCGCTTTGGTGTATTTACCGGAGTAAATCAGCGTACCGTGGAAGATAATACGCAGCGCTTCTTTAAACGCAGCAGGCATGACCGGCGCATCTTCCCAGTCCGCTTCGGCGATATGAATATAGGCAATACCCAGATCGTTCAGCACGCTGGCCGCCGCCAGGTAGGTCGCTTCCGGTGTATCATCTTTTGACCCCATCAGCGTGGTTAACGGGGCGAGACGAATGCCCACTCGCTCTTTACCAATTGCCGCAGAGACCGCCGTCACCACCTCTCGCATAAAGCGCAGACGATTTTGCAGCGAGCCGCCGTAGTCGTCATCACGCAGGTTGGCCTGTGAGTCAATGAACTGGTTGATCAGATAGCCGTTCGCCCCGTGCAGTTCAATACCGTCGAACCCTGCGGCGATAGCATTGCGCGCCGCCTGGGCATAGTCATTGACGATAGCCGGGATCTCTTCCCGCGTCAGGGCTCGCGGCATGTCATGCTGCACCATCTCGCCGACGCCATTTTCCGGACCGCGCCCTTCAACATCGACAAACACTTTCACCCCTGGCGCCTGAATGGCGGAAGAAGAGACCGGTGCCGCGCCGCCAGGCTGCAAAACGGTGTGCGAAACACGACCGACGTGCCACAGCTGAGCAAAGATTTTACCGCCCGCCTTGTGTACGGCGTCAGTGACTTTTTTCCAG
The DNA here is from genome assembly GCF_018323885.1 of Citrobacter amalonaticus. Classification (NCBI taxonomy): domain Bacteria; kingdom Pseudomonadati; phylum Pseudomonadota; class Gammaproteobacteria; order Enterobacterales; family Enterobacteriaceae; genus Citrobacter; species Citrobacter amalonaticus. The sequence continues at coordinate 70,344 of NZ_AP024585.1, read as the reverse complement.
CCAGCAATCTGCGCTTCGGAATAGATGCCAGGCGTCCAGGCATAGCCCTGGCCCTGTTGGCTGATTTGCGTGCCTTCGCTAATGATGAGCCCTGCGCTGGCACGCTGTGCGTAATAGTCCGCCATCATGTCAGTCGCGACGTCGCCTGCCCCGGCGCGAGAACGCGTCATCGGCGGCATAACAATCCGGTTTTTTAACGGCAAGGCATTCAGCGCATAGTGATCGAATAACATAATGGGTTCCTCTCGCGATTATTTATACAGTTCTGCACTCATGGTGACGGTGTTGCCCATGCGCGCACTGGTAATTTTGTATTCAGAGGCATTCATCTCTTTGGCTTTTTGCGCGATGACCGCTTCAGCGGAATCCAGCGTGGTGCCGGTTGCCGTAACGCTTTGCGCAGAGGCGTTAAACGCCACAGCAGAGAACAGAGAGGCAGTAAAAATAGCGAAAATAGTTTTCATGTTTATATCCCAGAATAAAGTGATAATTTGGCGTTGATTAACGCGATGGAAGAAGAATACGCCTGTCTACAGATGACATAAATGATACAAATGACAATAGACTATTGCGTTTTAGTTAATAATAAGGCGTCGGATCCTCCGACGCCTGCAGGTCGAATCAGGAAACAAAGTTGTCCTTCAGCGCCTTGAGACCATCACTGTAGATGCCCGTAAACAGCGCCTGAGCCTCTTCGTCAGATACGTTCACCGGCGTGAATTCGCCGGACCATTCCACGCGGGAAATCTGGCTGTCGGCGGTCTCATGAACCGTGATGGTTGAGAGGTAATTCACCACCGGAAACGGCGCCTGAATAATGGAGTAGGTGTAGCTGCGCTGACGATTATCAAACGCTTCCAGACGCTCAATCACGGTACCGCCGTCGGAAGTTGTCAGCGAACGCACGCGCCCCCCTTCTGTCACCACGCTTTTCGGGATGAACGGCAGCCAGTCCGGCAACGCGTCAAAGCCGCCCATCAGTTGCCATACTGCGTCGGCAGAAGCCGGAATTTCAATCGATACACTTGTCTTAGCCATGATATTTTTCTCTTAAATTTATAGGGTTACATTGTCAGGGTGTCGACGACGCCGCCATCGACGCGCAGGGCTGCCCCTGTCGTTGCCGAAGAGAGCGGAGACGCGAGATAAACCGCCAGATTCGCCACTTCTTCCACATCCGCCGCACGCTGGATGATGGAGCTCGGGCGCGCCGTTCTGACAAACTCGTCGGCTTGTTCACGCGGGCTACGTCCGGACTGTGCGGCGGCGTCCGCCAGCATCTCCTGCAGGCCATCGGTAAAAGTCGGCCCCGGCAGAATGGCGTTAACGGTCACACCGGTTCCGGCGAGTCGCTTCGCCAGACCGTGGGACACCGCCAGATTCGCGGCTTTTGTGACGCCGTAGTTGATCATGTCGCCGGGGATAGCCACGCCCGATTCGGACGAAACAAAGATAATTCGCCCCCAGCCCTGTTCCGTCATGGCTGGCGCATAATGACGCGCCAGACGAACGCCGGAGAGGACGTTGACGTTATAGAAGTGCAGCCACTCGTCATCCGGAACGCTGAAGAAATCTTTATCGTTGAAAATCCCCAGATTATTGACCAGCACATCCGTCGTCGGAACGGCGGCGATCAGCGCATTTACGCCATGTTCGGTGCTGAGATCGGCCACCACGCCACGCAGCGACGCCGCAGGATTTTGTGCCGTAATCGCGGCCATCGCGTCATCGACGCCGCGCTGTTTACGCCCGACGACAACCACCGTTGCGCCTGCTTTTGCCAGTCCGGCGGCAATACCCTGCCCAATACCGGAGGTTGAGCCGCTGACCACAGCGACTTTACCTGTCAGATCCAGTTTCATCTTTTTCTCACTCGGTTGATTAACGGGTCGGCAGCGGCGCGTTTTCCGCAACCAGAGCCTGACGGCGCATTTCCGTCCAGAATTCAGCCGGAACGGTTGCATTCAGCGCAGCCAGATCTTCCGCCATACGGCCAGGACGGCTGGAGCCAGGAATAACCGCCGCGACGGCAGGGTTTGCCAGCGCGAACTGCAGCGCCGCTGCTTTAACATCGACGTTAAAATGCGCGGCAATGGCGTGAATTTGCGCCACTTTCTGCTTAATGGCCGGGGAGGCTTTCTGATATTCAAAGTGCTCACCACCTGCCAGTACGCCGGAGCTGTAAGGGCCGCCGACGACGATATCGACGTTATGTTCCAGCGCTTCTGGCATCAGGCGTTGCAGTGCACGTTCGTGATCCAACAGGGAATAACGACCCGCCAGCAGGAACGCATCCGGCTTCGGCTCATCAAGCGCCAGCGTCAGTTCACAAGGTTCAACGCGGTTCACGCCCAGTCCCCACGCTTTGATCACGCCCTCGTCACGCAAACGTGTCAGCGCACGAAATGCCCCCGTACGGGCAATATTGAACTGCTCCAGCCAGCTGTCACCGTAGAAGTCCTGCGCCGGATCGTGGATCCAGACGATATCCAGATGGTCCGTTTTCAGGCGTTTCAGGCTGTCTTCAATCGAGCGCAGGGTGGCATCGGCAGAGTAGTCATTCAGAATTTTGTTCTTCAGGCCGTGTTCGAAAAGACCGCCTTTCTCACCAAAATCACGTTTGGCGGGATCTTCCATTTCGTCCAGCATGATGCGGCCGACTTTACTGCTCAAAACATATTCATCGCGTGGATACTGAGACAGCGCTTCGCCCATACGAATTTCAGAAAGGCCAGAGCCGTACAGCGGCGCGGTGTCAAAGTAGCGCACGCCCAGGTTCCAGGCTTCGCTCACGGTGGCGTGGGCCTCTTCTTCCGGAATGGCACGGAACATGTTGCCGAGCGGCGCGCCGCCTAAGCCGATTTTGCCGGGAAGTAAATTTTTAATGCTCATAAGATGTCCTCAAGTATTCGGGTTTAGTTCGGGCGTTTTTTGCTATCGCCCTGTGACGGAGCTCACAATACCTTGCAAGGTTGTGACTTGATAGGACATAATTCGTCTAACTTAAGTCCTTTGAGGTCTGACATGATTGATTTACGCCAACTGAAATACTTCGTGGTGGTCGCAGAAGAAGAGCACGTAGGACGTGCTGCTGAGCGACTGCATATCTCGCAATCGCCGCTCAGCCGCCAGATTGCGCAACTGGAAGAGCGCCTGGGACTGATGCTGTTTGAGCGCAATCAACAACGTATCCGACTGACTGCTGATGGGCAGACATTCCTCGCCGAAACGCGCTCATTGCTGACGCATGCCAATCGTCTGGAATCACTGGGTAAACGTCTGGGACGCGGTGAAGATGGAGGCTTGTGTATTGGCTATATTGAAAACGCCATGCATTCCGGCGTGCTTTCTACGGCGTTGCGTACGTTACGCTTATCGCGCCCGGATGTGCATATCGCGCTTTACAGCCAGCCACCGGCTACCCAGATTGAAGGTTTGCGCCAGCGCAGCCTCGATTTTTCACTGGTCGATACACCGCCCACAGACAGTGAACAGGATCTGGAATACATTCAGGTTCTGGACGATCGCATGCTGTTGGCCTTACCGCAAAATCATCCGCTGGCGGAGGAAGAAAACCTTGTCGCAACACAGCTTGCCAACCAGCAGTGGATTGCCGTTATTCATAATGACGATGCCCATTCCCGTGATGATTTTGTCGCGGCCTGTGTCAAAGCCGGGTTTAATCCCGATATTCGTTTAGAAGCTGGTGAACCGCTGACAGCATTAGGTCTGGTCGCTGCAGGATTAGGTCTGGCATTAATTCAACATAGCCTGCGTCACAATGCGCCGGAGGGCGTGGTATTACGCGAATTGCCGTGGATGAATTATTCCACGCAACTATGGGCTGCCTGGCATAAAGCCAATCAACGCCCGTTGGTATCCCATTTCCGCCAGATCCTACGCGGTGAATAAAAAAGCCAACGCACGTGCGATTCTTTCACGATGATTGGTGTTAACGTTGCGTTCTGATGCAAAAGCCGGTGAGATTTCCCCGGCTTTAAAAGATATTAATCAAACACACCGTTGATAATTGCGGTTACCACTGCGGTACTCAGCGCTATCAGCACTAAATCATCCCCAACGATTCTCCACTCATAGCCCGGATAGTAAGGGAGTTCTCCCAGCATCGATGCCGGAACCGCCTTTTTCGCGATCCCCGGAGGAAGCGGTTTTCCTCGTGCCAGGTTTTTCGCGATTCCCGGAGGCAGAGAATCATATCCCGTCAGGCCGTAGTTCACCGCCAGATGACGCGCTGTCGCGAAACTGATGTCAGACTCGACGTGATCGGGTTTGCCGTAATTTTTACGATGATCGGAAGAACCGTTGTTTTTCTGGGCCGGATTTCCTTTTTGTCCATGGTTCCCCTGGTTACCTTTATTCCCCTGGTTGCCACTGCTGTTGCCCTGACCGCCGCCATGACCATTTCCGTTGCCATTTCCCGGATTTGCCATAACCGGCGCGGCAAACAGAGAGAGAGAAACCAGAGTGGCCAGCACAGCCGTTAAACCACGACGCTTACCCATGATGTGTTCCTTCCTGCTGAAGTTTCATTTTGACAATAGAACGCCGCCATCCCCCGCGCAATGTCAAAAACTCCTGGATTCGAATTTGCATGCAGACCGTGAATAAACAACCTGTTATGGCGAGGGAAACGCTTCTGTCTTATCTGTTATCATGCCTGCAAATAACGTCCAAAAAACAAAGCCGAGGAAAACATGGGGTCCACCAGAAGAGGGATGCTGAATGTCCTGATTGCCGCCGTTTTATGGGGAAGTTCAGGGGTCTGCGCGCAGTACATCATGGAGCAAAGCCAGATGTCGTCGCAATTTCTGACCATGACGCGTCTGATATTTGCTGGCTTAATTCTGCTGATGCTCTCCGTGGTTCACGGCGACAAAATCTTTTCCCTTTTCAAAAACCGCAAAGACGCCCTGAGCCTGCTGATTTTTTCTGTCGTCGGCGCGCTGACGGTACAACTCACCTTCCTGCTGACCATCGAAAAATCTAACGCCGCGACTGCCACGGTGCTGCAATTTCTGTCGCCAACGATCATCGTGGCGTGGTTCGCGCTGGTGCGTAAGGCCCGTCCCGGCGTGCTGGTGCTGACCGCAATCCTCACCTCGCTCATCGGCACCTTTTTGCTGGTCACGCACGGCAACCCGACCTCACTGTCTATTTCACCCGCCGCGCTGTTCTGGGGGATTGCCTCAGCGTTTGCCGCCGCGTTTTACACCACCTACCCGTCAACGCTGATTGCGCGCTACGGCACCTTGCCGATTGTCGGCTGGAGTATGTTAATCGGCGGGATGATCCTGTTGCCGTTTTACGCCGGTGAGGGCACAGATTTTGTGGTCAATGGCAGCCTGATTCTGGCGTTTTTTTATCTGGTGGTGATCGGCACGTCGTTGACGTTCAGCCTGTATCTGAAAGGGGCGCAGATGATTGGTGGGCCGAAAGCGAGCATTTTAAGCTGCGCCGAACCGCTGAGCAGCGCGTTGCTGTCGTTGCTCTTGTTGGGGATTACCTTCACCCTGCCGGACTGGCTGGGCACGCTGCTGATTCTGTCTTCCGTGGTGTTGATCTCAATGGATTCCCGCCGCCGCGCCAGAGCTGCCTGACAGACTCCGGTGCGGCAACGGTCACTCTTACCAACCCGGCACCGCGCCGCCGTTAAAGATCGTTTCTGCCGCTTTGGCGACCTCAGGTGACTGATAAGAGGCCAGAAATTCCTTCACATTTTCCGCATCTTTATTGTCTTCCCGCGCCACGAGGATGTTCACATACGGCGAATTTTTATCTTCGATAAACACGCTGTCGTGAACCGGAGAAAGCCCGGTTTGCTGAATGTAAGTGGTGCTGATAATCGCCACGTCAACTTTCGGGTCGTCCAGTACACGCGGCAGTTGTGCCCCTTCCAGCTCCATAATCTGTAAATGACGCGGGTTGGCGGTAATATCCAGCGCCGTCGGCAGTAAACCTTTTCCTTCTTTCAGGGTAATCAACTGCTCTTTTTGCAACAGCAACAGCGCACGCCCGAGGTTGGTAGGATCGTTCGGGATCGCCACCGTCGCGCCGTCTTTCAGTTGATCCACCGTTTTGATTTTTTTCGAATAACCGGCCATCGGGAAGACAAAGGTATTCCCCACCGCGACCAGCTTATAGTTGTGTGCCTGATTATCCTGCTCAAGGAACGGACGATGCTGGAAAACGTTGGCATCCAGTTCACCGTGATTGGTGGCATCGTTCGGCAACAGCGAGCCGCTGAAACCGACCAGTTCAACATCAAGCCCATACTTCTCTTTCGCCACTTTTTTGGCGACTTCCGCCACATCCTGCTCAGCGCCGTTAATCACGCCGACTTTAATGTGCTTTGCATCGCTGCTCTGCTGGTCGCAACCGGCCAACAACAATCCTGCCAACAGTACCGCTGCCCCTGTCCGTAAATGAGGTATCGTCAATTTCACGTTTTTATCCTTTTGAAATAACCGCCTGATGAGTAATGAAATGACTATAGCGGGAAGGGCGCTGCGGTTTAAAAAACGAAAAGGTATCAATAAGAAGAAAAAAGCATAAAGCGGGAATATTAAAAAATGCCGATGGCGCTGCGCTAACCCTGCGCAGCGCCATTCGGTTCAGACCAATGCTTTCACGATCTCCATTAATCGGACGATATCCTCAGGTCGGGTATTGCCGGTTTGTGGGTCGATAATTGAGGTGTATAAATGCGGCATTACGCGTGGTACGCCTGCCTCCAGGCAGGTTTGCAGTATGACGCCAAAGTTTTCCACATCAATGCCCCCCGTTGGCTCGATCAGCGTCATGCCGTTACGAGCTGCGGTAGTTGCCAGCACGTACAGCTCAGAAAGCGACTTTTCACCGCCCATTGGGAAGAACTTCGCCGCGTGCGCCCCCATATCCTGCATCATCCGCACGGCGGCATCACAGGAGACGCGCGCCGGCGTACCCTGGCTGCTGCTGACCCCAGTAGAGATAAGCACCTCGCCCGGCGTACCCGTCGGGCTAACCAGCGCATTGATGTGGGTCTGTTCACCTCCCGTCGCCGCCAGCGCGCCGGCGGCAAAACCACTCCCGGTAAAGGTCTGGTTGACGTGCGCCGGATGGACCTGTGATGCAATCATCGCCGCCTTGTAATACTGCGCCGGATCGCCCGCCCCCAGGCCCACGGAAATCGAGGGAACGTCCGCCATCCAGCGTTTTACTTCCTGAACGCCTTCGTCGATCGACGAAAACTGCGCGGACAGGATGCCAATCACCGCATGTCCCTCAGCGGCGTCATAGATTTCCCTGGCGTTAGCGATATCTTTCGCCAGCACGTTAATCGCCACACGTTGACGATAAAAATTAATCTGCTGCATGTTCTGCTATCTCCTTGAGTCGCGCCACAATCAACGCCATTTCCCCCTCAGCGACCGTGCGTGGGTCGAGGCTAAAAACGCCCTGATGGAGGTTATAGCGCCGTGCGTAAATGGCGATATCGCCACCCCGCAGTTGGGCTTCGACTTCACGCGCGTCCAGACCGAGCGTCTGCGCATCAACCCGAACGCGAATGCGCCAGATGGCGCGCCCGGCTTCGTCCTGCTCAATATCGGCGGTCAGCCCGCGGATGGCCGAAATTGCCTCCGCGGTCGGTTGTAACTGTTCGGCGGTCACCACGGTCTGCCCCTGGTGATAATTTTCCAGCGCATATACCAGCCCGACCATGTTCTCTTTGCCTATCTTCATCGCTCTGGCGATACCGTGATGCTGCGCTTTACAGGCGGCAATCCACGGTTTCTTGCCGGTGATAAACCCCGAGGTTGGCGCATTGAAGGCTTTCGCTCCGCTGTAGACAACCATATCCGCCCCGCTCGCCACCCAGGCGTGTAAATCCTCCTCGGCAGCGGCATCGACAATCAACGGCAGATTGTGGATCTGCGCAACCTGCACAAAGTCGTCAATGCTGAGCATGCCTTTCTGCACGCAGTGGTGCGATTTCACATACAACAGCGCGGCGGTCTCGTCCGTAATTGCGCTTTCCAGTTGCCAACGCGCCGCGAGATTGCTCGCCCCGACCTCCACGACGCGCCCGCCGCCCAGACGAATAGCGCTGGTGATGGGGGCGCCATAGTCCACGTTATGACCGCGCAGCATCACCACCTCGTTAGCCATTCCTCTACTGTCCGGCATGAGCGCTACTCTGAGCGGGTCGCCGCGGGTAATGGCGGCGGCAACGGCAATGGCGATCCCCGCCGACGCGCAGGAGGTGACATAGCTGTCCTGCGCGCCGGTATAGCGGGAAACCAGCTCACCGGTACGATCCACCAGCTTGTCGATTTCGACAAAGGTGGAGGCCGCCCGCGCAGTGGCCTGCATCACCTGGGGCGCGACGCTGGAGACGCCAAGAATCGTCATCTTGCCGCAGGCGTTAATCACCTGTTTTAGCCCCAGCTGTTGATAGATATTCTGTGTCATGACTTACAACACTCCCAGCAGCGAACAAACCACGCTAAGCGCCACAATCGACAGCAGAATGGTGGTGTATCGCGGCCCTTTCTTCACCAGAAAGATATAGATGGCAAACACCGCCGCCAGCGGCAGCAGGCCCGGCGCGATGGAGTCAAAAATCTGCTGCACCACCACTTCAGAACCTTTCAGGGCACTGATTTTCAACGGCGTAGTGATCTTGACGTAGCTTGCCGACAGCGCGCCCATCATGATCAACCCCAGCACGTTCGCGCCGTAGATCAGTTCTTTGATTCGCCCCCCTTGCAGTAGCCCGACGATAGAATCACGCCCCAGGGTGTAGCCTTTGTGGATCAGGCCGTAACTGATCGCCAGCGTGATCGCCGGATAGAGGATCAGCGGTGCAATACCACCAAACGCGCTGCCATTAGCGGCGAAAGGAATGAAAATCGCGATGAGTAGCGGCATAACGGCCGCCCATACGATGGAGTCGCCCATCCCAGCCAGCGGGCCCATCAGACCGGTTTTAATCCCGGTAATCGAGGCATCGCTGATCGGCTCGCCGCGCGTTTTCTGCTCTTCCATGGCAATGGAAATCCCCTGGATCACCGCGCCAAAAGTTTGTTCGGAGTTGAAGAAGTTAAGGTGACGTTTTAGCGCCTCCACCTGCTCCTCTTTTTGTGGGTAGAGCTTTTTGATGATCGGCGTCATCGAGGCGCAGAAAATCAGGCTTTGCAGACGTTCATAAGAGTTAGATACCTCCGCGCCCAGCCAGTAGATAAACCATGCTTTGGTGATATCTGCTTTGGTTAACGCCCCGGTTGTCCGTGCGCGTTCAACCAGTTCATGCTGCATTACGTCGCTACTCATCATGCTGCTCCTTCATTTTTCGCCAGACCTTTAATCAGGAAGGCCACACAGGTACCGAAGATCGCCATCGCCATGATGTCCACCTTGAGGTACAGCACCGCGAAGAATCCGCCGATAAACCACGGCAGCAGGCTCTTTTTACCGATCACCATAATGGTGATGGCGAAGCCCAGCGCCGGCAGGATCCCGCCCATGATTTCAAAGGAGTGGGTCAGCCAGTGCGGCATCAGTTTGAGGAAACTTTCCACCACGTCCTGACCGAAGTAGTTCGCGGCAAACACCACCGGGAAACGCAGCGCCAGTCCAAGCAACGCCGGGTAGAGGAATGCACAGCGCATGATGCCCGACATATTCGCCGTTTCCGCGTGCTTATCGGCCATATGTACCCAGGCCGCGTTAAGGGTACGACGCAGCTGGTCGAGGAAAACGCCGATCACGCCGAAGGGGATCGCCAGGGCAATCGCCAGGTTCGGATCCATCCCGGCTTTCACTGCGATTGGAATTGAGATACAGGCTGCCAGTGCCGGATCTGACGGCACGTTACCGCCAGGCGTTGAGGTCACGCCGAGATAAACGAGCTGCATCCCCGCGCCGATGATCATCGCCGTCTGCATGTTGCCAAGCAGTAGCCCGACAAAGACGGCCACCACCACCGGCTGTAGCAGCATGGCAGAGAAGGTGTAGCCAAGGCGTAAGCGGGCAAACCAGTAATACAACCCCATGAGGCTTGCAAAAACTAAGGTATCCATAGTGTTATCCCATTATCAGAGAATTAGAATTTTTTCAGGATATCGTCCAGCGACTGCGGTTTATCTTCCGGGATAGTCTGGAAGAACACCTGAATCCCACGACTTTTCAGGTCGTTAAGAATGCCAACGTCTTTTTCATCGAGCGTAATGTTCTGGAATACTGCTTTGCGGTTTGGTCCGCCACCCAGACCGCCAACCTGAATGGTCGTGACATCAAATCCCTGTTGTACGGCCTGTTGAATCGCCGCCAGGGAAGGGAACAGCACCAGCACATTGCCGTCGCCCAGTTGGTTCTCTTTCCAGGAGGCCGCAAAACTCTGGTTGCTATAGCAATCCACTTTGATGTTCGGCGGCGCGGCCATCAGGTAGATGTTTTTCATAAATGGATCGGCGTCCAGTTCGTCACTGACCACCGCAATGCGGTTGGCCTGGGACTGCCCGACCCACTTCGTCACCACCTGTCCGTGGATCAGTCGGCTGTCGATACGACATAACACGATGTTTGCCATGATGATTTTCCTTATTGTGATTGTTGTAATTGACGGACATGAGCGACAACGTCGAGGCAACTGCTGCGCCCGGCTTCCACCAGTTCACTGACGCAGGTGGTCAGGGAGCCGTGTTCACGTCTGTCCAGCGCTTCCAGCAGTAGCGACGCGTTCAACCCGGATACGACCGCAATCGGATAATCCACGCTTAGCCGCGCTGCCACATTGGACGTCGTGCCGCCAACAAAATCGGTCAGAATAAGCGAGCCGTCCGGCATGGTTTTCACCACGTCCTCGACACGCTGATAAAACTCGCCCAGCGTATCGACGGGCATCAGCGCAATTTCCGTCACGCCTTTAATTTCGCCCATCACCATGCGCAGGCTGTTACAGAGCTGTTGTCCCCAGCCACCATGAGTGAGCAGCAGAATTTCGGGCAACGGTTGAGTGGTAGTCAAAATGGCCTCCTGGCGCAGCTACGTTTATATGAGACTTACAACGCCTGATGGTGCTTCGCTTATCAGGCCTACGGATAGTGCTTTTGTAGGCCGGATAAGGCATTTATGCCGCCATCCGGCAAAACTCATCAAAGTAAGAGCAAGGGCTGTGCCAGTATTTGTGTCACGCGAGAGGGAAAGGTGAGCGGGCAAGGCGCAACGCCTCGCCCGTTAAGGGATCAGCTATAAAGAAGTTCGTAGATATAAAAATATTCCGCATCCGATAAACGGATGGCATAGGCCTCTTCAATGGGCAGAAACGCAGATTTAATGACACTAAACGCGCGGGGATCGAGATTCGGTTTGTTTTCCAGCGCCATCTGTAACGGTTTACGGTTGATCACGATACGCTCAACCATGCAACAGCAGTGGATCAGGAAGCGTAGTGTCACCTGGCGACTCGGTTTCAGAGAAAGCGTGGTCGTCAGATGGTTAAGTACACCCTCCATCTCCTTCAGAATGCGCTGCGGATTGAGCACCGAAATATGGTTAATGATGCTCTCCATGGTCAGCGCGCTGATAAAGCGCATGGCGCTGCGCTCCATCTCCAGACGACGTTCGGCGCTGGAGAGATCTGGCGTCAGCAGGCTTAACACCAGTTCTGGCCCCTGCTCAGAGAACAGTTCTTCCAGCGAGATAAACGGAATATCCGGCAGCCCTGGCTGGAAAGTACCGACAATTCCCGCCAGCCGCTCATTGGCATTCAACGCCTGCTGGACACGTTCGAGGCTGCGCACGTCGTTGTAATCGAGGATCACCATTCGCGTGTCCTGCGACATCAGTTCGCCAAAGCTCTCCTCAAGCACTTTTTTAATCTTTTCCGCCGTCCCCATGCCGGTAATACAGGAGACGACCAGCACTTTGCCGCCGTTTTCCTGCTGCGGGGTACACAGCTGACAGGGGATGTTTTTGCTCTGCATGAGCGCCGCAAGCTGGGGTAAATCGCTGGTTTCGTAGCTTAAATCCAGACCGACCTCCAGCAGACTGGTCAGCGTAATGTTGGGCATTAACAGCACGTCTATCTGAAATAACTTGCTGATCGTACTGCCGAAATGCACCAGAGAACCAATGTCGACCATCAGGATCAGCCGCTGATAGCGTTGGGTCTGAATAATCTGGGTCAGCGTCTCCAGCGTGTCATGCACCGACTGCTCAAACGGCATGTCGACCGCGCTGAACAGATCGCGTTCCAGTACACGGTTAACGTACTGCGCCATACTGGTCGCGGTGGTTGCGCCGTGCGCGACGAGGATCACCCCGCAGTCCGGGCTGGCATCAATGCGCTGGCGGTAGTGACGACACTCTTTCAGGAACAGACACAGCCAGACCACTTCCGTCGCCGGGCACTGAATATGCAGCAGCTCATTGATTTTCCGACACAGCAGCGTGGCATTATCGTATTCGTCTTTACAGCGGTCGAGGATCAGGCTGGAAGAATAGAGTTGCGGAATCAGCCCGCGCTGGACATAGCCAATCAGCGCCAGGAAATGTTTGCGCAGCGGATTCACCAGATTTTCCGGCAGCGTAAAGCCCAGCACCTGCTCCACGCAGCCGATCAGCAGCGTCACGCGTTCTTCAATTTGATCGCCATAGCGCGGCGGATGCGCCACGCTATCACGGCTGTAGAGGCCATATTCGAAGATTGAACTGAGCTTGTTTTTCAGGATGGCCAGCGTTTCCGCCGGCGGGACATTACTGTTGCGCAGATTGACATATTCACGGGTCAGGAAGCTGTAAAAGAGATCGCTCTCTTCGATTTCCGCCCCGGTCGCCAGTGAGGTTTTCAGCGCTGGCAACGTACGCGCATCAATGTTCAGCCGCTCTTTTCCTTCAAACAGCGCGTCGACCAACAAACGTTGTTCCGGCGTGGCATGGAACGGTATCTCCGCCAGTCGTTTATCCAGTTGTAGGGTGTCGTTATGTTCCGTCATCCCCGACGCCCACGCCTGGGCGCACAGGAACTGGATATCGCTCTTCAACTGACCAATGTTACCCTCCAGCGGTTTGTTCAACAGCCAGAGCAACAGCGTCTTGTCGATGCTGACCGTGCGCTCGATTTTGCGACTTTCACGCTGCAAAAAACCAACGATCAGCTCTACCTGTTCCTCAATCGATCGCTGACGGATTCCCGGCAAGTCGATGCTCACCTGAATTCGTCGCTGGAACGTACGCAACAGCGATGAACTCACCGGTTCCGTGGTCGCGCAAATCAGACGAACCGAGATTGGACGCGCCGTGGCGCTGGATCCCAGCGGACGGTACTCCCCCTTATCAAGAATGGAGAACAGTTTTTCCTGTCCTTCGTACGGCAGGCGGTGTACTTCGTCGAGCAGCAAATAACCGCCGTCCGCCTGTTCGACCAGACCGGGTTTATTCTCGTTTGCGCCGGTAAATGCCCCCTGACGATGGCCAAACAGGTGCGAAGAAAGCAGTTCCGGGTTATGGGCGTACTCTGCGCAGTTAAAGTAGACCAACGGCGGCGGAGAACCGGCGGCTTGTTCGCAGGCAAAGCGGTGCATCAGCTCGGCAAAAAAGGTTTTCCCCACGCCGGACGGACCGGTCAGCAGCACATGTAGGCCCTGTGGATAGAGCACGGCGGCACGGCCTTTTTCAACCGCGTCACGCAGGCTGCGATCGTAGCCAATCAGGCCGGTGAAAGGATCGTCACCGCCCGTATTTTCCGCTTGCGGAAGCAGGTCGGCCACCGAGCGCACCTCGCGCTCGCTACTCTCCAGTTTGCGCCCCAGCAACGTCTCCAGCGTCTGTCTGTGCAGGAAAAACACCGGACGTCCCCGGCTTTTTATCGCCAGACCATCGTTCCACAGCTGATTGAGATCTTTACTGACCGAGTTGCGCGCCAGCCCCAGGTTAAAGCCAATCGCCTCCGCCGTGAATGCCGTCTCCTGCGCCAAATCGGCACGATCCAGCCCACGCGTCAGCCTTTCAAGCTCTCCCAGTACGATCTCAATCCGTCTCATCTCTTTACCGCTTAAGAATTAAATGATTGTTCAGAACATACACTATTCTGCTATGCAAGAAAGTGAATCGACGTCCAGACGTCATAGTGAATCCGTCCGGTCATCAAAATGTTTTCGATAAATAATGCCTGGCGGCCCCTTTTTCCGGGAAGTCATCGAGGGTCAGTTGCAGTTGATAACCGTTCTTCTGATAGAACGGCAACGCCTGAAAGCTCAGGGTATCGACCAGCGCATGCAGACAACCTCTCTCACGAGCAGCGTGCTCTGCGGCCTGGATCAGTTGGCTGCCGTAACCGCCTTTACGCAGGGATTCATGCATCCATAAAAAATCAATGCTCAGCCATTCCCCTTTAATTTTGCCAATCAGCCCGCCGCGGATTTTCTGTTGCTCGTCACGCCAGTACACCGCCAGAACGCCAAAATTTCTCGTTTTCAGGAACTGGAAATTGTAGGCACGCAACCCGGTGAGCAGTGCGTTTTGATCGTCTTCGGTAACGGTATCGGTAATCTGTATCTGCATTCTATCCTCCTGAAAAATTAAAACTTTCGGCTGAAGCTTTTTCCAACTTTAGTACGGGCTGCTGAGGGAGTCGTACACCGTCTACACTTACTCTTGAAATGATGCGCATCGACTACAAGGATTATTACCATGAAACGAGCCGTTTTACCGATCATTGCTACCCTTTTATTACTGCCAGCTCTGGCACAGGCCGACTCGCCTTACGGCGCACTGCAGACCGCGCACGAGAAAAATACGATACTCAAGGACCTACGCAAGATCTGTACGCCGCAAGGTTCACCTTCTGACGAGGCGTGGGAAAAAACGATCATGGCGAATGAAGGAAATCAGCAGCACATCCGCGAGGCGGCGTTAGCAATGGAAAGGAATAATCAGAGTAACTACTGGGAAGCGCTCGGCAAAGTGGAATGCCCGGACATGTAAGCGTGAAGCCCGCGCTTCACGCCCGATAATGAACTTTACCGCTGGCGAATATCCGGGATGATTAAGTCGCCGCGCAACACATACGATCCCAACATGCTTTGCGTTTTTTCATTCAACCAACTGACTATCCGCGCCGCCATCGCATCCATGGAGTATTCGATTGCCGGGATGGTCGGGATCCCCGGAAGATGTAGCGAACCGGCAAGGCTGAAGATCATAATGTCTTCAGGAACCGACTTATTAAACGCCTGCAATTGCGGGATCACCCGCTGAGCCTGCTGCTCATCCGCCACCAGCAGCGCGTTAAAGTTAAGCGTGGAGGCGTTATTTAACAGCTCTTGCAACGCCACCGAAGAAGACGTCGCTTCCATAAAGACCAGGTTGCGATTAAAGGGCAGGAAATTCTTCTCCAGCGCATGTTTGTAACCGAGCAACACCTGTTCGGAAAACCCCATGCCTTCAGGATGGATGAGAGCAATTTGCCGACGATTTTGGCTAATCAGGTAGTTACAGGCCGTTTCGGTGGCAAAGGCATGGTCAAACTGAATACTGGTCACATCATCGCCCGCTTCCAGACAGTCCACCAGAATGACGTTTTCCTGGCTGATATTCAGCGGGAAGCGCGCACCAATAATCAGTACGTCGTCGCACAAGCCGCAGCTTAATTCATCGAGGGCGCTCATCACTTCCGCTTTGGTGTTGGCAAAACGAAGCAACAAATGTTTCTGATGCTGGCTCAAGTGCTTTTCCAGCGCGTAAAGGTAGCCCGTCGTCTGGTTGATGTTGTCCTGCGCACAAATTACGCCTATGCAACCGGTGCTCTGACTGAGCAGTGACTGGGCAATCACATTCGGACGATAGTTCAGCTCATCCACCGCCTTTAACACGGCAAGGCGACTGGCTTCCTTCACGCCACGCGATCCGCTCAACACGCGCGACACCGTGGCTTTAGACACGCCAGCCAAACGCGATACATCGTTGATAGTAGACATCATTCTCCCCTGACAGAGCCTGCCTGGCTCCTTTAATCCTGAATTTAACACTGGCTCAAATATTCACCATCTGCAGTATAGCCGTTTCCTTTTTTCATGGAAACCGATTTTCCGTTTCCACTCAAAAAGCGTGAAATAGCGACAAAACCGTGAGCTAAATCCAAATAATTAGCCTTATAAGAATAAGATCTTGACGGTTGTCACAGTTCCGTTTGCTTCGTATGGAAACCGGTTTCCGTATGATATCAAATCAGACTCGCAATAAGTTTTTACATTTTGAGGATGGTTAATAATGTTCAGGATTATGTTGTGTTGCTCTGCAGGGATGTCCACCAGTCTGCTGGTTCGTAAAATGGTCGAAGCCGCAGAAGAGCGGAAGCTGCCAGTACAAATTGATGCATATGGCGTTTCCGAATTTGACATTCAGTTTCCAAACTACCAGGTGGTGTTACTTGGCCCCCAGGTAAAATACATGCTTAACACGCTCTCAGAGAAGGCTGCCACCCAAAACATCCCCGTAAAAGCCATTGATATGCAGGATTACGGAATGCAACGCGGTGACAAGGTGCTGGATTTTGCTCTGTCGCTGATTGAAGCGGCACATTAGAAAGGTGTCATTATGAGTTCGTTATATCAGTCAATGGTTGCTGTCATAGAACAATCCATCACGCCTCTTGCCGGTAAACTGGGCCAGCAGAAATATGTGATTGCGATTCGTGATGGTTTTACCGCGGCGCTGCCGTTTATGATCATCGGCTCGTTCATGCTGGTGTTTATTTTTCCGCCATTCTCTGCCGAAACCACCAATAGTTTTGCCCGTGGCTGGCTCGATTTTTCCGCCACATACCGTGAACAGCTGATGCTGCCGTTTAACCTCAGCATGGGCGTTATGACGTTCTTCATCTCCGTGGGAATTGGCGCCAGTCTGGGGCGTCAGTTTAATCTCGATCCGATTATGTCCGGCCTGCTGGCGTTTATGGCCTTTTTGCTCGTCGCCGCGCCGTATGCCGACGGGAAAATCTCCACGCAGTACCTTTCCGGTCAGGGGATCTTTACCGCGCTGATCACCGCCATCTATTCCACCCGCGTCTATGCATGGTTGAAGCAGCACAACATCACGATCCGTCTGCCGAAAGAGGTCCCGACCGGCGTCGCCCGTTCGTTTGAAATCCTCATTCCGGTTCTGGTGGTCATTGCGACACTTCATCCGCTAAACCTGTTTATTGAAGCGCAGACCGGAATGATTATTCCGCAGGCGATTATGCACCTGCTGGCACCGCTGGTTTCAGCCTCTGATTCCCTGCCGGCAATCCTGCTTTCGGTTCTGATGTGCCAGATTTTCTGGTTTGCCGGTATCCACGGCTCACTGATCGTCACGGGCATTATGAACCCGTTCTGGATGGCAAACCTGTCGGCAAACCAGGCTGCCCTTGCAGCGGGTGTCGCATTGCCGCATGTTTATCTGCAAGGTTTCTGGGATCACTACCTGCTGATCGGCGGTGTGGGCTCGACTTTACCGCTGGCCTTCCTGCTGCTGCGCAGTCGCGTTACCCATCTGCGGACTATTGGCAAAATGGGGATTGTCCCTAGCTTCTTCAACATTAATGAGCCTATTCTGTTCGGTGCGCCGATCATCATGAACCCGATGCTGTTTATCCCGTTCGTCTTCGTGCCCATGATCAACGCCGTACTGGCTTACACAGCGACCCGTCTGGGCTGGCTGGATCAGGTGGTGTCACTGACACCGTGGACCACGCCCGCACCGATTGGCGCATCGTGGGCGGCAAACTGGGCTTTTAGTCCGGTGGTGATGTGCCTGATCTGCATGGTGATGTCAGCGTTGATTTACCTCCCGTTCCTGCGTGCTTACGAACGTTCCCTGATGAAAACAGAAGAGCAAAAAGCCCAGGATGCCGTCTCCGTGGCGAACGCTGCCCGTAGCAACTCATAATGAATCAAGGAGTCAGAACAATGAGATACCGTTTTCCTGAAAACTTCTGGTGGGGCAGTGCCTGCTCAGCGCTGCAAACCGAAGGGGATAGCCTGAACGGCGGCAAAAGCCAGACCACATGGGATGTGTGGTTCGACCGCCAGCCAGGTCGTTTCCATCAGGGGGTTGGCCCGGCGAACACCTCGACGTTTTATCAGCACTGGAAACAGGACATCGCGCTGTTGAAGCAGTTAAAACATAACAGCTTCCGTACCTCGCTAAGCTGGTCACGCCTGATTCCTGACGGTACGGGCGAGGTGAATCCTGAGGCGGTGGCGTTCTATAACAATGTCATTGACGAACTGCTGGCGCAGGGCATCACGCCGTTTATCACGCTGTTTCACTTCGACATGCCGATGGTGATGCAGGAAAAAGGCGGTTGGGAAAACCGTGACGTCGTGGAGGCCTTTGGCCGCTACGCGCAGACGTGTTTCAAATTGTTCGGCAACCGCGTTAAGCACTGGTTCACCTTCAATGAGCCAATTGTGCCAGTGGAAGGCGGCTATCTGTATGACTTCCATTACCCGAACGTAGTGGATTTCAGGCGTGCGGCGACCGTGGCGTATCACACCGTGCTGGCCCACTCGACGGCGGTTCGCGCTTACCGCGCGGGCAACAACGATGGGGAAATTGGCGTGGTGCTCAACCTGACGCCTTCCTATCCGCGTTCACAACATCCGGCGGATGTGAAAGCCGCGCACCATGCCGATCTGCTGTTTAATCGTAGTTTCCTCGACCCGGTGCTGAAAGGGGAATATCCGGCGGATCTGGTGGCATTGCTAAAAGAGTACGATCAGTTGCCAGCCTGCCAACCGGGTGACGCACAGCTGATTGCCGATGGCAAAATCGACCTGCTGGGGATTAACTACTACCAGCCGCGTCGGGTGAAATGCCGTGATACCGCAGTCAATCTGAATGCGCCTTTTATGCCGGAGTGGTTGTTTGATTACTACGAAATGCCAGGCCGCAAAATGAACCCTTATCGCGGGTGGGAAATTTATGAGCCGGGTATTTACGATATTATTACGAACCTGCGTGATAATTACGGCAACCCGCGCTGCTTTATTTCTGAAAACGGAATGGGCGTAGAAAACGAACAGCGCTTTATTCAGGATGGACAAATTAACGACAACTACCGTATTGAATTTGTTTCTGAACATCTTAAATGGCTGCATAAAGGCATTAGCGAGGGCTGCCATTGTCTTGGCTACCATATGTGGACCTTTATTGATAACTGGTCATGGCTCAACGGATATAAAAACCGCTATGGCTTTGTACAGTTAGATTTAGACACGCAAAAACGTACGGTGAAAAAGAGCGGCGAGTGGTTCGCTAATACCGCCGAACACAATGGATTCGATTAAGAGATACAGACAATGATTGCATTAGAAGAAGCAGTAATGGAAATTATCGTCAATGCCGGACAGTCCCGTAGTCTGTGCTTCGAGGCGCTGCATGCCGCGCGCGCAGGCAACATTGACGAAGCGAAAAGCCTGCTTCGGGAGGCTGACGGCTACGCCCGTCAGGCTCACCACATGCAAACCAAATTGATCGAACAGGATGCCGGGGAAGCCCGGCAACCTATGACGTTAATTATGGTGCATGCGCAGGATCACTTAATGACATCGCTGTTAGCTCGCGAATTGTCAGAAGAAATTATTCACCTCTATCAACGTTAATTTGAATTAAATAATAAACGGAGACGTCACTACGATTAAATAAATATTACCTGTACCTCTATATAAATAACAGATCAACTTGTTTTGGTGATAGCGAATTACACCGAGGCGGGATGGTTATTATCTTAAAATAAATTAATGCGCTCATCTATTCAGGATGCTTAATGCAAACTGAAGGATAAAACGTAAATGAGATAACCATGAACATGATAAAAAAACTTCCATTAGCCATGGCGGTCGTGGCCGCGCTTTGCCCAATTTCTGTACTCGCGCAGGAATTTACTCAGGAACAAATCGACGCCATCGTCGCCAAAGCCGTAGATAAAGCCCTTGCGGAACGACAGGCGAAAATGGACGCTGCTGTGGCGAAAAAAACCGATATCATTAACGAGCCGCAAAGCGCCGCACAGTCACCGGATATGGCCATCCCGTTCGGTGTGAAATTCAGCGGCTATGCACGTTATGGCGCGCAGTTCCAGAGTGGCGATCAGAAATATGTGGGCGTTGATGGTTCCTATAACGGCGCATCCGCCATTGGTCGTCTGGGTAACGAAGGCAACGGCGGCGAATTCCAGCTCTCCAAAGCGTTCAAAGGCGACAACGGCGCGATCTGGGATATCAACGTGATGATCGACCACTGGGGCGACGAGGTGAACCTCAAGAAAGCTTACGCGGGAGTCACCAACGTCCTGGAATCCAACCCGAACGCCTATATCTGGGCCGGTCGCGACTTCCACCAGCGTCCGCAACAGGGGATCAACGACTACTTCTGGATGAACCACGACGGCCAGGGTGCCGGGGTGAAGAACTTCGATATTGGCGGCGTACAGTTTGACGTGGCCACCGTGGCCGCCGTTGAATCGTGCAGCCCCGAAGTGATGGAAGATGAAGCCAACCCGTCACGTATCACCTGTACCGGCGGTTCCGGCACCGGTGATAAAGGAAACTACGCCGTTACCTCAAAAATTCACGGCATGAAACTCGGTCCATTGGATCTGGAAATCTACGCCAACTACGGCTTTGACTCGAAAGCCGTCGACACCGACGATCGCCTGAAGGCCTGGCAGGGCGCGTTTGTGGTGAGCCATACCAATGACAGCGGCGTCAACAAAGTGATCGCCCGTTACTCTGATAACTCCGACAACAGCGTTTACAACAAAACCGACGACCTGACCGCGATTTACGCCAGCTTCGAAGGAAGCCATAAGTTTACGCAGCAGGCGCAGGTTGAATACCTGTTGGCATTCCATGACTACGATAACAGTGCCGATCAGAGTGAAAATCGTAAGAACTACGGTGCCATTGTGCGTCCAATGTACTTCTGGAACGACGTGCATTCCACCTGGCTGGAAGCAGGCTATCAGCGTGTCGATTATGACAACGGCGGCGATAACAAAGGCTGGAAGCTGACGCTGTCGCAGAACATGTCGATTGCGATGGGACCGGAATTCCGTCCAATGCTGCGCTTCTATGTCACCGGCGGCAAAGTGGATAACGACCGCACCGCCCGTGTGAACGGCACAGATGACGAAACGCTGGACGATTTCAACGTCGGCGCGATGTGGGAAGCGTGGTTCTGATTGGCATTATTGCGTTATGCCGGATGGCGGCATAACTGCCTTATCCGGCCTACAGTCACGTAGGCCCGGTAAGCAACGCGCTACCGGGCATAATGCCGGATGGCGGCGTTAACGCCTTAACCGGCCTACGTGAAGGAACCCTCAAAGAGGGTTGAGGTCATTGCATACCCTTTATGCGAACTTTCGCTGCCACCAGAAGCGCCGTCAGCAGCATCAGGCTGCCGGAGAGTATCAGGGGCGACAGCAGGCCAAGGTTATCGAGTGCATAGCCTCCCACCGCGGCCCCACAGGTATTGGCAAGCTGGATCACGGCGACCTGGACGGATCCAGCCTTTTCTGCCTGATCGGCGAGCGATCGGGTGATCCACGTTGACCATCCCACCGGCACCAGCGCAAACGCCAGCCCCCAGATAATCGCAATGCTTGCCGCGACGATCTTGTCGCTGCCCCACAGAGTCAGCACCAGCGCACTCAGCGCCAGCACCAGCGGCGCACCGGCCAGCGCCAGTTTAACTGAGTGTTTGAGAATCACCGACGACAACGAGGTGCCGACAAAACTGGCGATCCCAAAGCTTAACAGCACCAGCGTCAGGCCATCGACATCAAAACCCGCCAGGTTCATATACACCGGGCGGATATAAGTGAAGAACGCAAACTGTCCGGCAAAGGACATAAAGATGGCAATCATTCCCGCCATCACTCCCGGACGATTCAGCAGGCTGACTATGTTTTGCTTCTGATGAGAAGGCTCGCCGGGCAGCGACGGTAACGATTTCACCAACCAGACAATACACAGCACGCCCATCACCGCCGCCACATTAAAGACGTTACGCCAGCCGATGATTCCCCCCAGGAAACTGCCCAGCGGAGCGGCAATGACCAGCGCGATGGAGACGGCACCGAAAATCACCGACAACGCTTTCGGCACCGTACGCGGCGGAACCAGTCGCATGGTCAGCGAGGCCGACATCGCCCAGAATCCACCCAACGCCAGTCCCAGACAGGCGCGTCCCACCAGCAGTAGCGCGAAGGAATCGGCAAAGGAGACCAGCAGACAGGAGAGGGTCAGCAACAAGGAGAACAGAATCACGACGTAGCGACGGTCAGTGGCCTGAATGATCTGAGTGATAAACAGGCTGGCAAACATGGCGACAAACGCGGTGACGGTCACCGACTGTCCGGCAACGCCTTCCGAGATACCCAGATCCTGCGCCATCGGCGTTAACAGACTGACGGGTAAAAACTCAACGGTAATCAGGCTGGCTACACAGAACGCCACGGCAAACACCGCCGACCAGTTTGGACGTGCGACAACATCAGCGCGGGTTTTCTCTTCGATACATTCACTCATTTTGCAATCTGCGTCGATTTCTGGTGGGAAAGTTACGCAGTTTAACATTTTTATTGTGACGGATTTAACGTTTTGTCAACTTTCTTTGTTTGCACTGTCGCTTTCGAGAAGCTTCGCAAAGGTGAAATTTCTACCGAAAAGGTTAGTTAACATCGTTTTGAAACACATAATATACCACCAGGTGCTATACTTACGGTTACAGGATGTCTCCGATGCGTGTATTCAAAACCAAATGGTTTTCCAGGGAAGCAAAAGCCCATGCCATCAAAGATGAGGCGTTATGCCAGGCAATTGAAGCCACTTTGCAGGGACAGGCAGACGATCTGGGAGGCGGCGTTTTTAAAAAGCGCCTAAACCAGAACCGTGACCGCGCGATTATCCTCGCGAAGGGTGGCAACCACTGGTTTTACACGTTTTTGTATGCCAAACAGGACATGACAAATATTACTGCCAACGAACTGGCGGGCTTTCGTGAGTTAGCAAAACATTACGCTCGTTTGACTGATGACAACATTACGGCGTTGATTAAGAGTAAAGAACTGGTAGAGGTTTGCGATGACGGTAAAAAATAACTTTAAAAGCCCAGCCTTCGAAGCTATCCACAGCGCAGCATCAGGGTTATATAACGTTGAGGCAATCCCTCAGGAAACGATGCGCAATTTCGACAAAGCCTGTCTGAGCCAGGTCGACGATCTCCTGCCACTTGAAATTAAAGCACTACGCGAAAAATTCAACGTTAGCCAACCCGTGTTTGCTCATTACCTGAACACCAGCGTGTCAACTGTGCAAAAATGGGAGAGCGGCGCGAAACGCCCCAGCGGGATGTCCCTCAAACTGCTGAGCGTTGTCCAGAAGCATGGATTAAAAGTTCTGGTGTAACAGTGAAGGGCATGATTCATGATCAATATCCTCGGCTCAGTCAATGACAGTCATCATCTCTATTGATCTTAGTGCAGCCAGTGCACACCGTCCTCGGGCTGAAAAAAGGCGTTGTAACGCATCTGGAACGCATTGATGTCCTGCCTGTCTGGATCGACCTCGCGTAAGAAACCGAGCGCCAGACGCACCTGCGCGTCGGTGATCGGCGCGGCCAGTCGGGCCTTTTGCAGCAGACGATGCCACTGCAACAGATTCTGCTCGCTGCCGTCGACAATGACACTTTGCCAAATCAACAGGACCTGAGCGGCGTTTTGCAGATGGGACTCGTCGGGGCGGTGGAGATACTGCATAAATGCCTCTCCCTGCGCTTTTCCCATCTGATCGATCATCGATTCTACTGCCACCACATCAATATTCAGACGCTCGCTCAAGCGGCGAATCGCCCGCCGGGATCCGGAAGTGAGGATCCGAAACCCGACTACAAACACCACCGCCAGTGTGGCCAGCATTATCCAGACCATGAGTTCTCCTGCTTTATCAGCGCTCATGATATCTGGAAACGGCCCGCGAATACTAATCCACCAGAATGATTTTCAGCGCGAAAAGCACCGCAACCGTAATGACACAGAGGTTTAGCTCCCGCCAGCGTCCGGTAAACACTTTCATAATGCAGTACGACATAAAGCCAAGCGCAATCCCCTCGGTAATGGAGAAACTAAAAGGCATCATCACCGTAGTGATGAACGCGGGCACCGACTCGGTAAAATCATCCCAGTTAACGCGAGAGAGACTTGAGGTCATTAGCACGCCGACAAAAATCAGCGCCCCTGCTGTCGCATAAGTGGGGACCATACCCACCAGGGGAGAAAAAAACATCACCAGCAGGAAGAGTATGCCAACCACGACGGCCGTCAGACCGGTGCGTCCACCAACCGCCACGCCCGAGGTACTCTCAATGTAGGCCGTCACGGAAGAGGTGCCGATAAACGCCCCGGCTACCGAACTCACACTGTCAACATACAGCGCCCGCCTCATGCCAGGAAACTTACCCTCGCTGTCGATCAACCCGGCTTTATCCGTCACACCAATTAATGTTCCTGATGAATCAAACAAATTGATGAGCATGAATGAAAAGATAATCCCGGCCAGATTAAGCGACAACGCACCGCTTAAATCTACCTCTCCTGTCACCCCGCTAATACTGGGAGGCATAGAATAGATACCGCTGAAATGAACATCACCAAAAAACAACCCGCAACAGGAGGTGACGACAATGGAGATCAGCACCGCAGCATGAAATTGACGCGATGACAGTACGGTAATAATAAAGAAACCTAAAATACCCAGTAATACGCTGTGGGAACTTAAGTTACCAATGGTCACCAGAGTCTCTTTATTCGCAACAATAACGCCCGCATTTTTTAACCCCATCAACGCAATAAATAAGCCGATACCGCTGGTGATACCGATACGTAAATTAATCGGGATATTGGAAATCATCCAGTAACGAATGCGAAAAAGTGTGAGTAAAAATAATCCGACTGCCCCCCAGAATATGGCCCCCATTCCCGTTTGCCAACTCACGCCCATCGCTCCCACCACCACAAAGGCAAAAAACGCGTTCAATCCCATCGCCGGAGCCAATGCAACGGGAAGGTTAGCGACGAGCCCCATCGCGATACTGCCAATGCCAGCGATGAGGCACGTGGTGACAAACACCACTTTGGGATCCATCTGTGCGGCCCCAAGTATTTGCGGATTCACGAATACAATGTACACCATCGTTAAAAAAGTCGTCATTCCGGCAATCGTTTCTGTCCGCACGTCGGTGCCATGCTGGTGCAATTTAAATAATCGCGAAAGATGATTTGAATCATTTTTCACGTCATCACTGACATCATTATTCATCTTTTTCATCCATTAATGAAGATATAATCAGGTCTCATTTAAAACACCTCTCATATTTAATTCAGTGATTGCAATCACAATGCCAACGCCCGTTAATCGATAAACTTTAAATAATTACCCAGCATTTACGTGTGATAAATAATAATCAAAATGATAAAATCAAAACGAGAAAAATATGAATAACATCATAAATCATAAATTTCATTATATTAGCCGTCAGGAACAGCAGGAATTGTTAGCCGTTGCGCGCGGTGAATCGGTTGCCGATTATATTATTGATAATGTCATCCTTCTCGATATTATTAATGGCGGGGAAATGACAGGTCCCATTGTGACCAAAGGGCGACATATCGCGGGCATTGGGGCAGAGTATCGTGACGCCCCGGCACGGCGGCGTGTTGATGCCCACGGCGCAACGGCAGTTCCCGGCTTTATCGACTCACATCTGCACATTGAATCCAGCATGATGACGCCGGTCACATTTGAAACCGCAACGCTGCCGCGTGGGCTCACCACCGTCGTTTGCGATCCGCATGAAATCGTCAATGTGATGGGCGAAAAGGGGTTTTCCTGGTTTGTCCGCTGCGCCGAACTGGCGAAGCAGAATCAGTATCTTCAGGTGAGTTCCTGCGTTCCGGCCCTGGAGGGATGTGATGTGAATGGCGCGCGTTTCACCCTCGACCAGATGCTGATCTGGCGCGATCACCCGCTGGTCGCCGGGCTGGCGGAAGTGATGGATTATCCGGGCGTCATCGCCGGACAAAATGCGTTGCTCGACAAAATGGATGCTTTCCGTCATCTGACGCTGGATGGCCATTGTCCTGGACTGAACGGTAAGGCGCTCAACGCCTACGTCGCCGCCGGGATCGAGAATTGCCACGAGAGCTACACTCTGGAGGAGGGGCGCCGCAAACTGCAACTCGGGATGGCGCTGATGATCCGCGAAGGTTCCGCCGCCCGCAACCTAGACGCGCTGGCTCCGCTCATCAATGACTTCAACAGCCCACAGTGCTTACTTTGCACCGACGACCGTAACCCCTGGGAGATCGCGCATGAAGGGCATATTGATGCACTGATTCGCCGACTCATTTTGCAGCATAGCGTCCCGCTTCACGTCGCTTACCGCGTCGCCAGTTGGTCGGCGGCACGTCACTTTGGATTGCACCATCTTGGCTTACTGGCTCCAGGAAAACAGGCGGATATTATCCTGCTCAGCGATGCCCGCAACGTAGTGATACAGCAAGTGTTTATCAAAGGGGAACCTATTGATGCCGAACGCCTGAAAGCTGAAGAACCGGCAAGGCTGGCGCAAACTGTCCCCCCCTATGGCAACACCATTGCACGACGCCCCGTCTGCGCAGATGACTTTGCGCTGCATTTCACCCCCGGCAAACGCTATCGGGTGATTGATGTTATCCCTAACGAACTGGTAACGAGCGCCAGTGCCTGCATGTGCACCGCTGAGGGTTTCGATCGCCATGATATTTGCTATATCGCCGTGCTTGAGCGCTACGGGCAACAGTCGCCCCCGGCCTACGGTTTATTAGGCGGATTCGGTCTGCGTGAAGGCGCGCTGGCGGCGACGGTCAGCCATGACAGCCATAATATTGTGGTGATCGGTTGCAGCGCTGAAGAGATGGCGCTGGCGGTTAATCAGGTGATTGAAGATGGCGGCGGGCTCTGCGTCGTCCGTAACGGTCAGGTGCAATGCCATTTACCGCTGCCGATTGCCGGATTAATGAGTACCGACACCGCTGATTCGCTGGCTGGACAAATCGATGCGCTAAAAGCGGCAGGTCGTGAATGTGGCACACTGCCCGATGAGCCTTTTATCCAGATGGCGTTTCTCTCCTTACCGGTGATCCCCGCCCTAAAACTCACCAGTATGGGACTTTTTGATGGCGAAACGTTTACTTTCACCTCTCATGAGATCGCTGACTGATTTCAGTCAACTATCGCCAGAAACAGGCATAAAAAAGCCCAGCGCACAGGCTGGGCAACCTGTTACCAACTACACACTTAAGCGGTTCTTAACTGCTGAATTTTTCTTTCCCGACGGATTTTGCGCTCTTCCATGACGGCGACCATCGCCATCAGGCAAATACAGCCAATCGCAGCGGCATCCAGCGCGGCGAAGGTACCCGCCCAGCCGGTCAGACCAAACACGGGCGTACCGTCGGCAATCATTCCCAGACCTAACTTGGCAAAGCTATCGCCAATCAAATACGCAAAGGTGCCTTTGATACCGTCCGCTGCGCCGATGGCTTTTTTCGGGACAAAGCCCACCGCCGCCACGCCAATCAGCAATTGTGGGCCAAACACCAGAAAACCGAGCGCAAACAGTGACGCGAGATAGACATACTGGTTGCTGGCATGTTGATAGACGCCAAGCGTCGCGATGATCAGTGCCAGCGCTACACAGGCCACCAGCGCACGACGACCATTCGCCAGATCCGAGAGCCAGCCCCACAGCAGCGTACCGACCAGCGCGCCCACCTCAAACAAGGTAAAGCCCTGAATCGCCACCTCTTTGGACAGTTTCAGCTCCTGGAAAGCATAAACGGTGGACCACTGGTCGATACCGATACGCACTACGTACAGGAAAATGTTGGAGAAACACAGCAGCCAAATGACTTTGTTTTTCAGTACATATTCAACAAAGATTTGCCATTTGGTCATGTCATTTTCTTCAGTCTCTTTATCCTCTTCGCTGATCTCTTCGCCAAACAGCTCTTCAGCTTTGCCGAGACCGTAAGATTCCGGCGAGTCGCTACCGAATCGCAGACCGATAAAGCCGACAATCAGGGCGATAATCGACGGGAAGATAAACATCCCGATCACATGACCGTCGAACAGCACGTTCGCACCGAACAGCGCTACCCCTGCCGCGCCTGCGCCGCCGAGGTTATGAGAGATATTCCAGAAGCCGAGAAACGTACCGCGCTTACGGCGAGGCGTCCATTTGGTAATAGTGGAATAGCTGCACGAACCGCCGGTGCTCTGAAAGAAACCGCTCAGGGCATAGAAGGCGATCATCAGGAACAGGCTTACGGAGCCGGTTCCCATGCTGGCGCTGAAGCCGAGCATACAAATCGCGGAAAGGATCAGCATAAACGGCAAAAACTGCTTGGTGTTTTTGCCGTCAGCGTAATAGGAAACCAGCGTTTTACCCACGCCGTAGGTGATGGAGAATCCCAGACCAATCATCCCCAGTTGCGTCATGCTCAACCCGTAGGTAGTAATCATATCGTTCTGGGCGATGTTAAAGTTCTTGCGGATCAAATACATGGTCAGGTAGCCAATGAAGACCACCAGATAAGACTGCATAAACGGTTTGAACCACATCTTGCGCCGCACATCGAGCGGCAGATCCAGGGTCGGTTTACGCACCTGGTTTAGAAAGGCCAGCATAGGACACTCCCGAGCTCATTTTTTATACCTGCGAATGGCAGGCATTGTAAAAATCCGTCGGGAGACCCGCCTGAGACAGCGTCCAGGCGAAACCGGGAAAATTTCTTAGTTTTGCCCCACTCGCGGTAAAAAAGTGAGCTGCATCACGCTTCCCTGGCTTCGCGAGGAGCCTGGGCGTTGAGGAACGGGAGTAATAACAGAGCGGAGATACCGGCGGCGATAGCAATAACGACGAAGAACCCCGTCCAGTGCCAGATTTCCAGCACCTGTGCCAACGGCCAGCCAGAAAGCGATGCGCCGAGATAGGCGAAAAGTCCCACAAACCCGGTTGCTGCGCCTGCCGCTTCTTTGTGCGAGCACTCCGCCGCCGCCATCCCGATCAGCATCTGTGGGCCAAAGACAAAGAATCCGGTCGTGAAGAAACAAGCCGCCTGCATCACATAGCTGGCAAACGGCATCAGCCACAGTGAGCCCACCGAAAGCAAAATCCCGGCGGCAAAAATCAGGTTCATCGGGCCACGGTTGCCGTTGAACAGTTTGTCCGATCCCCATCCCGCCACCAGCGCACCAATGAAGCCTCCCAGTTCAAACATCGTTACCGCCATGTTGGCGGTCACCAGATCGACCCCCAGCGTCTCGGACATATACAGATTGCCCCAGTCGTTGATCGCCGCACGCACCACGTACACCAGCACATAACACAACGACAGCAGCCAGATGTAAGGGTTGAGCAGTACGTATTTGGTGAGGATCTCTTTGCGGGTCAGCCCTGCGCCTTCCTGTTGCTGGGCGATTTCCAGCGCGTCGTGCTGCCAGTCGCCCACCGGGGGTAATCCCACGGCCTGTGGACGGTCACGCAGTCGCCAGCAGAGAAAAAGACCGACGACAATCGCCAGCGTTCCGGCCAACATCATCCCGGCACGCCAGCCATAGTGCAGCGCTGCAGCGGCCATAACAATGGGGATCAGCGCACCGCCAACGTTGTGCGCGGTATTCCAGATAGCCCACCAGCCGCCGCGCTCATTGCGTGAATACCACGCCGTCAGCAGACGCGCGCACACCGGTGCGCCCCAGCCCTGGAAAAAAGCATTCAGCGCCCACAGCAGGGCAAATGCCCAAAGCGAAGAGGAAAAACCAAACAGAATGTTCACGATACCGGTGGCAATCAACCCGATCCCCATGAAATAGCGAGCGTTGGAACGATCGCTGACGATGCCGGAAACGAATTTCGACACGCCATAGGTGATGTAAAACAGTGTCGCCAGCAGGCCAATATCACTCCGGGTTAACACGCCGCTGACGAGAATTTCCGGCACGGCAGCGTTAAAACTTTTACGGGTGAAGTAGAACAGGGCGTAGCCCAGCCAGATAGTCAGCAGGATATGGCGACGCCAGTAGTGGTAGCGTTCGTCGATCTCGCGCTTGTCCGTTAACTGCGGCGCATTCACCGGCGCCTTGAAAAAGGTCAGCATCGTCGCTCCTTAAACGTAGCGCAGGGGCAACGAGACATTGACTCGCGTACCGTGCGTGCAGGAAATCGTCAGCGAACCGCCGAGCGCCGTCACGCGCTCGCGCATCCCGGTCAGACCAAAACCGTGTTGCCCGGAGCCCGGCGGCAGCCCGCTGCCGTCGTCTTCCATCACCAGCATCAGCCGCTCGTCCTGCTGCCAGCCCTGCAGCGTCACCGCGCTGGCGTTAGCATGTTTCACAATATTGTTCAGTCCTTCCTGGCATACGCGAAACAGCGTCACCCGTTGACTCTCACTGAGCGCCGCCTCATCAATCCGCCAGTCGAGATGGCTGACGATGCCGCGGCTTTCCAGCTCCATTTCCCGCATCAACGAACGGATGGCCTGCTCCAGCGTCAAATCGTCCAGTTGCCGCGGACGCAGGCGTCCCAACAGGCGGCGCACGGAATCATAGACGCCCAGCGACAGCTGTTCGATAAGCTGCCCGCTCTGCTTGACGCCGCCGTTTTCCACCGCCAGCCGCTGCACAATTCCCGCCTGGGTGCGGATAGCGGTGATGGTCTGTCCGATATCGTCGTGCAACTCACGCGCCACGTCGCGGCGCACGCTCTCCTCCGTTTCCAGCAGACGCTCCGCCAGCCGGTGATTACGCGCCAGTTCGTTTTGCAGCGACTGATTCAGTTCACGCAGGCGCTGAATACCAGCGCCAAGCAATAGCCCGGTCAGGCTTTGCGCCAGCAGGGAGAGCAGTAAATCCACGGGGTGATCGTGCCAGGTCTGGCTGGCAATCAGCGCGATAGCGTTCATCAGCGTCGCAATCAGCGCCCCCTGCCAGCCATAGTGCCAGGCGAGCGCGATAATTGGCAGCGCCAGACAGAAGGGGGTAAATCGCGAAAGCTCCGCGGGCAATCCCAACTGAAGCCACAGGCTGACGCTGAACAGCAGCAGATACCAGATCAGGTGCCGACCGCGCCAGTTCACCGGTTGCGACACCAGCGCCGGCCCCAGCGGCAGCCAGGTGGTACTGGTCAGATAGTGCCAGAACACCAGGCAAATCGGCGCCAGCGTTAATCCGCCGGTCAGGGTCAGCAGCAGCGCATTCCACGCCTCTTCCCCCTGCCCCAGCCAGGGTAGCGACTGCAACAGCGCCGCCGCCGTTAACGCCGCTCCCTGAAGCAATAATGTCCGCCAGTCGCGCTGATGGCGATAGCGGGAAATCAGCGCCACGGGCAGCAGCGTCAGCAAGCTACCGATCATCAAAAGGGGAAAGTGCGCCAACGCCACTTCCTGTGCCAGCCAGAAGGTCAATAGCCATTCTGCGCCCAACAAAACCGGCCAGTAGCCGCGCGGACATTGCAGCATCAGCCCCAGACGTAAACCAAACGGGAACAGCAGTACCGCCAGTTCCGGGCGCTCAACCAGATGCAGGCTGATACTCCACAGACAAAACCAGGCGGCAGAGAAGATAAAAAAACAGGCGAGGACGGTGATTAACCGCGAGAACAGAGTTTTCATTACCAGCCGTCAAACATGCGCCGCGCCAGCTCAACGTCATTGCTGACGCCCAGTTTTTCCATCAGGTTAGCACGATGGACGTGCACCGTTTTCGGCGACAGTCCCAGCTCGACGGCAATCTCTTTCACCGCCATCCCCTGCGCCAGCTTTTCCGCCACCTGACGCTCGCGACGGGTCAGCGGATCCTGGCGTCCGGCCGCCAGTTTGACGGCAATTTCTGGCGTCAGATAACAGCCGCCGGTGGCCACCGTATGCACCGCCGCAATCAGTTCATCCGGGCTACAGCGTTTAGAGAGAAAACCGCGCGCCCCGGCGTTCAATGCCTGTTCCACCAGTGCCGGGCTATCATGAACAGAGAGCATGATAGTCGCCATCCCTTTCGGCAACTGGCTCAACAGTTCCAGACCGGAGATATCCGGCATCGAAATGTCACAAATGCATACCTGAACGCCGCGTCCCGGTAATCCTGCCAGCGCTTCACGCCCCGAGCCAAACTCGGCAACAACCTGCAAATCCGCCTCCAGTCCCAGCAGTTGGGCAAAGCCGGAGCGAACGATAAGGTGGTCGTCTATAAGGGCAACGGTAATCATGGGGTTCATCCTGGCAGGGTGAAAAAAACGCGCTTACCTTAACGATAAGCGCGTTGCTGTTCAAGCCTTGAGCGTTCAGGCGATGCCGGTGGTGACCGTAAATGTCCGGGTTTGCTGCGGTTGAACCTCAAGCAGCGTGCCGTTTCGCTGGGCGGCGAGAAATCCTTCCGGGCGGCAGGTGGCAGGCAGGGCGAATGCCGCCACCTGCTGATCGCCATTGTACAGGATCCAGCGTGTCACATAGTTGAGCTCCGAACTGGCGAAACGCGTAACAAACGTGGTGCCATCCGGGGCGATCATGCGGAATTCGGGTTTATCCGTATACCTGTCCAGTTTGTCGGCAAAGAAGACGATTTCCGGATCGTAGAAGTTGGGTTCATTAAGCGTCGCCAGTGACGCTTCGCCTTGTAATATCCGTTGATTAAACGCCAGCCATTGTTCGGTGGGTTTCACATGGGCCGGGACCGATTCACGAAGTCGCAGCGCCTCATCCGGGATATTCTGGCTGAACGTCGCCTCCGGCACATACGCATAGTTCATGTGGCACATGTACTGCAGCGGCATCGCGACAGACGCCAGGTTCGTCACCGCCATCTGAATGTCAAACAGCGCGCTCGCTTTGCGCATTACCACCGCAGGCTGCGCCTGATAATGATGACCGAATCCCATCACATACTCGTAGCGTCCGGTCACGCGCAGACTGTCGCCGTCCAGTTCCAGCCAGGCCTCGTCCATCGCAGCACAGGCCATTTCACCGTGCAACGGGTGAGTATCTTCCGGCGACGGGCAGCCATTGGCCAGCAGTCCGGAATGGAAGGCAAAACAGCCATAGGTCGCCACCACTTCCGCAGCGGGTTTTGGCTGGCGGAACATGTTGCGCATGGTCAGGTCATGGCCGTCAAACTGTGCGTCCCAGATCATCTGCCCCATCCAGGGCAGAATCACCAGATGACCACGACTGTTCTGCACCTTCAGCCCTTCCACACCGCTGGCGTAACGAAAGGCGGTAACCGTGAAATCGCTGTTCTCCAGTAGGGTTTGCGGATGTTCACCAAAGAGCGTCCGCCACAGCGTGATACGTGTTGTCATCATCGTTCTCCTCAGGAAGCGGTCGCTTCAGCCAGGCTGCGCACTTTGCTTTCGCGCCAGAAATAGATCCCCACGTAAACAAAGCACAGCATGGAGACGAGGAACGAGAGTTGCAGCGAGTGGAACATATCCGCCACATAACCCTGAATCGCCGGGACCACGGCGGCGCCAACGATGGCCATCACGATCACCGCGCCCGCCATTTCGGTATGTTCGTTATCCACCGTATCCAGCGTGCCGGCATAGATGGTCGCCCAGCAGGGGCCAAACAGGACGCTCACCAACACCGCGACGTACACGGCGCTGAAGCTCGGCGCCAGCGAAACATAGGCGAGGAAAAGCGCGCCGATGACGGAGTAAAGAATCAGCACTTTTTCCGGGTTAAAACGGGTCATCAGGATGTTGGCGATAAACTTACCGATAAAGAAGCAGGCAAAGCTGTAGACCATAAAGTTAGATGCATCGCGCTCGTTGATATCGCCCAACTCCAGCGCCAGACGAATGGTGAATGACCACACGGCCACCTGCATCCCCACATACAGAAACTGTGCCACAATGCCGCGACGGAAGCGGGCATTGCTCGCCAGATAGCGCAACGTATCCATCGCCGACGGACGTTTATGGTTGGCGGTTTGCGCCACTTTGCAGGTCGGGAAACGGGTCAGCAGGAACAGCACCATCACCACCACCAGAACCATAATCATGTACTTATACGGCTCAAGGGTGTTTTCCAGCATCAGTACTTTAAAGTTATGGATCTGCTCGGCATTCATTCCTGCCATCTGTTTTTCCAGGCTATCGCCTTCGGAAAAGACCAGATATTTACCCAGCAAAATACCGGATGCCGCGCCAATCGGATAAAACGTCTGGCTGATATTCAGGCGTAAGGTGGCATAGGCTTTTGGACCGATCATTGAGCTGTAGGTGTTTGCTGCGGTTTCCAGGAAGCTCAGACCAATCGCAATGGCGAAGATCGCAGCAAGGAACATGGTGTAGGTTGCCATGTGCGAGGCCGGGAAAAAGAGCGTACAGCCAACGATATAAAGTGTCAGACCGATTAATATCGCCACTTTATAACTGGTCTTTTTAATCACCAGGGATGCCGGGATCGCAATTAAAAAATAACCGCCATAAAAGGCGCTCTGAACTAATGCCGAGGCAAAGTTGCTGAGTGAAAATACGCTTTTAAATTGCGTAATCAGAATATCATTTAATGCGGCTGCGCATCCCCATAATGGGAATAAACAGGATAACAAAATAAACTGGAACAGAGGGGTCTTATTCAGATACCCATCGGGCATCTGAATGATGTTTTTATCGTTCATAGTGCTACCTTTTACAGTGCAGGAGTATTATTCGTTTAGGGTAAGAAATTCATTAAATTGTTCGATACTCGGATAAGAGGATTGTGTGCCTTTCCCGGTGACGCTAAAGGCAGCGAAAAGGACGGCTTTCTTCATTGCGGCTTCGACATCTCCGCTCTGAACGTAGTAATGGGCAAAGCAACCGATAAAAGCGTCGCCTGCGCCACTGGTATCAACAGCATTAACGCGAAACGCCGGGACATGCACCTCCTGATCGCGCGTCATCCATAGCGCACCTTTCTCACCCATGGTCACAATAATATTGTTTAACCCTTTATCCACCAGGGAACGGGCGGCGGCACGAATATGGTCATACGACTCCACCGGCATACCGGTTAATATTTCCAGTTCAGTTTCATTTGGTACAAAAAAATCACATTTACAGGCATAAGACATATCTAATTCCCGTAATGCCGGCGCGGGATTTAATAATACTTCGATGCCATGCTTTTTGCCGAACTCAATGGCGTGGTAAACCGTCTCCAGTTGAACTTCCAGTTGCAGGACAATAAGCTGACATTTTTTTAAGTCTTCCGCAGCGCGATCGATATCTTCCGGGGAGAGAAACTTGTTCGCGCCTTTAATAATAAGAATGCTGTTACTGGAGTTCGCATTCACAAAAATCGGCGCCACGCCGCTACTGGTGCACGGGACCTTTTCGACATAGGTGGTATTGATGCCCCAGGATTCGAGATTGCGAATGGTGTTATCTGCAAAGATATCATCGCCGACTTTGGTCAGCATCAGCACTTTGGAGTTGAGCTTCGCCGCCGCAACGGCCTGATTCGCGCCTTTCCCACCGCAGCCGATTTTAAACGCCGGCGCTTCCAGGGTTTCGCCTTCTTTGGGCATCTGGTTGGTATAAGTGATGAGATCCACCATGTTGGAGCCAATAACCGCGATATCCATTTTACACCCTCTCAGAAACAATCACATAACAATGATAATAAAATAACATTATCATGTTACTTCTGTATCATTTGTGACTACGATCGCGATTGGAAGATCATTTCTCTGTTTATTTATTGCACACCCCAGGACTCACTGTTACCTAAAAACAGCATCTAAACTGTTACAATTAACTGAAATTAAACCAGTTACAATCAAAAAAACGCGAACAAACGCGCTTTTAATTCCCGCCAGCCAGACGTATAGTAATGCAGCAAGATGATGTTCTGAGAGACACAAAAATGTTACTCATGGAACATACGCAACATGAATCGCGGAGAAGGTGAATGGAAACCAAGCAAAAAGAACGTATTCGACGTCTGATGGAACTGTTGAAGAAGACCGATCGCATCCATCTGAAAGACGCCGCGCGGATGCTGGAAGTCTCCGTGATGACCATTCGCCGGGATCTCAGCCAGGATGACGAGCCGCTGCCCCTGACGCTGCTCGGCGGCTATATAGTGATGGTCAGTAAACCCGCCGCGCCAGCGGGTGCTCCCTTGCTGGCCAAAAAACCCCATCATCGCGACGATCTGCCCATCGCTATCCTGGCCGCCGGTCTGGTGAGCGAAAACGATCTGATCTTTTTTGATAATGGCCCGGAGATGCCGTTGGTGATCAGTATGATCCCGGATGAGATCGCCTTTACCGGGATCTGCTACTCGCACCAGGTCTTTATCGCGCTCAATGAAAAACCCAACGCCACGGCGATCCTCTGTGGTGGAACGTATCGGGCGAAGAGCGACGCCTTTTACGATGCGAATAACCCGTCGGCGCTGGATTCCCTGAATCCGCGAAAAGTCTTTATCTCCGCCAGCGGCGTACACGAGCACTTCGGCGTCAGTTGGTTTAACCCGGACGACCTCGCCACCAAGCGCAAAGCAATGGATCGCGGACTGCGTAAAATTTTACTGACGCGTTACGCCCTGTTCGATGAGGTCGCCCCCGCCAGCATTGGTCCGCTTTCCACCTTTGATGTCCTGATATGCGATCGTCCGCTACCGGCAGATTATGTCGCCCACTGCCGGAACGGTTCCGTCAAGGTGATTACCCCTGATTCAGACGGCGATTAAGTTACTCAAAGAACACAGCAATTTTGTTGAACATTGTGGGGTCTGACTGATTACGCACCACTTTCACCACATCTTCCAGCTTATCGATTTGGCTGATCATCTGCTCCAGACGCTGATCGTCGTTGACCAGCAACCAGATACGGCTCTTGTCGCTGCTCTGAATCGGTAGACAGAGGATCCCCTCAACGTTAAATGCACGGCGGGCGAACAGCCCACAGACGTGGGTCATCACGCCTGGGTGGTTGCGGACGGTGAGTTCCAGAATGACGTTCTCATGTGATTGTTTCTGCATGGCTTATTCCCCCACCATCTCAGTATTTGCCGCGCCTGGCGGTACCATTGGATACACTTTTTCTTCCGCATCAATGCGGACATGGATCAGCGCCGGCCCCGGTTGGCTGATAATCTCCTGCAATGCGGCCTGCGGGTCAGCTTCGTTATTCAGATCGCAGGTCTGTAAACCAAACCCGGCGGCAATCTGCATAAAGTTGATTGTCCCCGGATACGTCGCAGCAAAAACACCCTGCTTGTAGAACAGGCTCTGCTGCTGATGCACCAGCCCCAGCGCTTCGTTGTTCATCAGGATGATTTTCACATCCAACTGGTTTTCGCTGGCGGTCGCCATCTCCTGAATGTTCATCATCAGACTGCCGTCTCCAGAGAAGCACAGCACTTTCTTATCCGGGTTCGCCAGTGCCGCGCCAATCGCGGCTGGCAGACCAAATCCCATGGTGCCCAGGCCGCCAGAAGTCAGCCACTGGCGAGGACGGTTCAGCGGATAGGCCTGCGCGGCCCACATCTGATGCTGGCCCACATCGGTAGTGATAATCGCGTTATCATCCACGCAGGCCGCTACCGCATTGATCAGGCCGTAGTGGCACAGCGGATCGCTCTCCTGTGGGATAGAGCACGGGAATTCGCGTTGCAGATCGCTGACCAACTGCAGCCACTCCGCGCGCGGGTTCGCGTCAATATGCGGAATCAACTGGGCCAGAACCTCATCCACATCAGCCTGAATAGCGATGTGTGGCTGCTTAATTTTTCCCAGTTCCGCGCGGTCAATATCGACGTGGATAATTTTGGCATTTGGGCAGAACTGCTCGGTTTTGCCAATCGCCCGGTCATCAAAACGCGCGCCCAGCACTACCAGCAGATCCGCCTCCTGCAGGATGTAGTTGGTGCTGCGCGCACCGTGCATTCCCAGCATGCCTAACGACAGCGGGTGCGCCTTCGGTAACATCCCCAGCGCCATCAACGTCATGGTGGTTGGCAGTTGCGCCTTTTCTGCCAGCTCACGCACCCGCTGCGGCGCATTAATCACCCCGCCGCCGAGGTACAGCACCGGGCGCTGTGCGGCGTTAATCATCGCGGCAGCGTCACGAATGCTGTCTGCACTGAATTCCGGCGGCGCCATTTTCTCTGCCGGTTCTGGCATCTCGTCAATCTCGAGAATCGCCATCTGGATATCCTTAGGTATGTCTATCCACACTGGGCCAGGACGTCCGGACTGAGCGAGACGAAATGCGTCGCTCATCACCTGCGGGAGTTCATCGATATGTCTGACCAGATAGTTATGTTTTGTGATGGGGATAGAGATGCCGTAGGTGTCCACTTCCTGGAAGGCGTCGGTGCCAATCATTGAGGCAGGGACCTGTCCGGTGATACACACCATGGGGATAGAATCCAGACGCGCATCGGCGATAGCGGTCACCAGATTGGTAGCACCTGGTCCGCTACAGGCCATACACACCGCCGGTTTACCGTCGGTTCGCGCCATACCCTGCGCAATGAACCCCGCCCCTTGTTCGTGGCGTGCCAGAATATGGCGGATTTGCGTGCTCTGACTTAAGGCATCATAGACGGGAAGAATCGATCCGCCCGGAATGCCAGTGACAATCTTGATGCCCTGACGTTCCAGAAAATGAACGATAAATTCAGCGCCCGTAAAACGCGTACGCTGGGATGTTGATGTTGTGCCCGAACTTGCCATACTCCAGTCCTTTTGTTCTGGGCCGACGCTCCGGGCAGGTCTCTTAAACGAAAAACCCCGCCCGGTTTGCGCCGGCGGGGTTTTGGAATCGTGTGTTGTTCCGGACCCTACGGCGCATTGCCGACGACCACCACCACACGCACGACGACCGCTGCGCTAGATGGCGCAGTTTTTAGTAGGGTCGACGTCAGCATGGAAGAGTTCATTAGGGACCTTGTCTGTTTAATGATTAACAGGATTTATACAAGCACAGCTTTCATAAGCTGACAACGGAAAAATTATCATCTGCGTAAAAATGCGTCGACGATCACGTTTCGCCAGGAAAAAGCGGCCAAAACAAAAAACCCCGCCGGAGCGAGGTTTTTTCAGCGTTATGCGGTTGGTTGCCGCAAAGCACACTGTGTTATGTCAACAGCAAAAGTATACGCGTTCTGCGAAGAACACGCAATTTCGACACGAATTTTGACGCTTTTGAGTATGGATCAGAAGCTCGGTACTGTCCATAAATAACTGTTCATTTATACAGTGTTTATCTATAATATCTCAGTACGCAATGTGTTAGGTGGGGCCGCATCGTAAACCGGCGCAACAAAGTCCTGGCTGAAACGGGTGGTGCCGTCAGCGCCTTAACCCCCCGGTGAGCACACTGTGTTATGTCAACAAAGGTGCTGGTAACAGGCGGCGGAAAGGTACGTCAGCACCGTGCTCCTTTGCCAAAAGGAGACGCGTATGAGCCTCGTGGATATCGCTATTCTTATCCTGAAACTCATCGTTGCAGCCATGCAACTGCTTGATGCTGTTCTGAAATACCTGAAGTAATTCAGATTCAAGTCGCACCAAAGGGGAGCGGGCAACCGCTCCCCTTTTACATCGCAGATGCTTGTGTAGCGATGATATGTTACGTTTTTATGACACTCCCTGATGACGCCTGTGCTATGACCCTTTCTGTTTTCTGCATTTTGTTGTTCGCCGCGCTGCTGCACGCCAGCTGGAACGCCATTGTGAAAGCCGGAAACGACAAGCTCTACGCTGCCATCAGCGTCAGTGGTTCCGCCGCCATCATGGCGCTTGTGTGTCTGCCCTTTGCGCCACAGCCTTCAACCGCCAGTATCCCGTTTTTAGCCGCCTCAACCGTATTACAGGTGGTCTACACCGTGCTGGTCGCCAGAACCTATACTGTCTCCGATATGAGCCAGACTTATCCGCTAATGCGCGGGACGGCACCGCTGCTGGTGGCTATCATCAGCGTACTGTTTCTTGGTGACAGCCTGTCCGCGCTGGCCTGGACGGGTATTGCGGTGATCTGCGCCGCCATCCTCGGCATGGCATTTAATGGTCGCGCTCGTTCGCAGCAGGGCATTGTGCTGGCGCTGATTAACGCCTGTTTCATCGCCGGATATACGCTGGTCGACGGCACCGGTGTCAGGCTCTCGGAAACGGCGCTGGGATATACGCTCTGGACCTTCTTTTTGAACGGCTCCTGCCTGCTGGGATGGGCGATGATGGCCCGTCGTCGTGAGGCATTGCGCTATCTGACGCAGCACTGGAAGAAAGGGATTTTTGGCGGCATTGCCACCATGGGTTCTTACGGACTGGCGCTCTGGGCGATGACCCTCGCGCCGCTGGCAGTGGTCGCTGCACTGCGTGAAACCTCAATCCTGTTCGGCGCGCTTATCGCCTGGCTACTGCTGAAAGAGCGGGTCGCGGGATTACGCCTCGTGGCTGCCGGTGGGATTGCCGCCGGAGCCATTCTGTTACGCCTGTCCTAGAACACACACTCGGCAACATTTGTTGCCGTTTTTTGTTTACATATCCTGCCGTTCAGCCTCTTTTCATTCCCGCCTGCCATCTGGCCTTCTTTTTTTAGTGTGGTAGATTTCACTCGCATTTATGGGAATGCGCAGCACCTTATTCTTATTTTTTCTCTTTTTGAAAAGTATTCAGCGAAATGAAAAGGCAGAGAAACGTCAATTTGTTGTTGATGTTGGTATTACTTGTGGCGGTGGGTCAGATGGCGCAAACCATTTATATTCCTGCCATTGCCGACATGGCTCGCGAGCTAAACGTTCGCGAAGGGGCCGTACAAAGCGTTATGGCAGCCTATCTGCTGACCTATGGCGTATCGCAACTGTTTTATGGCCCGCTTTCTGACCGCGTAGGACGCCGCCCGGTGATCCTCGTCGGAATGTCGATTTTTATGCTCGCCACGCTGGTCGCCATTACGACTCACAGTCTGACGGTGCTGATCGCCGCCAGCGCGTTGCAGGGAATGGGAACCGGCGTCGGCGGGGTGATGGCACGGACCTTGCCGCGCGATCTGTATGAAGGCACGCAGCTGCGCCACGCCAACAGCATGCTGAATATGGGTATTCTGGTCAGTCCGCTGCTGGCGCCGCTCATTGGCGGACTACTGGATACGATGTGGAACTGGCGCGCCTGTTACGTTTTCTTGCTTGTACTCTGTGCGGGCGTCACCTTCAGCATGGCGCGCTGGATGCCGGAAACACGTCCCACTGGCGCGCCGCGCACGCGGCTGATGACCAGCTATAAAACCTTGTTTGGTCACAGCGCGTTTAACTGCTATCTGCTAATGCTGATTGGTGGACTGGCCGGTATCGCGGTATTCGAAGCCTGTTCAGGCGTGCTGATGGGCGCGGTGCTCGGGCTGAGCAGTATGGTGGTGAGTATCCTGTTTATCCTGCCGATCCCGGCGGCGTTTTTCGGCGCATGGTTTGCCGGTCGCCCGAATAAGCGCTTCTCAACGCTAATGTGGCAATCGGTGGTGAGTTGTCTGTTGGCCGGGCTGATGATGTGGATCCCCGGCTGGTTTGGCGTGATGAACGTCTGGACACTGTTGATCCCCGCCGCACTGTTCTTCTTCGGTGCCGGGATGCTATTCCCGCTGGCGACCAGCGGCGCGATGGAGCCATTCCCGTTCCTCGCTGGTACTGCGGGCGCGCTGGTGGGCGGTCTGCAAAACATCGGCTCCGGCGTACTGGCATGGCTTTCCGCCATGCTGCCGCAAACCGGGCAGGGTAGCCTCGGG
This sequence comes from Citrobacter amalonaticus, assembly GCF_018323885.1. Taxonomy (NCBI): domain Bacteria; kingdom Pseudomonadati; phylum Pseudomonadota; class Gammaproteobacteria; order Enterobacterales; family Enterobacteriaceae; genus Citrobacter; species Citrobacter amalonaticus. The sequence goes on along the minus strand of NZ_AP024585.1, from coordinate 28,482 downwards.
CTGCTGATGACGCTTATGGGGCTGTTGATTTTGCTTTGCTGGCTACCGTTGGCGGCGCGTTTTTCACACCAGGGGCAAGCGATTTAACAACCGTCTGGCCGGGCGTTTCGCAGTCCGGCGCTATCATCGCCCTTAACAGCGGCTCGTGCGCGGGCCGCCAGGCCCCTTCTTCCCCATCGTAAAACTGCGTATCGGCGTTGATCGCGTAGGGAATTTTCGCCTTCTTCAGCTCACATGCCATGAACGTGGCAAAGGAAAGTTGAGAAGAGGACGGTGGATTCTTGCTGGTTTCTCCCGGGGCCCAACCACCAACCCAACTGACATGCCCACTTTTTTGCTGCCAGTGCACAGCGGTATTGATGCGCGCGCGAATCGCCGCTTTCTCTGCTGCCGTCCCGGACGTCCAGGGGTATTTACCGTTATTTTTCACCGGCCCCCACGGGAAGATATGCCATTCAGCCAGGACATAGTTCTGACTCTGCGACGGTAGCCTGAGATTGAGCAAATCTTCCGGTGCAGCACGCAGACGCGGTGCGACAAAAATCATCCGTTGCGGATCGATGGCGTGGATAGTACGAATAGTTTTGTCATACACCCGGTTCAGGGACGTCAGATTATGATTCAGCTTACCGGCCGGTTCGTAAATCAGATCAAACCCCAGCAGCGGTGCACTGTGGGCAAAATAGTGCGCCACCGCGACCCACCAGTTGATCACCTCTTTTTCGTTGCTCGCACTGGGGTCATTTTTATACTCGTCCGCCTGAAAAGCGATAATTGGGATCACGCCGAACTGCTCGCAGGCCTCCACCAGTTTACGCAGATGAATAAGTCGCGCCTCTGTGGGTTCTCCGATGACCCGAATACGCACATGAGCAATCCCTTTTGCCTTGAAGTCCCGCACCACCAGCGGGTCGAACTCCCGAATACCTTGCTCGGTACGCGCCCAGTCGACGTCCATTCCCACACCGAGTTGCTGCGCATAATGCGCCGCCGTCAGCGGCGGTTGCGCTGCCCCCACGGCAAAACTGGCAAACACAAACAGCGAGACAAGAGGTTTAATCACGATGATCCTCAGCAATGTTGCAGGCGCGATATCACGTATTTAGCACGCTTTTTTATTTACCGTGTAGCAGTTTCGCTTGCGGAAAACGACTTCGCCTGCTCATGCAGCCAGTTGATAAAGGCCTCAATTTTCGGCCATTGCCTGCCGGGTAGCGTCGTCATGTAGTAATGCTGGTGACAGGTCAACGCCATCTCACCGAAAGGAGCGACCAGCTCACCGCTCTCCAGTCGCTTTTGTACCAGACGTCTGCGTCCCATCGCCACGCCGATATGGTTCATGGCAGCAATCACCGCTAAATCCGACCGATCAAAGCCAATTCCCGACGATGTCGGCAAATTCACGGCAAAATGTTGCGCCCAGCTATGCCACTCGTCGGTCCCTGAATCATTGCTCCAGGCCTGGCGATCGTGCAGCAGCGTACAATGCGAAAGATTCACCAGAGATCCCATTAAATCAAAGCGTTGGGCATAATCCGGGCTACAGACGGGGAGAATCGCTTCGTCCATTAGGAAGTGATGCTCCAGTTGGGCCGAAGGCGCATCGTCAAAGTAGAGCGCCAGATCGACACCAGCGCGCTGCAGGTTCACGTTGTCGTTGCCCGTTAATATGGTGAGCGAAATCGACGGATAGCGGCGGGTGAAATCACCGAGCGCTGGCACCAGCCAGCATTGCGCAATAGACGGACGAGAATAGACGGTCAACGTCCCGGAGAGTTCCTGGTTTTTGATATCGAGGATCTCCTGGTTCAGCGTATCCAGCGACGATTTCAGCGCCCAGAATACCCGCTTACCTTCATGGGTGAGTTCCACTTTGCGGTGCGATCGCACGAAAAGCTGGATCCCCAACTCCTCTTCCAGTTGGTTAATGCGGTGGCTGATGGCGCTGGGACTCAGCGATAACTCGTCTGCGGCCATCGCAAAAGACTGATGCCGCGCCGCCACTTCAAATGTGTACAGTTTGGATAATTGCCAACCGTTCAGAAGATGGTTTCTGACTTCGCGAAGGGGTTCCATGAGTACCTCGGTGACTTCAGCTTCAGTCCGGCGAAGTGTAAAAAAGATCGCAGAAAAAATCAGCTTAAAGATGAATGAGAGTGAACCATATCGCAAAATTGAGCGAATATTCGATACAAATCACCTCTTTGATTCAATCTGATTCATGTGTAAGAGGATTTATATCGTTTGTCACCGCACGCCGAATTTTTGTCCAATAGGGGCAGGTAAATCACAGGGCAAGGTGAGATATGCACTCTCAAATCTGGGTTGTGAGCACGCTGCTAATTAGCATTGTGTTAATTGTACTGACCATCGTGAAATTCAAATTCCACCCATTCCTGGCACTGCTGCTCGCCAGTTTCTTTGTGGGGGCCATGATGGGCATGGGACCGCTGGACATGGTCAATGCTATCGAAAACGGGATCGGCGGTACGCTCGGCTTCCTCGCCGCCGTCATCGGTCTTGGTACCATTCTCGGTAAAATGATGGAGGTTTCCGGCGCGGCGGAACGCATCGGCTTAACGCTACAGCGCTGCCGCTGGCTCTCCGCTGACGTCATTATGGTGCTGGTGGGGTTGATTTGCGGGATCACGCTGTTCGTTGAAGTGGGCGTGGTATTGTTAATTCCTCTCGCATTCTCCATCGCGAAAAAAACCAACACTTCTCTGCTGAAACTGGCTATCCCACTGTGTACCGCACTGATGGCCGTTCACTGCGTCGTGCCGCCGCATCCGGCAGCGCTGTTTGTTGCCAATAAACTGGGGGCGGATATTGGTTCGGTGATCGTCTACGGCCTGCTGGTTGGCCTGATGGCGTCGTTGATCGGTGGCCCGCTGTTCCTGAAGTTTCTTGGCAATCGCCTACCGTTCAAACCGGTTCCCGCTGAGTTTGCAGACCTCAAAGTCCGCGAGGAAAACACGCTGCCGTCGTTAAGTGCAACACTGTTTACCGTCCTCCTGCCGATTGGTTTGATGCTGGTGAAAACCGTGGCTGAGCTGAACATGACCAAAGGCAGCACGCTGTACACCCTGCTGGAATTTATCGGCAACCCGATTACTGCCATGTTTATTGCCGTCTTTGTGGCGTATTACATTCTCGGCCTGCGCCAGCATATCGGCATGAGCACACTGCTCACCCATACCGAAAACGGTTTTGGTTCTATCGCCAATATCCTGCTGATCATCGGGGCGGGCGGCGCGTTCAACGCCATCCTCAAGAGCAGCGGTCTGGCAGATACGTTAGCGGTGATCCTCTCCAACATGGATATGCACCCGATTCTGCTGGCCTGGCTGGTCGCATTGATTCTGCATGCGGCGGTCGGTTCTGCCACAGTGGCGATGATGGGCGCCACGGCGATTGTCGCGCCGATGCTGCCGATGTATCCCAACGTCAGTCCGGAGATCATCGCCATTGCCATTGGTTCCGGCGCCATTGGCTGCACGATCGTCACCGACTCCCTCTTCTGGCTGGTTAAGCAATACTGCGGCGCCACCCTGAATGAGACGTTCAAATACTATACGACCGCGACATTTATCGCCTCGGTCATTGCACTGGCTTGCACATTCCTGCTTTCCTTTATCATCTAAGCGCAAAGAGACGTCCTATGGAAAACATACAAAAACTCATCGCCCAGTATCCTTTGGTGGAGGAGCTGGTGGCTCTACGAGAAACGACCTGGTTCAACCCGGGAACCACCTCTCTGGCGGAAGGTTTACCTTATGTGGGGCTGACGGAAGAAGACGTTAAAGGTGCCCACGCCCGTCTGGCGCGCTTCGCCCCGTATCTGGCAAAAGCCTTCCCGGAAACCGCTGCGACCGGAGGGATCATTGAATCTGAGGTCGTCGCCATTCCGGCTATGCAACAACGTCTGGAAAAGCAGTACGGACAGAAAATCAGCGGGGAAATCCTGCTGAAAAAAGACAGTCATCTGCCAATATCTGGCTCAATTAAAGCGCGCGGCGGCATTTATGAAGTCCTGACGCACGCCGAAAAACTGGCGCGGGAAGCCGGTATGCTGACCCCCGAAGAGGACTACAGCGTTCTGCTTTCGCCAAAGTTCACAGCCTTCTTTAGCCAGTACAGCATCGCCGTGGGTTCAACCGGCAACCTGGGGCTGTCTATCGGCATTATGAGCGCCCGCATTGGCTTTAACGTTACGGTGCATATGTCTGCGGATGCCCGTGCATGGAAGAAAGCCAAACTGCGTAGCCACGGCGTCACCGTTGTCGAATACGAAGAAGATTACGGCGTGGCGGTTGAGCAGGGTCGCAAAGCAGCGGAGTCCGATCCAAACTGCTTCTTTATTGACGATGAAAACTCCCGCACGCTGTTTTTAGGTTATGCGGTTGCCGGGCAGCGTCTGAAAGCGCAATTCGAACAGCAAGGCCGCGTGGTGGATGCCGATCACCCGCTGTTTGTTTATCTGCCGTGTGGCGTGGGGGGTGGCCCTGGCGGGGTGGCGTTTGGTCTGAAACTGGCATTTGGCGATAACGTGCACTGCTTTTTCGCTGAACCCACCCATTCCCCATGCATGCTGCTGGGCGTGTATACCGGGCTGCACGACAAGATCGCCGTGCAGGAAATCGGTATCGATAACCAGACAGCGGCAGATGGTCTGGCAGTAGGACGTGCATCCGGCTTTGTCGGCAGAGCGATGGAACGTCTGCTGGACGGGTTGTATACCCTCAGCGATCGGTCTATGTACGACATGCTGGGCTGGCTGGCACAGGAGGAGGACATTCGTCTGGAACCGTCAGCACTGGCGGGAATGGCCGGGCCTCAGCGCGTCTGCGCATCCACTGACTATCAGCAGATGCAGGGCATTAGCGCTGAGCAACTTAATAATGCCACGCACCTGGTCTGGGCGACGGGTGGCGGCATGGTGCCAGAAGCAGAAATGGCGCAATACCTAGCGAAAGGACGCTAACATTCTGCGCGCAGCATCGCCATCAGCTCTGTCGGTGAGCGATGCTGCCTGATCAGATCGCGCATCACGCGCATGTGCGGCGCGGTATAATGGATAAACTCACTGTATCCAGCGCACAGCACACTTTTCCCCCTCTCATCGTGATGTTTTGGACAATCTCCATGACAAAAACGAAATACTGTGCAGCGCTGACAGTCAGGGCTGACCGCCGTTTTTTCCTCATACCGTGAATACCCACACCACACATTCAGCACGATATCAAAAAGCCGGATATGTATACGTCCAATATCTTCACGCACCCAGATATCAAATACCGCAGTGAGAAATGTTCCCCACACCTGCGGCTCCACCGATTCTGCCGTCAGCATGCCGCGTTCATCTCGCTCCACGAGTGGAATAAACTGCAGCAGAGAAGCGCCGCTCTGGCGAAGTTGCTGATACAACGGTTCAGGCCATTGACTGTTCTGGCGATTTACCACCACAGACAGGTAAGCAGTATCATTGTAGAAGCAGTGACGACAATCCAGGTTACAACAAGAGCTGGCCGGTTTGGCCATGACCTGACATCCTGTCATGCTAAATTTCCGATCAAGAGGATAAGTTGGCGAACGTGCGTTACAGCAAACAATATTGCGAGAGATAACACCGCGAGGGAGATCATAAATTTGTCACGAACCGCGCGAGATTGGGAAAAATCGAGGAGCGAAACATCCATCAGATTACGCTTGCGGGTATAGCCCCAGAGAATGATGGCCACGATTGCCAGCACCACAATTGAGACCCAGAACAAAAGCCCCGCCTGATGCCAGTGATGTTTCACTGCCAGCGCCATCAGCGCGCCATAGCCCAGCAGAGTACGAAACCATGCCAGCGAGGTACGCTCCGGCTGCAGTCCCGGATCGGTTATGCGACGGGCCTTACGGCTATCCGGCATACAGCACTAGCGCCATAACGACGATCGCCACAATCGTCAAAATCATACTGATAACCAGCAGAGCGCGGGTATAAGGTAAATCTTCCTTCAGCCGCATCGCCTTTTCATTGCGTAACCAACGCAGATAACCGTAAATCGCCAGGCCGCCAGCAAACAAACAGAGCAGCAATGCTAACAGCTCGCGGATCACCGGCGTGGCGAAGTCTGGCGCCAGTTGGTCAAGTCCGACGCCTGCGGCGAGAAAACCCAGCGCAGTGCGGATCCACGCCAGATAAGTACGCTCGTTTGCCAGCGAGAAGCGGTAATCCGGTGATTCTCCGAGGCGAGAAAGTTTCATGAATATTCCTTGTCGGGCTGCAAGCAGGTTCCAGAATAGCCTAAATCGACAGGAACGAGGAGACCGGCATCGTCCGATGCCGGTCAGGAGGTTTAGTGTAATTCCGGCCAGTAGCCTTTATTCGCCTCAATTAAATCATCGAGAATGACTTTTGCCACAGACGCGCTGGGTACCGTTTTGGATAAGGTGATCGCCTGCCAGAGCTTCTGGTAAGAACGTTGTTCCCAGGCATCCACCACCAGTTTTTCAACCGCCACCTGCTGACTCATAAGCCCTTTCTGGAAGTGCGGAATATCGCCTACGGTTAACGGTTCCGGGCCGTTATGTCCCACCAGGCATGGAATTTCTACCATTGCCGTCGCATCAAAGTTATGAATTGCCCCATTGTTCGGCACAATCAGTAACATCCGCTCCTGAGTATTAAAAGCGATAGCTGCCGCCAGATCGACAATATAGGAAGCATGTTCATCAATCTCCAACTCACCCGCAGAAGCGTTACCGGCATTGATAATCGCCCGACAGGCGCTGAAGACATGCTTCTCACGGTGATCCATCACTTCGTTGGCGCGGGTGCGTTCCGGGTTGGAATGCGCCACCACATAGTCCGGGAAGAGATAGTATTTCAGGTAGGTGTTGGGCATCGTTTGGGGATCGAGCGCCTGCACGTCTTTGGCCTTGGCAAACGTGTCATTCCAGCTTGCTTCGGTATGTACATTGTCAGAAGGCGGCACATAGCCATTTTTCGCCACATATTCGCGTAATTTTGGCATCAGATCGTTTCCGTTCAGATCTTCAATCGACGTCCACCAGCCAAAATGGTTCAGGCCATAGTAACGAACACGCATCTGTTTACGATCTTTAAGGCCAACGATCTGCGCCATGCGTCCTTCAATCCCGATCGGCATATCGCAGATATTAAGAATTTTAGCTTTCGGCCGTAGACGACGGGTTGCTTCCGCCACAATCGCCGCCGGGTTGGAGTAGTTCAGCATCCAGGCATTGGGCGAGTATTTTTCCATATAGTCCACCAGTTCCAGCACGCCGCCGATTGAACGCATGCCATAGGCGATCCCTCCGGGTCCACACGTTTCCTGGCCCAATACACCGTGACGCAGCGGGATTTTTTCGTCTTTTTCGCGCATCGGGTATTTCCCTACGCGAATGTGCGCCATCACGAAATCCACATCGGTAAAGGCTGCTTCGGGATCGGTGGTGTAACTAAACGCGATCTCCGGCGCCTGCTCTTTGAGAATGATTTTGCACGCCTCGGCAATCACCTCCTGACGCGCCCCGTCATTGTCATAGAATTTCAGTGAACGCAGGGGAAACCGGTCCTGATTTGCCAGCAACATCAGTACGATACCTGGCGTAAAAGTACTCCCGCCGCCCGCGATTACCACCGAGAATTTTTTCATGATACTGCCTCCGTCATGGGGATATGTTCGTTTGATAAAGAAGATTTCATTAGCGTTTCGAGCTGGTCGCGAACCTGAGGAACATGCAGGCCAACAATCACCTGAATACCGTTACCGCGACGCACAACGCCGTGCGCACCGAGCGCTTTGAAGACGTCATCACTTTGGGTTTTTGCCATGTCAATCAGGGTGATACGTAACCGGGTGGCACAGTTGTTAATACTTTCGATGTTGGCAGCGCCACCGAGCGCCTGTAGTAAACCGGCAGCCTGACCCAATTGGTTATCAGAAGCGGCTGCTGCGCTGGTTTTTCCGCGCGCGGCCTGGTAATCGGCTTTGCTGTAGAGTTTGATTTCACTCTCTTCACGACCCGGCGTTTTCAGGTTGAAACGCAGGATCAGTGCGCGAAAGATGGCGAAATAGAGGCCCGTAAAACAGACGCCAACGGCAATCTGAATAAACATCATTGACGCATGGTTATGGAACATCGGTATCCAGTTCTGTGGCAGGAATTGATCCAACAGACCACCGCCAAAGTTGCCCACCACACCGCACAGGTACATTACTGTCGCCATTGAGGCTGCCAGCACCGCGTGCACAGCAAAAAGCAACGGCGAGATAAAGAGGAAAGTAAATTCCAGTGGTTCGGTAATCCCCACCAGCATGGCCGTTAGCGTCGCTGGGATAAGTAAACCGGCCACTTTTACACGGTTTTCCGGGGCGGCGGTAAAGTAGAGCGCCAGCGCAATGCCGACTGAGCCAAAGACTTTAGAATTACCATGTAGCGCAAAGCCACCTTCCGGGAACAGGGTTTTCAGCGGTTCAATACTCTGGCTAAATTCCTGCAAGTGCTGTGCCCAGTAAACCTGAATACCACTTTCAACCACCGCCGGACCAAAAATGAACGGCCCATAGACAAAGTGGTGTAAACCGGTTGGGATAAGGATGCGTTCGAGGAAAATATAGACCCACACACCAAGGGCTCCGGCAGAACGCAAAAACGCCTGCAGCGATTCAATACCCATTTGTACTTTTGGCCACCCCAGCAAAGTGAGCCAGGCGCAGGGAATCATCACCAGGAAGGCAATGATGACCACAAATGACGATCCCTGGAAAATCCCCAGAAAAACCGGCAACGGCTTATCGAAATAACGGTTATGGAGCGCGGTGACAATACCTGAAATGGCAATAGCGCCAATAATGCTGGTATCAAGCGTTTTAATCCCGGCCATCATGGTCAAACCGCTACCCGCTGTCGGATCTACGCTGAAATCGACGCCAAAAAAATGGCCCCAGGTCATCCCCATCGCATTGATAAAGTAATTCCATGTCAGGAAGCTGACCAGTACTGCGAGACAGGCACGTCCCTGAGCCTGCTTTGCCAGACCAATGGGCAAACCGACGGCAAAAATCAACGGCATATTGCGGAACACCGCCCACCCGCCTTCTTCAATAATGGTGACGATTTGTGCAAAAAGACTGTTGGGATCGGTGAGCGCTTCACCCACAAAAAGTGGGTTACGGAGCATGATGGCAATACCCACCACAATACCGGCAAAGGGAAAGAGCAGTACCGGGGTGAACATCGCGCCACCAAAACGTTGTATTTGACTGAGCATTTTCACATCCTCATGTAACAACCAGTAGGGAGAGGCCTTTTTTGTAGTGATTGCTGGCCTGACACGAGAATAGAAAGTTGCGATCCTCAGGACATGACATGTCGCGACGATTCGTGATCGCTTTCATGGTTTTAATTTCATCAATGAGGTCTACTTTTTTAATAAAAGTTAGGCATCTGAAGGTTTTATCAGCGGTGTTTAAAGGGAAAAAGAGGTCTGGTAGTGATCTACAAATCAATAGCAGAACGACTACGAATTCGCCTGAACTCTTCCGATTACAACATCGGAAGCCCGTTACCGGGTGAAAAAAAGCTCGCCGTCGAATTTGCGGTCTCGCGAATGACGATCCGTAAAGCGATTGAGGTGCTGGTGGGTTGGGGTTTAGTCGTGCGTCGTCACGGGAGTGGCACCTACGTGGCGCGCAAAGATGTCCATCATGAAACCACCAACCTGACCGGACTGGCAGAAGTACTGAAGCAACAGGGGAAAGAGGTGACCAGTCAGGTACTGATTTTCGAACTCATGCCTGCGCCCCCGGCGATTGCCAGCCAGCTTCGTATTCAGATTAACGAACGTATCTATTTTTCGCGCCGCGTACGTTATGTTGACGGTAAGCCCTTAATGCTGGAAGACAGTTATATGCCGGTAAAACTCTTCCGCAACCTCTCACTTATCCATCTGGAGGGGTCAAAATTCGATTACATCGAAAAAGAGTGCGGGATCACGATCAGCGGTAATTATGAAAGTCTGTCACCTGTACTTGCGGATAAACAGCTTTCAACCCAAATGAATGTTCCGGAGCAGACACCGTTGCTACGGATTACGTCACTGTCCTACAGCGATAGCGGGGAGTTTTTGAATTATTCAGTCATGTTCAGAAACGCCAGCGAGTATCAGGTGGACTACCATTTACGGCGCGTCCACCCGGACTCCGTCTGAGGTTAGCCGAGTCCCCAGAAAATCACCGCCAGCAATTGCGGGGTGATAATGCGCAGGAACATTACCAGCGGATACACCGTCGCATATGACAGCGCCGCCGCACCGCTGGTGGCATGCAGGTTGTTGGCGAACGCCAGCGCCGGCGGATCGGTCATCGAACCAGCCAACATCCCGCACAGCGTCAGGTAGTTCATTTTGGCAAAAATACGTGCCAGTAAACCGACGGTGATAAGCGGGATAGCGGTAATAAAAATACCGTAGCCCACCCAGCTCAAACCGTCGCCCTTCGTCAGCGTATCGATAAAGTCACCGCCCGATTTCAGCCCCACCACCGCAAGGAACAGCACAATCCCCAGTTCACGTAGCGCAAGGTTCGCACTCGGCGGCATAAACCAGTACAGCTTACCAATGCTGCCAATACGCCCCAGAATCAATGCCATAATCAGCGGCCCGCCCGCCAGGCCTAGTTTTAATGCTACCGGGAAGCCGGGAACAAAGAGCGGAATTGACCCCAACAGCACACCCAGACCGATGCCAATGAACACCGGCAGCATCTGTACCTGTTGCAGTTTTTGCTGGGCGTTACCGACAACATTGGCAACGGCATCAATCGAGGTCGGTCGCCCCACCAGATTGAGGATGTCACCAAATTGCAGACTGGCATCACTGCTGGCTACCAGTTCAACACCCGCACGGTTTAGGCGCGAGATCACCACGTCATAACGCTCTTTAAAGTGCAAATCGCGGATGCGTTTGCCGAGCACTTTTTCGTTGGTCACCACGACACGTTCAACGCGCAAATCGGTCCCCCGGGTCGACAGTGAGGTATCTACCTCCTGACCAATCACCAGTCGTGCGTTATGCAGATCGCCAGGCTGCCCAACCAGGTGCAGCAAATCACCCAGTTGAATCACGGTTCCTGGCGACGGCACCATCAGCGTCTCCTCACGTTTCAGGCGTGAGCAGATAATTTTATCGCTGTTGAGGATCGGCACATCCTGAATCGCCATATTATTCAGGTTTGGGTTCTCAACGCGGATATTGATGGTCTGAATCAACGAATGCCCGTTAGTGAGCGTCGATTCATGCTGCCGCGCTTCCGCTTCCACATTGACGCGGAATATCATGCGCATCAGCCACATGGTCAGCAAAATACCGCAAATCCCAAACGGATACGCCATGGCGTAGCTCATCCCCATCTGGTCCACCAGCTCCATTGGTGTACCCAGATCGCGCAGGATTTGTTGTCCGGCACCCAGCGCTGGGGTATTGGTGACCGCACCGGAGAATATCCCCAGCACCACCGGCAGCGGAATGGCAAAAATTTTATGCAGAATTGCGGTGACCAGCCCACCCATGATGACGATCAAAATCGCAAACAGATTGAGACGCAGGCCAGAAACCCGCAACGAGGCGAAGAACCCCGGTCCCACCTGAATCCCAATGGTGTAGACAAAAAGAATCAGGCCAAATTCCTGGATGAAGTGCAGCATATCGCCGCTCAGCGTCACTCCAGCCTGATCGACGAAGTGACCGACGATGATACCGCCGAACAACACGCCGCCGATGCCAAAGCCGACACCCCGCACCTTGATATTGCCGATCCATAATCCGACAACCGCCACCAACGCCAGAACGCTGACCGTCAATGCTATATCACTCATTTTTTTGTTCCCTGTGAATAACATTTCTATTTAAGTGGATTATGACTGAACCGTTCAGGCATATATGCAGGGTGGCGCACATTCTGATGCTGAAACGACGCTAAAGCGCCCTTATGATGGGCGTTTCCACCTCTTTTTCCTCATCGCAAACTGAAGTTGCTGAATGCTTTCTTCAGGTAATGGCATCACTCCCTACATCCGGGGCTGTCTTCGCGCACAAAAAAGCCCCGTCATTTCTGGCGGGGCAAAGGCAAGGAGCTAAATTAGCTATTTAATGCAGGACGTTCGCTAATGGCAATGCGTTGTGGAGCCACTGCTTCCGGGACGTTACGGGTTAAATCGATATGCAACAACCCGTTAGTAAACGTCGCTCCGGAAACCTCCATATTTTCAGCCAGCGTAAAGCTCAGGCTGAACGACTGGGTGACCAGTCCCTGATGCAACCACTTGGTTTCTTTTTCAGGCTGCTGCGGCGCGCCCTTAACGGTCAGGCGGGTGCCTTCCAGTTGAATATCCAGATCTTCCTGACGGAAACCAGCCAGCGCAAGCGTAATGCGATAGTGATTATCGTCGCTTTTTTCAATGTTATAGGGTGGGAAGCTCTGGCTTTCGCCGGTGTTTTGTAACGCGGTGGCCAGTTTGTCAAAACCGATCCATTGACGCAGCAGTGGGGATAAATCGTAGTTACGCATAATCATAATCTCCTTCTAAGAAGCGAGTGATATCTGCAAATCCGTAGATTCGCATCGGCTCCCTGTCGGCAAGCCTGGGATAACAGGCCGCGTAGCGCGGCCCGACAGAATTAATTGATTTCGATACGGCGCGGTTTGTTCGCTTCCGGAATCACACGCTCGAGATCGATGTACAGCAGACCATTGACCAGATTCGCGCCGCGAACATGGATGTTCTCAGCTAACTGGAACTTACGCTCAAAGTTGCGTTCCGCGATGCCCTGGTAAAGGTAAGTCCGTTCTTTTTGCTCGTCCGCATGCGCACCTTTCACCACCAGCAGGTTATCCTGCGCGGTGATTTCCAGCTCGCTCTCCGCGAAACCGGCAACGGCAATAGCAATGCGGTAATGATTTTCGTCTACCAGCTCAACGTTGTACGGAGGGTAGCCGCCATTACTCTGGCTCTGGTTATTTTCCAGCAGATTAAACAGACGGTCGAAACCAATAGCAGAACGGTATAGCGGGGATAAATCAAAGTTACGCATAATCAATAGCTCCTGAAATCAGCGAGAATGTCATTGACCTTCCATCATGGACAGGCCGGGTAGTCAGAACACCCATCAGGCGTGTTCTTCATTTGCCTACACCATCAAAATGGGTCTGATTGCGAACTTTTCAAGCATCCCTGACTGACTTTTTTTACAGTTTGCTGTCTATTGCATAGACTGGGTGGAAGCGCACTAAACGTTAAAGTGCGATAGCCGCCACAATGCGACGTGATGAGGATGTTATTTCTGGCAAGGGATCGTTATAACTCATCGTGCAAACACCGATGATCAACAGATGAATAAATCATGATAAGAAATGTGTTGTTAACGCTGATGATGTGCAGTGGGATGGTTTTACTGAGTGGTTGCTCCAGCGTAATGTCACATACCGGTGGTAAAGAGGGAACTTATCCTGGCACCCGCGCCAGCGCCGCTATGATAGGAGATGACGAAACAAACTGGGGTACTAAATCGCTGGCCATACTGGATATGCCCTTTACTGCGGTAATGGACACGCTCCTGTTGCCGTGGGATCTGTTCCGCAAAGATAATTCGGTCAGATCGCGTGTCGAAAGAAGCGAGGAGAGAACACAGGTAACCAACTCCGTCATCCCTCCTGCGAAAATGCCGGCTCCCTGATTACCGCCCGGTTTCTGTCATCCACAGCTGACGGAAACCATCTACCTCTTCCATCCACGCCACGAACTGACCGTCTGGCGAAAATACCACGGCATCCGCAGAGGGTGGATTGCCGTGATTCTGGGTTAAAAAGATAATGTCGCCGCTGTGGACATCACAGCAGGCGATACGGTTATCCAGCACAAATCCCAGCCATTTCCCCGACGGGTGCCAGTTAAACGCGGATTGAATGCCCGTGGCATGATGCGTCAACTGGCGAGGCTCGCCTCCCTGGGCCGGGATCAGCCAAAGTTGCACAATCCCCACGTCATCGCGCATCAGGAACGCAATCTCTGTTGCCTGCGGATTGCTGCGCACCCAATGGCGCGGAACCGTCGCCAGCCCGGGAAAGCGGCGTGCATGGGTAAACGTCAGCCGACGCTGGACAACACCGCGCGGCGGTGAGGGCAAGGTTGCGTCGGTGCCTTCCAGAGGGGCCTCTCCTGGCGTTTTCCAGCCCTCCTCATCCTGCGGCAGTTCTACCAGAAACAGCTCAGGCACTTTCTCACCATTGACGGAAAGCGTATCACCGATAAACGCCAGCGCATGATTTCCCACCCAGCCCTCTTCATAGGCACGAGTGATTTCATCGCTGCCCGGCGTGGGGTCAGGCGTTGTCTGGCTGACCAGTACGCACCAGTGACTACCGCTGTATTCACGCGGGTGCTGCGCGGATACCGCCACCGGTCCATAAGGCACCGCGACGCCAACGTTGCGTAAATCCAGTGCCAAATCACGTTCATGCATCACATGGTCGTTATAGGTAAAGCTGACAAACTCGCCGTCAGGGCTGAAAACATGAACATGACTGCCGCCGCGCAGTGCACCCGGCGTGTAGGGAGAAGTGATATCCATCGCGTCCAGATTTGTCACCTGTCCCTGTTCGGCAATCACGCCACGACGATGATGAAAGTCGTATTGCCACGTCGCGTCCGGGTTTTCAGGCCCATGAATAAACACATATTTCTCCGCCTGCGGATGCACTGTTACCACACCGACGTGCGCTCCCTGCGTTGCGCGATAAATCACCTCCCCCTCACCGGTATGGACATTCACCCGTTCAATGGTCTCGCCGGTAAAAGAAGCCCCTGACGGACGGACGTCAAAAACCAGCCAGTGGCTGTCAGGCGTCCAGGTCCGGGTATTGGTAAGCTGATGATTACGCGGCGTAAAGGTGACTTGCTTCATGGGATGCTCGGGTCAAGGACAATTTCATCAATCATACTTCACAAGGACTTCACTTTCAGGCTTTAGCGTAGTGCCAACTTCATTTTTGTGGATAAAGAGATGGAACATTTCGACGTAGCGATTATCGGTCTCGGCCCGGCCGGCGCAGCGCTGGCGCGTAAACTAAGCGGCAAGATGCGTGTGCTTGCGCTGGATAAAAAACGGCAGTGCGGCAACGAGGGGTTTACAAAACCCTGTGGCGGTTTACTGGCGCCGGACGCACAGCGTTCGTTCATCCGCGACGGGATCACGCTACCGGTGGATGTCATTGCCAACCCGCAGATTTTCAGCGTCAAAACGGTGGATGCCGACGCATCGCTGAAGCGCAATTACCAGCGCAGCTACATCAATATTAATCGTCATGCCTTTGATTTATGGATGAAATCATTGATCCCGGATGAGGTACAGGTGTACCACGACAGCCTGTGTCGAAAAATCTGGCGAGAAGAGGGGAAGTGGCACGTGATTTTTCGCGCCGACGGTTGGGAACAGCAGATTACCGCCCGCTATCTGGTGGGTGCCGACGGGGCAAACTCGTTGGTGCGTCGCTATCTTTATCCGGACCATCAGATTCGCAAATATGTCGCCATCCAGCAGTGGTTCGCGGAAAGTCATCCGGTCCCGTTTTACGCCTGTATTTTCGATAACGCCGCAACGGACTGCTACTCCTGGAGTATCAGCAAAGACGGCTATTTCATCTTTGGCGGCGCGTATCCGATGAAGGATGGCCAGGCGCGCTTCGAGGCGCTGAAAGAGAAAATGACTGCGTTTCAATTCCGCTTCGGCACGCCGGTAAAAAGCGAGAAATGTACCGTACTCTTCCCGTCGCGCTGGGCGGATTTCGTCTGCGGCGAAGAGAACGCGTTTCTGATTGGCGAGGCAGCCGGATTTATCAGCGCCAGTTCACTGGAAGGAATTAGCTACGCCCTGGATAGTGCGGAGATCCTCAGGTCCGTACTGATGAAGGATGCGCCGGATATTAACCGCGCTTACCGGAAAGCCACCCGCAAATTGCGCTGCAAGCTATATGGCAAAATCCTGAAGAGTCGCTGTTTGACGGCGCCCGTATTGCGAAACGCGATTATGCGAAGCGGCATCGCGCATATCCCACTTAGCCAGGATGACCAGCCCACCGCAACGTCTGGCGGGCTGGTAAAGGAGTATTAGCCCACGCGTTTTACATCGCCCACCAGCAGGATGTAAGAGAGAGCGCCAATCAGGGCAACCACGGAGATGTAGACCAGCGCAGGGCCAAATCCATAGTCTTGCGCAAGGTAGCCAATCACCAGCGGAACGGTGATCCCACCCAGTCCACCGACAAAGTTAAACACGCCTCCTGTCAGGCCGATAAGACGCATTGGTGCCAGCGAAGAGACCAGAGACCAGGTGATGGAAGCAAACCCGTTGCCGAAGAACGCTATCGCCATCAGGGTCATAATCCACACCGGATCGTTAGTGTAGTTTGCGCCCATAATGCAGGTAGAGATTAACAGGCCGCAGATAATCGGTGTTTTACGCGCCACGCCAAGCGAGAAGCCTTTTTTCACCAACTTATCCGCCAGCCATCCGGAAAGCAGCACGCCAAAGAATGCGGCCAGAAACGGAACGGTGGTCATAAAGCCCGCCTTCAGCGCGGTAATGCCTTTTTCCTGCGTCAGGTAATTCGGGAACCACGTCAGGAAGAACCACAGCGTAGAGGTGACAGCAAACTGGCCCAGATAAACGCCCACCAGCTTCCGGTGGAACACGAGCTTCCAGTCTGCTTTAGTCAGAGGCTGACGCGCCTCTTTCTTAACAGGCGCATCGCCATCCACCAGACCGCCGCCGTCACGAATATAGTCCAGTTCCGCTTTAGTGATACTTTTGGTTAAACGGGGCGGCTGATACACCTTAAACCAGACAAGCGACCAGACAATGCCGATTCCCCCGGTGACAATGAACACCCAGTGCCAGCTCAGCATCTCCTGAATCCAGATCAGCAGCGGAGTCAGGAATGCCAGACCGACAAATTGTCCTGAAGTATAAAAACCGACGGCGGAAGCGCGCTCATGTTCAGGGAACCAGCTCGTCACCATCCTGTTGTTGGTCGGGAAGGCTGGCGCTTCAAAAATCCCGGTAATCGCGCGCAGACCAATCAGCGACATCAACCCGGTGGCGAAACCCTGGAAGAGGGTTGCCACCGACCAGCCAAATATGGCGATGAAGTAGGTCAGGCGCGAGCCAACACGGTCAAGGAACCAGCCCCCCGGAATCTGGCATAGCGTATACAGCCAGGCAAAAGCCGAGAAGACGTAACCCATTTCCGCTTTCGTAATACCAAACTCTTCCTGAATATGCGCCGACGCCACCGCAAGGTTGGCGCGGTCGACATAACAGATGACCACGGTAATAAAGATCATAATCAGCGTCAGGTAACGGCGACGCCCGGTTTTTGCAGCACTAACTGGAATATCCATCGCAATCTGTCTCCAGATTTAGGGCATAGCGAAGCCGCTCACCATGCCCGGTAATTTACAGAGGGTGTTTGTTTTATTTTTAAAATTAAAAAATTACGCTAATGCGCTAAATAATTCGTGCTGGGGGAAGGCGGCTAGTTTTCGCATCCCCGGGAGCATACAAAAGTATGTGACCGGGGTAAGAAAACGCAGCCAACGCACCACCAGCGCGAAGTATGACGCGCATTTACCACTCGGCGACCGAACCATCCTCATGACGCCACAGCGGATTACGCCAGTCCGGCGCATTTTTGCTTAGCTCAATGACTTTGGCTTCATCAATATCCACGCCAAGGCCCGGCTTCATTAATGGTTTAAAGAACCCGCCTTCCATGTTGAAATCGTCTTTGTTTTTCACAAAGTCGAGCAGTTCCGCGCCCTTGTTATAGTGAATCCCCATGCTCTGTTCCTGGAACACGGCATTACGTGAAACAAAGTCGACATGCAGACACGCTGCCAGCGCAATCGGTCCCAGCGGACAGTGCGGGGCTAGCGCCACATCATAAGCTTCCGCCATTGCGGCAATTTTGTAACACTCGGTAATACCGCCCGCATGTGACAGGTCCGGCTGCAAAATCGCCAGCCCGCCCGTTTCCAGCACCCGTTTAAACTCGAAGCGCGAGAACATACGTTCACCCGCCGCGATCGGAATATGGGTCTGTTCCGCCAGTTTCGGGTAGTACTCTGCCTGTTCCGCCAGCACCGGCTCTTCAATAAACAGCGGGCGATAAGGCTCCAGCTCTTTAATCAGCACTTTCGCCATCGGCGCGCTGACGCGTCCGTGGAAATCCAGACCAAACTCAATTTCATTGCCAAAGGCTTCGCGGATTTGCGCCACGGTGTTGACCGCGCGATCGACCGCCCGTGAATTATCAATCACGCCCATCTCTTCGCAGCCGTTGAGCTTGAAGGTGTCAAAGCCGATATTCCGCAATTGCTTAATGCCGTCGATCACTTCCGCAGGACGATCGCCGCCAACCCAGCTGTAGGCTTTGATTTTGTCGCGTACCAGGCCGCCCATCAGTTGCCAGACCGGCGCGTTCAGCACTTTACCTTTGATATCCCACAATGCCTGGTCGATGCCAGCGATGGCGCTCATCAGTATCGGGCCGCCGCGGTAGAAACCTGCGCGATACATTACCTGCCACAGGTCATTAATGCGCGCCGGGTCCTGACCAATCA
Organism: Citrobacter amalonaticus; assembly: GCF_018323885.1. Lineage (NCBI taxonomy): Bacteria > Pseudomonadati > Pseudomonadota > Gammaproteobacteria > Enterobacterales > Enterobacteriaceae > Citrobacter > Citrobacter amalonaticus. The sequence continues at coordinate 9,789 of NZ_AP024585.1, read as the reverse complement.
GGTAATCGCCCAGTTCATGCACCGCCGCTTCGACGGTACGGGCGCGGCCTTCAATCACCGGCTCGCCCCAACCAACAACACCTTCGTCGGTTTCAATTTTCAGGAACATCCAACGTGGAGGTAAACGGTACGTGGTGAGTTTGGTTATTTTCATTTCACTGCCTCTCGATATGCCTTAACAAATGCTGCCGCCTGCTGCGCGGTGCGCGCTACGGACTGCCCGGCGCGATACAGATCGCTGCCCAGTCCCGCACCCACACACCCGGCTTTCATCCACTGCGCCAGGTTGTCTGGCGTTACGCCGCCCACGGCAAAGACCGGTACACTGGCGGGTAATACCGCTTTCAGCGCTTTGATGTAATCCGGTCCAAAGGCCGATGACGGGAAAATTTTCAGCGCCTGCGCGCCAGCATCCAACGCGGTAAAGGCTTCTGTGGCGGTGGCGCATCCCGGACAGACCGTCATGCCGTAACCCACCGCACGGCGAATGACCTCCGCATTGATATTTGGCGTCACAATGAGCCGACAGCCCATCTTCGCCAGGCGATCCACCTGCTCCGGTTGTAATACCGTTCCGGCACCGATCAGCGCGTTATCGCCAAACGCATCCACCACGGCCGGAATGCTCTTTTCCCACTCGGGGGAGTTAAGCGGGATCTCCACCGCGTCAAATCCGGCGTCGATCACTGCGCCAACGTGCTCAAGCGCCTCCTCGGGGGTAATGCCGCGCAAAATCGCAATAAGCGGAAGATTAGTTTGCCACTGCATGGGCGATGCTCCTTATACCTGCCTGAAATGCCGTATCGCCGGGGACCGCGGAAACGTCACGCCCCATGGCGTGGAACGCCTGCTGATAGCGTGATGTCAGCGATGCGCCTGCGACAATCGTGATGGCCTGCTCGTGCGCGATGAAATCACGCATGCTGGCGACCTCTGCGCCAATCAACAGGCCAGAGAGAAACTCACTGACCTGCTCGCGCGGGAGATTTCCCAGCACGTGCGAGGCACGAACCTCAAAAAGTTGTGGCAAAACGGCAGGGGAGTCGATCCCGCGCGCAAGCCCGGCGGCAAAGGCGTCTGAAGAGGTTTGCTGTTCCGGCAAACCAGCGCCCACCAGCGAGTGTTGCAGGAGCAAATGGTGTAGTTCACCGGTCATCACGGTACGAAAATCGTGAATTTGCTCTGCGTCAGCCTGCACCCATTTGCAGTGCGTCCCCGGCATGACATAGACAGAAGAAGGAGAAAGCGTGCGTGCGCCGAGCAGTTGTGTCTCTTCGCCGCGCATCACATTGTGGTTATCGTCGCGCGAAACACACAAGCCAGGAATTATCCAGACATTGTCGCCAATGGGCGTTAACTGCTCACCAATGGCAGCGAAAGAGGCAGGAACCGACAGATACGGGGCAATCTTCCAGCCCACGTTGCTACCGACCATTCCGGCCATGACCACCGGTGTGACGCTGTCGCGCCAGTTTTGTGTGACTTCTGCTAACACCGCCTCGGGGGATTTACCGTTCAGACGCGTAACGCCTGCTTCTGATTGCCTGCTTTCCAGGCATTTGTCGCCCTGGTAAAGCCAGGCGCGCAAATTGGTCGATCCCCAGTCAATTGCGATGTAGCGAGCTGTCATGTAATTTCCTTCAACCTTCGTGTCGAGCTGGCGATCATGGTCAGGGCCGCCTGCTCTGCCGCATTGCTATCCTGATGCCGTATCGCATCGAATAGCGCCTTATGTTCCTGGAGCGTTTTTGGCATGTTGGCTTCATCGCCCATCCAGGTCCGTTCAAATACCGCCCGCTGAAGCGAAGTGATTGCCACGCTCAGCTGTTGCAAAACCGGGTTATGCACTGACTGCAATACCGCCTCGTGATAGCGGATATCCGCTTCATTAAAGGCCTCCCGATCCTGGTTGTTGGCGATCATGTCATTGAGCGCCGATTCAATTTCAGCCAAATCACTCGAGGTCGCGCGTTCCGCTGCCCAGCGGGCAATCGCGGGTTCCACCAGATTTCGGACCTCGCTCATCGCACTGATGAGCCGCGGGTCGTAATCGTTTTCCAGTACCCATTGCAACACGTCGGTATCGAGGTAATTCCACTGATTCCGCGATGTGACAAAGGCGCCACGATAACGCTTCATTTCAATCAGCCGCTTTGCCATTAGCGAGCGGAACACTTCGCGAATGATATTGCGTGAGGTTTCAAACTCCTCACACAGCTCCGCTTCCGCGGGGAGCGCCGCCCCGGGTACGTATTTACCGCTGACAATCTGTTTACCCAGCGTGATCACGATGCGATCGGTTTTATTGAGAGTCATGGAGAGTCCTTTTGCTCTGGAAGGTCCTCTCTACTTTATCGTTATTGCTGAAAACCGCCTCACTTTTGTAGTACTAACGTGATGCTATACAGTGTTGCGATGCGCTCAATGTAGTACAACATAGATATGTTGTACTACAATTTAGATCACAAAAACGACAATCGGTAATGAAAATGTTATGAGGAGTAAACGGCGGGGATAAAAAAACCCGCGATCAACGCGGGTCATGGCAAACCATCCAGAGGGATTACTTCAGGACGTGCTGCTCAATGGCATACGCAACGCCATCTTCCAGATTTGATTTGGTGACAAAGTTGGCAATCTCTTTCACCAGGGGAATGGCGTTATCCATCGCTACCCCAAGCCCGGCATACTCGATCATCGCGATGTCATTTTCCTGATCGCCAATCGCCATAATTTCTTCCGGTTTGATGCCCAGCGCATCAGCCAGTGATTTCACACCAGTGCCTTTATTGACGCGTTTATCGAGGATTTCGAGGAAGTACGGCGCACTTTTCAGCACGGTATATTTCTCTTTCACTTCTGCCGGAATACGGGCGATGGCCTGATCGAGGATCGCGGGCTCATCAATCATCATCACTTTCAGGAACTGGGTTTGCGGATCCATCTTTTCCGCTTCGCAGAACACCAGTGGAATGGTCGCGACATAGGATTCATGTACGGTGTAATAGCTGATATCACGGTTTGCGGTATACAGCGTGGTACGGTCCAGCGCGTGGAAGTGCGAGCCGACCTCGCGGGAGAGTTTTTCCAGATAGCGGTAATCGTCATAGCTCAGCGCGGTTTGTGCGACAGTGCTACCATCGCCCGCTTTCTGCACCAGCGCACCGTTATAGGTAATGCAGTAGTCACCGGGTTGTTCCATATGCAGCTCTTTCAGATAGTTGTGTACACCCGCATACGGACGACCGGTGGTCAGTACCACGTTTACCCCTTTTTCACGGGCTGCGGCAATCGCACGTTTAACCGCCGGTGAAATGGTGTGATCGGGTAACAGAAGGGTGCCATCCATATCAATAGCAATGAGTTTGATAGCCATGAATTCCCCGCATTCAATGAGTCCTGACTCATGCTAACGCGATTCCGCTCAAAAAACAGCAGCGAAAAGGGGGATAAGAAGGGGAATCACGATTCCCCTTTTGACGATCAATTGTAGGCCTGATAAGCAACGCGCCATCAGGCATCACGCAGGATCTTGCCGGATGGCGGCGTAAAACCGCCTTATCCGGCCTATAGACAGGGATTAGATATCGATATTTGCCGCTTTCAGGGCGTTCTCTTCGATAAACGCACGACGTGGTTCTACGGCGTCGCCCATCAGCGTGGTGAACAACTGGTCAGCAGCAATCGCATCCTTCACGGTAACGCGTAACATGCGACGGCTTTCCGGATCCATGGTGGTTTCCCACAGCTGATCCGGGTTCATCTCGCCCAGACCTTTATAACGCTGAATAGCCAGACCACGACGTGACTCTTTCACCAGCCAGTCCAGCGCCTGTTCGAAGCTGGCAACCGGTTGACGACGTTCACCACGTTCGATGAAGGCATCTTCTTCCATCAGGCCGCGCAGTTTTTCACCCAGCGTGCAGATACGGCGGTATTCCGCCCCCGTTACAAACTCGTGATCCAGCGCGTAGTCGGTGTCCACACCGTGGGTACGCACACGCACGATCGGTTCAAACAGATTCTGTTCCGTATTATGCTGGATATCGAACTTCCACTGGCTACCGTGCTGCTCTTTCTCATTTAGCTCGGTAATTAGCGCGTTCACCCAACGGGTCACGGTCTGCTCGTCTGAAAGATTGTCTTCAGTCAGCGTCGGCTGATACACCAGCTCTTTCAGCATTGCTTTCGGGAAGCGACGCTCCATACGACCAATCATTTTCTGCGTGGCGTTGTACTCAGAAACCAGTTTTTCTAACGCTTCACCAGACAGCGCCGGTGCGCTGGCGTTGGTGTGCAGCGTAGCACCGTCCAGCGCGATGGAGATCTGGTACTGGTCCATCGCCTCATCGTCTTTAATGTACTGTTCCTGCTTGCCTTTCTTCACTTTATACAGCGGCGGCTGGGCAATGTAGACGTGGCCACGCTCAACAATTTCTGGCATCTGACGATAGAAGAAGGTCAACAGCAGCGTACGAATATGCGAGCCATCGACGTCCGCATCGGTCATGATAATGATGCTGTGATAGCGCAGTTTGTCCGGGTTGTACTCGTCACGACCGATACCGCAACCGAGCGCGGTGATCAGCGTCGCCACTTCCTGCGAAGAGAGCATCTTGTCGAAGCGCGCTTTCTCTACGTTGAGGATCTTACCCTTCAGCGGCAGAATCGCCTGGTTCTTGCGGTTACGCCCCTGTTTTGCAGAGCCGCCCGCGGAGTCCCCTTCCACAAGGTACAGTTCGGACAGCGCCGGGTCGCGTTCCTGGCAATCCGCCAGTTTGCCAGGCAGACCCGCCAGATCCAGCGCCCCTTTACGACGCGTCATTTCACGCGCACGGCGGGCTGCTTCACGGGCACGGGCCGCATCAATAATTTTACCGACCACGATTTTGGCGTCAGACGGGTTTTCCAGCAGGTATTCGCTCAGCAGTTCGTTCATCTGCTGTTCTACCGCCGATTTCACCTCAGAGGAGACCAGTTTATCTTTGGTCTGCGAGGAGAACTTCGGATCCGGCACCTTCACGGACACCACGGCAATCAGACCTTCACGGGCATCATCACCGGTAGCGCTGACTTTCGCTTTTTTGCTGTAGCCTTCTTTGTCCATGTAGGCGTTCAGGGTACGGGTCATCGCCGCACGGAAACCTGCCAGGTGCGTACCGCCGTCACGCTGCGGAATGTTGTTAGTAAAGCAGTAGATGTTTTCCTGGAAGCCGTCGTTCCATTGCAGTGCAACTTCCACGCCGATACCGTCTTTTTCGGTGGAGAAATAGAAGATATTCGGGTGGATTGGCGTTTTGTTCTTGTTCAGATACTCAACGAACGCCCTGATGCCACCTTCATAGTGGAAATGGTCTTCTTTACCATCGCGCTTGTCTTTCAGGCGAATAGAGACGCCAGAGTTCAGGAACGACAGTTCGCGCAGACGCTTCGCCAGAATCTCGTATTCGAACTCCGTGACGTTAGTGAAGGTTTCGTGGCTCGGCCAGAAACGCACCATCGTACCGGTTTTATCGGTATCGCCAGTGACTGCCAGCGGTGCCTGCGGAACGCCGTGCTCGTAGATCTGACGGTGGATTTTGTTATCGCGCTGGATAACCAGTTCCAGTTTCTGCGACAGGGCGTTCACCACGGAGACACCCACACCGTGCAGACCGCCGGAGACTTTATAGGAGTTATCGTCGAATTTACCGCCTGCGTGCAGAACGGTCATGATCACTTCCGCCGCCGATACGCCTTCTTCCGGGTGAATACCGGTCGGGATGCCGCGTCCATCATCCTGTACGGAGACAGAGTTGTCGGCATGGATGGTGACAATAATGTCTTTACAGTGACCCGCGAGCGCTTCGTCGATAGCGTTATCTACCACCTCGAATACCATGTGGTGCAGACCGGTGCCGTCATCCGTATCGCCGATATACATACCCGGGCGCTTACGCACCGCATCCAGTCCTTTCAGGACTTTGATACTGGAGGAGTCATAAGAATTCGACATCAACGTTTCTCGCTCATTTAAACTTGGGTTAATCCGTTATTTTACCCTTTTCCACGGTGAACATCTTCGAATTTTTGTCCGACATGTCCAGAACGTGTTCAGCGCTGATTGCGCTGACAAAGACCTGTGATTGTGTCGCTTTTAATCGACTGGCTAACAGACCGCGACGCGCATCATCAAGCTCTGAGGCAAAATCATCTATCAGGTAGAGACACCGCCGCCCGCTTTCACGGGTGAGGAACTCCCCTTGCGCCAGACGTAAGGCGCACATTAGCAGCTTTAACTGCCCACGCGACAAGGTATCTTCTACCGGCGCACCGTCGGCGCGAATGCGGAAATCCGCTTTATGCGGGCCGTGCGCGGTGTAAGTCAACATGCGGTCGCGTTCAAAACCACGTTCCAGCACCTCGGCATAATCAGTCTCTTTCTCCCAGCCGCGCTGAAAAGAGAAGGAGAGAGAAAATTCAGGAAGAAACTGCTGGCAAGTATCCGCCATATCCTGTGCGATACCGGCGCTGTACTCCGCGCGCCAGGTGCTGATTTGTTCCGCCAGCGGGATCAGTTCTTTATCCCACGGACGCAGTTGCTCGTAACGACTCACCTGGCGCAGCGCCGCATTGCGCTGCTTGAGCAGACGCTTCAGGTTGCTCCAGGCGGTGAAGAATCCAGCTTCATTGTGAAAGCATCCCCAATCGAGGAACGCTCTTCTGTATTTGGGGCCGCCGTTGAGTAAAGTAAACCCCTCAGGGGTGATCAGTTGCATCGGCATCAACAGCGCCAGCTCCGCCACCTTGTGGCCGTCAGTGCCGTCGATACGCACTTTACTGTCACCCAGCTTATCTTTGGTTAACCCAATCGAGGTTTCCCGCTCATTTCCCTGCAATCGCCCATGAAGAACAAACGACTCCTGCTCGTGACGAATGACGCGACCAATCTGCAAACTGCGAAACGCCCGGCCGTGGCCGAGCGTATAGATGGCTTCCAGAACGCTGGTTTTACCGCTGCCGTTCGCGCCAACCAGGAAATTAAAGCCGGGGGATAACGCGAGATCCGCATTTTCAATATTGCGGAAATCTTTGATTAAGAGTCGGGATAGCGACATATTTCAGAGCATCATCCAGGGGGCGTGAGTGTCGCAGTCAGTTCGTTTACCGCCAGCGCACAGAAAGCGGAGCGTACACGAAGTACGTGAGCATTTCGAGCACTGCCGGGAAACGAAATGGCAAGTAAACCAGCCCCTTTCAGATTCTACAATCTCATTGGCATAACAACGTAAGCCGCACTTTGCGACGCCGCATCTTCAATTTGTACGCTCGACACGGAGTCAGTCAGCATGATGCGCACGTTTTCACACTTCAGCGCATTCAGGACATCTAATACGTAGCTGACGTTAAAGCCGATCTCCATTTCAGTCCCCGGGTAGGTGACATCCAGAATCTCTTCGGCTTCTTCCTGTTCCGGGTTGTTCGCCGTGATTTTGAGCTGATTTTCACTCACATACAGACGCACGCCGCGGAATTTCTCGTTCGACAGGATCGCCGCGCGGGCAAAAGCCTGCTTGAGGATATCGCAGCCGGCTTCCAGATGTTTATCCGGATTCTTCGGCAGTACGCGACGGTAATCCGGGAAACGGCCGTCCACCAGCTTAGACGTAAAGATAAAGTCGCCAACGTGTGCGCGGATGTTGTTGCTGCCAATCTGCACGCGCAGCGGGTTATCGCCGCCGTCGAGCATACGCATCAGTTCAATCACACCTTTACGCGGCACGATCACCGAATGGTTGGGCAGCGACTGACCAACAGGCATAGAGCAAACCGCCAGACGGTGACCATCAGTTGCCACGGTACGCAACTCTTCACCTTCGGTCTCAAACAGCATGCCGTTTAAGTAGTAACGCACGTCCTGATGAGCCATGGAGAACTGCGTGGCTTCAATCAGACGCTTCATCGTCGCCTGCGGCAGGGTGAATTCTACCTCGCTCTGCCAGTCATCCAGATTCGGGAAGTCGGCGGCAGGCAGCGTGGACAGCGAAAAACGACTGCGGCCCGAACGTACCAGCATGCGATCGCCTTCCAGCTGGACGGCGATTTCCGCCCCTTCCGGTAGGCCACGGCAGATATCAAAGAACTTCCGCGCCGGGACAGTGGTGGCGCCGGGCTCATGCGGCTGAATCAACGCAACGCGGGCCACCATTTCCATTTCAAGATCGGTACCCGTCAGCGAAAGCGCACCGTCAGCCACCTGCAGCAACAGGTTGCCAAGAATAGGCAGCGTAGGACGACCACCCAGCGGGCCGCTGACCTGCTGAAGCGGCTTTAATAAATGTTCACGTTCAACGGTAAATTTCATAGCGTCACGAAGATAATGTTCTGATTAAGTTTGAGAAATCTTCTTTAATATCATGGCTTTCTTCACGCAACTGCTCAATCTTACGGCAGGCATGAAGCACCGTAGTGTGGTCGCGGCCACCAAACGCATCGCCAATTTCCGGCAAGCTGTGGTTGGTGAGCTCTTTCGCCAACGCCATGGCCATCTGACGCGGACGCGCTACCGAGCGAGAACGACGCTTGGACAGCAAATCCGCAATTTTAATTTTGTAATACTCCGCCACCGTCTTCTGAATATTGTCGATGGTGACCAGTTTTTCCTGTAACGCCAGCAGATCGCGCAGCGCTTCGCGAACGAAGTCGATGGTAATCGCCCGACCGGTAAAGTTGGCGTTGGCAATCACACGGTTCAGTGCCCCTTCCAGCTCACGCACGTTAGAGCGTAGACGCTTGGCAATAAAGAAGGCCACTTCACCCGGCAGACGAATATCATTTTCGTCGGCCTTTTTCATCAGGATCGCCACGCGCGTTTCCAGTTCTGGCGGTTCGATCGCCACCGTCAGCCCCCAGCCGAAGCGGGATTTCAGACGATCCTCAACGCCGTTGATCTCTTTTGGATAACGATCCGAAGTCAAAATGATCTGCTGATTACCTTCAAGAAGGGCGTTAAAGGTGTGGAAAAATTCTTCCTGAGATCGTTCTTTATTAGCGAAGAACTGGATGTCATCGATGAGGAGGGCGTCGACGGAACGATAATAGCGTTTAAACTCTTCGATCGCGTTGTTTTGCAGGGCTTTTACCATGTCCTGGACAAAGCGTTCGGAGTGCATATACACCACTTTGGCATTAGGTTTGCGCGCCATAATGCCGTTTCCCACCGCGTGCAACAGGTGGGTTTTACCCAGACCGGTGCCGCCATAAAGGAACAGCGGATTATAGGCGCCACCAGGATTGTCCGCCACCTGACGCGCCGCCGCGCGAGCCAACTGGTTGGATTTACCTTCAACGAAGTTATCAAACGTGTGTTTGACGTTAACGTTAGAGCGATAGGTGGGTTCTGCCGGCGCAGGCACATTGTCCCAGCCAGGACGCGCCGCGACAGGCGACGCGCGCTGCGGCTGAACCTGGTGCGCCACCTGAGCCGGTGCGGCGACGTTGTTGTTCACGGGCGCCTTCAGCGTCTGGCTGACGGGCTTCGTCCCGACCTCAAAACGCAGTTGCGGGGCATCTGCACCGCAGAAGTTATTCAGCAGCCCATTGATATTGTTAAGGTACTTGTCTCTTACCCAATCGAGCACAAAACGGTTTGGCGCATACAAAGCCAGCGTGTTATCGCTCAGTTCCGCCTGCAAAGGGCGTATCCACATACTGAATTCTGTGGCTGGTAACTCATCCTGCAATCGGGCAAGACACTGCTGCCAAAGCGAAAGTGACACGGCGGACTCCACTCGAACAAAAGTCGATAAA